>NZ_JBEZHR010000015.1:0-207866 GCF_040650655.1 Streptomyces sp. NPDC048636 | reverse complement strand
CCCAGGCGCATGAGTCATCCGCCCCGGCCTGCCCGTATGCGGGGGCGGTCGCGGGGGGGGGCGGGGCGCCCCCCCCCCCCCCCCGCCGGGGGGGGGGGGGTCGTGAGCGACGGGGGGGCGCCCCCCCGGGGGCCGCCCCCGGCCCCGCCCCCGGGGGGGGACCCACGCGGTCCGGCCCCCCCCCCCCCCGCCCCGAAGCCCCCCGCCGCGCCCGTCCGGTCCGGACTCGGTGCGAATCGCCTGGCAGAGGTGGTGTACCGGGCACGCAACAGCTTTGTCCGCCGCTCACACAGCGGCCGTCCGGGCAGGTACCGTTCGGTAGGAGCGGCCTCATCGCCGCCTCGCTACGCCACAATTGCCGGACTTGCCTGTACGAGACGGAGTGCCACCGGATGCAGCACGCAGTGGGAGCTCCGCTGCCACCGCCCCACGGACCGGGGCAGGGCCCCGGACCGCGGGGCGCAGGCTGGGCCCAGGGCGCAAGCCACCACCCGGGCCCTCACCCGAACCCTCCCGTTCCGCCCGTGCCCCCGGCGCCCGCCCCTGCGGCCCCGCCCCCGCACCAGGTCCCGCCGCACCAGGTCCCCCCGCATCAGGGTCCGCCACACCAGGGTCCGCCTCCGCACATACCGCCGCCCGTACCGCAGGTGTCGGTTCCCTCCGTGGCGCCGCCGCCCGCCGAGGCGGCGGGGGTCACCGGCCATGTCCAGCTGCCGCCCGGCGGCCCGGTGCCGCTGCCGCATCCCTCACCGGACCAGACGGTGCCCGATATCTCGCAGACCGCGGTCGCGGTGCTGCTGATCGGACCGGCGGGTGCCGGTAAGACGACGGTCGCCCGCCACTGGGCCGACCGCCGACGGGTGCCCACCGCCCACATCAGCCTGGACGACGTCCGCGAATGGGTCCGGTCCGGTTTCGCCAATCCACAGTCGGGGTGGAACGAGAACTCCGAGGCGCAGTACCGGCTGGCCCGCCGCACCTGTGGCTTCGCCGCCCGTAACTTCCTGGCCAACGGCATCTCCTGCATCCTGGACGACGCGGTCTTCCCCGACCGGCCGGTGGTCGGCCTCGGTGGCTGGAAGCGCCATGTCGGCCCCGGGCTGCTGCCCGTCGTGGTGCTGCCCGGTCTGGAGATCGTGCTCGAGCGGAACGCGGAGCGCAGCGGCACCCGCCGCCTCAGCGATGACGAAGTGGCGCGTATCCACGGCCGGATGGCCGGGTGGTACGGCTCCGGGCTGCCGATCATCGACAACTCCACCCATGATGTGGAGACCACCGCGCGGATGCTGGACGAGGTCGTCGCCCGCTCCATCGCGAGCCCGCCCACCTGGTAGTCCCGCTCCGCACGGCGCGGTTCACCCGGTGGTTCCCGGACCCCGGCGGGCGCCGCCCATACGGCCCCGCTCGACCGGCCGCGGGGCGCGACCCTGCGTACGCTCGGGGTCATGTCCGAGGTGTACGCCGTTCGCCGTGCCCGTCTGCGCGATCAGTGCGCCACGGCCGGGAGCGGCGCCGCGCTGGTCTCCCGGCCGGCCAATGTGCGCTATCTGTGCGGTGTCGCACCGCCGGGCGCCGTGCTGCTCCTCGGTCCGGCACAGGATGTGCTGGTGGCGGCCGAGACACCGGCGGCGCCGAGCTGGGGGGTGGGCAACCCGTCACACCCCGAGGATCTGCGGCTGCTGATGCTGCCCGGCCCCGACGGCGATCCGGCCGCGGCCGCCGCCGATCTGGCCGCGGCCGACGGCGCCGAGTCGCTGGCGGTCGAGGAGCACGATCTGACCGTCGCCCGGCACCGGGCCCTCGGCCGCGCCGCCCCCAAGCTGGCGCTGGCCGATCTCGGCCGGGCGGTGGAACAGCTGCGGCTGATCAAGGACGACGAGGAGATCTCCCGGCTGCGGATCGCGGGGGAGCTGGCCGACCAGGCCCTCGGCGAGCTGCTGGAATCGATCCTGGTGGGCCGGACGGAACGCCATCTCGCGCTGGAGCTGGAGCGCCGTCTGGTGGACCACGGCGCGGACGGACCGGCCTTTCCCACCGTGGTGGCCGCCGGGCCCCATGCCGGACGAGCCGGACATCTTCCCACCGACCGCCGGGTCGAGGAGGGGGATTTCCTCACCATCTGCCTGGGCGCGGACTACCGCGGCTACCGCTGCCAGGTGGGCCGGACCTTTGTCATCGGCCCCTCGCCCGCGGACTGGCAGGTCGAGCTCTATGACGTGGTCTTCGCCGCTCAGCGGGCCGGACGGGAGGCGCTGGTGCCGGGTGCCACGTACCGCGAGGTGGACCGGGTGACCCGCCAGGTGCTGGACGCGGCGGGGTACGGAGACGGGCTGGAACCCCGTACCGGACACGGTGTGGGCCTGGAAATCGACGAGGACCCTCGGCTGGCACCGTCGGCCATGGGTAAACTGGACGCTTGTGTGCCGGTCACCGTCGAGCCGGGGGTCCACCTCCCGGGGCGGGGCGGTGTCCGGATCGACGACACGCTCGTCGTCCGCCCCGAGGCGGACGGCGGACCCGAGCTACTCACCATCACGACCAAAGAGCTGCTCGCGCTCTAGCTTCGGCTTCGGCTGATGATCGGCGCGTGGCATCTTTCTGGTCTCCATCAGCTGCCAGTCCAGGAGATCCCGCAACCGTGGCATCCACGAACGACCTCAAGAACGGCATGGTGCTCAAGCTCGAAGGCGGCCAGCTCTGGTCCGTCGTCGAGTTCCAGCACGTCAAGCCCGGCAAGGGCCCTGCTTTCGTGCGCACCAAGCTCAAGAACGTGCTGTCCGGCAAGGTGGTCGACAAGACCTTCAACGCCGGCGTGAAGGTCGAGACGGCCAATGTCGACAAGCGCGGCATGCAGTTCTCGTACAAGGACGGCGACAGTTTCGTGTTCATGGACATGGACACGTTCGACCAGGTCTACATCACCCCCGAGGTCGTAGGCGACAACGCCCGCTACCTGCTCGAGGGGTTCGAGGCGGTCGTCGCGATGTACGAGGGCAACCCGCTCTACGTCGAGCTGCCCGCGGCCGTCGAGCTCGTGATCGAGTACACCGAGCCGGGCGTCCAGGGCGACCGCTCCACCGGTGGTTCCAAGCCGGCCAAGCTCGAGACCGGCTATGAGATCGGTGTGCCGCTGTTCATCACCACCGGTGAGAAGATCAAGGTTGACACCCGCTCCGGTGAGTACCTCGGTCGGGTGAACAACTAACCGTGGCTGCCCGCAACAAGGCCCGTAAGCGTGCCTTTCAGATTCTCTTCGAGGCCGATCAGCGTGGCAGCTCCGTGCAGACCGTCCTCGCGGACTGGATACGGCACTCCCGGACCGACGACCGGCAGCCTCCGGTCAGCGAATACACGATGCAGCTGGTCGAGGGGTACGCGCAGTACACCGCGCGGATCGACGAGCTGATCGCCACCTATGCGGTGGGCTGGACGCTGGACCGGATGCCGGTCGTCGACCGGAACATCCTGCGGCTCGGCGCGTATGAGCTGGTGTGGGAGGACGCGACCCCGGACGCGGTGGTGATCGACGAGGCGGTGCAGCTCGCCAAGGAGTTCTCCACCGATGACTCGCCGGCCTTTGTCAACGGCCTGCTGGGCCGTTTCAAGGAGCTGAAGCCGAGTCTCCGCCGCGACCTCGAGCATCCGGCGTGACGCGCTTTCGCTGAGCCGTGGCGGCACCGCGCCGCCCCGCGTACGACAACCGCCGGGGGCGGTGAAGACCTGAAGGGGTCTTCACCGCCCCCGGCGGCACGTTTCTGCTGTTTTCTCCCGATGGGGGCAGGAAGAGACGACCGAGGGCGTCCGGGGGCGTCTGAGGCGGCTCAGACGTCCTCGTGCTGGACGGCGCGGCGGGCGTCGGCACCCAGCACACCCCAGCTGATCAGCTGCTCGGTCAGCACGGAGGGCGACTGGTCGTAGATGACGGCGAGGGTGCGCAGATCGTCCTGGCGGATCGAGAGCACCTTGCCGTTGTAGTCACCACGCTGGCTCTGGATCGTCGCGGCATACCGCTGGAGCGGGCCCGCCTTCTCGACCGGCACATGGGCCAGCCGCTCCAGGTCCAGTACCAGCTTCGGCGGCGGCTCGGCGGCGCCGGCCGGGCTTGTGCCCGGCAGCAGCTCCTGCACCGGAACGCCGTAGAAGTCGGCCAATTCGGCGAGACGCTGCACGGTCACGGCACGGTCGCCGCGCTCGTACGATCCCACCACCACGGCCTTCCAACGGCCCTGCGACTTCTCCTCGACACCGTGGAGGGAGAGGCCCTGCTGGGTGCGGATGGCGCGGAGCTTGGCCCCGAGCTGTTTGGCGTATTCGCTGGACATAAAGCTCCCCGGACGAAGACTGGTAACTCACTGTGAGGTTACGCAGCGTAATCTCGGTTCGTCAAGCCGAATGAGGCGGAGGGGCTCTCGCCAGGGGTGTTGACGGGCCGCCCGTACGCCCCTGCTACTGTGAATGGCGCAAATCCGACGTCCTTTAAGGTCCGTCCCGTGAGGCGGAGAAGGAGGTCCGTTTCTTATGGACGCACACACCTCGAGCCCCGCGCGTTCGGTGCTGGAAGCACCCGATATCGCGCGTGTCCTCACCCGCATCGCCCACGAGATCGTCGAGCGCGCCAAGGGCGCCGACGACGTGGTGCTCCTCGGTATCCCCACCCGCGGTGTCCATCTGGCCCGGCGGCTGGCCGCCCGGCTGGAGGAGATCACCGACCGGGCGCCCGGCGAGGTTCCCGTCGGCTCGCTCGACATCACCATGTACCGCGACGATCTGCGGCTGCGCCCGGCCCGCGCGCTCGCCCGCACCGAGATCCCCGGCGACGGCGTCGACGGCCGGCTGGTGATCCTCGTCGACGACGTGCTCTTCTCCGGGCGCACCATCCGCGCCGCGCTCGACGCCCTGGGTGACATCGGGCGGCCGCGCGCGGTCCAGCTGGCGGTCCTCGTCGACCGGGGCCACCGGGAACTGCCCATCCGCGCCGACTACGTCGGCAAGAACCTCCCGACATCGCTGCGGGAGACGGTCAAGGTCCAGCTCACCGAGGAGGACGGCCGCGACAGCGTCCTCCTCGGCCAGCGCGAGACCACCCCCGCGGACGGGCAGTAGCGCCGACGGACGGCACGGCACCCGGCGATCCCGGGGACCCGCCGCCCGTACGCCCCGGTGCCGCACCGCCGCCGCCGGACCGCCCCTGCCCGCCCGTACGCCCGCACTCCTCCTTCACCCACGGAGCACCCGGATGAAGCGCCACCTCATCTCGGCCGCCGACCTCTCGCGCGATGACGCCGTCCTGATCCTCGACACCGCCGAGGAACTGGCCCGGCTCGCCGACCGGCCGATCAAGAAGCTGCCGACCCTGCGCGGCCGTACCGTCGTCAACCTCTTCTTCGAGGACTCGACCCGTACCCGCATCTCCTTCGAGGCGGCCGCCAAGCGGCTGTCCGCCGATGTCATCAACTTCTCCGCCAAGGGCTCCTCGGTCTCCAAGGGCGAGTCCCTGAAGGACACCGCGCTCACCCTGGAGGCGATGGGCGCCGACGCGGTGGTCATCCGCCACCACGCCTCCGGCGCCCCGCACCGGCTGGCCACCTCCGGCTGGATCGGCGGCTCCGTGGTGAACGCCGGGGACGGCACCCATGAGCACCCCACCCAGGCGCTGCTCGACGCCTTCACCATGCGCCGCCATCTGACCTCCGGCACCGGCCAGGACCTCGGCGGCCGCCGGATCACCATCGTCGGCGACATCCTGCACAGCCGGGTGGCCCGCTCCAACGTCCATCTGCTGTCCACCCTCGGCGCCGAGGTCACCCTCGTCGCCCCGCCGACCCTGGTCCCCTTCGGCGTCGAGAGCTGGCCCTGTGAGGTCTCCTACGACCTCGACGCGGTGGTGGGCAAGTCCGACGCCGTGATGATGCTGCGCGTCCAGCGGGAGCGGATGAACGCCGCCTTCTTCCCCACCGAGCGGGAGTACGCGCGCCGCTACGGCCTGGACGGCGACCGGATGGCCCGGATGCCCGAGCACGCCATCGTCATGCACCCCGGCCCCATGAACCGCGGGATGGAGATCACCGCGGAGGTCGCCGACTCCGACCGCTGCACCGCCGTGGAGCAGGTCACCAACGGCGTCTCCATCCGCATGGCCGTCCTGTATCTGCTGCTCGGCGGGAACGAGTCCGCCGTCGCCGCCGCCCGCACCGAGGAGAGCAAGTAACCATGAGCGACACGAACACGACGCTGCTGCGCGGCGCGAAGGTGCTCGGCGGCGAGCCGCGGGACGTGCTGATCGAGGGCGAGCGCATCGCCGCCGTCGGCGCCGGTCTGGACGCCCCCGAAGGCGCCACCGTGATCGACGCCGCCGGACAGATCCTGCTGCCCGGCCTCGTCGACCTCCACACCCATCTGCGCGAGCCCGGCCGCGAGGACTCCGAGACCGTCCTGACCGGCACCAAGGCCGCCGCGGTCGGCGGTTTCACCGCCGTGCACGCCATGGCCAACACCTTCCCGGTCGCCGACACCGCGGGCGTCGTCGAGCAGGTCTGGCGGCTCGGCAGGGAGTCCGGCTACTGCGACGTCCAGCCGGTGGGCGCGGTCACCGTCGGCCTGGAGGGCAAGAAGCTCGCCGAGCTGGGCGCCATGCGCGACTCCGCCGCCGGGGTGCGGGTCTTCTCCGACGACGGCAAGTGCGTCGACGACGCGGTGATCATGCGCCGCGCCCTGGAGTATGTGAAGGCGTTCGACGGGGTCATCGCCCAGCACGCCCAGGAGCCCCGGCTCACCGAGGGCGCCCAGATGAACGAGGGCGTCGTCTCCGCCGAGCTCGGCCTCGGCGGCTGGCCCGCCGTCGCCGAGGAGTCGATCATCGCCCGCGATGTGCTGCTCGCCGCGCACGTCGGCTCCCGGGTGCACATCTGCCATCTGTCCACCGCGGGCTCGGTCGAGATCGTCCGCTGGGCCAAGTCCAAGGGCTGGCAGGTGACCGCCGAGGTCACCCCGCACCACCTGCTCCTCACCGACGAGCTCGTACGGTCCTACAACCCGGTCTACAAGGTGAATCCGCCGCTGCGCACCGAGGCCGATGTGATGGCGCTGCGCGAGGCGCTGGCCGACGGCACCATCGACTGCGTCGCCACCGACCACGCCCCGCATCCGCACGAGGACAAGGACTGCGAGTGGGGCGCCGCGGCCATGGGCATGGTGGGCCTGGAGACCGCGCTGTCCGTCGTCCAGCACACGATGGTCGACACCGGGCTGCTGGACTGGGCGGGCGTCGCGGACCGGATGTCGTACCGCCCCTCGGCCATCGGGCGGCTCACCGGCCACGGCCGTCCCCTCGCCGCCGGGGAGCCCGCCAACCTCACCCTGCTCGACTCCGCTTACCGTGGTGTGGTGAACCCCGCGGGCTTCGCCTCCCGCAGCCGCAACACCCCCTACGAGGGCCGTGAACTGCCGGGCCGCGTGACGCACACCTTCCTGCGGGGCCGGGCGACGGTCGTGGACGGGAAGCTGGCGTGACACCTCTGAGCAATCCGGCGGCGGGCCTCGCGGCCCTGGCCGCCGACCAGAAGTCGCAGGACGTGACGGACTGGGCCGCGCGGATCGGCTGGGTCGTCGGACTGCTGCTGGTCATCGGGCTCGTCTACTGGCTGATGCGCGAGGGCTGGAAGTGGCGCGGCACCCTCCAGGGCGATCTGCCCGAGCTGCCCCAGCCCCCCGCCGAGCCCGGCGAGCCGCGGCTGACGATGACCGGCCGCTACCACGGCTCCACCACCGCCGGGCAGTGGCTGGACCGCATCGTGGCCCACGGTCTGGGCACCCGCAGCCGGGTCGAGCTGACCCTCACCGACCAGGGCGTGAGCGTCGTACGGCCCGGGGCCAAGGACTTCTTCATCCCGGCGGACAGCCTGCGCGGTGCCCGGCTCGACAAGGGCATCGCGGGCAAGGTGCTCGCCGAGGGCGGGCTGCTGATCCTCACCTGGCTCCACGGCGACCGGCTGATCGACTCCGGCTTCCGCTCCGACCACGCCGCCGAGCACGCCGCCTGGGTCGAGGCCCTGGCCGTCAAGAACACCGAGCACAACCAGGAAGGCGCACGATGACGACCTCCACCCGGGGGGCCAAGGCCCCCGCCGTACTCGTCCTGGAGGACGGCCGCACCTTCCGTGGCCGTGCCTACGGGGCCGTGGGGGAGACCTTCGGCGAGGCGGTGTTCTCCACCGGCATGACCGGCTACCAGGAGACCCTGACCGACCCGTCCTACCACCGCCAGGTCGTTGTCATGACCGCCCCCCACATCGGGAACACCGGCGTCAACGACGAGGACCCCGAGTCCCGGCGCATCTGGGTCTCCGGCTATGTGGTGCGCGACCCCGCCCGTACGCCCTCCAACTGGCGCTCCCGCCGCTCACTGGACGAGGAGCTGACCGCCCAGGGCGTCGTCGGCATCAGCGGGATCGACACCCGCGCCCTCACCCGCCATCTGCGCGAGCGCGGCGCCATGCGGGTGGGCATCTTCTCCGGCGAGGCGATCGCCGACGAGACCGCCCTGCTGGCCAGGGTGCGGACCGCCCCGCAGATGAAGGGCGCGGACCTCAGCGGCGAGGTCGCCACCGCCGAGACCTACGTCGTCCCGGCCATCGGCACCAAGCGGTTCACCGTCGCCGCGATCGACCTCGGCATCAAGGGCATGACCCCGCACCGGATGGCCGAGCGCGGTATCGAGGTGCACGTGCTGCCCGCCACCGCCACCCTGGACGACGTCTACGCCGTCGGCCCGGACGGGGTGTTCTTCTCCAACGGGCCGGGCGACCCGGCCACCGCCGACCACCCGGTCTCGCTGATGCGCGGAGTGCTGGACCGCTCCACCCCGCTGTTCGGCATCTGCTTCGGCAACCAGATCCTCGGCCGGGCCCTGGGCTTCGGCACCTACAAGCTGAAGTACGGCCACCGCGGTATCAACCAGCCGGTGCAGGACCGCACCACCGGCAAGGTCGAGGTCACCGCGCACAACCACGGCTTCGCCGTCGACGCCCCGCTCGACGCGCCCTCCGACACCCCCTACGGGCGGGCCGAGGTCTCCCATGTCTGCCTGAACGACAACGTGGTCGAGGGGCTGCGGCTGCTCGACCGCCCCGCCTTCAGCGTCCAGTACCACCCCGAAGCCGCCGCAGGTCCGCACGACGCCGCGTACCTGTTCGACCGCTTCGTCACCCTGATGGAGGGCCAGCGTGCCTAAGCGCACCGACATCCAGTCCGTTCTGGTCATCGGCTCCGGTCCGATCGTCATCGGCCAGGCCGCCGAGTTCGACTACTCCGGCACCCAGGCGTGCCGTGTCCTCAAGGCCGAGGGGCTGCGGGTCATCCTGGTCAACTCCAACCCGGCCACGATCATGACCGACCCGGAGATCGCCGACGCCACCTATGTCGAGCCGATCACCCCCGAGTACGTCGAGAAGATCATCGCCAAGGAGCGCCCGGACGCCCTGCTGCCCACCCTGGGCGGGCAGACCGCGCTCAACACCGCGATCTCCCTCCATGAGGCGGGCACCCTCACCGAGTACGGCGTCGAGCTGATCGGCGCCAATGTCGAGGCCATCCACAAGGGCGAGGACCGCGACCAGTTCAAGGACGTCGTCGAGGCGGTCAACGCCAAGATCGGCCACGGTGAGTCCGCCCGCTCGGTCATCTGCCACTCCATGGACGACGTCCTCGCCGGTGTCGAACGGCTCGGCGGCTACCCGGTCGTCGTCCGCCCCTCGTTCACCATGGGCGGCGCCGGGTCCGGCTTCGCCCACGACGAGGACGAGCTGCGCCGGATCGCCGGTCAGGGCCTGACCCTCTCGCCGACCACCGAGGTGCTCCTGGAGGAGTCCATCCTCGGCTGGAAGGAGTACGAGCTGGAGCTGATGCGCGACAAGCACGACAACGTCGTGGTCGTCTGCTCCATCGAGAACTTCGACCCCATGGGCGTGCACACCGGTGACTCGATCACCGTCGCCCCGGCGATGACGCTCACCGACCGCGAGTACCAGATCCTGCGCGATATCGGCATCGCCGTGATCCGCGAGGTCGGGGTGGACACCGGCGGCTGCAACATCCAGTTCGCGGTCAACCCCGAGGACGGCCGGGTCATCGTCATCGAGATGAACCCGCGCGTCTCCCGCTCCTCCGCGCTGGCCTCCAAGGCGACCGGCTTCCCCATCGCCAAGATCGCCGCCCGGCTCGCCGTGGGCTACACCCTCGACGAGATCCCCAACGACATCACCGAGCAGACCCCGGCGTCCTTCGAGCCCACCCTCGACTACGTCGTGGTCAAGGTGCCGCGGTTCGCCTTCGAGAAGTTCCCGGCCGCCGACGCCCGGCTGACCACCACCATGAAGTCGGTCGGCGAGGCCATGGCCATCGGCCGCAACTTCACCGAGGCGCTCCAGAAGGCGCTGCGCTCGCTGGAGAAGAAGGGCAGCCAGTTCGACTTCACCGGCGAGCCCGGCGACCGGACCGAGCTGCTCGAGCGGGCCGTCATGCCCACCGACGGCCGGATCAACACGGTCATGGCGGCCATCCGCGCCGGGGCCACCCCGCAACAGGTCTTCGACGCCACGAAGATCGACCCGTGGTTCGTGGACCAGCTGTTCCTGATCAAGGAGATCGCGGACGAGCTGGCCGCCGCCGACAAGCTGGGCCCCGCCCTGCTCACCGAGGCCAAGCGGCACGGCTTCTCCGACACCCAGATCGCCGGGATCCGCTCGCTGCGCGAGGACGTGGTCCGCGAGGTACGGCACGCCCTCGGCGTCCGCCCCGTCTACAAGACGGTCGACACCTGCGCCGCCGAATTCGCCGCGCGGACCCCGTATTTCTACTCCTCCTACGACGAGGAGTCCGAGGTCGCCCCGCGCGAGACCCCCGCGGTGATCATCCTGGGCTCCGGCCCCAACCGCATCGGCCAGGGCATCGAGTTCGACTACTCCTGCGTCCACGCCTCGTTCGCGCTGCATGACGCGGGCTACGAGACCGTCATGGTCAACTGCAACCCGGAGACCGTCTCCACCGACTACGACACCTCCGACCGGCTCTACTTCGAGCCGCTCACCCTGGAGGACGTACTGGAGATCGTCCACGCCGAACAGCAGGCGGGCCCGGTCGCCGGGGTGATCGTCCAGCTCGGCGGCCAGACCCCGCTGGGCCTGGCCCAGGCGCTCAAGGACAACGGTGTGCCGATCGTCGGCACCTCGCCCGAGGCGATCAACCTCGCCGAGGAGCGCGGCGCCTTCGGCCGGGTGCTCACCGAGGCCGGGCTGCCCGCGCCCAAGTACGGCACCGCCTTCTCCTTCGAGCAGGCCAAGGGCATCGCCGCCGAGATCGGCTACCCGGTCATGGTCCGCCCCTCCTACGTCCTGGGCGGCCGCGGCATGGAGATCGTCTACGACGAGCCCTCCCTCGCCGCCTACCTGGAGCGGCACGCGGGGCTGATCTCCGAACACCCGGTGCTCATCGACCGCTTCCTCGACGACGCCATAGAGATCGACGTCGACGCGCTCTACGACGGTCAGGAGCTCTACCTCGGCGGCGTCATGGAGCACATCGAGGAGGCCGGTATCCACTCCGGTGACTCGGCGTGCGCCCTGCCCCCGATCACCCTCGGCGGCTTCGACGTCAAGCGGCTGCGGGCCTCCACCGAGGCCATCGCCCGCGGTGTCGGGGTGCGCGGCCTGATCAACATCCAGTTCGCGATGGCCGGGGACATCCTGTACGTGCTGGAGGCCAACCCCCGGGCCTCCCGTACGGTCCCCTTCACCTCCAAGGCCACCGCGGTACCGCTGGCCAAGGCCGCCGCCCGGATCTCGCTGGGCGCGACCATCGCCGAACTGCGCGCCGAGGGGCTGCTCCCGGCGGCCGGGGACGGCGGCACCCTGCCCATGGACGCCCCGATCTCCGTCAAGGAGGCCGTGATGCCGTGGAGCCGGTTCCGCGACTCCTCCGGGCGCGGGGTGGACACCATCCTCGGCCCGGAGATGCGCTCCACCGGCGAGGTCATGGGCATCGACTCGGTCTTCGGCTCGGCCTACGCCAAATCGCAGGCCGGGGCGTACGGCGCACTGCCCACCAAGGGCCGCGCGTTCGTCTCGGTGGCCAACCGGGACAAGCGGTCGATGATCTTCCCGGCCCGTGAACTGGTCGGCCTCGGCTTCGAGTTGCTCGCCACCTCGGGCACCGCGGAGGTGCTCAAGCGCAACGGCATCAGCGCCACCGTGGTGCGCAAGCAGAGCGAGGGCGAGGGCCCGGCCGGGGAGAAGACCATCGTCCAGCTGATCCACGACGGCCAGGTCGACCTGATCGTCAACACCCCCTACGGCACCGGCGGCCGCCTCGACGGCTATGACATCCGTACCGCCGCCGTCGCCCGCGGTGTCCCCTGCCTGACCACGGTCCAGGCGCTGGCCGCCGCCGTCCAGGGCATCGAGGCGCTGGGCCGGGGCACGGTCGGCGTCCGGTCGCTCCAGGAACACGCGGAACACCTCACCGCGGCCCGCGAGGAGTGAGGCGAGGGAGGGGGACACCGGCCGGTGTCCCCCTCCCCTCTTCGCGAGCCCCCCTCCCTCCGTGTGCAGAAAGCCCCTCATGTACTCGCTGCTGTTCAACCTGCTCTTCCGGCGCATGGACCCGGAGAAGGCCCACCACCTGGCCTTCGGCTGGATCCGGCTGGCCGCCCGCGTCCCCGGCCTGCGCACCTTCGCCGCGGCTGTCCTCGCCCCCCGCCACAAGGCGCTGCGCACCGAGGCGCTGGGGCTGCGGATGCACGGCCCGTTCGGGCTCGCCGCCGGTTTCGACAAGAACGCCGCCGCCATCGACGGCATGGCCATGCTCGGCTTCGACCATGTCGAGATCGGCACCGTCACCGCCCAGCCGCAGCCCGGCAACCCCAAGCGGCGGCTGTTCCGGCTGATCGCCGACCGCGCCCTGATCAACCGCATGGGCTTCAACAACGACGGCTCTGCCGCGGTCGCCGCCCGGCTCGCCGACCGCCGCCCCGTCTTCCGTACGACGGTCGGCGTCAACATCGGCAAGACCAAGGTCGTCCCGGAGGCGGAAGCCGTCGGCGACTATGTGACGTCCACCGAGCGGCTGGCCGCCCACGCCGACTACCTCGTCGTCAACGTCTCCTCGCCCAATACCCCCGGACTGAGGAACCTCCAGGCCGTCGACCATCTGCGGCCGCTGCTCAGCGCCGTCCGCGAGGCCGCCGACCGCACCGTCACCGACCGCCGGGTACCCCTGCTGGTCAAGATCGCGCCGGATCTGGCCGACGAGGACGTGGACGCGGTCGCCGACCTCGCCGTCGACCTCGGCCTGGACGGCATCATCGCCACCAACACCACTATCGCCCGCGAGGGCTTGGGCCTGCGCTCCGGCGCGGAGCTCACCGGCGAGACCGGCGGACTGTCCGGCGCGCCCCTGAAGGCCCGCTCCCTCCAGGTGCTGCGGCGGCTGTACGCGCGGGTGGGCGACCGGATCACCCTGGTCGGCGTCGGCGGCGTCGAGACCGCGGACGACGCCTGGGAGCGCATCCTCGCCGGGGCCACGCTGGTCCAGGGTTACAGCGCGTTCATCTACCAGGGCCCGTTCTGGTGCCGGGAGATCCACCGCGGCCTCGCCGACCGGCTGGCCGCCTCCCCCTACGCCACCCTCGCCGACGCGGTCGGCGCCGAGGTCCGCAAGGAGACCGTATGACCACCGCCCCCTTCGGCGCCCGGCTGCGCGCCGCCATGGACACCCGCGGCCCGCTGTGCGTCGGCATCGACCCGCACGCCTCCCTGCTCGCCGAATGGGGCCTCGGGGACGATGTGGCGGGCCTGGAGCGGTTCACCCGGACCGTGGTGGACGCCCTCGCCGGGCGGGTCGCCGTCCTCAAACCGCAGTCGGCCTTCTTCGAGCGCTTCGGCTCGCGCGGCATCGCCGTCCTGGAGCGGGCCGTGGCCGACGCCCGCTCCGCCGGTGCGCTGGTCCTCATGGACGCCAAGCGCGGTGACATCGGCTCCACCATGGGCGCCTACGCCGCGGCGTATCTGGACCCCGGCAGCCCGCTCTTCTCCGACGCGGTCACCGTCAGCCCCTACCTCGGCTTCGGTTCGCTCCGCCCGGCGCTGGACGCGGCGCGGGCGAGCGGGGCGGGGGTGTTCGTCCTCGCGCTGACCTCCAACCCGGAGGGCGCCGAGGTACAGCACGCGGTGCGGGCGGACGGCAGCTCCGTCGCCGCCTCGGTGCTGGCGTCCCTGAAGGCCGAGAACGCCGCCGAGGCGGCCGAGGGGCGGCTCGGCTCCTTCGGCGCGGTCGTCGGCGCGACCCTGGGCACCGCGGCGTCGCGGGCCGGCGCCGAGCTGACGATCGACGGCCCGCTGCTCGCCCCCGGCATCGGCGCCCAGGGGGCGACCCCGGCCGACCTCCCCGGCGTCTTCGGCGCGGCGGTCCGCGACGTCGTCCCGAGTGTCAGCCGAGGGGTGCTCCGGCACGGTCCGGACGCGGCTTCGCTGGTCGAGGCGGCGGCCCGAATGGCCGATGCGGTGCGGGCCGTGGCTGAATAACCGGGCTATTTTGTCCAGAAATGTACCGGTCGAGCGAGTCTGACCAGGACTTTTCGTCTGTTCTCGCTGACTGGAGCGGGATGGGCCGCTAGTCTCCGACGAGAGCGAACGTGCTGCTGCGTTGCGCGTTGCTCCGCAGGTGAGGGCCGACTAGGTTCCTCACCGGTCCATATCCGACAGTTCGATATCCGAGGTGACGAAGGCGTGGCTCTTCCGCCCCTTACCCCTGAACAGCGCGCAGCCGCGCTCGAAAAGGCCGCCGCGGCTCGCCGGGAGCGCGCCGAGGTCAAGAATCGGCTCAAGCACTCCGGCGCTTCTCTGCACGAGGTCATCAAGCAGGGCCAGGAGAACGATGTCATCGGCAAGATGAAGGTCTCGGCTCTCCTCGAGTCCCTGCCCGGCGTCGGCAAGGTCCGCGCCAAGCAGATCATGGAGCGCCTCGGCATCTCCGAGAGCCGCCGTGTACGGGGTCTCGGCTCCAACCAGATCGCGTCACTCGAGCGTGAGTTCGGCGGCGCCGCCGGCTGACGTTTCCAGGCACCCCCGGGAACCTGGATAATCGCTGCATGGCAGCACACTCCGCACGTCCGCGACTGACCGTGCTCTCCGGCCCCTCCGGGGTCGGCAAGAGCACGGTCGTCGCCCATATGCGCAAGGAACACCCCGAGGTCTGGCTCTCGGTCTCGGCCACCACCCGTAGACCGCGCCCCGGTGAGCAGCACGGCGTCCAGTACTTCTTCGTGGACGACGGGGAGTTCGACAAGCTCATCGCCAATGGTGAGCTGCTGGAGTGGGCCGAGTTCGCGGGCAACCGCTACGGCACCCCGCGCCAGGCCGTACTCGACCGCCTCGACGCGGGTGAGCCGGTGCTGCTGGAGATCGACCTCCAGGGCGCCCGGCAGGTCCGTGAGTCCATGGCCGAGGCGCAGCTCGTCTTCCTCGCCCCGCCCAGCTGGGAGGAGCTGGTGCGCCGGCTCACCGGCCGGGGCACCGAGGCGCCGGAGGTCATCGAGCGGCGGCTGGAGGCCGCCAGGACCGAGCTGGCCGCGGAGTCCGAGTTCGACCGGACCCTGGTCAACACCTCCGTCGAGGACGTGTCGCGCGAGCTGCTAGCCTTGATGAAGGTTCTATAGATCTTTTTCCTCCTTTCGGAAGGTAGAGCGTGTCCTCTTCCATCACCACGCCCGAGGGCATCATCAACCCGCCGATCGACGAGCTGCTCGAGGCCACTGACTCGAAGTACAGCCTCGTGATCTACGCGGCCAAGCGGGCGCGTCAGATCAACGCGTACTACTCGCAGCTCGGCGAGGGGCTGCTCGAGTACGTCGGCCCCCTCGTGGACACCCACGTCCACGAGAAGCCGCTCTCGATCGCGCTCCGCGAGATCAACGCGGGTCTGCTGACTTCCGAGGCCATCGAGGGCCCGGCGCAGTAGTTTCGGATCGCTGTAGTTTCAGATCGCTCATCACCGGCCCGGCACGGGGCGCCCTTCAGTGACAGCTGAGGGTCCCCAGCACCGGGCTCGTGGTGTGTCATGGGTGGGTACGACCGGCGTACACGGCGGGGAGAGGCGAGCGATGACCACGGCGGACAGGCCCAGGGTCGTGCTGGGCGTCAGCGGCGGGATCGCCGCGTACAAGGCGTGTGAGCTGCTGAGGCGTCTCACCGAGTCCGGACATGAGGTCCGTGTGGTGCCGACCGCCTCGGCGCTTCAGTTCGTCGGCGAGGCCACCTGGTCGGCGCTGTCCGGCCGGCCGGCGAACACCGAGGTGTGGGAGTCGGTCCACGAGGTCCCGCATGTGCGCATCGGCCAGTCCGCCGATCTTGTCGTGGTCGCCCCCGCCACCGCCGACCTCCTCGCCAAGGCCGCCCACGGGCTCGCCGACGATCTGCTGACCAATACGCTGCTCACCGCGCGCTGTCCGGTCGTCTTCGCCCCCGCCATGCACACCGAGATGTGGGAGCACCCCGCCACCCGGGAGAACGTGGCCACTCTGCGCCGCCGTGGCGCACTGGTCATCGAGCCCGCCGTCGGGCGGCTGACCGGGGTGGACACCGGCAAGGGACGGCTGCCCGACCCCGAGCAGATCTTCGAGCTCTGCCGCCGGGTGCTGGACCGCGGTGAGCGCGCCGGTGAGCGCGACCTCGCCGGACGCCATGTGGTGATCAGCGCGGGGGGCACCCGTGAGCCGCTGGACCCGGTGCGCTTCCTCGGCAACCGCTCCACCGGCCGCCAGGGCTACGCCCTCGCCCGCGCCGCCGTCGCCCGGGGCGCCCGGGTGACCTTGGTCTCGGTCAACAGTGAGCTGCCCGATCCCGCCGGTGCCGATGTGGTGCGCGCGGGCACCGCCGCCCAGCTGCGGGAGGCGGTCCTGAAGGCCGCCGCGGACGCCGACGCCGTGGTGATGGCCGCCGCCGTCGCCGACTTCCGGCCCGCCCACTACGCCCAGGGCAAGATCAAGAAGCGGGAGGGCGCCGAGCCCGAGCCGCTCGCCCTGGTACGAAATCCGGACATTCTCGCGGAGATCTCCACGGACTGCGCCCGCTCCGGTCAGATCGTCGTGGGCTTCGCCGCCGAGACCGACGATGTGCTGGCCAACGGCCGCGTCAAGCTGGCACGCAAGGGCTGCGATCTGCTCGTGGTGAACGAGGTGGGGGAGCACAAGACATTTGGCTCCGAGACCAATGAGGCCGTTGTGCTCGCGGCCGACGGCGGCGAGACCCCCGTTCCGCACGGCCCCAAGGACGCCCTCGCCGACACCGTCTGGGATCTGGTGGCGGCCCGGCTGACCTGACCGGCGCGGACCCGCCGGTGACGGGCGCCCGATCGGGCCATGACACCTTCCCGCGGGGCCGCCCTGGCTGATTTTCCGCGGTCGGCGAGGTATGTTCCAGGTCACGGCCTGCCCGTTCTGTGGGACGGGGATGCTCGTCCGGCCCGCGTGCCGGATAAACTGGCCGAGGAATCGCACCGGGCGCAGCCCCCGAGCGGTCCCGCCCATGATCAGCCAGCAGCCGCTGCAACCCCAGGGAGCGATGTGTCCCGCCGCCTGTTCACCTCGGAGTCCGTGACCGAGGGTCACCCTGACAAGATCGCTGACCAGATCAGCGACACCATCCTCGACGCCCTCCTCAAGGAGGACCCGACCTCCCGGGTCGCGGTCGAGACCCTGATCACCACCGGCCTGGTGCATGTGGCCGGCGAGGTGACGACCAAGGCGTACGCCCCGATCGCGTCGCTCGTCCGCAACAAGATCCTCGAGATCGGCTACGACTCGTCGAAGAAGGGCTTCGACGGCGCCTCCTGCGGTGTCTCGGTGTCGATCGGTTCGCAGTCGCCCGATATCGCCCAGGGCGTCGACTCGGCCTATGAGCTCCGGGTCGAGGGTGCCGCCGCAGGTGAAGAAGAGGACGAGCTGGACAAGCAGGGCGCCGGTGACCAGGGCCTGATGTTCGGCTACGCGTGCGACGAGACCCCCGAGCTGATGCCGCTGCCGATCAACCTGGCGCACCGGCTCTCCCGCCGGCTGTCCGACGTCCGCAAGAACGGGACCATCCCCTACCTGCGCCCGGACGGCAAGACCCAGGTCACCATCGAGTACGACGGCAACAAGGCGGTCCGGCTGGACACCGTCGTCGTCTCCTCGCAGCACGCCTCCGATATCGACCTGGACTCGCTGCTCGCCCCCGACATCCGCGAATTCGTCGTCGAGCATGTGCTGAACGAGCTGGTCGAGGACGGCATCAAGCTGGACACCGAGGGCTACCGCCTGCTGGTCAACCCCACCGGCCGCTTCGAGATCGGCGGTCCGATGGGTGATGCCGGTCTCACCGGTCGCAAGATCATCATCGACACCTACGGCGGGATGTCCCGCCATGGTGGCGGCGCCTTCTCCGGCAAGGACCCGTCCAAGGTCGACCGCTCCGCCGCCTACGCGATGCGCTGGGTCGCCAAGAACGTCGTCGCCGCCGGGCTCGCCCAGCGCTGCGAGGTCCAGGTCGCGTACGCCATCGGCAAGGCCGAGCCGGTCGGTCTCTTCGTCGAGACCTTCGGCACCGCCGCCATCGACGCCGAGAAGATCGAGAAGGCCATCTTCGAGGTCTTCGACCTGCGCCCGGCCGCGATCATCCGCGACCTCGACCTGCTCCGCCCGATCTACGCCCAGACCGCGGCCTACGGCCACTTCGGCCGTGAGCTCTCGGACTTCACCTGGGAGCGCACCGACCGCGTGGACGCCCTCCGCGCCGCCGCGGGGCTGTAAGCCCCCCTCGGTCCTTCGGAAGGCCCGGCGCCCCGGCAGGGGTGGCCGGGCCTTCCGACGTCCGGGCCCTTCGGCGTCCCGGGGGCGGGCCATGGCCCGTAGCGAGATCTCCGTGTCCGTGCCGTCTGCTAAGACTTGAGCTGTGAGCAGCGAGAACGAGGGGTCGAAGCCGGACGCCGAGGCGCAGCCGCCCGGTGGGGAGCAGCTCGCGCTCATCCGGGAGTCCGTACGCAAGGCCAAGGTGCCGCGGGCCAAGCCGCGCACCTGGCGGGGGGCGGCGCTGGCCGCGGAGCTGCCGGTCGCCAAGGTCCTCGTCGACAAGGGCCCGGTGCACCTGGACAAGCTGTGGGACTACGCGATTCCGGCCGAGATGGACGCCGGGGCCCGGCCCGGGGTGCGGGTGCGGGTGCGGTTCGGGGCCGGTACGGGCAAGGTGCGCGAGGGGCGCCGGGAGGGCGGCGGACTGCTCGACGGCTACCTCATCGAGCGGGTCGCCGAATCCGACTACCGAGGGCCGCTGGCCGCCGTGGCCCAGGTGGTCTCCCCGGAGCCGGTGCTCGGCCCCGGACTGCTGGCGCTGTGCCGGGCGGTCGCCGACCGCTACGCCGGATCGCTCGCCGATGTCCTGCAGCTGGCCATACCCAAGCGCAACGCCCGCGCGGAGGGCGAGCCGTCACCGCCGCCGCTGCCCCCGCCGGAGCCGCCCGCGCCCGGGAGCTGGGCGCGCTATCCGGCCGGGCCCGGGTTCCTGGAGGCGCTTGCGCGCGGCGACCGGCCGCGGGCGGTGTGGACCGCGCTGCCCGGACCGCACTGGCCCGGCGAATGGGCCGCCGCCGTGACCGCCACCCTCGCCTCCGGCCGCGGCGCCCTGATCGTGGTGCCGGACGGGAAGACCGCCGCCCGGGTGGACGAGGCGCTCACCGGCGCGCTCGGCGGCCCGGGGCGGCATGTGCTGCTCACCGCCGAGCTCGGACCCGAGGAGCGCTACCGCCGCTGGCTGGCGGTGAGCCGGGGCGCCGTACGGGCCGTGGTGGGCACCCGGGCGGCGATGTTCGCGCCGGTCCGTGAGCTGGGCCTGGTGGGGATCTGGGACGACGGGGACCAGAGCCACAGCGATGACCATCTGCCGCTTCCCCACGCCCGCGATGTGCTGCTGCTGCGCTCGGTCCAGGAGCGCACCGGCGTTCTGCTGGGCGACCTCGGCCGCACCGTGGAGGCCGCGCAGTTGGTGGAGAACGGCTGGGCGCGGCCCCTGGAGGCCGGGCGTGAGCAGGTCCGCGCCGCCGCGCCGCTGATCCGGACGGTCGACGAGGGCGAGGTGGCGCGGGACGCCGAGGCCCGCGCCGCCCGGCTGCCCACGCTCGCCTGGCAGACCGTGCGCGAGGCGCTGACCCGCGGCCCGGTGCTGGTGCAGGTGCCGCGCCGGGGCTATGTGCCGCGGCTGGCCTGTGAGCGCTGCCGGGAGCCCGCGCGCTGCGCCCACTGCTCGGGTCCGCTCCAGGCGCGGGACGCGGAGCGGCTGGAGTGCGGCTGGTGCGGACGGCCGGAGACGGGCTGGCACTGTACGGCCTGCGGGGGAGCGCGGCTGCGGGCGAGCGTGGTCGGTGCCCGGCGCACCGCCGAGGAGCTGGGCCGGGCCTTTCCCGCCGTCCCGGTGCGTACCTCCGGCCGGGACCATGTGCTGACCACGGTGCCCGACCGCCCGGCCCTGGTGGTGAGCACCCCGGGCGCCGAGCCGGTGGCCGAGGGCGGCTACGCGGCGGCGCTGCTGCTGGACGGCTGGGCGCTGCTGGGCCGCCCCGATCTGCGGGCGGGCGAGGACGCGCTGCGCCACTGGCTGGAGGCGGCCTCCCTGGTGCGCGGACACGGCGAGCGCGGCGGTGCGGAAGGGGGCGGGACGGTGGTGGTGATCGCCGAGCCCACGCTGCGTCCGGTCCAGGCCCTGGTGCGCTGGGATCCGGCCGGTTACGCGGCGCGGGAGCTGGCCGAGCGGGCGCAGCTCGGTTTCCCGCCGGTCTCACGGATGGCGGCGGTGTCCGGTCCGGCGGAGGCGGTGGCCGAGCTGATCGCGTCGGCGGCGCTGCCGGAGGGGGCGGAGATCCTCGGCCCGGTACCGCTGCCGGTCACCGAGCCGGGCCGCCCGCGCCGCCCCGGCGATCCTCCGCCGGGCGAGCCGTGGGAGCGGGCGCTGATCCGGGTGCGCCCCGGCCGGGGCGGCGAGCTGGCCGCGGCCCTGAAGGAGGCGAAGGCGCGCCGCCTGGCCCGGGGGGAGAAGGACCCGGCGGTCCGGGTGGATCCGCTCGAGATCGGCTGAGGGCCGTCCCGCCCGAGGGTGTCGGCGATCCGCGGGGGAGAGCGGCCCGTTGAGGACGGCCGACCGAGGGGGTCTGCCGGACCGAGGGGTCTGCCGGAGGGAGCCGGGGCCTGCCGAAGGGGTCGGCCTCGGGTGGCCGACCGGTGGACGGTCAGCCGTTGCGCGGACTGGGGAACGCGCTCGGGCGGGCCTCTTCGCGCAAGCTCGGGCGGGGCTCTTCGCGCAAGGGCGCGGGCTGTGGCGGCCCGGAGCGTGCGGCGGGGACCGAAGGCAGCGTGGGGGTGGGCAGCGCGGTGGGCCCGTCCGGACGGGCCACCGGGGCCTCGCCGCCCTCGCCCGGGGTCGGCGCGGCGGCCCGGCGCGCGCCGTAACGGCGGTGCACCGCCTGCTTGGTGACGCCCAGTGCCGAACCGACCGCGTCCCAGGAGAAGCCGAGCGAGCGGTCGAAGTCCACCGCGGCCGTGACCAGCGTCTCGACGCTGTCCCGCAGCTCCTGGGCCAGCCGCACGGTGGGGGCCGGGGCGCGTCCGTAGACCACGAAACCGGCGGACGGGCCGGTGCGCCGCGGACGGTAGACGTTGCCGAGCTGGGCGGTGAGCGTACGCAGCGCGTCCACCTGTCGGCGGACCCGCTCGATGTCCCGGACCAGGAGGTGCAGGCTGGCCCGTGCCTGGGCGTCGTGGGTTGCGTGGTCGGCCATGAACAAGCCTCTCGAACCGGCGTGGAAGGGGAACGGTGGTGGGGGGAACTGGGGTCGGGGGAGTCCAGAGGTGACGATGGGTCGGGGGAGACACATCGGGCCGCTGCCGCGGCCCGAGGAGGTCAATCTCTCTTGACCAACGCGGCACCCGCCCGTCGGTCACGGTCCGGGGCGTGCGGGCGTCGGGCCGTACGCCCCCTGAGCCGCGGACCATAGACTGAGTCGCCGTTTCCGCTGTGTGAGAGGTAGTTCGCCACCCATGAGGCTCGTCTTCGCCGGTACCCCCGAGGTCGCACTGCCCGCCCTGGACGCGCTGATCGCGTCGGACCGGCATGAGGTGGTGGCCGTGGTGACCCGTCCCGACGCCCCCGCCGGGCGCGGCCGTCGGCTGGTGGCCAGCCCGGTCGCCGAGCGGGCCGTGGAGTCGGGGATCGAGGTGCTCAAGCCCGCCAAGCCGCGGGATCCGGACTTCCTGGCCCGGCTGAGCGAGATCGCGCCGGACTGCTGCCCGGTGGTGGCGTACGGGGCGCTGCTGCCCAAGGCGGCACTCGAGATCCCGGAGCACGGCTGGGTCAATCTGCACTTCTCACTGCTGCCCGCGTGGCGCGGTGCCGCTCCGGTGCAGCACGCGGTGCTCGCGGGCGACGAGGTGACCGGGGCAGCCACCTTCCAGATCGAGGAGGGGCTGGACTCCGGGCCGGTGTACGGGGTGGTCACCGAGGACGTCCGGGCCACCGACACCAGCGGCGATCTGCTGACCCGGCTGGCCTTCGCCGGGGCCGGGCTGCTCGCCGCGACGATGGACGGTATCGAGGACGGCACCCTGCGCCCGGTACCGCAGCCCTCCGAGGGCGTCTCGCTCGCGCCGAAGATCAATGTGGAGGACGCGGAGATCGACTGGACCGCGCCCGCGCTGCGCGTGGACCGGGTGGTGCGGGCGTGCGCCCCGGCGCCCGGAGCGTGGACGACCTTCCGCGAGGAGCGGCTGAAGGTGGTGTCCGCGGCGTTGGTGCCGGACCGTACCGAGCTGGAGCCGGGTGCGATGGCGGTGACCAAGAAGGCGGTCTACGTGGGCACCGGCAGCCATGCGGTGGAGCTGAGCTGGGTCCGTCCGCAGGGCAAGAAGCCGATGCCGGCGGCCGACTGGGCCCGTGGGGTGCGGATCGCCGAGGGGGAGCGGCTGGGGGCGTCGTAAGGCGCGGAGAAGATACGGCGTAGCCAAGGAAGGTACGGCGGCGCGGAGCGTTCGGCCGGTGCGCCGGGCGCCGCCCGGCGCGTTGGAGGTGCCGCGAACGCGGCCGCGCCACGACGCGCCGCCGCCTCGCGGGGAATGATTGACCTCAACCTTACTTGAGGTTTTACCGTCCCTGGTGTGCCGCCGGTTCCGGATCAGCCGGTCTCACGGGGGCGGCACCCCACACCTCGGAGGTGCGCGATGGACATGGAAGTCACCGCCTGGCATTCCCTGCACCACGCCTCGAACGCCAGCGATGACCGACGTCCCTTCTCCCGCGCGACACTGCGCCGCATCGGGGCGTTCGCCCGGCCCCACCGCCGCCCACTGCTGCTGTTCCTGGTGCTGAGCACGGTCACGGCCGCGCTCGCGGTGGCGACACCGCTGCTGGCGGGCCGGGTGGTGGACGCGATCATCCACCGCTCGGGGCAGGGCACCGTCCTCGGACTTGCCGGGCTCATCGCCGTGATCGCGGTGGCCGAGGGGGCCCTCGGCCTGCTGACCCGCTGGCTCTCCTCGAACATCGGCGAGGGACTGATCCTCGATCTGCGCACCGCGGTCTACGACCACGTCCAGCGGATGCCGGTGGCCTTCTTCACCCGTACCCGTACCGGCGCCCTGGTCAGTCGGCTCAACAACGATGTCATCGGCGCGCAGCGGGCCTTCAGCGACACCCTCTCCGGTGTGGTCGGCAACGTGGTGACCCTGCTGCTCACCCTGGTGGTGATGATCGGCATCTCCTGGCAGGTCACCCTGCTGGCGCTGCTGCTCCTCCCGCTCTTCCTGCTGCCCGCCCGCCGCGTCGGCGGCAGGCTCGCCGGACTGCGGCGCGAGGCGGCCGCCCACAACGCCGCGATGAGCACCCGGATGACCGAGCGGTTCTCCGCCCCCGGCGCCACCCTCGTCAAGCTCTTCGGACGGCCCGCCGACGAGTCCGCGGAGTTCGCCGCCCGGGCCGGCCGGGTGCGGGACATCGGGGTGCGCACCGCGATGGTCCAGGTCTCCTTCGTCACCGCCCTGACCCTCGTCTCCGCGCTGGCCCTCGCCCTGGTCTACGGCCTCGGCGGCTACTACGCGCTGAACGGACGGCTCGACCCCGGCGCCGTGGTCTCGCTCGCCCTGCTGCTCACCCGGCTCTACGCCCCGCTGACCTCACTGGCCGGAGCCCGCGTGGAGGTCATGAGCGCGCTCGTCAGCTTCGAGCGGGTCTTCGAAGTGCTCGACCTCAAGCCGCTGATCAGCGAGAAGCCGGACGCCCGGGAGGTCCCGGAGGGGCCGGTGTCCGTCGAGTTCGACCACGTCGGCTTCGGCTACCCGGCCGCCGACAAGGTGTCCCTCGCCTCCCTGGAGGAGGTGGCCTCGCTCGACACCCGCGGCGGTGTCCAGGTGCTGCACGAGGTCTCCTTCCGCGCCGAACCCGGGCAGATGGTCGCCCTCGTCGGCTCCTCCGGCGCGGGCAAGTCGACCCTCGCCCAACTGCTGCCCCGGCTCTACGACACCGACAGCGGGGCGGTGCGGCTGTCCGGGGTGGACGTCCGCGACCTCACCGCCGCATCCCTGCGCACCACGCTCGGCATGGTCACCCAGGACGGCCATCTCTTCCACGACAGCATCCGCGCCAACCTGACGCTTGCCCGGCCGGAGGCCACCGACGAGGAGCTGTGGGAGGTGCTGCGCAGGGCCCGGCTGGCAGGGCTGATCGCGGCCCTGCCGGACGGACTGGACACCGTCGTCGGCGAGCGCGGCTACCGGCTCTCCGGCGGTGAGCGCCAGCGGCTGACCATCGCCCGGCTGCTGCTGGCCCGCCCCCAGGTGGTCATCCTCGACGAGGCCACCGCCCATCTGGACTCCACCTCCGAGGCGGCCGTGCAGGAGGCGCTCGCCGAGGCCCTGGAGGGACGCACCGCGGTGGTCATCGCGCACCGGCTGTCCACCGTACGGGCCGCCGACCTCATCCTCGTCGTCGAGGACGGCAGGGTCGTGGAGCGCGGTACCCACCCCGAACTGCTCGCCGCCGACGGCCGCTACGCCCAGCTGTACCGGACCCAGTTCGAGCGGCCGGGCGGCGAGGCCGGACCGGCCGCGGACGGTGCGCGGACCGTGCCCACCCCGGCCGCGTAGGCTGGTCCTTTCCCGCCCCATCCGCCACCGGAGCACATGTCCCGTGACCGACCAGCCCCGTCGTCGCCCCCGCCGTACCCCCGCACCCGGTCCGGCGCCCGGAAACCCCGGCCGGGGCGGCAAGCCCGGCCGGACCTACCGCCGGCCGCAGAAGGATCCCGTACGGATGCTCGCCTTCGAGGCGCTGCGGGCCGTCGACGAGCGGGACGCGTACGCCAACCTCGTCCTCCCGCCGCTGCTCCGCAAGGCCCGGGAGGACGAGGGGTTCGACGCCCGGGACGCCGCGCTCACCACCGAGCTGGTCTACGGCACCCTGCGCCACCAGGGCACCTACGACGCCATCATCGCCGCCTGTGTGGACCGTCCGCTGCGTGAGGTCGACCCGCCGGTGCTGGACGTCCTCAGCCTCGGCGCCCACCAGCTGCTGGGCACCCGCATCCCCACCCACGCCGCCGTCTCCGCCAGCGTCGAGCTGGCCCGGGTGGTACTCGGCGACGGGCGCGCCAAATTCGTCAACGCGGTGCTGCGCCGGGTCGCCTCCGACGGCCTCGACGGCTGGCTGGAGCGGGTCGCCCCGCCCTACGACGAGGACCCCGAGGCGCATCTCGCCGTCGTCCACTCCCATCCGCGCTGGATCGTCTCCGCGCTGTGGGACGCGCTCGGCGGTGGCAGCGCCGGGATCGAGGACCTGCTCGCGGCCGACAACGAACGGCCCGAGGTCACTCTCGTCGCCCGGCCCGGCCGCGCCACCCCGGACGAACTGCTGGCAGCCGTCGGCGAACAGGCCGAGCCCGGCCGCTGGTCCCCGTACGCGGTGCGGCTCACCGAGGGCGGGGAGCCCTCGGCGCTGGACGCCGTACGCGAGGGGCGTGCCGGGGTCCAGGACGAGGGCAGCCAGCTGGTGGCCCTCGCGCTGGCCCACGCCCCGCTGGACGGGCCGGACCGGCGCTGGCTGGACGGCTGCGCGGGCCCCGGCGGCAAGGCCGCGCTGCTCGCCGCGCTCGCCGCCCGGCGGGACGCCACACTGCTCGCCGCGGAGAAGCAGCCGCACCGCGCCCGGCTGGTGGGCCGCGCCCTCGCGGGCAACCCCGGCCCGTACCAGGTGATCGCCGCGGACGGCACCCGGCCGCCGTGGCGGCCGGGCACCTTCGACCGGGTGCTGGTCGACGTCCCGTGCACCGGGCTCGGCGCACTGCGCCGCCGCCCCGAGGCCCGCTGGCGGCGCAGCCCCGACGACCTGGCCGGATTCGCCCCGCTCCAGCGAGGACTGCTGCGCGAGGCGCTCACCGCGGTGCGGATCGGCGGCGTGGTCGGCTACGCCACCTGCTCACCGCATCCGGCCGAGACCCGGGCCGTGGTCGAGGACGTCCTCAAGGGCCGGGGCGGCCCGGCGGCCACGGCCGAATGGATCGACGCCCGCCCCCTGCTGCCCGGCGTCCCCGCACTCGGCGACGGCCCCGACATCCAGCTGTGGCCGCATCTGCACGGCACGGACGCCATGTACCTGGCCCTGCTGCGCCGCACCGGCTGAGGTCACTTGCCGGGCGCCGCCGGCAGGGTCTCCTGTGGGCTCTCGGTCGGGGTGAACCGGGTTCCGCGGGCGCCGGGGTTGAGGTCGCGGTGGACCGCGCGGGAGACCGCCTCGATGGTGGAGACCCCGGTGTCCATCGCGGAGTTGTCCTGGGTGAGCACCGTGATCGTGTAGTCGTGGGAGCCGCCGGTGAAGGCCCCGACGCTGTGCACCCGCCAGCCGTGGGTGTTCCGCTCCAGCCAGCCGTTCTTCACCTGGACCCGCGCCCCGTCGGGGGCTCCGGCCGGGGTGCCCCAGCGCTGGGAGGGGATGACCTTGCCCATCAGCTTGAGGATGTAGGCGCGGGAGTTGTCGCTGAGCACCCGGTTGTGGTGGGTCACCAGCTCCAGCAGCTTCTCCTCGTTGTTGGCGGTGATCCGGGTGAGCCCCCAGTAGCCGTCGCGGCCGGGGACGGTGCGGTTCATTCCGGCGGCCCGGACGAACGCGCCGACCTTGCCGCGGCCCAGCTTCCGCCACAGCTCGGTGGTGGCGTCGTTGTCCGACTTGGTGATCATCTCGGTGGCGAGATCGGACTCGTGGCCGGTCAGATGCCGGTGGTGGTTGCCGGCGTCCCACAGCAGTGTGGCCAGCACCGTCACCTTGACCACGCTCGCGGAGTCGAACTTCTGGTCCGCGCGCAGGGTGCAGACCGTGCCCGTGGTGTGATCGCGGAGGCTGACCGCGGCGGTGGCGGACTTGTCCCGCAGCGCCGCGGTGATGTCACGGGAGAGCTTGTCGGCCAGTCCTGCCCGGTCGGAGGTGCAGACCGCCCGTGGCGCGGCGGCGGCCGCCGACCCCGCCCCGGCCGCCATGGGCGCGAGCACGGCCGCGGCCAGTGCCACGGACAGCGCTGCGCGGGGGCGCCGGGGTATTCGGTGTCGCGTCATCGTCGTAGGCCCATTTCCCTTGGTATGTCGCTGGTGCCGAGCGCACATCGGGTGCGCCCGACTCACATGACCCCCATGCGACAGCCAAGGGTTGTCTCGTATGTGTTCATGCTTTCGCATGGACAGGATTTCGCATGTCGTGAGTCCCCGCGATCATCCCGGCTCCCAGGACCGGCTCCGGTCGTGGGAGGCTGGGGACATGGCCGCGCAGATCAATCCCAGCATCCTGTCCGCCGACTTCTCCCGCCTCGCGGACGAGGCGAAGGCGGTCGAAGGCGCCGACTGGCTCCATGTCGACGTGATGGACAACCACTTCGTCCCCAATCTGACCCTGGGCGTGCCGGTGGTCGAATCCCTGGGGAAGGCCACGGACATCCCGCTGGACTGCCATCTGATGATCGAGGACCCGGACCGCTGGGCCCCGCGGTACGTCGAGGCCGGGGCCGGTTCGGTGACCTTCCATGTGGAGGCCGCGGCGGCGCCGGTGCGGCTGGCGCGCGAGATCCGGGCCAAGGGCGCGCGGGCGTCGATGGCGCTCAGGCCCGCCACCCCGATCGAGCCCTACGAGGACCTGCTGCCCGAGCTGGACATGCTGTTGGTGATGACCGTGGAGCCCGGTTTCGGCGGTCAGGCATTCCTCGACATCATGCTTCCCAAGATCCGCCGCACCCGTGAGCTGATCGCCAAGCACGGTCTGGAGCTGTGGCTCCAGGTGGACGGCGGGGTCTCCGCCTCGACCATCGAGCGCTGCGCCGAGGCGGGCGCCGATGTCTTCGTGGCCGGTTCCGCGGTCTACGGCGCCCAGGACCCGGCCAAGGCCGTCGAGGAGCTGCGCGCCCTGGCCGAGAACGCGCCGGGCGCCACCGGACTGTGCGGCCACTCCACTACGGGGCGGTGAACGGAAGGGTAAAGGCCGGACCAACTCCACCGTTTCTGACAGGATGAACGGTGAGTCCAGAACAGTGACAAGTGAGGAGACCGCGGTGTCGACGGGCCGTTCAGCCACGCGGATGGGACCCGCCGAACTGGTGCAGGCGGCGGCCATGGCGCGCCGCTTCTACCTCGAGGGCAAGTCCAAGATCCAGATCGCCGAGGAATTCGGCGTCAGCCGCTTCAAGGTGGCGCGCGTCCTGGAGACCGCGCTCGAGCGCGACCTGGTGCGCATCGAGATCCGGGTCCCCGCCGAGCTCGACGCCGAGCGCTCCGACGCGCTGCGCGCCCGCTACGGCCTGCGGCACGCGGTGGTCGTGGAGTCCCCGGCCGACGCCGAGGCCGACACCCCCGACCCGGAGAACCTGGGCGAGGTGGCCGCCGACCTGCTGGGCGAGCTGGTCACCGAGGGAGATGTGCTGGGGCTGGCCTGGGGACGCTCCACGATCCATATGGCCGCCGCACTGCACCAGCTCCCGCCGTGCACCGTCGTCCAGCTCACCGGTGTGTACGACGCGGGCACCGCCGAGCGCGGCTCGGTGGAGGCGGTCCGCCGCGCCGCCGCCGTATCCGGCGGTGAGGCCCACCCCATCTACGCGCCGATGCTGCTGCCCGACACGGCCACCGCCGACGCGCTGCGCGGCCAGACCGGGATCGCCCGGGCCTTCGAGTACTTCGACAAGGTCACCGTCGCGGCCGTCTCCATCGGCTCGTGGGAGGCCGGTATCTCGACGGTCTACGACATGCTCAGCGAGGAGGAGCGGGCCCATTACGCCGGGCTCGGCGCCGCCGCCGAGATGTCCGCCCACCTCTTCGACACCGAGGGCCGCCGGATCGGCCGCGACCTCGGCGAGCGCTGTATCACCGTCGAGGCGGACCGGCTGCGGCGGATCCCCGAGGTGGTGGCCATCGCGGGCGGCGGCCGCAAGGCCGCGGCGATCGGCGCGGTCCTGCGGTCCGGTCTTGTCACCAGCCTGGTGACCGACACGGCCGCCGCCGACCATCTGCTGCTGGAGACCGGCCCGGGTCCGCGTCCCGCCCTGGACCGCGCCGATCCGGACGGTCCGTAACCTCCGCTCCACCCGGCGTTCCGACCCGCGCGCGGATTCGGACGATCCGACCACCGGGGCCCGGTACGGACTGGATGATCGTCCGGGCCCCCGCGCCGGTGGTGCCATGGGAGAATGAAGTACGTGCGTTTTCCTCGGCTTCCTGCGTCGAGGGCTGATTCCGAACGACTGGGAAGTTGAGCACGTGCGTTTCCTGAATGATCTGAAGCCCCCGTACGACCTGACCTACGACGATGTGTTCATGGTCCCGAGCCGCTCCGCGGTCGGTTCCCGCCAGGGGGTGGATCTGAGCTCACCGGACGGCTCCGGCACCACCATTCCCCTTGTCGTCGCCAATATGACCGCGATCGCGGGCCGCCGGATGGCGGAGACGATCGCCCGCCGCGGCGGTCTTGTGGTCATCCCCCAGGACATCCCGATCGACGTGGTCATCGATGTGGTCCGCTGGGTCAAGTCCCGCCATCTGGTGCTGGACACCCCGATCGTGCTCGCGCCCACCGGGACCGTCGCCGACGCGCTGTCCCTGCTGCCCAAGCGGGCCCATGGCGCGGGTGTGGTGGTCGAGGACGGCCGCCCGGTGGGCGTGGTCACCGAGTCCGACCTCACCGGTGTCGACCGCTTCACCCAGCTCTCCGAGGTCATGTCCCGCGAACTGCTGCTGCTGGACGCGGATATCGACCCCAGTGAGGCCTTCACCCGCCTCGACACCGCGCACCGCAAGCTGGCCCCGGCCGTCGACGCCGACGGCCGCCTCGCCGGCATCCTGACCCGCAAGGGCGCGCTGCGCGCGACCCTCTACCAGCCCGCCGTGGACGCGGCGGGCGGGCTGCGGATCGCCGCCGCCGTCGGGGTCAACGGCGATGTGGAGGGCCGCGCCAAGGCCCTGCTGGACGCCGGGGTGGACACCCTCGTGGTGGACACCGCCCACGGCCACCAGGAGTCGATGATCAGCGCCCTCAAGGCCGTTCGCGCCCTCGGCCCCCGGGTGCCGGTGGTGGCGGGCAACGTGGTCGCCGCCGAGGGCGTGCGCGACCTCATCGAGGCCGGTGCCGATATCGTCAAGGTCGGTGTCGGACCGGGCGCGATGTGCACCACCCGGATGATGACCGGCGTGGGCCGCCCGCAGTTCTCCGCGGTGCTCGAATGTGCCGCCGAGGCGCGGAAGTTCGGCAAGCACGTCTGGGCCGACGGTGGTGTCCGCCATCCGCGCGACGTCGCCATGGCGCTGGCCGCCGGAGCCTCCAACGTGATGATCGGCTCCTGGTTCGCGGGCACCTACGAGTCGCCGGGCGACCTCCAGCACACCGCCGACGGACGGCCGTACAAGGAGAGCTTCGGGATGGCCTCCGCGCGCGCCGTGCGCAACCGCACGAGTGAGGAGTCGGCCTACGACCGCGCCCGCAAGGGGCTGTTCGAGGAGGGCATCTCCACCTCACGGATGTTCCTCGACCCGGCCCGCCCGGGCGTCGAGGACCTGATCGACTCGATCATCGCGGGCGTCCGCAGCTCCTGCACCTACGCGGGCGCGAATTCCCTGGCGGAGTTCCACGAGCGCGCCGTGGTCGGCGTCCAGAGCGCCGCGGGCTACGCGGAGGGCAAGCCGCTGCACGCCAGCTGGGACTGACACCCGAGCCCCAAGAGACAGGTGGCCCCCACTCGGCTCGGGTGAGTGGGGGCCACCTGTCGGGCGTCAACTGCCGTGTGTCACCGCGGCATCCGCTGCTCGCCGCGGGTGCGGGGCAGTGCGTGACGCGGTGGGCTGTTGAGCGTGATCTGCCGTACCAGCTGGTGGAACGAGACCAGCGCGGCCACCGGCGGCAGACCGGCGACCGCCATGCTGGCCGGGTTCTTGGGCGCGTGGGCGACGCACAGGAAGACCGCGATGACGGAGAAGAGCACCACCACGGCCCATGAGTGCGCGGCTCCCCGCCGGTGCAGCGCGGCCCGCAGCACCGACAGCGAGGCGACCAGCCACGGTCCGTAGACCAGCAGCGGCCACCACGCGGCCATGGACTCCGAGGTGCTGGGGGAGGCCAGATAGCGCAGCGGGGGATAGGAGATCATTCCGCCCAGCACGCTCAGCATGGCGACGATGACCGTCGTGACCGCCGCGAACAGCAGGCTGGTCAGCTGGACCCAGGGCATCGTCGGCAGCCGGAAGCGCACCCGGCGCCGCTTGCCGCGGCCGCCGCGGGCCGGTGCGTGGGAAGGGGGCCGGAGCGGCCCGATGGGGTGCTGCGGCGCCTCGGGGGAGGACGTCTGGAGCAGCCGTGCCAGATCCCCTTCCAGGTCCCAGCGGCCCTCGATGGTCTCGGGGTCCGGGAGGGGGAAAGGATTCATCTCGTATTCGACGCCCACGTCGTACCGCTCTCCGGGAACGGACGCGTGGTGGTGGCCGGTGGGTGGGGGCCCGTAGCCGCCCGGCCTCGGCTCGGTGTACGTCATGCCTTGAGGCCCGGTTCCGCGGAGCCGGAGCGCTGGAGGAAGTCGGCCTCGATCCGGTTGAGCGCGCGGAGGAAGTCCTCCCACACCCGCGAACAGTATTCGAGCGGGTAGCGTTCCTCCTCGCCGCCGTGGTCCCGGGCCCGGAACACGGGTTCGGGACGGAGCGCTGAGTGTTCGGGCGGTTGCAGGCTGTCAGTGGTCACGTCCCCACCAACGACCGCTAAAATGGTGCAGTATCGCGGCATTCGGGTGAATCCCGCGCTCACTCTCGCAGTCGCCCGCAACAATTCCCCGTCGCACGCCCCCGCGCGCAACGTTCATCCAGTCATGCGCAAGGGTGGTGCATTACGGCCGTGGGCGGACGGCTCGTAGGGTCTTGCGCTGACGTGGAGTGGCGGGGACCGACTGCTCGGCGATTCCCACCTGCGGGTTTGTCTTCGGGCAGCCGCATGTCCGCCGTCGGTCGTCGTCACCCTGACCGGCAGTGAGAAATAAGGAGCCACCCAAGTGTTGGAGCACGGCGCAGCCCCGCCCACGACCCCGCGCCCGGAGCCAGAGCCTCCGACGGCCGGGTTCGGCGCCCGGCTGATGCGGCGCAAGCCCGTGGAACGGCTGGTCGCGGAGGGCGGACAGGGCGCGGGCGGATCGTTGCGGCGTTCGCTCGGAATGTGGCAGCTGACCATGATCAGCATCGGCGCCACCCTGGGTACCGGCATCTTCGTGGTGCTCGGCGAGGCCGTCCCGGACGCGGGGCCCGCGGTCACCGTGTCGTTCGTCATAGCCGGGCTGACCGCCCTGTTCTCGGCGCTGTCCTACGCGGAGCTCGCGGGCACCATCCCGGTCGCCGGATCCTCGTACTCGTACGCCTACGCCACCATGGGCGAGCTCATCGCCTGGGTGTGCGGCTGGTGTCTGATCCTGGAGTACGGCGTCTCGGTGGCGGCGGTCGCCGTCGGCTGGGGCGAGTACCTCAACGAACTGCTCGACGGCACCCTCGGCATCACCATCCCCGACGCGCTGTCCGCCCCGCCCGGTGACGGCGGGGTCTTCAATCTGCCCGCGCTGCTGGTGGTGCTGCTGTCCATGGCCTTCCTGCTGGGCGGCGCCAAGGAGAGCGCGCGGGCCAACACCATCATGGTCGGCGTGAAGATCGCGGCCCTGATCCTGTTCTGCGCCGTCGCCTTCACCGGTATCCGGGCGGGCAACTACACCCCGTTCATGCCGCTGGGCATGGCGGGCGTCAGCGCCGCGGGCGCCACCCTGTTCTTCTCCTACATCGGCTTCGACGCCGCCTCCACCGCCGGTGAGGAGGCCAAGAACCCGCAGCGTGACCTGCCCCGCGCGATCATGCTCTCGCTGGTCATCGTCACCGCCCTGTACTGCCTGGTCGCGGCGGTCGCCGTGGGCGCGCTGCCGTGGAAGCAGTTCGACGGCTCCGAGGCGGCGCTCGCCGGGATCATGGAGAAGGTCACCGGGCAGAGCTTCTGGGCCGTGCTGCTGGCGGCCGGGGCGGTCGTCGCCATCGCCTCCGTGGTGCTGACCGTGCTCTACGGCCAGACCCGCATCCTCTTCGCGATGTCCCGCGACGGCCTGGTGCCCAAGGTGTTCTCCGCGGTCCACCCCCGCACCGGTGTGCCGCGCGCCAACACCGTGATCGTCTCGCTCTTCTGCGGCGTCCTGGCCGCCGCGATCCCGCTGGGTCAGCTCGCCGACGCCACCAGCATCGGCACCCTGTTCGCCTTCGCGCTCGTCAACATCGCGGTGATCGTGCTCCGCCGGACCCGGCCCACCATGGAGCGCACCTTCCGGGTGCCGCTCTCGCCGCTGTTCCCGGTGATCGGCTTCGCGCTCTGTCTGTGGATGATGGGCAGTCTGGAAGTGGTGACCTGGGTGGTCTTCGGTGTCTGGATGGCCGTCGGGCTTGTGCTGTACTTCGGATACGGCATGCGCCGATCCCGACTGGCCACAGCAGAGAAGTGACTCCCCCGCAGTGCGACTGAACGACCTCGACGAACGCATCGTCCACGCCCTCGCCCAGGACGCCCGCCGCAGCTACGCCGATATCGGCGATCTGGTCGGCCTGTCCGCCCCCGCCGTCAAACGGCGGGTGGACCGTCTGAGGAGCGAGGGGGCCATCACCGGTTTCACGGTGCGGGTCGATCCGGCGGCGCTCGGCTGGGAGACCGAGGGGTTCATCGAGCTCTTCTGCCGCCACAACACCTCACCCGAGGACATCCGCCGCGGTCTGTCGCGCTATCCCGAGGTGGTGTCCGCGTCGACCGTCACCGGCGACGCGGACGCCGTCGTCCAGGTCTTCGCCTCCGATATGCGCCACTTCGAACGGGTGCTGGAGCGCATCGCGGGGGAGCCGTTCGTGGAGCGCACCAAGTCGGTGCTGGTGCTCTCGCCGCTGCTGCGGCGGTTCAGCTCCGGCGCTCCGGCCTGATCCGGACGGGGAACGGAAGGCGTCACCGGCCCGTGCGCAACATATCGCCGCCACGGGCCGGAAACGCGTAATGAATCGACGGCAGATGCGCAACGGACGTGCCTTGTCGATGGTTCTCGGCCACACGTACCGTTTCTGGTGTCCGCTTCCTCCCCCTGGATTCCCAAGGTCTGCCCATGCCGCCGCTGCGTACCGCCCTGCTCCAGAGCTCCGGTCACCCCGGCGACCCCGCCCGTAACCTCAAGGCCCTCGACGCGGCCGCCGAGCGTGCCGCGGCCGACGGGGCCGGGCTGCTGATCACCCCGGAGATGTTCCTCACGGGCTATGCCATCGGCGACCGGATCCAGGAGCTGGCCGAGCCCGCCGACGGGCCCGGCGGACAGGCCGTGGCCGCCATCGCCGCCGCGCACGGCCTCGCCGTCCTCTACGGCTACCCCGAGCGCGACCGCACCCGGCCGGAGACCGTCCACAACTCGGCCCGGCTGGTCGGCCCGGACGGTGCCGAGCTGGCCAACTACCGCAAGACCCATCTCTTCGGCTGCTTCGAGCGCGACGCGTTCACCCCCGGTGACACCCCCGTCGTCCAGGCCCGGCTGGGCGGGCTCACCGTCGGCATCCTGATCTGCTACGACGTGGAGTTCCCGGAGAACGTCCGGGCCCACGCACTGGCCGGAACCGATCTGCTGGTGGTGCCCACCGCGCAGATGCACCCCTTCCAGTTCGTGGCCGAATACCTCGTACCGGTACGGGCCTTCGAGAGCCAGATGTATATCGCCTACGTCAACCGCACCGGTCACGAGGGCGAGTTCGACTTCGTGGGGCTGAGCTGTCTGGCGAGCCCCGACGGCACCACCCGTACCCGGGCGGGCCACGGCGAGGAGCTGGTCATCGGCGACGCCGACCCCGGGCTGCTCACCGCCTCGCGCACCACCAACCCCTATCTGCGCGACCGCCGCCCCGGGCTCTACGGCTCGCTGACCTGAGCCCCGGCGCCCGCCTCCGCCCCGCCCATAGTCCCGCGTCCCCCCACGCGCACACCGCACCACCGCAAGGAGTCCGTACCGATGACGTCCATGCCCACCGCCGTGCCCGGCGAGCACGAGCCGCAGCAGGCCGACGCCCTCCCGCCCATCACCATGATCGGGCCGGACTTCCCCTACGCCTATGACGACTTCCTGGCCCACCCGGCGGGTCTGGGCCAGATCCCGGCCACCGAGCACGGCGCCGAGGTCGCGGTCGTCGGCGGCGGTCTGTCCGGCATCATCACCGCGTACGAGCTGATGAAGATGGGCCTCAAGCCCGTCGTCTACGAGGCCGACCGGATCGGCGGACGGCTGCGCACCGTCGGCTTCGAGGGCTGTGACGCGTCGCTGACCGCCGAGATGGGCGCGATGCGCTTCCCGCCGTCCTCCACCGCGCTCCAGCACTACATCGACCTGGTGGGGCTTCGGACCCGGCCGTTCCCCAACCCGCTGGCGCCCGAGACCCCCTCCACCGTCGTCGACCTCAAGGGCGAGTCGCACTACGCCCGCACCATCGACGACCTCCCGCAGGTCTACCGCGAGGTCATGGACGCCTGGAACGCCTGCCTGGAGGAGGGCGCGGACTTCTCCGATATGAACCGCGCCCTCCGCGAGCGGGACGTACCGCGTATCCAGGAGATCTGGTCGCGGCTGGTGGAGAAGCTGGACAACCAGACGTTCTACGGCTTCCTCTGCGACTCCTCGGCCTTCACCTCCTTCCGGCACCGGGAGATCTTCGGCCAGGTCGGCTTCGGCACCGGTGGCTGGGACACCGACTTCCCCAACTCCATCCTGGAGATCCTCCGCGTCGTCTACACCGAGGCGGACGACCACCACCGCGGCATCGTCGGCGGCAGCCAGCAGCTTCCGCTGCGGCTGTGGGAGCGCGAGCCCGAGAAGATCGTCCACTGGCCGCAGGGCACCTCGCTGTCGTCCCTGCACCACGGTGAGCCGCGGCCGGCCGTGACCCGGCTGCACCGCGCCGCGGGCGACCGTGTCGTGGTCACCGACGCGCACGGGGACATCCGCTCGTACCGGGCCGTCGTCTTCACCGCGCAGTCCTGGATGCTGCTCTCCAAGATCGACTGCGATGACTCGCTCTTCCCGATCGACCACTGGACGGCGATCGAGCGCACCCACTACATGGAGTCCAGCAAGCTCTTCGTCCCGGTGGACCGTCCGTTCTGGCTGGACGAGGCCGTCGACGACAAGGGGGAGCCCACCGGGCGCGACACGATGAGCATGACGCTCACCGACCGGATGACCCGCGGGACCTATCTGCTGGACGACGGCCCGGACCGGCCGGCGGTCATCTGCCTCTCGTACACCTGGTGCGACGACAGCCTCAAGTGGCTGCCGCTGTCGCCGAACGAGCGGATGGAGGTCATGCTCAAGTCCCTTTCGGAGATCTATCCGAAGGTGGACATCCGCAAGCACATCATCGGCAGCCCGGTCACCGTCTCCTGGGAGAACGAGCCCTACTTCATGGGCGCGTTCAAGGCCAATCTGCCCGGCCACTACCGCTACCAGCGGCGGCTGTTCACCCACTTCATGCAGGACCGGCTGCCCGCGGACCAGCGGGGCATCTTCCTCGCGGGCGACGACATCTCCTGGACGGCCGGATGGGCCGAGGGCGCCGTACAGACCGCGCTCAACGCGGTGTGGGGTGTGATGCACCAGTTCGGCGGCGCCACCGACGCCAAGAACCCGGGGCCGGGCGACCGTTACGACGAGCTCGCGCCGGTGGAGCTGCCGGAGGACTGAGCGGATCGGATCCGCCCCCGCCAGGACTGACCTGATCAGGGCGCCGGTCAGGACGGGAGGGGAGTGAGCAGAAAGCGCCCGACCAGGCCCACGCTCGCGTCGACGCGCTCGGTGAACTCCTCCGCCAGCTCAGGGAGTCCGCGCAGCCCCCACAGGGCGCGGAACGCCGCCCACGCGGCGTCCCGCGCCCGGTCCAGGCTCCAGGAACCCACCAGATGGGTCAGCGGATCGGCCACGTCCAGCAGATCCGGGCCGGGCATCAGCTCCTCCCGGATCCGCTCCTCCAATCCGGTGAGCAGGGCGCCGATCCGGTCGAAGTCCCCTTCCAGCGCGGCCGGTTCCGCACCCCGGGCGCGGCAGGTGTCCACCAGCGCGAGCGCCAGGTCATGGCCGATATGGGCGTTGATCCCGGCCATCGCGAACTGCACCGGACGCACGTGGGGATGGAGCCGCAGCTCGAACAGCGGCCGCCAGCACGCGGGCGGCCGACGCCCCACCGCCACCGCGTCCACGGCGGCCAGATAGCGCCCGGCGAAGCGTACGTCCAACTCCTCGGTGGCGGCCGCGTCCTGGAAGTACCCGGCCGCGAGCTCCCGGCCCACCTCCTCGGTGACCGTGAGGTACACCCGGTTGAACACCGCCACCCCGTCCCGGGGCGGCAGCACCGCGCCGAACGCGCGCATCCGCGCCACGACGCTCTTCACGTTCCGCGGCGGTGCGGGCCGCGCGCCGGTCGGCATCGTCATGGACGCAAGCGTGGCAGTCCGGCCCCGTCCCGTCCGGCCGGGCGCCCGCGCTTCCCCGTATCGGCTTAACGGTCCGTCAACAACCGTCACCCGGCCGCCGTCCGGTGAAAGCGAGGGTGCCGCGGTTACGCCGGGCGCTGGTCGTCGTAGCCGCTGGTGCCCTCGTCCAGCAGCGGCGACCGCGGCTTGAGGTGGGCCGGTGCCAGGGCACGCAGTACGTGGTAGCCGACCAGCACCACGATGGTGCCCAGCGCGATCCCGCTCAGCTCGAAGTTCTCGCTGATCTTCAGACCGACCCCGCCGACGCCGATGACCACGCCGGCCGCGACCGGCACCAGATTCAGCGGATTGCGCAGATCCACCGCGTTGTGCACCCAGATCTGCGCGCCGAGCAGCCCGATCATGCCGTAGAGGATCACGGTGATCCCGCCCAGCACCCCGCCGGGGACGGCCGCGACCACCGCGCCGAACTTGGGGCAGAGGCCGAAGAGCAGTGCGAAGCACGCCGCCGCCCAGTACGCCGCGGTGGAGTAGACGCGGGTGGCGGCCATGACGCCGATGTTCTCCGAGTAGGTGGTGGTGGCCGGGCCGCCGACCGCCGTGGAGAGCATGGTCGCCGCGCCGTCCGCGGCGATGGCCGTACCGAGCTGGTCGTCCAGCGGATCGCCGATCATCTCGCCGACGGCCTTCACATGTCCGGCGTTCTCCGCGATCAGCGCGATGACCACCGGCAGGGCGACCAGCACGGCGGACCCCCCGAAGCTGGGCGCGTGCAGGGAGGGCAGACCGATCCAGTCCGCCGAGGACACCTTCGACAGGTCCAGCCGCCAGTGGTCGGTGATCTTTCCGCTGCCGTCGATCGAGTGGATCTTGCCGAAGACGCGGTCGAAGAGCCAGGAGACGGCATAGCCGAAGAGCAGCCCCAGGAAGATGGCGATACGTGACCAGAACCCGCGCAGACAGACCACGGCCGCGCCGGTGACCAGCATCGTCAGCAGTGCCGTCCACTGGTCCGCGGGCCAGTACGTCCCGGCGGTCACCGGCGCCAGATTGAACCCGATCAGCATGACCACCGCGCCGGTGACCACGGGCGGCATCGCGGCGTGGATGATCCGCGCGCCGAAATACCGCACCGCCAGCCCGCTCAGCAGCAGCGCGCCGCCGACCACCAGGATCGCGCCGGTGACGGCCGCGGTGCCGCCGCCCTGCGCCCTGATCACCGCGGCCACGCCGACGAACGACAGGCTGCACCCCAGATAGCTGGGCACCCTGCCGCGGGTCGCCAGCAGGAACAGGATGGTCGCGACCCCGGACATCATGATCGCGAGATTGGGGTCGAGCCCCATCAGCACCGGGGCGACGAAGCTCGCCCCGAACATCGCGACCACATGCTGTGCGCCCAGACCCGCCGTTCTCGGCCAGGACAGCCGCTCATCCGGCTTGACGACGGCTCCGGGGGCCGGGGTGCGCCCGTCGCCGTGCAGGGTCCAGCGCACGCCGAGGCCCATAACCGCTCCACTTCCTTGCTGGGGCATCTCCGCGGGGCTGAGAGAGGTCCGCGGGGAAATCGGAGCAATGTTAGTTGGCCGAAAATGCGCTTCTTACGCCTGTGCTTCCGTGAAGGCGTCCGCCAGCGACTGCGCGTCCCCGTAACCGGGCGGGGCGGGGTGGCTCTCTTCGGCGCGGCCGTCCTCGGTGTGGCGGTCCTCGGGGTGTCCGCCCCGGGGTGGGCGAGGGACCAGGCCAGTTCGACCGCGTGGTGCAGCGCGGCGCGGAAGAGCAGCGAACCGCAGCTGATCCGCCGTACGCCCAGCTCGGCCAGGCGCTCGTAGCTGTGGTGGCCGGGGGAGTACAGGATGTTGAGCGGGGTGTCGCCGAGGTCGTCGGCGAGCGCGGCGATGTGGTGTGCGTCGGTGAGCGCGGGGACGAAGACGCCGTCGGCCCCCGCCCGGACGTACGCCTCGAGGCGCTCGGCGGTGACCGACAGCCGGGGTGTGTCGGCGGCGCCGGTGGCGGCGAGCCAGTGGGTGTCGGTGCGCGCGTTGACGAACAGCCGGGGAGCCCGCTCCTTGATCGCCGCGATCACCGCGCACTGCCGGGCGAGCGGGGCGAGGGTGTGGTCGGGGCGGCCGTCCTCGATGTTCACCCCGGCGATCCCGGCCGCGTCCAACTCGGCCGCGAGGGCCGCGACTTCTTCGGGCCGCTCGCCGAACCCGCCCTCGATGTCCACGCTCACCGGCACGGACAGCCGGGCCAGCCCATGGGCGAGGGCGAGGGTCTCGGCGCGGGTGGCCCCGGTCGCGTCCGGCAGCCCGGCCGCGGCGGCCACCCCCAGGCTGGTGGTGCCGACGGCGGGGAAGCCGCGGCGGACCAGGGCGGCGGCGGAGGCGTGGTCCCAGGCGTTGGGGAGCAGCAGCGGCCGTGCGCCGTGGTGCATCCGGTGGAAGGCGGAGGGGCCCGTGGAGTCCTGGTGATCGCTCATGGATCCGACGGTAGGTCCGTATCGCTTCGGTCCCCACCGAACCGTCGCGGGGGGCGCGTTCAGGCCATGGAGCCGACGCCCAGCAGCTCGCGCAGGGCCCGTTCGCCGTCCGGACTGACGCGCAGCGCGCGGCCGCTGCCGATGCGTACACACCAGCCGGTGTCCAGGGCGTGGCGGCAGAGCGCGGCCCCGGCCACCCCGGCCAGATGCGGCCGCCGCTCGGTCCAGTCGAGGCAGCTGCGGGCCATCGGCCGCCGTCCGCGCGAGGCGGCCGCCGTCAGATCGACGCCCAGCTCCCGGAACCAGCCCATACCGCTGTCGGTCACCGCGAACCCCGTCGACCCCTGGAGCAGTCCGCGCTCGAGCATCGCGTCGGTGATCGCGGTGCCCAGCCGTCCGGCCAGATGGTCGTAGCAGGTCCGCGCCCGCGCCAGCGCCCCGCTCGCGCCGGAGGCGCGCAGCGTACGCGGCGGTGGCGGCGGTGCGGCATGCGCGGACAGATCCTCGATCAACTGCGCCACCTGCGGTCCGGCCAACCGCACATAGCGGTGCCGGCCCTGCCGCTCCTGGGCCAGCAGTCCGCCGTCGATCAGCTTGTTCAGATGCTCGGTGGCGGTCGACGCGGCCACCCCGGCGTACCGCGCCAACTCGCCCGCGGTCCACGCCCGTCCGTCGAGCAGCGCCAGACACATGGCGGCACGGGTCTCGTCGGCGAGCAGCGCGGCCAGCCGTGCGAGCCGCGGACCGCGGTGCGGTGATGGCGTCATGTCTCCATGGTGCGCCCCTGACCGTTCGGTGGCGGCCGAACCGTCGCGGGCGGTGTGCGGGGTGTGCGTGCCCCTCGTACGCACGGTCCGGCGTGGATGGCGTCAGCCGGAGGGTGTGCGCTGCGTCGCGTCGGGCGCGGCGGCCGCTTCGCCCGGCGTGTGCGCGGCTTCCCGGCCCGGCTCATGGGCCGCGCCGCGGAGTACGCCCGCGCCCGCCACCAATCCCAGGGCGAGGACGGTGACCAGGCAGAACGACACCGTCAGCGAGGTCATGTCCGCGATCGAGCCGATCGCCGCGGGGGCGACCAGACCGGAGGTGTAGGTGATCGTGGCCACGCCCGCGATGGCCTGGCTGGGGGCCGGACCGCTGCGGCCCGCGGCCGCGAAGGCCAGCGGTACGACGACCGCGATGCCCAGCCCGATGAGGCCGAAGCCCGCGATCGCGAGCCCCGCGTGCGGCGCCGTGACGACACCGAGGCCGCCGAGCGTGGCGAGCACCCCGCCCACCCGTACCGTGCGTACCGCCCCGAACCGGCCCACCATCGCGTCGCCCGCCAGCCGGGCCGCCGCCATGGTGCAGGAGAAGGCCGTGGTGCAGGCGGCGGCGACCCCGGGGGAGGAGTCCATGACGTCCCGCAGATAGACCGCCGACCAGTCGAGGCTGGCCCCCTCGGCGAACACCGCGCAGAACCCCACCGCGCCGATGATCAGCGCGGATCGCGGCGGCAGCGCGAACCGCGGCGGCGGATGCTCCTCGGCCGCGCCGCGCGGGTCCAGGACCCGGTGACAGGCGATCGTGCCCAGCACCGTCAGCGTCCCGGCGGCGAGGGCCAGATGCAGCCGGGCGTCCGCCTCCGCGTGGGCCGCGACCGTGCCCGCCGCCGAGCCGATGAGCGCGCCCACGCTCCACATCCCGTGCAGCCCGGACATGATGGGGCGGCCCAGCCGGGTCTCGATCTCCACGCCGAGGGCGTTCATCGCGACGTCGGACATCCCGGCCGTCGCGCCGAACACGAACAGCGCGCCGCACAGCCACATCGGACCGGGCACCAGCGCGGGCACCGCGAGCCACAGACACCACAGCGCCAGCAGTCCGCGCAGCGCCGCGCGGGCCCCGAAGCGGTGGCTGATCCGCCCCGCCAGCGGCATCGCGAAGGACGCCCCGATCGCGGGGAAGGCGAGCGCCAGGCCGAGTTGGCCCGCGCCGATGTCCAACCGCTCCTGGATCCAGGGGATGCGGGTGGCGAAGTTGCCGGTGACCGCGCCGTGCACCGCGAACACCGCGGCGACGGCCCACCGCGCCCGCCGTACCGGGACCATGCTCATGGCTGTCGCTCCCTCCCCTGGTCTCGGTTGGTACCGGTGGGCAAACTATCCCGCGCCCCGGCCCCCGGCCTCCGGCACCCGGGAGCCGTCCACCGGCCGGACCGCCACCCGTCCGGGTGAGGGAGGCCACAGGGGGTGGGCCTCCATGTCTGCTGATCGTCGTGGCACACTGGGCCCGTACCAGTGACGTCAGCGCACTCCGGGGTCGGTGAAAATCCGAACCGGCGGTTACAGTCCGCGACCCGTCCGCCGCCAGCGGTCGGTTGACCAGGTGAAATTCCTGGACCGACGGTGAAAGTCCGGATGGGAGGCAGTGCGCGGCGAATGCGACATCACCGGTGCGCCGCCATCGGCGGTCCGCGCTGCACAGGTGTGGGCCCGTCTGCCGATCCCGGTGTACTGGCGGCGCCGTAGTTCGTTCGTGTCGTTCTCGACAGCCCCGGAGTCCGTGCCCGAAGAGGCAGGAGGACCCGGTGGCCACCGAAGCCGCAGCCGAAGCGGACGCCATGCGTCATGCCGTCGCGCTCGCAGCCCGCGGCCTCGGCCACACCAGCCCCAACCCCGTCGTCGGCTGCGTCATCCTCGACGCACGGGGCCGCACCGTCGGCGAGGGCTGGCACCAGCGGGCCGGTGGGCCGCATGCCGAGGTCCACGCACTGCGCGCCGCGGGGGAGCGGGCCCGGGGCGGGACCGCGCTGGTCACCCTCGAACCCTGCAACCACACCGGCCGCACCGGCCCCTGCGCACAGGCGCTCCTCGACGCCGGGATCGCCCGCGTCCGCTACGCCGTCGCCGACCCCACCGCCGAGGCCCGGGGCGGCGCCGCCACCCTCGCGGCCGCCGGGATCGACGTGGCGGCCGGGCCGCTGACCGACGAGGCAGAGGCGGTCAACGAAGCCTGGCTGACCTCGACGCGCCGCGGCCGCCCCTTCGTGCTGTGGAAGTACGCCGCCACCCTGGACGGCCGCAGCGCCGCGGCCGACGGCACCAGCCGCTGGATCACCTCGGCCGCGTCCCGCGCCGATGTGCACCGGCTGCGCGCCGAGGCGGACGCCGTGGTCGTCGGCTCCGGCACGCTCCGCGCCGACGACCCCCAGCTGGCCGTACGCGGCCGGGACGGGGCGACCCAGCCGCTGCGCGTCGTGGTCGACACCCGCGCGACCGTCACCCCCGGCGCCCGGGTCCTGGACGATACGGCGCCCACCCTGATCGCCGTCGCCGAGGACGCCGACACCGGCCATCTGCCGGGGGTGGAGACCGTACGGCTGCCGCGTGCCACGGACACCCCCGGTGCCGGGCTCGACATCACCGCGCTGCTGGCCGTCCTGCACGCCCGCTCGGTGCGCTCGGTACTGCTCGAGGGCGGGCCCACGCTCGCCGGGGCGTTCCTCGCCGCCGGGGCCGTCGACAAGGTCGTCGGCTATCTGGCGCCCGTTCTGCTCGGCGCGGGCCCCGCCGCCCTCGCCGACGCCGGAATCACCACCATCGCGCAGGCGTTGCGCCTCACCACGGCCGATATCACCCGGCTCGGGCCCGATCTGCGCGTCACCGCTGTTCCCGCAGCCCCCCTCGCCGAGGAGAACTGAAGTGTTCACCGGAATTGTCGAAGAGCTGGGTGAGATCGTCGCCATCGAGGACCTGGGCGACGCCTCCCGCTTCCAGGTGCGCGGCCCCGTCGTCACCGACGGCGCCAAGCACGGCGACTCCATCGCGGTCAACGGTGTCTGTCTCACCGTCGTGGACCGCGAAGAGGGCTCCGCGGGCGGTGAGTTCAGCGCCGATGTGATGGCCGAGACCCTGAAGCGGTCCAGCCTCGGCGCGCTCGCCGTGGGCTCCCGCGTCAACCTGGAGCGCCCCATGGCGCTGGGCGGACGGCTCGGCGGCCACCTCGTCCAGGGGCATGTCGACGGCACCGGCACCATCGTCGAGCGGACACCCTCCGAGCACTGGGAGATCGTCAAGATCTCGCTCCCCGCCGACCTGAGCCGCTACGTCGTGGAGAAGGGCTCCATCACCGTCGACGGCATCAGCCTGACCGTGGTCGACGCGGGCTCCGACCACTTCACCGTGAGCCTGATCCCCACGACGCTCGCCCTCACCACCCTCGGCGTCAAACAGCCCGGCGACCCGGTCAACCTCGAGGTGGACGTGGTCGCCAAGTACGTCGAGCGGATGCTCGGCGACCGCGCCCCGGGCGCCGCCCCCAGCCCCACCCCCGCGTCCGGAACCACCGAAGGGGAGGCCGTCTCATGACCGTCGCCGACCGGCTGGACGCCGGGCCCGGACCGATCCACCGCGAGGCCGAGAGCGCGCCCGCCCTTGGAAGGAGTCTCATGAGCGAGGCATACGCGGAGACCGCGCAGCAGACCGCCGAGCCGCAGCCGCATGCGCAGCCGACACCGTCCCCCGCCCCGCTGCGGGCCGCGCGCACCGCCGGGGAGTGGCCCGACGAGCTGGCGCTGGACTCCGTCGAGCGCGCCGTCGCCGAGATCGCCGCGGGCCGCCCCGTGGTGGTCGTGGACGACGAGGACCGGGAGAACGAGGGCGACCTCATCGTGGCCGCCGAGAAGGTCACCCCCGAGATCCTCGCCTTCATGATGTCCGAGTGCCGCGGGCTGATCTGCGCCACCCTGGAGGGCGCCGACCTGGACCGGCTGGAGCTGCCCCAGATGGTGGAGCAGAACTCCGAGTCCATGCGCACCGCGTTCACCGTCTCGGTCGACGCCACCGCCGAGCACGGCGTCAGCACCGGTATCTCCGCCGCCGACCGGGCCACCACCCTGCGGCTGCTGGCCGATCCGCACAGCGTCCCCGGCGACTTCGCGCGCCCCGGCCATATCTTCCCGCTGCGCGCCCGCCCCGGCGGGGTGCTCTCCCGCGACGGCCACACCGAGGCCGGGGTCGACCTGGCCCGGCTGGCGGGGCTGCGCCCGGCCGCCGCGATCGTCGAGATCGCGGGCGAGGACGGCGCGATGCTGCGCCTGCCCGACCTGGTCGCGTTCGCCCGTAAGCACGATCTGGCGATCATCTCCATCGAGAACCTGATCGCCCACCGCAAGGCGCTGGAGCCCGGTGTGCGGCGCGAGGCCCAGACCCGGCTGCCCACCGCCTTCGGCGACTTCCAGGCGTACGGCTACCGCTCCACCGCCGACGGCGTCGAGCACATCGCGCTCGTCCACGGCGAGCTCGGCGACGGCGAGGACGTGCTGGTGCGCGTCCACTCCGAATGCCTGACCGGCGATGTCTTCCACTCGCTGCGCTGCGACTGCGGCCCCCAGCTGCACGCCTCGCTGGAGCGGGTCGCCGCGGAGGGCCGCGGTGCGGTGCTCTATCTGCGCGGCCACGAGGGGCGCGGCATCGGCCTGCTGTCCAAGCTGCGCGCGTACCAGCTCCAGGAGCTGGGCCGGGACACCCTGGACGCCAATCTGGAGCTGGGGCTGCCCGCCGACGCGCGGGACTACGCCGCGGGCGCGGAGATCCTCGCCGATCTCGGAGTGCGCTCGCTGCGGCTGATGACCAACAACCCCGAGAAGACCACGGCCCTGGTCCGCCACGGTCTGCGGGTCCTCGGCAGGGAGCCGATGCCGGTCCAGGCCGGCGAGCACAATCTGCGGTATCTGCGGACCAAGCGGGACCGGATGGGGCACGATCTGCCCTGGCTGGACGGCGACCGCGCCGAACCCGTGTCCGCCTGCGGCAACCAGTAGCCGCGCACCCGAGCACACCACCACCGAGCCCCATCAGCACGACGAGTCCCATCAGCACGACTTCAGCACGACCCGTACGGAAGCCGTACGGGGGCACAACACGCACCGAGGAGAGACGTGAGCGGTAAGGGCGCCCCTGAACTGTCCGTGAAGAACTGCGGCGATCTGCGCGTGGCCGTCATCGCCGCCCAGTGGCATGAGCAGGTGATGGACGGGCTGGTCGACGGCGCGCTGCGCGCCCTCGGCGAGCTCGGCATCTCCGAGCCCACCGTGCTGCGGGTGCCCGGCAGCTTCGAGCTGCCGGTGGTCGCCAAGGTCCTGGCGGGCCGCGGCTACGACGCGATCGTGGCCCTGGGCGTGGTCATCCGCGGCGGCACCCCGCATTTCGAGTATGTGTGCCAAGGCGTCACCCAGGGCCTCACCCAGGTCAGCGTGGACACCGGAGTCCCCATCGGCTTCGGCGTGCTGACCTGCGACACCGAGGAGCAGGCGCTCGACCGGGCCGGGATCGCCGGATCCAGCGAGGACAAGGGCCACGAGGCGGTCACCGCCGCCGTCGCCACCGCCACCACCCTGCGCTCGGTCGCCGAACCCTGGCGCTGAGCCGGGTCGGCCCGCACCAGTAGGATGACGGGCATCATGGCCAACAAGACGTTCGAGGAGCTCTTCACCGAGCTCCAGCAGAAGGCCGCCACGGCCGACCCCGCCACCTCCCGCACCGCCGAGCTGCTCCAGTCCGGTGTGCACGCCATCGGCAAGAAGGTGGTGGAGGAGGCCGCCGAGGTGTGGATGGCCGCCGAGTACGAGAGCGACGCGGCGACCGCCGAGGAGATCTCCCAGCTCCTCTACCACCTTCAGGTGATGATGGTCGCCAAGGGCCTCTCCCTCGACGACGTCTACGCTCACCTCTGAGCCGTCTCCGGGTTTCCGGGCCGCACGCCACCCCTTTCCCGCACCACCGCTCTCCCGCACCACCGATCGCTACCGAAGGAAAAGAACGCCCATGCTGCGCATCGCCGTCCCCAACAAGGGTTCACTGTCCGAGCCTGCGTCGGCGATGCTCCATGAGGCGGGCTACCGGCAGCGCAAGGACCGCAGGGAGCTCGTCCTCGTCGACTCCGACAACGAGGTGGAGTTCTTCTTCCTGCGCCCCCGGGACATCGCCGTGTACGTCGGCTCCGGCCGCCTCGACATCGGCATCACCGGCAGGGATCTGCTGCTGGACTCCGGCTCCAAGGCCGAGGAGATCATGCAGCTCGGGTTCGCCGGGTCCACCTTCCGCTACGCCACCCTCCCCGGCACCGCCGCGGACGTCAGCGAGTTCGGCGGGAAGACGGTGGCCACCTCCTTCGCCGGACTGGTCACCAAGCACCTCGCCGATCACGGCGTGGACGCCGATGTGGTCCACCTCGACGGCGCCGTCGAGACCGCCATCCAGCTCGGGGTCGCCGAGATCATCGCGGATGTCGTGGAGACCGGCACCACCCTGCGCAACGCCGGTCTGGAGATCATCGGCGAACCGATCCTGGAGTCGGAGGCCGTGGTCATCCGCCGTACCGGCGCCCCCGCGGACGACCCCAAGGTGCGGCAGTTCCTCCGCCGGATGCAGGGCGTCCTGGTGGCCCGGCGCTACGTGATGATGGACTACGACATCCGCGTCGAACACGTCGAGCGCGCCGTGGCGCTCACCCCCGGTCTGGAGTCGCCCACCGTCTCCCCGCTGCACCACGAGGGCTGGGTCGCGGTCCGCTCGATGGTCCCGTCCAAGGACGCCCAGCGGATCATGGACGAGCTGTACGACCTGGGTGCCCGGGCGATCCTCACCACCGGGATCCACGCCTGCCGGCTCTGACCGCGGCCACCCCGGCCACCCCGCCCACCCACCTCCCACGAGAGACCGCCCACGTGTCCTCCGCCGCGCCCCTGCCCGCCCTGCCCGTCACCTTCCGGCCGACCAGGACCCGGGCGGTCCTGATGACCGTCGGCACCGCCGTTGTCCTCGCGCTCACCGCGGTCGGTCTGCTCCTGGAGCGTCTGAGCCCGGGAGAGAAGGCCAGCTTCATCATCACCGGCCTGATCTTCTTCGGGGTGCTGGTGCTGCTCAGCCGCCCCAAGGTGGTGGCCGACGCGGACGGGGTGACCGTGGTCAACCTCACCACCAAGCGCCGTCTGGAGTGGGCCGAGGTGCTCCGGGTCAATCTGCGGCCCGGCGATCCATGGGTCTTCCTGGACCTCGCGGACGGCACCAGCCTGCCCGCCATGGGCATCCAGCCGGGCATCGCCAAGGAGCGGGCCATCCATGACGCGCGGGCGCTGCGGGCCCTGGCCGAGCGGCACGGCACGGGCGGTGAATCGGCCTGATCCTGGCGTTCGCGGCCGGTCCGCGGCGGCCGGGCGGCACTCGATCGGGCCGAAGGGCCTGCCCGTGACGCCCCATCCTTGATTACCCTGTTGCCGGGGCCGAACGGTGCCCCACCCCGCCTCTTCCTGTCCGCGCGCCCCGCGCGCGGCCGGCGGGCTTCCCTGCGACCCGAGGAGTGACTCCCTCCGCAGATGGACGGATCGTCCTGTAGTACCTGCGCCGCCGCCGACCCCAAGGCGGCGGCATGAGCACCACCCTGTCTCTTCTGCTGCTCTGCGCGGCACTCGTTCTCATCCTCGCCAACGGCTTCTTCGTGGCGGCGGAATTCGGTCTGGTCACCGTCGAGCGACCGGACGCCGAGCGGGCCGCCGACGAGGGCGACCGGCGCGCCCGCACCGTCGTCGAGGCGCTGCGCGAGCTGTCCTTCCAGCTCTCCGGCACCCAGCTGGGCATCACCATCACCTCCCTGGTGGTCGGCATGCTCGCCGAGCCCGCGCTCGGCCATCTGCTGACCGTGCCGCTGGGGGCCACCGGGCTGCCGCACGGAGCCGTACCCGGTGTGGCCGTGGTCATCGGCATGCTGGTGGCGTCCGCCGTACAGATGGTCATCGGCGAACTGGTGCCCAAGAACTGGGCCGTCTCCCGGCCGCTCCAGGTCGCCCGGTTCGTGGCGGGCCCGCAGTACGCCTTCGCCCGCTTCTTCCGGCCGGTCATCGCCCTGCTCAACACGGTCGCCAACCGGCTGGTGCGGATGCTGGGCGTGGAGCCGACCGAGGAACTGGCCTCCGCCCGTACCCCCGGTGAGCTGGTCTCGCTCGCCCGCCACTCGGCGCGCGCGGGCGCGATCGAGCAGGACACCGCCGATCTGTTCGTCCGGACCCTGTCCCTGGGCGATCTCACCGCACAGCATGTGATGACCCCGCGGGTGCGGGTCAGCGCCCTCCAGTCCACGGCCACCGTCGAGGACGTGCTCAACCTCACCCGGGCCACCGGACTCTCCCGGTTCCCGGTCTACCGCGACCGCCTGGACGAGGTCATAGGAATGGTGCACCTCAAGGAGGCCCTCGCGGTGTCCGCCCACGACCGGCTGCGCACCCCCGTCGGCCGGATCGCCCAGGCCCCGCTGCTGGTGCCCGAGACCCTGCCGGTCCAGCCGCTGCTGGAGCGGCTCCGCAGCGAGCAGCCCATAGCCGTGGTCGTCGACGAGTACGGGGGCACGGCCGGGGTGGTCACCCTGGAGGACATCGTCGAGGAACTCGTCGGCGAGGTCCGCGACGAGCATGACGACGAGGCCGCCGATATACCCGATCTCGTCCAGATCGTCACCGACGACGGCCGTCACACCTGGGACGCCGACGGCGGCTGCCGCGTCGACACCCTGCGCCGGATCGGCCTCGAGGCGCCCGACGGTCCGTACGAGACCGTCGCCGGACTCGTCGCCGACCTGCTGGCGCGCATCCCCGTCCCCGGCGACACCGCCGAGCTGCCCGGCTGGAAACTGGCCGTCCGGCAGGTCGGCCACCACCGGGCCGAACTGGTACGCATCGTCCGCGTCAAGACGGGTACGCCGGTGGGGCAGACGGGTACCGCCGTCGCCACCACCGCCACCTGTCCGGCGGCCGGTACGGCCGCCGGTATCGCCGCCGGGAAGGGGACCGAGCGATGAGTCTCGTCCAACTGCTCTTCGCCGCCCTGCTGGTGCTCGCCAACGGCTTCTTCGTGGGCGCCGAGTTCGCCCTTGTCTCGGTGCGCCGCAGTCAGATCGAGCCGCGCGCGGCCGAGGGCTCCGGCCGTGCCCGTACGGTGCTCACCGGACTGGAGAACCTGCCGCAGATGATGGCGGCCGCCCAGTTCGGTATCACCGTCTGCTCGCTGACCCTCGGCGCGGTCGCCGAGCCGACCGTCGCCCATCTGCTGGAGCCGGTCTTCCACGCCGCCCATCTGCCCGCCCAGTTGGTCCACCCCCTCGGCTACGCGATAGCGCTCGCCGCGGTGGTCTTCCTCCACCTGGTCATCGGCGAGATGGTGCCGAAGAACCTCGCCATGGCCGCGCCGGAGAAGACCGCGCTGTGGCTCGGCCCGGGCCTCGTCGGCTTCGCACGGCTGTGCCGCCCGGTCACCGCGGCGCTCGGGGCCTCGGCCCGGGTGGTGCTGCGGCTGTTCCGCGTCGAGCCCAAGGACGAGGTCGAGGCGGTCTTCACCAGTGAACAGCTGACCCATCTGGTGGAGGACTCCCGGCAGGCCGGACTGCTCGAACCCGGTGAGCACGAGCGGCTCGCCGACGCCCTGGAGCTGGGCAGCCGCCCGGTCACCGATGTGCTGCTCGACCCGGCGGGCCTGGTCACCGTCGACCCCTCGGTCACCCCGCGGCAGATCGAGGAGCTGACCGTACGGACCGGCTACTCCCGCTTCCCGGTGCGCGGTCCCGGCGGCGCCTTCATGGGCTATCTGCATGTGAAGGACGTCCTGGACCTGGAGTTCGCGGAGCGCGCCGTACCGCAGCGGGTCTGGCGGCCGATCGAGAACCTGCGCGCGGAGCTGCCGCTGGACGACGCGCTCACCGTGATGCGCCGGGCGGCCTCGCATCTCGCGGCCGTCACCGACGCCTCGGGGAAGGTGCTGGGGCTGGTGGCGCTGGAGGACGTCCTGGAGATGCTGGTCGGCGAGGTCACGGACCCCGCCCACCGGGCCAAGAAGCGCCGCCGGGTCGCCGAGCCGCGCGGCGCCGTGGCCGAGCCGTCCACTCCGGAGCCCGCTCGGCCGTCCGGAACGGAACCGGCCGAGCAGCCCGCGATGGTCGCGCGCTGAGGGCTCCGCGGGGAATCGCCGTGGGTGCCGTCGGCAGGCGGCGGCTGATCGCGCGGTTCCCCGCGCTCCTTCGGGTCGCGGCCGGGGAGGTCAGCTCAGCGGGTCCTGCGGGTCGCGGTACATCGGACCGCGGCCCGACAGGACCTCCCCGTACGCCTGCATCAGATCCGGCAGCCGCAGCGTGGCCAGATCGTCACGGGTCGGGATGCCCGTCCACCCCGACAGCCGCAGATCCCGGTAGGCGCAGCTCTTCTCGTACAGCGTGCGCAGGAAGCGGCCGTTGCCCAGCTCGTCGATCCAGCCCTGGTCCACCACATGGCCGCTGATGCTGCGCAGCTCCTCCACGGCCTCCTCGTCCCACAGATCGCCGTTCTCCGCGGCCAGCACCTCGCCGATACGGGTCAGCTCCAGCGGGCGGTAGCTGGGGAAGTCCACCCGGGTGGTGAAGCGTGAGCCGAGGCCGGGGTTGGCGGCCAGCAGCCGGTCCATGCCCTCCGGATAGCCCGCCAGGATCACCACCAGCCGGTCGCGGTTGTCCTCGGCGCGCTTGAGCAGAACCTGAAGGGCCTCATCGCCGTACGCGTCGCCCTTGCTGTAACCGGAGTTGGACAGGCTGTACGCCTCGTCCACGAACAGCACCCCGCCCAGCGCCGAGTCGATCAGCTCATTGGCCTTCACCGCCGTCTGGCCCAGGTACTCGCCGACCAGATCGGCGCGCCCGGCCTCCACCAGATGGTCCCCGCCGAGCAGCCCGAGCGCGTAGAAGACCCGGCCGAGGATGCGGGCCACGGTCGTCTTACCGGTGCCGGAGGGGCCGGAGAAGACAAAATGCCGCTTGGGCGGCTGGACCGGCAGACCCTGACCGGCACGCAGCCGTGCCATATGGAGCTGTGCGGACAGCGCCCGCACCTGCCGCTTGACCGGCTCCAGCCCGACCATGCGCTCCAGCTCCTGCAACGCGCTCTCCAGCAGCGCCGGATCGGAGGGCCCGGGCTGCGCGGGCGCCCCGGACCGCTCGCGGGTGCCGCCGGAGCCCACCACGGCGGAGCCGAGAAGCGCCGCACCGCCGGGGCCGGGGCCCGCCTCCCCGCCCGTCCGCAGCTCGCGGCCGTCGCCCGGGTCGGCGGCGGGCAGCGGATCGGGGTCGGTGGCCGTGCCGTCGCGGACATCGCCCGCGTCCTGGCCGCCGACTCCGGCCAGCGAGACGGCCGCCAGGTCCGCGGGCTCGTCCAGCCCGTCGGACTCGGCTATCGCAGCCAGCCGCGCCGACGTGTCCATGAAGGTGGGGTCGATCCGGTGCACCGCGCGGTACAGGGGGAGCGCGGCGGCGCTGCGCCCGGTGCCCTCATGGGCGCGGGCGAGCCAGTAGCGCAGCTCCTTGCGCTGGGGCTGTTCACTGCGGCAGCGCATCAGGGCGGCGGCGAGCAGCGGTTCGGCCTGGCCGAACATCTCCAGCCGGACCCGGGCCATCCCGCCGAACAGCCCCGCCTCGATACCGAGGAGCGGATCGTCCAGCAGCGGTTCGGTGTGGCGCACCAACTGCTCCCAGTCCTTGACCAGGTAGGCGCGGCAGGCGTGCAGAAAGCGGGCCTGGGGGTCCGCCTCCACCGGGGGGCAGCCGGCCAGCGCCCGGTCCAGCTCGGGGACATGGCGGCCGTCCAGCCAGTGGGAGGCGTGGGCCAGCAGCAGATCGCGGCTGGTCTCGAGCACCGGCTGAACCCACCAGCCCAGCCAGTACCAGGAGTTGAGGGTGCGGCGGTGGCGGGCGCGCTGCTCCCCGAAGCGGTCGCGGTGGCGGTACATCCGCAGCAGCGCGGTGGCGGTGTCGGCGCGCAGGGCGTGCAGACCGAGCCAGGCGTCGGCCATCCCGGGGTCCTGCCGGACGGCGATCCGGAACTCCTCCTCGGCCTGGGCGTAAGCGCCCATCGTGTAGGCGTCGACGGCCCGCAGCCAGGCGAGGTCGGCCGGGGCGTGCGATCCTTGCGTGCCGAAATCCATCACGTCCCCCACAACCCCTGCCCCCGTGGATGCCGCAGGGGCGACTGCCCCTTGGGCATCGTACCTGCGCAGGCCGCACCGGCCGAGGGTGCCGCACTGTTGTTCGTCGCAATCGCACAATGCCGAGCGGGTGTGCGCGGGGGGCGTATAGGGGGCGCGAACGGGCAGGTCGGGCCGGGCGGTCCATGGTCACCGAGGGTGAGATGGACGATGCGCACGGCGCCGGGAAACCGGGCCCAGACAGGACGAAGCCCCCGATCACGGGGGAACAACCGGGGGCTTCGCGTTGTGGGGCGACTCGTACGAGTCGCACATTGAGAACGTAAGACCTGTATGGCCCCCAGGTCAAGCCGAGTTGGGGCACGCGTCGCACCTCGGGCGCCCGGGTGCGGACTGGTCGGCAAGGCTAGCTCACGCTGTGTGAGGTGGGGAGTCGTTTCGGTCGACCTCCGCCGGTCCCGGCAGTAACACGTACCCCTTCTTTCCCTCCGTCACCAGGGTGTGGGCATAGGGACGCGAGGGGTCGGCGGCGAAGTGCAGCCGCTCGGCATTTCGCCACCCGTCCCAGAATGCGGACAGTTCCGGTCCGTCGCGGAGCTCGCCCCGCCGCCACGAGACATGGCCGGGAAGATCCATCCACAACAGCCGGGCCAGATAAGGGCGTACGGCGCGACGGCCGCAGCCCACCCCCTCCAGCAGCACGACCGGCGCCGGGTCCAGCCGCCGCTCCTTTGTCGCGAAGCGGCGCGCCACCCAGTCGTACGGGGCGTACCGGGCGGCGGTGCCACGGGCGAGCGGATCGAGCACCTGGCGGCGCAGCCGCTCCGGCCAGCCGAAGAGCTCGTCATGGGTGGCGAGGTCGTCGGTGTGCAGCACCGGGACGCCCCCCAGCGCCGCCCCCAGCCGCTCCGCGAAGGTGGTCTTCCCCGACCCGGCGTGGCCGTCCACGGCGACGATCCGCACCGCGCCGCAGGAGGGCGGCAGGGCGCGCAGCCGCCGGGCCAGCGCGCCGAGCGCGGCGGTGGTGCCGGGGGTGCCGGTGGGGTCGTCCGTACCGGGTGTGCCGGTCGGTTCGGATGAGTCCATCGCCGCCAGCCTACGGCTCCCGCCACCCCGTTCACTCCACTGGTCCATACCCATATTGATGTGCGGACGGCGGGGGAATCACTGGTCCGAGACCATCCGCAGCGGCCATAGTGGGGCGACGTCACGCACCCGCCGCCCCACGGGGCGACTGGCCGACTGGACGACGACTGGGGGAACCCCGTATGAGCAGATCCGGATCCACACCCCGCCGTTCCGTACTCACCGCCGCGCTCGGTGTCGCGGGCGCGGCCGCCATCTCCACCACCGCCGCCTCGGCCGCCGGGGCCGCCCGCCCGGCCGGGGCGCGGCGGCCGGAGCCGGGCAGGGCCGCCGTGCCCAAGGGCCACAAGGCCGCGAAGGTCGCCGAGTACCACGGCTGGAGCAGCGGCGCCGACTGGAAGGCCGGGACCGCCAAGGGCGTCCGCGTCCAGTCCAAGACCCGCCCCGGCATCGTGATCGCCACCCCCGCGGGCAGCACGGACTACACCGATCCGCACACCGGCACCAAGGCCACCTGGGAGTACGCCACCTGGACCTCCCCGGTGCGCGAGCTCTCCGTCCCCGCGACCGAGGCCATCGTCTCCTGGAACGCCCGCACCCCGGCCGGCACCTGGATCCAGGCCGAGCTGAAGGGCACCTACTCCGACTCCACCAGCACGCCCTGGTACGTGATGGGCCGCTGGGCCTCCGACGACGGCCCCTCCTCCATCCGGCGCACCTCGGTGGACGACCAGAGCGACAACAAGAGCTCGGTATGGACCGACACCCTCTCCGTCGACGACCCGGCGAGCGGGCTGCGGCTGGTCTCCTACCGGATCCGGCTCACCCTCCACCGCAAGCCCGGCACCACGCTCACCCCCACCGTGTGGCGGGTCGGCGCGATGGGCTCGGACGTCCCCGACCGCTTCGAGGTGCCCGCCTCCGAGCCGGGCCTGAGCGGTGGGCACGAGCTCACCGTGCCGAGCTATTCGCAGGAGATCCACAAGGGTCAGTACCCCGAGTACGACAACGGCGGCGAGGCATGGTGCAGCCCCACCTCCTCGCAGATGATCATCGAGTACTGGGGCCGCGAGCCCACCGCCGAGGACCTGGCCTGGGTCAACCCCGACTACGCCGACCCGCAGGTCTGCCACGCCGCCCGTGCCACCTTCGACTACCAGTACGACGGCTGTGGCAACTGGCCCTTCAACGCCGCCTACGCCGCCACCTACCGCGACCTCCAGGGAGTCGTCACCCGGCTCGGTTCGCTCACCGACGCCGAGAAACTGGTCGGCGCCGGGATTCCGCTGATCACCTCGCAGTCCTTCCTCAAGACCGAGCTGGACGGGGCGGGCTACGGCACCGCGGGCCATCTGATGACCGTCGTCGGCTTCACCGCCGACGGTGATGTCATCGCCAATGACCCGGCCTCATCGGGCAACGACGCCGTCCGCCACATCTACAAGCGGCGCCAGTGGGAGAACATCTGGCTGCGCACCAAGCGGTACAACACCGACGGCAAGGTGGTCTCCGGCACCGGCGGTGTCTGCTACCTCTACTTCCCGGCCAAGCCCACCGCCGCCCAGTCCCGGGTGCTGAAGGAACTCGGCATCCGGTAGCGGCGCGCCACCGGCCGACCACGCCGCCAGTGGTTCCACCGGTGGCGCCCGGGGTGCCGGCGGCGGAGGGGGCCGAGGTGCGGTACGCGATGATGTGAAGTGTTCAACGACCGTGCACACCACCCGAGATGGGGGACGAGGGGCACACTTCGCCCCGGGTCGGGGCGGATTGGCGGCCGGTGTGCTCAGCATCACCGTCGCCGTTCCGGACGGCCGAAAACCGTTTGGAACGGCCCCATCGGCCCCACCGGCCGCCGTGGCCCCGGACGTCTCGGCATACGCCCCGTGAGCACTCCGGCAGCCGCCCCCGCGGGACCGCCGATTGCCGCGTCGTCCTGCGGCGGGGCCGCATTTCGAGGGGTTCACGATGGCGCGATCCGGACGTTGGCAGATGCCTCTGACAGGTGCCCGTCTTCGCCCGGCTTCTCCCTCCTCCCCGATCGGATGCGGACCGTCGATTTCCGTTTTTCCGCTCCCCGCCGGGCGGTTGATCAGTAATCTCGCCCCAGCAGCGGGTTGCCCTGCCGCTCTTCGTCGTGCTCCACTTCCCCGAGGACGCGGACGACCCGAGGGCGGCCCCGGAAGCCGGAAGAGGGCGAAGGAAGTGCAGGACGTGGACTGGCGGCCGGAGGGAATGAACGCCGCGGGCAAGGACGGAACGGTCCGTACGGGCCATTCCGCGGAGCATGCGATATGACGTCGGAGCCGGGCGGACCGAGACGTGACGGCGGCGCCGGAGAAGCCGCCGGGGACACCGTCGGGGCCCGTACCGAGGACACCGAGCACACCGCCCGCGACACCGCCGCCCCGGAGCACACCGGGCTGAAGCGGTTCGCGGCCCTCTGGAGCCGCGCCGTCCACCCGGTCGCGGCCACCTCCCTGTCCCCCGAGGAGCTCGCGGACCGTCTGCTCCCGCTGGCCCGCCAGCTGGCCGACGCACTGCACGCCCGCCCCTTCGACACCACGGTGGCCTACGAGGTCGGGGCCGCACTGGTCGACGCCCAGTGCACCGAACCCGAGGCGCTGCCCGCCGTACTGGGCGCCGTCGACGCCCATCTGGTCGACCACTGCCCGCCGGACGAGGCGGAGGAACGGGACGACGCCGAGACACGCGCCCGCTGCGCCCGCTTGCAGCACGCGCTGGCCGCCGGGTTCGTCCGTGAGCTGCGCGCCCGCGAGCGCGCCGCCCAACAGGCCATCTCCCGGGCCGCGCTGGCCGCCCGTACCGAGGCCGAGAAGGCGCTGCACGCCAGCGAGGCCAAGTTCCGGGCGGTGTTCGAGGGCGCCGTCATCGGCGTCGGCATCGCCGCGCTCGACGGCGAGATCCTCGTCGTCAACGACCCCATGGCCGCCATGTTCGGCGGCCGCGACTTCTTCCGGCCCGGCCGCAACGTCAACGAGTTCGTCCACCCCGACGACGCGCCGGGCGCCCATGAGCTCTACCGCCAGCTGGTGCACGGCGAGCGCGACCACTTCCGTATCGAGAAGCCGCACTACCGCGACGACGGCAGCGTGCTGTGGACCAATCTGACGGTCACCCTGCTCCGCGACTCCACCGGCGCCCCGCAGTACCAGCTCACCCTCGCCGAGGACATCACCGAGCACCGCGAACTCCAGGAGCGGCTGCGCTACGAGGCCACCCATGACGAGCTGACCGGACTGCCCAACCGCACCCTCTTCCTCGAACGCCTCGACCAGGTGCTCGCGGCCGACGCGGACGCGGAGCGGTTCGGCGTCTGCTACCTGGACCTCGACGGCTTCAAGGCCGTCAACGACAGCCTCGGCCACGCCGCCGGGGACCGGATGCTCATGGCCGTCGCCGAACGGCTGCATGCCTGTCTCACCTCACCCGACGAACTCATCGCCCGGGTCGGCGGCGATGAGTTCATGGCCCTGGTCACCGGCCCTTCGGCGCAGACCGACGGCACCGCGCTGGCCCGCCGGATGCTCGCCGCGCTGGCCGAACCGGTCCGCGTCGAGGGCCGCGAGCTCCAGGTGCGGGGCAGCATCGGCGTCGTCGACGGACGGGCTGGGGAGATCGGCCGCGCCGAGGTGCTGCGCAGCGCCGACATCACCATGTACCGGGCCAAGGCCGCGGGCGGCAACCGCTACGAACTCGCCGACGCCGACTCCAACGCCCGTGTGATCGCCCGGCACAGCCTCACCAACGGTCTGCCCTCCGCCCTGGAGAAGGGCGAGTTCTTCATCGAGTACCAGCCCCTGGTACGGCTCACCGACGGCACCGTGCGCGGCGCCGAGGCGCTGGTCCGCTGGCTGCACCCGGTGCACGGGGTGCTCGGCCCCGACCAGTTCATCCCGCTCGCCGAGGACACCGGTCTGATCGTTCCGCTCGGCCGCTGGGTGCTGGAGCAGGCCGCCCGGCAGGCCCGGAAGTGGCGGGACGGCGCCGAGGGCGACGGTGACCCGCTGCGCGTCAACGTCAACCTCTCGCCCTGCCAGCTCAGCCACCCCACCCTGGTCTCCGACACGGTGGCGGTGCTGGAGAACGCCGGGCTCTGCCCGAGCACCCTGTGCCTGGAGGTCACCGAGAACGACCTCATCGGCGCCGACGAGGACGCCCTGCGGCCGCTGCGCCAACTCGCCGACCTGGGCGTGGACATCGCCCTCGACGACTTCGGCACCGGCTACTCCAACCTCTCGTATCTGCGCCGACTGCCGGTCAGCCAGCTGAAACTGGACCGGTCCTTCACCCGCGGAATGCAGCGCGCCCCGGCCGATCCGGTGGACGTCAAGATCGTCGAGGGGATCGTCTCGCTCGCCCACACCCTCGATCTCGCGGTGACCGTGGAGGGCGTGGAGACCGCGGTACAGGCCGAGCATCTGCGGATGCTGGGCTGCGACACCGCGCAGGGCTGGTACTACGCCCGCCCCGGCCCGCCCGAGCGGCTGCACACCCTGGCGCTGGCCGACGCCAGTTGACCGGCGCCGCCCGCTAACCGATGTCCCGTCCGGTGTCCCCTCCGGTGTCCAGCAGCCGTGAGCGGATGAGGAACCGGACGCCCTCCGGTGCCTCCAGCGAGAAACCGCTGCCCCGTCCCGGCACCACATCCACCGTCAGATGGGTGTGCCGCCACCGCTCGAACTGCGAGACCGACATCCAGAACCCCACCGGCCGCTCCACCCCCTCCACCACCAGCTCGCCGAGCAGCACATCGGAGCCACCGGTACGGAACTCGCCCAGCGGATAGCACATCGGCGCACTGCCGTCGCAGCAGCCGCCCGACTGATGGAACATCAGCGGCCCGTGGACCGCGCTCAGTCGGCGGATGAGATCGGCGGCGGCCGGGGTCAACGCGATCCGCGACACCTCGGACATCCTGCGGCTCCTCTCCGCACCGTGATCCCACGGTATGAGAAATAGTGTGCCAAGCGCCGATGAGGGGGTGCGCGGACCGCGCCCGACCGGCTGTCCGGGCAGGCGCCTTCCGCTCACGCGCCCCCTCATTGCGTGTCTAGAAGAAGCCGAGCTTCTTCGGCGAGTAGGACACCAGCAGGTTCTTGGTCTGCTGGTAGTGGTCCAGCATCATCTTGTGGGTCTCGCGGCCGATGCCGGACTGTTTGTAGCCGCCGAAGGCGGCGTGGGCCGGGTAGGCGTGGTAGCAGTTGGTCCAGACGCGGCCCGCCTGGATGGCGCGTCCGGCGCGGTAGGCGGTGGAGCCGTCACGGGTCCAGACGCCCGCGCCGAGACCGTAGAGGGTGTCGTTGGCGATCTCGATCGCGTCGCCGAAGTCGGCGAACTGGGCGACCGCCACCACCGGGCCGAAGATCTCCTCCTGGAAGACCCGCATATGGTTGGCGCCTTCGAAGATCGTGGGCCGTACGTAGTAGCCACCCTCCAGCTCACCGCCGAGCTCCGCCCGGGTGCCGCCGGTGAGGATGCGGGCGCCTTCCTGTTTGCCGATGTCCAGGTACGAGAGGATCTTCTCGAGCTGGTCGTTGGAGGCCTGGGCGCCGATCATGGTGTCGGTGTCCAGCGGGTGCCCCTGCACGATCTTCTCGGTGCGGGCCACGGCCGCGTCCATGAACTCCTGGTAGTGGCCGCTCTGCACCAGCGCCCGGGAGGGACAGGTGCACACCTCGCCCTGGTTGAGGGCGAACATGGTGAACCCCTCCAGCGCCTTGTCCCGGAAGTCGTCGTCGGCCGCCCAGACGTCGTCGAAGAAGATGTTCGGGCTCTTGCCGCCCAGTTCCAGCGTGACCGGCTTCAGGTTCTCGCTGGCGTACTGCATGATCAGGCGGCCGGTGGTGGTCTCACCGGTGAAGGCCACCTTCGCCACCCGCGGACTGGACGCCAGTGGCTTTCCGGCCTCCACGCCGAAGCCGTTGACGATGTTGACCACACCCGGCGGCAGCAGATCGGCGATCAGGCTCATCCACAGGTGGATCGAGGCGGGTGTCTGCTCGGCGGGCTTGATGACCACCGTATTGCCCGCGGCCAGCGCCGGGGCCAGCTTCCAGGTGGCCATCAGAAGGGGGAAGTTCCACGGAATGATCTGCGCGACCACCCCCAGCGGCTCATGGAAGTGGTACGCCACCGTGTCGTCGTCGATCTCGGAGAGACTGCCCTCCTGGGCCCGGATCGCCCCCGCGAAATAGCGGAAGTGGTCGATGGCCAGCGGGATGTCGGCGGCCAGTGTCTCGCGCACCGGCTTGCCGTTCTCCCAGCTCTCGGCGACCGCCAGCGCCTCCAGATGCTGTTCCATCCGGTCGGCAATCTTCAGCAGGACCGACGACCGGTCCCCGGGCGCGGTACGGGCCCAGGCGGGGGCGGCCGCGTGCGCGGCGTCCAGGGCCCGCTCGACGTCCTCGGCGGTGCCCCGGGCGATCTCGGTGAAGGTCCTGCCGTTGACCGGACTCGGGTTCTCGAAGTACTGCCCCTGGGCGGGCGGTACATACGCGCCGCCGATCCAGTGGTCGTAGCGCGGCTGATAACTGACGACCGAACCCTCGGAGCCCGGGGTTGCGTAGCGCGTCATGGGGCGGCCCTCCCGTGGGTGTTCCTCTGCTCGGCCGCTCGCCCCGGGAACCACCGCTCCTCGGCGGCGCTCCTCGTGGCTGCGGCATCCTCGTCGAAGACGGAACGAGGCTAGGCACCGGGACGTTGCGCCGACGTTGCGCCGCTACGGATGGTTTCGGCCAGGGGCGCGCGACGGGCTCGGGCTCCCCGGGAGGCGGGCCTCGGGCTCCCTGGGGGCGGGCGGTTCACACCAGCCCGTACACCTCGCGCAGCCGCCGTGCCCGCGCCGCCGGCACCGCCCGGCCCGGTGCACCCTCCGGTACCGCCGCCACCAGCGCCTCCGCCACCTCGAGGTCGTCCTCGCCCCACGGCGTCTGCGCCCACCGGCGCAGCAGCTCCGGATCGCCGTGGGACAGCACGGCGCGCCGCAGCCCGTCCTCCAGGACATGGCGCATCCGGCACACCCCCGGTGCCTCCGACTGCGGCAGCAGCGGCCCGGGATACGCGCCGAGCGCCGCCCGCGCGTCACCCGCAGCCAGTGCGTCGGCCGCCACCGCCACATCGGTGCGCACCGGCGCGCACAGCCGGTACGGACGCGAGCCCAGCAGCGGTCCGACCAGACGCCGCAGCCGGGACAGCTCGGCGCGCAGCGTCACCGGGGACTGGCGGTCGGCGCGCTGGCCGTACAGCTCCAGCGCCAGCCGGTCGCCACCGAGCCCTTCGGGGTGGCCGGCGAGCAGCACCATGATCTCGCTGTGCCGCCGCCCCAGCCGCAGCCGGTGGCCGTCGGTCACCAGCAGCGCCTCGTCCCGGCCCAGCGCCGAGAGGCTGACCAGGGGGCCGCGCGGCCGGGGCGCGGTGGCGGCGAGCTGTGCCTCGGCGGCGCGCGCGGTCGCCTGCACCAGGGCCAGGCTGTGCGGGGCGGCCAGATGGTCGCCGCCGGTGATGTCCACCGCGCCCAGCAGCCGCCCGGTGTGCGGATCGTGGACCGGGGCGGCGGCACAGGTCCACGGCTGCACGGTGCGGTTGAAGTGCTCGGTGGCGAAGATCTGCACCGCGTGGTCGACGCTGAGGGCCGTGCCGGGCGCGTTGGTGCCCGCGTGGCGCTCGTCCCAGCGCGCCCCGGCCACGAAGTTCATCCGCTCGGCCCGGTCCCGTACGCCGGTGTGTCCTTCCACCCACAGCATCCGCCCCTGCTCGTCGCAGACCGCCATCAGATGGGCCCCGTCGTAGGCGATCGTGCCCAGCAGCTCCCGGAACAGCGGCATCACCCGCGCCAGCGGATGGTCGGCCCGGTACGCCTCCAGCGTGTCGTCCGCCATCTCGATCGGCGCCACGCACTCCTGTGCCACCCGGGCGTCGGCCGAACGCCGCCATGAGTCCGCCACCACCGGGCGGACCGCCGGGTCCAGCGCCCCTTCCGCCAGGAACTCCTCATGGGCGCGGCGCACGGCGCGGGTGCGCTCCGCCGGGTTCGTACCGGGTGCCATCGCCAGCCAGGGATTGACCACGGGGGCCTCGCTCAGCAGTGCGGACGGGTGGGTCGGGGGAGGGGCTCAGATGCGGAGGGACGGGGCGGGGGCGACGCCGGGTGGCGAGGCGTAGCCGCAGGAGTGACAGATCTTCCACCCGTCCTGGTTGACCGCGAGATGGCCACCGCAGTTCGGGCACTGCTCGGAACTCATGATCGATCCTTCGGTTCATACGCGGGCGGTGGGCCGCCCGCGTTCAGATTTCCTTGTGAGGCGGCTGCCCCGCAATAGTCAGAACAAGTCGCGTTCAGGTACGGCGTGACGCCTCTCCGCGTTCACGGGGTGGTGCGGTGGTGGTGCGGTGTGTCGATGCGCCCCCGGCGTCGGCGCGGAAGCCTCGAATGGGACGATGAGGGCGTCATGGAAGCGGGGCGTGGGCTGAGGGCGTTGCGGGCAACGGTGTTCGCGGCGGTCTGTGTGCTGCTCGCCGCGCTCGGCCACGCGGTGATGTCCGGTGTCGGCGTGCCGTGGTGGGCCGTGGCGGCGGCCGTGCTGGTCACGGGTGGTGCCGCGTGGGCCGTGGCGGGCCGGGAGCGGGGGCCGCTGCTGGTCACCGCCGCGACCGTCGGGGCGCAGTCGGCGTTGCACGCGGGGTTCACGCTCGCGCAGGAGCTGGCGGGCGGGGCGGCGGGTGCGAGGGGCGAGGCGGGACACGCCCACCACGCCGCGCGGATGGCGCATGCGCACATCCACGCCCATGACTCCATGGACACGATGTCCACGCACCCCATGCCGATGGACTCCCTGGCCTCGCACGGGGCCATGGCCCATGGCGCGATGGGCCACGGCGCGCTCGGCATGTGGTCGGCCCATGTCCTCGCCGCCCTGGTGTGCGGGATGTGGCTCTCGGGTGGTGAACAGGCCGCGTTCCGGCTGTTCCGGCTGGTCCGCACCCGGGCCACGCGCCTCTTCGCACCCCTGCTGGCCCTGCTGCTGGGTGCCGCGCCGCCGCCCGGCCCGGCGCTTCCGCGCGCCGCGCGCGAGGGCACCGCGCAGCGGCTGCGCCGACTGCTGCTCGTCCATGTCATCGCCACCCGTGGTCCGCCGGTGCGGTCCGCCGTCGTCCACGCCCGCTGACGGGCCTCCCGCGACGGCACGCGCACGAACCACGTCACCGGATGACCGGCCGCTCGGCGGGTTGTCCGGATTCCAGGAAGGACCGCAGGCGATGACCCCTGCCCACAGCTGTCCGGCCGTGCCACGACGGCATCCGGCCCCGGCCACTGCTCCATCCGCCCCGGGCGTCCCGGGGAGCTCATTCCCCGTCGAGGCCCGTCTCGTCCAGGCGTGCCGCCAACTCCCGCAGTTCCCGGGCCCGTTCACCCCAGCGTCGGCACTCCGGGCATATCCGCAGATGGGCCTCGAGCGCCGCCGCCGACACCTCCGGCGGGAGCGCCTCGCCGTCGACATGTGTGGAAAGGGCGATACGGAACTCTGCGCAGCTCACTCCCTCATCGTCCCCGACGGTGTCCGTCGCGCGACCGGAGGTGTCCGTGCCGGAACGTGATGACGAGGCCGTGACGGCCTGGGCGCTCGCCGCGCGGGGTGGCGACCCCGAGGCCGTGGACCGCTTCATCCGCGCCACCCAGCGCGATGTGTGGCGCTATGTGTCGCGGCTGAGCGATCCGCAGTCGGCCGACGATCTCGTCCAGGAGACGTATCTGCGTGCGCTGCGCGGGCTGCCGCGCTTCGAGGCCCGGTCCTCCGCGCGCACCTGGCTGCTGTCGATCGCCCGCCGTGCGGTCGTCGACCGGCTGCGCCGCAACGCGGCCCGACCACGGCTGTCGGACACCGACGACTGGCAGGCGGCCGCCGAACGCACCCAGGGCCGGGGCCTGCCGGTCGTCGGCTTCGACGAGGGCGTGGCGCTGACGCAACTGCTGGCGCTGCTGCCGTACGAGCGGCGCGAGGCGTTCGTACTGACCCAGATGCTGGGTCTGCCGTACGCCGAGGCGGCCGTCGTCGCGGGCTGCCCGGTGGGCACGGTCCGCTCTCGGGTGGCCCGTGCCCGCGAGGCCCTGATCGGCCAACTCACAGCGCCGGACCACCCCACCGAACCCGCCCTGGCGGCCACCGGCTAGCGGCCGACCGGCCGGTCACACCCCCGTGGGGTGACCGGCCGGGGCCACGCGGTCAGCCCATGCGGCCGGGGACCGGTGAGGGTGAAAGTGGTTCGGGACCGGCCCGCTCAGTCGGTCGCGGCGGTGCCCGGTCGGATGGTCACTGCCGTGACCTGGATCGGGCCGCTTTCGCGGAGGTGGAGAACGAACGGCACCCGGTCGCCGGTGCGCAGCCGTCGCGGGGCGGGCTGGAGCATCACATCCAGTGTCCCGGCCGACATCCGGAGGGTGCCGCGGGCGGGGACGCGGGCCGAGGGCACCATCCGCATCGAGCCCGCGCCACGCCGTACGATCCGGCGGCTGAGCATCGCGCGGTCGGCCAACGGCGTGGTGACGCGCAGGAGTTCGTCCTCGCCACCACCCGCGTTGCGGAGGTCGAAGAAGGCGGCGGTGGCTTCGGGGTTCGAGGGCAGCAGTACACGGGCGCGGGTGACCTCGACGTCGGCGGGGGAGCCCGCGGCACCGGACGCGGTCCAGGCCGCGAGCCCGGCGAGGGTGAGCGCACAGGCGATGACGGGCGCGAGCGCGGCGCGCAGCAGGGAGGTGGTCACCGGCGGGACCTCCCCTGCGCACCGTGCGCCCCGGACGGCTGCCAGCCGCGCAGCCGCAGGCTGTTGCCGACCACGACGACCGAGCTGACGGACATCGCGGCGGCGGCCACCATCGGACTGAGCCGTCCGACGGCCGCGAGTGGCAGGGTGACGAGGTTGTAGCCGAAGGCCCACAGCAGATTGGCCCGGATGGTGCCCAGGGTGCGCCGGGCCAGTCGTACCGCGTCGGCGAGGGCGTGGAAGTCCTCGCGCATCAGTGTCACATCGGCGGCGCCGATCGCCGCGTCGGTGCCGCCGCCCATGGCGATGCCGAGGTCGGCGTGGGCGAGGGCGGCGGCGTCGTTCACACCGTCGCCGACGAACGCGACCCGGTGTCCGCGCTCCCGCAACCCCTTCACCAGCTCGGCCTTGCCCTCGGGCGTCATCCGGGCGTGTACCTCGTCGATGCCGAGTTGTCCGGCGGCGGAGTGCGCCGCCGCCGGTCCGTCGCCGGTGGCGAGTACGGGCCGCAGTCCCAGCCGTTTGAGGTGGTCGACCGCGCGGTAGCCCCCGGAGCGGACGCCGTCACCGAGCGCGAAGACCGCCTCGGCGCGCCCGTCGACCCGCAGTACCACGGCGGTGCGGCCGTCCCGTTCGGCGGCCCGCACGGCGTCGTGGAGTCCGGGCGGAAGGGTGTCTTCGTCCGGGCGGGTCACCTCCACCCGGTGGCCCGCCACGTCCCCCGCCACGCCCAGCCCCGCCGTGGCCGCGAAGTCCGTCACGGCGGGCAGTGCGATGCCCGGCGGGAGGGCGGCGCGCGCGTACCCGGCGAGGGCGCGGCCCACGGGGTGTTCGGAGCCGTGTTCCACGGCGCCTGCCAGCCGGATCGCCTCGTCCCGGCCGAGGCCGTCCGGGCGGGTCGTCACCGTGGCCACTTCCATCACGCCGTGGGTCAGCGTGCCCGTCTTGTCGAGGACCACGGTGTCCACCCGCCGCAGCCGTTCCAGCGCGCGCGGACCGCTGACCAGGATGCCCAGTTGGGCGCCGCGGCCGGTGGCGGCGAGCAGGGCGGTGGGGGTGGCCAGGCCCAGTGCGCAGGGGCAGGCCACGACCAGGACGGCCACCCCGGCCGTGACGGCCGCCTCGGGGGCGGCGCCCGCGCCCAGCCAGAAGCCGAGCACACTGACGGCGACCGCGAGCACGGCCGGTACGAAGACGGCGGCGATGGCGTCCGCCAGCCGCTGCGCACGTGCCTTGCCGGACTGGGCGTCGGCCACCAGGCGGGCGACGCGGGCCAGTTGGGTGTCGGCGCCGACCGCCGTGGCCCGTACCTCGAGCAGCCCGCCGGAGTTCACCCCGCCACCCACGACCGGCGAGCCCGGGGCCACCTCGACCGGTGCGCTCTCGCCCGTCACCAGCGACAGATCGAGGGCGGAACCGCCCGCCGTCACCACACCGTCGGTGGCCACCCGCTCCCCGGGACGCACCACGAACCGGTCGCCGACGCGCAACTCACCGATGGAGACCCGGCGTTCGGGCGTCTTCCCGTCCGCCGCGAGGACGACGTCCTTGACGGTCAGCGAGGCCAGGGCGCGCAGCGCGGAGCCGGTGCCGCGCCGGGCGCGCGCCTCGAGCAGCCGTCCGGTGAGGACGAACAGCGGGACACCGACGGCCGCTTCCAGGTAGATGTGCGGTGTGCCGCCGGGAGCGCTCGGCAGCAGTGAGAACGGCATCCGCATCGACGGATCCCCGGCGCCGCCGAGGAACAGGGCGTACGCGGACCAGGAGAACGAGGCGAGGACGCCCAGCGAGACCAGGGTGTCCATCGTCGCCGCGGCGTGCCGCAGCCCGCGCAGCGCGCGGGTGTGGAACGGCCAGGAGCTCCACACCACCACCGGGGCGGTCAGGACGAAGCACAGCCACTGCCAGTCGCGGAACTGGAGGGCCGGGGCCATGGAGAGCACCAGCACCGGTACCGCGAGCAGTGCGGTGACCCGTACGCGGTGCCGGTCGGCCGCCTCGTCCGTGACCGGCGACGCCTCCGGTGACGCCTCGGCTGACGGGTCGTCCCGGTCGCGCCGCCCGGGTGGTGCCGCGGGTGGCACCACCCGGGCGGTGAACCCCGCGCCCTCGACGGCCGCCACCAGTTCGGCCGTCGGCACGGTGACCGGATGGGTCACCCGGGCCCGCCCGGTGGCCAGGTTGACGCTCGCCTCGACGCCTTCGGCGGCCCTGCCGAGCCGCTTCTCGACCCGGCGCACACAGGCCGCACAGGTCATGCCACCGACCACCAACTCGGTGGTGAGGATGGCAGATCGGGTGTCCGTGGGCGCACTCATCGGGCGCCGCCCATACCGTGCATCCCGCCCATGCCACCGCCGTCGTCGCCACTACCGCCGCTGCCGCCACCGCCGTCGTGCCCCGTACCGCCGCTGTCGCGTATTCCGGGGGCGACGGGACCCATCGTCGCCCCGACGGCGTAGGCCGCGCCGAACATCGCGGCGAGCAGCAGGGCGAAGGCGGTCAGGAGCACGGCGGGGCGGTGCTGACGTGGGGTCATCGCCGCATCGTGGCACGGCCCGGGCCGCCCGGCCGCCCCGCGGGCCCGGCTCCGGTGGGTGACATTCCTCCCGCTCGCTCCGGGGAACCGGAGCGCCCCCGTGGACGACGTGGCGCGGCGCACGGGCGGGGAGCCGCGCTCCGGCTCCCCGCCCTGGGGGTGGTGCGATGGGGTCAGCTGATGGACTTGATCAGCTCACCGTTGGTGGTGTCGCCACTGAGCTCCCAGAAGAAGGTGCCGCCCAGTCCCTGCTGTTGCTTGTAGTTCATCTTTCCGGCGATGGTGGCGGGGGTGTCGTAGCTCCACCACTGGCTGCCGCAGTGGGCGTAGGCCGTGCCGGCGACGGTGCCGGTGGCCGGGCATGAGTTCTTGAGCACCTTGTAGTCCTCGATGCCCGCCTCGTACGTACCGGGGGCGGCGCCGGTCGCCGTACCGCCGGGGGCGCTCTGGGTGACGCCGGTCCAGCCGCGGCCGTAGAAGCCGATGCCCAGCAGCAGTTTCGAGGCCGGGATGCCGAGTCCCTTGAGTTTCTGGACGGTGGCGTCGGTGTTGAAGCCCTGCTGCGGGATGCCGCTGTAGGAGGTGAGCGGGGAGTGCGGGGCGGTCGGCCCCTGGGCCGCCCAGGCACCGAAGAAGTCGTACGTCATCGGGTTGTACCAGTCGACGTACTGTGCGGCGCCCGCGTAGTCGGCGGCGTCGATCTTGCCGCCGGAGGAGGCATCGGCGGTGATGGCCGCGGTCACCAGGTTGTTCTGCCCGAACTTGGCGCGCAGCGCGGACATCAGCTTGGGGAAGGCGTCCTTGCCGCTGCTGTCACAGGTGTTGCCGCAGGCGTTGGGATACTCCCAGTCGATGTCGATACCGTCGAAGACATCGGCCCAGCGCGGGTCCTCGACCAGGTCGTAGCAGGACTGGGCGAAGGCGGCGGGGTTCTTCGCGGCCTCGCCGAACCCGGCGGACCAGGTCCAGCCGCCGAAGGACCACAGCACCTTGAGTTCCGGGTGCAGCTTCTTGAGCTTGCGGAGCTGGTTGAAGTTGCCGCGCAGCGCGCCCGCGTCCCAGGTGTCGGCCTTGCCGTCGACGCTGGTCGCCGCGTCATAGGCCTTGTCGTAGTCGGCATAGGCATCGCCGATGGCGCATTTGCCGCCCGTGACGTTGCCGAAGGCGTAGTTGATGTGCGTCAGCTTGGACGCCGAGCCCGACGTCTCGATGTTCTTCACATGGTAGTTGCGCTGGTATATGCCCCATTCGGTGAAGTAGCCGACGACCTTGTTCCCGGCGGCCTGGTTTCCGGTGGCGTGGTGTGCGTTGGTGTGGTTTTCGGTGGTCCGGCGTTCACCGGCCACGGCCGATCCCGCGAGCAGGGTGGCGGCCAACACCGCCGTACAGAGCGCCGCGAGAGCGGCGAGCAGTCCGCGTGGTCTGAGCATGGAATCTCCTCGGTGGGGGGTGAGGGGAGAGTGAAGTGCCCGACGACCTGCCCAAATCTTGACATGCACGCGCAGGACGCGGTGCTGAAACGGTAGAAGGACTAGACCAGTAGGGTCAATGGTCTGGGCCAATGCTCTTTCGGCGTCGCACACGGCCCGTACGCGGACCGTCCGACATGCCGTCCCGCGCGCTGTCCGAGAAGCTGTCCGAGAAGGTGGTTGAAGATCGATCGACCGGTGACGGAGCGCTGCCTATCGGGCATACTCCAACCGCCGCGGTGCAGGTCATCACCCGCTCGAGACCCGACGGGAACCGGCCGGCCAGCGGTGACCCACGGCGGCGCCGCCACACCCTCGGCCGCCCGCCGCCGCGCCCGACAGGGAGAGGAGAGCGCCGCCATGACCGACCACGGCCCGCAGCCGGTGGAACGCGAACTGCCCACCGAGGAGGCCCGCGATCTGATCGCGCTCGTACGTGAGCTGATCGACCGCGAGATCCGGCCCCATGCCGCCGAGGAGGAGGCGGCCGGCCGCTTCCCCCGCGAGCTGTTCGCCCTGCTCTCCGAGTCCGGGCTGCTGGGGCTGGTCTATCCCGAGGAGTTCGGCGGCGGCGACCAGCCGTACGAGGTCTATCTCCAGGTGCTCGAGGAGCTGGCCGCGGCCCGGCTCACCGTGGGCCTCGGCGTCAGCGTGCACACCCTGGCCTGCCACGCGCTCGCCCGATTCGGCAGCAAGCGGCAGCTGGCCGAGCATCTGCCCGCGATGCTGGGCGGCGGACTGCTCGGCGCGTACTGCCTGTCCGAGCCCTCCTCCGGCTCCGACGCCGCCGCGCTGACCACCCGTGCCACCCGCGACGGCGGCACCTGGACGCTGGAGGGCACCAAGGCGTGGATCACCCACGGCGGTGTGGCCGATTTCTATACGGTGCTCGCCCGCACCGGCCCCGAGCGCACCCGCGGCATCAGCGCGTTCCTCGTCCCCGGGGACACCCCCGGGCTCAGCGCCGCCGCGCCCGAGCACAAGATGGGCATGAACGGTTCGCCCACCGCACAGGTCCACTTCGACGGCGTCCGGGTGCCCGACGCACGGCGCATCGGTGACGAGGGCCAGGGCTTCGCCATCGCCCTCTCCGCCCTCGACGCGGGGCGGCTGGGCATCGCGGCCTGCGCCATCGGCGTCGCCCAGGCAGCCCTGGACGAGGCGCTCGGCTACGCCGCGCAACGCCGCCAGTTCGACCGGCCGATAGCCGACTTCCAGGGGCTGCGCTTCATGCTGGCGGACATGGCGACCCAGATCGAGGCCGGGCGCGCGCTCTATCTGACCGCCGCCCGGCTGCGGGACGCGGGCCGCCCGTTCTCCAAGCAGGCGGCCATGGCCAAGCTGTTCTGCACCGACACCGCGATGCGCGTCACCACCGACGCGGTCCAACTGCTCGGCGGCTACGGCTACACGGTGGACTTCCCCGTGGAGCGGTTCATGCGCGAGGCCAAGGTGCTCCAGATCGTGGAGGGCACCAATCAGATCCAACGGGTCGTCATCGCCCGTGCCCTGGCGGGTCCGGAGAGCCGCTGACCCGGTCGGGGCCGCGCTCTCGCGGGTCGGGCACGCTCTCGCGGCTCGGGGGCGCGGCGGCGCCGGGCCCCCGCCACCCGGCGGGCAGGGCGGCCTAGACGCGTGGCGCCGTTCCCCGCCGCAGGACCGGCATATGGATCGGCTGCGAGCCGGGGCCGCCGATGTGCGAGAACGGCTGGGTGCGCCAGTCCAGCCCCTCCGGCAGCGTCAGCAGCAGCGCCGCGTCCTGCTCCTGGGCTTCGAGCGAGGCGTCGGCCGGGGAGGCGTCGGCCACCCCGCGGCCCGTACCGGCGCACACCGTGAGCCCGAACGGGTCCCACGGGGACGGGCACAGCGCGTGCTCCGGGAGGACGTCCTCGTCCGCGAGCAGGGCGATGGGCCGCGCGCAGTCCGGGCACACGACCCGGAACATCTCGTAGGTCTCGTTCTCGTGGGAATCGACGTCGCCTTCGTCGAGGCGCTCAAGGTAGGGCATGAGTTTCCCCCTCGGGTGGGCTGGTCAGGCGCGTCGGCCTCGACCACAGCAAGCATTTCCCGCGCCGCACCGCAGGTAATCTCCGCACTTCCGTGGACACCCCCGACGGGATGTGGCGTTCGTCACACGCCGGGCGCAGATGCGGTGAACAAGGGCCGTCCGGCCCCCGTACCGGGTCCGGCGCACCCGCTGTGCCGGAACGCCCACGACCACATAAGGTGATCGGCTGTGGAGGAGTTGGACAGACAAATCGTGGAGCTGCTCGTCAAGGACGGGCGGATGAGCTACACGGACCTGGGCAAGGCCACCGGCCTGTCCACATCGGCCGTGCATCAGCGGGTCCGCCGTCTCGAGCAGCGCGGGGTGATCCGAGGCTATGCCGCCGTGGTGGATCCGGAGGCCGTCGGCCTGCCGCTGACGGCCTTCATCTCGGTCAAACCCTTCGACCCCAGCGCGCCCGACGACATCTCCGAGCGGCTCGCCGAGGTGCCCGAGATCGAGGCGTGCCACAGCGTCGCGGGAGATGAGAACTACATCCTCAAGGTGCGTGTCGCCACCCCGCTGGAGCTGGAGCATCTGCTCAGCCGGATCCGCTCGCTGGCCGGGGTCTCCACCCGCACCACGGTGGTCCTCTCCACTCCCTACGAAGCGCGTCCGCCGCGCGTCTGACCCGCCCCGGGCGCGCCCATCCGGGCGTGTCCGACCCCGACCGGACGCGCCCGGCGCGCGTCGTCCCAGACCGACTCCACGAGGCAGCCCGCGTGAACGACCGCACCCCTGACCGGACCGCCGAGGGCCGCACCGTGCTGTTGCGCGGCGGCGAGGTCCACAGCCCCGCCGATCCGTTCGCGACCGCGATGGTCGTCCAACGGGGCGCCATCGCCTGGGTCGGCTCCGAGGGCGCCGCCGACAGCTTCGCCGACGGGGTCGACGAGGTGATCCAGCTGGACGGGGCGCTGGTGACACCCGCGTTCACCGATGCGCATGTGCACACGACCGCCACCGGGCTCGCCCTCACCGGACTGGATCTCGCGGGCGCCCGTACGCTCGCCGACACCCTGGACCGGGTCCGTACCCACGCCGCCGCCCGCCCCGACGACCGGGTGCTGCTCGGCCACGGCTGGGACGCCGGCGGCTGGCCCGAGGGCCGTCCGCCGCGCCGCGCCGAGCTCGACGAGGCCACCGGTGGCCGGCCGCTCTATCTGACCCGTGTCGATGTGCACTCGGCGGTGGTCACCACCGCCCTGCTGGATCTGGTGCCGGGCGTGTCGGACCTGGCGGGCTACCACTCCGACGCGCCGCTGACCGGCGCGGCCCATCACGCCGTACGCGCCGCCGCCCAGGCGAGTGTGACCCCGCGGCAGCGCGCCGACGCCCAGCGCGCCGCCCTGGCCCGCGCCGCGTCCCTGGGCATCGGCTCCCTGCACGAGTGCGCGGGCCCCGAGATCTCCGGCGAGGACGACCTCACCGGGCTGCTGGAGCTGGCCGCGCAGGAGCCGGGGCCCCGGGTGTTCGGCTACTGGGCCGAGGCCGCGGAGACCGCCGCCGACCTGGCGAAGGTGCGCGAGCTCGGCGCCCTCGGCGCCGCCGGTGATCTCTTCGTGGACGGTTCGCTCGGCTCCCACACGGCGTGTCTCCACCAGCCTTACGCCGACACGCCGCACACCGGCACCGCCTGTCTGGACCGGGCGGTCGTCACGGCCCATGTCGCCGCCTGCACCGAGGCCGGGGTCCAGGCCGGGTTCCACGCCATCGGCGACGCCGCCGTCACCGCCGTGGTGGAGGGCGTGCGCGCCGCCGCCGAACAGGTCGGGCTGGCCCGGGTGCGCGCCGCCCGGCACCGGGTGGAACACGCCGAGATGATGACCCCCGAGACCATCGCGGCCTTCGCCGAACTCGGCCTCACCGCCTCCGTCCAGCCCGCCTTCGACGCCGCCTGGGGCGGCGAGGACGGCATGTACGTCCAGCGCCTGGGCGCCGAACGGGCCCGGACCCTCAACCCCTACGCGGCCATGCTCCGTGCCGGAGTCCCCCTCGCCCTCGGCTCCGACAGCCCGGTCACCCCGCTCGACCCCTGGGGCACCGTGCGCGCCGCCGCCTTCCACCGCACCCCCGAGCACCGCGTGTCGGTCCGCGCCGCCTTCACCGCCCATACGCGCGGCGGCTGGCGGGCCATCGGCCGCGATGACGCGGGCGTCCTGGTACCCGGCGCGCCCGCGGACTACGCGGTGTGGCGCACCGGCGAACTGGTCGTCCAGGTCCCCGACACGCGGGTCGCCGGATGGTCCACCGATCCGCGCTCCGGCACGCCCGGCCTGCCCGACCTCACCCCCGGCGGTCAACTGCCCGTGTGTGTGCGCACGGTGGTCGGCGGACGCACCGTGCACCTCCGGCCGGACGAGTGACGAAGCGGCGCCCCGTACCGCCGAACGATGTTCCCCCGGCCTGTCGCGGCATCTGAACACCGTCCGTACTGACCTGGTCATTTGAGGAAACGGCGCAGGTCATGCGGCTGTTGACAGGGTGCGGGCGGTGGCCGGTAGGTTCGGCCGAGTCCACCACTGGACGCCCGACCGGGGAATCTTCACGCAGTCGTCGAACGCCGCTGGGCCAGAGGGAGACGCACCGCACCGGTGCGCCACCACTGGGAGCCAGGTCCAGCGCACGGGGGCGAGGGAGGGATCGCCGGGTCGGCAGGTGCGACCCGGGAGGGGCCCGGACGCTCAGTAGACAACGGCTCTCGGTCGACCCGCAGCCAGCGGGTCCCAGGTCGGCCCGAAGGGCGTCGGGCCCCCATCCGCACGCACACGGCGGACCGCCCCCGGTCGCGGGGGCGGCGCCGCCGAGCCCCGCGGGAACCTCGGCCGTGGCCGGGGCGTTCCGTACCCCGGGAGCACTTTCCCCACCTCGGGACCACTTCCGCGAGCCCGCGTTGTACGGTCACCTCACCACAGCATGCATGGCAGGAAGGCCGCACCGTGCCCTCGGGTTCCGACACCACCGCCGAAGCCGCCTCGCCCGGCCCGGCCGCAGACCGACCGGGCGAGACGCCCAGGCCCGCCGCCGCCTCGTCCGGCGACGGCGAGGCCGGAGCGCCCGTGCCCGCCGCCGTGGACCGGCCGGGCCGGTTCCGGCGTCTGGGGCTGCTGGCCCGCCGTGAGGCGCTCCGCAGCCTGCTGGCGGCCGTCAGCGGCCTCGCGCTCGGCCTCGCCTTCCCGCCGTTCGGCGTGTGGCCGCTGTCCCTGCTGGCGGTGGCCGCGCTGGCGCTGCTGACCCACGGCCGTACCGCCCGGCAGGGCGCCTGGACGGGGTTCGCCTTCGGGGTGCCGTTCTTCGTGCTGCTGCTGAAGTGGCTCAGCGTGGTCGGCTGGGACGCGTCGATCGGCCTGTCCGTCATCGAGGCGGCCTTCATGGCGCTGCTGGGCGCCGGGCTCGCGCTGGTCTCCCGGCTTCCGGTGCCGGCCCTGTGGCCGCTGTGGACGTCCTGTCTGTGGGTCGCCGAGGAATGGGCCCGCGACCGGACGCCGTTCGGGGGCTTCCCGTGGGGGCGGCTGGCCTTCGCCAACACCGGCTCGCCGTTCACCCCGCTCGCCGCGCTGGGCGGCGCCCCGCTGGTCACCTTCGGGGTGGCGCTGGCCGGTGGGCTGCTGGCCTCCGCGCTGCTCGTCGTATGGCGGTTGCGCGGCGCCTTCTCGCCGCGTGCCGTGCTGCCCGCCGTGGGCGCCCTGGTGGTCGCCGGGGCGGTGACCGCGGCCGGGTCCACGGTGCCCATCCCGACCGGTGCCGCCAAGTCGGTGGACATCGCGGTGGTCCAGGGCAATGTGCAGCAGCCCGGAATGGACTTCCTGGGCCGTCCCATGAAGATCCTCAACAACCATGTCGAGGCCACTCTCGATCTGGCCAAGGACGTCAAGGCCGGGCGGATCAAGAAGCCGGATCTGGTGATCTGGCCGGAAAACGCCTCCGACCTGGACCCCTTCCAGTATCGGGAGGCATACGCCCGGATCGACGAGGCCGTGCAGGCCATCGATGTCCCGGTGCTGGTCGGCGCCCTGGTGGACCACCCCACCAAGGAGGGCTACGTGGAGAACCAGGGCATCGTCTGGGACCCCCAGAAGGGCCCCGGCGCCTCGTACACCAAGCAGCACCCGGTGCCGTTCGGCGAGTACGTGCCCTTCCGCCAGCAGCTCAGCAAGGTCATCACCCGGCTCCAGCGGGTGCCGCGCGACTTCTACCCCGGTGACCACACGGGCGTGCTCCAGGTGGGCCCGGCCCGGCTGGGCGATGTGATCTGTTTCGAGGTGGCGTACGACGAGATCGTCCGCGACACGGTCAACGCGGGGGCCCGCGCGATCGTCGTACAGACCAACAACGCCACCTACGGCCGCAGCGGTCAGCCGGATCAGCAGCTGGTGATGTCCCGGCTGCGGGCCATCGAGCACGGCCGTCCGGTGATCACGGCGGCCACCAGCGGGATCAGCGCCGTTGTCTCCCCGGATGGCACGATCGAGCAGCGGACGAAAGAATTCACGCAAGATGTGCTCACCGCGCGCATCCCCTTGCGTGACGGCAAGACCCTCGCCGACCGCGTCGGTGCGACCCCGGAGTGGGTGCTCGCTATGGTGGGCCTTCTGTCCTGCGCGGCCGCGATCATGATCGGCCGTCGGGGACGTACGGACGAGAAGGGGCAGTAGCCGTGAGCGACGCACGCGAGGCCGACCAGCCGCGCCGGAGCAACGAAAGCGACGATTCGCCTCACGGGCGGAGAAGCGAACAAGACGGTGCCGTGAGCGACGCCGCACGTGAGGCCGGTCAGCAGGAGAGCACGGCCGACCAGCCGGGGACCACGGCCGACCAGCCGGTCGGCGGGGACGTGGAGCGGCCGGCTGCCGGGGACACGGGCGGGGAGCCGCGCCGCGCCCCCCAGGACGAGGGCGGCCGCCGCACATACGGCCCGCTCGGCAGCACCTTGGTGATCATCCCGACCTATAACGAGGCGGAGAACATCAAGCCGATCGTCGCCCGGGTCCGTGAGTCGGTGCCCGACGCGCACATCCTCGTCGCCGACGACAACAGCCCGGACGGCACCGGCAAGGTCGCCGATGAACTCGCGGCCGAGGACGACCATGTGCGGGTGCTGCACCGCAAGGGCAAGGAGGGCCTCGGCGCCGCCTATCTGGCCGGGTTCCGCTGGGGTATCGAGCACGGCTACGGCGTCCTGGTCGAGATGGACGCCGACGGTTCCCACCAGCCCGAGGAGCTGCCCCGGCTGCTGACCGCGCTCAAGGGCGCGGACCTGGTCATCGGCTCGCGCTGGGTGCCGGGCGGACGGATCGTCAACTGGCCCAAGTCCCGTGAGTTCATCTCCCGGGGCGGCAGCACCTACTCCCGGCTGCTGCTCGACGTCCCGATCCGGGATATGACCGCCGGGTTCCGCGCCTTCCGCAAGGAGACGCTGGAGGGCCTGGGCATGGAGGCCGTCGCCTCCCAGGGCTACTGCTTCCAGATCGACATGGCCTGGCGCGCCGCCAAGGCGGGCTTCCACGTCATCGAGGTCCCGGTCACCTTCATCGAACGCGAGCGCGGTGAGAGCAAGATGAGCCGCGACATCGTCACCGAGGCGGCGTGGCGGGTCATGACCTGGGGTGTCAGCAGCCGGGTCAACAAGCTGCTGGGCCGTAAGAACGCCTAGTCAGGGCCTGCGTTTACCGCTCGGAGTAGTCCCACGGGCATCCGGCCGTTCCGTCCCCGAGACTTGAGGCGGAAGGAGGCGGAACATGCCTAAAACGACCATGAAGAGCAGCAAGAGCTCATCGCGCCGGACGACGATGCCCCGCCGGGGCGCCAAGGCCGGCACGATGGAAGCGCAGACCAAGGAACAGCTCTACCGCAAGGCCAAGAAGGCCGGTATCGAGGGCAGGTCGCAGATGTCGAAGAGCGAGCTCATCTCGGCACTGCGGCACCGCTGACACCGGCCGCGGGCGGTTCCCCTGCCCCTGCCCCCCGCCCGCGGGAGGGGCGGGGGGCAGGGGACCACCTCTGTCCGGGCCCGTTGCCGCCTCGGCCGAGGCCACCGGGATCCGGGATCCGGGAGGGATCCACGGCCCCGGGGTCCGCGCCGCCCGGGGGTCGGGGCACACTGGGAGCCATGACGACCGGCGCATCGCCGCAGAGCGACCCGAACCGCCCCAAGCGCTCGCGCGCCCGTACCTTCGTACCCCTGGCCATCGCCGCCTGGCTGGTGCTGGAGATCTGGCTGCTGACCGTGGTGGCCCGGGCCACCAATGGGCTGACCGTCTTCCTGCTGCTGGTGGCGGGGGTGGTGGTGGGCGCGGCCGTGGTCAAGCGCGGCGGACGCCGGGCCTGGCAGAGCCTGACCCAGTCCATGCAGCCGGGCGCCGACCCGGCCGAGCCCGCGGCGCGACCGGGCTCCTCGTTCACCATGCTGGGCGGTCTGCTGCTGATGGTGCCGGGGCTGATCTCCGACCTGGCCGCGCTGGTGTGTCTGTTCCCGCCGACCCGCGCGCTGCTGCGGCGCCGTGCCGAGGGTGCGCTGTCGCGCCGGCTGGGCTACGTACCGGGGGCGCCCGGCGATCCGTTCCTCCAGGGCCACCCGGGCCGGGGCGGCCGGGAGCGCCCGGGGGAGGGCGGTCAGGTCATCCAGGGCGAGGTGATCCATGACGACGGCCCCGCCGACGGCCGTGACGGCGGTCGCGGGGACGGCCGCGAGACCATCCGGGGTGAGATCCGGGGCGACGAGGACGGTCCGCGCTCGGCGCACCGCGACTGAGCCGCGCCCGCGCCCCGGGCGCCCGGCAGTCCGGCGCCCGGCGGTCCGGGGCCGACCGGGATGTGGACGCACGAGGGCCGGGGCCACCGCTCGGCGGTGGCCCCGGCCCTCGTCATTCAGTTGTCAGTGCTTCTATCAGTGCTTCCGCAGATCCTCGGATCAGGCGGACTTGCGGGTGTCCCGCGGATGCACGGCGATGTTCATGGCGCCGGAGCGCAGGACCGCCAGCCGCTCGGCCAGCACCTCCTCCAGCTCTTCGCGGGTGCGCCGCTCCATGAGCATGTCCCAGTGCGTGCGCGCGGGCTTGCCCTTCTTCTCCTCAGGACCATCGCCATCCACCAGGAGTGCCATGGCGCCGCACGCCTTGCACTCCCACTCCGGCGGAATCTCCGCCTCTACCGAGAACGGCATCTCGAATCGATGGCCGTTCTGGCATGCGTACTCCACCGCCTGGCGCGGGGCCAGATCGATGCCGCGGTCGGTCTCGTAGCTGGTCACCACGAGTCGCGTGCCGCGGAGAGCTCGCTCACTCATGAATCGTGCCTCCCGGGCTTGTCGCCCACAGGACAGGTGTCGCTGTCGTCGTCATCCGGTCAACGTCCGGTCGGCGGTGAAGATTCCCGTGTTGGGACATGCGTCGCCCGTCGTGCCGCCCCGTTGTTCTACCCACAGGCGCCCGGTTTGTCACATCTGGCAGCAGATGTCACCCAGCGTTTCTGGTACTTTAGCGCGCAGTAACGGTCCGCCTGGTAGGCCAAGGGCGTACACTACCGCTCCACTGCCTCGAGCTCGAAATCAGGTCCCTGTTCTGTCCGGGACCCGGCCTTCGGTGCCGCCCCGGGCGACCACCTCGGAGTCCTTCGGGACGGCGCTGGGGATCGCGAAGAGGCGCAGGAAGAGCTGGGACAGCGGCCCGATGGTCAGCGCGAAGAGTACCGTGCCCGCGCCCACCGACCCGCCCAGGACGTATCCCGTCACCAGTACCGCCACCTCGATCCCGGTCCGCACCAGGCGGATCGAGCGGCCGGTGCGCCGGTGCAGTCCGGTCATCAGCCCGTCCCGGGGGCCGGGCCCGAACCGCGCGGAGATGTACAGACCGGTGGCCGCGCCGCACAGCACGATCGAGAACAGCAGCAGCGGAATCCGTACCGCCAGTGACTCGGGAGCCGGTACCAGCCACAAGGTGGCGTCCGCCGCCGGTCCCACCACCAGCACATTGGACACCGTCCCCAGCCCCGGCCGCTGCCGCAGCGGTATCCACAGCAGCAGCACGGCGGTGCCCACCACCATCGTCACCGTGCCGAAGGTGAGCGGTACGCGCTTGGCGACGCCCTGGTGGAAGACGTCCCAGGGGTCGAGACCGAGGGTGGACCGCAGTTGCAGTGCCATGGAGGTGCCGTACAGCGCGAGCCCGGCGTAGAGCTGGACGAGACGGCGGGCGAGGCGGCGGGATCCCCCCGGCGGGTCTTCGGGCAACGCGTCCTCCCTCTTGCTGTTCTTCGGTCAGGCGGCAGGCTTTCAGGCTTCCTCGCGGTCGCTTCGCGGCCCGGTGGCCGACCGGCCTGGTGGCGATGGCCGGTGACATGTCACTCTGTGGTCCGGGACCAGTCCAGTTCCATGGCCAATCCGGGAAAGGTGGACCGTTTTCGATGAGTCCGTGGACCTCGGCGGTGGGGGCACCGCAACTGGCGCGACTGCTCGGATCACAGCACCCCCGTGACCGCCTGCCCGCGGGCGCGGTCGCCTCCCTGAACGGCGGCCGCCGGGTGCCCGCGTACCGCGCCCTGGCCGACGGGGTGCGGCTGCTCATTCTGGAGGGCCGGGTTCCGGTCGCCGCCCGGCTCCCCGCCGAGCGCGAACTCGCCGCCGCCCTCGAGGTCAGCCGCACCACCGTGGCCGCCGCCTACGAGGCGCTGCGCGGCGAGGGGTTCCTGGAGTCGCGGCGCGGCGCCGGGAGTTGGACCGCGATGCCCGCCGGGAGCCCGCTGCCCACCCGGGGGCTGGACCCGCTGCCCCCGGAGGACGCGGCCTCCGTGATCGACCTCGGCTGTGCCGCGCTGCCCGCCCCCGAGCCCTGGCTCACCCGCGCCATGCGTGGCGCCCTGGACGAGCTCCCGCCGTACGCCCACACCCACGGCGACTACCCCGCCGGACTGCCCGCCCTGCGCCAGGCGCTCGCCGACCGCTACACCGCGCGTGGCATTCCGACCATGCCCGAGCAGATCATGGTCACCACCGGTGCCATGGGCGCGGTGGCGGCCGCCTCGCGGCTGCTGGTGCGCCCCGGTGAGCGGGTCGCCGTCGAATCGCCCTCGTACGCCAACATCCTCCAGCTGATGCGGGAGGCGGGCACCCGGCTCGTCCCCGTGGCGATGGCCGACCGGCTCGGTGGCTGGGACATCCCGTCCTGGCGCCAGGTGCTCAGCGCCGCCGCGCCACGGATGGCCTATGTGGTCGCCGACTTCCACAACCCCACCGGCGCGCTCGCCACCGAGGAGCAGCGACGTCAGCTCGTGGACGCCGCGCGGTCGGCGGGGACCGTCCTGGTCGCCGACGAGTCCATGGCCGAACTGCGGCTCGACGAGGACGTGGAACTGCCGCCTCCGCTCTGTGCCTTCGACCCGGCCGGCTCCACCGTGATCACCGTCGGCTCGGCGAGCAAGAGCTTCTGGGCCGGGCTGCGGATCGGCTGGGTGCGCGCCGCACCGGAGGTGATCCGCAGCCTTGTCGCCGCCCGCGCCTACGCCGACCTGGGCACCCCCGTCATCGAACAGCTCGCCGTCACCTGGCTGCTGAACACCGGCGGCTGGGAGGAGGCCGTCGCGATCCGCCGTGAGCTCGCGCGCGACCACCGTGACGCGCTCATCGACGCCCTGCGCCGTCATCTCCCCGACTGGGAGTACACCGTGCCGCACGGCGGGCTCACCCTGTGGGCGCGCACCGGCGGCCTCTCCGGATCGCGGATCGCGGAGGCGGGTGCGCGGCTGGGGGTGCGGGTGCCGTCCGGGCCGCGCTTCGGCGTGGACGGGGCCTTCGAGGGCTATGTGCGGCTGCCGTTCACCGTCGGCGGCGCGGTCGCCGAACAGGCCGCCACCCGGCTCGCCGCCGCGGCCCGACTGGTCGCCACCGGCGCCGTCACCGAGGCCGAGGCCCCGCGTACCCACGTCGCCTGAGCCCGGCCCGGTACGAGGGCGGCGCGGGGCTCAGGCGCCGGACGGGGCCGAGGTCCGGGGCTGCCGCGCCGGCTGCTCGTCCGGGGCGGCCTCCGGCCGCGGCAGCAGCCTGAGCACCGCCTGCCGCTGTGCCTCGCTCGTCGCGTCGTCGTACGGATCCGGGGTGGCGGGCACCTGGAGCCGGTGCACCGGACCGGTGCCCAGCCGGGCGTAGCCGCGGCCCGCGGGCATCTCCGGCGTCGGCGTGGTGTGCGGGGGCGCGCCGAGGACGGCCGCCGCCTGGTCGAACGAGGCCGGGCCCAGCAGCACCCGGGCCCGGGTGTGGGTCCGTACGGCCTCGCTGAGCCCGTCGGCGGCGTCGAGCTGATCGGCCACCACGACCCGTACGTTGGCCGCCCGGCCGTGCCGCAGCGGTACCGCCAGCAGATCCTGCGGATCGGGGCGGCCGTCGGCGGCGGCCAGATGGCTGAGCACCGACGGGCGGTCCAGCAGGATCCACAGCGGGCGCTGGATGTCGTCGGGCAGCGGATGGCCCAGCTGCCGTGCGCGGTTGGCGGCGATCAGGCGGCGCTCGGTCTCGTGCCCCGCCCACTCCAGCGTCGCCAGCGTCCCCGCCAGCCCGCACTCCACGGCCAGCACCCCGGCCCGTCCGGCCAGACACGCGTACTCGCTGGTGCCGCTGCCGTCCACCACCAGGACGTCCCCGTGGTGCAGTGCCTGGAGGGCGATGGAGCGCACCAGGGTGGTGGTGCCGCTGCCGGGCTGGCCGAGGGCCAGCAGATGCGGTTCGGTGGAGCGCGGGCCGGTGCGCCAGACCACCGGCGGGACATCGCGGGTCGCGGCCTCGGCGGCCGCGCCGCCCCGGGCTCCGCCGGGACCGGCGGAGCCGTCCGCGCCGGGACCCGCGCCGCCGCCCTCGCCGTCGTCGGCACCCTCGGCGTTCTCGGCGCCTTCGAGCACCGGCAGAGTGCGCTGGACGGACGAGGTGTCGGTGAAGCCGAGCACCGTCTCACCGGGGGTGGTGACGAAGTGCTGGGCGCAGATCGCGGTGGACAGCGGGGGCAGCACCGTCAGCGTGAGCCGGTTCGCCTCCTCGTCCCATGCGAAGAGGTACTCCCGGCCGCGTCCGGACTTGGCGTGGAGCAACTGCTCGATCCGGGCCCGGGAGGAGGGTTCGCCGTCGGTGAAGTACGCGGGGTAGCGCAGGTGCAGCTTGGTCAGCCGGCCGCCCTCGTCGAACGCGTAGGAGTCGAAGGCGCTCGACCAGTCCCCGCCGTGGGCGTACAGCGGGCTCGGGTCCTCGGCCGCCGAGAAGTACGGCACCAGGGCCTCGTAGAGCGTGCGCAGCCGTTCGGTGCCGTCCGGACCGGGGCCGCTCGCCGCCGTGGCCGCGCGCTCCCGGCCCGCCCAGCAGGCCACCGCCATCAGACAGACGGCGGCCACCAGCGGCCCGTACGGCAGCAGGAAGACGACGAACAGCCCGCAGGCCGCGAGGAACAGCGCGGGGCCGCGGCGCTCGCCCGGCAGCTCCACCCACGTCCGCCGTCCGGCGGCGGCCAGCACGCGCAGCCCCCGGGTCAGCGCGATCAGCGGGTGGAGCACATCGGCGGCGCTGTCGGCCGCCGTACGGGCGAAGTCGCGGCCGCGCAGCAGCGGGGCCGGGGCGCTGCCGGGGCGGAGGCGGGGGAGCCGGACCACGTCAGATCTTGATTCCGCCCAGCAGGCTGGCCAGGCTCGCGCCGCCCGCCTTGATGCTCGGGGCGATCGCGGTGCTCGCCAGATAGAAGCCGAAGAGGGCGCAGACGATGGCGTGGGACCCCTTGAGTCCGTCCTTGCGGAAGAACACGAAGACGACGATGCCGAGCAGTACGACACCGGAAATGGAGAGGATCATCACGGTCTCCTGGCTGGTGGGGGACGGTCACCATGAGTTGTTCCAGGCTCACAGCATGTATCCATCTAGGGAAAGGTGCAAATGGGTCGATTATCGGTGTAATCACCTCAATGGGTGTGTGATGGGGTTGCGCGCGGCCCGGTACGGCTCCGGCGCGGGGGTCGGCTCCTCGGCCCCGCCGTCCCTAGGGTGTACGTGATCGCGTAGAAGTGATCCGTAGCAGTGCTCACATGCCCAGACGAGCCGGAAGCCGAGCCGGAGGCGAGACGCCATGAGCGAGCCGAACCCCGAGACCGAGCCCCCGCACGACCCGGAGGTGTTGCAGCTGGCCGCCAAGGTCTTCGACCTGGCCCGGCGCGGTGACACGGACACCCTCGCCGCCTATGTGGACGCGGGTGTCCCGGCCAACCTCACCAACGACAAGGGTGATTCGCTGCTCATGCTGGCGGCCTACTACGGCCACCCCGCGACCGTATCGGCCCTGCTGGACCGCGGCGCCGACCCCAACCGCGTCAACGAAAGGGGGCAGACCCCCATCGCCGGAGCCGCCTTCAAGGGCGAGGAGGAGGTGCTGCGGGTGCTGCTGGCCGGGGGTGCCGATCCGCGGGCCGGATCGCCCTCGGCGGTCGAGACGGCGCGGATGTTCGGGCGGGAGGATCTGCTGACCCTGTTCGGGACGCCGGAGACCGACTAGTGCCGCCGTGGAGCGCTTCGTTCACGGTGTGACCGAAGGGGCGCGGAGGGCTGCGTGAGGGTGTGCGGGGCCGGTAGATTCGGGCTGGGGGAAGGAGTCCGATGGCCGAAAACCGGCGCACCGTACGCGATCTGCGGCGCGGCAACCGCTCGACACTGTTGCGCACGCTGTACTTCCGGGGGCCGGTGAGCCGCCAGGAGCTGGGGGAGCTCACCGGGCTCAGCGCGGGCTCGGTGAGCAACGTCGTGAGCGATCTGTTCGCCGACGGACTCGCGGAGGACGCCGGTTCGCTGGACTCCGACGGCGGCCGCCCCCGGACACTGCTCCGGGTGGCCCCCGGCAGCGGCCATCTCCTCGGGGTCGATATCGGGGAAACCCACGTCCGGGTGGCGCTGTTCGACCTGGCGTTGACCGAACTCGCCCGATGGGAGCATCCGCTGCCCCCCGGCCGCTATGAGGCCGGACCGATCGTCGACCACATCCTGACCGGGCTGGACATGGTCCTGGCCAAGGGTGAGGTGGCGGCGGACGCGGTCATCGGCGTGGGGGTCGGGGTCCCGGGCATCGTCGAGCGGGAGCCCGAGGCCGTCGTGCACGGCCAGACCTTCGGCTGGGACGCGGTGCCGCTGGAGCGGCTGCTGCGCGCGGGCACGGCGCTGCCGCTGTTCATCGACAACGGCGCCACGGCACAGGGGCAGGCCGAGATGTGGTTCGGCGCCGGGCGCGGCGCGGAAACCGCCGTGATCGCGCTGATCGGCTCGGGCGTCGGCGCGAGCATCGTGACCGGCGGGGCACCGTACCGGGGCGCGACCAGCAGCGCGGGGGAGTGGGGTCATACCGTCGTCCAGGTCGGCGGGCGCACCTGCCGGTGCGGGGCGGTCGGCTGTCTGGAGGCGTACATCGGGGCGCGGTCGGTGCTGGACCGCTACCGGGCCCGCGCCGGACGTGGCGTCGCCGCCGGTGCCGATCCGGCCACGGGCGCCGATCCGGCCTCCGCCGCGGGCTCCGCCGCCGGGCAGCGGGACGCGTTCGCCGCGCTGCTGCGGGCCGCGGACGGGACCGACACCCGGGCCCGCGAGGTGCTGGAGGAGACCGCCGCCTACCTCGGCGCGGGCATCGCCGACCTGATCAACCTCTTCAACCCCGAGCGGATCATCCTCGGCGGCTGGGCCGGAGCGCTGCTCGGCACCCACGCGCTGCCCCTGATCCAGGAGGCCACCGCCCGCTACGCGCTGCGCCGCCCGCTGGCGCGGACCGAGATCGCCCCGGCGGCGCTCGGTCCGGACGCCGTGGCGCTGGGCGCGGCCACCCTTCCGCTGGCCCATTTCCTCGCCACCGGTGGGGTGTTCTGAGGGCTCCCGGACCGCTGGGTTCGACTTCTGTCCGTTTCAGGGGAGTTGAGGCAGCCGCCGTCTCAAGTTCTTTGAACCAAGAAGGTCCAGACCTGTTGACATGGCCCGAACCCGGCTGGACATTGGGTCTCCCCGGGAGGTGATGTATGACGGTCCAGGCAGCCCAGCCCCACCCGCGCACCGCCGTGCGCGACCCGCGGCGCGGCGCCCGCTCCTCGGTCCTGTGGGCGTTGTACTTCGACCCCCCGCTCAGCAGACAGCAGCTTGTGCTGCGTACGGGCCTTGATGCCACCGCCGTGGATCGCGCCGTCGGTGAACTGCTCCTCGAGGGCGTCCTCCTCTTCGAGCCGGAGGCGGACCGACCGGGCCCACCCCGGCTCCGGACGGCCCCCACGCACCGGTACGTCATCGGCGTCGACATCGGCGAAACCCGGGTGCGCGTCGCCCTGTTCGACCTGGCACTGCACCAGCGGGCCGCCGCCGACCATCCACTGCACCCCGGCCGACACGACGCCGACATCGTTGTCGGCCACATCCTCACCGGTATCGACAGCGTCATCGGCACCGCAGGGGTGCCGTTGTCCGCGATCCTCGGCGTCGGCATCGGGGTCTCCGGTGTGGTGGAGCGCGGCGCCGACACCCTTGTGCACGGCCAGACCATCGGCTGGGACGCGGTGCCGCTGGAGCGGCTGCTGCGCGCGGGCACGGCGCTGCCGCTGTTCATCGACAACGGCGCCAGCGCGATGGGTCAGGCCGAGCAGTGGTTCGGCGCCGCGCGGGGCGCCCAGCATGTGGTGGTCGCGCTGATCGGCTCCGGTGTCGGGGCCGGTGTCATCACCCACGGCACCTCCTACCGGGGCGCCACCAGCAGCGCGGGGGAGTGGGGGCACACCACCGTCCAGGCCGGGGGCCGCCGTTGCCGGTGCGGTGCCCGCGGCTGCCTGGAGGCGTATGTGGGCGCCGCGGCGGTCCTGGAGCGGTTCCGTCAGGCCCGGCGTGGCCGCCCGGTCCCGGGGGAGGACGAGGAGTCCGCGTTCACCGCGTTACTGGCCGCGGCCGACACCTCCCCCGCCGCACAGCGCGTCCTGGAGGAGGCCGCGGTGTATCTCGGTGCCGGAATCGCCAATCTGGTCAACCTCTTCAACCCGCAGCGCATCGTCCTCGGCGGCTGGGCAGGACTGTCGTTCGGCGCCCGGATGCTGCCCCGGATCCGGGAGTCGGTGGCCGCGCAGGCGCTGCGGCGGCCGTACGCCCATACCGCCATCGAACTGGGGCGGCTGGGACGGGACGGTGTCGCGCTCGGCGCCGCGACGCTCCCGGTACGGCGCTACCTCGCCGACGGTGCGCATCCGCCCCGGACTCCCGTGTCCTAGCGGCCCGTTCGCCCCGTAGCCCGTAACCCGCCCCTCGCGACCCGCTTCCCCCACGCTTTCCCCACGCTCCCCGCAGACGTTCCACCGGCCGTGACCGCACCGGCCGCAGCACCTTCCCCCCCCACGGACCGGCGACGACCGGACCGCCCCCCACAGGAAGGCACCCCGGTTCCATGCGAAGGACCCTGCGCACCACTGTGATCGGCCTGCTCTCGGCCACCGCGCTCGCGGCCACTCCCTGGTTCACCACCCCTGCCACCGCCACCGGGCCGCAAACCGGGAAGGCAGGCGCCGCCGCCTTCACCGAGAACTTCGACGGCCCCGCGGGCGGTGCCGTCGACGGCTCCCGCTGGGGCTATGAGACCGGCGACAACGTCAACAACCACGAGCGGCAGTACTACACCGACGGCACCAAGAACGCCGCGCTCGACGGCCAGGGCAATCTGGTCATCACCGCGCGCAAGGAGAACCCGGCCGACTACGCCTGCTGGTACGGCCGGTGCGAGTACACCTCCGCCCGGCTCTCCACCGCCCGCACCTTCAGCACCGCCTACGGACATGTGGAGACCCGGTTGAAGGTCCCGCGCGGCCAGGGCATGTGGCCCGCCTTCTGGATGCTGGGCACGGACATCGGCGGCGCGGGCTGGCCCAACTGCGGTGAGATCGATGTGATGGAGAACGTCGGCTTCGAACCGGGCACCGTGCACGGCACCATCCACGGCCCCGGCTACTCCGGTTCGGGCGGGATCGGCGCCGGTTACACCCTCCCGGGCGGAGCCGCGTTCGCCGACGACTTCCACACCTTCGCCATCGACTGGTCGCCCGACAAGATCACCTGGTCGGTCGACGGACAGGTCTACCAGACCCGCACCCCGGCCGACCTGGGCGGCAACCGCTGGGTGTTCGACCATCCCTTCTACCTCATCCTCAACCTGGCCGTCGGCGGCTACTGGCCGGGTGACCCGGACGGCGGCACCACCTTCCCGCAGCAGCTTGTCGTCGACTATGTGAAGGTGACCGGCGGCAACTGACACCTGCCATCCCCGACCCCCCACACCGGCCGCGGTCCCGCACCCCGCGGGGCCGCGGCCGGACCGCACCGGGCCCCTGCCGACCGGGACACACGGGGCGTCCGGGGGCCGAGTAGCGTGCTCCCATGGACATCGGTGATGTGGTCGACGACTTCGAACTTCCCGACGAGACCGGCACGGCCCGCACACTGAGCGGTTTGCTCACGGACGGGCCGGTGGTGCTCTTCTTCTACCCGGCGGCCATGACACCCGGCTGCACCAAGGAGGCGTGCCACTTCCGCGACATCACGGCCGAGTTCACGGCCCTGGGCGCCCAGCCGGTGGGGATCAGCGCCGACTCCGTCGAGCGGCAGGCGGAGTTCGCCGACCGCCACTCCTTCGGCTATCCGCTGCTCTCCGACCCGGAGGGGACCGTACGGGAGAGGTTCGGGGTCAAGCGCGGGCTCGCGGCCGTACCGACCAAGCGGGTCACCTTCGTGATCGGCACCGATCGCCGGGTGCTGGAGGTCATCAAGAGCGAGTTCCGGATGTCGGTGCACGCGGACAAGGCGCTGGAGGCGCTGCGGAACGCGGCGGGCTGAACGTACGGACCGCGCGCGGGTGCCGACCACGGGCGGGCAGCCGACCGGCGGCCCGCCCGTGGTCGGCCCGTCTCACCCCAACGGGGCCACCGGGGAGAAGACGAAGGTGAACGCCGCCGGTGCGACCGGAAGACGGTACGGCTCGAGCACCCCGGGCCCGCAGGACTGACTGCCGATGCCCTGCTGACCGTGGTCGAGGTTGACCCACACCGTGTCCTCGGACGGCACCAGATCCGGGGTGTGCCCGGCGGCGTCCAACTGCTCACTGGTCCAGCGGCGCGCGGTGAACCAGAACGGCGGGGCGCCCTCGATCCGCACCCCCCGCCCGTCGGGCGCGGACAGCCGCGCCCAGCGGACATCCGGCCGCGCCCCGTTCTCCTGCGGCCGGACGTACGGTGTCTGCATCGCGTCCACCGGCAGCGCCCAGCGCCCCAGCCGACACGCGGCACGGGTGTCCGGATAGCCCTCGCCGGGTCCGCCGCCGAACCACTCGGCCCGGCCCAGCGAGGCCGGGACCCCCAGCCGTACGCCGAGCCGAGGCAGCGGACAGGGCCATGCACCGTGCGGGGTGACCGAGACCGCCAGCCGCAGCCGGTCCCCGGCGGCGGTCCAGCGGTAGACGGTCTCCAGGGCCAGGTCGGTGGCGGCCGCGGCCACCCGCGTCCGCACCGTCAGCCCGGTGCCGTCCGGCTCCACCGCGTCCACCCGGTGCCGCATCCGGTGCAGCCCCAGCTCCCGCCAGAGCACCCCGTAGCGCTCGTCGGGCTGCCAGGACGCGCCGTTGTCGTTGTCGGTGGGCGCCCGCCACACATCCAGCCGCGGTCCGGTGACCGCGAGCGCGCCGAGCGCCGTGAGCTCACCGGTGGCCGCGTCGAAGGTGCCCGGGCCGAGGACGATCCGCCCGGTGGCGCGGCGCGGCGCCTCCTGCGGTGCGGCGGTGTGCGGCGGCTCGGTCCGTACCCGGGCGGGGAGTTGGCCCCAGGCCACCGGATGGCCCGCGGCCGCCCACGCCGTGGTGGCGGCGAGCCGCGCCTCCACGGTCCACCGGGTCTCCTGCCCGGGCTCGGTCTCCGGTGGCGCGGGCAGCTTGAGGTCGGCGGCGAGCCCCGGCCCGACCGGGGGCACCGCCAGCTCACCGGTGGCCACCACCTCGCCCTCGGCCTCGTACGCCCAGCTGAAGACCAGATGGGACAGATCGGCGAAGTCGTGGTGATTGGCGATCCGCACGGTGCCCTCGACCCCGTCGCCGTCGATCCGGACCGGCTCGATGACCTTCTTGTACTCGGCCAGCCCCGGTGAGGGGGTGCGGTCGGGGAAGACCAGACCGTCGCAGACGAAGTTCCCGTCGTGCAGCTCCTCGCCGAAGTCCCCGCCGTACGCGAACCAGGGCGTGCCGTCGGCGGTGCGCCGGGCGAGACCGTGGTCGATCCACTCCCAGACGAAACCGCCCTGGCAGCGCTCATGGGTCTCGAACGACCGCTGGTACTCGCTCAGTCCACCCGGTCCGTTGCCCATGGCATGCGCGTACTCGCACTGGATGAACGGCAGCCGGCGGCGCTCGGCGTCCAGCTCAGGATCGCCCCACGGCGGCTCGGCGCGCCGCCCGATCTGCTCGACCTCGTCATGCGGCGCGTACATCCGCGAGTAGACATCGGTGTCCGCGCAGGACGGATCGCCCTCGTAGTGGATCACCCGGGACGGGTCGCGCTCCCGGATCCAGTCGGCCATGGCGGACAGCCCGCGGCCGGTGCCGCACTCATTGCCCAGCGACCACATCACGATCGACGGGTGGTTCTTGTCGCGCTCGACCATCCGGGCGGCGCGGTCGATCAGCGCGGGGATCCAGCGGACGTCGTCCACCGGGTTGTCCCGCCACTCCTGCTCGACGAAGCCATGGGTCTCCAGGTCGCATTCGTCGATGACCCACAGCCCCAGCTCGTCACAGAGCCCGAAGAAGGCCGGATGCGGTGGATAGTGGCTGGTGCGCACGGCGTTGATGTTGTGCTGTCTCATCAGTGTCAGATCGGCGCGCATGGTCTCCAGGTCCACCGCGCGGCCGGTCTCCGGATGGAACTCATGCCGGTTGACCCCGCGGAACAGCACCCGCCTGCCGTTGACCTTCAGCAGCCCGTTCTCGACCACGACGGTGCGGAAGCCGACGCGCAGCGGAACGCTCTCGCCGACAGTGGTCAGCCACGCCTCGTACAGCCGTGGGGTCTCCGCCGTCCACGGCTCCACCGGCACGGTGGCGCTCTCCCCGGTGGCCAGGTCCAGGCCCAGTTCGGGCACGGTGACCCGGCCGCCGGGGTCGGCGTCGATCCGGAGGGTGCCCGTGCCGCTCAGGTGGTCGTACGAGGCGTGGACGAAGTAGTCCTCGAGACAGCCCTCGGGGCGGTGCTCCAGGGTGACCTCGCGGAAGATCCCCGGCAGCCACCACTGGTCCTGGTCCTCCAGATAGCTGCCGGAGGACCACTGGTGCACCCGTACGGCGAGTACGTTGCCGCGCGGGCGCAACAGCCCGCCGACGGCGAACTCGTGCGGCAGTCGGCTGCCCTTGAAGGTGCCCAGCTCCTCGCCGTTGAGCCAGACCCGGGCACAGGACTCGACGCCCTCGAAACGCAGCACCGCGTCACCGCCGTCCGGCCACCCCGGGGGCAGGTCGAAGACGCGCAGATGGTCACCGGTGGGGTTCTCGCTGGGGACCCGGGGCGGGTCCACCGGGAACGGATAGCGGTGGTTGGTGTAGATCGGCGCGCCGTGGCCGTGCAGTACCCAGTGCGCGGGCACCGGGATCTCGTCCCACCCCGAGGCGTCGTAGCCGGGGCGGGCGAACGCGTCGTCCTCGGCGGTGGCGGTCGGGGACAGCCGGAAGGCCCAGACGCCGTCCAGGCTCAGCCGCGCCGCGTCGGTCTCGGCGGACCAGGCGCGGGGCGGCAGCCCTCCACTGCCGGGGGAGAGATCCTCGTGGTACGGAAGCGGCGTGTGCTGCGTGGAGCTCATCCTTCTCCTCGGTCAGCCTTCATTCGGGTCGGTGGTGGCCGCGCGCCGGTCGAGCACATAGGTGGTGAGGGAGCGGCCCGGCAGCGAGGCCGAGACCGTGCCGCCGGACACGGTGGGTTCGCCGACCGCGGCCCAGTTCTCGGTGGCCGAGGTACGCACCGCGGAGACGGCGGACAGCCGCTGTCCGGCCCCCAGGTCCAGCTTCAGCCCGGCGGTGCCGCCGCGGTGGTTGTTGACCACCAGGACCCAGCGGCTCCCCTGCCGGAAGGCGGTGACCTCGACATCGCCCGGCGCGCCGGTCACCTCGTGCAGGACGGCGCCGGGGCGTACGAACTTGCTGTACTGCCCCAGCGCGTAATAGCGCTTGGTGAGGTACAGCCGCTGGTTGCCGTTGGCGGCGTACTCGGGGTCGTAGTAGATCAGCCCGTCGTTCCAGCCCTGGTCGTTCTTGGTGTCGGCACCAGTCCGGGGGTCGGCGCCCATCTTGTTGGACAGTGCCGTCCACCACTGGAACGCCGAGTCGTGGGCGACGGTGAAGTCCTTGTGGATGATCCGGGACATCGACAGGGCGTTGTCGATGGTCGGGTCGTACTCCTGGGCCCAGCCCGTACCGCCCTTGCCGAAGCAGCAGATCTCGGAGGACCAGGACGTCTTCCCGAGGGACGTGGCCGTCCTGGCCACATCGGCGCGGCCGGTGTCGCTCGGGTTGTTGTACGTATGGTGGGCCAGCTTGTCGACGTACCGCGCGGTGCCGGGGGTGTTCAGCCACTGCGGGACCTGGGTGACGAAGTCCTCGGTGCTGCTGGACTCGTCGGCGGTGATACCGACGCGGGAGTGGCGCGCGGCCAGCTCCGCGCCGACCGCCCGGACGATGTCGTCCCGCTGTCCGACGCCGACCAGCATGCCTTCCTGACCGCATTCGGCGAAGCTGTTCGTCGGCTCGTTGAAGGGACTGAGGTGGTCCAGGGCCATCCCCTTCCGCGCGAAGTGGTCGATCACATCGGCGAGGTAGCGGGCGAACTTCCGCTCGTCGGCGGATTCGAGATACCCGCCGCAGCTCTTCCCATTCGTCTTCCAGCGGGCGGGGGCGCTGTTGACGAATCCGATCAGGTCCTTGACGCCATGGCGGGCGGCCTGGCGGAGGAAGGTGCGGCCGCCCCGGTCCTTGGACCAGTCGTAGCCGCCGTCCGCCGCGAGGAAGTCCTCGGGGGCGCGCTCGGGGGTGGTCACCCCGGTGCCACCGCCGCCGATGTTGTAGCGGTACGCGGACAGGGCGAGCCCGTCGCGGCCGAACAGCAGCCGGGCGGCCCTGTTCTGCGCGGAGGGGGAGAAGGCGGCCAGGTCATTGACCCACCAGGCGCCCGAGGCACCGATGTTGTCGATGGTCTGGGCGGGGGCGGGGGAGACATGAGCGGGGTGGGCCGGGTCCGCGCCCGTGGTGCTGTTCGCGGTCTCCGCGGTGGCGGGGGCGGGGGAGAGGGAGGCGATCAGGGCGAGGGCGGCGGCTCCGCCCGGGAGGAGGGCGCGCCTGCGGCTCCTGGCGCGGTGCGGGGGTGTGGGCAGGGTCCGGGTGCGGCTCTGTGACATGGCAACCCTTCCGTCGTCACGAGGGTGTGCTGCGGATCCTTGCGGTGCTGGTGCTGGTGCTGGTGCTGGTGGCGGTGTGCGTGCGGCTCTTGAGCCCGGTCGACGCGAGCCAGCCCTCCAGGGCGAAGGTGGCCGCGCCGAGGCTCACGGGATTGGTCGGTATCGGGGAGAGCACGATCTCGGTGCTCGCGAGCGGGCGGCGCAGGGCACGCCCCGCCACGGCGGAGCGCACCTCGGTGAGCAGCCCCTCACCGAGCCCGGCCGCCACCCAGCTGCTGAGCACGATCACTTCGGGGTTGAGCAGATTGACCAGGTCGGCCAGGCCCGCGCCGAGATAGCGGGCGGTGTCCCGCACGGTCTTCACGGCCACCGGATCGCCGTCGGCGAACGCGCGGCCGAGCGCCGCGACGGTGGCGGTCTGGTCGTCGGGGTGCAGCAGCGGGCTGCCGGGGCTCAGCTCGCGCAGATTCCGCATGATGCCCGGGGCGCCGACGTAGGACTCCACACAGCCGTGGGCGCCGCAGTGGCACAGCCGTCCGTTCAGCACCAGGGTGGTGTGTCCCCATTCGCCCGCGCTGTTGCTCGCACCGCGGTGCAGGGTGCCGCCGAGCGCGAGCCCGGCGCCCACGCCCGTACCGAGATTGACCACCACCGCGTCGTCCCGTCCGCGGGCCGCCCCGAACCACATCTCGGCCACGGTGCAGGCGCGCAGCGGATTGTCCAGCTGGAGGGGGTGGGGGAGGTGGGCGGCCAGCAGATCCAGCACGGGGACGTCATGCCAGTCCCAGTTGGGCGCGAACACCGACACCCCGCCCTCGCGGTCCACCTGCCCCGGCATGCTGACGCCGACCCCCAGCACCCGCTCGTCGGGGATCCCCGCGGCCTCGACCACCGCTCGTACGGCGGTGGCGATCCGCGCGACCACCCGCTCCGGTCCGCGCTCACCGGGAAGCTCGGGGCGCAACTCCTCGTCGGCGCGGGCCAGGACGGTGAGGGAGAGGTCGAACAGCTCGACATGGACGTATGTCTCGGCCACGTCCACGCCGATCAGCGCACCGCCGGACGCGTCGACGGCCACCAGTCCGCGTGGCCGTCCGCCGTCGGAGTCCTCGTAGCCGACCTCGGTGATCGCCCCGAGGTGCAGCAGCTCAGCGAGGAGCGTGGCGACGGTGGCCAGGCTGAGCCCGGTCGCCGAGGCCAGCTGCTGCCGGGAGACGGGGGACTCGGCGATGACGCGGCGCAGCACCTCGTAGCGGTTCGCGGTGCGGATGTCGCGGGATGTGCGCTTCACGCCGTGATCGCCTCCGTAGGGCTCTGTGGGGCGGGAGCTCGCCGACCGGCGTCCGGCCGTGAGCGTCACGGTAGGGGCGCGGATCCGGCTTGAACAACCCCTTTGCATAACCCTTGTGGAAAGGGGCCGTACGAAGGTGTCCGAGGGGTGACACGGGCCGCGCCCGGGTCAGTGAGCGGTGAGGACCTCGCGGACGACGGGGCCCGCGGCGTCGCCGCCGTGGCCGCCCTGGGTGACCACGGCTGCCGCGGCCAGGTCGTCCCGGTAGGCGGTGAACCAGGCGTTGGTCTTCGGCTGGCCGTCGACCTCGGCCGAGCCGGTCTTGGCGCCGATGTCCCCGGTCAGCCCGGACATCGCCCGTGCGGCGGTGCCGCTGGTCGCCGTCAGCCGCATCATGCCCTTCAGCTGCTGGACGACGGACGGGCTCAGTGCGCGGTCGCCGGTGGCGAACTGCCGGTGGCCGACCGAACGCGGCACCAGGACGGGCTGCTTGAACGTGCCCGTCTGGGCGGTGGCGGCCACCGAGGCCATGGTGAGCGGATTCATCTGCACCGTGCCCTGGCCGATGAAGGCCGCGGCCTTGTCGTCCCCGCTGCCGTCGGGCACCGAACCGTCGAACGTGGACACACCCACCTGCCAGTCGCGCCCGATCCCGAACACCGACCGTGCCTCACGGGCCACCGCACCGTCGGGAACCGCCCCGGCGAGCGACACGAACGCCGTATTGCAGGAGGCCGCGAAGTCCTGTGCGAAGGTGGCGCCCGGATTCTCGCTGTCCTCGACATTGTGGAAGGTCTTGCCCTGCTGGTACGCCACCGTCTTCGGACAGGGCACCCGGCGGCCGGGCGTCACCGAACCGCTCTCCAGCAGGGTGGCGGCAGTGACGATCTTGAAGGTGGAGCCGGGTGCCGTCTGCCCCTGCAACGCCGCGTTGAACTCGCCCTTGTCGGAGTTGGCCACCGCCAGGATCTCGCCCGTACTGGGCTTGAGGGCCACCACGGAGGCGCCGAACCGCTTGGCCACGGCCTTCTCGGCGCTCTTCTGCACCGCCGCGTCGAGCGTGGTGCGCAGGGTGCCCTGCTTGCCCTTCGTCACCACATGCAGGGTGTCCCCGGCCGTCCCGTCCGGCCGCACCGCCCACACCTCGACCTGTGCCGTACCGCCCCTATCGGCGCCGTACCGCGCCCTCAGGGAGGTCAGCAGGGGATCGAGGGAGGGGAAGCGCCCCTGCCGCAGCTCCTTGCCGCGCCGGTCCAGCACCCGGATCGGCGCGTTCTCCGCCAGATCCGTCCGGACCGTCTGGCCCTTCACCAGCTGCGGATGGACGACCGAGGGCGCCCAGTCGACCAGCGGTTTATTGGTCGTCCGGCCGCGCACCACGGTCAGCCGCGAGTCATAGCTCCAGGTCGAACGGGTCTTTCCATAGCGGATCTCGGCCTTGACCCGGAACGGCACCGTGGGGCCCTTCGCCGTGCGCGGGGTCAGCGTCACCTTCTTCACCCGGGCGTCTTCCCGGAACCCGCTCAGCATGCCGAGGGCCGACTCCGCGTCATTGGTGAGATCGGCCGCCAGCAGGTCGTTACCGTCCGCCCAGGCGTCCAGGAAATGGTGTGCGGTGTCCCGGACCTCGGACGCGCTCACCGGTCCGTCGTGCGTCGCTGTCGTATTGCCGCCGGTCACCCCGGTGTACAGGTTGTACGCCCCGAACCCGAGGCCCCCCACCAGCACGACCACCGTCGCCCCCACGACGACCTTCCCCACTGCGCGCACGGCGCCCCCCGCCCCGAACCCGGTCGGCACCGGCCCATCCGGCACCGCTCCACTCAGGCAGCCTTCTCCATCTCCCCGCGCAACGCCCGCGTATACACCCGCAGCAACCGCCCGTACTCGGCCCGCTCCGCCGGACGCAACGCCCGCCCGGCCCGCGCCCGCAGAAAGACGCGGATGGCCTCGTTGGCCTGGTCGGTGGAGGTGGCGGCGGACAGTAAGGCTGGCTGAGGAGGAGTAGGAGTCGGACACATGACCCCCACAATAGAGGCAGCCACTGACACCGCGCACGGGTCTAAACCTCTTCAGGGCTCTCAACTGGCCTGATGAGGCCGTGATGTGAGCAACACCGCATCCTCCGCACGGGGGTTCCCCCTCTCGTCCCGGCCGTGGTCAGTCCTCCGTGACGAGGACGACCTCCAGGGTGCGGGGGCCGTGGACGCCTTCGACGCGGTCGAGTTCGATGTCGCTGGTGGCGGAGGGGCCGGAGATCCAGGTGTGGGGGCGGGCGGGGGTGAGGCGTTCGAGGGCCTCGGGGACGGAGTCCACGACCTGGGCCGGCACGCGGATCACACAGATGTGGTGGTCGGGGACCAGAGTGATACGGCGACGGCCCTGGTCGGGGGAGGCGTCCAGGATGACCGTGCCGGTTTCGGCGATGGCCACCGCGCAGCCGGTGACCACGCTGGACACCGTGTCCAGGTCGTGCGGGGTCAGATCGGCGGTGTCCGGGACCCGGTGGATGTCGGTGGCGGAGAGCCAGTCGGCGGGAAGGCCCGGTGGCACGGCCACGGAGGTGGCGTCGCGGGCCGTCAGCAGGCGGGCGATCAGGGCCGGGAGGGCGGTGGCGTGGGTGCGGTGGACCACGGCGCGGTAGTCGGCGAGATTCTCGGCCAGCAGGTCGGCGGAGTCCGCCGGGGTGCGGTCGCCGTGGTGGCGCGCGTACGTACGCTCGACCGCCACCTCCGACGGGGTCTCGGCGCGCGGGACATCGGCCAGCGCGCGGCGGATCCTCGCCATGACGAGGGCGCGTGAGCTCATGGGGTGCTCCTGTCGTCCGTGCCGCGGGTCCGTTGCCACCAGTCGCGGAACGACTCCGCGGGCACCACGGGCAGTTCCCGGGTGTCGCTCCAGGCACGCCCCGGGCCGGGCAGCCGGCGCGGGTGGAAGCGGCGGGTGCGGGAGGCGAGCCGCTGTCCGGTGCGCAGCACCCGGGGATGGTCCAGCGCCCAGCGCGCCGCCCGCATCGCGGCGCGCTCGGTGGCGTGGCCCTTGGCCGGTTTGATGACCGTGCGGGTGCCGCGGACGGAGACCGGGCCGCCCTCGACAACGCGTTCGCGCAAGTGGACCAGGACCTCGGGGATGTCGATGGCGACCGGACACACCTCGTAGCACGCGCCGCACAGCGAGGAGGCGTACGGCAGCGAGGCGTCCAGCTCGCTCCGGGTGCCGCGCAGTTGCGGGGTGAGGATCGCGCCGATCGGGCCCGGGTACGCCGAGCCGTACGCGTGGCCGCCCGCGCGCTCGTACACCGGGCACACATTGAGACACGCCGAGCAGCGGATACAGCGCAGCGCCTGGCGGCCCACGGTGTCGGCGAGGGTGTCCGTGCGGCCGTTGTCCAGCAGGACCAGGTGGAAGGTGCGCGGGCCGTCGCCGTCCGTGGTGCCGGTCCAGGTCGAGGTGTACGGGTTCATCCGCTCGGCGGTCGAGGAGCGGGGGAGGAGCTGGAGGAACACCTCCAGATCCTGGAAGGTGGGCACCACCTTCTCGATGCCCACCACCGAGATCAGCGTCTCGGGGAGGGTCAGGCACATCCGCCCGTTGCCCTCGGACTCCACCACCACCAGCGTGCCGGTCTCCGCCACCATGAAGTTCGCGCCCGAGACGCCCACCTTGGCGCCCAGGAACTTCTCGCGGAGGTGGAGCCGGGCCGCCTCCGCCAGATCGGCGGGGGCGTCGGTGAGCCCGTCCGGGGCCGGTCGGCCCCACCGCGCCATCTTCTCCGCGAAGATGTCCCGGATCTCGGCGCGGTTGCGGTGGATCGCCGGCACCAGGATGTGCGACGGCAGATCGTCGCCGAGCTGCACGATCAGCTCGGCGAGGTCCGTCTCGTACGCCGTGATGCCCGCCTCGGCGAGCGCGCCGTTCAGCCCGATCTCCTGCGTCGCCATGGACTTGACCTTGACGACCTCCCGTTCGCCCGTCGCCCGCACCAGCGCGGTGACGATCCGGTTCGCCTCGTCGGCGTCCGCCGCCCAGTGCACCTGGCCACCGGCCGCCGTGACCGCACGCTCCAACCGCTCGAGATAGTGGTCGAGATGGCGCAGCGTACGGTCCTTGATGGCCGCCCCCGCGGCGCGCAGCCGCTCCCAGTCGTCCAGTTCGGCCACCGCGGTGGCGCGCTTGGCGCGGATGGTGTGGGTGGCGTGGCGGAGGTTGGCGCGCAGCTGGGTGTCGCGGGTGGAGCTGTCCGCCGCCTTCGGGAAGGCGGGCATCCCCAGATAGGTGGCGTGGCCTGATCCGCTCACCGGGGGTCTCCTTTCACCGGGCTCTCGTATGTGGGGGCCGTTCGGCCGCTCACCACGGGTCCTTCTCCGTGCTCGCCAGGATCTCGGCGATATGCACCGGGCGCACCGTGGAGCCCTGGCGGGCGAGGGTGCCGCCGATATGCATCTGACATGAGTTGTCCACCGTGCACACCGCCTCCGCGCCCGTCGCCGTGATGTTGCGTGCCTTGTCCGCGCCCATCGCCGCCGATACGGCCGCGTTCTTCACGGCGAACGTACCGCCGAAACCGCAGCACTCCTCCGCACCCGGCAGCGCCACCAGGTCCAGCCCCCGGACGGCGCCGAGCAGGGCCCGCGGGCGGTCGCCGAGGTGGAGCAGGCGCAGCCCGTGGCAGGTGGGGTGGTACGTCACAGTGTGCGGGTAGTACGCGCCGACGTCCGTCACCTTCAGCACATCCGTCAGGAACTCCGTCAGCTCGTACGTCCTGGGGACCACGGTGGCCGCGGCGTCGGCGAGCTCCTGGCCGCGGCCCTCCGCGGCGGCCTTGGCGCCGATGCGGGGGTAGTTGTCCCGCACCATCGCGGCACATGAGCCGGAGGGGGCCACGATGTAGTCGTAGTCCCGGAAGGCGGCGGCGTAGCGGCGGACCAGCGGCTCCGTCTCATGGCGGTAGCCGGTGTTGAACTGCGGCTGGCCGCAGCAGCTCTGCCCGGCGGGAAAGCCGACCTCGACACCGAGCCGTTCGAGCAGGGTCACCACGGCCCGCCCGGTGTGCGGGTAGAGGGTGTCGTTCACACATGTGATGAAGAGCCCTACGCGCACGGTTCCTCCTCCAGCCGGGCGGCGGCCCGGTCCCACGCCGAATGATCACCCGTGGGCTCATACTGCCGCAGCTGCTGGGTGCTGTGAAGGAGCTCGCGCAGCTCGGACAGGCCGCCGGACACCGCGCCCGCCGAACGGGCCTGCACCAGGACATTGCCCAGCGCGGCGGCCTCGGCCGGACCCGCCACCACCGGGAGTCCGCACGCGTCGGCCGTCAGTCGGCACAGGAGCTCGTTGTGCGCGCCGCCACCCACGATATGGACCGTGTCGACGGTACGGCCGGACAGCCGGCACGCGTCGTCGATCGCCCGGCGGTAGGCCAGGGCGAGTGAGTCCAGCACACAGCGGGTGGTCTCGGCCGGGCCGCGGGGGACGGGCTGACCGGTACGGCGGCAGGCGCCGGCGATCCGGTCCGGCATCCCGCCGGGCGCGAGGAACGCCGGGTCACCGGCGTCCACGACCGAGCGGAGCGGGGTGGTCTCCGCCGCCGCCCGGAGGAGGGGGGCGAGGGCGGATGGGCCCGCGCTGGTCCGCCATGCGCGCAGGCACTCCTGGAGCAGCCACAGGCCCATGATGTTGCGCAGATAGCGCACCGTGCCGTCCACCCCCAGCTCATTGGTGAAGTTCGCCAGCCTGCTCCCCTCGGTCAGCACCGGCGCGTCCAGCTCCAGCCCCGCCAGGGACCAGGTGCCGGTGGCGATGTACGCGAAACGGGGTGTGGTGGCGGGGACACCGACGACCGCGGACGCGGTGTCGTGCGAGCCCACCGCGGTGACGGGGGTGGCGGCGCTCAGCCCGGTGGCGGTCAGGACCTCCGGCCGCAGGGTGCCGGCGGCCGAGCCGGGGTGGCGCAGCGGCGGGAAGAGGGCGAGGTCGATCGAGAGCGCGTCGGCGACCTCGGCGGACCAGTCGCGGGTGCGCGGATCGATCAGCTGGGTGGTGGAGGCGTTCGTCAGCTCGGTCCCGGCCTCGCCGGTCAGCCAGTACGAGATCAGGTCCGGGATGAGGAGGAGACGGTGTGCGGCGGCGAGGGCGGGGGTGCCGCGGGCCGCGACGAGCTGGTAGATGGTGTTGAACGGGAGGTGCTGGAGGCCGGTGGCCGCGTAGAGCGCCGGGGGCGGGAGGGCCGCCGCGACGGTGTCGGCGATGTCGGGGGTGCGGGTGGTACGGGCGTCGCGGTAGTGGACGGGGTTGGCGAGCAGCGAACCGGTGGCATCGAGGAGGCCGTAGTCGACGGCCCAGCTGTCGATGCCGATGCCGGTCAGGGGGGCGGGGGTGGTGTCCCCGGTGTGCGCGGCGGCCTTGAGACCGTCCAGTACGCCCTGGTGGAGCGCGAGGATGTCCCAGTGCAGGGTGTGGTGCACACGTACCGGGGTGTTGGGGAAGCGGTGCGCCTCGTGGAGCGTCAGCCGGTCGGCGGCGACCTCGCCGACCATGACACGGCCGCTGGACGCACCGAGGTCCACGGCGGCGAAACGGGGGTGGTGGGTGCGTGGCACATGGACCTCGGTGGGGGTGGTGGCGGTTGCGGTTGTCGTTCGGGTGCGCGCGGGTCAGCGCGGGAAGGCCGCCGCCACGCCCGCGTCCACCGGGATGTGCAGCCCGGTGGTGTGGCTGAGCTCCCCACCGGTGAGGGCGAAGACCGCGTTGGCCACATGGGACGGCAGCACCTCCCGTTTGAGCAGAGTGCGCTGGGCGTAGAACTCGCCCAGACTCTCTTCCGGGACGCCGTACGTCGCCGCCCGCTGGGCGCCCCAGCCACCCGCGAAGATGCCACTGCCCCGGACCACCCCGTCGGGGTTCACCCCGTTCACACGGATGCCGTGTGCGCCCAACTCGACGGCCAGCAGCCGTACTTGGTGGGCCTGGTCCGCCTTGGTGGCCGAGTACGCGATGTTGTCCGGGCCCGCGAACACCGCGTTCTTGGAGACGATGTACACGATGTCGCCGCCCATGTTCTGCGCGAGGAACACCCGGGCCGCCTCGCGGGAGGCGAGGAACGACCCCCGCGCCATGATGTCGTGCTGGCGGTCCCAGTCCTCGGCCGTGGTCTCCAGCAGCGGTTTCGAGAGGGAGATCCCCGCGTTGTTCACCAGGAGGTCCAGGCCGCCGAAGGCCAGGAGGGTGTGGTTCACCGCCTCATGGATCTGGACCTCGGAGGTCACGTTCATGGGGATCGCCGTCGCGATGTCGGGACCGCCCAGTTCGCGCGCCACCGCCTCCGCCGCTTCCGCGTTCACATCCGCCACCGCCACACACGCCCCCTCGGCCGCCAGCCGGTGTGCGATGGCCCTGCCGATGCCCGAGCCACCTCCGGTGACCAGGGCGATACGGGTGGCCAGCGGCTTCGGCGCGGGCATGCGCCGGAGCTTGGCCTCCTCCAGTGCCCAGTACTCGATGCGGAACTTCTCCGACTCGTCGATGGGTGTGTAAGCCGACACCGCTTCCGCGCCCCGCATCACATTGATGGCGTTGAGGTAGAACTCGCCTGCCACCCGTGCCGTCTGCTTGTCCTTGCCGTAGCTGAACATCCCCACCCCGGGGACGAGGACGATCGCCGGATCCGCCCCGCGCATCGCGGGGGAGTCCGGGGTGGCGTGGCGGCGGTAGTACGCCTCGTAGGCGGCGCGGTATCCGGTGTGCAGCTCCTCGAGGCGGGCCAGGGCCTGGTCGAGCGGTGCGTCCGGGGGGAGGTCGAGGAGGAGCGGGCGGACCTTCGTACGCAGGAAGTGGTCCGGACAGGAGGTGCCGAGCGCCGCCAGCCGCGGGTGTTCGGCCCGGGAGAGGAAGTCCAGCACCGGTTCGGCGTCGGTGAAGTGGCCCACCTGGGCGCGGTCGGTCGAGACCAGACCGCGGAACGTCGCGGGCATGCACGTCGGTCGGATCAGACTGCCGCTGTTCGTAGTCAGCGAGTGGTGTTCACCCCGCGCTACGGCAGTGCCCGCGCCGACCACGGCGGCGTGGCGCGCGAGCCGTCCTCAGCGGGTGGCCGGGACGGCCTCCAGCAGTGCCCGGATCTCCCGTACCGCGGCCCGTCCGGCACGGTTGGCGCCGATCGTGCTCGCCGACGGCCCGTAGCCGACCAGATGGATCCGCGGGTCCCGGACGGCGCGGGTGCCCGCCAGGGCGATACCGCCGCCCGGCTCGCGCAGCCTCAGCGGCGCCAGGTGGTCGATGGCGGCGCGGAAGCCGGTGGCCCAGAGGATGGTGTCCGCGTCCACGGTCCGGCCGTCGTCCCAGCGCACCCCGGTCGGGGTGATCCGGTCGAACATCGGCAGCCGGTCCAGGACCCCCTTCTCCCGGGCCCGCCGCATCGGTTCCGTCATGGGCAGCCCGGTCACCGACACCACACTCCGCGGCGGCAGCCCGCGCCGTACCCGCTCCTCGACCATGGCGACGGCGGCGCGCCCCCGGATCTCGTCGAACTTCCCCTCCCGGAAGACCGGTGGCCGCCGGGTCACCCAGGTCGTCCCGGCCGCCACCTCGGCGATCTCCAGCAGATGCTGCACCCCGGAGGTGCCGCCGCCCACGACGATCACCCGCTGCCCGGCGAACGCCTCGGGGCCGGGGTACCTCGCGGTGTGCAGCTGACGCCCCCGGAAGGTCTCCTGCCCCGGGTAGCGCGGCCAGAACGGCCGGTCCCAGGTGCCGGTGGCGTTGATCAGCGCGCGTGCGGACCAGCTCCCCGCCGAGCTCTCCACCACCAGCCGCCCGCCGTCGCCCTCATGGACCGCGGTGACGTGGACGGGCCGGACGATCCGCAGGTCGAAGGCGCTCTCGTAGCGGGTGAAGTACGCGGGTATCACCTCGGACGACGGCCGGTCCGGGGCGGCGTCCTCGCTGGTCAGCCGCATCCCGGGCAGGTCGTACATACCGTGCACCTTGCCGTACGTCAGCGAGGGCCAGCGGAACTGCCACGCGCCGCCCGGCCCGGGGGAGTGGTCGAGCACCACGAACCCGCTGCCCGGCTCGTACCCCGCCCGCCGCAGGTGATAGGCGCTGGACAGCCCCGCCTGCCCGGCGCCCACGACCACGACGTCCACCCTGGCTATGTCGTTCATGTTTCTACTAACTCTGCTCCAGGGCGAGATCTTCCCCGGCGCGGCACCGGGCCCTGTCCGGGCGATCGCCCGGACAGGACCTACCGCCCCCCGGCGATCAGCAGGGGCGCGCCGCCCGGGGCGGAGGCCGGGCGGCCGTTCGCGGCGGGGACACCGGCCAGCGGCGACGGGGGCTCGGCCACCAGGCCGCGCGCCGCCAGCTCGGGCGTGACGCCCTCGCCGAACCAGTACGCCTCCTCCAGGTGCGGATAGCCGGACAGCACGAAGTGCTCGATGCCCAGCGCGTGGTACTCCTCGATCCGGTCGGCGACCTCGGCGTGGCTGCCGACCAGCGCCGTCCCGGCGCCACCGCGCACCAGGCCCACCCCCGCCCACAGATTGGGCGAGATCTGCAACTGGTCGCGCGAGCCGCCGTGCAGCGCCAGCATCCGCTGCTGACCCACCGACTCGCTGCGCCCCAGCGCCTGCTGCGCGGCGGCGATCGTGTCGGGGTCGAGGTCGTCCAGCAGCCGGTCGGCGACCGCCCACGCCTCGCGGGAGGAGTCGCGGGAGATGGTGTGCAGCCGGATGCCGAAGCGGACGTCGCGGCCCTCGGCCTCGGCCAGCCCCCGGATCCAGTCGATCTTCTCCTTGACCTGGGCGGGCGGCTCGCCCCAGGTCAGATAGACGTCCGTGTGCCGGGCGGCGACCGGCCCGGCGGCGGGGGAGGAGCCGCCGAAGAAGATCTGCGGCAACGGGTCCGGCGGCAGCGCGGTCAGCCCGCCCGTGACCTGGTAGTGCGCGCCGTCGAAGTCGTACGGCTGCCCGCCCCACACGCCCCGTACGACCGACAGGAACTCCGCGGTGCGCGCGTACCGCTGGTCGTGGTCCAGGTGGTCGCCGAACCGCCGCTGCTCGGTGGAGTCGCCACCGGTGACCACGTTGAGCAGTAGCCGGCCGCGGGTGATCCGCTGGTAGGTGGCGGCCATCTGGGCGGCCAGCACGGGCGAGATGATCCCCGGCCGGAAGGCGACCAGGAACTTCAGCCGCTCGGTGTGCTGGGCGAGTGCGACCGTCGTCAGCCACGCGTCCTCGCACCAGGTGCCGGTCGGGGTGAGCACGGCCTCGAAGCCCAGATGTTCGGCGGCCTTGGCGATCTGGGTGAGGTAGTCGATGTCGGGGGCCCGTACCCCGCTCACCGGGGTGACGCGGGAGCGCTTGACCCCGCCGTCGGTGTAGGCGTGCCGGTCGACGAGGGTGCGTCCGTCGCCGCCCGTCGGCAGGAACCAGTGCAGATGCACGGACATCAGGAGTCCTTTCCGTAGGTGCGCGGAGCCGAGGTGGACGGCGGCAGGCCGCCGTTGAAGCGGGTGTCCACGTAGTCCGAGAACCGGAAGCGGCGCGGGGTGAGCTTCAGCTTCGCGAAGGTGTCCGCGATCTGCTGCTCGGACGCGATGGCGGCCTTGTCGATGGCGACGGTCACCCGGGTGCCGTTGGTCCGCTTCACGGATGCCAGCGCCACCCGGTACGGCAGCCCGGTCTCCTTGGCCCACACCCTGGCCCACACCTCGGGGTGTGTGTGGACCCAAGCCTGGGCCCGGCGCAGCCGCCCCAGGTAGTCCTTGATGGCCTTCGTCTTCTTCTTGTCGTCGAGCGAGGCGGGGTTGGCGACCTGGAAGTTGAGGCCGTTGACCACGCCCCGGCCGGTCGTCAGGACCCGCGCGTCCGCCTGGCTCAGCCCCTGCGAGGTGTACGGGTCCCAGATCGCCCAGGCGTCCACCCTGCCGCGGCTGAAGGCCGCCAGCGCGTCGGCCGGCTGAAGGAAGCTGACCTTGACCTCCTTGACGGAGAGCCCGGCCTTCGCGAGCGAGGCGATCAACTGGTAGTGGGCCGAGCTGCCCTGGGCGACCGCCACCGACTTGCCCTTGAGATCACTGGTCTTCTTCAGCGACGAGCTCTTCTTGACCAGGATCGCCTCGCCGTCGGACGTGCCGTGCTTGGCCGCCACCGCCTTGATCTTGGACTTCGCGGCCGCGGCGAAGACCGGCGGGGTGTTGCCCACGCCTCCGATGTCCACCGCCTGGGCGCCCACCGCCTCCAGAATCGGCGGGCCGGAGGTGAACGTCGACCACTTGATCCGGTACGGGAGGTGCTCGAGCTCACCGGCGGCGCGCAGCATCGCCTCGTCGTTGCCCTTCTGGTCGCCGACGTTCAGGGTCACATCGCCCTTGCCGTCGGTGTTGCCGGCGGCGCCGGACTTGTCGGCCGAGTGCGAGCTGACGCATGCCGACAGCACCAGGGCGAGGGGGACGAGCAGGGCCGGGGGGATACGCCGTCTCATATCAGAGGGGTCCGTTCGTAAGCGTTACGGGTGGTACACGTGGGCGTCAGGCGGCCGTCTGGACCGCGGGCTCGGGCGCCGCCACACCCAGTCGGTCGAGGAGTCCGGTTCGCAGCTCCGCGAGGTGCGGATCGGCGATGTCGCGCGGCCGGTCGCGGCGCACCCGCGTCTCGTGCGCGATGACGCCGCCGTCCATCACCAGGACGCGGTCGGCGAGCAGCAGCGCCTCCTCGACGTCGTGCGTCACCAGCAGCACCGCGCAGCCGCGCCGCTGCCACAGCTCGGCGACCAGCCGCCGCGCCGTGATCCGGGTGAGTGCGTCGAGCGCGCCGAACGGCTCGTCGAGCAGCAGCAGATCGGGCTCGCGCACCAGTGCGCGGGCCAGCGAGGCGCGCTGGGCCTCACCACCGGAAAGGGTCTTGGGCCAGGCGTCGGCCCGGTGGCCGAGGCCGACCTCCTCCAGCGCCCGCTCCGCGACCGCCCGCCCGGGGCGGCCGGGGAGCCCGAGCAGCACATTGCGCCACACCTTCTTCCACGGCATCAGTCGCGGCGCCTGGAAGGCGACGGCTCTGCGCCGCGGCACCAGCACCTCGCCCCCGATCTCCCGGTCGAGCCCGGCGAGCACGCGCAGCAGCGTGGACTTGCCGCAGCCGCTGCGGCCGAGAAGCGCGACGAACTCGCCCGGACGCACGGTGAGTTCGAGCCCGTCGATGACGGGTCGGCCGTCGAAGGCGCGGGTGAGTCCGCCGACCCGTACCGCGGCGTCTGTCGCTTCCGCCGTGTCCTTCGCGTTCTTCGTGTTCTTTGTGTTCTTCGCGAGGGGGTTCACGTTCCCGTGAAGGTCGGTCGCCATTGCAGCAGCAGCCTCTCCAGAGTGCGGACGATGAAATCGGCGAGCAGGCCGAGGGCGGCGTAGACGATCAGGCAGACCACGATCACATCGGTCTGGAAGAACTCGCGCGCGCGGTTGAGCAGGAATCCGATCCCGTCGTCGGCGTTGATCGTCTCGCCGAAGACCAGAGCCAGCCAGGCGGTGGCGAGCGAGTAGCGCAGCCCGGTCATCGCCCCGGGCAGGGCGCCGGGCAGCACCACATGGCGGATCAGGCCCCAGCGGCCGAGCCCCAGCGACGTCCCCGCCTCGATCAACTGGGCGTCCACGCCGCGGATGCCGGCGTAGACGTTCAGATACAGATGGAAGGTGACGCCGAGCGCGATCAGCGCGATCTTCGGCGCCTCGCCGATGCCCATCCAGATGATGAACAGCGGGATCATGCCGACCCAGGGGATGCTGCGGAGCATCTGCACGCTCGCGTCGACCAGGTCCTCGCCGAGCCGGGACAGCCCGGAGAGCAGCGCGAGCGCGATCCCGATGACCCCGCCGATCAGCAGCCCGATCAGCACCCGCTGCACCGACACCAGCATGGCGTGCGGCAGCGTGCCGTCCTCGGTCATACCGGAGGCGGTGCGGGCGATGGTGCCGGGGGAGGCGAGGGTGTCGGCGGACGGCGCACCGGTCGCGCTGCACAACTGCCAGAGCACCAGCAGGACGAGGGGGCCGGTCGTGCGGCGCAGCCAGCGGGGTACGGCGCGGCGGCGCGCGGACAGGGGCACGACCGGTTCGAGAACCGGGGACATGGGAGCTCCACGAAATGTGTACGCCTCGGTGCTCGTACGACGCGGTCAGCGCGGCGCGGCAGCGGTGATGGTGGCGAGGCGGGAAGAGCGGGGAGAAGGGGGAAAAGAGGTCAGCGGCCGCTGGGACACGCGGCGGACGCCACCCGCAGCAGGTCGATGTGACCGCGCGTGGTGAGCCAGGCTGACGAAGACATGCCCTCGAAGCTAGCGAGGTGTCCATAACTGGTCAATGGCGTCTTGCCACTCGGACCTTTGTTGCAGGAGTTTTAAACGGGGCCGTACGAGGATGGGGGTATGACCTTCCGTACGCACCTCCTCGAGATCACCACCGGCTCCCGCGAGACCGTCGCCGACTTCACCGCCGACTGCGCGGCCTATCTGCGGGAGGTGGCGGACGGCGGTGACGGGCTGCTGAATGTCTTCGTGCCGCACGCCACCGCCGGGGTGGCGATTCTGGAGACCGGCGCGGGCAGCGACACCGATCTGCTCGCCACACTCCGTGATCTGCTGCCCGCGGACGACCGCTGGCGCCACCGCCACGGCAGCCCGGGCCATGGCCGGGACCATGTGCTGCCCGCCATCGTCGCGCCGCATGCGACGCTTCCGGTCATCGGCGGGGAACTCGCCCTCGGCACCTGGCAGTCGGTGTGCCTGGTCGACACCAACAAGGACAACCCCTACCGCCAGGTCCGGCTGAGCTTCCTCGGCTGAGCTATCTCGGCTGAGCTATCTCGGCTGAGGGATCAGCTGTCCTGCCGCTCCGCGTTCTTCTCCTTGATCCGCGCCGCTTCCTTCCGCACCTCGGCCTGGGTGGCGCGCTCCTTCTCCAGCCACTCGGGGGACTCCCGCTTCAGGGCCTCGATCTGCTCGGTGGTGAGGGGCTCGGTGATTCCGCCGCGCACGAGACCCGCGATGGAGGTGCCCAGCTTCGCCGCGACCACCGGGCGGGGGTGCGGTCCGTCACGGCGCAGCTCCCGCAGCCACTCCGGCGGATCGGCCTGCAACGCGTTCAGCTCGGTGCGCGAGACGACACCCTCCTGGAACTCGGCGGGGGTGGCCTGGAGGTACACGCCCAGCTTCTTCGCCGCGGTCGCGGGCTTCATCGTCTGGGTCGTCCGGTGCGTCTTCATGGTGTCAAGGGTATCGAGCGTGTATGCGGCCTCCGACCACGACCGGTAGCCTGGCGGAGTGACCAGCTCGGATGTATCGCCTTCGTTCCGGCTCGCGTATGTCCCGGGGGTGACGCCCACCAAGTGGGTGCGGATCTGGAACGAGCGGCTGCCCGATGTGCCACTGACCCTCGTCCCGGCGTCCGCCGCCGAAGCGTCCGATGTGCTGCGGGACGGCGGCGCCGACGCGGGTTTTGTGCGGCTGCCGGTCGACCGGACGTTCTTCAGCGCGATCCCCCTCTACACCGAGACCACGGTGGTCGTGGTCCCGAAGGACCACCTCATCGCCGCGGTCGACGAGGTGACCGTCGAGGACCTGGCCGATGACATCGTGCTGCATCCCCTCGACGATGTGCTCGGCTGGGAGCAGCTGCCGGGGCGGCCCGCGATCGAGCGCCCCGCCACGACGGCGGATGCCATCGCCCTGGTGGCGGCCGGGGTGGGAGTGCTCGTCGTACCGCAGTCCCTCGCCCGTCTGCACCACCGCAAGGACCTGACGTACCGGCCGGTCACGGACGGCCCCGAGTCGCGCGTCGCGCTGTCGTGGCCGGAGGACGCGACCACCGACCTGGTGGAGGACTTCATCGGGATCGTCCGCGGGCGGACCGTCAACAGCTCACGGGGTCGCACTCCGGCCCCGGCGGCGCAGCCGAAGGCCAAGCGTCCGGCCGGCGGCGGCGCACCGCGGAAGCACACGGCGGGCAGGGCGGCGACGGGTAAGAGCCCACGCGGTGGTTCCGGCGGCTCCAAGGGCGGTAAGCGCGGCAAACCCCGCCGCCGGTCGTAGCCATGCCGCCCCCGGCTACCCGGGCTGATCGGCAGCACCGTCCTCCCACAGGGCCGGGCTGTGGGAGCCGACGAGGGCGCCGATCCTGGTCAGGATCTCGTCGGCCGGGCGGGCGGCGAGGCGGCGGCCGTCCCGCAGCCGCAGGCTGATGTGCCCGTCGGCGGCTTCCTTGGCACCGATGACGGCCTGGTACGGGACGAGGCGGGCCGCCCGGATCCGGGCGCCCAGGCTGCCCCGGTCCGGCCCCGCCACCTCGGCGCGCAGTCCGAGGGCGACGCACCGCCGGGCGAACTCCTCGGCGTACGGCAGCTGGTCCTCGTGCACCGGGAGGACCGCCAGCTGGGTCGGGGCCAGCCAGCCGGGAAACGCGCCCCCGTAGTGCTCGATGAGGTGGGCCACCGCACGCTCGACACTGCCGATGATGCTGCGGTGCACCATCACGGGCCGGTGCTTCGACCCGTCCGCGCCGATGTAGCGCAGATCGAACCGCTCGGGCTGATGGAAGTCGATCTGCACGGTGGACAGGGTGAACTCCCGCCCGGCGCCGTCGGCGATCTGCACGTCGATCTTGGGCCCGTAGAACGCGGCCTCGCCCTCGGCCGCCTCGTAGGGCAGACCGGAGCGCTCCAGCACCTCGGTCAGCAGCGCGATCGAGCGCTGCCACAGCTCGGGGGCGGCCACGTACTTCCCGCCGGGGCCGGGGAGCGAGAGCCGGTAGCGGGCCGGGCTGATGCCGAGCGCCGCGTACGCCTCCTGGATCAGCTCCAGGGCGGCCAGGGCCTCGTCGGCCACCTGGTCCGGGGTGCAGAACACATGCGCGTCATTGAGCTGGATGGCGCGGACCCGGGTCAGACCGCCGAGCACCCCGGAGAGTTCGGACCGGTGCATCCCGCCCAACTCCGCCATCCGCAGCGGGAGTTCACGGTAGCTGTGGGCGCGGGAGCGGTAGATCAGCGCATGGTGCGGACACAGGCTCGGCCGCAGGACCACCTGTTCACCGCCGACGTCCATCGGGGGATACATATCGTCGCTGTAGTGCGCCCAGTGTCCCGAGATCTCGTACAGCTCCCGTTTGCCGAGCACGGGGGAGTACACATGGCGGTAGCCCGCCCGCCGTTCGACGGCGCGGATGTACTCCTCCAGACAGTGGCGTACGGTCGCGCCGTCGGGCAGCCAGTACGGCAGCCCCGCGCCGATCAGCGGATCGGTGTCGAACAGGTCCAGGTCGCGGCCGAGTCGGCGGTGGTCGTGGGCAGCCACGTGGTCGTTCATGGTGGTCTCCTCGCGTACGGCGGAGCGAGTGACCACAGCGCGAAGCCCCGGGGCACTCGCCCCGGGGCTTCGGATCAGAACATCGATCAGCGCGCCGGGACTCTGTCCGGCGTCGTCGTCACGGCGATCGCGGCACGCTGCATGGTGGCGATGGTAGCAGTACCGCTCAGTCCTGCGGGGTGCCCGCGGGCAACGTACGCCAGGTCACCTTGGTGCGGGTGTGGTACGCCCAGTCGAGCATCTTCTTGGCGTCCGGGTACCGCTTGGCGTCGTTCAGCACCACCCCGATGACGGTGCGGCCGCCGCGCTTCGCCGCGAAGACGATGCACTTGCCCGCCGCGCTGCCGGTGCCGGTCTTGACGCCGATCGCGCCGTCGTACGAGCCCAGCAGCTTGTTGCTGCTCGACCAGTAGTAGGTGCGGGTCCGGCCGTTGGCCGCCGGGGCCTGCTGCTCGGTGTCCGTCGTCTTCACCACCGCGCGGAAGGTGGCGTTGCCCAGCGCGTGGCGCGCCAGCTTCGTCAGGTCCCGGGCGGTGGTGTAGTTGGCGTTGTGGTCCGAGATCCCGTCGAAGGAGTCGTAGTGGGTCCTGGACATCCCGAGCGCGTCGGCCTTCTTGTTCATCTTGGAGATGAACGACGCGGTGCGCTTGGCGGTGGTGCTCCCGGTGCCGAAGGTATCGGCCAGGGCCATCGCGGCGTCACACCCGGACGGCAGCAGCATCCCGTAGAGGAGCTGCCGGACCGTGAGCTTGTCGCCCTTCTGGAGATCGGCCTTGCTGCCGCCGCTGCGCTCGATGTAGTCCAGGTACGCCTGGCGCACGGTGACCTTCTTGTCGAGGTTCACCCCGCGGGTGTCCAGCACCACCACGGCGGTCATCATCTTGGTGATGCTGGCCATCTGCCGCTTGGTGTCGGCACCCTTGGCCCACAGCTTCTTGTTGGGGCCGCTGTCGAGCAGATACGCGCTCTTGGCCTGGATCCCCGACGGCCCGGCCGCCGTCGTCCGCACGGTGGGCTGCGCGGTGGCCTGTGCGCTGGCTGTCGGTACGGCGACCGACAGCGCCGCCGTGGAGGCGATGACCGCCGCTCCCCAGCGGCGCACCGCCTTACCCCCATGTCGTCCCATACGCCCTCCAACTCCTCAGTGACTGTTCGGGCGCGCGTATCCTCTCATGGGGACAAGGTGGCGAAATGTCGGGGTGTCAGCCGCCGCCGGTGGTCCACGCGTACGCCCGCTCGGGATCGAACTCCCCCTGGCCGCCCGGGAAGACGAGCCCCGCGGAGGCGAACGCCGAAGGGTCCGGACCGCCCCGCCCGGCGTCCGCGGCGTACGGGACGGCGATGCAGCGCATCCCGGCCCGCCGTGCCGCCTCCACACCCGGGGCCGCGTCCTCGACCACCACGCAGTCGGCCGGAGCGGTGTCCAGCAGCCGCGCGGCGGCCAGGAACACATCCGGTTCGGGCTTGCCGCGGCCGACCTCCTCCGCGGATACGTACACGGGCAGCAGCGCGCTCAGCCCGGTGGCGGTGAGCGCGGCCTCGATCGCGGCACGGGAGGATCCGGAGGCGACGGCGAGCCGGTGCCCGGCCGAGCGCAGCCGCTCGACGAAGGCGCGCATCCCGGGGAAGACCTCGGTGGCGGTCCTGGCCAGCTCCAGATAGTGCCGGTTCTTGACGGCGAGCAGCTCGTCCACGGACGCGTCGAGGGCGTAGCGGTCGCGCAGGGTCTCCAGCGTCTCGCGGGTGCCTATGCCGATGAACCGGGAGTGCTCCTCCCAGCTGAACCCGGTGACGCCGTACCTCTCCAGGGTGCGCCGCCCGGCCTCGTAGTAATGCGGCTCGCTGTCCACGAGGGTGCCGTCCAGATCGAAGATCACGGCGGGGGCGCGCGGTGGGGCCGGGGGCGGTGTCGGGCTGGTGCTCATGGCCACCAGCATGCCAAGACGGTGCTCAGCTCCGGCCCCGGGGCTCCTGGGCGCGGGCCGCCGGAGCCGCCCGGCCCACCGCCTCCACCAGCGGCAGCATCCGGTGGCGCACCCGCTCGCGCAGCGCGATCTCCGTGCGCGTACGGACCACACCGGGCATCCGGATCAACCGCTGGACGACGTCCTCCAGATGCGCGTTGTCCCGCGCCACCACCCGGGTGATCAGATCCCCCCCGCCGGTGATGGAGAACGCCTCGATGATCTCGGGCAGCGCGGCCACCGCGTCGCCGACCTCGTCCAGATGGCCCTGGGTGACCTCGATATGGACGAACGCCAGGACGGGATGGCCGAGTGCGGCGGGCGACAGCGAAGGACCGAAGGCCGTGATGACCCCCTCCCGCTCCAGTCGGTCCAGCCGCGCCTGCACCGTGCCCCGGGCGACACCCAGCGTCCGCGCGTACTCCCGGACGCTGGTGCGCGGCTGCTCCAACAGCAGCCGCAGGATCCTCGCGTCGAGCGCGTCCACCGCTGTCGCCATCGGCCGCCGGCCCCTTCGTGCTGTGCTGTACCCGGGGACGCTGGTGTCGGTCTGCGGTGCGGCCCCGTCATTCCACGATACTCACGGCTGTGAGCGGCGCGATCAGCATCGGACAGGCGACGGTTCTCGGCCTGGTGGAAGGGGTGACCGAGTTCCTCCCGGTCTCCTCCACCGGACATCTGAAGATCACCGAAGGACTGATGGGCATCCCGGTGGACCAGCGGTCCGTCGTCGCCTTCACCGCGGTGATCCAGGTCGGGGCCATCGCGGCGGCCCTGGTCTACTTCTCCAAAGACATCGCGCGCATCTCCCGGGTCTGGGCCCGCGGTCTGTTCCACCCGGAGGAGCGCTACCGCCACGACTACCGGTTCGGCTGGTGGGTCATCTTCGCCACCCTCCCCATCGTGGCCGTCGGACTTACGGCGAAACCGCTGATCGAGGGGCCGCTCGCCTCGCTGTGGGTGGTGGCCGGATCCCTGATCGCGGGCAGCGGCGTGATGTGGGCCGCGGACCGCCGGGGTCGCCACAAGCGCGGTGAGGACGACGCCGGGTTCCGGGACGCCATGCTCGTCGGCAGCTCACAGATCCTGGCGCTGCTCTTCCCCGGCTTCTCCCGCTCCGGCGCCACCATGTCCACCGCGCTGCTGCTGGACCTCGACCGGGTGGCGGCCACCCGGCTGTCGTTCTTCCTGGGCATCCCGGCCCTGACCGGGGCGGGCCTCTACGAGCTGAAGGACGCGGTGGGCACCGGGGTGGCGGTGGCCCCGCTCGTGGTCGGCACCGCCGTGTCCTTCGCGGTCGCCTACGCGTCCATCGCCTGGCTGCTGCGGTATGTGGCCCGGCACTCCTTCAACGCGTTCGTGGTCTACCGGATCGCCGTGGGGCTGCTGTTGTTCGGCCTGCTGGGCGGCGGCGTGCTCGACGCCTGAGCCGCCGCCCGGTGGATGGCCGTCCGGGGCGGGTCAGCGCCGGAACTCCGCGTCGGGGCAGGAGTCCGGGTCGTCCTGTACGAAGAGCACAGGGTCCTCAGGCGTACCGCCGATGTCGAGCGTCTGCTCCTCCAAGGGTGCCTCGCCCTCGGTGGTGCTGTCCTCATCGTCGAAGCTCAGGTCGATGTACGCGAACGTGTCCTTGCTCGGGACGACCGTGCCCACGCCATAGGACCAGTCCCCGACGCCGTCGAAGTGACGCTCGGAGTTCCCTTCGGACAGATCGTAGGGCCAGTTCTTCACCCGTGCCTTCTTGCCGAGTGTGATGCGCATTCCGTCGGGTCCCCGAAAGGTCCCGCGCAGGTCGGCTGAGGACACGCTCGAATTGGCGCTCATGCATTCCCCCGACACCGCGTTGAGAACCGCGATACACCCCAGGGGAAAGGTGAGACACACCGCTCCGATGAACATGAACCTGAGTGGCCGGATGCGCCAGAGCCTTCGGACGGTGCCTGCTTGCTTCGTCTTTGTCATCTCGATGGAAGGTGTCAGTGGTGGTCGGCCGGGTCGATGCGTTCGGTCCAGACCATGGTTTCTCCGATGTCGCTGGCCGGACCCTTCTTATGATTCAACTTCTCCTGCCAGTCCGGATAGCCGGGCAGAAAGGACTCCATGTCGGTGTCGTTGGTCAACTTGTACTGGACGATGAGCTTGCCGTCCGGGTCGGTGCCCTTGACCGTGTAGTCGACGTCGTAGGAACCGAGGAGGGACTGCGCCTCATTGGTGTCCCCGCCCCACAGATTGTCGAGCCCGGACAGCCCCGCCATGTCCTTGGCGTAGGTGCCCACTTGGCCCAGGAGCGACTTGCCCGAGAGTTGGTATTTCACCCTGCCCGTGGCATTGCCTTCCTTCCACCCGTCCACGGTCTGGCTCCGGATGCTGTCCATGCTCTCGCTCTTGCGGAGCTGTTCGACGAACGGATCGTGCTGCGAGAACTGGTACGCCTCGTCGCCCGTCCCGGCCACCCAGTTGGCCAGCAGGGTGCGGGGTGTGAGGTGGTTCTTCCGCGGATCGGGGTCCAGCCCCTGGAGTTCCCGGCCCAGCTGGTCGAGGCGGTCCGTGCCGATGCCGCCGGTGTGGTTGATGTCCGTGCGGACCTTCCCGCTGTTGAACCAGATGTCCAGACCGACGTTGGCCATGAGGGTGATGGCCAGGTTCTGGTCCGCCTCGAAGGCGTCCCGGAGGATCATGTTGAGCTTCCGCTGGGCGGCATTCCTCTTCTTGGCGTCCTTCTCGGAGAGATTCTCCTGCCTATCGCATGCGCTTCCCACGATCACGTTGCCCTTGGCGCCGACATACATCCCCTCCTCGCCGAACCCCTTCACGGCCTCGCTCAGCCGCTTCTGGACGGCCTTCAGCTCACCCGCCCCGTCCTCGATCGAACGCCGCACCCCGTCCACGACCTTGGCGGCCGCCGTGGTCTGGCGCTGGATGTCATCGATCTGGGCCCAGGCGTAAGGGGCGGCCATGCCCTCCCAATACCCCTTGTCCCTCAGGGGTTTGAGCACCTCGTCGCGTATCTTGTCGTCGAGATCCTTGATCTTCTCGTGAACGGCCTTCCACTTGTCGGCGAGGGTGTTCAGCGCCCCGAAGTCGGCCTTCCGGAAGGACGCGTAGTAGTCCTCATAGGAGCTGGCGGTCACCGGTACCTCCAGATCGACGAGGTGGACGGATCCAGGGGCGGCGTGGACTGGTCCTTCAGGAACGGGCTCTTCTTGTGCTTGCCGAAGGTGTCCCCGGTGCCCTGGTCCTGTTTCACATGGGTGTTGGCCGCGAGCCGCAGGCTCTCCGAGATATGGGCCAGCCATGCGGTGACCGTGCCCGCCTGCTCCTCCCAGTGCTTATGGGAGCGTTTCAGCGCGCTCTCCGCCGCCAGCCCGTCGATGGCCCTGGCCGCTGTGGAGGTCGGCTCTTCCAAGGACGCCGCCTGCTTGTGGAGGGTGTCGTAGACCTCGTCGGCCTTGCCCGCCGCGCCGCGCAGCACACCGGGCGCGATCGCGAGGTTCTGCGGTACGGGTCCCTGGACGCCCGGGGCCAGCGGCCGCCGCGGGGCCGGGGAGCTGGGATCGTAGATATTCGGGTCGCCCAGCGGCGACATCAGTGGGGGTGGGGCTACCAGCCCATCGGAGAGGGGCTTGCCCGGAAGTAACGGAAGCTGGTCGTCCTTCGGCTCAGGAAGATCGTCTTTGCTCATCATTTCCCCCGGTTCCTCATGGCAATGACCTTCGAATGCTAACCGAACTCCCCTGGCAAACCCCTGCTTATAGCCATGAAGTAGGCGTATGCCTGCTGATGCCTCATGTCTGTCACTGGCTGGACGAATGACGTAGTGCGGACGTAGTCCAATGGCTCGCCCCCGGCCGCCGCGACCCCGCCGTGACTGGGCCATTGGCCCAGTGGACCCGGGCTCGGTTGAGCCAGAAGCCCTCCGGGTGCTGTGATGGGTCCGTCGATGGCGCTGCGGACCCCCGTGGCGCCTTTTTCATGCGGTTTCATGCGGTTTCATGCGGTGATGTCGCGCCATGGCGCGCGCATGGGCAAGGGGAACGGGACGCAGTGCTGAAGAGGATGTTCATGGCGCCGGATCCGGGGCGGCTGCGGCTTCGTGTCTCGACGCGGGCCGTCCTCGGTGTCGGACTCGCCGTCGCGGCCACCGCGGTGGCCGGGCTTCCGCTGCCCGCCGTGATCGCCGCCGGGCTCGCCGCGCTGCTCGCGCTGTTCACCGTGGTCGATCCCACGGTGCGACGGCAGGCCGTCACCACCGCGGTGCTCCCGGCCGTCGGTCTGCCGGTGCTGGCCCTGGCCGCCGCGCTGCACGGGCTGGCGGCGGTGCGGGACGCGGCCTTCCTCGCCGTTGTCTTCTGCGGGGTGGCGGCCCGGCGCTGGGGGGCGCGGGGCAACGCCCTGGGGATCTTCGCGTTCATGATGTTCTTCGCGGCGCAGTTCCTGCACGCGGTGCCCGCGGAGCTGCCGCGACTGACCGCGGCGGTGCTGACCGGGGTGCTGGCGGCGGCCCTCGTGCGGTTCGGCGTATGGCCGCTGGAGCGGCGTGACCAGCCGTCCGTGGTGCCCGCGCCGCCGGGAGGGCGCGGTCTGGCCAGGCCCGCCACCCGGCAGGCGTTCCAGGCGGTCGTGGCCTGCGGCTTCGCTCTCGCCGTCGGTCAGGCCGTCTCCGGCGAGCGCTGGTACTGGGCCGTCGGCACGGCGTGGTGGATCTTCGTCAACACCGCGTCGCGCGGCGAGACGCTGGTCCGCGGCTTCCGTCGGGTGCTGGGCACCGGCTGTGGGATCGCGGCCGGGCTGGTGGTGGCCGTACCGCTGCACGGGGCGCCCGCGCCCACCGCCGCCCTCGTCGCCGTCTGCGTCTTCGGGATCTTCTACACCGCCGCGCCGTCCTACAGCTGGATGATGCTGTTCGTGACCCTCATGGCCGGGCTGCTGTACGGGCTGCTCGGAGTGCTCCACCCCGGGCTGCTCACGCTGCGTCTCGAGCAGACCGCCGTGGGCGCGCTCGGGGCGGCGCTCGCCGTCGCCGTTGTCCTCCCGGTCACCACTCACGCCGCCAGCGACGCCTGGGTGCGCAGCGCCCTGGAGTGCGTACGGCAGTGCGCCGCCGCGTCCGCGCGGCGGCTCGCGGGGGACGCGGCGGCCGACCCCGCACCGTATGTGGCCGAGCTGGAGTCGGCGCTCGGGCGGCTGCGGATGTCGGTCGCCCCGCTGCTGCACCCGCTCAGCCCGCTGCGCACCCGCCGGGCCCGCGCCCGGCAGATCATGGTCGGGCTCGACGACTGCGCACGGCAGGTCCGCGGCCTCGCCGAGCTGGCCGCCGACCCGGACGCCCGTCACGACGCACGGCTGATCACCGCCTGCCGCCGGGTGGAGACCACGGTGGGGCGGCTGATGACCCCCGGCGCAGGTGGTGCGGCGGCCACCGAGCCCACCGCCGTCACCGCGCCCCCCGCTCCGCATCCGCATGTGGACCGGGCTCTGGCCCAGCTGCACGAACTGGAGCGCTCGCTGGCCACACTGGCGGCCCCGCTGCGTGGCCACCCGCCGGTGCCGGTCCGGGCCTGATCGCACCCTCCCGCCGGTGGGCCCCGAGCCGGTGTCCGGACACGACGCCCAGGGCATCGCTTGGTCTAGACCTTGCTGTTACCGTCGGCCCGGCAGCGGATTCGGCGGAAGGGCGGCGGGATGGCCGGGACGGACACGGGACTGCGGGCGTACATCGGATCGTTCACCTCGGAGGGCGGCGCCGGGATCACCGTGGCATCGCGCGATCCGGAGTCGGGTGCGCTGTGCCCCCGGCACACCACCGATGTGGTCGCCAACCCCTCGTACCTGGCCCTCGCGCCCGGCGGGGACATCCTCTACACGGTGCGCGAGACCGACGACGGGGCGGCCGCGGCCCTCATGGTCACCGACCCCGGCACACCGCCCGTGCCGCTGGCCGCCCCGGTGTCCGTACGCGGTGCCGGGCCCACCCATCTCGCGCTCGCCGGAGGCCATCTGCTCACCGCCAACTATGTGTCCGGCAGCGTCACCGCGCTCCCGCTGCTCGACGGCGGGGCGCTGGGCGAACCGACGGCCGTGTTCCAGGACGAGGGCAGCGGACCGCATCCCGAACGGCAGCGCGGGCCCCATGCGCACCACGTGCGGCCCGACCCGTCGGGCCGCTGGCTGCTCACCGTCGACCTGGGCACCGACGCCGTACGGATCTACGGTCTGCCCGGACTCCGGCCGCATGGCGCGGTCTCCCTGCGGCCCGGCAGCGGTCCGCGCCATCTCACCTTCCATCCGCGCGGTGAGCGCGCGTATGTGATCAACGAGCTGGAGCCGACGCTCACGACATGCCGCTGGGACGCGGCGGACGGCAGGCTCGAACCGCTCGGCGAGACACCGGTGCTGCCCGGTGGTTCCGGGTCCGGTCGTTCCGAGCCCCGTGGTTCCGCGGGGGAGTGCTTCCCGTCCGAGGTGGTGGTCTCCGGGGACGGCCGGTTCGCCTGGGCCGCGGCCCGTGGCACCGACACCGTCACCACCTTCGCGCTCGACGCCACCGGCGACCGTCCGGAGCCGGTCGCCACCACCTCCTGCGGCGGCAGCTGGCCCCGGGACCTGGCACTCGGTCCGGAGGGGCGTCATCTGTACGCGGCCAACGAACGCTCGGGCGACGTCACCTGGTTCAGCCTCGACCCCGCGACGGGGGTACCGAGGCAGGCCGGATCCCTCGCGGTGCCCGCGGCCTCCTGTGTGGTGTTCGGCTGACGCGCGTAGCCGGATACGCGGTGGGGCGGCGGTCCGGAACGAAACCGGCCGCCGCCCCACCGCGGTGTTCGTGGCGCGTCAGCGCATCGCCGTGCCGCCCGGCAGCGTCAGGCCCAGCGACGCCGCGTATTTCGCCAGCACCAGTTTGCCCACGGCCGGGTAGGCGCCGAGCGCCTCGGCCGCGGCGCAGCCCGCCTCCTCGGCCGCGGCGGCGGTCAGCCCGGCGGCGACCTCCGGGCCGATGAGATACGGCGCGAGCGCGAGCCGGGCGGAACCGGCCGAGCGCAGCTGCTCGGCGACGCGCAGGACCGCGCCGTCCTCGTCCAGCGCCGCGGCCATCACCGGTACGGCGAGGCGCGCGGAGAGCAGCATGCCGGTGATACCGCCGGCCTGCGCCGCGTCCTCACCGCCGACCGTGGCCAGGATGATGCCGTCCGCCGCGGTCGCGACCGTGAACAGCCGGGCGCGGTCGGCGCGGGCCAGACCCGCTTCCGACAGCCGGACGTGCAGGGCCTCGGCGAGCAGCGGATGCGGGCCGAGGACATCGGTGAGTTCGGCGGCGGAGCCGCTGCTCATGACGGCCTGGCGTATCCGGCGCAGCAGCGCGCTGTCCGGGCCCGCGAGCAGCGGGACCACGACGGCGGCGGGGCCGTCGGTGGGGATGCTGGACTCGGGCGGCAGCGGCGGGATCTCCTCGCCCGCGGCCTCGGCGGCGGCGAAGGCCTCCGCGGTGGCGGCAGCGGCGGCCTTGGCGGCCTCGGTCGCCTGGCGGACGCGCTCGGCGCGGTCCTGCGCGGCCAGCGTCAGCACGCTCTCGAGCTGCGGGAACTCCTCGCTGTCGCCGTCCACATAACCGATGTGGGCGTCGAGGCCGGGCAGCTCGGAGCGGGCGATGCTCACGACCTCCTCGGCCAGGCTCCGGGTGGCCGGGTCCGGGGTGCCCGGGACGGCCAGCACCAGCGGAGGCGCGCCGAGGGGTGCGGCGGCGGGCTCCGGTCGGCGGTGCCGTCCGGGCTGGCGGGGACGCGGCATTCGTACAGGCAGGCCGGACGCGGGCCCAGTGGGGGAGCTCATGGCGCCGCATGTTAGTCGCTTCATGTGCTCGGCTGTTCGGGAGGGGGCGACAGGGCGTATTCTGTCCCCTTTTGCCGAGGCGCGCTGTTCATCGGTGTGCGCTGAGCGGTCGGGGATGTTCGGAGAACCACCCAGCTGTCCGAAATGCGGAGAGGGGTCCCCGGAGAGCGGAGGGATCGCGGGCTGCGGGCTCCCGCCGAGGGGTCCCGCGAGCGAACGGCGGGATCTAACCGATATCGAGGACGGTCAGCAGGGCCGCGTCGCGGGGCAGCCGGAGATCGTCCGTCGCCAGGGCCGCCGCCAGGCACAGGGCGCCGTCCAGGGGGTCTCCGGCCGATCGCGTCACCCGGGCCTCCGGCAGCCGCCTCGTCAACTCCTCATGCAGGGGCGTCAGCAGGGGGTCGCCCATCCGGAAGAGGCCACCGGTGAGGGCCACTTCGGGGGAGGCGGTACGGGGGCAGACCGCCTCCGCCGCCCGGGCGATATGGCCCGCGGCGTCCCGCAGGATGCCGTCCGCCACCGGGTCCCGCCCGGCGAGCCGACCGATCTCGGGGGCGAAGGAGGCCAGGACGGCGGGCCGGTCCGGGCGCGGATACAGCTGGCCCGGCAGTTGGTCCGCGGGTCCGAACAGTGCCTCCGCACGGTCCAGCAGCGCCCGCGAGCCGCCCTCGCGGCCGTCGTACGCGCGCATCGCCGCCTCCAGGCCCGCGCGGCCGATCCACGCCCCGCCGCCGCAGTCACCCAGCAGATGGCCCCAGCCGTCGGCCCGTCGCCAGCCGCCGGGCCGCCCGTCCGGGCCCGGGCCCTCCGGCGGCGCACCGAGCGCGATCATGCCGGTGCCCGCGGCGACCACCGCACCGGGCCGCTGGCCGAGCGCCCCGGCGTACGCGGTCACCGCGTCGGCCGCCAGGGCCAGTCGGCGCGCGCCGAACGCGTCGGTGAGCGCGGCGGGCAGGGTGGCGCGCAGCTCGTCACCGAGCGAGGCCATGCCCGCCGCGCCGACGCACACGGCGTCCACCCGCCGTACCCCGGCCTCGCGCAGCAGCTCCCCGGCGGCGGGGAGCACCCGGGAGAGCAGCCCGGCCGCGTCGATCCCGCGGTCGCCCACGGCGGCGGGAGTGGGCGAGGACCAGGTCAGCGGCTTCTCCGCGGCGCCGCCCGACGCCTGGGCGGTGCGCGCCACACCCACGCGTACGCCGGATCCCCCGGAGTCGATGCCCAGTACACAGCTGCCGGTCACCGGCTCAGCCGAACCCTCGGGCGTCCTGCTTGAGCGCGGTGTCCACGGTCAGCGCGGTGGCCACCACCAGGCTCAGCAGCGGGTCGGGCAGCTGGCGGTGGATCTGGAGGACGTAGTTGTCCGCCGTGGTGAACATGGTCTTCGCCAGGCCCTCCCAGGTCTTGGTGATCCTGGCGATCTCGGTGTCCGTGTGGTCCACGATGGCGAAGTTCCAGGCCCGCCAGTTCTCGGCCTTGATGGCGCCGATCTGCTGGCCGTTGACGTGGATACCGAAGTTGATCTTGCCGATGGCGTTCTGCTGGACGATCTCGCCGACCGGCTGTCCGTCCGGGCGCGCCACCAGCACCTTGGACTTGATGAACTTCGCGGGGCGGGTGAGCACCAGGTGCGGCTGCCCGTTGGCGTCCCGGATCTCCAGCTTGTGGGTCATGAACTGGTCGAGGCTGGAGACGAAGCGCGCGACCTTCTTCAGCGTGCTCTGGCCGACCTGGACGACCGAGCCGACGGTGCGGCCGTGCTGGTCGAAGACGCTGTACTCGTTGGTCAGCTCGATCAGCTTGGCCTTCTGGTTCACCACGAGCACCGGCTCGGTGAACAGCGTGCCACCGCCGCCCTGGGCCGGGGCGACATGCGCCTGGTGCTGTACCTGGTGCTGCACCTTGGCCGGGTTGGGGTGGGGCTGCGCGGCCTGCTGCGGCGGGACCTGGCCCGGCTGGCCGGGGTGGGTGTGCTCGGTCCACTGGGCGCCGTCCCACCAGCGCAGCTGGTTCGGCGTGCCCTGCGGGTCGGCGTACCAGCCCGCAGGGGTGTTCGGGTGTGTCGTCATGGCGGGCAGACTACCTCTCGGGCCCCAGGGCCGAGGGAGTCAGGGAAGGCGTCGGGGAGCCCGTCAGGGAAGGCGCCAGTCCACGGGTTGCGCTCCCTGCTGCGCCAGGAGGTCGTTGGCCCGGCTGAACGGCCGCGATCCGAAGAAGCCGCGGTCGGCCGACATGGGGGAGGGGTGGGCGGACTCGACCGCCGGAAGGCTGCCCAGCAGCGGGCGCACCGCGCGGGCGTCCCGGCCCCACAGGATGGACACCAGGGGACGGCCGCGCGTGGCGAGGGCCCGGATGGCCTGCTCGGTGACCTCTTCCCAGCCCTTGCCGCGGTGGGCGGCGGGACGGCGCGGTGCGGTGGTGAGCGCCTTGTTGAGCAGCAGGACGCCCTGCTGGGTCCAGGGCGTCAGATCGCCGTTGGACGGACGCGGCAGCCCGAGGTCGGTGTGCAGCTCCCGGAAGATGTTCTCCAGGCTGCCGGGCAGCGGCCGGACCTCCGGTGCCACCGAGAAGCTCAGCCCCACCGCGTGACCGGGGGTCGGATAGGGGTCCTGACCGACGATCAGCACCTTCACCTCGTCGAAGGGCTGCTGGAAGGCGCGCAGGACGTTGGCCCCCGCGGGGAGGTAGGTGCGTCCCGCCGCGATCTCCGCCCGCAGGAAGTCGCCCATCGCCGCGATGCGCTCTTCGACGGGCTCAAGTGCCTTGGCCCAGCCCGGTTCGACAATTTCGTTCAAGGGTCGCGCTGCCACACCGCGTCACTCTAGTGGCTCACGCGGTAGCCGTGTGCCACTCAGTGGATCACCTCCGGGCGAGGGCGCTCGGCGACCGCTCGGCGACCGCTCGGCCGATTGCTCAGCCGACCACGGCCGCCCGTACGCACAGCACGTCCGGCAGATGCCGGGCGATCTGCCGCCAGTTCTCGCCCTCGTCGGGGCTGGCGTACACCTCGCCGTTGCGATTGCCGAAGTAGACCCCGGCCGGGTCGGCGTCATCGGTGCGCAGCGCGTCCCGCAGCACTACGCCGTAGTGGTGCTCACCGGGCAGCCCGGCGGACCGCTCGGTCCATGACGCGCCCGCGTCGTCGGTGCGGTAGACCCGGCAGCGGTAGTCCGGCGGATAGCGGTCCCCGCCGTCGATCACCGGGAAGACATAGGCGACCCCGCCGCGCCGCGGATGGGCGGCGATCGCGAAGCCGAAGTCGGCCGGGAGCCCCTTGCCGATCTCCGTCCAGTGCGCGCCGCCGTCGTCGGAGCGGTAGACGCCGCCGTGGTTCTGGAGGTAGAGCCGGTCCGGATCGACCGCGTCCCGGGCGATCTTGTGCACACACTGGCCGAAGTCCGGGTACGGGTCGGGCAGGAAGTCGGCCTTGAGCCCGTTGTTGGACGGTGCCCAGCTCGCACCGCCGTCCGTGGTGCGGTACACCCCGCCCGAGGAGACCGCGACCACGACCCGGTCCGCGTCCCGCGGGTCGGTGACCACGGTGTGCACCGCCTGGCCGCCGTACCCCGCGCCCCACTGCGGCCGCTGCGGGTGGTCCCACAGCGCCCGGACGAAGCCGAAGCTCTCCCCGCCGTCCTCGGAGCGGAACAGCGCGCCCGGCTCGGTGCCCGCCCACACCACCTCCGGCGCCGCGGGGCCCGCCGGGTGCAGCTGCCACACCCGCTCCAGCGAGGTGTCGGTGCCCTCGGGGAACCGGACCGCGGGCCGTGCGGGCTCGTGCCAGCTCCGCCCCAGGTCGTCGGAGCGGAAGACCGAGGGGCCCCAGTGGGAGCTGTCGGCGCCCGCGAGCAGGCGGGGGCGGCCGCGGGCGGTGTCGATACCGACGGAGTACACCGCCTGCATCGGGAAGTGCGGGCCGGTGAACTCCCAGTCGACGCCGGAGGATCCGGTCCGGCGGGCGAGGAACAGGCCCTTGCGGGTGCCGATGGCGAGCAGGACGTCGTCCATGACGGCTCACTCCTTGCGGTGCGGAGCTGGTGCGGAGTTGGTGTGGAGGGCGGATGGGGATGGGTGTGTCCGTCATCACAGAGTCTGCACCCCGCCCCTGACATCGGCGCCCTGTCGGGTCCGACGGATCGTTGTACGAGAGGCATCGTAATTTGACAGCCTTCGTAATACGATGCGTATCGTACTAACGCGGTCCGGTCCGGCCGCGCGAGGTCGATTGGAGACGTTCATGAGTGCCCTTTTCGAGCCCGTCACCCTACGGTCGCTGACCATTCCCAACCGCGTCTGGATGGCGCCGATGTGCCAGTACAGCGCGGAGAGCGGCGAGGGGGCCGGGATTCCGAACGACTGGCACTTCGCGCACTACGGCGCCCGCGCCACCGGCGGCACCGGTCTGATCCTGGTCGAGGCCACCGCCGTCTCGCCCGAGGGCCGGATCAGCCCCGGGGACCTCGGCATCTGGAACGACCGGCAGGTCGAGGCGTTCCGCCGGATCGCCGGTTTCCTCAAGCGGCACGGCACGGTCCCCGGCATCCAGCTCGCCCACGCCGGACGCAAGGCGGCCACCGACGCCCCCTGGCGGGGCGGGGCGTCGCTCGGCCCGGAGGAGGGCGGCTGGCAGCCGCTCGGCCCGAGCCCGATCGCCTACGACGAGCGCCACCCGGTGCCCGAGGAGCTCACCGAGGAGGGGATGGCCGAAGTCGTCGAGCAGTTCGCGGCCGCCGCCCGGCGCGCCCTCGCCGCCGGGTTCGAGGTCGCCGAGATCCACGGTGCCCACGGGTATCTGATCGGTGAGTTCCTCTCCCCGCACAGCAACCGCCGCACCGACCGCTACGGCGGCTCCCTGGAGAACCGCGTCCGCTTCGCCCTCGAGGTCGTCGACGCGGTACGCGCGGTCTGGCCGGAGGAGCTTCCGCTCTTCTTCCGCGTCTCGGCCACCGACTGGCTGGAGCGGGACGGCTGGACCCCGGACGACACCGTGGCGTTCGCCGCGCTGCTCAAGGAGCACGGCGTGGATCTGCTCGACGTCTCCACCGGCGGTAACGCGGCCGGGGTGAGCATCCCCGTCGAGCCCGGCTACCAGGTGCCGTTCGCCGCCCGGGTGCGCCGGGAGACCGGGCTGCCGGTCGCCGCCGTCGGTCTGATCACCGAGCCCGGACAGGCCGAGAAGATCGTCGCCAATGGTGAGGCGGACGCGGTGCTGCTCGGCCGTGAGCTGCTGCGCGACCCGTCCTTCGCCCGCCGCGCCGCCCGGGAGCTCGGCGGCCGGGTGCACGCGCCCGAGCCGTACGGCTACGCGATCCGCTGAGCGCGGCGCGGCTGGCGCCGCGAGGTACCGGCGGGGTCGTGCGGTTCCCCGGGAGGGCACCGCTGCGGGCCCCCGCGAAGCTTTCGGGGCACGTCCCGCCCGTACTCGGCCCCGGGGCGGCCCGTCGGGCGGGTGCCCGGGAAGGGCGCCGTCGTTTGTCCCACGGCGCCGCTGCGCGTCCCCGCCGCGCGGCCGGGACACGCCCCCGCCCCGCTCTCGGGGCGCGCCCCGCCCGTACTCGCCCCCGGAGGCATCCCGTCCGGTGGTCGCCCGGGGAGGGCGCCGGTGTGGGTCGCGTGCTGTTTTCGGGGCGCGCCCCGGCCGTGTTCGGCCCGTCGCGGCCGGGGCCGGGGGCGGCCCGTCCGGTGCCTGCTCGGGGAGGGCGCTGTCGTTTGTCCCACGGCACCGGTGGTTGGTCCCGTGTCGCTTTCGGGCCCGCGCCCCGGCCGCGCGGTGGGCTCAGCCCCCGCTTCCGGCCCCAGGGAGGGCACCGTTGCGGGCCCCGTCGCTTTCGGGGGGCGCCCCGGGCGCGGTTGGCTCAGTCCGGTGCGGCCGGGGGCGGGCCGGTGGGTGGGGGGCCGGGGAGGGGGTGGAACCGGCCGTCCACGAAGAGCAGGGGGTCCGCCGTGGACGGGGCCTCGCACTCCGCCACCGCGCCGATGACGATCGTGTGGTCGCCCGCCTCGACCAGCCGGACCGTACGGCAGACGAAGTGCCCGACCGCGCCCGCGATCCGCACTCCGCCCGCCGCCGGGGCCCCGGCCGTCTCGACGGCGCGGAAGCTGTCCGCCCCCGTGGGCCGGTCGCGGTCGGCGAACCAGCCCGCCAGACCGGCCTGTTCGGCGGCCAGCACATTGACCGTGAAACCACCGGTGCTCTCGATGAGCCCTCTGATCCGCGCGGTGTGCCGGACCGAGAAGGACACCAGGGGCGGTGTCAGCGAGAGCGTGGTGAAGGAGTTCACCGTCATCCCATGGGTCTCGCCGCCCCGTCCGCTGGTGACCACGGTGACCCCCGTCGGCAGTCGCCGGGCCACGGTCCGCAGCTCCGCGGGGGTCACCTGCCGTGCGTCCGTGGCGTGGCCGGTCAGGGGGATCCCCCCTCGAGCCGGGGCACCGGACGGGCGTCCAGGAGCACCGCCGCCAGATGGGAGATCCCGGCGCCCAGCAGCACCAGCCGCTCCGGATCCGCCGCCCGCCCCGCGTCGGCGGGCTTGGGCTCGGCCAGCAGATCGGCGAGGGTGATCAGCGGGTCGCTGCCCTGGCAGTGGGCCAGCCGTGCCACGCCGTCCAGCGCGATCCGGTCCGCCGGGAACCCCACGTCCGCGAGGTACATCCGCATCACATGGCGGGCGAAGTGGCTGGGCAGTACCAGGGACGTGGCCGGGGGCACCGGATGGTGTGCCGCCAGCCGCTCGAACAGCTCGCGGTAGGCCCGGATCCGGGACGCCAGCTGCTGCGGTGGCGGACCGCCGCCCCACTCCTGCTCCGGATCGGCGTGGTGCGCCATGGCCAGCACCGGAAGGCCCGGCGCGTCCGCGGACACCAGGACGGAGGCCGCCCCGTCGCTGGCGATCGCCGCGCCGCCCGCCACCACCCGCTGCCCGCCGGTGGACAGATCGGCCAGGTCGCCGCTGACCACCAAGACCTGCCGGGCGGTGCCGTCCCGGACCAGTGAGGCCGCCGTGCCCACCGCGGCCATCGCGGTGGCGCAGTCCATCAGGCCGAGTGTGGACACCGTGGCCCGGGACATCCCGGTCTCCTGGAGGAGTTCGGCGACGTCCCGGTGGGCGGCGCGCCCCGCCGGCAGCGAGTCGGTGGCCAGCAGCACCATGTCGATCCCGGCGCCCGGCACCCCGGCCGCCGCCAGGGTGCGCTGCACGGCCGCGGTCATCAGCTCGGTCACCGGCGCCTCGGACCACCGGTAGCGGACGAACCCGGCGGCGGGCGAGGTCAGTTCGGCCGCGAGCCGTGGCGCCGCCCGGAGCTCCGCCAGTTCGCCCACGGGATCGGCGTACTCGCCCAGTTCATAGGCGGCACCGCAGAGCCGGGGAGTGATCATCGCGGGGCCTCCCGGGACATCCGCTCGGCCGCGGCGGTGAACCGCTCGGCCAGCCCTCGGGCGGTGGCCTCGTCGTACAGCGCGGTGTCGTACTCCAGCCAGCCGGACACCCCGTCCGGGCCCGGGTAGACCGCGAGCGTCAGGTCGTAGCGGGCCACGCCCTTGTCCAGGTCGGCCGTGGACACCTCGGCGCCCCGGACCGTACGGGCGCTCTCGCCCAGGTTGTCGAAGACGAACACCGCGTCCAGCAGCGGATGGGTGCCCGGCACCCGGCGCGGGGCGTCGATCAGCTCACCGGGATACGCGGCGTGCCGCAGCCCGGCCCGGGAGACCGCACGGGCGGCCCGGATCCGCGCGGCGGGGCCGCCGTCGCCGAGGTCGCGCAGCCGCACCGGCAGCACATTGAGCAGATAGCCCACGGCCGCCTCGGCGCCCGGCCGGTCCCGGCCCGCCGTGAAGGTGCCGAGCAGCACATCGGACGAGCCGCCGAACTCCTCGAACGCGGCCCACGCCACGGCCAGCCAGCCCGCGTAGGCGGTGGCGGCCTCCCGCTGGGCCGCCGCCGCGATCCCCTTGGCCACCGCGGCGGACAGGGCGAACGCCACCCGCCCGCCGTCGCGCCCGGTCGCCCCGTCCCGCGGCCGGTCGGTGGGCAACGGCGCGGGCGGATCGCTGACTTCGGCCGCCCAGTACGCCGCCGCCGCGCGCCCGGCCTCGCTCGCCACCCACGCGGTCTGCTCCTCCGCGAAGCGGCTGAACGGCACCGCCTCCGGCTCCGGGTCCCCCGGCGCCCGGCCGAGTTCATCCAGCAGCATTTCGAACGACCAGGCGTCGAAGACCAGATTGTGGACGACCACCAGCAGCCATGCCTCGTCGCCGGACGCCCCCTCGGCCAGCGCCACCCGCAGCAGCGGACCGGCGGCCAGGTCGAACGGCTCATGCGCCAGCTTGCGGGCGAGCGCGTACGCCGCCTCCGCGTCCGGGCACGAGGTGTGCAGCAGCCGGGGCGGCAACTCCTCGTGCACCACCGGCCGGACACCGCCGTCCGTCTCCTCGAAGGTGGTGCGCAGCGCCTCGTGGCGCCGTACGAACCCCCCGATCCGCTCCGCCAGCGCGTCCAGGCCGACCCGCGCCCCGGTCAGCCGGACGGCCTGGCACACCACGTCCACCGGACGTCCGCCGGTGGCCCGGTGGGTCTCCCACAGCCTGCGCTGGCCGGGCGTCAGGACCCGGGGGCGCCGCTCCTGGCGCACCCGGTCCCGCAGCCGGGCGCGCTGCTCCGGGGTGAGGGCGGCCAGCCGTGCGGCCAGCTCCGCCGGTACGGACGAGCCCGTCATGCGTAACGCCTCCTCAGTTCGTCCAGCTGGCCCAGGCTGTCCACCACCAGCTCCTCGTCGACGCCGAAGTCGATGAGACAGGCGATCTCGGTGACCCCCATGCCCTTGAACCGGTCGACCACGGCCACGCACGAGTCCGGGGTGCCCAGCAGCGCGCCCTTCTCGAAGTACTTGTCGAAGGCGAAGGAGATGAGCTGGTCGGTGTCGCCCTCGGACATGTCCCGTACGCCCGCGCCCGGGGCGAGGTTCTTCTTCTGTGAGTCGATGACGGTGAGGAAGGACCGCAGATACTCGGTGAACGGCGGCCGCACCGTCTCCCGCACCTCGTCCAGGTCGGTGCCGATGAAGGTGTGCAGCATCAGCGTGACGGTGACGTCCTCGCGGTCGTGTCCGTACGCGTCCAGCGCCTTGAAGTAGATCTCGAGCTTCTCCTCGAGCTCCTCGTTGGTCATATCGATCAGCGCGGTGAGGACGTTGCAGCCCAGCCGCCCGGCCATCTCGAAGGTCTCCGGGCTCTTGGTGCAGGTGAGCCACATCGGCAACTCGGGCTGGACGGGCTGCGGATGCAGCTCCACCTCGACGTGGTTGCCGAGGCCGTCCTGGACGAACACCGGTGCGCCCTCCCACAGTTCGCGGATCCGGGTCACCGCGTCGAAGGTGCGCTGACGGCGGTCCTCCCAGCCGGTGGGGTTGATGGCGAAGTCCACCGGGCTGAAACCGGTGGCCAGCGCGATCCCGGCACGGCCCTGAGAGAGGTTGTCCACCACCGCCCACTCCTCGGCCACCCGGATCGGGCTGTGCAGCGGCAGGATGACGCTGCCCGCGCGGATCTGGAGCCGCTGGGTGGCGTTGGCCAGCGCGGCGCCGAGCACCGAGGGGTTGGGGTACAGACCGCCGAAGCGGTGGAAGTGGCGCTCCGGCGTCCAGATGGCGGTGAAGCCGTTCTCGTCGGCGAACCGGGCGGCGTCGAAGACGAAGCGGTATTTGTTCTTCTCATCGCCGGAGAAGAAGATCAGGCTGAAGTCCACGGGTCAGCTCTCCTTGGGCTGTTCTTCGAGGGCCGCCTCGGACAGCAGCCGTTCGGTGACGTCGGGGTCGAGCGCGGCCAGTTCGTCCGCCAGCGCCTGGAGTTCGGCGGCCTCGCCGTCCCCGCCGGATTCGCCCTCCGCACGGGCGTCCAGCCGCAGTCGGACAAGTGCCGCCAGCGCGGCCGGGGTCGGTTCGGCGAGCACATCGGCCAGGGGCACCTCGACGGTGAAGAACTCCCGGATGTCCGACAGCAGCCGGACGATCAGCAGCGAGTCCCCGCCGAACTCGAAGATGTCCCCGTCCACGGGCATGTCCTCGGCTCCCAGCGCGTCCCGCACCAGCCGGGCCACCTGCTCGGTGAGCCCGCCGGACTCCGGGTCCGCCGTCTCCTCGCCGAGCGCCGCGGCCCCCGCGCTGGGCCGGACGATCCGCTCGTCGCGCACCCACTGGTCCAGCCGGTAGCCGATGTCCCAGGTGGAGACCGCCACATGGGAGACATCACGCAGCGACAGCAGTCTGCGGATGGCCTCGAGCCCCTCCTCGGGCTGGATCGCCTTGTCGTCCATGCTGCGGCCGATCGCCGAGATGGCCCGCTTCTCGTCCTGGTGGTGCTGCCATACGTCCCAGGCCGCGCTGATCCACACGGTGCGCTCCAGGCCACGGTTGGCCCGCTCGGCGGCGGCGTCCATGAAGTGGTTGGCCGCGCCGTACGCCAGCAGCCGCAAGCCCCCCAGCACACCGGCCAGCGAGGACAGCATCAGACAGAAGTCCACCGGGCGGTCGGCGAGCACCTCCTCCAGCGCGATCTGACCGTGTGCCTTGGGCACGAAATGCCACTGGCACTGCTCCACATCGGCGCCGGTCAGGGCGCGGTCCCACTGCTCGCTGGGCAGCCCCGCGGCATGCACCACACCGTGCAGCGCGCCGTAGTGCTCCTCGACCCGCTCCACCGCGGCCCGCAACCCCGTCACATCGGCCACATCGGTGTGCACCAGGAGGGTTTCGGCGCCCGCCGCCTCCAGCTCCCGCAGCCGGGTGATGCGCAGCGAGGTCTCGTCGTCGCCCTCGTGGCTCTCCAGCCAGGCGTCCCACTCCTCCCGCGCGGGGAGCGCGTCCCGGGTCAGCAGCGCCAGCCGGGCCCGGGTCTCACCGTGCAGCCAGCGGGCGATCAGCGAGCCGATCTCACCGAGGCCACCGGTGATGAGGTAGACGCCGTCCTCCCGCAGCCGGGAGCGTGCCGTGGCGGACCAGTCGGCGCGCACCGGCTCCATATCGGCGACCCAGCGGCCGCCACCGCGCAGGGTGACGGCCAGCTCCGGCGGCCGGGCGGAGGTGAGTTCGGCCGCCAGGGTGCGCAGCGAGCGCTCGTCCACGGCCGCGGGCAGATCGATATGGCGGGCGCCGATGTTGCCGTGTTCCTGGCCGATGACGCGCGCGGCCACCGCCAACGTCACCAGCTCGGCGGCCGGTTCGGGCTCGGAGGGGCTGATGGCATACGCCCCGGCGCTGATCAGATCCAGCTGGAGCGGGCGGGTCACATCGTGTTTGCTCAACGCCTTGACCAGGGCGATCAGGCTGTAGACACCCCGGCGCTGGGCCATCTCGAAACGCTCGACGCCACGTCCGGGCGGCAGTGGATCGGTGCACCAGGCGTGCACCACCCGGCCCGGCAGCCGGTTCTCGGTGAGCAGTTCGCCGATCAGCCGGCTGTGGTCCTCCTCGGAGTCCGGGCGCAGGGTGAAGGTGTCCCCGTCCCGCCCGTACGCCTCGCCCGCGACCACGGTCAGCACCTCATCGGCGAGGGCGTGTCCGGCGATCCGCGCGGCGGTGCCCCGGGCGTCGGCGAACAGCAGCACCGGTTCGGCGATCGGGGTCACCTCGGTGTCGAGCGTGCCCACCGCGGGCCGCCAGGCCGGTACCGAGAACCATTCTTCCAGCGGCAGTTTGCGTACCGCGCCGGAGCCGGTACGACCCCCCGCCCCGGTCGGCGTCCCCGCACCGGGCTCGACCCAGTAGCGGGTGGCCTCGAAGGGGTAGGTGGGCAGCGGTGCCTTGCGGCGTCCGCGCCCCGCGTAGTAGCCCGCCCAGTCGGGGGTGAGCCCCATCGCCCACAGCCGTCCGAGCGCGGCGGTCAGCGCGGTGAGATCGGCGGCCGGGTCCTTGGTGCGCGCGGTGGAGGTGACCACCGGAATACCGGTCTGCCGGTCCTGGTGGCGCCGGGTGAAGGTGGCCAGGGTGTGGCCGGGGCCCACCTCGACGAAGACCTGGTCGCCCTGGGCCAGCGCGGTGGCCACGTCGTCGGCGAACCGTACGGTCTCCCGCAGATGCGCGCCCCAGTACGCCGGGTCGGTGGCCTCCTCGTCGCGGATCCAGGTGCCGGTGCGGTTGGACAGGAACGGGATCCGCGGACGGCCCAGTTCGACCCCGCGCACCACCTCGGTCAGCGGCTCCACGGCCGGGTCCATCATCGCGGAGTGGAAGGCGTGCGAGGTGGACACCTTGCGGTGCGGTACGCCATCGGCGGTCAGCCGGGCCGTCAGCTCCCGGACGGCCTCGGGCGGTCCCGCCACGGTGCACACCGCGGGCTCGTTCACCGCGGCCAGGTCCACCCCGTCGCCCAGGTACGGCGCGAGCTCCTCCGGGGTGGTCATCACGGCCCGCATCACTCCGGCGGGCAGCTCGTCCACCAGCCGTCCGCGCTCGGCGATCACGGCCAGCGCGTCGGGCAGCCGGAACACCCCGGCCAGGGTGGCCGCCACGTACTCGCCGACGCTGTGGCCGATGAGCGCGGCCGGGCGGACGCCCCAGGCCATCCACTGCCGGGCGAGCGCGAACTCCACGGTGAACAGGGCGGGTTGGGTGAGCCGGGTACGGCCCAGGTCATGGCGCTCGCCCTGATGGCCGCGGAGCGCGGGGTAGAGCGCGTCCCGCAGGTCGAGACCGAGATGGGGGGCGAGCAGTGCGGCGCACTCGTCCACCGTGTCCCGGAAGACCGGCAGATGTGCGTACCACTCCTGGCCCATGGCGGGGTACTGGGCGCCCTGGCCCGGGAAGAGGAAGGTGACCGGGCGGTCGGCGGGGTGGCCGGAGTCCTGGAAGACATACCGCGGATCGGCGGTGCGCAGCGCCTGGACGGCGCTCGTCCGGTCCGGTGCGGTGACCACGGCCCGGTAGTCGAAGGTGTGGCGGGTGGTGGCCTGGGTGTAGGCCACGTCGTCCAGGTGGATGTCGCCGAGCGCGCCGGTGCCCGCGCCGTCGGCGGCGGCGTCCTCCGATGTGGTGTCCTCCGGCGCGGCCTCCTCCAGGGCGTCGGCGAGCGCCAGCCGCGCCGCCTCCAGCGCCGCGGGCGACTTGGCGGACACCGGGATGAGCACCACCGGCGGTGCGGGCGCGGCGCCGTCCGTCGAGGCGGCGGCCTCCGGTGCCTCCTCCAGGACCACATGCGCGGTGGTGCCGCCCATCCCGGTGGAGGTGACGGCGCAGCGCAGCGGGCCGTCATCGCTCCGCCATGGCTCCACCGCGGTGCCCATCCGGAAGCGGGTCCCCTCGACCTGGCACTCCGGGTTCCACTCGGTGAAGTGCGGGGTCGGCACCAATGTGCGATGACGCAGCATCAGCACACACTTGATCAGTCCGGCGACACCGGCGGCCGTGCTCAGATGCCCGATGTTGGCCTTGACCGAGCCCAGGGTGAGCGGGGGAGCGCCGGCCACCTGGTAGACCTGTGCGGCGGCGGCGAGTTCGATCGGGTCGCCGATCCGGGTCCCGGTGCCATGGGCCTCCAGATAGCTGACCGAGGCCGGGTCCACCCCGGCCACCCCGAGCGCCTCGCCGAGCACCGCGGCCTGGCCGGAGATCCCGGGCGCGGTGAACCCGGCGCGGTCGTTGCCGTCGTTGCCCACCGCCGAACCGCGCAGCACCGCCCAGACGGTGTCGCCGTCGGCGAGCGCGTCCTCCAGCCGCTTGAGCACCACCACCCCGACGCCGTTGCCGAACACGGTGCCGTCCGCACCCGCGTCGAACGGCCGGACGGTGCCCGCGGCCGAGGCGATGCCATCGGTCTCGTGGACGTACCCCGCCTCCTGCGGGAAGCGCAGCGCCACCCCGCCGGCCAGCGCCACGTCACACTCCTCGGCCAGCAGGCTCTGCGCCGCCACATGCACCGCCACCAGTGAGGTGGAACAGGCGGTCTGCACCGCGAAGCTGGGGCCGGTGACCTTCAGATGGTACGAGGCGCGGGTGGTGAGGTAGTTGGGGTCGTTGCCCATCAGCGTGGCCATGTCCTGCTGGAGCCGGGGCAGTGAACCGTTGAACCCGCGCTCCCCGGTCAGGACGTTGTTCAGCAGATAGGTGCTGGTCAGCGAACCGGCGAAGATACCGATCCGGCCCGGGTAGACCTCCGAGTCATGGCCGCTGTGCTCCAGCGCCGCCCAGGAGGTCTGGAGGAACAGCCGCAGTTGCGGATCCATCCGCTCGGCCTCGCGGGAACTGAGGAAGAAGAACGACGCGTCGAAGGCGTCCGCGTCCTCGACGACCGCGGCCCGGCGCACATAGCGGTCGCCGCCGAACGTCTCCTCCGGCACCCCGGCTCCACGCAGCCGTTCCTCGTCCAGATCGGTGAGGTGGTCGGTGCCCGCGAGGAGGTTGCGCCAGTACTCGGTGTGGTCGCGGGCGCCGGGGAACCGGCAGTCCATGCCGACGACGGCGATCCGCCCGGACACGGGGGAATCCGCCAACTGCTCAGTCATCTACGCCTCCTGGGGCGGGGTCGCGGGTCTCACCGAAGGGCGGGCGGGGGGAGGTCGCGGCGATCCGGGCACGGGCGTCGGACCGTCGGGAGGAGGCACGCGCGCCGCGGCGGCGCTCACCGCGGTCCCGGCCCGGCGCGGTGGCGCCGCCCGGTGTGGCGGCCGTCCCCGGAGCCGCGGCCCGGTCGATCAGCCGGGCCAGCGCCCGTACGGTCGGCGCCCGGTAGAGGTCGGTCATCCGCAGCGCGGGCGCCACCTCGCGGGTCAGCCGCTCATGCACGGCGGCCATCCGCAGTGAGGTGCCGCCCAGATCGAAGAAGTTGTCGTCGAGGCCGGGCCGCGCCACTCCCAGGACGTCCCGCCACACGGCGAGCACGGCCCGTTCCGCGGGGCTGCCGACGGGCGGCGGCTCCCCGGCGCCGGTGTCCGGCGCGGTGGCGGTGAGCGGAGAGGGCAGCGCCGCCCGGTCGATCTTGTGATTGGCGGTCAGGGGCAGTGCGTCCAGTACGACGTAGGCAGTGGGCACCGCATGGTCGGGCAGGGTCCGCCGGAGCGCGGTGCGCAGCGCGACGGGCTCGGTACGCGCCCCGTCGGCCGCCACCAGATACGCCGCGAGCTGGCGCTCGCCCAGTCCGTCGGTGAACGGCATCACCACCGCCTCGCGCACCTGCGGCAGTTGCTTGAGCGCGCTCTCCACCTCTCCGGTCTCCACCCGGATACCGGAGATCTTGACCTGGAAGTCACGGCGCCCGATGAGCAGCAGTGTGCCGTCGTCCAGCCGCCGGGCCAGGTCGCCGGTGCGGTACGTCCGTCCGTCCGGTGCGGAGCCCGGTGCGAGATACCGGCTGACCACCACGATCTCGCCCTCGCCCGGCCCCTCGACGGTACGGCCCCCGGCGTCCTCCAGCCGTACCCCGGTCTCCGGCACCGGATCGCCCAGCGGGAACACCCCGGTCGGCGGCCGGTATCCGGGACCCGCCACCCGCAGCAGCGCACAGGAGCACTCGGTGGAGCCGTACGCCCCGGCCACCCGGCACCCGGGCTCGAAGTGGCCGCGGGCGGCGTCCAGATCGGCCAGGTGGAGGGTGTCCCCGCCCAGTGCCAGCATCCGCATCGCGGGCAGCCGGACACCACGGCCCGCCATCGCCCGGACCAGCGCCCGGAACACCGGCAGGGTGGAGTGGTAGACGGTCAGCTCCTCGGCCGCCATCCACTCCAGCAGCCCGGTCACCCCGAGCGCCTTGAGGTCCACCGGATACAGGGCCGCGCCGGTCAGCAGCGCGGAGAAGGTGTCCTGGACGGCCGAGTCCCAGCTGTACGCGGACTGGAGGGTCAGCCGGTCCCGGGGGCCGATGGCCAGTCCATCGGCCCAGGCCCGGGTGTGGTGCAGCACATTGCGGTGTATCTGCGCCACCGGCTTGGGACGCCCGGTGGAGCCGGAGGTGTAGAGGACGTACGCCTCCGCGTCCGGTAGCGCGCCGTTACCGGCCCCGGCCGCCGCGTCACCGCGTACCACGTCGTCGTAGGCCAGCACCGGGAACGCCCCGTCCGCCAGCCGTTCCGCGAGCGCGGTGTGCGCGGCTCCGGTGACCAGCGCGCGTACGCCCGCGTCGGAGGCCATGAAGCCCAGCCGCTCCTCCGGGTACGCACCGTCCAGCGGGACGTACGACACCCCGGCGCGCAGGGCGCCCAGCAGTGCGGCGATCATCTCCCCGCCGTGCGAGAACAGCAGCCCGATCCGGTCCCCGGGGCGCAGCCCGGCCGCGCGCAGCGCTCCGCACACCCGGGCGGATCGTTCCGCCAGCTGCCGGTAGGTCCAGCGGACCTCCGGGGTGACCACGGCCTCGGCGCCGGGGTGCGCATGGACGATCTCCAGGAAACGGTGGACCAGGGTGCCCGCCGACTCGGCCGTGGGGAAGGGGCGATGGCCGGTGTCCGGATGGTGTTCTGCCGTAACGCTCGTCATGGCTCCCTCCTCCCGGCCACGCCGTGGTTTCCGTAGGTGAAGATCACGGCAGGGTGGGCGGGGCGCCCGTGCAGTTCGGCGTAGACCTCCGCGGCTCGCTCCAGCGGCACCCGCGGCAGCCCCATCCGGGCCGGCCGGATGGCGCCCTGCTCGATCAGGTCCAGGGCGCGCTGGAGGTTCTCGGTGACGGTGCCCTCGCCCTCGGGCGCGCTGACGTCGGTCAGCCCGCGGGCGTAGGAGGGATCGCGGTAGCCGGCGCCGCAGCGGGCGGCGTAGCGGATGTCCAGATTGCCCAGCTCGACGCTGAAGTCGACCCGCGCCGAGAACCGGCCCACCCCCACCAGCCGGGGGCGGCCCGGTGCCCGGCCCGCCCAGCGGGCCGCGGCGGCCAGGGTCTCCCCGGCCTCCCCGGTGCCGCACAGGAAGACACAGCGGCCGCCCTCGGGCAGCTCCGCCGCCTTCTCCTCGCCGTCGAAGAAATCACGGCCGGAGTGGGCGGTCAGCCCCAACCCGGCGGCCGCGCGGACCCGTTCGGGACGCAGGTCCAGCACGGTGGCGCGATGGCCCCGCGCGGCGGCGATCTGGGCCACCAGCAGCCCCACCATCCCCGCGCCGACCACCGCGGTCTCGTCGCCGGGGCGCAACCCCGCCCGGTCCATGGCGTGCACGGCGGTGGCGGCCAGATTGGCCACCACCGCGTCGGCGAGGTCCATGCCGTCCGGGACCCGGCGGCACAGCCGGTAGGCCACCGTGACCACATCGCCGTGGACCGCCTCGCCCCAGCCCATCGCGGTCACCCGGTCGCCGACGGAGAACCCCGCCACCCCGGGCCCGACGGCGTCCACCACACCGGCCGAGCAGTAGCCGAGCGGCAGCCCCTCCCCGGTGCCCGCCCAGCGGTCCAGATAGTGCAGTTCGGTACCCGGGCTGACCAGGCTGTACGCCGCCCGGACACGCAACTCGCCACGGGCGGGCGGACCGGTGCGCACCGTGACGGTGTCCGGCAGCGCCCGCTCCCCGGCCACCAGCCGCCGCGAGGTCAGGGCCGGTGTCCCGGTCGTGGACGTCATCGGCCCTCCCCCCGCTCCGCGGTGCCCGGCGCGGGCTCCTCGGGGGCGGCGATCCACTGCTCGTCGGGGATGATGTCCAGCTCCTCCCGGTGGTGCGGAATGGGCCCGGCGGGTATGGGCGCGCCGGAGCGCTCGTACGACGCCCGCCGGTTGCGCTTGCGCTCCAGCCCGAGGTTGAGTCCGCGCAGCTCCACCGCGCGGAACGAGAGCAGGCCGTGGGAGTCGGCCGCGGCCACCGCCTCCGCGCCGCTCCTGGTGCGGACGAACACCCGCCCGTGCTTGGGCTGTTCCACCCCGCTGACGCTGGCCGCGAAGATATTGGGGTCGCCGTCGCTGACACTCACATCGGCCAGCCCCGACATCCAGTCGCCACAGGCCAGACAGCGGTGGGTCTTGTTGCTCGCGAAGTCGCGCACCGCCTGCCAGAACGGCACCTGGTGGTTCTCGCCGTCGTCGGTGCGGATGGCGATCTCGCCGGGGTAGTCGCCCTCCCGGTAGCGCAGCCGGACCACCGACTCCACGGACACCCCGGCACGTTGCTCGATCACCGAGGCGGTGCCTTCGGGGCGGGTGTTGGAGGAGCAGGCGGGCTCCATCATCAGCACCACATGGTCCCGGGCCCAGCGGCCCGCCGCGGTGTCCATCGCCTGGAGCTTGCGCATCGCCTGGATATGGCATGCCACTCCGGTCAGCGCCACCGTGGCGTCCGGCTCGTTCTCCATGACCGTGCGTAACAGCCCCAAGTACGGGGCGAGTTGGTAGGTGGACTGGGCGGTCTCGGTCAGCTCGGCGGGGTCGCGGACCAGCCGGGGGGCGGCCCGCCACGGCTGGTCCGGGTCACGGCCCATCGCCAGCACCACATCGGTACCCATGGCCACCAGCGCGGTCTGGAGCAGTGCGCTGAGGCTTCCGCCGCTCGCGGACGCCTCGTACAGATCGGGGGAGAGCGCGTGTCCTGCCAGCACCTCGGAGAAGATGCCGGTCCAGCGCTCCTCGGGGGTGCGGGTGCGGCCGAACAGCCGGTCCTCGGCGTACGGGGTGGCCGGATCGGCCCCGGGGCACACCGTGAGGCAGTCGTCGCAGGTGCCGCAGTCGGACGCGGTCCAGGCCGGTTCGGTGAGCACCGGCTCGAGATCGTCGAAGCCGATCACCCCGGGTGGACAGGCGAGTTGGCACGCCCCGCACACCGTGCACAGACCGGACTCCAGGACGTCCTTCGACAGCTGCTCGAAGGTCATGACCGGGCCTCCTCCCCGTAGTCGGCCGCGGCGACCGCCGCGGTCAGCCCCTCGGCCAGGAACCGGTAGTCCCGCTCCTCCAGTAACGCCGGGGGGACGATCTTGATGGTGGCGCCCTCGGGGCCGCCGCCGAACAGCAACAGCCGTCCGCGCGAGGCCGCGGCTCTGACGGCCTGGGCGAGCGCCGGATCCGGACGGCCCTCCGTGACACAGTCGAACGCCGCCAGCGCTCCGGCCGTGCGCACCGCGGACATCCAGGGGAAGCGCACCGCGAGCTTCGCCAGATCGGTGGCCAGCCGGTCACCCAACTCCCGTGCCAGGGTCGGCACTTCCTCCCCGACCACGACGTCGAGCACCGCCTCGGCCGCGGCGCAGCTGAGCGGTGAGCCGGAGAAGGTGGAGGTCTGCACCCCGGCCGGCAGCGCGTCCAGCACCGCGCGCTCACCCACCACGGCGGCGAGGGGGAAGCCGTTGCCCAGTGTCTTGCCCACCAGGGTCAGATCGGGGGTCTCGGCCATCAGCTCGGCGGTGAACATCCGTCCCGCCCGGCCGAGTCCGGTGTAGATCTCGTCCAGCACCAGCAGGGCACCGCGGGCGTGGGCGGCGCGCGCGATCTCGTCCAGCAGCGGCGGCTCCACGATCAGCAGCCCCTCGGTGACCTGGATCGGCTCCAGGACCACGGCGGCGGTCCCGCCGAGGTGGTCCGCGGCGTCCAGCGCCTCCTCCAGACTGTGGCGCAGCGCGGCCACCGCCTCGGGTCCTTCGGGCCGGTCGGTACGCGGATCGGGCAGGGTGGCGGTCACCACCGTGTCCGAGGGCAGTGCGCTGTACTCCTTGAACTCGGCGCGCCAGGTGAGCCCGAGGGCCCCGGCGGTCTTGCCGTGGTAGCCGTGGGTGAAGCCGACCACCGCGCGATGGCCGGTGGCCGCGCGGGCGACCTTCAGGGCGGTCTCGACCGCCTCGGCGCCGGTCACGGTGGGCAGTACGGCCGGGGTCCGGTACGGGCTGAGCCCGCCCAGCCGCCGGACCAGCCGGGTGCGGGCGTCCGAGCCCAGCTTGCAGCCGGTGTGCACCAGCCGGTTGAGCTGGGCGGTGGCGGCGGCGACCACCGCCGGGTGCTGATGGCCGAGGGTGGCCGCGCCGCTGCCCGAGGTGGCGTCGAACCAGGTGGTGCCGTCCTCGGCGGTCAGCCAGGGTCCCTGGCCGGAGTGGAAGACCGGGCCCAGGGTGGTGCCGGTGGACCGGGCCTCTTCCGCCGGTGTCCGCTGTGTGCTGTTCATGCCGTGGCGACCTCGGTGATGTCCGCGCCGACGGCGCGTTGCACCGTGGCGAAGTCGGGGAAGGACGTGCGGTGGCAGCCACCGCCCAGCACGGTGGTGCGGCCGGGAAGGCTGGTGGCCAGGGTGGCGGCGGCCATGGCGATGCGGTGGTCCTCGAATCCGGGGACCGCTCCGGCGGTCAGCGGCGCGCCGCCGGTCACCCGCAGTCCGTCGTCCGCCACCTCCACGCGCGCGCCGAACGCGGCTGCCATCCGTGCGGTGGTGGTCAGCCGGTCGGTCTCCTTGAAGCGCAGCTCCCCGGCGCAGCCGATCCAGGAGGTACCGGGCAGCCGGGCCGCGACCACGGCCAGCAGCGGGACCTCGTCGATCAGCGCGTGCAGGGTGGCGGGGTCGTCGACCCGTACGGCGGTGACCTTCTCGAGACCGCCGCGGACCACGAGGGTGCCGACCGTCTCGCCGCTGGAGCCGGGCCGGGTGTCCTGGTAGCCGAGATCCGCGCCCGCCCGGCGCAGCACCTCGAAGAAGCCGAGGCGGGTGGGGTTGAGACAGACATCGGGTATCCGCAGCTCACCCCCTCCAGGGCCGAGCAGCTGCGCGGCCACCGGATAGGCGGCGAGGGAGGGATCGGCGGGGATGTCCACGACCGGTGGCACGGTGTACCCGCCGCCGTCGTAGCGCACCGCGCCGGGGAGTTCCGTCAGCCGGGCGCCGAACGAGGTGAGCATCCGCTCGGTGTGGTCCCGGGAGCGCACCGGGTGGCGGAGCTCGACCGCGAGCCGCGCCGCCACGGCGGCCAGCAGGACACCGGAGCGCGCCTGGGCGCTGCCCACCGCCAGCTCCACCGTGCCGGGACGGTGGACGGGCGCCCGGACCAGCACCGGAAGCCGTCCCGGATCCCCTAAGCAGCGTATGTCGGCGCCGAGTTGGAGCAGTGGGGTGACCAGCCAGTCCATCGGCCGGTGGCGCAGGGTCCGGTCCCCGTCCACCACGGCGGACACCCCGGTCCCGGCGAGCAGCCCGATGAGCAGCCGGGCCGCGGCGCTCGAACCCCCGGTCTCCAGGTACGGCACCCCCTCCGGCCAGTCGGTCACGGTGGGGTGGGGGCGCACCGGCTGCGGCACCGGGGCACCGCCGCGCACCACCGTGAGGGTGTCGCCGTCGGCGTGGGTCCGCAGGCCCAGGGCGCGCAGCGCGGGGAGCAGGGCGCGGACGGCGCCACCGGAGTTGGCCCCGCGCAGTGTGAGCCGGGACGGGGCCCCGGGGAGCAGCGCGGCCAGCAGGGCGCGGTGGCTCACCGACTTGTCGCCGGGTACGCCGACGGTGCGCGCGGCCGGGTGGTGGGAAGTGCGCGCCCCGTTCACCACGAGGTCCGCCGATAAGGTTGTGGGCTGGTCGAAATCCTGCACCTCAGGCACCAAAAAACTCCAGCTCGCGGGGTGAAAGACGGATGTGCTCTCGAAGGCTTCCGGAGTTACCCGCGCACAGCGGCACCACAACCGGTGGTCGGGTTACGGGAATGGGGGGTGTGTCGCCGGAAGCTGAACCGGCTCTGGACGCACGACCGGCGTGCAAAAAATTTCTCTCATACGTTCTTGCCCCCGTCAACATCATTGGCCGGAAGTGCCCAGTTGCCCGGTCGGTCACCGATATGCATGGCAAAGGGTGAGGTCAGGGGGTGGTGAACGGTCTCGGCGCGGTAACTCGGCGCTCCGGCGCGATGCCTCACGGCGTGTCGGCGAACCCCGTCCCACCGGGCCTCACTGGCTGAAACGCATAACCCCAATCGCCGTTGATAAAAACGGAATCTGTCATTGCAGAAGAACCGAAGCTCCGGTCTAGGTGCATGGCGAACTGATCGTCTACCGGCCGGGCCGCCAAAAAGAACGAGCCATACCTGCGAAGCACCCAGAAACTCTTTCGCCGCTTCCGCTACGGAAGAGGTACTGTCGCCCCCATGGCTGACTCGGTCTCCGGCCCCATCCACGCCCTCTGTGACCGCTATGTCGACGACTACGCGGCCCTCGACCCCAACGCCGCGACCCTGCTGGGTATCCCCGGCCATGACAACCGCCTCACCGACTACTCGCCCGAAGGCCACCGGGCGCGCGCCGAGCTCCACACCGCGGCCCTGCGCGCGATCCGCGCCGCCACCACGCGCGAGGACTCCGAAACCGCCGCCCGCGACACCTTCACCGAGCGCGTCGGCCTCGATCTGGAGATCCACGAGGCCGGGCTCGACTGCGCCGCGCTCAATGTCATCGAGAGCCCCGTACAGCATCTGTGCATGCTCTTCGACCTGATGCCCACCCGCACCGACCGCGACTGGTCGGTGATCGCCGCCCGGCTGGCCCGGATGCCCGAGGCGATGGCGGGTCTGGAGGCCGGACTCCGCCACGCCGCGGGCGGAGGCCAAGTGGCCGCGCTGCGCCAGGTCACCAAGACCGCCGCCCAGTGCGACATCTGGGCCGGCGGCCACTTCGCCACTCTGGTGGCCCCCGCGGAGGTGTCGCCCGGGCTGCGCGCCGATCTGGACGCCGGAGCCGCCGCCGCGTCCGCCGCCTACGCCGGACTGGCCCGCTTCCTCCGGGAGGAACTGGCCCCGGTTGCCCCCGCCCGGGATGCCGTCGGCCCGGACGCCTACGCCCTCTGGCTGCGCTTCTTCACCGGTGCGGAGCTGGACCCCAAGGAGTGCTACGCCTGGGGCTGGGAGGAGTTCCGCCGGATCGAGACCGAGCTGAAGCGGGTCGCCTGCCGGATCGCACCGGGTGCGACCCCGGCCGAGGCGGCCGCCGCCCTCGACGCCGACCCGCGCTACCGGCTGCGGGGCGCGGGCGCCCTGCGGGAGTGGATGCAGCGGCTGTCCGACGCCGCGCTGGCCGATCTGCGCGGCGGCCACTTCGAGATCCCCGACGCGCTGATGGCGCTGGAGTGTCTGATCGCGCCGCCCGGTGGCGTCGTCGGCGCGTACTACAACGGGCCGTCCGACGACTTCTCCCGGCCGGGCCAGATGTGGTGGTCGATCCCGCCCGGCCAGACCGACTTCCCGACCTGGCGCGAGGTCACCACCGTCTACCACGAGGGCGTTCCCGGCCACCATCTGCAAATCGCCACCGCCGTCCACCAGTCGGGGCGGCTGAACCGCTTCCAGCGGCTCATGTGCCATGTCTCCGGCTACAGCGAGGGCTGGGCGCTGTACGCGGAACGGCTGATGCGCGAGCTGGGACGACTGGACGACGACGGCGATCTGCTGGGCATGCTGGCGGGGCAGCTCTTCCGCGCCGCGCGGGTGATCGTCGACATCGGTATGCATCTGGAGCTGTCCATCCCGGTGGGCACCGGATTCCACGAGGGCGAGCGCTGGACCCCGGAACTGGGGCTGGAGTTCATGCTCACGCGGACCATCACCCAGCGGGACCAGGTCCGGGACGAGATCGACCGCTATCTGGGCTGGCCGGGCCAGGCGCCCTCGTACAAGCTGGGGGAGCGGGAGTGGCTGGCCGCCCGCGAGGACGCACGGGCCCGCCAGGGCGCCGCGTTCGATCAGAAGGCGTTCCACACCGCCGCGCTGAAACTGGGTCCGATGGGTCTGGCGACCCTGCGCGGACGCCTCGCGGCCGTATGAGGCGACCGCTCCGGGGCGGGGCCCGCGTCCCGGCCCCGGAGCCGCTCCGGGCCCCGGCCCGGAGCGAGAAGAAACACCGAGGAATGCTCGATACGTCCGTTGACTATCCAATGTGGAGAATGTGATAGTAGGCAACGGTATGTCGGGGGAAATGCCACGGGGGAGCAGATGTCCGATCATCTCGCACGAAATGTTCTCGATCACGCGGAACGGACGCCGGACGCCCCGGCGTTGTGGTGGCGGGAGACCGCTGTCAGCTATGCGGCGCTGGCCGAGCTGACCCGCCGGGCCGGCACCGCGCTGACCGTAGCGGGTCTGCATGGCGAGGCACCGGTCGTGTTACGCGCCGTCAAGTCGCCCGCCTCGATCGCGATGACCCTGGCCTGTTTCCGGGCCGGACGGCCGGTGTTCCTGGTCTCGCCCGACCTCGGCCGGGAGGTGCTGACCGCGCTGCTGCTGCGGTCCGGCTGCCAGGCCGAGGTGACGGCCGACGAGGACGGGACCTTCGCGTTACGCCCGCCGCCCACCGCGGAGTCCTTAGGCGCGCCCGCCACCGCGGAGTCCTTGGCCACGCGGACGGCACCCGCGCGGACGGCGGTCGCACCGTCCCCGCTTGCCGCGGGCACCGCCCTGCTGCTCACCACCTCCGGTTCCACCGGAATCCCCAAGATCGTCCCCCTCGGGCGGGACGCCCTCGACCGGTTCACCGACTGGGCGACGGACACCTTCGGCCTCGGCCCCGGCACCACGGTGCTCAACTACGCCCCCCTCAACTTCGATCTGTGCCTGCTGGACATCTGGGCCACCCTGCGCGGCGGCGGCGCCGTCGTACCCGTCGCATCCGACCTCGCCACCAATCCGCACCGGCTCGAGCGGCTGCTGCGGCGGACCCGCCCCCAGGTGATCCAGGCCGTGCCGATGTTCTTCCGGCTGCTGGCCCAGGCGGTGTCCGGTGGCGAGCCCTTCCCCGGTGTCCGGCACATCCTGCTGACCGGGGAGCACACCCCGCGCGCCCTGCGCGCCCAGCTCGCGCCGCTGTTCCCCGGCGCGGTCTTCCACAACGTGTACGGATGCACCGAGACCAACGACAGCCTGGTGCACTCCTTCCCCGCGGCCGAGGCCGCCGACCGGGAGCACCTGCCGCTGGGACGCCCCCTGCCGGGCGTGAGCGTCCTGCTGCGGGACGGCGAGCGGACCGTCGAAGGCCCCGGCACCGGTGAGCTGATGGTGTCCACCCCCTTCCAGTCCACCGGCTACCTCGGCGCCGCCGATACCGAGGACCGGTTCTTCTCCACGGCCCTGGACGGCGGTGAGTGCCGCTGGTTCCGCACCGGCGACCTGGTCCGCCGCGGGGCCGACGGCGAGCTGACCCTGATCGGCCGCGATGACTTCCAGGTGAAGGCCGCCGGAGTGCGGGTCAACCTGGAGCAGATCGAGACAGTGATCCTCAGCCATCCGGAGGTGCTCGACGCCGTGGTCGTGCCCCTTCCCGACCCCCTCGCCGGTACCCGGCTGTGCGCCGTGGTGCGCACCGCCCCCGACAGCGGCCTCACCAGTCTGCGACTGCTCGGCCATTGCTCCGCGCGGCTGGCGCGGGCCGCTCTGCCCACCTTCCGGCTGACCCGGGATCCACTGCCCACCGGGCCCACCGGCAAGGCGGACCGGGCCCGGATCAAGGAAGACCTCCTCAAGGACCCGGCCCTCACCTGACGCCATGTCCCGCCGTGGACACGGTTGTTCCCGCCCCGCCACGGGGCACGCTCACCGAACTGACATCCGAGCCGCCTCGGCGTTCCGCCACCGGGCCGACGCCGAACGACACCCAGGGTCTGCTGCCATGAGCTTGGAACACGACATCAGCGAATATCTTGTGACGACATATCTGCCCGGCACACCCGCCGGAGACCTGGATCCGTCGCTCGACCTGTTCGACAGCGGAGTGATGAGCAGCCTCCAACTGCTGCAACTCATCGACTGGCTCCGCGGCCGCTACCGCCTCCCGATCGAGGACCTGGAGATCTCCCCGGCGTCCTTCCGCTCGGTGACCGCGATACGGCACTTCATCGAAGACGCCCGCGGGACCGTCCCGGAGGATGGAGAGGTGGCCAGATGATCGTCCGGAAGAAGACCGAGGTGAAGACCGTCGATTGGGGAAACGGGCTGAGCTACCGCTTTCTGCTGGAAGCCGACCGGATGGGCTTCACGCTCTGCCACACCATCGTCCGCGCGGGTACCAAATCCCGGCTGGAATACCGGCGCCACCTCGAGGCTTGTTACTGCATCGCGGGCCAGGGCTGGATCGAGATGGCCGACGGCAGCGCCACCCATGATCTGTCCCCCGGGGTGCTCTACGCCCTCGACGAGCATGACGCCCACTTCCTGATCGCCGCGCCCGACACCGACCTCGAGCTGATCAGCGTCTTCAACCCACCGCTGCTGGGCGATGAGCGGCACACCCTGGCCGAGGACGCGTTCTCGCAGTACTGACGGAGGTCCGTGTGAGGCACTGGAGTGAGGAACAGCGGTCCTTACGGGCCGCCGTCGAGAAGGCCGGAGAGGCGATCGGCGCCGACCACCTGGAGCGCGACGGCCCCGGGGAGTTCAGCCGGGACGGCTGGGCCCGGCTGCGCGACATGGGGCTGTTCGGGCTGCCGTTCGCCACCGAATGGGGCGGGCTCGGCCAGGACCTGGCCACCACCATGTATGTGCTGGAGGGGCTGGGCCACAGCTGCCGGGACGCGGGGCTGACCTTCTCGGCCTCCACCCACATCGTGAGCACCGGGGTACCGCTCCAGCGCTTCGGATCCACCGCGCTCAAGGAGCGCTATCTGCCCGGGATCTGCGCCGGCACCCTGATCGGCGCGCATGCCATCACCGAACCGGACGGCGGCTCGGATGTGATGGGGATGCGCACCACCGCGGCGGCGGACGGCGAGGGCTTCGTGCTCAACGGCAGCAAGGCGTTCGTGAGCAACGGCCCCCTCGCCGATCTGCTGGTGGTCTACGCGCGCACCGGCGCCGCGGGCGCGCTGGACGCCCTCACCACCTTCCTGGTCCCCACCGCGACCCCCGGCCTCACCGTCGGCAACCCCGTGGCCAAGATGGGGCTGCGCACCTCCCCGCTGTCCGAGGTCTTCTTCGACGAGGTCCGGGTGGACCGGTCCCAGGTGCTGGGGTCGGTGGGCTCGGGCTTCCTGATCCTCGACGAGGTGATGAAGTGGGAGATCCTGTGCGGCTTCTCCGGCACGCTCGGTGAGATGTGCCACCGCCTGGAGCGGTGCGTCGACTACGCACGGAGCCGGACCCAGTTCGGGGTGCACATCGGCGCGCACCAGGCGGTGTCCCATCGCATCGTCGATATGAAGATGGACGTGGAGACCTCCCGCAAGTGGCTCTACGACACCGCGGAGAAGTTCACCGCACGGGAGAGCGTGGTGTCCGACCTGGCCATCGCCAAGCTGGTGGTGAGCGAGGCCAATGTGCGGTCCGCGCTGGCGGCCGTCCAGATCTTCGGCGGAGCCGGATACCTCACCGAGTCCGGTATCGAGAAGGAGTTGCGCAACGCGGTCTCCGGGACCATCTACTCGGGGACCTCGGAGATGCAGCGTGAGCGCCTGGCCGTCTTCCTGGGGCTGGACCGGGCCTCCGCCGTGCGCGGCGGACAAGAGAAGAGGACGGCATGACCGACGACCTCGAGTCGGCACTGAGATCCACCGAGTTCCTCGACCATGACAGCCCGGCCGTACGGGCCTTCGTCGACACCGCCCTCGCGGCAGCGGACACCCGCGGCGAGGTGGCGAAGGCCGTGGCGCTGTACTACGCGGTCCGGGACGGTATCCGCTACGACGTCTACGACGCCGATCTGTCCCGGCACGGGCTGACCGCCACCGGTGTCCTCGAGCGCGGTTCGGGATTCTGCGTCCACAAGTCCATCGTCTACGCGGCGGCGCTGCGCCACGTCGGCGTACCCAGCCGGGTGGTCTACGCCGACGTCCGCAACCACCTGGCCTCGCCGCGTCTGCGCGAGCTGGTCGGCGGCGATGTGTTCCGCTTCCACAGCCTCACCTCGGTGCGGCTCAACGGCGTCTGGGTGAAGGCCACCCCGGTCTTCAACAAGCTGCTCTGCAAGCTCTACGGCATCCGTCCGCTGGAGTTCGACGGGACCGCCGACAGCCTCTACCACCCCTATGACGAACAGGGCCGCCGCCATATGGAATTCCTCGCCGACCGCGGCGAGTTCGACGACGTCCCGTACGACCTGGTGGTCGACGGGATCCGGCAGGCGCATCCGCGGCTGTTCGCCGGAGCGCACACCACGGCCCCCGGCTCACTCATTGCCGAGGCCACCACCGCGAAAGGGGCCTGACGATGGAGAGGACGACGTTTCCGCTGGCACAGGCGGACACGCCGACCCACTGGTACAACCTGGCCGCCGACCTGCCGGGCGACCCGCCCGCACCCGCGCTCAACCCACGCACCGGGCAGCCGCTCTCCCATGACGAGATGGCGCACACCATGCCCGAGCCGCTGATCGAGCAGGAGACGGGCACGGCGCGCGAGTTCGAGATCCCCGAACCGGTCCGGCAGCTCTACGCGCAGTGGCGGCCCTCGCCGCTGTGCCGGGCCCGCCGTCTGGAGCGGGCGCTCGGCACCCCGGCACGGATTTACTACAAGTACGAGGGCGTCGCCCCCACCGGCAGCCATAAGCCCAACACCGGGATCGCCCAGGCGTACTACAACAAGCAGGCCGGGAAGACCGGTCTGGTCACCGAGACCGGCGCCGGACAGTGGGGGAGCGCCACCGCGCTCAGCGCCTCGTTCTTCGGGCTGTCCGCCAAGGTCTACATGGTCCGGGTGAGCGCACAGCAGAAGCCGTACCGCACCGCCCTGATGGAGACCTACGGCGCGGTCTGCGTGCCCAGCCCCAGTCCGGAGACGGCCGTCGGACGCAAGATCCTCGCCGATGACCCCGACTGCCCCGGCAGCCTGGGTATCGCCACCTCCGAGGCGCTGGAGACGTTCGCCCAGGACCCCTCGCTCGGCTATGTGCTGGGCAGTGCCGCCAACCACGTGCTGCTGCACCAGACCGTCATCGGCCAGGAGGCCCTGAAACAGCTGGAGCTGGCCGACGACTATCCGGACGTCATCGTCGGCTGTGCCGGGGGCGGCAGCAATCTGGCCGGTCTGGCCTTCCCGTTCATCGGTGCCCAGCTGCGCGGTGGCCCCCCGGTGCGGGTGGTCGCGGTGGAGCCCGCCGCCTGCCCCACCCTCACCCGGGGCACCGTGGCCTACGACTACGCGGACACCGGGCGGCTCGGTCCGCTGTTCCGGATGCACACCCTCGGCCACCAGTTCATTCCGCCGTCGGTCCACGCGGGCGGGCTGCGCGGCCATGGCATCGGCCCGATGATCACCCGGGTGATCGAGGAAGGGCTGATGGAGGCCGTCGCCGTACCGCAGCTCGGCTGTCTCGAGGCCGGTGTCCGCTTCGCCAGGACCGAGGGCATCCTGCCCGCGCCCGAGTCCACCCACGCCATCCGGGTGGCCATCGACGAGGCGGTGCGCTGCCGCGAGGAGGGCCGCGCCCGGACCATCGTGTTCGGTCTCTCCGGCCACGGCCACTTCGATCTCGCCGCCTACCAGAAGTACTTCGCGGGCGAACTGACCGATGCCGAGGCCGACGAGGGCATGCTCGCCCACGCGGCCGCCGGTATCCCCGCGGCGACCGGTGCCCGATGAGGGCCGCCGTCGTCGACGCCGACGGTATCGGGGCCTTTCTGCCCGGGGCGCTGGCCCGCCACGGCGTGGACACCGTGCATGTGCGCTCCGACACCCCCGATGTGCATCTGTCGGGGCGGGCGCCGGACGGTTGCGCGGTGGAGATTCAACACCTCGGCGATGTGGCGGCCACCGCCAAGGCGCTGCGTGAGGAGGGCGTGGACATCGTGCTCCCCGGCACCGAGTCGGGTGTGCTGCTCGCCGACGCGCTGTCCGCCGCCCTCGGCACGCCGGGCAACGGGATGACCGATCCGCTGGCCCGGCGGGACAAGGCGGCCATGACCGAGGCGGTCCGGGCGGCCGGACTCGCCACCGCTCGTGGGGTCACCGCGGCCCACGCGGACGAACTGGTCGCCTGGGCGCGGGAGATGGACGACTGGCCGGTGGTGGTCAAACCCCGCGCCAGCGCCGGGACCGACCATGTGCGCTTCTGCCACTCCGAGGCCGAGCTGCGCGAGACGTTCGCCGCCATCACCGCGAGCACCGACCGCTACGCGCGGACCAACACCACCGTGCTCGGCCAGGAGTACCTGCGCGGCGAGGAGTTCTTCGTCAATACGGTCAGCCGCGACGGCGTCCACCACATGGTCGAGGTGTGGCGGTACCGGAAGAGCCCGGTCGACGGCGCCCATCCGATGTACGACTACGAGGAGCCGGTCCCGCCGGACCAGCCGGTCGTGGCCACCGTCACCGACTACGCGCTGGCCGTGCTGGACGCCCTGGAGGTCCGCAACGGCGCCTCGCACACCGAGATCATCGTCACGGACACCGGGCCGGTCCTGGTCGAATCCGCCACCCGGCTCGGCGGATCGCACGCCCCGTCGGTGGTCTCCCGGTACCTCGGCACCGATCAGGTGGACTGTCTGGCCCGCGCGGTGGCTCACCCCGAGGAGCTGACCGAGGGACGGCTGCCGCGCTACCGGATCCGGTCCCGGCTGCGCTATGTCACCCTGATCAACCCCCATGAGGGGGCCGTGCTCTCCGGTGAGCGGTTCGCCCCCGTCCGGGCGCTGGACTCGCTCGTCGAGATCGTGCTCACCCACGCCGAGGGCGCGTCCCTGCCGCGCACCGTCGACCTCTTCACCTCACCCGGCTATCTGTACCTCAGCGCGGACGACCCGGAGCGGATCGCCGCCGACTACCGGCGGCTGCGGCAGCTCGAACGCGACGGGCTGTACCGCGCGCCCCTTCCGGCCTGACCCCGATCCCGGCGGCCGTCGTCCGGGCGGCCGCCGCACCTCCCGACACCACGAGAGGCAAGGACCACATGACACAGACCGTTTCACAGCTCACCGAGCTCGCCGAGTACCCGGCGGACTGGTCGCACCAGCCCAAGGAGATCTTCCCCGGCGATCCGCTGGTGCTGTCCGGCGCCTGTCTGAAGTGGTACGACATCCGCCGTCCCGAAGTGGCGGCCACCCCCGAGGTCAGCAGCGAGGCCCGGGAGTTCCTGAGCGCCGAAGTGGCCGCCGGGCGGCTGGAGTTCCGCAAGGAGATGGGGTTCGTCCTGCTCCACCGGGACGGTGCCAAGTACTTCATGCTGGTGTGCGTCTGGCGCGACAAGAACGAGATGTGGCAGGGCCTGTACTACAAGGACGACGCGGGCTTCCTGCCCTATCCGCCGAAGCCCGGATTCCTGCGGCCCACCCAGTGCGTCATGGAGCTCGACGCCACCTCCCACGAGCGGCGAGCCTGGTCCCGCTATCTGCGCTCCGACCGGAAGACCGCCGCCAAGCAGGCGTATCTGGACGACGCCTGCACCGGCGAGCTGGTCTAGCCACGATGTCCTCGGCACACGGGACCACCGGGCGCCGCCTGGTCATCCTCGGGGTGGCCGCCAGCGACTGCCATGTGGTGGCCAACCAGCTCATCGCCCACGCCCTGCGCGGACACGGCTTCGAGGTGGTCAACCTCGGGGCGTGTACCCCGGTGGAGGAGTTCGCCAGGGCGTACCGCGCACGCCCGGAGGCGGAGGCGATCCTCATCGGCAGCCTCAACGGCCATGTCCACGAGGACCTCAGGGACCTCCCCGAGGCCAGGAGGTCCGGGCGGATCGGCTGTCCCGTCATCGTCGGCGGGAATCTGTCGGTGGGCAGCGTCAAGGACCCCTCGTCCCTCTCCCGCCTGTACGACCTGGGCGTGGACCGGATCGTCGAGGACCCCGACGACCTGCCGGCCGTCCTGGACCGGCTGCGCGCCACGCGCGCGGAGGTGGCGCGGTTCGCGCGTTCGCTGGTGTCATGAACCGGCCCGCCGCGACTCCCGGAGTCCTCCCCGGGCTCCGGGAGTCGGCCGCGTACATCACCGGCTCGGGCAAGCCCACCGCGGCCGAGGTACTGGCCGGTGCGCGGGCCCGTGGCCGGGTGGCCCTCCAGCCCCGCTGCGGGGTCGGCGGCCACCCGGATATGAAGGCGCTGCTGCTGGCGCTGGAGGCGGCGGCCGGGCCGGACGTCCTCTCCCTGACCATCGACTCCCACACCCGGCTGCGGCGCTTCGACCGGGCGGCCCGCACCCTGGCCACCCGGCCGCAGGACCTCAACGGCTACCCGCTGGTCAGCCACGGCTGGCGGCGCGGCCGGGAGCTCAACGAGGCGGTGCGGGCACCGCTGGAGATCCGGCACGGCTCACCGGACCCGCGGGCGCTGTTCGACGTGGCGGTCGCAGCCGGGATCACCTCGTTCGAAGGCGGCGGGATCTCGTACAACCTGCCCTACTCCAAGGAGGTGCCGCTGCGTACCTCGCTCACCGCGTGGGAGGCCGTCGACCGGCGCTGCGGGGCGCTGGCCGATCTCGGAGTGGTGGTCGACCGCGAGCTGTTCGGCACCCTCACCGCCGTCCTCGTACCGCCCTCGATCAGCCTGGCGGTGAGCGTCCTGGAAGCGGTCCTCGCCGCCCGCGCCGGGGTGAAGTGCGTCTCCATCGCCTATCCGCAGGGCGGCCATCTGATCCAGGACGTGGCCGCGCTCGAGGCGATCCCGGTGCTGGCCCGGCGCCATCTCCCCGCCGATGTACGGGTCCACCCGGTCCTCCACGCGTTCATGGGCGTCTTCCCGCGGCAGCGCGGTCACGCGGAGGACCTGATCCTGTACGGGGCGCTGGTCGCCCGGCTGGGCGGCGCCGCCAAGCTCATCACCAAGACCTACGAGGAGGCCGCGGGGATCCCCGGCACCCAGGCCAATATCGACGGGCTGCGCCTTGCCGACCGCGCCAACTCCCCCCTGCTGGACTTCCTTTCGGTGGACCGGGACCGGGTGCGGGAGGAGCGCGGCTGGATCCTGGCCGAGGTCGCCGAGATCGTCGAACCGGTGCTGGCGCGGGAGGGCGATCCGGCCGCCGCGATCGTCGAGGCGTTCGCCCGCGGCACTCTGGACATCCCCTTCAGCGCGAGCCGCTTCGCCCGCTCCGAGATCGTGCCCAAGCGTGACGCCGAGGGCGCCATCCGCTATCTCTCCGCCGGCGCCCTGCCACTGTCCCGTGCCACCCTGCGCCGCCACCACGATCTGCTGTACGGCCCCGACGGCGCCGGGGCACCGCCCGGTTCACTGCTCGCCGACCTCACCCGCGACATCCACTACTTTCCGAACCTATTCTGCGAGGAACCGACATGACGCGCCCCGACCGCATACTGCTCATCGGAGGTCCGGGATACCAGCTCCAGAAGGCCAAGGACCTCGGACTGGACGTCGTCTACTGCCAGTTCGAGGAGGACTTCCGGCCCGAGCAGCGCCCCCTGGTGGACACCGCGATCCTCGCCGACTACACCGACTGGGACACGCTGCGGCCCCTGGTGGAAAAGGCGTACCAGGAGCGGGGGTTCACGGCCGCCGTCTCGCTCACCGAGCCCGGTCTCGACCCGGCCGCGCGGGTCAACGACCTGCTGGGCCTGGGCGGTACGTCCTACGAGGTGAGCCACCGCTTCACCGACAAGTGGCTGATGCGCGCCCGGCTCGCCGAGCACACACCGGACGGCCTGCCACGTGTCGGTGCCGCCCTGGTGACCGACCGGGACAGTCTGACGGCGTTCGGCGCCGCGCACGGCTATCCGTTCATCGTCAAACCCGTCAACGGCACCGCCAGCTTCGGGGTGACGCGGGTCCACGACGAAAGCGCCACCGAGACCGCGTGGCGCCATGTCCAGCGGCTGCGCGGCGGCTCCGGCCACCCCCTCATCGACAGCTATGACGTCGACCGCTTCATCATGGAGGAGTACATCGAAGGGCCGCTCTACAGCGCGGAGTCCTTCAGCTTCGGCGGCCGCCATGTGGTGATGGCCGTGACCGAGGCGATCACCGACAAGCGCAACCATGTGCATGTCGGCCACGCCGTCCCCGGGCGTCTGACCCAGGAGGACGAACGGGCGCTGGTGGCCACCACGACCCGGTTCCTGGACGCCATGGGGTTCCGCGACGGCCCCACCCACACCGAACTCATCCTCGGCCCCGCCGGCCCGGTCATCTGCGAATCCCAGAACCGGGTGGGCGGCGCCCTGCTCACCGACATGATCGAGGCCGTCCACGGCCATGACCCGATGTCCATGGCGATCGGCTGGCCGATGGGCCTGGTGGCGGCGCTGCCCGGCCGCCCGGCGGCCGACGGCGCCGCCGCGAGCTGGCTGATCACCGCCGAGGAGGGCACCGTCGAGCGCGTCGAGGGCCTGGACGCGGTGCACGCCGAGCCGGACACCCTGGCCGTCGACCTGTGGGTGGGCCCCGGAGATACGGTGCGGTCCTTCGACGGCCAGTGGGACGGTCTGGGCCATGTGGCCGTCCGCGGCCCCGACACCGACACCGCCGTCGACCGCTGCCGCGCCACCCTCGGCAAGCTCACCGTCCGCACCCGGCCCGCCGGGACCTCAGCCTCATCCGGGTCGTCCGGGTCGGCCGGGTCATCCGTGGCCGAGTGAACACCCCGAGAGCAGATCGCCCACCGCGGCGATGCCCTCGGCGATGGCCCGCTCGCCCACATTGCCGAAGCCGAGGACGAGTTGCACCGGTTCCGCCGCCCGGTCCGCACGGCACCCGCTCATCCCGTACAGCCCCACGGACCGGGCCCGCGCGGCGGCGACCACCGCCCCCTCGTCGGTCTGCCCGCCCAGATGCGCCACCGCGTGGAAACCGGCCGCGAGCCCGGTCACCTTCACATCGGGGGCGTATGAGTCCAGCGCCCGGACCAGCGCCGAGCGCCGGGCCTCGTACAGCGTGCGCATCCGGCGCAGATGGCGGTCGAAACGGCCGGACTCGACCATCCGCGCCAGCGCGAGCTGATCGAGCACCGGGGAGCCGCGGTCGTTCAGGTACTTGTGCTCGGTGATCCGCTCCACGATCCCGGCCGGGCACAGCAGCCAGCCGATCCGCAGCCCCGGCGCCAGCGACTTGCTGACCGTCCCGATGGCGATCACCCGGTCGGTGGCCAGCCCCTGGAGCGCGCCGACCGGCTCCCGGTCGTAGCGGAACTCCGCGTCGTAGTCGTCCTCGATGACAAACGCGTCCCGCCGCCGCGCCCAGGCGATCAGCGCCCGCCGCCGCTCCGGAGCCAGCACCACCCCGGTCGGCCACTGGTGCGCCGGGGTGACGACCACCGCGCGGGCGCCGGTGGCCTCCAGCGCCGTGACGTCGAGGCCGTGCTCGTCCACCGGCACCGGCACCGCCTCAAGACCCGCCCAGGACACCACCGAGGACGTGGCCGCGGGCGAGCCCGGATCCTCGTAGGCCACCGTCCCCACCCCGTACTGCGCGAGCGCGCGCAGGGCGAGCCCGAGGCCCTGCGCATAGCCGGAACAGATCACCATCCGCTCCGGATCCGCCGAGGCCGCCCGCACCCGCCGCAGATATCCGGCCAGCACCTCGCGCAGCACCGCGCTGCCCCGCGGATCGCCGTAGCCGAGCGCCGCCACCGGCATGGTGCGCCCCGCGTCCCGCATCGCCCACAGCCAGTCGGACAGCGGAAAGCCACTCAGCTCCGGGACGCCCCACCGGAAGTCCGCCACCAGCCGGGAGCGCTCCGGGGAGGGCCGGGCCGGGGCGGGCGGGGCGCACGCGCCCGCGGCGACCCGGGTGGCCGAGCCGACCCGGGTGACGAGATAGCCCTCGGCCTGGAGCTGGGCGTACGCGTCCTGCACCAGCCCCCGGGACAGCCCCAGACGGCGGGCCAGTTCACGCGAGGACGGCAGCCGCTCATCGACCTGGAGCCGTCCGGACCGTATGGCGTCACGGATCTGACGCTCCAGCTGGGACCGCAGGGGCTCGCCGCCCTCCCGGTCGAGGACCAACAACAGATCCGGCGACAGACCGGACCACTCCAGCGGCATGGAAATGGAGCTTACCGGTGGCCCGCCCGGTCTCTACCGTTCCCGGTATGACCTCATCGACCGACCCGCAGCTCCCCGAGACCGACACCGGCACCGGCACGGCCGCCGCCCGGCCGCCACTGGTGACCCGGCCGCTGCTGCTCCGCTTCGTCACGGTGATCGGCGCCTCGGCCAGCTTCTTCCTGCTGCTGTCGGTCGTCCCGCTGTACGCCAAGGAGTCCTCCGGCGGCGGCAGCAACGCCGCGGGCCTCGCCACCGGGGCGCTGATGCTGGCCACGGTGGCCGGGGAGCTGATCACCCCGCGGTTCGTCATCCGCTTCGGCTACCGCGTCTCGCTGGCGGTGGGTCTGGTGCTGCTCGGCGCGCCCGCGCTGGTGCTCACCGCGTTCGACAGCATCGCGTGGATCGTGGCCGTCTGTCTGCTGCGCGGTCTCGGCTTCGCCCTGACGGTGGTGGCGGGCGGTGCGCTGACGGTCTCCCTGATCCCGCCGGAGCGGCGCGGTGAGGGGCTGGCGCTGACCGGCATCGTGGCCGGGGTGCCCTCGCTGGTGGGGCTGCCCGCGGGCGTATGGCTGGCCACTCACATCGGCTACACCCAGGTGGCCGTGACCGGTGCGGTGGTGGCGCTCGCCGCGATCGTCGTGGTGCCGGGGCTGCCCGCCCGGGAGCCCACGCCGGACCAGCCGCTGGGCATCGTCGCCGGATTCCGCACCCCCGGACTGCTGCGGCCCACCCTGGTGTTCGCGACCACCGCGCTCGGCGCCGGGATCGTGGTCACCTTCCTGCCGCTGGCCGTGCCGTCGGAGTACACCGGGCTGGTGGCGGTGGCGCTGTTCGTCCAGCCCGCGGCGTCGACCGCCGCCCGCTGGGCCGCCGGGCGCCACGGCGACCGGCACGGGCCCGCCGGTCTGGTGATGCCCGGACTGCTCGCGTCGGCCGCCGGGATCCTCGTCACCGCGCTGACCGGCAACCCGGTGGCCGTGGTGGCCGGAGTGGCGCTGTTCGGTATCGGCTTCGGAGTGGCCCAGAACGCCACCCTCACCCTGATGTACGCCCGGGTCACGGCCTCCGGGTACGGCACCGTCAGCGCCCTGTGGAACTTCGCCTACGACGCGGGGATGGGCGTGGGCGCCGTGGGCTTCGGGGTGCTGGCCGGCCCGGTCGGCTATCCGTGGGCCTTCGCCCTGACCGCCCTGCTGATGCTCATCGCCTTCCTCCCCGCGTGGCGGGACCGGGTGGCCGAGCGCGCCGCCGCGGCCGCGTCGACGTGACACGGCGCGGCGCCCTCGGCCCCGGGCACTCCTGCTCCGGCCTCAGTCGAAGAGATCGGGCTCGCTTCTGACGATCTGGTCGCGCAGCGGCTGGAAGTTGGTCCACGCCATATCGTCGGTGCCGATGTCCTTCTGCGTCATCAGGGCGGTGTGGTGGTCGATGTGCACCACCTCGCCCGCCGCCTTGGCGAGCAACTGCGCCTGACAGGACCGCTCCATGGTGATGAACCACCAGGCGGCGGCCTCCACATACCGCCCGACGGTGAGCAGTCCGTGGTTGCGCAGGATCACCGCCTTGTGGCCGCCGAGGGCCTGGGCGATGCGCCGCCCCTCCTCGGTGTCGTCCACCACCCCGTTGTACTCCTCGTACACCGCGTGATCCTCGTAGAAGGCACAGACGTCCTGGGTGATGGGCTCCAGGAGCTCGCCCAGGGCGGACAACGCCTTGCCGTGGACGGAGTGGCTGTGGGCGGCGGCCACCACCTCGGGGCGGGCCGCGTGGATCCGGGAATGGATCGCGAACGCCGCCTCGTTGATGTCATAGCGGCCGTGGACCACCTCGCCCCGGTGGTTCACCAGACAGAGATCGCTGACCCGGATGTGCTTGAAGGACATGCCGTACGGATTGACCCAGAAGTGATCGGTGTGCTCCGGGTCACGTGCCGTGATGTGACCGGCGATTCCCTCTTCGAAGCCGAACCGGCCGAACAAGCGGAATGCGATAACCAGGCTCTCCTGGCGGTGTCGCCGCTCTTCCTCGATGTCGTCGAATACCTGCGGCAGCCGTAAGCCGAGCTGGTCTCTCGGTATGGGTTTGAGATCGGAAAGACTCACTCAATACTCCACTTCGAAACGTGCTGACGAGCGATGGAGACTCCCGATTTTCTCGCACCCGCTGCCGTTGATGTCAAGCGCCTGTCCTGACCAGCCAATATCACACGCTGCCACCGGAGGTGAGCACCTGTCAGGAGACCTGTGGGGTATTGACTTCGATCAGTTCTGAGTTAGGCTTCCTGTGTCTTTCTGTAACCCGGTGCGTAACCCGGTGTGAAATTGACTGAACGGCACCTCTGAGAAGAGAGTGCCGCCTTGTGTGTGGGCACGTGGCCGAAAATGGGGGGAGAGCGCGTGTTACCGTCGTCCAAACCGCACCTCGTTCTGGTGGATGCGCCTCCCGGGCCGGGATTGCGCGATATCGTGACCTCCTTGTGTGGCCTGGCCACGTACACGGTTGTCACCCTGCGCTGGGGGTCGGAGGAGGAGCAGGCGCTCCGCAATGAACAGCTGGGCGCGCTGGGGCCGGTGGAGACCGTGGACCGCCCTGACCAGGTGATCGACGAGGTGCTCAGGACGGCCGCCGGTGGGACCCCCGTGGACGGTGTGCTGGCCCTCAGCGAGCTGGTCAGCTATCACGCCTCGGTCGCCGCCGCCGCGCTCGGACTGCCGGGCAATTCGCCGCTGACCGCGATCCGCTTGCGGCGCAAGGACCTCCAGCGGCTGGCCCTGAGCGCCGCCGGAGTCGGCTGCCCGGCCTTCGCCGTGGTGTCCGGCGAGGAGGAGCTGCTGCGGGCCGCCGCGGAGCTGACGTTCCCGCTGATGCTCAAACCGGCCGTGGGGATGGGCAGTCTGTGCGTCACCCGCACCGAGACCCCGGAGGAGCTGGCCAACGCCTACGCGGACGCCCTGGCGCGCTATGCCATCGATCGCCGGGTGGCCGGGGCGCGGCCCCTCTTCGTGGTCGAAGAGGTCATCGCCGGTCAGAACTGGCACGACGACGAACGCATGGGCACCCGGGTGAGTGTCGAGTCCCTGGTGGCGGACGGCGCGGTCCACCATCTCGCGGTCACCGACAAGCTGCCGCTGGCGCCCCCGTTCCGTGAGGTGGGGGATGTGCTGCCGTCCGGGCTGCCCGAGGGACGTATCGACCGCGTCCGCGAGGTCACCACGGACGCCCTGCGGGCCCTCGGTGTCACCTGGGGCGCGACCCACACCGAGCTGATGCTCACCCCCTCCGGCCCCGTGGTGATCGAGGTCAACGGGCGGATCGGCGGCGGAGTCGCCGAACTGCTGCGGGCCGCGGCCGGTTACGACGTGCTGCGGCAGCTCGGGCTCGCGGCGCTCGGCCACCAGATCGAGGAGTTCCCGGAGTTCACCGGTCACGCCTTCTACTACACCCCGCAGGCACCGGAGGGTGAGTTCGAGATCACCGACATCGGCGGTGAGGAGGAACTCGCCGCGCTGCCGGGGGTGCTGGAGGTGGTCCGGGCCAAGTCGCGCGGCGACCGGATGGCGGCGGACGACGGAACGATCGCCCATCCGTTCCGGGTGCTGGCCACCAGCCGGAATTTCGCCGACTTCTTCGCCCAGCTCAAGGCGATCGAGGACGCCATCACACTGGAGCTCGCCCCGGTTCCCCCGCGTAGCGCCCCCTAGCAGGCGGAGCTCGCGGTGAGGCAGTATGCGGAGCTCTTCCGCGTTCCCGGGGCGAAACCGGCCGAATTCTTCGCGCTGATCGGACGGTTCGGCTATGTCGCCTGCGGACTGAGCGTGCTCTTCCTGGGCACCGCGCGGCTGGGTATCGGCGTGGGCGGGCTGGGCGCCAGCGGGCTCACCATCGGAGTGGCACTGGGCAGCCCGGTCGCCGGACGGCTCAGCTCGCGGTTCGGCACCTCGCCGGTCTACGCGGCGGCGGCGACCACCGGGACGGCCGGTGCGGCGCTGGCGCTGTCCGGCGCCGAGGCCCGCTCCGTACCGGGTTTCCTCGCCGGCGCGTGTGTCCTCGGCTTCACCACACCTCCCATCGGCGCGGCCATGCGGGCGCTCTGGCCCAGGACGGAGCTGCCGGAGCGGCTGCACACCCCGGCCAACTCCTTCGAGTCCGTGGTCACCGAGCTGCTCTTCATCGCCGCGCCGCCGGCCACCGGCGCCCTGGCCGTGATCGACCCGCGGCTTGGCCTGATCGTCGCGGACGGCTGTGTGGTGGTGGGCGGTGTCGGGTTCGCCTCGACCCGGCTCGTCCGCCGCCATCTGGGCCCGTCCGGCGCGGCCGTGCGCAAGCGGGCGGCGCGGACGCTGTCGCCGCCGGTGGTCTGGCTGCTGTGCGTCGCGGCGACCACCGCGGCGGTGGCGGGTGCGATGGATGTGGCCGTGGTGTCGGTGCTCGACGAGTCCGGCGCCGCGGAGTCCGCGGGCTATGTGCTGCTGGCGCCCGCCCTGGGGAGTGTGCTGGGCGGTGCCGTCTACGGACTGCTGCCCGCGGAGCGCGTTCCGGGGCGCCGCTTCGGGCTGCTGCTGGCCGCGTGGCTGGTCCTGTTCTCACTGGTGTCCGCGCAGTCCGGGCCCTGGGCGCTGGCGGGAGCGCTGTTCCTGGCGGGCATTCCCATGGCGGCCATCGGTATCGAGGAATTCACTCTGCTCGGTCGTGTCTGTGAAACGCAGGACCGGCTCCAGGAAGTGTTCACCTGGGCCGGTTCCAGCGCCAATGTCGGAGTGGCCGCCGGCAGTGCCCTGTGCGGATATGTCGCGGAGCACCGGGGCGGCACTTTCGGCGGATGGATGCCCACGGCAGCGGTCGCCGTGGCATGCGTCCTCTATCTCACCGGTTTCCCGCGTTTCAGACCGGCACCGGCGCCCGGGATCAGGGGCCGGGCCGAAGCCCATCGTTGATATCTGTCTTTGGGGTAGACATGGCAATGCCGCACATCCTCGTCCTCGGCGGAATTCCCCGCATTCTCCAGAAGGCGGCCGCCCTCGGACTGCGGATCACCAACTACGAGAAGCCCGGGGTCTTCGACCCGGATGTCACGGAGTACTGCGAGCGGATCCACCTCTTCGACTACCAGGACATCGGACTGGTGACGGAGCTGACCCGGACCCTGCACGGCCAGGACCCGTTCTCCCGGATCATCACCCAGAGCGAGATCGGCCAGGTGATCGCCGGGCATCTGAACACCGCCCTCGGCCTCCCCGGAAACGGCTCCGAGGTCACGGCCGTCCTCCACGACAAGATGGCGCTGCGGGAGCTGCTCAACGCCAAGGGCATCGGCCCGGTCCCGGCAGCCCGCAGGACCACCCGCGAGGAGTTGCACGCCTTCGCCGCCGCGCACGGCGGCGCGGTGGTGAAGCCCGTCATGGGCTCCGGCAGCCTGGGTGTCCGCATGGTGCGCTCACCCGATGAGGTGGACGAGGTGTGGGAGTGGATCGAGAGCTACGGCCATGGCGAGTTCATGGTCGAGGCGCTGCTGGAGGGCGAGGAGATCAGCGTCGAGACCTTCACCCTGGACGGTCTCCACACCGTACTCGCGATCACCGGCAAGGAGACCGACGGCGGGGTGATCGAACGTGGCCATGTGATCCCGGCCGCGCTGCCGGTGCCGGACGCGGAGGAGGTCGCCGCGTTCACCCAGGAGGTGCTGGACGCGGTGGGCCTGGCGGACGGGGTGGCCCACACCGAGATCATGCTGACGGAGAGCGGACCGCGGGTGGTGGAGTCGCACAGCCGCTGCGGCGGGGACCGGATCAGCAAGCTGGTCGAGCTGGCCACCGGTGTCGACCTGGAGGAACTGCCCTTCCGGCGGGAGGTCCGCGAGGACTTCACCGTGCCGCCCGCAGAGCCGCGGGGCGCGGCCGCCATCCGCTTCCTCCGGGTCGCGCCGGGGCGGGTCACCGGGGTGAGCGGGGTCGAGGAGGCGCGGGCCGCCCGGGGCGTGGCCGAGCTGAAGGTGTACGTGGACATCGGGGACACGGTGCGGCCGGAGCAGTGGTCGGACGACCGCCGCGGCTATGTGCTGGTCCACGCGGCCACCCGGGAGGAGGCCGTCCGCCGCAGCCGGGAGCTGGCCGAGTCGATCGTCATCCGGACCGAGCCGGTGGCGGACGTGGCCGCGGTGTCGATGCGGGATGTGCTCGCCCAGGCCCATGAGGTACTGGATCCGTTCGCATGAACCACACCGACACCTCCGCGCTGGAGGAACAGCGGGCGATCGTCGAGGAGCTGGACCGGGCCATCGCCGCCCTGGTCCAGCAGCGCGGCGCGGCGGCGCGACAGCTCGGCAAGCTGCGCGGTGCCATGGGCGTACCGCGCTCCGAACTGGCCGTGGAGAACGAGATCCTGCGCCACTACCGCACCGAACTCGGACCCCTGGGCAACCGGTTGGGGCTGCTGCTCCTGGAGATGGCCAGGGACGGCGCCCAGGAGTGAGAGGGCGCCACCCGCCCGGGGTGGCCGACCCCGGGCGTACCTCCGCGTACCCCGTCGACCCCTCATCGTACGAAGAATGTCAAACTACGACGGGCCTCGTACCATGGGGGTGAACAGCACCATGACGAGGAGCAGCCGTGCATGCGCAGACCACGCCCCAGGCCCCGGCGACCGGCCGCTCGCTGGAGCATCCGCGGCGTGCCGAGATCCGTCTCGAGGACGTACTGCACGCGCTGGCCGACCCGATGCGGATGCGGGTGGTGCGGACGCTGGCGGAGGAGCCGGGCGAAGTGTCCTGTTCGGTCCTCGACCTGCCCGTCAGCAAGTCCACCACCACCCACCACTGCCGGGTGCTGCGCGAGGCCGGGGTGATCCACCAGATCTACCGGGGCACCGCCAAGATGAACGCCCTGCGCCGGGAGGACCTAGACGCGCTGTTCCCCGGTCTGCTCGACAGCGTGCTGGGCGCCGCCACCCTCCAGGACGGGCGCGTCGGCGGCGACGACCGGGGCTGAGTCCGCGGCGGCGGCCGGGCCGGTGGCCGGGGGCCGCCCGCCCGGCAGATGGTTGAAGAGCAGATTGAGCACGATGGCCGTCACACAACCCGCGCTGATCCCGCTGTTCATCACCGTCTGGAACCAGTCCGGGAACTCCCGGTAGATCCCCGGCACCCCCACCGGCAGCAGTCCGACCCCGACGGACACCGCCACCACCGTGAGGTTGTGGTTGTCCCGGAAGTCGACACCCGCCAGCGTCCGCAGCCCGCTCGCGGCGACCGTACCGAACATCACCAGCCCGGCCCCGCCCAGCACCGGCGCCGGGATCGCCGCCACCACCGCGCCCAGCTTCGGCGCCAGCCCGAGCACCATCAGCAATCCGCCCGCGGCCGCCACCACCCACCGGCTGCGCACCCGGGTCATCCCCACGAGCCCCACGTTCTGCGCGAAGGCGGTGTACGGGAAGGTGTTGAAGACACCGCCGAGCACGGTCGCCGCACCGTCCGCGCGCAGCCCGTCCGCCAGCCGCCGCCCGTCCACCGGGCGGTCGGTCAGCTCGCCCACCGCGATGAAGTCGCCCGTGGTCTCGACCATCGTCACCAGGGCCACGATCAGCATCGACACCACGGCCGCCGCCTCGAACGTCGGCGTACCGAAGTGGAACGGGGTGGAGACCCCCACCCAGTGGGCGCCGCCCACGCCGGAGAAGTCGGTGAACCCCAGCGGTACGGCGATCGCGGTCCCGGCCACGATGCCGACCAGGACCGCGACCCGGCCGAGGAAACCGGGCCCGAAGCGCTGGACGGCGATCACGAGGACCAGTACCCCGGCGGCCAGACCGATGTTCTTCGGCTCCCCGAAGTCCGGCGCGCCCTGGCCGCCCGCCGCCCAGTTGCCCGCGACCGGCAGCAGCGACAGCCCGATGACCAGGATCACCGTGCCGGTCACCAGCGGCGGGAAGAACCGCAGCAGCCGCCCGAAGACCGGCGCGAGCAGCATCATCGCCAGACCGGACACGATCACCGAACCGTAGATCGCGGGCAGCCCGCCGCCCTCGGTGCCGATGAGCACCATCGGGGTGACCGCGGCGAAGGTACAGCCCTGCATGATCGGCAGCCGGACACCGAACCGCCACAGCCCCACGCACTGGAGCACGGTCGCGATCCCGCACAGCAGCAGATCGGCGTTGATGAGATAGGCCAGATCGGTGGGGGAGAGCTTCATCGCGCCGCCGACGATCAGGGGCACGGCCACCGCCCCCGCGTACATGGCCAGCACATGCTGGAGGCCCAGGGCGGCGAGGCGGCCGGTCGGTGGTATCTCGTCCACGGGGTGGCGTGCGGGACGTACGGAGGTCATGGCTGCTCCTTGCGCGGTACGGCGGGGGAGTGGGGAGGGCGGACTCGACGCAGAAGGATTCAACAGTCTGTTGATTTCAGGGCCGTTGCCGACCTGTGTCAACCCCTGCGACCGGATCCGGGGCAGCCGAGCCCGGACCCAAGGCGCCCGTGACCGCCCCGCCGCCGCCGTCGCTCCGGGCCGTGCGCCCGGTAGGCCCCGGCCGGGGGGCCGCAGTCAGCCCCAGCGTTGCGCGCGCTGTCAGTCCGGGCTGTCTGCCCGGTCCTTCCGGGCCGTGTGGCCGCCGTCCGTCCGGGCCGTGTGCCCCGTCGTCAGCCCCAGCGTTGTGCCTGTTGTCAGCCGCGCCGGTGCGCCCGGTCGGTCCTGGCCCGGCCGCGTATGCGCCGTCGGTCCCGGCCGTCTGCCCGGTCGGGTCCGGGCCTGCGCCCGGCCGGTCCCGGCCCGGCCTTGTGCGTGCCGTCGGTCCCGGCCGTCTGCCCGTCGGTCCGGGCCGTGTGCCCGGTCGGCTCCGGCCGCGTGGCCGTCGTCAGCGTCAGCGGTGTGCCCGCTGTCAGTCCCGGCCGTGCGCGGCCCCCAGCAGCCCCGTCCAGTCCGGGATCTTCACCGTCGGACGCCCCAGCGTCTCCCCGAGCGCCGCCTCCGCCGCCTCGATCCGCAGCCATCCCGGCCACTCCACCGGCTCCAGCCCGATCGCGCGCAGCTCCCGCAGCGGGTCCCCGGCCACCGGGCGGGCCGTCAGCGCCGCCGCGTCGGCCAGCAGCGAGGCCACGGTCTCCTTGGCGCAGGGGCGGTTGGTGCCGATCACCCCGGTCGGCCCCCGCTTGATCCACCCCGCCACGTACTCACCGGGCGAGGGCGCCCCGTCGCGCAGTACCCGCCCCGCCGCGTTGGGCACCGTGCCGCGGTCGGCGTCGAACGGCAGCCCCGGCAGCGCCACCCCCCGGTAGCCCACCGACCGCAGCACCAACTGCGCCTCGATCTCCTCGAACACCCCGGTGCCCGCGACCCCGCCGCCGTCGTCCGGGGCGGTCCGCTCGAAGCGCACGGCGTGCACCGCGCTCCGGCCCAGCAGGGCCACCGGGCGCAGGAAGAACCGCAGATGGATCCGGCGCGGACGGCCCAGTGGCGCCCGCTCCGCCCAGGTGCGCAGCACCTCGATATTGCGGCGGCCGTGCCCCGGCAGCGCCGACGGATCGCCGTACGCCGGATCGAGCGCCAGCTCCCCGGGGCGTACCAGCACCTCGGCGCCGGTCAGCGCGCCCAGCTCGCGCAGCTCCTTGGTGGTGAACTTCGCCTGTGACGGGCCGCGCCTGCCGACCATATGGACATCGGTCACCCGGCTGTCGGCGAGCGCCCCGAGCGCGGCGTGCGGCACATCGGTGGGCCGCAGCTCCTCCGCTCCGCGGGCCAGGATCCGCGCCACGTCCACCGCCACATTGCCCACCCCGATCACCACGGCGGAGCGGGCGCCGAGCGCGAAGGCGTCACCCGGTCCGAAGGTGTCGCCCGACGCGTCCGGGTGGGCGCTGTACCAGGAGACGAAGTCGGTGGCGGACGCGGAGCCCGGCAGATCCTCACCGGGGACGCCGAGCCGCCGGTCGGCCGCCGCACCGACGCAGTAGACCACCGCGTGGTAGAGCCCGAGCAGCCGCTCGGGCGTCAGCGGCGGCGGCCCCACCGGCACATGGCCGAGGAAGCGCACCCGGGGGTGCTCCAGCACCGCGCGCAGGGTGCTCTGGAGCGACTTGATCTTCTCGTGGTCCGGGGCCACGCCGTAGCGCACCAGCCCGTACGGGCACGGCAGCCGGTCCAGTACATCGACCGCCACCTCGGGAACGTTCTGCTGGACCAGCGACTGGGCCGTGTACACCCCGCTCGGTCCGGATCCGACGACCGCGACACGCAGCACGGAGGAGCTCCTTCCGGAGGATGTCTCCAGCATCGCACCGGGCGGTGCCCGGTGTGAGGTACCCGTGCGCCGTTGTGACCGGCACGGGTGACGGGGCACGGCCGGGCGGCGCCTTTCGCTGACGGCCGGTGAGATGCCCCGGCCGTCAGCCGCGCCCGGCCGCGTACGCTCCGTACGCCCCGGCTACCTCAGCCCCCGCATCCGCCGGATCTCACTGCTCTGCTGGGCGATGACATCGCCCGCCATCTCCTCCACCCGTACGTTGTTGCCCTTGGCGAGCACGTCCGTGGCCATGGAGACGGCGCCCCGGTGATGGGCGATCATCAGCTTGAGGAAGAGCCGGTCGAAGTCGGCGCCCTCGGCCGCACGCAGCGCGTCGAGTTGCTCCGGGGTGGCCATCCCGGGCATCGCGCCATGCTCCTCGTGGCCGCCGGAGTGCCCGCCTGAGTGCCCGCCCGAGCTTTCGCCGGACCGGCCGCCGCCGCTGGTCTTCAGCCAGCCCTTCATCGCGTCGATCTCCGGCCGCTGACCGGAGGCGATGCGCTCCGCGAGCCGTCTGAGCTTCCCCGATCCGGCCCGGTCCGGCGCCAGCGCGGTCATCACCAGCGCCTGCCGGTGGTGCTCGATCATCATGCGGACGTACGCCCGGTCCGCCGAGTTGGGGGAGTCGTCGTCCCCCGCCTTCGCGGCCTCGTCGGAGGTCAGGGTCCGGGCCGACTCACCGGGTGTGCCCGGTGCGATGACCGCCGGGCCGCCGTCCTTCCCCTTGCCGCTGTCGGCCCTGCCCCCGCCCTGTCCATCGCACCCGGTGAGGGCGAGCGCCAGGGCGGCGGTGGCCGCCGCGATCGTGAGGGACACGGTGCGGAGCGACGTACGGCGGTGCGACACGCTGCCTCCCGGGGCGGTGGGAATTCTTTCCCACGATTATGTTGCTCCCTGTTGTGGTGTACATGGAAAGCGCGATACTGCCCTCGTCCGCGAACCGTTCAACCCCGAACGGAGACACAGGACATGGGAGGACGCAGTGAAGCGGTGGGACAGATCCCCGCACCGGCGCAGATACCTCGGAGCGGCCTTCGCGGCCATCGGCCTGGTGAGCTCGTTGCTGGTGGCCGGACCGGCGGCCGCGACCCCCGACCCCGGTGACGCCCCGCGCAGCGAGCGGGTGACGAAGGGTCAGGCCAACGACACCCGGACGGCCATCGAGAACGGTGAGATTCCCGGGGTGGACGAGATCGTCCACAGCGACAACGTCAGCCACCTCACCAACATCCCCAAGCAGGACCTCAAGGGAACCAACTCGGACCTGGCCTTCCAGGGCCACTACGCCTTCGCGGGCAACTACGACGGCTTCGTCATCTACGACATCAGCCGGCCGAAGACCCCGAAGATCGTCAGTCAGGTGCTCTGCCCCGGTTCGCAGAACGATGTCTCGGTCTCCGGCGATCTGCTCTTCCTGTCGACCGACTCCTCGCGCAGCGACAACTCCTGCACCAGCACCACCCAGCCCGCGACCGAGAAGTCCTCCTGGGAGGGCATGAAGGTCTTCGACATCAGCGACAAGCGGAACCCCAAGTACGTGGCCGCGGTCGAGACCTCCTGCGGTTCGCACACCCACACGCTGGTGCCCGAGCGCCGCAACGTCTACGTCTACGTCTCCTCGTACTCGCCCAGCGAGACCTTCCCGGACTGCCAGCCGCCGCATGACGGCATCTCCGTGATCAAGGTGCCGCGTACGGCCCCCGAGAAGGCCGCGGTGGTGGACTTCCCGGTGCTCTTCCCGGACGGCGGCAACCCCGGCGGCCCCACCAACCCCGGTGTCTCCCAGACCACCGGCTGCCATGACCTGACCACCTTCCCCGACCTGGAGCTGGCGGCGGGCGCCTGTATGGGCGACGGCATCCTCCTGGACATCGCCGATCCCGCGAAGCCCCGGGTGATCGATCGCGTCGAGGACAACATCAACTTCGCCTTCTGGCACTCGGCGACCTTCAACGAACGCGGCACCAAGGTCGTGTTCACCGATGAGCTGGGCGGTGGCGGTGCCGCCACCTGCAACGACCGGATCGGCCCGGACCGCGGCGCCGACGGCATCTACGACATCACCGGCAAGGGCGACAAGCGCAAGCTGGTGTTCCGCGGCTACTACAAGATCCCGCGCCACCAGGCCGACACCGAGAACTGCGTCGCCCACAACGGCTCGCTGATCCCGGCCAAGGGCCGCGACATCATGGTCCAGGCGTGGTACCAGGGCGGCGTGTCCATCTGGGACTTCACCGACTCCAGCCGCCCCGAGGAGATCGGCTACTTCGAGCGCGGCCCGCTCTCCGCCGACACCCTCATCGGCGGCGGCGCCTGGTCCGCGTACTACTACAACGGCTACATCTACTCCAACGACATCGCCAAGGGGCTCGATGTCCTGAAGATCGACGACAAGCGCACCGACAGCGCCCGGAAGGTCCGGCTGCACGAGCTCAATGTGCAGACCCAGCCCGACTACCGCTGACGGTCCGCCCCGGACGTCAGACCGGCCCGCCGGGCGGCTCCTCGCCCGGCGGGTCACCGAGCTCCCAGCCCAGTCCGTAGCGGTGGAACAGCTCCGCCCGCAGCTTCTCCGCGGGCATCGGCGCACCCGGCAGCAGCACCGCCACCACCGCGCCCATCAGCAACGCACGCAGCAGCTGGTAGTCACTGTCGGGGTCCTCGGAGCCGTAACGGACCACGGTGTCCCGCAACAGGCCCGCGAGCCGCTGCTGTTCGGGGCACTGGATGAACCCCTCGGCCGCCAGTATCCCCGCCATATGCGTCCGCATCAGCCGCGGCCGGTCCCGGGCCAGCCCGAGGATCGCGTCGATCGCCCGCGCCAGCAGCTCCCGCCCCGCCCCCTCGCCCTCCGGCACCGGCTCGCGCTCCAGCGCCGCGGCCAGTTCGGTGTGCATCAGCCGGTGCACGGCGGTCTGGAACAGCTGCCGCTTGCCCGGGAAATAGTAGGACACCAGCCCGCGGGCCGCCCCGGCGCGGTCGGCGATATCGCCCAGTGTCGTCGCCTCGTACCCGTGCTCGCCGACCAGGTCGACCGTCGCCTCCAGCAGACGGGCCTGGGAACGACGGCGCAACTCCTCATTGACCGATGCGCTGCGGGGGGACATGCTTACTCCTGCGTTGGCTGGCTCGGAGCCAATATACTCAGAGCCGCATCCGGCTGTCCGGTGATCGTAAAAGGATGGCTCGTTGTCTCCGCCGGTTCGGGCGACGCGGGGGATCGCCCGAACCGGCGGTTCGCGTACCACGGCGCGGGCCGCAGCCTCTCACCAGTGGACCGGCGCGGGCCGCCGCCCCTCGCCAGCGGCCCGGCGCGGCCCGGGAACAGCCGGTGTCGCGGGCCCGCGAAGATCCACACGACCTGGCCTAGTCCGGTACGTCGAGTGCGCCGGTCCGGCCGGGGGCCGGGCGGTCCGCCTCCGACGGGGGTGCCAGGAGATGGTCCAGGGTTCCGGTGAGGTCCAGCAGGCGGTCGAGGGCGGGCGGCCGGTGGTCGAGGTGGAGGCGGGCGCCGACGCCGCCGGTGAAGCGGCGGATCTGGAGCAGTGCCGAGAGACCCATCGAGTCGCACATCGCCAACTCGGCGAGGTCCAGCCGCAGATGGCCCAGGTGCGGGTGGCGGGCGAGGCAGTCGGCGACCTCGAGCAGCAGATCCTCGACGGTGTCGTACTCCAGGTCGCCGACCACCGTGATACGCACGGTGCCCGGCGCGGGGGCGGAGGTGAGCAGGGTGAGGGGGGAGGGGGAGCGGTCGGCGGCGGCGGTCATGCGGTGTACCTGCCCGCCGTGGTGCCGTCCACCGCCGTCAGATGCGCACCGCGCGGAGCGGTGATCGCGATCAGGGCCATATCGTCGTGCTTGCCCTCGCCCACCCACTCGACGGCCAGCTGCCGCACCCGCTCCACCACCCCCTCGGCGGGCATCCCGGCGCACTCCGCGAGCGCCCGCTCGAGACGGGCCACTCCGAACAGCTCATCGCCCGTCGGCCCGCCCCTGGCGTCGGGAATGCCGTCGGTGAACAGCAGACAGGTCTCCCCGGGGGCCAGGGTGGTGTGCGCGGTGGTCGACCGCACCGCCGGCAACACCCCGACCAGGGAACCGCGGGTCTCCACCTCCTCCACACCGCCGTCCCGGCGCACGATCAGCGGCGCCGGATGCCCGGCGCTGGTCAGCTGGAGACAGAGTTGGGGGCCGATCCGGGCGATCGAGGCCAGCACCAGCGTGGCGAACCGGGTGTGATCGGAGGTGACCAGGGCCCGGTTGAGCATCGACAGCATCCGCTGGTGGTCGTCGGCCATCGGCAGCAGGGCGTGCAGGGTGTTGCGGATCTTGCCGGTGATGACCGCGGCCTCAAGACCCTTGCCGCATACATCACCCAGCGCCACCAGCGCACGGGTCGCGGTACCGGCGTCCTCGGTGGGGTGGATGTCGTAGAAGTCGCCGCCGACCCGGGCGGCGTCCCCGGCGGGACGGTACCCCGAGGCGAGCTCCACCCCCTCGACCTGCCGCAGCCGGGGCGGCAGCAGATCGCGCATCAGCACATCGGTGATGGACGACTGTTCCGCGTACAGCCGGGCCGCCGACATCGCGGCGCCCACCCGCGCGGCGAACAGCGCCGCGAACTCGTCCTCGCTGTCGCTGAATCCCGCGCGGTCGCCGGTGCGCAGCAGCACCAGCGCACCCGCCGGGGCCGCGTGCCCCGGCAGCGGGGTGACGGCGACCGAGCCGACCGCGCCGCAGCCTTCGGGCACCAGCCACTCGGGCGCCGCGGCGGGGTCCATCCAGCGTGCGGGCACCGGCGGGAAGCCGCGCAGTGCCTCCTCCAGACCGGGGACCCGCACCGGGTCCACCGCGATCGAACGCCGCTCCACCTGCCCACCGCGCGCACAGAGCGCCATCGGCAGCAGACGGCCCGCGGCGGGGGCGATGACCACGGCGGCGTCCGCCAGATGCTGTGCGGCCAGCCGGGCCGCCACCTCCATGCACCGCTCCGGATCGAGGGTGGACAGCAGCGCGTTGGAGGATTCGATGAGGAACCGGGCCCGTTCGCGCTCCACGGCCAGCTCGTCGACGGCCAGCCGGTACGCGGTGTCGTCCACCAGCCACCAGGCGGTGGAGCCGTTCTCCAGCGTGGTGGGGTGCGCGGCGAAGAGGCGCTCGCCGATCCGCCCGCGCACCTCGGCCCCGGCCATGGGCTCGGTGAGCCACGGCGGAACGGTCCCGGCCGCCGCCGTGCCCGGCCGCAGCTCGGGCAGCACGGCCGCCGCGGCGGCGTTGTGCCCGGCGACGCGACCGTCCCCATCGATGATCAGCATCGGATACGGCGCGGTGGACGCCCCTGCGTCCACCCCGAGGTCCGGTGCGATCTCTCCCGGGTGGGATCGGTTGGCTGCCACGTTCACTCCCGCGGGTCGTCACCTCTTCATCGACGGCCGGTCGTCTCGACGGCGGTCGCGCTGACGGCGGTTGGTCCCTCGCAGTCACCATCCCTCACCCCTGTCACACGGCGCAATGCGCGGGGCTCCGCTGAGCGCTACGCCGCCCCCGCCATGAAAACGGCGCCCCTGGACGGCTCGAAAGCCGCTTTGCTCTGATTCACCCGAAAGGGCCGCTGTGTCCCGGCCGCGACGAGGGGCAACGACCGCCGCCTCAACGGCTGTTCCCCGGCCCCTCCCCGCCGCCGATCGCGGCCCGGGCGGTCGCCAGGTCCGGATAGTGCGGCAGCACCCCCTCGGTACCGGTGACGGCCAGCAGCCGCAGCACCTCGCCGGGCGCCGAGACCAGCACCACCCGATCGGAACGGGCGGTGTGCAGCAGATGGTTGAGCAGCGAGGAGTCGCAGAAGGTCACCTCGTGCAGGTCGAACACCACCGCCCTGCCGTGATGACGCCGTGCCTCGGCGATGGCGTGGCTGACGCTCTCGGTCGTGTTGATGTCGAAGTCGCCGAACAGGGAGATCAGCCAGATGTCCCCGGCCCGTTCGGAGCGTGCGACGCCCGCCGGTCCTTCGAGCGTGGTCATACGGCGGCTCCCGCGCGCTCCTGTCCTCGCGGTACACCCGGGTGCGTGGCTTGCATGAGTGCCCTCGCCTCTCGTCGGCCGCCCTGACGGCGGGGTGTTCCGGTGCCCCCGCTGCGAGGGCCCGTCAACAATGCGGCGGCAGGGTGACCGGCCTTCCGCGTCTGCTCCTGGCTTCTCCTGTCCGTTCCCGGACGATCCTCTCCCGGACGATCCTCTCCCGGACGATCCTCCGACTCACCGCCGTCTGCCCCCGGCACCCCCGGCCCATTCGTGCCGGGCGCGCGATCCGCTCAGGACCGCACGCTTCCCTGGTCGGCGGGTGCGCGTCCGCCGTCGCGGGCCGCCACGTACGGATACGCGGCGACCGCGGCGTACACCAGCGCGGCCCCCAGCAGCCAGCCGCCCAGCACATCGCTGGGCCAGTGCACCCCGAGGTACAGCCGGGTGAACCCCACTCCGAACACCGACACCGCACCGGCCACGGCCACCGGTGCGAGCCACCGGGTCCGCGCCCCGTGCAGCGCCATCACCCACACCACCAGCCCGCAGGCGACGGCCGCGGTGAGCGCGTGGCCGGACGGGAAGGCGCTGTAGTGCGCCGAGTCCACCGGATCGGGCCAGTGCGGACGCGCACGGCCGACCGTCCCCTTGATCCCCTGCTGGAGCAGGGTGCCCAGCGCCGCCGTGGCCGCGACCCATCCGGCGAGCAGCCGCTCCCGGCGCCACAGCAGCCAGCCCACCACCACCGCCAGCAGGGCACGCATCGTCCAGGGGTCCCAGACCCAGTCCGAGAGCACCCGGGCGGTCTCGGTCCTGCCGTGGTGGGTCACGGCGGAGTGGTGCAGGGACACCACGATGTCCCGGTCGGCGCGGTCCAGGGGCCCCCATGAGGCGGCCACCAGCGCGAGCAGGAGGAGGAAGAGCGCGAGGAGCACGGCCGAGGTGCGGGCGGGGTGGCGGATCGGCGGCTGCATGCACCGATGATCGCTGACGGGCGGGGCCGGGTGCCAGGAGGGCGCTTGAGCGGGCCGCCCGGGAACCACGAGGCCCTAGCGGCCGGGGCCGGGCCTACGGGGCGTGGAGCGAGCTGCGGGACGTTCGGGCCGGGCCGGTCCTACGGGGCCTACCGGCCGGGGCCATCGGGCCGGAGCCTCAGCCCAGCACCCGCAGCGCCGGAACCAGCGTCACCAGCAGCGGGACGACCGGTACGAGCACCGCCGCGGCCGTCAGCCGCCAGCGGCGCCCCACCGGAAGGCGCGAGGCGGGGGCGAGCAGCCGGTCCACCCGCTGCGGCACCTGCGCCAGACCGCTGGGGCAGGGGCCGAACACCCCGCGGTCCTCGTTGAGTTCGAACAGCGCCAGCGCGGTGGTGGTCCGTCCGAAACGGCGCGAGGCGGAGTCGTCGGCGGCCAGCTCCACCAGCCGGTGCACCTCGTCGCGGAACGCCTCGAAGACCGGCACCTGTGGAAAGCCGCTGGCCAGCGCCCCGGAGCAGTGCAGCAGCCAGTGGTGCCTGGCGCGCGCGTGGCCCTGCTCATGGGCGATGACCGCGTCGAGCCGACGGCCCTTGAGGCGGCGCAGCGCCGCGGTGGTGATGATGAGTTGGGGAGTGGCGCCCGGCAGCAGCCAGGCGTCGGGCTTGTCGCCCTCGAGGACGACGAGTCGCTCCCCGGAGGGCTCCTCACCGGGCAACACCGGGGAGCGTACGAGCAGTTCTTCCCGGTGCCGCTTGCGCCAGGCGCGGGCGTGGCGGATCTCGCGGGTGAGCATCACCACGTTCCATACGGCTCCGGAGGCGAGCGCGAGGGCCACCGGCGCGGCCCACGGCCCGTAGCCGGTGAGCGCGTACGCCTCGACCACGCCGTGGGGCGCGGGGGCGAAGACGTTCCCGCGGACGGCCTCCGAGGCGGCCGCGGCGGTGAGCGCCATGGTGAGCGCGCAGCACAGCAGCACGGCGACGACGACGCACTGCCACACCCAGAGGGCGAGTACGGGTTCGCGGTCGACCCAGTCGGAGCGGGACAACAGGCGTGGCGCCATCGCCGCCGCCAGTGCGCCCAGGCCCATCAGCACGAGCGGGACCATCATGGCCGCCAGCCTATGGGCGCGGCGTCGGGCCGGGGTACGGTCCCGCGGGCGAAGTGACGCACACCACGGCGTGTCGGGGTGCGGGGTCAGAGCGTCAGGAGCATGGCGAACGTCCCGATCGCCATCGACAGCCTGCACGCATGCCACAGCTCGGGCCGCCGCGACCAGGAGACGGGAGGCGCGCCGCGGTCCGGTCCGCCGTCGGTGAGCGGCACCAGCCGCAGCCCGCAGCGCACCACATAGACGGCGAAGTAGGCGAGCAGCGCTCCGGTGAGCAGCGGTACGCCCGCCGCCATCCGCTCCTGTGCCGTGACACCGGTGTGCTGATGGCCGTGTGCCGTGCCCGCCGTCATCGCGAGCGCCATATAGACCATCGCCAACGCCCCTATGGCGTGGTGCAGATGGTGCCCGGACCACCCCGCGCCGCCGCGCACCGGCAGGAGCGCTCCCACGGCCGCGACGCCGAAGACCGCCGCGAAGGCGGGCGGTGCCCAGGGCCCGGGGTCCAGCGCACCGGACGGCACCGCCATCACCGCCATCCCCCACCCCATCAGCGCCTCGGCGCCCGCGCCGCGCCGGCCCGCGCCCGGCGGCTCGCCCCGCATCCGCACCAGGCAGTACGTCCCGCTCGCCGCGCACAGCGCCACCAGCAGCCAGCCGACAAGCGGAGGTCCGTGCACGGCACACCTCCCGGGACGGACGGGTACCGGCAGGATTCCCCGCTCGCGCCGGACTATGGCAGCGCACGGGCGCAGTGGGGGAGCGCGCCGAGAGCATCCGCCCTACCCGCTTCGGTGCGGCGGCGGGAGAGCGGCCGCCGGTGGAGTCCGGATGAGGGCGGTGCCATGCCGCCCGGATGTGGCACGGTGATCACGCAGTCCATGGATCACCGAAATGGATCACCCAAGAGGAGAGACCGTGTCGAATCCCCCGCTTCCCGAGGCCGCCGTCGCCATGCTGAAGAAGGCCAACCCGGCCGTCATCGCCACGCTCCGGCCCGACGGTCAGCCGGTCTCCACGGCCACCTGGTACCTGTGGGACGACGGCCGGATCCTGGTCAACATGGACGAGGGGCGTAAGCGGCTCGCGCACATCCGCGAGAACCCCCGGGTGACGCTCACCGTGCTGGACGAGGGCAGCTGGTACACCCACATCAGCGTCATCGGCCGGGTCACCGAACTCCGGGACGACGAGGGCCTGGCCGATATCGACCGGCTGGCCCGGCACTACATCGACCGGGACTACCCGCGGCGCGACCGGGACCGGGTCAGCGCCTGGATCGAGATCGACCGCTGGCACGGCTGGGGCGAGATGAAGGAGAACGACCAGGCCGGCTGACCCGGCCCCGCACCCGCGTCCCTCACCGGGGACGCGGGTGCGGCGCCTCAGGGCCGATAGCGCAGCGGATGGTCCTCGGGGACCTCCACGACCGCGATACGGACGCCGTCGGGGTCTCCAGGCCACAACGACTTTGTTATTAGAGCACTGGTGCCATGACCCTTCTACTCGGTGCCGAGCGGCTAGAGGCCCTGTCAGCTATTCGTCTCAGCGTTCGAACAGACGAAACGACATCGCCGGGACGTCAGCGGGGTGCCAACCAGCAGTCGGCACAGGCGCTTGGAGCCCGCATCGTCGGTGAGGCGGAAGACCTCGACGTATCCGCATCGAAGACGACGCCCTTCGAAAGGCCGGAGCTGAGCAAGTGGCTGGCCGAACCATCGCGATTCGACATGATCCTTTGGTGGCGCCTGGATCGAGCCGTGCGGTCCATGGCGGACATGCACGATCTGGCGAAGTGGGCACGCACCTATCGGAAGATGCTCGTCTTCGCTGAGGGGCCCGGCGGGATGCTGAAGCTCGACTTTCGTAATCCGCTTGATCCCATAGCGGAAATCATGGTAACGCTCCTGGCATTCGCGGCCCAGATGGAGGCTCAGGCGATTCGGGAGCGCGCACAGGGAGCCACGGCCGCCATGCGCACCATGGCACTTCGTTGGCGTGGCGCGCGTCCCCCGTACGGATACATGCCGGCTCCTATGCCCGACGGGGCGGGGCGCCAAAGTGTCAAACTAGACCCCTATTTCTAACTCTCCTTAACGCGTGTTAGAGAGAATGAAAATAGGGGTCTACTCTGACCCTCAGTCTGACTTTCCGCAGGTAGAGGCGGAGGCGGCCCGTTCGACGGCCGCGGAGCCCCAGACCGAAACGCCATACCCATAACAGAAGTACCGGGAGGGATGCGCGAGCGTAGCGAGTAGCGTGCGCCCCGTCCCCCGGTCGGCGTCCGGCGCCGTTCCTGCGCTCCCCGTCCTCTCCTCCGGGTAGAAGCGCGGTCGAGCGGCGCCGGATGCTCCAAGGCTGCGGGCTAGAGCCGCGTGGATGGGCCGTGTGTCCAGCGCGAAAGCTTCCCGACCATGACGAGCACCACCCGTTGACGCTGCTCAGAGAGAAACGGCCAGGTCAGCCACGCAGGTGCAGACAGCACAACTACAAGCATGACGGGCAAGACGCGTACCGCGACGAGAAGTTGCCGGGACGTCGAGAGGGGCATTTAGGCACACTCCACCTAGGGTGACGGCGGATCCTTTTGATCCGCTTCGACTAACCGGTGGAGGTGAACTGTCTTGTAGCCACCTCTATTTGGCAGGGTGAGCAGCGCTCACACAGCAGGATACCCCGTCAGGAGTCCTGGGACGTCCCGACGGTGAACTGCGCAGCGCGCGCCCGACGTAGTAGCGCCCACGATGCTTCGCGCTCGTGGCCCGTGCGGTGCATCGTGCTGCGGCTGTCCGACGGCGGGACCCGGGCAGCATCGCTCCGCGCTACCGGCAACGGCGGCTGACACTGCGGAGAGGGCGTGGCCTCGGTGCTGTCACCGTGGCGCGACGCCCTATTTGGGCAGATTCACCACGAACACCGGCCCCGGTGCCGGATCATCGCCACCCACGTAGCTCACTCGCCCACCACGGCGGGCGACATCGAGCACCAGCTTCCCCGTCAGCGACTGGCCCGGCTTGTACGTCGCATCCAGGTCCGGCCCTTCGCCAACGCCTTCCAGCGTGGTTGCGTCCTGCGCGGCCGTCTGGTCGTCCTCCCACTTCATCAGCCCGTAGGAGGAGAACTCCGCGGATGCCTTCCCGACATTCTTGATCGTCAGGGCGAGGACGACGTATTGACCCTGCTCCGGCTTGTTCGTCGTGCCGACTTCAGCCGGGGTCACGTACTTCGCGCTGACGGCCGTCACTCGCAGCTTCGACGTCACCCTGTAGTTCTCGCCGTACTCGTCCGTCTTGCCGGTCGCGAACGTGCCCGACTCTCCGACGCCGATCACCGGGGTCGCGGGCGGCTTGGGCTTCGGGGACTCCTTCGCCGCCTTCTCAGCCGTAGCCGGCGCCGATGGAGCGGACGCTGACGAGTCATCTCCATCGTCCGACGAGCAGCCAACCAGAACGGCCCCGAGAACGGCCACAGACGCCGCTCTGACGGCGTAACGGGACGTGCGCATGGAATCCCCCCATGGATCCTGTGAGCGTCGACGTACGACGCCCAAGAGCGCTCAGTATGCACGGAAGTGCGACGGGATGTAGCTCAGTAGGAAGAGCGCCCGCTTTGGGAGCGGGAGGCCGCAGGTTCGAGACCTGCTATCTCAGCGCGTCAGCCACCACGTGAGAAGCCCTGAGGCAGCGCTAGACAGTGCCGCTAGGAGACGGACGGGGACGCGGTCCGCAGTGATGCGGAAACCACCGATGCGGAACTCAAGGTAAGGCCCTGCGTCGGACGGTGACTTGACCTGTTCCGAAGTGCGCGACATGCAAACAACCATCCCGCCAGTTGAGGAACACCCGCAAAAGTAAACGGAAGTTGGGGTGATATGTGGGGTGCGCAGCGCGAAATGAGTATGTCACGGTGGTTCTGACGCAGTGCACCGGAACTGGGCGATTGATCTGAAGCTTTTCTTCGATGGTGGGTAGCTGTCAGCGCCTTGAAAGATGCAGGTAGGGGCGCTGTGGCTGCCTCGATGGGTGTTAGAACACAAGCTCAACGGGGTGTGTCGTCGCCGTCTGCGGTCCCCCGTGATGCGGAAGAACCGCCATGTGCTGGGCACAAGCGCTGACGAGGAATGGCGCAGGTCAGAGCGGGTCGGGTCACGCCACTGACCTGCGTGTCTCGCTCACCGACCGGTGCAACATCCTGTGCATGGGTGAGGACACATTGCGCCCTGATGCTGTCCAGCTTCCGCGCTAAGTTGCCCACTACAGCCTGTTCTGAAAGCGCCGCAGATTAGATCCCGGCCCCGTCGGGGAGTTCCCGGGAGCGAGATTGATCCATTCCTAGGGAGGCGCCATGGCGTGGGCCAACAGCAACCGACGACAGAGCCTGCCGAGAAATTGGCCGGTCATCGTGCGCCGGATCAAGCGTCGTGATGGGTACCGCTGCACCACCGTGTTCGAGGGGTGCGTCGTCGTTCGAGTTCGGGGCGACGCACTGACCTCATCCCCAGACGGGGCGTCCGCCCTGCCACAGTGCAGTTACGTGTCCCGCGAATCGGTCGTACAGCCCATCGTCACCGAGCTTGCGCAGGTGCAGCATGGGCGACTCGTGGCCGAGAAGGCTGGACAAGTGCGGGGTGACGAGCATTTCGGAATCGAAGCTGAAGACGGACAATGCAATGTGCTCGTCGCTGAAACGGGCTTGGATGCCTTCGTGCTGCCGCAGCTTCGACAACGCGTCCAGCGTGATGCGAATGCGTGTTCCGACGGTGAGCGGAACACCTTCGATTTCCTCCCTTCGCCTGGTGACCTCTGAGTCTGGATCACCGACGAGGAAGCGCACCGCGCATCCGGCCGCAGCCTTCGCCGCCAAGCGGTCGATGAGTCGCGGCTGCTCCTGCCAGATGAAGTAGTTGGTGTAGCCGGCGAAGGTGATTTGATGCGCCGCTGCGTCGATCAACTGTCCCCACACCGACGTCGGGCAGGCGTTGCGGTAGGGGTACGCCTGAACGATCTCTCGGCTAGCTCCGGTCTTGACAACCGACTTGGCTGCCCGTGGCCACAGCATGCCCTCATCTGCTCCTAACGCCTTGGCGACGGCGGCCCTGGTGTCGGGATGCGGAGCCCGACTAGGGTTGCTCAGCCACCGTTCCGCGGTCTTGGGGGTCACCCCCACCATACGGGCGAGTCTGCCGGTGGTGACGCCGGCCTCGTCCATAGCATCCCGAAGCGATTCGTTCAAGATTCCTCCCCCGGACGTTTGGGACGCTTAGGACGATAGCGCGAGGGCGTCCTGTCTGTCCCGTCCATGGGAGTTCAAACGTCCCTATGGGTGGTCGACAGTGTGAGCATGAAGAGCGACGAGACAGCAGCATCCGCGTACATCTACGACCGGGAAACCACCAGCGCGGACAACGCAGATGAACGGATTGCCGTCTGTCGCGATTACGCCGCGCGGATGGGCTGGAACGTGGCCGGTCAGTGGGTGGATCGTGGGGACAACGCCGTCAGCGCGCGTCGCATGCAGTGGGTGGGGATGCTGGCGGCTATGGATTTCGAGACGCCGGGTCGTCAGCCGGTGTGCCTCGTCGCTAGCTGGGACCGCATCGCCCGGGACGCTTCGCTCCGCGCCGAGTTCCGTCAGATGGTGAGCAAGATCAACGGCGTGTGTGTCTCCGTGGCGGACCGGGTGCCCGAGTCCGATGTCATCCCGTCGGCGGTGCACCGTGGCTGACGTACTGACGACGGACGATGCGCGGACCTTCGAAGAAGAGGCGCGGGTGGCCAGTCGGTCAGCGTCGCTGGCACTCGCCAACCCGATGACTTCCCTCGGCGACATCCGAGCCGCGCTGATTACCGTTCAGCGCGCATTGGACGATGTGCTCAGGGTCGCCGAGGACCGGAAGCGGCAGCTCGACCGCCACGGCCCCGCACAGCCCCCCGAGTAGAAGACCCCTGTCTGTCGGCGTCATGGGGGCGTGACGGCAGACAGGCGCGGCCCGGTCGCATCTGCGTACTCCCACCCGGGCCGACGGTGAGGGCCCGATCTCCCGCCCTGTTACCGGGCCCTCACCACCCCAAAAGCTCCGTCCGCCGTCTGAGGTCGGCATCCCGGGGAGGCGGGCGGACGGCGGGGCCCCGGCACGGAGGTCACATCCGCTGGGGCCCCGTCCGGTAAATCGAATGACCTCACCCCGAGGCACGTGGTTGGAGGCCGGTGCGGCTCGGGGCGAGGACGGCGCACCACCAACACAGAAGAGGTACGCGCATGAGCAACGGTACAGTCCTGCTGTCCGACGAGGATCGCGCAGTCGTCGCCGACACGGTCATGACGAACAACCCCGATATGGGGGCTGATCTGGCGGCCCGCATCGTCGACGAGGCCACGAAGTTTGTGGCGGCCGTCGCGAACACTCCGGAACCGCTCGCACCGTCGCGCGTCGTCGACGAGGGGTGGCACGCACTGATCCTGAACACCCGCATCTATGAGCGGCTGTGCAAGAAGATCGGCCGCTTCGTCCACCACACTCCTGAGCGTCCGGACCCCGAAAACCGCGACCCCAAGTCGTTGACGAAGACTCAGGCGCGGATCGTCGCGGAGGGGTTCACCGTCGATGACGCGCTGTGGCTGGCTCCGACGGACGCGAACATCCCCGTTGCTGCGAGCTGCCAGCACCGACCCGCCGACCCGGAGGGCACCTGTACGGGTGACCCGGACGGCGACGGCCCGAGTGGACCGAACTGAGGAAGACCTGAACGGGCAGTTCCGACCGTAGCTACCATCGTCACGGGAGGTGGTCATGTCGACACAGTGGGTAGACCCAAAGCGAGCGGGGCTGGTGGCGCTCGTTGACAAGCTACAGCGGGCATCGGACCCTCAGCGCGAGAGCGCTTGCGGGTGCACGCGGAAGCGCGGCCCGCGGATGGTGGCGACGGTCGTCGTCCATGGGGGCATCGCGTATGCCGTTCCGTGTAATAGCTGCGGCGGTAAGGGCGCCGTCCCGTAGGTCAGCAACCCGATAGCGGCCCCGTCCGTGCGCTCCCCAGTGGCGCCGGGCGGGGCTTCGTCATGTCTGCACGCTGTTAGATCCCTGGCCGATAGCGGATCGGGTGATCCTCTGGGACCTCCACGATGACGATTTTGAGTCCGTCCGGGTCCGCGATCCACATCTCGATCAGTCCCCAGGGCTCCTGTTTCGGCGGGCGCGGCACCTCCACGCCCCGCGCGGCCAGCTCCTCGTACGCCGCCGCCGCGTCCGCGACCTGGAGCCACAGCTGGAGGCCCGGCGCGGGCGGGGTGTCGGAGCGGCCGGAGAGCTCCAGGAAGCCACCGCCCAGGAAATAGACCGTGCCGCGCTCGGGCCCGGTTCCGAACTCGCGGTAGACCGCGAGCCCGAGCGCCTCGCCGTAGAACGCCCGGGAGCGCTCGGGGTCCGTCGGCCGCAGCAGTGTGCGGCTGCTCAGTACGTGCACCATGTCCGCGACCCTACGCACCCCGCCCGGTGGGTCCGGGGGCGCGGGAGAATGTCACGCCGTGTAGCGCGTCGCCCGCCGGATCTCCGGGAAGTCGGTGGTGCCGCCGTCGAGCCCGAGGCCGCGGGCCAGCCTCAGCTGATCGGGGGTGTTCACCGTCCAGCCGATGACCTTGAGGTCGGCGGCATGGGCCCGCTCCACCAGCTCCAGGGTCAGCCTGCGGAGGTTGAGCACCAGCATTCCGGCGCCCACCGCCCGTGCCCGGTCGATCACGTCCAGCCCGTAGCGGCTGGCGACCAGCGCGGTGCGCGCCTCCGGCAGCAGGGTGCGGATCTCGGCCAGGGCCCCGTCATGGAAGGAGAGGATGTCCACCCGGCCCAGCAGATCGCGCCGGGTGATGACCTCCGCCAGCGCCCGCGCGGCCGCCACGTCCTTGATCTCGGCCTGGAGCGGCGCCCGCACGGCGTCCACGACCTCCTCGAAGACCGGGATCCGCTCGCCCTCCCCGGCGTCCAGCTCACGCAGCTCGGCGAGGGTGCGGTCGCTGATCGGCCCCGTGCCGTCGGTCGTCCGGTCCACCTCGGCGTCGTGCATCACCACGAGTGCGCCGTCCTTGCTGAGGTGCAGGTCCAGCTCGATGACGTCCAGACCCTCGTGATCGGCGCGGACGAACGAGCGCAGGGTGTTCTCCGGCTCGACGCCCATCACTCCGCGGTGTCCGATGGTGAGAAAAGTCAACGCTGTCTCGCTCTTCTGTCGGCCGCTGTCGGAGGTGGTGGCGGCAGGCTGCCCGGACGGGCGCACAGCCTAACGGCCGACCGTGTCAGGAGGCTGAAGCCACGGCCGTGGCATGGCTTGGCCCGGATGGGGCAGGAAAAACAGCGGCGGTGTGGGTGTGAGGCAGGATAATTTCCCGTACCGCCCCTTGAGTGAAAGAAGCGTCCGCAGATACGGTGTCATCACGATAGTTTCTTCGGCGAAGGAGAGGTCATGACGGAAATCCTTTCGTCCGCCATAGCGGACGGTGGCGTTCTGCCTGCGGAGCGTGTTGTCGAGCATCCGGCGTGGCCGACCCTGAAGGATGCTGTCGAAACGATTCGGCCCTGGCAGTCGAAGGACGGTTCGATCGACTTCGACGCGGCGGGCGCGCCCTCCCGCGCCACCGCCGTGGCCGCCGCCGATCGGGTGATGAAGGCGATCGAGGAGCTGGCCCCGCTGCTCCCGCACAACGCCGAGTACCACCGCGCGCTCGTCGCCGATCTGCGCCGCTGGGCCGACGGCGGCTTCGAGGTGCCCGACTTCCTGGACTCGCTGCTCGCCTTCCAGCCCGCCCAGGCGCGGGTCGACGGCCTTCAGCACCTGGTCGTCTTCCCCATGTACACGCAGAACGGCAATCCGAACCGCAATCTGGAAGCCGTCGTGCTGCGTATGGTCTGGCCGGACTGGCTGGCCGAGCTGGAGCGCACCCGCTACGACAACCCGCTCTACATCGGCATCGCCTTCGAGGACTTCACCGCCGGGTACGACACCAACTCCGCGGTGCTCTTCCCCGAGACCATCGCCGTGCGCGAGGCCCCCGAGCGGTTCAGCTGGGGCGGCATCTTCTGCGACCGCGAGGCCGCCCGCTTCCGCCGGGTCAGCCAGGCCGCCGTCAGCGCCCTCGGCATCGAACTCCCCGAGGACATCGCGGAGATGCTGGCCGACCAGAAGCGCTGCCAGGAGGCGTTCGCCCTGTGGGACATGGTCCACGACCGCACCCACAGCCACGGTGACCTGCCCTTCGACCCCTTCATGATCAAGCAGCGGCAGCCGTTCTGGATGTACGGCCTGGAGGAGCTGCGCTGCGACCTCACCGCCTTCAAGGAGGCCGTGAAGCTGGAGGCCGAGGGGGTCGCCCAGGCCCGTGACGTCCAGTACGCCGTGATCTTCGACCGGATGTTCCGCTTCCCGGTCACCGGCGACCGCGTCCGCAACTACGACGGCCTCGGCGGCCAGTTGCTCTTCGCCTACCTCCACCAGCACGACGTCGTACGCTGGACGGACAACACCCTGCACATCGACTGGTCCCGCGCCTCGCAGGTCACCAATCAGCTGTGCGGTGAGATCGAGAAGCTCTACCGCGACGGCATCGACCGTCCCAAGCTGGTCCACTGGTTCAAGGCGTACGAGCTGGTGTCCAGCTATCTGTCACCGCACCCCGGCTCGGTGTGGGCCAAGGGCCCCGACGCCCTGGACCTGACCCAGCCGCCGCGCAAGCTCGTCGACGATGTGCTCCCCGACGAGTTTCCGCTGAGCATGTTCTACGAGGCGCTCGCCAAGAAGCTGCGGGACGTGGTCGCCTCCACCAAGGGGATCACGGCCGACGCCGACGTGCGGGCGGCCGCGTGAGCCCCTTCGGGGCACAGGCGGACGGACATCAGGCAGCCAAGACCGAGGAGGCAACGACCATGACCACACCGACGTCGAGCCCGACCCCCAACGAGCCGGGCGACAAGGGCCCGCTCGACGGTGCGGTCGTGGCGGTGGCGGGGGCGGCGGGCCCCGCGGGCCGCGCCACACTGCTCCGGCTCGCCGAGGCCGGAGCCACCGTCGTGGCCTCCGACGCCGATCCCGTACGGCTGGCCGAGGCCGTGGACGCCGCGCGGTACGCCCATGGCGGCGCCACCGTCACCGGCGAGACCGTGGACCTGCTGGACCTCGGCGCGGCCCGGGAGTGGGCCGACCGCACCGAGAAGGAGTTCGGCCGGATCGACGGACTGGTCCATCTGGTCGGCGGCTGGCGCGGCAGCAAGACCTTCGCCGACGCCCCGCTCGCCGACTGGGACACCCTGCACAACCTGCTGATCCGTACCGCCCAGCACACCTCGCTGGCCTTCCACGACGCCCTCCAGCGCGGCGGCAAGGGCCGCTATGTGCTGATCAGCGCGGCGGGCGCGTCCCAGCCCACCGCGGGCAACGCCGCGTACGCCGCCGCCAAGGCCGCCGCCGAGGCCTGGACGCTCGCGCTCGGCGACTCCTTCCGCAAACTGGGGGGCGAGAGCGGACCGTCGGCCGCCGCTGTCATCCTGGTGATCAAGGCGCTGGTGCACGACGCCATGCGCGCGGAACGCCCCAACGCGAAGTTCGCGGGCTTCACGGACGTCAAGGAGCTGGCCGAGGCCATCACCGGAGTCTGGGACCGGCCCGCGCAGGAAGTGAACGGAACCCGCCTGTGGCTGACCCCCAAGCCGTGAGGACCGACGCCCGTCGCCATCACGACCCCGAGATACGCGGATTCGCCAGCGACAACTACGCGGGCGCGCATCCGGAGATCCTCGCCGCGCTCGCCCTCGCCAACGAAGGCCATCAGGTCTCCTACGGCGAGGACGACTACACGGCGCACCTCCAGTTCATCATGCGTAGCCATTTCGGCCCCGACGCCCAGGCGTTCCCGGTGTTCAACGGCACCGGCTCCAACGTCGTCGCGCTCCAGGCCCTCACCGACCGCTGGGGCGCCGTCATCTGCGCCGAGACCGCGCATATCAACGTCGACGAGTGTGGTGCCCCCGAGCGCGTCGGCGGGCTCAAGCTGCTCACCGTCCCCACCGAGGACGGCAAGCTCACCCCCGACCTCATCGACCGCCAGGCGTGGGGCTGGGACGACGAGCACCGGGCGATGCCGCAGGTCGTCTCGATCGCCCAGAACACCGAGCTGGGCACCGTCTACACGGTGGACGAGATCCGGGCCATCTGCGACCACGCCCATGAGCGGGGGATGAAGGTCCACCTGGACGGGGCGCGGATATCCAACGCGGCCGCGTCCCTGGATGTGCCGATGCGGTCGTTCACCAATGTGGCGGGCGTGGACATCGTGTCGTTCGGCGGCACCAAGAACGGCATGCTGTTCGGCGAGGCCGTGGTGGTGCTCGACCCGGACGCCGGGCGCGCCATGAAGCATCTGCGCAAGCTGTCCATGCAGCTCGCCTCCAAGATGCGGTTCGTCTCCGTCCAGCTCGAGGCGCTGCTCGCGCGCGATCTGTGGCTGCGCAACGCCCGCCAGGCCAACGCCATGGCCCGGCGGCTGGCCGACGGCGTCCGCGGGGTGGACGGGGTGGAGATCCTCTACCCGGTCCAGGCCAACGCGGTCTTCGCCCGGCTGCCGCACGACGTGAGCGAACGCCTCCAGAAGCGGTACCGCTTCTACTTCTGGGACGAGACGGCCGGAGATGTGCGCTGGATGTGCTCCTACGACACCACGGAGGAGGACGTCGACGGCTTCATCGCGGCGCTGAAGGAAGAGCTCGGCAAGGCGTAGCCGGAGGCCGACCGACGGACGGGGGCGGACCGCTCAGGCGGCCCGCCCCCGTCCGTCGTCGTGTGTGGGTGGCTAACGGCCGCGGTCCAGGGCCAGTGCCTCCGCCGGGGTGGGCGCCGTACCGCCGAGGTGGGCCGGGACCCACCAGGTGTCCTCCGGACCCTTCGGCCGCACCGGATACGCCCGCTGCGCCGCCTCCAGCAGCTCCTGGACCCGGCCCCGCAGCCGCTCGGTCAGGGAGTCCGACGGCTCGGCGGGGTCGGCCTCCATCGGCTCGCCGACCCGCATGGTGATCGGGAAGTGGTTGCGGCCCAGCGCCCGCTTATGGCCCTTGGTCCACAGCCGCTGGGTGCCCCACAGCGCCATCGGCAGCAGCGGAACGCCCGCCTCCTGGGCCAGCCGGGCCGCGCCCGACTTGAAGTTCTTCAGGGCGAACGAGCGCGAGATGGTGGCCTCCGGGAAGACCCCGATGATCTCGCCGGAGCGCAGCGCCTTCAGGGCGTGCTTGTACGCGTCCATGCCCGCCGCCCGGTCCACCGGGATGTGCTTCATCGCGCGCATCAGCGGCCCGGACATCTTGTGCCGGAAGACCGACTCCTTCGCCATGAACCGCACCAGCCGCTTCGCCGGAAGGGCGGTCAGCCCGCAGAAGACGAAGTCGAGATAGCCGATGTGATTGCTGACCAGAACCGCGCCGCCCCGCTGCGGGACATTCTCGGTGCCCTTGATGTCGAAGCGCAGATCCAGCGCCTTGAACATGGTGCGGGCGACGCCGATGACCGGCGGGTAGACGAGCTCTGCCATAGAGGGACCCTTCGTCGATGTTCCCGGGGAGGGCTCTCCCGGCGGAAGTTACGCGGCCGTAGGTATGCGGCTTCTGCCAGATGCTGCCCGATGTCGGCACCTGGGGCTACCGCCCGACACCCCCGTGCCGGGAGATCCTCATCACGTCGGGAATCCCCACGGCTCCGGGAACGCTGTACGAAGGATGACTGAAGGACGGCGAAAGGCAGGGGGACACGCGTGCGCGACGGTGAGCGGAGCGGCCGGCTGAGCGCCGCCGACCTGGGCGGGGAGCTGGGGCGGCGGGCCACGCTCGTACAGTTCTCCAGCGCCTTCTGTCAGCCCTGCCGGGCCACCCGGCGCACCCTGCACGAGGTCGCCGCGATGGTGGACGGTGTCGCCCATCTGGAGGTTGACGCCGAGGCGCGGCTGGAGCTGGTGCGGGCGCTGGAGATCGACCGGACCCCCACCGTGCTGGTGCTGGACGGCTCCGGCCGGATCGTCCGCCGCGCCGCCGGACAGCCCCGCCGGGCCGATGTCATCGCCGCGCTGGGTGATGCGGTGTGACGACCCCCATCCCCGCCCGGACTTGACGGTGTGCTCCGGGCCTCGTCAGGGTGAACGGCATGCGGCCTGGACTCCTTCTCTACGGACGCGTGCACGTGGATCCGGTGCGGACCGCGAGCGCACGCTGTCCGGGCGGGTGAGCGACGACGACCCCATGGCTCCCCCCGCTCGTACTCTCCCGCAGAAGGGCACCTCCATGACGGCATCGCCCGAACTGGGCACCCCCCGGCTCGCCGCGTCCGAACCCTCCTCCCGCCCCTCCGCCGCCGTCGACCCCTCCGCCCTGCTCCGCTCGGTCTTCCGGCGGCACGCGGCCGGGGTCGCCGTGATCACCGCGCAGGGCGAGCGGCCCGTGGGGTTCACCGCGACCTCGCTCGTCTCCGTCGCCGCCGAGCCCCCGCTGCTCTCCTTCGGTGTGGGCACCGCCTCCTCGAGCTGGCCTGTGATCGCCGAGGCCGCCCATGTCGGGGTGCATGTCCTGGGGGAGCACCAGCGCGAGCTGGCCGCGACCTTCGCCCGCAGCGGTGCGGACCGCTTCGGACCGGGCACCGGCTGGCGCTCGGGGCCGGAGGGAGTGCCGCTGCTGGACGGGGTGCTGGGGTGGCTGGTGTGCCGGGTGGTGGCACGGATACCGGCGGGGGACCATCATGTGGTCATCGGCGAGGTGACCGCGGGAGACCCGGCGGCGGCGGGCCGCCCGCTCCTGTACCACCAGGGGCGCTTCAACGCGCTGCGCGACTGAGAAGTCCCGCCGCGCCGCCGTTGGCAACGTCACAGTTCACGTGGGTTGCGAACGGGGAAAGTGGTGGGTGTACTGGCGAGTAATATTTGGTTCGGTGCATGGGCCGCCCCGACCGGGAACCGAACGGATACCGCCCCCGAGGGCGCCTATGCTGCCAGCACAAGGCAGCTCGGAAGAGACGATGCAGTAGGAGAGCCGGCGTGAGCTTGAGGATCGTTGTCTGTGTGAAGTACGTGCCCGACGCCACCGGCGACCGGCACTTCGCCGAAGACCTGACTGTCGACCGCGACGATGTGGACGGCCTGCTCTCGGAGCTGGATGAGTACGCGGTCGAGCAGGCGCTGCAAATCGCCGACGAGGCCGACGAGGCCGAGATCACGGTGCTGACCGTGGGCCCGGAGGACGCCAAGGACGCGCTGCGCAAGGCGCTGTCCATGGGGGCGGACAAGGCCGTCCATGTCGAGGACGACGATCTGCACGGCACCGACGTGCTGGGCACCTCGCTGGTGCTGGCCAAGGCGGTCGAGAAGACCGGTTACGACCTGGTGATCTGCGGCATGGCGTCCACGGACGGCACCATGGGCGTGCTGCCGGCGCTGCTGGCCGAGCGGCTGGGCGTGCCGCAGGTGACCCTGCTGTCGGAGGTCTCGGTCGAGGACGGCACCGTCAAGGGCCGCCGCGACGGTGACACGGCCACCGAGCAGCTGGAGGCGTCGCTCCCGGCGGTGGTGTCGGTGACCGACCAGTCGGGCGAGGCCCGCTACCCCTCCTTCAAGGGCATCATGGCCGCCAAGAAGAAGCCGGTGACCTCCTGGGACCTGGACGACCTGGAGATCGACGGGGACGAGGTCGGTCTCGAGGGTGCCTGGACCGCGGTCGACTCCGCCACGGAGCGCCCGGCCCGTACCGCGGGCACGATCGTCAAGGACGAGGGCGAGGGCGGTAAGCAGCTCGCCGAGTTCCTGGCCGGCCAGAAGTTCATCTGAGCCGCGCCGTCCTACCGCCCCCGACATCTCGCATTTCGCAGGAGAGCGATTCCCATGGCTGAAGTCCTCGTCTATGTCGACCATGTGGACGGTGCCGTCCGCAAGCCCACCCTGGAGCTGCTGACCCTGGCCCGCCGGATCGGCGAGCCCGTGGCCGTGGCCCTCGGCTCCGGTGCCGAGGCCACCGCCGCCACCGCCGCCGAGTACGGCGCGGTCAAGGTCCTCACCGCCGACGCCCCCGAGTTCGCCGACTACCTGGTGGTCCCGAAGGTGGACGCGCTGGAGGCCGCGTACCAGGCAGTGTCCCCGGCCGCCGTGCTGGTGCCGTCCTCCGCGGAGGGCAAGGAGATCGCGGCGCGGCTCGCGCTGCGCATCGGCTCCGGCATCATCACCGACGCCGTCGACCTGGAGGCGGGTGACGAGGGTCCGGTGGCGAGCCAGTCGGTCTTCGCCGCCGCGTTCGCCACCAAGTCCCGGGTCTCCAAGGGCACGCCGGTCATCACCGTGAAGCCCAACTCGGCCGCCCCGGAGGCCGCTCCGGCCGCGGGCACCGTGGAGCCGCTCAGCGTCTCCTTCGGCGACCAGGCCACCGGCACCAAGGTCACCTCGCGCACCCCGCGCGAGTCGACCGGCCGCCCGGAGCTGACCGAGGCCGCGATCGTGGTCTCCGGCGGCCGCGGTGTCGGCGGCGCGGAGAACTTCCCCGTCGTCGAGGCGCTCGCCGACTCGCTGGGTGCCGCCGTGGGTGCCTCGCGCGCCGCGGTGGACGCGGGCTGGTACCCGCACACCAACCAGGTGGGCCAGACCGGTAAGTCGGTCTCCCCGCAGCTGTACATCGCGGCGGGCATCTCCGGCGCGATCCAGCACCGCGCCGGTATGCAGACCTCGAAGACCATCGTGGCCATCAACAAGGACGCCGAGGCCCCGATCTTCGACCTGGTCGACTACGGCGTGGTCGGAGACCTCTTCGAGGTCGTCCCGCAGCTCACCGAAGAGGTCAAGACCCGCAAGGGCTGATCTCCGCCGAGCCCGTCCGTGGGGCCCGTACGCACACCGCGTACGGGCCCCACGGCCGTCATGGCGCCTTCCCGCCCGCCGGGCGCGGGTGTTGACCCGCCCCCGGCGCCCGGATACGTTCATTCAACGAATTGTTGAAATTGGATCCGGCGCGGTCGGTACATGACGTGGAGGTGCGGGAATGGTCCGGCGCGAAACGGTGGAGACCAGCCTTCCGGGAGCCGTGCGCGACGGTATCGCCGCCTCCCTCGCCGCCGTCGACGCCGAACTCGCCCGCCGCTACCCCGGCGACCCCGGCACCCGGCAGCCGGTGCACACCGTCTACGTCCCGGCCGACGCCTTCACCGCCGACACCGTCCGCTCCTGGGGCGACCAGGCGTTGGCGGCCCTGGACGAGCACGCCCCGGACGCCGCCTCCCTCGCCGCGGTCCTCGGCCTTCCCGACGACCTCGCCGAGCCCGTCCACCGGCGGATGCGCGCCAAGCTGGAGCGCGAACCGGTCGAGGATCTGCGCATCGATTTCGAGGACGGCTACGGGCCGCGCCCCGACGCCGAGGAGGACGCGGCGGCCGCCCGCGCCGCCTCCCTCGTCGCCGCCGCCCACGCGGAGGGCACCGCGCCGCCATCCGTCGGCATCCGTATGAAGTGCATGGAAGCCGCCGTCCGCGACCGCGGCATCCGCACCCTGGACATCTTCCTCACCGGGCTGCTGGACTCCGGCGGTCTCCCCGACGGCCTGGTGCTCACCCTGCCCAAGGTCAGCCATCCCGAGCAGATCACCGCCATGGTGCGGCTGTGCGAGGAGTTCGAGCGGGCCCGCGGGCTGGCACCGGGCCGGCTCGGCTTCGAGATCCAGATCGAGACCACCCAGGCCGTCCTCGGCCCCGACGGCCGCGCCACCGTCGCCCGGATGATCGACGCCGCCCAGGGCCGCGCCACCGGGCTGCACTACGGCACCTTCGACTACAGCGCGGCGTGCGGTGTCAGCCCCGCCCACCAGTCCCTCGACCACCCCGTGGCCGACCACGCCAAGGCGGTGATGCAGGTGGCCGCCGCGGGTACCGGTGTCCGGCTCTCCGACGGCTCCACCAACGTCCTCCCCGTCGGCCCCACCGAGCGTGTCCACGACGCCTGGCGGCTCCACCACCGCCTCGTCCGGCGCTCCTTGGCCCGCGCTTACTACCAGGGCTGGGATATGCACCCGGGCCATCTCCCCACCCGCTACGCCGCCGTCTACGGCTTCTACCGCGAGGGCCTGGAGACGGCCGCGGCCCGGCTGTCCGCCTACGTACGGCGCGCGGGCGGCGCCGTCATGGACGAGCCCGCCACCGCGCGGGCGCTCAGCGGCCATCTGCTGCGCGGTCTGGACTGCGGAGCGCTGGACCCCGCCGAGGTGGAACACCTCACCGGCGTCCCCCGCACCCAGCTCGACGCCCTGGCCGGCCGCCCCCCGGCCGGCCCCCCGAACTGAGCCCGGGGGGAGCCCGCCTTCCCACCGAAGGGGCTGACCCGCGGCCGGGCTCGACGCGTTCGCCGGGGGGCGCCCCGGCGGGTTCGGCGCGCTGTGTCCGGGGCCCCGCCGCACGCCCGCTGTCCGCGCGTCCCGGCCGCTCGCCGTCCGGCCGTCCCGCTGTCCGGCCCCGGCATGCTTCCGCGCGCCCCGTCTGTTCGTTGTCCGGGTGTCTGACCCGCTGGGGCGTATCCGCTTACCGGGACGGGTTGCCCGGGGTGCGGCGCCCGCCGTCGCGGGCGGGACGGGCCGGGCTCCACGCGCTCGCCGGGGGCGTCCCGGTGGGTGCCTGAGCCGGGCGGTCACATCGGCTCACCCGGACGTGTCACCCGGGATGCGGTGGGGCCGGGGAGGGCGGGAGATGGTGGCATGGCGAGCGCCCATGACGAGCCGCCGGGTACGCCCCCGCCACAGCCGTTCGCCCCGGCCGGGCGGGACGGCCATGGGGCGTGGCCGGGCGGGCCCGGACGGCTTGTCAGAAGCGCCCTCTCGGCCCTGCTGATCGTGCTGGCCTGTCTGCTCGTCCCGGTGTCCGTGCTGACCGTGTGGGTCCACGACAACGTCCTGAACACCGACCGCTTCGTGGCGACCGTCGCCCCGCTCGCCAACGACCCGGCCATCCAGGACACCGCCGTACAGCGGGTCGGTGAGGCCGTCGATATGCGCCGCGACAGCCGGAGGTTCACCGCCGACATCGCCGACTGGATGCGCGCCCAGGGCCTTCCGCCGAAGGCCGCCGACACCGTCGAGGGGCTGGCCCCGCAGCTGGACTCCGCCCTCGACCAGGCGGTGCGGAAGGTCGCCGCGCACATCGTGCACAGCGAGCAGTTCGCCGCGGTGTGGACCGGCGCCAACCGGGCCGCCCACACCGCCGTCGTGGACGCCCTGACGGGCAAGCGCCAGGGCCCGGTCGGCGTCGAGGGCGACACCGTCGTCCTCAACGTCGGCCCCGCCGTGGAACGGGTCAAACACCAGCTGGTGGCCGCCGGGTTCCCGTCCGCCGACGGCATCCCCGACTTCAACCAGAAGCTGATCCTCTTCCACTCCGACCAACTGGACACCATCCGGCGCTCCGCCCGGCTGCTGGACCTGGCCGGGAACTGGCTCCCACTGCTGACCTTCGTCCTCGGCGGCGCCGGTGTCCTGCTGGCCCACCGGCGCCGCCGCGCCCTGGCGCGGGCCGCCCTGGGTGCCGCGGCCGCCTCGGTCCTGCTCGCGCTCGCCCTGGTCGTGGGCCGCCGTTACTACCTGGACCACGTACCGCCGAGCGTGCTCTCCCGCACCGCCGCCTCGGTCATCTTCGACACGGTGGTGCGCTTCCTGCGGGTCACCGTGGTCACCGTGCTGGTGCTCTCCCTCGTGGTCGCCCTCGGCGCGTACCTCTCCGGGCCCGGACGGCTGCCGCGCGCGGCGCGCGGCGCCGCCGACCGCGCCGCCGACACGGCCGCCCGCTGGGGCGCCGCGCACGGGATGCGCACCGGGCGGGCCGGTACCTGGACGGCGGACCACCGGCGCGGGCTGACCGTAGCCGCGCTGCTGGTGCCGGTCGCGGTGTTCGCCCTGTGGAACCACCCCACCGTGCTCACCGTGGTGTTCCTGGCGCTGATCCTGCTGGCCGCGCTCGCGGTGATCGCCCTGCTGGCCGCGACGGGCCGCACCGGCCCCGCGGACCGCGGTCGCCTCAAGGGCTGATACCCCGGCCCCCGGCCACGACCCGGCTCCGGCTCGCCCCCGGCTCAGGTGAGGATCAGCACGATGAAGATCAGGCAGGCCGCGATATTGACCACCCAGCTATGGCTGTTCAGCCACTCCCGCAACCGGGGCATGGCCTGCCGCGCCCGGCTGCCGAACAGCAGATAGACCAGCAGCGGCAGCGCGGCGATCAGCACGGTGAGCCCGATGAACGGCAACGCCTCCACCAGCCCCGCGCCATGCTGTTCCAGCGAGGCCCCCACGGTCAGCATGACCAGGATGTCCGACGGCATCAGCAGGACGATCAGGACCCCGGTGACCAGCGCCTTGCCGGGGCCCGCCTCCATCAGCGAGCCCAGCCACTTCGGCGGTTCCACCGTCTCGCGCTGCACATAGTTCTTCACCGCGACCGCCACCAGCAGCCCGACCAGCACCAGTTGGAGCACGGTCGCGGCCGCGCCGCGGTCCCCGGGACTGCCCGGGGAGACCGCGGCGCCCAGCAGCGCGAAGATCCCCCGGGTGAGGGCGACTCCGGCCGTCGTGGCGACCGCCACGCCCAGCAGGAACGCCAGCGAGGTACGGACCGGCCGCCGCGTGGTCACGAGGATCACGTCGGCCACGATCTGCGGGCCCGCCATCATGGTGACGGCGAGCGGAAGGATCTGGAGCTCCATGGCCGCCCTTCGCGCCGTCCGTCCTCTTCTTCTCCCTGGCTCCATTGCCGCGCACCCGCGTCCGTCCGGCACGCGGGCTTGCGCCGACCGGGGCGGTCCGGTCCGCGGACGTAGGCTTGGGACGTGGGCCCGGGTGGGCCCCTCACATGGGTCCCGCCGGGCGTGTCCGACGGGAGGCAGACGATGGACTACCCACTGCTGAATGTGTTCTGGACCACGATGTGGATCTTTCTCTGGGTGCTGTGGCTGATGCTGCTGTTCCACGTCTTCGGGGATGTCTTCCGCGATGACTCGCTGAGCGGCTGGGCCAAGGCGGGCTGGTCCGTCTTCGTGGTGGTGCTGCCCTTCCTGGGCGTCTTCGTGTACCTGATGGCGCGGGGCCGGGGCATGGGCAGCCGCCAGATGGCCCGTGCGGAGAAGGCCGAGGAGGACTTCCGGGAGTTCGTGCGCACGACGGCCGGAACGGGCCGCGCGGAGGAGCTGTCACGGCTGGTGGAGCTCAAGGACCACGGTGACATCACGACCGAGGAGTACGAGAAGGCGAAGGCCAAGGTGCTCGCCGCCTGAAAGAGCTCAGTACCGTACCGCGGTGCCGATCTGCGCGGTGACCTTGCCGGAGAGTTCACGGTGGCTGCGCGCGGTGGCCTTCACAGGGGTGCGCGGCGCGACCGAGCGGACGTTGACCACCACGGCGTCGACCAGGTCCTTGTGCGCGTCGCGGAAGTTGACCAGGATCGTGTACGAGGCCGTCCGCTTCGCGGAGTTGGTCACGGTCAGCCGGGCGACGGCCCGGCCCTGGCCGTTGAACGACACGGGGCCCGCCGTCACGTCCCGGGTGGCCTTCGACCCGCCCTTGATCTTGTCCAGCTGGGCCTTGGCCGACGCGGTCGAGGACGCCACGGCGGCGGAGGCCCGGGACACCGCGGACGACGGGGTGCCGCTCTCGTCCGAGCAGCCGGCGAGGGCCGGCGCCAGCGCGGCCATGAGGCTCACCGCGCAGATCGTCCGCGTTCGGCGCCCGCTCATCGCGTCTCCCTCGTCCCGGCGGCCGGGGTCCCGGTCCTCCGCAATCACCCTGCGGGCGGCCCGGGGACGGGGCAACCGGGGCGGGTCCGTTCAGGAGAGGAGAGGAAACGGCCGGGGTGCAGCGCGCGGGCGGGGGAGCGTACGGCCGGGGTCCAGGGTGCGGGCGAGTGCGGCGTACGGCCGGGCTCAGGACGCGGCCGGGGGCAGCTCGCCGGAGCCACGCGGGATCAGCCGGGTCGGCAGCACCACCCGTCGGGGCTCGCCACCCGCACCGTCCAGCCGCCGGAAGAGCAGATCGGCGGCGGTACGGCCGAGCTGGGCGGCGTCCTGGGCGACGACGGTGACGGCGGGGGAGAGCAGATCGGCCAGCTCGAAGTCGTCGAAGCCGACGAGGGCCACCGGGGGCGCGGGCGCGGGCCGTTCCGCCAACACCCGGACGACGGTGACGGTCACCCGGTTGTTGCCCGCGAAGAGCGCGGTGACCGGTTCCGCGGCCTCCAGCGCCGCGGTGGCCGCCGCCCGCACCCGTACCGGATCGGTCGGCCCGAGCGAGACCCAGGAGTCCTTGACCGGCAGCCCGGCCTCGGCCATCGCGGCGCGATAGCCGCGCAACCGCTCGGCGGCGGTGTGGATGCTCGGCTGGTCACCGAGGAATCCGATCCTGCGGTGGCCGTGGGCGATCAGATGGGCGACCGCCTCCCGCGCCCCGCCGAAGCTGTCGGAGACCACGGCGTCGGCGTCGATCCGGCCCGCCGGGCGGTCGACGAAGACCGTGGCGACCCCCGCCGCTATCTCGGGAGCCAGATAGCGGTGGTCGTGCCCGGCCGGGATGACCACCAGACCGTCGACCCGCCGGGCGCACAGGGCGAGCACCAACTCCTGCTCCCGGTCCGGGTCCTCGGCGCTGGAGCCGTTGATCAGCAGCGCCCCGTGGGCGCGGGCGACCTCCTCCACCGCGCGGCTCAGCGGTCCGTAGAAGGGGTCGGCCAGGTCCTCCAGGACCAGGCCGATGCTGGCGGTACGGCCCTTACGGAGGATGCGGGCGCTGTCGTTCCGGCGGAAGCCGAGCGCGGTGATGGCCTCCCGGACGCGCCGCTCGGTGTCCGGGGTGACCCCCGGTTCGCCGTTCACCACGCGTGAGACGGTTTTCAGCCCTACCCCGGCCCGGGCGGCGACATCCTTCATCGTGGGCCGGGTGCCGTAGCGGTGTGCGGTGGTGCGGTCGGCGGAGCCCGGGGCGGTGTCGGTCACGGTGCGCTCGTCCCGTCGCTGGTCGTGGTGGCGGAGGGGTGTCGAGCATAGCCTCTGGACAACGTTGTCAGCGGCAGGAAGACTGGTCCCGCACACACCCTAGGCGCCGGGCCCACCAGGAGAGTCGACATCCATGCCATGTGACCTCATCGCCGCACTGGACATCGGCGGCACCAAGATCGCGGGCGCACTGGTGGACGGCGGCGGCAACCCGGTCGTACGGGCCCGCCGCGCCACCCCCGCGCGGGAGGACGGCGCCACGGTGATGCGGGAGGTCTCCGCGGTGCTGCGGGAGCTGTCGGCTGGCGGGCACTGGGCCCGGGTCGCCGCCGTCGGGATCGGCAGCGCGGGCCCGGTGGACGCCTCCGTGGGGACCGTCAGCCCGGTCAACATCCCCGGCTGGCGTGACTTCCCGCTGGTCGCCGGGGTCCGGGAGACCACCGGTGAGCTGCCGGTGACCCTCGTCGGGGACGGGGTGGCGATGACCGCCGCCGAGCACTGGCAGGGCGCGGCCCGCGGCCGGACCGCGGCCCTGTGCATGGTGGTGTCCACCGGTGTCGGCGGCGGGCTGGTGCTGGGCGGCCGGGTGCACCCCGGCCCCACCGGCAACGCCGGGCATATCGGCCACATCAGCGTCGACCTCGACGGGGACCTGTGTCCGTGCGGGGCGCGCGGCTGTGTCGAGCGCATCGCCAGCGGCCCCAATATCGCCCGCCGGGCGCTGGACGGCGGCTGGCGCCCGGGCCCGGACGGGGACACCACCGCCGAGGCCGTCGCCGTGGCCGCGCGGGCCGGGGACCCGGTCGCGCAGGGCTCGTTCGCGCGCGCGGCACAGGCCCTGGCCGCCGGGATCGCCGCGACCGCCACCCTGGTCGAGATCGAGCTCGCGGTGGTCGGCGGCGGAGTGGCGGGCGCGGGCGAGGTGTTGTTCGCGCCCCTGCGGCGCGCCCTGCGTTCCTACGCGACCCTGTCGTACGTCCAGGGCCTCGAAGTGGTCCCGGCGCAGATGGGCACGGACGCGGGACTGGTCGGCGCGGCCGCCGCGGCGGCGCAGGCACTGCCACTGGAGGGATTCCGCCTCACCAGTCCGACTCCGACGGGGAGTTGAGGCCCACAGCCCCGCCGTCAGCCGCCCGGATCCACTGCTTCTGCCAGCTGACGAGAACGACGGGCCCCTTCCCGTGCTGCCCGGGTGCGGAGACGGGGCAGGGGCGGGGAGGGGCCCGTCCGGTGGGGGTGACGTCAGCAGCTGAACCCCGCGTCGGCCCAGTCGGCGTGATCGCTGTTGTTGCCGTCCCCGGCGTCGGTCACCACGAGCCGTACGGACATGGCACCGTCGATCTTGGCGGAGACCGTCTCGGCGGAGTCGGCGGTCGTCAGGGTGGCGGTCGAGGCCACCTTCCGGCCGTCGGCCCACACCTCGAAGGTGACGGTGCCGACCGCGGCCTTCTCGTCGTCCACGCCCACCTGTGCCGTGAACGTCTCGCACCGGCCGCCGGTGTAGTACGTGACCTCACTGGGGGCATGGGCGCCCAGGCCCTTGGCGTAGGTCGTGCCGCCGATGGTCAGCGGATGGCCGTCGCCCGCCGCCTCCTCACCGACGCTGGTGTTCCGCTCCACCGGCCCCCAGCCGTTGCTGGCGCTCACCCATGGCACATCGCCCGCGGAGGAGCCCCCGGCGGGCGGGGCCACCACCACATGGACGGTCGAGGACAGCGCCGTACGGGCCTTGGCGCCACGCGGAGAGCGGTAGTCGGCGCCCACCTTCAGGTCGTACGCCCCGGGCTCGGCGTCGGCGGGCGGGGTCAGCCGCCAGTGCGTGGTCAGCGTCCGGCCGGAGCCGAGCGAGGTGGCGCGGGACGGTGAGGTGGCCCCGACGCTCCAGCCCGCCGCCCCGGTGAGCTGTACCTTGACCGAACGGGCCGCGCCGCGGCCGAGGTTGGTGAAGGCGGTGTCCAGCGTGGCCGGGGACGTCGCCTCGGTCATCGAGGTGCCCTTGAGGCCGAGGTCGGCGGCGGGCGGGTAGGAGGCCCACTTCCGGTCGGCGGAGACGCGGTAGAGCACGGTGCCGTGGGCCGGGACGGTGGCCGAGACGGCACCGGCGGTCTGGTAGCTGCGGTGCTGCCACAGATCGCGCAGCCGGTACGCCTCGGCCTCGGGCAGCCCGGCCGCGGCCGCGGTGGTGGAGATGTGCTGTGGCTGGTCGGTCTCGTTGAACAGCGCGATGGCCCGGCTGCCGTCCTTCATCTCCTTGGCGATGACCCAGCGCCCGTCCTTGGTGGAGAGCACCTCGCCCTGTTTGCCCAGCGGGTCCTGGTCGACCGCGATGACCTCGCGGTTCTCGAGGATCTCGTAGGTCTCGGGGGTGGCCTTGCGCAGATCGGTGCCGATCAGCAGCGGCGCGGCCATGATCGACCAGAGGGAGAAGTGGCTGCGGTACTCGGTGTCCGTCATCCCGCCGTTGCCGACCTCGAGCATATCGGGGTCGTTCCAGTGGCCGGGGCCCGCGTACCTCGCCAGCGGCAGGTTCTGCTTGGCGATGTTCAGCATGCTGCCCCAGGTGTCGCTGATATCGCCGGTGGTGCGCCAGAGCTGGCCGACGCCCTCGGCCCACTCCCATGGCTTGTTCTCGCCCCATTCGCAGATGCTGTAGACGATCTCGCGGCCGGTGGCCCCGGACGCCTTCTTCAGTGCGTCGCGCATGGTCCGGTAGCGCTGCTTGGCGTCGATGCCCTGGTTATTGCAGTTGTCGTACTTGAGGTAGTCGATGCCCCAGCCGGCGAACTGCCGGGCGTCGGACTCCTCATGGCCGAGCGCCCCGGGAAAGCCGATCCGATCGCAGGTCTTGGTGCCCGCGCTGGTGTAGATGCCGATCTTCAGGCCCTTGGAGTGGACGTAGTCGGCGACGGCCTTGATGCCGTGCGGGAAGCGCTCGGGGTGCGGGACCAGCTTTCCCTCGGTGTCACGCTCGGGCCGCGCCCAGCAGTCGTCGAGGTTCACATACTCATAGCCCGCCTCCTTCAGCCCCTTGGAGACGAAGAGGTCGGCCATGCCCTTGACCATGTCCTCGTTGAACTCCGCCCCGCATTGGGTGGAGTTCCAGTTGTTGAAACCCATCGGAGGGGTGAGTGCGAGCCCGCCCTTGGTTGGTGCGGACGTTGAGGCCGTGTCCTTGGTGGCAGGGGATGTATCTGCGGCGGCGGGGACGGTCAGGCCCACCGCGGCGAGGAGGGCTGCTCCCAGACATCCTAGGAATCTTGACCGGGCCGTACGAAGAGACGAATGGCGCACCGTGCGACTCCTCTGCTCTCGGCGTCTGTTCCGGCCTGTCATGGCCGCAACAGCTACGAGCGTTTACGGTAGAGCATGTTGGAGTCTGTTGGAAGCGAACTGATAACAGTTGTGCGATAGCTCGGCAAAACCCTTGACGGTGGGGCTTCTGGGGAGTGTGATCCATTCACTCACGTGCGTTTGTGTTGGATTTAACCTCTGTGGAGGGGGACATGGCACAGTCATCGTCAGAACATCGGATCTCCCGCCGTGCGCTGCTGCGGGGCACCGCGGCCGGAGCCGGGGCGGTCGCCCTCCCGACGCTGCTCGCCGCCTGCGGTGGTCCGAGCAAGGAAGTGAAGATCGGCTCCAACGCCTCGGACGCCGTACCGCGCAAGGCGTTCGCCGAGGTGTTCAAGGCCTACGAGAAGAAGTCCGACAAGAGCGTCAAGGTCAACACCGTTGACCACGAGTCGTTCCAGGAGAACATCAACCGCTACCTCAAGGGCACTCCGGACGACGTCTTCATGTGGTTCGCCGGATACCGCATGCAGTTCTTCGCCCAGCAGGGTCTGCTCGCCGACATCAGCGACCTCTGGGAGGGCTTCGACGGGTTCTCCGGGGCGCTCAAGGCGCAGTCCACGGGCAAGGACGGCAAGCAGTACTTCGTGCCGTACTACTACTACCCGTGGGCGGTCTTCTACCGGAAGAGCGTCTTCGAGCAGCGCGGCTACGAGATACCCAAGACCTTCGACGAGTACCGGGCCCTCGCCAAGCGCATGGACAAGGACGGCCTCGACGCCTTCGCCTTCGGCGACAAGGACGGCTGGCCGGCCATGGGCACCTTCGACTACCTCAACATGCGTGCCAACGGCTACGACTTCCACATCTCCCTGATGAGCGGCAAGGAGTCGTGGACCGATCCCAAGGTCAAGCAGGTCTTCGACCTGTGGCGCGGGCTGATGCCGTACCACCAGCAGGGCGCCAACGGACGGACCTGGCAGGAGGCGGCGCAGAGCCTGGCGCAGAAGAAGTCCGGGATGGCGGTGTTCGGACTGCCCCACCCCGGTCAGCAGTTCTCCGACGCCGACCGCAGCGATCTGGACTTCTTCCCGTTCCCGGAGATCGACTCCGCCTACGGCCAGGACGCGGTCGAGGCCCCGATCGACGGCTTTCTGCTCTCCAAGAAGTCCAAGCGGCAGAAGGACGCCAAGGAGTTGCTGAAGTACCTCGCGACTCCGGCCGCCGAGGAGAAGTACCTGATGCGGGACCCGAACAATGTCGCGGTCCACAAGGGCGCGTCCACGGACTCCTACAACGCGCTCCAGAAGAAGGCGGCGGAACTGGTCTCCGGCGCCAAGCAGATATCGCAGTTCATGGACCGTGACACCCGCCCCGACTTCGCCTCCCAGGTCATGATCCGGGCCATTCAGCAGTTCATCAACAAGCCCGACGACATCGACGGTCTCACCAAGGACATCGAGTCCCAGAAGAAGACCATCTTCGCCGCCAGCTAGGGGAGTCACGCAGTGCCGCTCAAGACCGCGCGGCGTGCCGGACGGACGGGGCCGCGGAAGTTCACGGGCCGCGACCTCGCCGTCATCGGTGTGCTGCTGGGCATACCCGTCCTGATCGATCTGGCCCTCATCTGGGGCCCGACCCTGGCCTCCATCGGCCTGTCCTTCACCAGTTGGGACGGGATCGGCGATATCAAGTGGGTGGGCGCGGACAATTACCAGGCTCTCTTCAGCGACTATCCGCCGTTCTGGCCCGCCGTCCGCAACAATCTGCTCTGGCTGGCCTTCCTCGGTCTCGTCGCCACGCCCTTCGGGCTGCTGCTCGCGGTCCTCATCGACCGCGGCGTCCGCTTCAGCAGGTTCTACCAGTCCACCATCTATATGCCGGTGGTGCTCTCGCTCGCCATCGTGGGCTTTATGGCGCAGCTGGTCTTCTCACGGGACCAGGGCGCGCTCAACGCCGTACTCGGTAACGAGGACGCTCCGGTGGACTGGCTCGGCGACCCCGACCTCAATATCTGGATGGTGCTGATCGCCGCGGCGTGGCGGCACACCGGGTATGTGATGATCCTCTACCTGGCCGGGCTGAAATCCGTGGACGCCTCACTCAAGGAGGCCGCCGCGATCGACGGGGCGAATGAGGTCCAGACGTTCTTCCGGATCGTGCTGCCCACCCTGCGGCCGGTCAATGTGATCGTCCTGGTCATCACCGTCATCGAGGCGCTGCGCGCCTTCGACATCGTCTACGCCATCAACCACGGCCGCAACGGACTTGAACTCCTCTCCGTCCTGGTCACCGACAACATCATCGGTGAGGCCAGCAGAATCGGATTCGGATCCGCCATCGCCGTCGTCCTGCTCACCGTGTCCCTGGGATTCATCGTGACCTATCTGGTCCAGGAGCTGCGAGGGGAGAAGAAGGGATGACCGTCACCACGCGGTCGGCCGCCGTACGGCCCACCGCCCCCATGGAACCCGCCAAGCGCACACGTCCCCGGGTGCGCCTCGGCAGGCTCGGTGTGCACGCCTTTCTGATGACCGTCTCGCTGGCCTTCCTCGCGCCGCTGCTGCTCGCCGTCTACGCCTCGCTGCGCCCGTACGAGGAGACCGCCGAACATGGCTACTTCTCGCTGCCGCGCCATCTGTCGTTCGACTACTACCAGCAGGCGTTCAGCGACTCCGGTATGGGCAAGTACTTCGTCAACTCGCTCATCATCGCGGTGCCCGGGGTGGTGGTGACGCTCTTCCTGGCCTCGTTCGTGGCCTTCGCGGTCACCCGGCTCCAGATGCGCGGCGGACTGGTACTGCTGATGGTGTTCACGGCGGGCAATCTGCTGCCGCAGCAGGTCATCGTCACCCCGCTCTATGTGTTCTTCAACAAGATCGACCTGCCGTACTGGATGTCGGACTCGATGACGATGTACGACTCCTACTGGGCGGTGCTCGCCGTCCAGGTGGCCTTCCAGGTCGGCTTCTGCGTCTTCGTCCTCGCCAACTTCATGCGCACACTGCCGATGGAGATCGTCGAGGCGGCACGGGTGGACGGCGCCGGGGTGTGGACGCAGTACTGGCGGATCACCCTCCCGCTGTGCCGGCCGGCGCTCGCGGCCCTGGCGACCTTGCAGTTCACCTGGATGTACAACGACTTCCTCTGGGCGCTGGTCTTCATCTCCAACGGGGACAAGCTGCCGGTCACCTCCGCCCTGAACAACCTCCGCGGGCAGTTCTTCACCGACTACAACCTGCTGGCGGCGGGTTCGGTGATCGTGGCACTGCCCACGGTGCTGGTCTTCCTGCTGCTCCAGCGGCACTTCATCGCCGGACTGACCCTCGGCGCCAGCAAGGGCTGAGCCGGTACCCCCTTCGCGCCGCCGCGGGTCCCGCGGCGGCGCGAAGCGTGTGTGGTGTGCGAGGGGGCGGGGTACGGCCGGATCGGGCGGGATCCGGCGGGATCCCGCACTCCGGTGCGATCGCGCGTTTCCATGGCAGGGTGATGCGGGCAACTGTCAGGAGGCGATGGAATAGGGGGAAATGTGATCGTCTGGCTGAACGGTGCGTTCGGCGCGGGCAAGACCGCCGCGGCCCGCGAGTTGGTGGACGTCATGCCCGGCAGCACCTTCTACGACCCGGTGCTGGTCGGCGACGGTCTGCGGAGGCTGCTGCCGCGCAAGCGTCTGGAGGAGGTGTCCGACTATCAGGACCTGCCCTCCTGGAGACGGCTGGTCGTGGACACCGGGGCGGCCCTGATCGCGGAGGTCGGGGGCGCGTTGGTGGTCCCGATGACAGTCCTCAGACAGGAGTACCGGGATGAGATCTTCGGTGGCTTCGCCGCCCGTCGGATACCGGTCCGGCATGTTCTGCTGCACACCGATGAAACGATCCTTCGCGAGCGAATAGCCGAGCGCGAGGAGATCCCCGGCGACGCGGACGCCAATGAGTCCGTACGCCGCTGGTGCCTGGATCACCTCGCGCCCTACCGTGCCGCCCTGGGCTGGCTGACCACCGACGCCCATGTCGTGGACACCACCGGGCTCACCCCGCGCCAGACGGCCGCGCATATCGCGGACGCCGTCCGCGACGGCGCCGGGCACTGCGACATCGTGCAGACACCCGAGCCGACGGCCGCGACGCTGGCGGCGGGGGTGCTGCTCTTCGACGAGGACGACCGGGTGCTGCTCGTCGACCCCACCTACAAACCCGGTTGGGAGTTCCCCGGCGGAGTGGTCGAGCCGGGAGAGGCTCCGATGTACGCCGGGGTGCGGGAGGTCACCGAGGAACTCGGGCTCCGGCTCGACGCCCCGCTGCGGCTGCTGGTCGCCGACTGGGAACGGCCCCAGCCGCCCGGTTTCGGCGGTCTGCGCCTGCTCTTCGACGGTGGCCGCCTCACCACGGAGGCCGCGCGCGATCTGCTGCTGCCCGGCTCGGAACTGCGCGGCTGGCGCTTCGTCACCGAGGCCGAGGCCGCCGGGCTGCTGCCCCCGGTACGGCTGCACCGGCTGCGCTGGGCGCTGCGCGCCCGGGAACAGGGCCGCCCCCTCTACCTCGAGGCGGGCGTCCCCGCGGGCCGCCCCCTGGACGCGGACGCCCTGGAAGCCACGCTGTCCGACCGCCGGACCGCCGCGGCGGGCGGTGTGGGCGGCGGCCCCCCGGACGACTGACCGCCCCCGCCCCTCGCTCCAGCCGCCCATCGGCCCGGCCGGGCCGACGAGCGGCGGGGTCCGCCGTGTGCGGGGGCGGGCCGAGTGCCGGTCCCCGGCGGGCCCTCGCCCCGGCCGCCTCCCGGCCCGGACCGCCCGGAGGGGCGGCCCGGTCGGACGAGTGCGGGGCCGGACGAGCGGCGGGTCCGGCGAGCGCCAGGGCGGGCTGAGCGCCGCGGCCCGTCGAGTGCCGGGGCGGGCCGAGCGCCTGCGCCCGCGCGAGCCCCGGGGTGGGCCGAGCGCCGGGATCCGCTGAGTGCCGGGGCCCGGCCCTCGGCGGGTCCGGCGGGCCCGGCCGCTCGCTGAAGGGCGCGGCCGGGCCCGGCCGGTGGGGTGTGGATCTTTGTGGGGCGGTCCGCGGTGTCCGGCGCGGAGGCACCTCCCGGCGGTGGCCGGGGGCGCGTGCGATCGCAAGGCGGAGGGTCGTTCTCGCGGGGGCACCCCCGGACGGAGTCCGGGGAGGGGCTCCGCGGATGATCCCCACAACGCGGCGAGCGTGCGTGCCAGGCGTCGCGGGCCCGGCGGTACTCTGCGGACCCGCCCTAGCCCTTGCCCGCCGCGTAGGAGGTCAGGAAGAGCGCCTCGGTGAGCGAGAGCTTCTCCAACTCCTCCGGCGAGACACTCTCGTTGACCGCGTGGATCTGCGCCTCGGGCTCGCTCAGCCCGATCAGCAGGATCTCCGCCTCCGGATAGAGCGAGGAGAGCGTGTTGCACAGCGGAATCGAGCCGCCCTGACCCGCGGTCGCCATCTCCTGGCCGTCGTACGCCACGCGCATCGCCGACCGCATGGCCTCGTACGCCGGGCTGCCGGTGTCCGCGCGGAACGGCTGGCCCTCGCCGATCTGTTCCACCGCGACCCTGGCCCCCCACGGCGCCGCCGCCCGGAGGTGCTCGGTCAGCAGTCGGTTCGCCTCGCCCGCGGCCACCCCCGGCGGCACGCGCAGGCTCACCAGCGCCCGCGCGCTCGCCTGTACCGACGGGGTCGCGCCGATCACCGGCGGGCAGTCGATGCCGAGTACCGTGACGGCCGGGCGCACCCAGATGCGGTCCGCGACCGTGCCCGAGCCGATCAGCTCGACCCCGTCCAGCACCTTGGCGTCCTTGCGGAAGTCCTCCTCCGCGTACTGCAACCCCTCCCACACCGCGTCCGACGCGAGGCCCTCGACCGCCGTCGAACCGTCCTCGGTGCGCAGCGAGTCCAGCATCCGGATCAGCGCGGCGAGCGCGTCCGGCGCCGCCCCGCCGAACTGGCCGGAGTGCAGATTGCCTTCGAGGGTGTCCACCGACACCCGCAGCAGTGTCATCCCGCGCAGCGTGGCCGTCACCGTCGGCAGCCCGACCCGGAAGTTCCCCGCGTCACCGATCACGATCGCGTCGGCGGCCAGCAGTTCAGGATGGGCCTCCGCGTAGCGCTCGAGGCCGCCGGTGCCCTGCTCCTCCGAACCCTCCACGATCACCTTGACGTTGACCGGGACACCGCCGTGTTCCTTGAGCGCACGGAGGGCGGTGAGGTGCATGATCAAGCCACCTTTGCAGTCCGCCGCGCCACGTCCGTACCAGCGGCCGCCGCGGTCGGTCAGCTCGAACGGCGGGGAGATCCAGGCGTCCTCGTCCAGCGGCGGCTGCACGTCGTAATGCGCGTAGAGCAGCACGGTCGGCGCGTCCGCCGGGCCGGGGAGCAGCCCGTAGACGGACTGGGTGCCGTCCGGGGTGTCCAGCGCCGCGACATCCCGGAAACCCTCGGCTTCCAGGGCCTGCACCACCCATCGCGCCGCCGCCTCGCACTCACTGCGCGGAAACTGCGCCGGGTCCGCGACCGACTTGAACGCCACCAATTCGGCCAGTTCCCGCTTGGCACGCGGCTGAAGGGCGGCGACGGTCGCGGCGAGGGCCGTGTGCTCGGCGCGGTCGGCGCGGTCCGTGGCCGGGACGTGTGGTGCCTGCTCCATGGGGGACACTCCTGTGCTGTGATGGGCACGTGTGTACGGCTTGATCCGGTGCCGCGATCATCCCACAGCGGGGTCACCCACCACCGCGCCGTAGGATGCGGACGGTGGGGGGACGCAGGGTGATCAGGTCGGCCGACTGGGAGCGGAAGCACACGTGAGCAGCGACAACACGGACCGGAACGGAGAGTCCCCGGCAGCGCCAGGCGACGAGTCGGTGTGGGACGTGGTGGTGGTCGGCGCGGGCCCCGCGGGCGCCTCCGCCGCCCACGCCGCCGCCTGCGCGGGCCGCCGGGTGCTGCTGCTGGAGAAGGCCGAACTGCCCCGCTACAAGACCTGCGGCGGTGGCATCATCGGTCCGTCCCGGGAAGCGCTGCCGCCCGGCTTCGAACTGCCGCTGCGCGAGCGGGTGCACGCGGTGACCTTCTCGATGAACGGCAAGCTCACCCGCACCCGCCGGTCCAAGCAGGTGCTCTTCGGTCTCATCAACCGGCCGGAGTTCGACGCCGGTCTGGTCGAGGCGGCCAAGGACGCGGGCGCCCGGGTGCGTACCGGCGTCGCCGTCACCCGCGTCGAACAGCACGGCCCCTCGGTACCGGACCGCCGCACCGTCGCCGTGGTGCTCGCCGACGGCGAGACGGTGCTCGCCCGCGCCGTGATCGGCGCGGACGGCAGCGCCAGCCGCATAGGAGCCCATGTCGGTGTGAAGCTGGACCAGGTGGACCTCGGTCTCGAGGCCGAGATCCCGGTACCGGCGACGGTCGCGGAGGACTGGGCGGGCCGGGTGCTCATCGACTGGGGCCCCATGCCGGGGAGTTACGGATGGGTCTTCCCCAAGGGCGACACCCTGACGGTCGGTGTCATCTCCGCGCGCGGCGAGGGCGCCGGGACCAAGCGCTACCTCGAGGACTTCATCGCCCGGCTCGGCCTCGCCGGATTCGAGCCGAGCATCTCCTCGGGCCACCTCACCCGCTGCCGCTCCGACGACTCCCCGCTCTCCCGGGGCCGGGTGCTGGTGTGCGGGGACGCGGCCGGGCTGCTGGAGCCGTGGACCCGTGAGGGCATCTCCTTCGCCCTGCGCTCGGGACGTCTGGCGGGGGAGTGGGCGGTCCGCGTCGCGGAGGCCCATGACGCGGTCGACGCCCGCCGCCAGGCCCTCAACTACGCCTTCGCGATCAAGGCGGGGCTGGGCGTGGAGATGGGCGTCGGACGCCGGATGTACGCGGCCTTCGCCCGCCGCCCCGGGATGTTCCACGCCGCGATCACCGGATTCCGCCCGGCATGGCGCGCGTTCACCAAGATCACGCGCGGCACCGCCACCCTCGCCGACCTCGTCCGCACCCATCCGGCCGCCCGCCGCGCCCTGGCGGCCATGGACCGCGGCTAGGGCGTGTTTCGAAAGTAGCGCCGTTCGCCCGGAGGGCGGGCCCCGCGGCGTCTGGGGCGTGCGATCGCAAGGCGGAGGGTCGTCCTCGCGG
>NZ_JBEZHR010000014.1:0-211528 GCF_040650655.1 Streptomyces sp. NPDC048636 | reverse complement strand
CCGAAGTTGTTGGATGAGCGCGTGACACACACCGGCACGCCGTGGGTCTGACAGGGGGGGGGCGGCCGGATCAGCCCACGCGCTCGATCCGGGCATTGCGGATCAGGAACTTCCCGGCCTCGCGGACCTGCTCGAACGCGGCGTTGTTGAGCAGGGCGCAGCTGCCCGAGGCCGAGGTCACGGAGACGGTCGTGGACTTGTTGTTGTCCAGGTTGGTCACCTTCAACTTGGTGCCGACCGGGAAGTCGCCGCTGGAGGCGGCCGGGGCCCCGCCCTCGCCGGAGAGCGTCACGGTCGAGCCCTTGCAGACGACCTCGCCCGCGGCGGCCCCGCCACCGGTGTCGTCGGCGCCGCCCGCCTGGTCGCCCGCGCCGCCCTGGTTGCCCGCGGCCTGGTCACCCGCCCCGGCTTCGTCACCCGCGCCCTGATCGCCCGCTCCGGAGTCGGCCGGGGGTTCGGCTCCGGCCTGACCGGCGCTCTCGCCGACCTCACAGCCCGACGCCTCCTGCTTACGCTTGATCTCCTCGATCACGGCCTCGCGGTTCTCGATCCGCGCCTCGGACTGTGCGTCCGGATCGGCCTTCTGGTCCGCGATGAACTTCTCGTTGTTGGCCAGCGCCTGGGCCAGTCCGGAGCAGGCCGTGGAGGACTCGGCCGCCCCCTCGGTGCTCGCGTTACTGGTCGCCGCCATGACCCCGGCCCCGGTGCCCGCCAAGGCGAGTGAGCCGACCAGCAGGCCGAGCTTCTTCTTGCGGCTGAGCGTCCTCTTACGTGTCATCTCCGACTCCCTTTTCCGACTGTCCGCATGTCCATACGGTCGGGATCCGGAGTCGTTTCAGAGCGTTCGGAAATTTCTGCCACGAATTTTTTGCGGAGGGCATCGAAAGGTGCATTCCGGGCCGGACCTTAAAGCAGCCTTAAGTCTTAATGAAGGCTTAAGGTGTCCTGCCGCGAGCGGTGGTCCAGCAGGTCAGCGCCCTTGTCCGGGCTGGCTGTTGTCCGGAGGAGCCGCGTGCCCGGGACATTGTGCGGTACGGCACAGAAGTGGCGAAGTGGCCCGCCGGAAGCGGAACTCGACCCGCAATTCCGGACCGCCGGAAGGCGGCTTCCGAGGTCCATTGACGGCCCGACGGCGCCCTTTTCCGGTGCCCCTTATGCGGTGCCGGGCGCCTCCGTGCCGGCCGGGCGGGCCGCATGGCGGCGGAGGCGCCCCGCCGAAGATCAACACAACGCCCCCTATGATGTAGGGTTTTTGCTATGAATGGGCGACTTGCCCTGCTTGCTGCCGTGGACCGGAACACCACGGAGAGCGAAGCCTTCCGGCTGGCCCTTCAGCATGCGATGGCCGAGCTCGGCGGGCTCGGCGGCATGGTCCACCTGCGCGGCCCCATGTCCGCGTTGCGTCTGGTGTCCTCGGTCGGACTGCCCCCGGCCCGCACCCTTCCCTGGGAGATCGTCGACCAGGAGGACGACACCGCCCCCGCCGAGGTCGTCCGCCGGGGCCACCAGCTCTGGGTGCCCCCGTCCCCGTCGGACGACGAACCCGGGCCCCGTACCGGTATGGCCGCCGTGCCGGTCTTCGGCGGTGGGCGCACCGTCGGCGCGCTCACCGTCTGGCAGGGGGAGCGCGGAGAGCCGACCGAGCGGCAGTGGGCCTTTCTGCGGGAGGTGGCCTCCTGGGTCGAGGAACGGATGAGCCAGGCGCCCCCGCCGGTCCGCCCGGCGCGGGGGGAGACGCTCGGCAGCCACCTCACCCGCGCCCGCCGGACCCTGGAGGTCGGCTCCTGGGACTGGAACATCCGCACCGGCGAACTCGACTGGGACGAGGCGGCCATGAAGGTCTACGGCACCGACCCGGCCGACTTCGTCCCCAGTGTCGAGAGCTGGATGAAGGTCGTCCACCCCGATGACCTCCCCGCCGCCCTGGCCGCCGCCCAGCAGGCGATCCGCGACCGCGGCGTCTTCGAGGCCGAGTACCGGGTGCGCCGTCCCGAAGGCGGCTATGGCTGGACCCAGGCCCGCGGCCGGGTGGTCGTCGACGACCGGGGCGAACCGGTCCGGATGGTCGGCCACGGATGGGACAGCAACGAGGCCCGCTCGGCCTCCGACGCGCTCAGCCGCGCCCTGCGCCATATGACCGACGGCTTCCTCGCTCTCGACGACACCGCGCGGATCGCCTTCGTCAATCTGACGGCGGAGCGCACCCTCGGCTCCTCCGAGGAGGAACTGGTCGGCCGGACGCTGTGGGAACTGCCCATCCTGCGGCGGGTGCCCGGTCTCGAGGAGCGCTGCCGCGAGGCCATCGCCACCGCCACCCCGGCCGGATTCGAGATCCAGCTGCCGGACTCCGGACGCTGGTACCACCTGCGTCTGGTTCCGGTGCCGGGCGGTACCACCTGCTACTTCTCCGATGTCACCGAGCGGCGGCGGCATGACGCCGAACGCGAGGCCGCCGAACAGGCCGCCGCCCGCCGTGCCGCCCGCATCTCCGAGCTGACCACGGCCCTCGCCAAGGCGACCACCTCCCGGGATGTGGTGGACGCAGTGGCGCGCCGGGTACTGCCGCCGTTCGGCGCCAGTGGACTGATCGTGCAGGCCATCGAGGACAACCGCGGCCACAACGTCGGAGCCGTCGGCTACTCCCGGGAGTTCCTGGCGGAGATGGACGGCGACCTGGTCTCGGAGTCCACCCCGATCGCCCATGCGATGCGCACCGGCGAACCGCTCTTCGTCTCCTCCGCCGCGGAGTATGCCGACCGCTATCCCAATCTGGCCGACCGTCCGCACGCCGTCGGCAAGCAGTCCTGGGCGTTCCTGCCGCTGACCGCCTCCGGCCGCCCCTTCGGCGCCTGTGTGATCAGCTTCGACCAGCCGCGCCGTCTCAACGGTGAGGAACGCACCCTGCTGACCGCGATCGCCGCCCTCGTCGCCCAAGCCCTGGAGCGTGCCCGGCTCTACGACGCCGAGCACATCCGGGCCCAGGAGTTGCAGCGCGGGCTGCTGCCCCGTGAACTCCCCTCGCCACCGGCGTGTACGGCCGTCGCCCGCTATCTCCCGGCCGGACAGGGCATGGAAGTCGGCGGCGACTGGTACGACGTCATCCCGCTCTCCGCGGAACAGGTCGCCTTCGTCATCGGCGATGTGATGGGCCACGGCCTTTCCGAGGCGGCCACCATGGGGCGGCTGCGCACCGCCGTCCACACCCTCGCCCATCTCGAACTGCCCCCCGACGAGATCATGAGCCATCTCAACGAGATCGTGGGCGGACTCGGCGCGGACTCCTACGCCACCTGTCTGTACGCGCTGTACGACTCCACCACCCGCGGCTGGACTTTCGCCCGTGCCGGGCACCCCCCGCCCGCCGTGGTCCACCCCGACGGCACCACGTACTTCCCCGGAGTGATCCCCGACCCGCCGCTGGGCGCCGCGGTCCCGCCCTTCGACACCGTCGATCTGACCCTGCCCGAGGGCAGTCTGCTGGCCTTCTACACCGATGGGCTGGTGGAGTCGGTGGAGCGCGATATCGACGAGGGCATGGAGCGGCTCTCCCGGCTGCTGCGCGATTCCCGGAACCTGGATCTGCACCGCGTCTGCGACGCCGTCATCGCCGGTCTGCTCCCCGTCGAGCAGCAGACCGCCGACGACGCCGCCCTGCTCGTGGCCCGGGTGCGGGCGCTGTCCCCGGAACAGATGGCCTCCTGGCCGCTGCCCGAGGATCCGCAGGCCGCGGGGGAGGCTCGCAAGCACGTCCGCGAACAGCTGACCCTATGGGGCCTCGACGAACTGGCCATGACCACCGAGCTGCTGGTCAGTGAGCTGGTCGGCAATGTGGTGCGGCACGCCAAGGGGCCGGTGCGGCTACGGCTGCTGCGCAGCGCCAGCCTGGTCTGTGAAGTGTCCGACGGCAGTCTGACCACCCCGCGGATCCGCCGGGCCCTGGAGATGGACGAGAGCGGCCGCGGTCTCCAGTTGATCTCCGCGCTCTGCCAGCGGTGGGGCACCCGCTACACCGCCACCGGCAAGAGCATCTGGACCGAGCAGACACTGCCCGGTCGGTGACCGGCGGCCGCGCCAGCGGGTGCGCGGGCCATCTCGTGAGAGGGCGGCGGGGAGAGCGGGGAGGGCGGAACGTGCCACCGTCGACGGGGGGACCGACGCGCACTCAGGTACGGTGCGGGGCACCGTGAACACGTCGGGCCGTGGTGCTCGGCGGCGACGGTGCTGGTCATCGCGCCGGGCCCGCCCGTACGGCGGAGCACCCGTTCCGCGGCTCTCTCCGCCGCGCGCCTCCACTCTCACCCCGCCCCGGCCACCCGCGCAATTCCCTTGTCGCCCCTCTGACACCGGATCCCGAGGGATTTGACGCGAGCTTTACGTCCGGTGCGCCGCGCGGTGCCGCGCCCGGCTCTTCCCGCCGCGGCCAATCGCCCACTGACCAGCGGCGACAGCAGCCCCGATACCCTCGTCGGGCCCCTGGCCCCGAGGTACATGAGGTGAACCCCCGTGGAGTTGCGCCCGTATGAGCTCCAGCGGATCCAACGGAAGCTGGACTCCCCGGCGTCATGGGGCACCTGGTGCCGGATCGGACGGATTCCCCGGCCGCCCGCCGAGGTCCACCGGGCGGCCGGGGGTGGGCGGCTGCGGCCGGGGTGGATCCGTCCGCATGTCCTCTTCGGCTATCTGCTGGTGTCCCCCCTCGTACTGCTGGGCCTGGCGATCCCCCTCGTCCTGGCAGCGATCGGGGCCGCCGTGGAAGCGGTGCACCAGGCGTTCTCGGCCACCGAGCGGGAGAAGGCGCGCCGGGCGAAGCGGGGGAGCGAGGAGCGGGCGGAGGGGTCGGCGGCGCAGCTGTCCGCGCACCGGCTCGACGAGACCTTCGACGGCGACTGGAACGGCCGCGCGGGTCAGCTCGTACTGCGCTGGTACGGGATGTCCCGCTACCCCCGTCGACTGCTGCTGCGCACCGACAGCCAGTTGGTGATCGCCGGACCACGGGGGCGGGTGAGCACCGGAACCCTGCGGAAGTCACGGGTGCTGGAGCGGATACCGCTGACGGAGGTGGCCATCGAGACCCCGCTGCCCGAGCGGGCCGAGCTCAACCGGCTGCGATTTCAGGATGGTTCATGGCTGGTCGTCACCTATGTCCCGGATGAGGGGATGCTCGGCCAGCTCAGCTTCTAGCCCGGCCGTGGCTCACGCGCCCCCGGTGGTGGGCGTGTTGCCGGTCGCGGCATTTCGGTCTGATCCCTACACATCGTCCCGCTCGCCCGATACAGTGCCTCTCCCCCACGAGCCCCAACCACCACATACAGGGGGACACATGTCCATCCGCACCGCGGCGCTCCTCATCGCTGCCCTGGGCCTGTCGCTGACCGCGTGCGGCACCGAGGACGGCACCACCGTGGACGCCGCACCCCAGGCCGGGGCGTCCTCGTCGGCCGCCGGGAGCCCGGAGGGTGCCAACGCCGCCGACGCCCCGCGGGACGAGGCCACCACCGGCGGAGCCCGGGGCCAGGGGGTGTCGACCGTCGGCGACACCATCAGCCTCAAGGGCGCGGAGGACGGCGAGAAGCTGGACGTCACCCTGGTGAAGTGGCTCGACCCGGCCAAGAGCGCCGACAGCCACACCATTCCCAGCCCCGGCAAGCGCTGGGTGGCGGCCCAGCTCCGGCTCGTCAACACCGGCTCCGCGACCTACCGGGACAGCCCGCCGGACTGTGTCCGGGTCGCGGACGCCGACGGGCGCCGCTATGACGCCACCGTCGCCGACATCGCCGCCGGGGACGCGATGGCGACCGATCTGAAGCTGCCCACCGGGGACAAGTCCGTGGGCTGGGTGGTCGCCGAGGTGCCCAAGGGCTCCGCGGTGACCTCGCTCCAGTTCATCCCCGGCGGCGGTGCCGCCGAGGAGACCGGCCAGTGGGCGGTCCGCGCGGGCTGACGGCCGGGAGGCGGGGCCGTCCGCGGTACCGGGCGGCCGTCTGCGACGATCACTGCTGTGGACTACCCGAATGACCAGGCCCCCGGCGCCCCGGTCCGCGCCGGCATCCCCGAACACGGGCGCGTGCCCAAGTACTACGCGGTGAAGACCCAGATCGCCGCGCTCCTGGACGACCTCGGCGAGGGCGGACTGCTGCCCACCGAGCGCGATCTGTCCGAGCGCTACGAGGTCGCCCGCGAGACCGTACGGCAGGCACTGCGCGAGCTGCTGCTCGAAGGCCGGGTGCGACGGGCCGGACGGGGCACCGTGGTGGCGGGCCCCAAGCTGGCGCAGCCGCTGGCGCTGGCCAGCTACACCGAGGGCGTGCGCCGTCAGGGGCTGCGCCCGGGACGTACCCTCATCGGCCTCGACCGGTTCCCGTGTCCGCGGGGGCTGGCGGACGAGGCCGGGCTGGAGCGCGGCGAACCGGTGTGGCACCTGGAGCGCCTGCTGTTCGCCGACGATGAGCGGGTCGGTCTGGAGAGCACCTATGTGGCGGTGGCGCGGGTGCCGCGGCTGGACGCCGACTTCGATCCCGACTCGTCCTTCTACGTCTATCTCCGCGACCGGCTCGGCATCTCCTTCGGCGACGCGGACGAGCGGCTGGAGACGGTGCTCGCCACACCCCGCGAGGCGCTGCTGATCGGGACGCCGCCCGCGCTGCCGATGCTGCTGATCCACCGGGTCTCGCGGGACACCGAGGGGCGTCCGCTGGAGCGTGTCCGCTCGCTGTACCGGGGTGACCGGTTCAGCTTCACCACCCATCTCGGGCGGCGGGCCGGAACGGACGACCGGGACGTCGACGGCTGACACGCTGCCCGAAATATCCGTATAGGACCGCACCAAGAGGGGTGTCGGGCAGCCGACGACGCCCCTCTTTCTATTACGGAAAGATAACGGGTCTAGTCCAAGCTTGGGTAGCCGTTCACCATGGCGTTGCCGTCCGGTCGAGTCCGGTCCACCCGAACAAAGGAGCGTCACAGCCATGCGAGTGATAGTCGTCGGAGCCGGCGTGGTGGGAACCATGCACGCCTGGCATGCCGTGGAACGCGGCCATGAGGTCCTGCACATCGAACGCGAGACGGAGGCCCGGGGCGCCTCCCTGCGCAACTTCGGTCTGGTGTGGGTCAGCGGCCGCGCCGGTGGAGAGGAGCTGGAGACCGCACTGCGCGCCCGGGCCCTGTGGGAGACCATCGGCGAGCGGGTGCCCGCGCTGGGCTTCCGGCCCAACGGCTCCCTCACCGTCTTCCGCGACGAGGCCGAGCTCGCGGTGGCCGAGGCCGCCGCCCAGCGCCCCGACGCCGCCGCCCGCGGCTACAAGCTGCTCGGCGCCGAGGAGACGCGCCTGCTCAACCCGGCCCTGCGCGGCCGGCTGCTCGGCGCCCTGTGGTGCGAGCGCGACGCCGCGGTCGAACCGCGCACCGCGCAGCGGGCGCTGAAGACCGCACTGCTCGCCTCCGGCCGCTACACCTACCTCGGCGGCCGTGAGGTCCGCGAGGTGCGCGACGGCGCGGAAGGTCCCGCCGTCCGCGACGACCACGGCGATCTGCACCGCGGCGACACCGTGGTGCTGTGCACCGGGGCCTGGCTGGGCGGACTGGTCCGGGAGCTGGCCCCCGAACTGCCGGTGCGCCGGGTGCGGTTGCAGATGATGCAGACCGCCCCGCTCGGCGAGGCGCTGACCACCTCCGTCGCCGATGCCGACAGCTTCCGCTACTACCCGGCCTACGGCGGCGCCGCCCTGGACACCCTCACCGCCACCCGGCCGCAGCCGCCCGTCGCCGCCGAACACAAGATGCAGCTGCTCATGGTGCAGCGCGAGGACGGCGGGCTCACCATCGGCGACACCCACGAGTACGAGGACCCCTTCGGCTTCGACGTCGTCGAGGACCCGTACGACCACCTCACCACCACCGTCGAAGGTCTCCTCGGCCGTCCCCTGCCGAGGATCCACCGCCGCTGGGCCGGGGTGTACGCGCAGTGCACCGAACCCTCCCGGGTGATCCACCGGGAGCAGGTGCGTGACGGGGTGTGGCTGGTCACCGGGCCGGGTGGCCGCGGAATGACCTGCGCCCCCGCCATCGCCGAGACCACCGCAGACGAACTGGGCTGGTAGGAGATATGACCGAGAACCACAACACCCCCGCCATCGACCTCGCCGTGCTCGACATGGCCGGGACCACGGTCGCCGACGGCGGCCTCGTGGAGCAGGCGTTCGCCGCGGCCGCCGAACGGCTCGGCGTCACCCCCGGCTCCCCGGAACACACCCGCCAGCTCGACTATGTCCGCGCCACGATGGGGGAGTCCAAGATCTCCGTGTTCCGCCATCTCTTCGGCGACGAGGAGCGCGCCCAGCGTGCCAACGCCGCCTTCGAGGGGGCGTACCACGACCTCGTCGACGGCGGACGGTGCGCCGCGCTGCCCGGTGCCGCCGAGGCCATCGAGACCCTGCGGAAAGCCGGTATCACGGTGGTGCTGACCACCGGTTTCTCCCGGGCCACCCAGGACCGCATCCTCGATGCCCTCGGCTGGCACGAGCTGGCCGATCTGACCCTGTGTCCCGCCGACGCCGGCCGTGGCCGCCCCTACCCCGACATGGTGCTCACCGCGCTGCTGCGCACCGCCACCGACGACGTCCGCTCGGTCGCGGTCTGCGGTGACACCTCGTACGACATGCTCACCGGGGTGCGCGCGGGCGCGTCCGTCGTCGCGGGCGTCCTCACCGGAGCGCACGACCGGGAGCAGCTGACCGGGGCCGGGGCCACCCATGTCCTGTCCTCGATCGCCGGTCTGCCCGAGCTCCTCACCGCCCGGGCGGCCTGAGATGACCGCCGCCATGTCCGAGGCCGCACCGGCCGCCGTCGACACCCGCCCGGGTGGGATCCGTTTCGACCGGGTGTCGGTCGCCTACGGAAACCACACCGTGCTCGACGGACTCGACCTGACCGTGGAACCCGGGGAGCTGATGGCCCTCCTCGGCCCGTCCGGCTCCGGCAAGACCACCGCGCTGCGTGCGGTCGCCGGGTTCGTCCGGCCCGTCTCCGGACGGGTGTTCCTCGGCGGCCGCGATGTCACCGCGCTGCCCCCGCACCGACGGGGCATCGGGATGGTCGTCCAGAGCTACGCGCTCTTCCCGCATATGCGGGTCGCGGACAACGTCGCCTTCGGGCTCAAGGCCCGTAAGCTGCCGCGCCGCGATATCGCCGAACGGGTCGCGGAGGCACTGGAGATGACGGGCATGGCGGCGTACGCCCGGCGGTATCCGCGCGAGCTGTCGGGCGGACAGCAGCAGCGGGTGGCCATCGCGCGCGCCCTGGCGATCCGCCCCTCGGTACTGCTCCTCGACGAGCCGCTGTCCGCGCTCGACGCCCAGCTGCGCTCCGGGATGCTCGCGGAACTGGCCCGGCTGCACCGCGAGTTGCCCGATGTCTCGATCCTCTACGTCACCCATGACCAGATCGAGGCGCTGACCCTCGCCGACCGGATCGCGGTGATGGACAACGCCCGGCTCCAGGACTGCGGCACCCCGCAGGAGCTCTACCGGCGGCCGCGCACCGAGTTCACCGCCTCCTTCGTCGGCAACGCCAATCTGCTGCCGGTGACCCTGGGGGAGGCGGGGTCCGACGGCACCGTCGGCGCCGACCTCGGCGGCACCCGGCTGCGCGCCCACGGCGGCGGGGCGCCCGCCGCCCCCGGCGCGACCGCCACCCTGTGCCTTCGCCCGCATCTGGTCGGGCTCGGACCGGGGCCCAACGCCCTGCGCGGCACCGTCGCCGAGGTGCAGTGGCGCGGCGCGACCCACCGTCTGCTGGTGGACGTCGCGGGCACCCGGCTCAAGGCCGACGTCCGCGAACTGCGCACCCCGCCCGCGCTCGGGGCCGAGGTCGAGCTGCACTTCGCCCCTGAGGACGCGGTGCTGCTCCCGGCCACCGCCGCGCCCGCGGCCGTTCCGGGGGGTGGCGGCCATGGCTGACGTCCTGCGACGGCCCGCCGTGACCCCAGGGAAGGGCGGTGAAGCCGGAAAGGGGGCGGCGAACGCCGGAGGGCGTTCGGTGCCCGGCTGGCTGTGGGCGCTCCCGCCGGTCGCCGCGCTCGGGGTGTTCTTCCTCCATCCGCTCGCCCTTGTCGTGCGGCAGTCCTTCACCCCGGAGGAGGGCGGCACCTCGGTCGAGCCCTACACCGAGCTGTTCGCCTCCGAGGTCTTCCACGAGGCACTGACGACCACCGTCTGGATCGCCCTCGCCTCCACAGCGGGCTGTCTGCTGCTGGGCTTCGTGCTCGCCCTCGTCATCGCGTTCGTCCCGTTCCCCGGCGGGAAGGCGGTGGCGAAGTTCATCGATGTCTTCCTCTCCTTCCCGTCCTTCCTGATCACCCTGGCGCTGCTGTTCCTCTACGGCACCACCGGTGTGGCCAACGGACTGTGGACCAGCGCCACCGGAGCGGCCACCGGACCCGTCGACTTCCTCACCACCCCCTGGGGTGTGGTGCTCGCCGAGATCACCTACTTCACGCCCTTCGTGATGCGTCCGCTGCTCGCCGCCTTCTCCCAGATCGACACCGCACAGCTCGATGTCGCCTCCTCGCTCGGCGCGCGCCCGTCGCGGATCGTGCGGCGGGTCATCCTCCCCGAGGCGCTGCCCGCCCTCGCCGCCGGAGGCAGCCTGGTGCTGGTGATGTGCCTCAACGAGTTCGGCATCGTGCTCTTCACCGGGGCCAAGGGTGTGACCACCCTGCCGATGCTCGTCTACAGCAAGGCCATCCTCGAGTCCGACTACCCCTCCGCCTGCGCCGTCGCCGTGGTCAACGTCCTTCTCTCGGTGGGTCTCTACGGCCTGTACAGGGTGGTGAGCCGTCGTGCTGGTGCATAGCCGCGCCGCCCGCTGGGGCGTCCGGGCCGTCTTCCTGCTGCTCTTCCTGCCGTTGTTCGCGCTGCCGCTGCTCATCATCGTGGCCGCGTCGCTCTCGAGCTCATGGAGCGGTGTCCTGCCGTCCGGGCCGACCGTCGACCACTACACCACCGCCGTCCACGGCGACGCCCTCACGGCGCTGACCACCAGCCTGATCACGGCCGTGGCCGCGAGCTTCATCGCCCTGGCCGCCGGTACCTGGGCCGCGCTCGCCGCAGCCCGCGCCGGACGGTGGCCGCGCCGGGTGCTCGACGCGCTGTTCATGCTGCCGGTGGCCGTCCCGTCGGTGGTGGTCGGTCTCGCCGTGCTGGTGGCGTTCAGCGAGCCGCCGATCCTGCTCAACGGCACCCCGTCGATCGTGATCGTCGCGCATACCGTCCTGGTCACCGCCTTCGCCCACCAGTCCGTCTCGGCGGCCATCGCCCGGCTGGACCCCACCTACGAACAGGCGGCCGCCGGTCTCGGCGCCCGCCCCGGCCGGGTGCTGTGGCGGGTCACCCTGCCCCTGCTGCTCCCGTCGCTCACCGCGGCGGCGGGTCTGTGCTTCGCCCTGTCCATGGGCGAGCTCAGCGCCACGATGATGCTCTATCCGCCGGACTGGCTGCCGCTGCCGGTCCGGATCTTCTCGGCCACCGACCGGGGCTCCCTCTTCACCGGCTCCGCGGTCGCCGTCGTCCTCATGGGAACGACGCTGCTCGTCCTGCTCGCCGTCTCCCGCATCCGCACCAGAGCCACCTTCCGCTAGGAGAAGCGAAACGTCATGTCCAGCGCACTCAAGCCGATCACCGCCGTCGGCGGGATCCTCGCCCTCGCCGCGTCCCTCACCGCCTGCGGTGGCGCCGCCGCCGATCCGAACGCCAAGGTCGTCACCGTCTACAGCGCCGACGGGCTCAAGGGCGAGAACGGCGACGGCTGGTACGACAAGGTCTTCAAGGACTTCGAGAAGCGGACCGGCATCAAGGTCAAGTACGTGGAGGGCGGCTCCGGCGAGATCGTGCAGCGCGCCGTCCGTGAGAAGGCCAACGCCCAGGCCGATGTGCTCGTCACCCTGCCGCCGTTCATCCAGCAGGCCGACGCCAAGGGGCTGCTGGGCTCCTACGCGCCGAAGGGGGCGGACAAGGTCGCGGCCTCCGCCAGGTCCGCCGACGACACCTGGACCTCCGTCGTCAACAACTACGCCGGGTTCATCTACAACAAGAAGAGGCTGAAGACCCCGCCCACCACCTGGGAGCAGCTGCTCGACGACTCGTACCGGGACAAGGTGCAGTACAGCACCCCCGGGGTCGCGGGCGACGGCACCGCGGTCCTGCTCAAGGCCATCCATGACTTCGGCGGCAAGGAAGCCGCGCTGGACTACCTGAAGAAGCTCCAGTCCAACAACGTCGGCCCGTCCTCCTCGACCAGCAAGCTGGCGCCGAAGGTCGACAAGGGCGAGATCCATGTCGCCAACGGCGATGTCCAGATGAACTACGCCCAGTCCCGCTCCATGCCCAACCTCGGCATATGGTTCCCGGCCGAGCAGGGCGGCAAGCCCAGCACCTTCCCGCTGCCCTACGCCGCCGGCCTGGTGAAGAACGCCCCGCACGAGGGGAACGCCAAGAAGCTCCTGGACCACCTGCTCGGCGCGGCCGCGCAGAAGCAGGTCAGCGAGATCGGTGGCGGCTTCCCGGCCCGTACGGACATCGAGACCGACGACGCCAACGCCCGCGCGCTGAAGGAGATCATGAAGGGCGTCCAGGTCTTCCACCCCGACTGGAAGGACGTCGACGAGAACCTCGACGAGTACATCGACGGCTGGAAGTCGGCCACCGGCAGCTGACCCCCTAGACCACCGGATAGCCGCCGTCGACCCGGATACCGGTGATCCCGCTGATGTGCCGGGCACCGCACCGGTCCTGGGGCAGCACCAGCTGCGGGCCGTGACGGTCGAGCGGGGTGTCATCGATCCGGGTGGCGAGCAGCACCGGCGCCCGCCCGAAGTCCGGGTCGATCTCGCCCCAGGACAGCAGGGCGCGATGGCCGTCCGCACCGGTGACGGCGATGAGGAAGCGCAGCCGGTCCTTGCGCCGGGTGCGGTCGAACCCCGGCCCGGCGCCGAGGAGCACCTCATGCAGCAGCGGGCCCTCGAAACGGTGGCGCCGGACACCACTGGTCGCACACTCGAAGCTCACCTCCGCCCGGTGCCGGGGCCAGCCGGACAGATCGGCCACGGTCAGCCGGGCCGGGCGGGCGAGATCGCCGGTGAGGACGACCGCGGCCATCGGACCGGCGGGCGCGAGGGATTGGCTCATGGGCATCCACCTCCCGCATGACGGTACCCGCGGCGGCCGTTCGTGCAAACGCAGATGCGGCACGTGATCCCCAGGCCGAGCAGCAGATGCGAGCACCTCATCCATGAAGTGCTCGCATCTGCGGATCGCGAGATATCAGCGGATCGGAGTGGCCCTGATGTCGTGCCCGTCGGCCGTCAGACAGCGTCCGGTGGTCAGGTCGTAGCGCCAGCCGTGCAGGGTGCAGGTGAGCACCTCGCCGTCGATCTGCCCGAACCGGCCGAGGTCGGCGCTGAGATGGGGACAGCGGCGCTGGATCCGCCAGCCGCCGGTCTCGATGTCCTGGCCGTCGTCCTGGCTCGCGTCGTAGTAGTTCTCCACGTACTCGATGCGTTCCATCGACAGACATTTGAAGAACACGTACAGGAACTCGTTGTACGGTCCGATCCGGCTCGCGGTGAAACGCATCGACAGCAGCAGGCTGTTGGACCAGTCCACCTCGCGCCGCGCGATATTGGTGGCCACCAGATCGCCCGTGGTGGACAGGGTGTAGCGGCAGCGCTCCCCGTCCCACAGCCGGACCTCCCGCGCCGGGAAGTCGACCACGATCGGCACCTCGCCCACATCCAGCCGGGCCGGGCCGCCCACCCCCGTACAGATGTGCTCCGCGCGCGCCAACAGCGGTTCCCACCACTCCTTCAGCTCCGCCAGCAGCCGGTCACGGGGCAACTCGGGGGAGCGCGCGGCGCGTTCCGCGGCGAGCACATCCTGCTGTCGGCGGGCGAAGTCCTCCAGATAGGCGCGCTTGTCGTGGAAGATATGGTCGATCTCCCGGTCGGTATGGCGGTGGGTGAGCTTGCACGCGGTGTCCTCCGGCTCCGCTACCGTGCCCGGCAGCAGCAGATGCGCCTGCACCTCGGGCCGCGCCACGGCCAGTTCCCGCAGGAACTCCACCTGGTCGACGAAGATGCTCTCCCCGTCCCGGCCGGTGCCGTTGTGCTGGAAGAGCGCCTCGTCGAGGAAGCAGGGCGGACCCGCGTTGGGGAACACATGCGCCGCCTGCACCGCGTCGATATACCGCAGCGCCCGCTCGAACTGGCCCTTGCGCTTGCGCGCGGCGAACTCCTGCTTCGCGGACAGCGGCAGCTGGTACACCATCGGATACCAGATCGCTCCCGAGAACTGCACGAAGTACGCGTCCACCTCGCCGAACTCCCGGATGGCCGCGATGTCCAGCGGATGCGCGTCGTTCTGGTTGAGCAGTACGGTCCGCCCGTCGTCGAGCGAGAGCGCGGAGTCGCCGATGGGGCCGTCACCGGGCCCGGTCAGCGCGGTGATCATGATGCGCAGACCGTCGCGCTCCACCGGCACACCGGTCCGGGTGCGCAGGAAGCGGGTGAAGCCGAGCCCCCGCAGTTCACGCTCCAGTTCATCGGTGGCGAAGGCGGGCAGCAGCACCGTGATGTCCTTGCGGACGTTCCGGCGCAGATTCTCCGCGTCGAAGTGGTCCCGGTGCAGATGGGAGACGTACAGATAGTCGGCAGAGCGCCCGTAGTGGGCCCAGTCCAGGTCGGTGTTGTCCGGGAACGGGAACCATGAGCCGAAGAAGGCGGGGTTGACCCACGGGTCGCAGAGCACCGATCCCGCCGCGGTTTCGATGAACAGTCCAGCGTGCCCCAGTCCGGTTACGCGCATTCCACAGCACCCCAGCCAGCTAGGCGACATCGGATATGTCAACCGTGCGGGGGTTCTGGCCGGTCTGCACCCGTAGTTGCGCTCCGCGGGTGGCGGCGGTCCGCCACCCGGGTCATCCCGGTGCGGAGGGTGCTATCGGTGCGGCCACCGCGGGTGTCCGGAAACGCGCCGGGCCGCCACCGCTCCGGTGGAATCCGGATGCGGTGGCGGCCCGGGTATCGGCCGTGAGATCAGCGGGCGGCGGTGGCGGCGCCGTTCGCGTCGGCCGCCTCCGGTGTCCGGTCGACCGTACCGGCCGCCGGACGCGGGGTGAGCTGACGCTCGGCGAGCTGGCCGAAGATCAGCCCGAAGGAGATCCACAGGGTGCACTGGATGGCGAGGGCCGCCAGCCGGAACTCCCACAGCAGGGCCGCCGGGAAGTGCTCGGGCACCTCGTTGAACGACGGGAGGAAGGCATAGGCCAGCCCGACCGCCGCCACGAAGGCCACCGATGCGGCCACGGCCGCGTTCCAATTGCCCAGCCGCGGCGCCAGCCGCTTGCCGAGGATGACCGCGGCCACCGCCAGCAGCACCCCGAGCACCACCATCAGGAAGTACAGCGTGGTGCGCTGGTCGAGAGTGGACGGGTCGCCGACGGACGGCGGATTGGCCGGGTACTTGAAGAACGGCACGAGGTACACCGCCACCAGCGCGCCGAGCGAGACCAGTGCGGCGGTGGCGCGCGGCCCGAACCGGCCGATGCGGCCGAGGGCCACACAGACGGCCAGTGAGGCGATGCCACCGAAGGCGACGCCGTAGATCAGCACCCCGGTGGCGAGGCCACCGGTCGACTGCATGGTGCGGCTGACGAGTTCGACGCCGCCGTGCTCATGGCTGTGCGCCTCCTCGAAGGAGATCGCCGAGTCGATACGCGGTTCGCCCAGCAGATAGGCCACCACGAGGGCCAGCGCTCCGGCGGCGAGGCCCGCGAGCATGCCCCGGACGAGCAACGCCCGGACGGATATGGAGTTCATGACGGTTCCGATTCCCCTGAACTGGAGGTGACGAGGGTGCGGCCGGGGTCAGTGGCAGGGGAAACCGAGCAGGTGGCGCCCGTCGTGCACCCACTCGTGCACATCCTCGCCGGAGACGAGGGCGGTGGCGCCCTGCTCGGCGCCGACGAAGTAGAGCAGGATCAGCATGAGGATGCCGAAGAAGACGGCCCAGGGGGCGATGGCCTTGAGCGATATCGGAGTGATCTCCGGCACCGGCTGTGCGCTGGGCGCGGGAACGGCGGACTGAGCCATGGTGGAACCTCCTGGGGAACGCGCGTCCCGGTCGTGGGTACTCGAACGACGGCGCCGGGTCTGACTCGTCCGGCGGCGGCTCCCGGGTGCGGGATCCTCCGACGGACACACAGTGGCGCGACCGTGCCGGGCTCTCACCGGACTTCCGTCGCGCCGTCGTTGTCATGAGACGGTAGCGCGTGACAGTCGTTCACCGCTACGGCGCGGGTAGCAGAATGTGCGCCCCTACGTGGGCGAATGGTGCAGATGAGGGGGACAGGGTGGTGCGTATCACGCTGGTCACGCCCGCGGTCAACGCCGCGTTGCGGCAGGTGAGGTTCGACGACGCCCCGCCGGACCCGTCCGCCCTCCGCCGCGCCGAGGCCGCCGCGGGCGCCCTGCCGCACCACGACACCAGCCTGACCGCCCCGTCCGTACGCTGCCGCGGGACCGCACGGGCGCTGGGCCTGGACGCCGCGGTGACCGAGGAACTGCGCGATCTGGACGTGGGCCGCTGGCGGGGCCGCTCGCTGGACGAGGTCGGCCGCCAGACACCGGAGGAGATGGCGGCCTGGCTGACCGATCCGGCGGCGGCCCCGCACGGCGGTGAGTCACTGCTGGAACTGCTGGAGCGGGTCGGGGCCTGGCTTTCGGACCGGGCAGGGCACGAGGAGAGGGTGCTCGCCGTCGCGGACCCGCCGGTGGTCCGGGCGGCACTGGTGCACGCCCTCGGCGTCCCCGCCGCCACCTTCTGGCGGCTCGACACCGCCCCGCTGACCGCCACCGAGCTCAGCGGCCGCGCCGGGCGCTGGAATCTGCGCTGCGGGCGGCCGCTGACGGCGGCGGAGTGAGCCGGGGCCTCAGCCGGCGCTTCCCGGCGGCGCGGCCCGCACCTCCCGGGCGGCGGCCACCAGATTCTCCAGCGAGGCCCGCACCTCGGGCCAGCCACGGGTCTTCAGACCGCAGTCCGGGTTGACCCACAGCCGCTCGGCCGGAATGGCCCCGAGACCCCTGCGCAACAGGGCGGCCACCTCGTCGGTGCCCGGCACCCGCGGGGAGTGGATGTCATAGACCCCGGGGCCGACCTCGCGCGGATACCCGGCCCCGGCCAGCTCCCCGGCCACCTGCATATGCGAACGGGCCGCCTCCAGACTGATCACATCGGCGTCGAGGTCGTCGATGGCCCGGAGGATGTCGCCGAACTCGGCGTAGCACATATGGGTGTGGATCTGGGTGTCCGGGCGCACCCCGGAGGTGGTGAGCCGGAAAGCCTCGGTGGCCCAGGCCAGATAGCCGGGACGGTCGGCGGCGCGCAGCGGCAGGGTCTCCCGCAGGGCGGGCTCGTCGACCTGGATCACCGATGTCCCGGCCGCCTCCAGGTCGGCCACCTCGTCGCGCAGGGCGAGCGCCACCTGCCGGGCCGTCTCCGCGAGCGGCTGGTCGTCGCGGACGAAGGACCAGGCCAGCATGGTGACCGGACCGGTAAGCATGCCCTTGACCGGCCGGTCCGTGAGCGACTGGGCGTACGCGGTCCAGCGGACCGTCATCGGCTCGGGGCGGGAGATGTCCCCGGCCAGGATCGGCGGACGGACATAGCGCGTGCCGTACGACTGGACCCAGCCGGACTGGGTGGCCAGATAGCCCGAGAGCCGTTCGGCGAAGTACTGCACCATGTCGTTGCGCTCGGGTTCGCCATGCACCAGGACGTCGATCCCGGCCTTCTCCTGGAAGGCGACCACCTCCCGGATCTCGGCGCCCACCCGCTCCTCGTACCCCGCGGTGTCCAGCCGCCCGGCCCGCAGTCCGGCGCGCGCGGTGCGCAGTCCGTCCGTCTGCGGGAAGGAGCCGATGGTCGTGGTCGGCAGCAGGGGCAGCCGCAGCCGGGCCCGCTGGGCGGCGGTGCGTTCGGCGTACGGCAGCGAGCGGCGCGCGTCGGCCGCGGTGACGGCGGCGGTACGGGACCGCACCGCCGGGTCGCGGGTGAGCGTGGACCCGGCCCGCGAGGCCAGATCGGCGCGGTTGGCGGCGAGCCGTGCGGTGATGGTGTGCGTACCGTCGGCCAGTCCGCGGGCGAGGGTGGCCACCTCGTCGGTCTTCTGCCGGGCGAACGCCAGCCAGCGCGCGATCTGCGGATCGACCTCGCGCTCGGCCCTGGCGTCCAGCGGGACGTGCAGCAGCGAGCAGGAGGCGGAGACATCCACCCGGTCGGCGAGGCCCAGCAGGGTGCCCAGGGTGGACAGCGACGCGGACAGGTCGTTGATCCACACATTGCGGCCGTCCACCACCCCCGCGACCAGCCGCTTGCCGGGCAGTCCGCCCACCGCGGCGAGATCGTCGACCTGGGCGGCGGCCGGTCCGGTGAAGTCCAGCGCCAGCCCCTCCACGGGGGCCTTGGCCAGCACCGGAAGGGCCTCCCCGAGCCGGCCGAAGTACGAGGCGAGCAGCAGCCGGGGCCGGTCGGTCAGGGCGCCCAGCTCACGGTAGGCACGTGCGGCGGCGTTCAACTCGGCCGGGGTGCGGTCCTGGACCAGTGCGGGTTCGTCCAGCTGCACCCAGGTGGCACCGGCCGCCCGCAGATCAGCCAGCACCTCCGCGTAGACCGGGATCAGCCGGTCCAGCAGGGTGAGCGGCTGGAACGAGGCGTCCACCCCGGGTGCGGCCTTGGCGAGCAGCAGATAGCTGACCGGGCCGACCAGCACCGGGCGGGCGGTGTGGCCGAGCCCGAGGGCCTCCTTCAACTCGGCCACCTGCCGGGCGGAGTCGGCGCGGAAGACGGTGTCCGGGCCCAGCTCCGGCACCAGGTAGTGGTAGTTGGTGTCGAACCACTTGGTCATCTCCAGCGGGGCCACCTCGCTGGTGCCGCGCGCCATGGCGAAGTAGCCGTCCAGCGGATCGGCCGCGACGGCGGCGCGGTGGCGGTCCGGTACGGCACCCACCATCACACTGGTGTCCAGTACGTGGTCGTAGAGCGAGAAGTCACCGGTGGGCACCTCGCCCACCCCGTCGTCGGCGAGCTGCCGCCAGTTGGCGCGGCGCAGCCCGGCGGCGGTCCGGCGCAGCTCCTCGGCGGTGACCCGGCCCTTCCAGTAGCCCTCGACCGCCTTCTTCAGCTCCCGGTTCGCCCCCTGGCGGGGGTAGCCGTACACGGTCGCCGTGGCGGTGGTGGCCGCGGAATCGGTTGTCACGGAACTCTCCTTCGCGAGCACTCGTCATGAGGTCCCGGGACCGGGCCGAGGGGTGCGGAGGGAGGCGAGGACGGCGTGACACCTCAGGTGTCCGCCCGCGCCGCCGACCCGCCCTCGAGGTCACCGAGACATCCGCGCGCGGACCTCCGCGCACGGGCAGTGGCAGGTCTTCGGACTCACGGGCGCGCCTGCCGATCCCGGAAGGCACCTACTGGCCGTCGCTTCCCAGACCCGGCCGGGCCCAGTGCGTATGACGGCGGTCGTTCCCGCTCACCGCTGCGGGGCAGTCCCGGATTCCCACCGGGTTCCCTCTTACGACGCGTCTGCCTGGCGGACAGGGCGAACCAGCTGCGCGTCCCAGCCTAGGCGTCCGGTGCGGCCCGGGGGAAACCGGCCCGCGGGCATAGGAGTTCACTTCGGCGGAATGATCTCTACAGACCGTCGCGACCGACGCAGACCCGCCGCGACCGATGTCAGCAGACCGATGTCAGCAGAGGAGCTGAACCGCATGTCCCAGGTACGCCGGGCCCATCTCTCCGACCACCGCGCCATCGTCGAGCGCGTCCAGACGTGGTGGGGCGATTCGCGCACCCCCGAACAGGCCCGTGAGCTGTCCCTGTTGCTGCCCAAGCTGTTCCTCCAGTTCTTCTCCGGCACCAGCCTGGTCCGGGAGAACGCGGATGGATCCATCGCCGCCTTCCTGGTCGGCTTCTACTCCGCCGACAACGACGACGAGGCGTATGTCCACTTCGTCGGCGTCGACCCGGCCCTGCGCGGTCAGGGCGTGGCCCGCGGGCTGTACGCGGAGTTCTTCCGGCGCGCCGCGGAGGCGGGCCGCGGTGAGGTCCGCGCCATCACCTCGCCGCGGAACACCGGCTCCATCGCCTTCCACCGCGCCATGGGCTTCGCCCTGGAGCCGGGCGACCGCGAGCTCGACGGTCTGCCCGTGCACGGCGACTACGACGGCCCGGGGCAGCACCGGGTCTGCTTCCACCGGCCGATCACCCGCACGAAGTGAACAACCCGCGCCCGCGGTGAGCGCCACGCCGGTCCGGCCCGTATAGGGAGAAGGTCCTCGCCGTCCGGGGCCCGGGGCGGATCGACGTGAAGGAGGCAGGGTGGTGAAGCACACGCGGCGACGCGTGCGCCATGGCGTACGGTTCGCGGCCGTCGGGGCGCTGGTGGCCGGCGGTCTGATGGTCTCGCAGTCGGTGTCGAACGGATCGGTCCAGGGGTCCGGGGGAGGCGATGCGCCCAGGGTCCTCGGCGACCGGGACGCGGGCCTCGGCGGCCGTCTGGAGACGACGCTCGGCGCCTCCCGTACGGCCGGGAGCTGGCTCGGGACCGATGGGCGTACGGTCGTCGCGGTGACCGACGAGAAGGCCGCCGCCGAGGTCACCCGGGCCGGGGCACACGCCAAGCGGGTGCGCTACAGCATGGAGCAGCTGGACTCCGCGGCGCGGACGTTCCGGGCCGCGCCCCGGGTGGCCGGGACCGCGTGGATGGTGGATCCCACCTCCAACAAGGTCGTGGTGCTCGGCGACAGCACCGTCTCCACCGACCGCTGGTCACGGATGAAGGGCGTCGGCGCGCGGGTGGGCGGGGAGGTGCACATGGAACGCACCACGGGCGCGTTCACCACCAGAACCACCGGCGCCTCGCCGATCTTCGCCACCGGCAGCCGCTGTTCCGCCGGGTTCAACGTGACCGACGGACAGAACGGCTACATCCTGACGGCCGGACACTGTGGCCCCAACGGCACCAGCTGGTTCACCGACACCTCGGGGAAGACCGGTATCGGCACCACCGTCCAGAGCAGCTTCCCCGGCAATGACTTCTCCCTGATCCGCTACGACAACGGAGCCCAGGACCGCAGCGGTGTGGTGGACGTCGGCGGCGGCCGGACGGTGCGGATCACCGGGGTCGCGGACCCCGTCGTGGGCCAGGAGGTGTTCCGCAGCGGCAGCACCACCGGGCTCCGCTCCGGCAAGGTGACCGGGCTGAACGCCACCGTCAACTACCCCGAGGGCACCGTCAGCGGCCTCATCCGCACCACCGTATGCGCCGAGCCCGGCGACAGTGGCGGTCCGCTGCTCGCCCAGGGCGTGGCGCTCGGGGTCACCTCCGGCGGCAGCGGCGACTGCGACCGGGGCGGAGTGACCTTCTTCCAGCCCGTCACCAAGGCGCTCACCGCCCTCGGGGTGACCATCCCGGGGGCCAAGACCGGCGGCGCCAAGGCGGGCGGCGCGCCCACCGGCCCCGCGGGCGGCGCCGTCGCCCCCGACGGCACCGGGACCGAGGACCGCTCGCTCTCCGTCGACGGGGTGGTGAACCGCTTCCGGGACCTCGGCCCCGGAGCGCTGATCATCGGCGCCGGACTGGCCGGGCTGCTGGCCACCCTCACCATCCGGCCCGGCCGGAAGCGCCGTTACCCCGACCACTACTCCACCGGCTGGCGCTGAGCGGGTCCTCCGCCCCGGCGCGCCGTGCCCGTGCACTGCGCCGCGGTGGAGGACCGGTTGCGTACGGTCGGGGCGTGCGTACCGCCGAACGACGGCGATGAACAGGAAGGGCACAGACGTGCGGATCGACCTCACCGGCAGGACCGCTGTTGTCACCGGCTCCTCCCAGGGTATCGGCCTCGCCATCGCCACCGGTCTGGCCGAGGCCGGTGCCACCGTCGCCCTGACGGGCCGTCGTGCGGAGAGCCTGGCCGCGGCGGCGGACCGGCTGCGCGAACAGGTGCCCGCGGCCGACGTCCTCACCGTCGTCGGGGACCTGACCGCGGAGGAGGGGGCCGCCACGCTGTACGACGCGGTGCCCGCCGCCGACATCCTCGTCAACAACCTGGGCATCTTCGGCGCCCAGCCGCCGCTGGAGATCACCGACGCCGAGTGGCGCGCCTATTTCGACACCAACGTGCTCAGCGCCGTACGGCTGATCCGCGCCTATCTGCCGGGGATGACCGAACGCGGCTGGGGGCGGATCCAGAACATCGCCAGCGACTCCGCCATCGTCATCCCGGCCGAGATGATCCACTACGGAATGTCCAAGACGGCCCTGCTCGCGGTCTCCCGGGGCTTCGCCAAGGAGGCCGCCGGGACCGGAGTGACCGTCAACTCCGTGATCGCGGGCCCCACCCACACCGGGGGAGTGGAGGACTTCGTACGGCAGCTGGTCGGCGATGAGCTGCCGTGGGACGAGGCACAGCGCGCGTTCATGCGGCAGCACCGTCCGCAGTCCCTGCTGCGACGGCTCATCGAGCCCGAGGAGATCGCCCATATGGTCGTCTACCTCAGCTCGCCCCAGGCGTCGGCGACGACCGGCGCCGCGGTGCGGGTGGACGGCGGCTATGTGGACGCGATCGTGCCCTGAGCACCCGGCCCGGCCCGGACACCGGCGGGGCGCCCGGGTCGCATACCGCGACGCCCCGTGCCACCGGGCCGCCCTGCACCACAGGCATCACAGCCGAGATGGCCCCCGCCGTCACGGGAGCCATCTCGGCGATAGGGGTGCCGCGGTCAGAGCGTGTGGTGATGCCGGTGCTCCGGGTCCTCGACCACGGGCGCCTGGGCCGTCGGCGAGATCACACGCCGCCGCTTGTAGACGCTGACGTACGCGGCCATGCCGATGACACCGACGGCCATCAGGATCAGACCCACCAAGTGGACGTTGAGGCCATTGGCGTCCCAATCCGTAGCGAAGGTGAGGATGCCCCCCACCGCGATCATGAGTATGCAACCACCCAAGCCCATGGGTATGCCTCCGTACACGAGTTGGCTGATCCGGGCTGGTAGGAAGTCGGGTACCCGCACCCGGCGGGGTCATTCCCGCCCCGCCGTTCTCAGCCGTCACGGTCACCCTCCGCGTCCTCGGACCGGGCCGCCACCACCTCCTCCAGCGCCTTACGGTCCCGGTGTGCCCGCGCCCGGTCCCCGGCGGAGGCGTCGGTGACGTCCAGGAAGATCTGGTCGGCGTACGGCCAGGCGCGCGCCATCGCCGCCTTGACGCGGACGAGCACCCGCTCGACCTCCTCGCTGTCCAGTCCGGGGACCAGGTCGATACGGGCCGCGACCAGGGTGGAGTCATTGCCCAGACGCATCGTCAGCAGTGAGGTCACGGTGTCGATCTCCGGCTGTTCGTCGAGGAACACCCGCAGTTCATGGCGCTGGACCGGATCGATGGCCTCCCCGATGAGCCGCCCGCGGGACTCCATCGCCAACCGGTAGGCCACATAGCCCAGCAGAGCCCCGATCAGGAACGAGGCCGCGGCCTCGTAGGCCGCGTTTCCGGTGACCATGTGCAGCCACATCCCGGCGATGGCGAACAGCACACCGAGACAGGCGGTGGAGTCCTCGGCCAGTACGGTGCGCAGCGTCGGATCGTCGCCGCGGCGCAGTTCGGCGAGGGTGCCATGGCCCGCCTCGCGGGCGTGGCCGCGGACCTGGACCAGCGCCCGGACCAGTGAGGAGCCCTCGGCGAGCAGGGCCACGCCCAGTACCGCGAGACCCACCAGATAGCCGCTGTGGTCCTCCGAACTCCCCGTGTGCAACGCCTCGAAGCCCTGGAAGACGGAGAAGCAGCCGCCCATCACGAAGATGCCGACCGCGGCCAGCAGCGACCAGAAGTAGCGCTCCTTGCCGTAGCCGAAGGGGTGCTGGTCGTCGGGGGCCTTCTTGCTGCGCTTGAGGGAGGCGAGCAGGAACACCTCGTTGAGGCTGTCGGCCACGGAGTGGGCGGCCTCGGACAGCAGCGCGGGGGAGCCCGCGAAGACCCCGCCCACCGCCTTGGCCACGGCGATGACGAGGTTGGCGGCGAGCGCGACGAGGACGGTGACCGCGGTCTTCGCGTCCGGGTCCGGATCCTTCCCCGATCCATCGGCGGAACGCGGTGTGGCATCACTCATCGGCGGGATCTCCGTCTGTCGTCCTGGTGGCCTCCACGCCGTCAGCGGCCGGACGCCCGGGTCCTTCCGCTTCTGTCCAGGCTCCGGGAGGTCAATCGTCACCCATGGGTGGGCCGGACGCCCCTTCGGGAACGTCCGGCCCACGGTGGGGTGTCCGGTGGGGGTCAGCCGGTGGCGCCACCGGGGGCGGAGGGAACCGTGGGGAGCGCGGTGAACAGGTCGAGTCCCATCGCCGTGGCGATGAGCAGCCCGAGCACGCCGAGTGCCACGGCGCCCCATGCCACCGCCGTGACCCAGGTGGCGGGAGCCGGCGCGTGGGCGTCCGTCGCCGCGGCGCGGCGGCGTACCAGCACCACCGCGGCGATCACCACGGCGGCCAGTGCGAAGAGCCCGTTGACGAGGGCGGCGGTGTGCCACGGGGTGCCGTACAACGCGGCGACCTGGTCCCCGGCCTTGCCGGTCTGGGCCGCGATCTGCCCGGACAGCTGCTTGCGCTCCTGCATCATCGTGCCGAGCCAGGTGCCGCTGACGGAGGCGAAGCCCAGTCCGGCGGCCACGACCGCGGCGGCGCCCGGCAGCGCGCCGGGGGCGGCCGTCCGCGGTGCGAGGTGATGGTCCCGGTCGTCCACCGCGGGATCGTCGTCGTGGTCGTCCCCGGCGGGGTCCCCGCCAGGGGTCTCCGTGCGGTCCTCGACCGCGTCCGGGACATCCTCCGCCGTCTTCTGCACGGCGTCCTCGGGTGCTTCCCCCGTCTTCACGGGGTCGGTCGAATGGTCGGTCCTGGTGGTGGTGTCCATAGGCCGGACCGTAGGTACCGAAGATGAGAGTCGGCTGAGAAAGCGGTGTCATCCGACCGCGCCGGAACGGCGGCGCCGGCCGCGTGCGGACCGCCCCGGGCACATACGCTGGCCGAAGCGTCTCTCCGATGGCCGAAAACCTTCGCTGGACGACAGGAGCACACACCGTGGTCAGCCCCACCCACGACGGCGCCGCCCCTGCCGGAGGACCGCGGCACCGCCTCCGTGCGTGGCTGCTGGAGGGGCTGACGGACATGGCGAAGCGCCAGCCCGGCCCCTACGCCCAGGAGGAATCCGCGCACCGGGGGCAGTCCTGGTGGCGAGTGATGTGCCTGACCGGTCTGGACTACTTCTCCACCCTCGGTTACCAGCCGGGGATCGCCGCGCTCGCGGCCGGACTGCTCTCCCCGGTGGCCACCGTGGTGCTGGTGGTGGTCACCCTGGTGGGCGCCCTGCCGGTGTACCGGAGGGTGGCCGAGGAGAGCCCGCACGGCCAGGGGTCGATCGCCATGCTGGAGCGGCTGCTCACCTTCTGGAAGGGCAAGCTGTTCGTCCTCACCCTGCTGGGCTTCGCCGCCACCGACTTCCTCATCACCATCACCCTGTCGGCCGCCGACGCCACCGCACACCTGGTGGAGAACCCCCATCTCACCAGCGCTCTGCACGGCCACGAGGTGGCCGTCACACTGATCCTCGTCGGCATGCTCGGCGCGGTGTTCCTCAAGGGGTTCACCGAGGCCATCGGGATCGCGGTGGTGCTGGTCGGGGCGTATCTGCTGCTCAATGTCGTGGTCGTGGTCGTGGGGCTGTGGCATGTGTTCAGCGCGCCACATGTCATCCCCGACTGGTCCCACGCCCTGACCGCCGAACGCGGCAGCCCGCTGCTCATGGTCGGTGTGGCCCTGATCATCTTCCCCAAGTTGGCGCTCGGCCTCTCCGGATTCGAGACCGGCGTGGCCGTCATGCCGCATATCGAGGGCAAGCCCGGGGACACCGAGGAACGCCCCGCCGGGCGGATCCAGGGCGCCCGGAAGCTGCTGACCACCGCCGCGGTGATCATGAGTGTCTTCCTGATCACCTCCAGTTTCATCACCACCCTGCTGATCCCGCAGAAGGCGTTCGAGGAGGGCGGCCCGGCGAACGGGCGTGCCCTCGCCTATCTCGCCCACGAGTACCTGGGATCGGCGTTCGGCAGCGTCTATGACGCCTCCACCATCGCCATCCTCTGGTTCGCCGGGGCCTCGGCGATGGCCGGGCTGCTCAACCTCATGCCCCGCTATCTGCCGCGCTACGGTATGGCGCCCCACTGGGCGCGCGCGGTCCGCCCCATGGTGCTGGTCTTCATCCTCGTCGCGTTCCTGGTGACCTGGCTCTTCGAGGCCAATGTCGACGCCCAGGGCGGCGCCTACGCCACCGGTGTCCTGGTCCTCATCACCTCCGCCGCCATCGCCGTCACCATCGCCGCCCGGCGGGCCCGGCAGCGCGGCTGGACGATCGGTTTCGGGATCATCGCGGTGATCTTCCTGTACACCACGGCGGTCAACGTCGTCGAGCGGCCCGACGGCGTCAAGATCGGCGCCTGTTTCATCGGCGGCATCATGGCGGTCTCGCTGCTCTCGCGCGTCGCCCGCGCCTTTGAGCTACGGGTGACCAGCGTGTCCTTCGACCCCATGGCCGAGCGGTTCATCCGCGACACCGCCCACCGCAGGATCCGCCTCATCGCCAACAAGCCCGAACGCCGCGACCTGGCCGAGTACCGCGAGAAACAGCACCAGATCCGCTCCGACAACGACATCCCGCCGGACGAGGACATCATCTTCGTCGAGGTCACCGTCGCCGACCCGTCGGAGTTCGAGAGCGAGCTGCGGGTGTGCGGAGAGGTGGTGCACGGCCGCTACCGGGTGCTCACCCTCCAGAGCGCCACCATCGCCAACGCACTGGCGGCCCTGCTGCTGCGGGTGCGGGACGAGACCGGGCAGCGGCCGCATATCTACTTCGAGTGGACCGAGGGCCATCCGCTCGCCCACTTCCTGCGCTTCTTCCTCTTCGGACAGGGCGAGGTCGCGCCGGTCACCCGCGAGGTGCTGCGGGAGGCCGAACCCGACCGCGCCCGCCGCCCCCATGTCCACGTCGGCTGAACGGTCCACGCCTGAACGGTCCACGCCGGGCCGAACGTCAGGGTTCCGTCAAGTCCGGGCCCTCCCGCGTACGGAACGCGTCAGTACGCCCGGCCACGAGAGGCACCCGGCCCCCGTTCGGCCTAGCGTGGAGACATGGGACGGGGAACGGACCGAGCGGCCCCGGTGCCCGGCGGGCAGCGCGCCGGGCACCCGGTGTCCGCGCACTCCGACAGTGACCGCCGGTGGCGCGGGGACGCCCGGTGCGCCGCGTACTGCGCGCTGATGTTCGTGGCGCTGACCACCCTGCTCGACTGGGGGTCGGGAGGGCTCACCGTCGGCCGTGCCGATCTGTGGGCGCTGATCGGTGCCGTGGTGTTCACGGTGCTCCGCCCGGCCCGGGTCACCGCCGGCGACGGCTGGCTCGCCGTCCAGGGACTGCTGCGCGAACGACGGGTGCGCACCGACGCCCTGGTCACGGTGGTGCAGTACGGATCCGTCTCCACCCGCCTTGTGCTGCGCGACGCACACGGGCACGCGGTGGAGCTCGACCCCGAGGTGCTGGTGGCCAACCCCCTGCTGTGGCACCGGCTGGACGCGGGCGCCCGCCGCTCCCGTCAGCGCGGCACGCTGCGGCGGGGCTCCGCCGTACTGGACCGGCTGGGCGAGCGTATCGACGGCGACACCGCCCGCGCGATCCTCAAGGCGTCCGGGCTGGACTGAGCGTCCCGCCTGTCCCGGAGCGCGCGCCGCGCAGTCCGCGCGGTGCGGGCCGGGTCAGGGCGCCACGGGCGCGGTGTCCGGCTCCGGGTCCGCCGCGGGCAGGCTGTCCATGAAGGAGCTCACCGAGAACACCGCCCGGCCCGGCCCCGGCGGACCGTAACCGGGCGGCGAGGTCAGCCCGAAGTCCTCCAGCGTCGCCCGGTAGGTCTCCAGCAGCCGGATGTGGTACTCCAGCGGCGCGCCCTGCGGATTGGCCTTGCCCAGCGGGGTGGTCGGCTCCGGACACCAGGTGGTGAACCGGGGCACCACCCCGTGCGACATGAAGAACCGCAGCCCCTCGGCGGTCGAGTCGATGGCCTCGCCCACCGAGGTGAAGCCGAACGGCTCGGCCATCTCCACGCCCGCCACGAAGTTCGGGATCACATTGCGGGCGCCGAACACCTCGGTCGAGTCCAGGATGCGGCGGTGCCACTCGTCACGGCCGACGTAGCGCTCCTTGCCCGGACAGTACAGCTCGAACAGACGCCGGTCCCACACCTCGAAGTTGGGGTGGTAGATCCGGACCCCGTAGTCGTGGAACCGCTGTACGTCAGCCTTGGGCAGCGCCTGCGCCACCACCTTGCCGATCCACCGGCCCGGGAAGCGCTCCTCGATGGCCTTCGCGTATTGGCCGTAGAAGTCGGCCTCGTCCCGGCCGCCCACCTGCGAGGTGATGGCGCCGCCGGTGAGGGTGTACGCCTGGGAGGCGCGGCCGGTGTCATACCGGTCGATGATCTCCAGCGCCTCCAGCACCTCATCGACCGGCTTCACCCCGGTGTACGGACGCCCGGCCGCCTTGTGCTGACGCCAGTTGTGGTTGATGTCGCAGTACTGGCACTCCTCCTTGGCGCCGAAGTACTGGCACACCCGGAACACCGTCAGATAGACGAGATATCCCCACTGGATGGTCGGCGCCACCTCCATCACCGACTTGCCGTTCGCCAGGGTGTGACGGTAGTAGTCCGGCATCGGCGGCAGCCCGACGTCCGCGATCCGCCGCCCGTCCAGATACAGGCCCAGCGCCCCGTCCTCACCGGCCCGCACCACGTACGGCGACGCCGGATTGACCCGTACGGACACCACCGTGCGGCGCAGGTCGTAGGGGCCGCCGGTGAGCACGATCTCCTCGGGCGGCCGGTTCAGGGCGGCGGCTCCCAGCTCCGGCAGAGTGCGGTGGTCGAAGGAGAAGATGAAGTACGACTTCGGCTTGACGTCGCCGTCCTCGTTGCCACTGAGCGCCGACTCGTCGAATGCCATACCACCGCGCAGCAGATCCTCTTTGAGGACGGCCTCCCGGGGCACCTGGGGGAAGCGGTCCATCAGGTCCTCGACCAGCGCGGTACGTCCTTGGCTCTCCATCAGCTGCACCATCCCTGGCTTTGTAGGGGCTCGGTACGGACTTGGCGGCACCTCCGCAGGTCATCCGCGTGCAACACCTTAGAACAGCGCCTCTGTTCACCCGCAGGCGCGCCCCTTCACATGGCGTCCCCGCTCCGGGACGGCCACCTCCGGACCGGCCGTAGCGCGCCCCGCGGCGGTCCGCTCTACGGTGGAGGGCATGGCCGTCACCCGGCTCGGCCTGGTGGTCCACCGGGCCCGGCCCGCCGCCGTCGAGGCGTCCCGTGTCGCGAGTTCATGGGCCGCCGCCCATGGCCTCGCCTGCACCGAGATCGACGTATGGCGCGGCGACCATCCGCGGCGCAGCGCCCAGGAGGAGGCCGAGGCCGCCGGGCACCCCGATCTGATCGTCACCTTCGGCGGCGACGGCACCTTTCTGCGCGGCGCCCGTATCGCCGCCAAGGACGGGGGATCCGCGCTGGGGGTGAACGTCGGCCGGGTCGGCTTCCTCACCGAGATCACCCCCGACCAGGTGGAACACGCGCTGGACACCGTGCACGCGGGCGATGCCACGGTCGAGGAGCGGATGCTGCTCACCCTGCGCTCCTCGCGGCTCCTGGAGATGCCCACCGGCATGGACGCGCTGCTGCGCTACGGCCGGGGCCCGGTCCTGCCACCACCGAAGATCCGCCCCGGCGGCCCCGAGGAGGTCGGCTGGGGCGTGGCGCTCGACGTCGTCGCCGTGAACGACGTGGTCTTCGAGAAACTGGCCCGCGACCGGCAGGCCAGCCTCGGGGTGTACGTGGCCGGTCAGCTGCTGGCCGCCTACTCGGCAGACGCGATCATCGTGGCCACTCCCACCGGCTCCACCGCCTACAGCTTCGCCGCCGGTGGCCCCGTGGTCTCCCCGTCCATGGACGCGCTGGTGTTCACCCCGGTGGCCCCGCACATCGCCTTCGACCGCACGGTCGTGGCCGCCGTCGACGAGGCCGTCGCCGTACGGGTGCTGCCCCACTCGGGGCGGGTGGCGGTGAGCATCGACGGCCAGCTGCGCGGAGTCCTGGAGCCGGGGGACTGGGTGGCCGCCTACCGGGCACCGGACCGGCTGCGGCTGGTGCGACTGGAGCCCATGGAGTTCTACCGGCGGCTGCGCGACCGCTTCCGGCTCGCCGACTCGCCCGCCGCCGACGCGGCACCGCCGTTCTACCGTCCGCGCACCCCGGTCCCCGCTGATCTGGCCCATCTGCGGCTGCCCCCGCCACTGCCCTAGGAGTCATGACGGTGGCGCGGTCCGCTGGAGATGCGGGGCCCCCACCCCGGTGCCACGCTGAAGGGTGTGACAGCTCACACGTATCACACCGATCTCACGCTGCGTGTCAACGGTGGAGAGCGGGCCCTCACGCTCGACAACCGGGTGACGCTGCTGGACGCCCTTCGCGAACACCTGGCCCTGACCGGTGTCAAGAAGGGCTGTGACCACGGGCAGTGCGGAGCCTGTACGGTCCTCGTCGACGGCGAGCGCGTCAACAGCTGCCTGGTGCTGGCGGTGGCGGCGGCCGGTCATGACATCACCACCATCGAAGGGGTCGCGGCCCTGGCGGCGACGGGTGAACTCCACCCGCTCCAGCAGGCGTTCCTCGACCACGACGGCTTCCAGTGCGGCTACTGCACACCGGGCCAGATCTGCTCGGCCGTCGGCGCCCTCACCGAGGCGGCACGCGGCTGGCCCAGCCATGTCACCGAGGACGTGGCCGCCGGTGTGCCCGCGGCACAGGCCCTGGACGCCGACGAGATCCGGGAGCGGATGAGCGGCAACCTCTGCCGCTGCGGCGCCTACCCGGGCATCGTGGCGGCGATCCACGAAGTCTCCCGGGGCAACGGCGGCCGGGCCGCCCGTGCCACGGCACCGGGTGGCGCCCGATGAAGCCCTTCGCCTACGAACGCGTCACGGCGCCCGACGCCGCCGCCACCCTCGTCACGGACACCACCGACGCCATGTATCTGGCCGGTGGCACCAACCTGGTGGACCTGATGAAGCTGGGCGTGGCCGAGCCCGCCATGCTCGTCGACATCACCGGGCTGCCCTACGACCGTATCGAGCACCGTGCCGACGGCAGCGCGCTGATCGGCTCGCTGGTCTCCAACAGTGTGCTCTCCGGTGACCGCGGTATCCGCGAACGGTTCCCCGCGGTGTCCGAGGCGGTGCTCGCCGGAGCCTCCGGACAGCTGCGCACACGGGCCACCACCGGCGGTAATCTGCTCCAGCGCACCCGCTGCGGGTACTTCCAGGACGTCACCAAGGCGTGCAACAAACGGGAGCCGGGGAGCGGGTGTTCGGCCCTCGGGGGCAGCCACCGCGACCTCGCCGTCCTCGGTACCTCCGACGCCTGTGTGGCCACGCACCCGTCCGATATGGCGGTGCCGATGGCCGCGCTCGACGCCGTCGTCCACCTCCGGCGCGCCGACGGGGACTCCCGCACGGTGCCGCTGACCGGCTTCTATCTGCTGCCCGGCGACACCCCGGACCAGGAGACGGTGCTCGAGGCCGGGGAGCTGATCACCGGGGTGGAGCTGCCCCCGCCGCCCGCGGGAGCCGCCATGCGCTACCGCAAGGTCCGCGACCGCTGGTCCTACGCCTTCGCACTGGTGTCGGTCGCCGCGGTGGCCGCCACCGGGCCCGACGGCACGCTGAGCGGGATCCGGCTGGCGCTCGGCGGAGTGGCGCCACTGCCCTGGCGGGCCCGGCAGGCCGAGGAGCGGCTGCTCGGCAGCCGTCCGACCGAGGAGACGCTGCGCTCGGCGGCCCGCGCCGAGTTCGCGTCGGCACGCCCGTTGCCACGGAACGCGTTCAAGATCGACCTCGCGGTGGACCTCATCACCGCCACCGTGCTGGACCTTGTCGGAGGGGAAGGGCGATGACCACGCTCGAACGGACCGTGGGCGCCGAGGTGACCCGGGTCGAAGGACGCGACAAGGTCACCGGCGCGGCGCTCTACGCGTATGAGTACCCGGTGCGGGACGCCCTCTACGTCTGGGCGGTGCAGTCCACCGTGGCCCGCGGCCGGGTGCGTGTCGTCGACGGCGGCGCCGCGCTGGCCCTGCCCGGAGTGGCGGCCGTGCTCGACAGTGGCAATGTGCAGCGGCTGCACCCCATCGACGACCCCGAGCTCTCGGTGCTCCAGTCCACCGATGTCGCCTACCGCGGCCAGATCGTGGCCGCCGTCGTCGCGGACACCTATGAGACGGCGTGCCAGGCCGCGGCGCTGGTGCGCGTCGAGTACGAGGAGTTCGACCACGACGTCGAATTGCGCGACGACGATCCGGACGCCTTCATCCCGGACACCGTCAACGCGGGCTATCCCGGGCTGCTGGAGACCGGCGATGTGGACACCGCGTTCGCCACCGCCCCGGTGACCGTCGACGTCACGTACACCACACCCCCCGAACACGCCGCCCCGATGGAGCCCCACGCCACCATCGCCGTCTGGGACGGTGATGTGCTCACCCTCTACAACGCCGACCAGGGCCCCTGGATGACGGCAAGCGCGCTCGCCGAGCTGTTCGGCCTGCCCCAGGGCGGCGTACGGATCGTGGCCGACCACGTCGGCGGCGGCTTCGGCTCCAAGGCGGTGCCCCGGCCGCCCACCGTGCTCGCCGCGCTGGCCGCCCGCGCCGTGGGCCGCCCGGTGAAACTGGCGGTGACCCGGCAGCAGATGTTCAGCATGGTGTCGTACCGGACGCCCACCGTGCAGCGCGTCAGACTCGGCGCCGAGCGGGACGGCCGGCTCACCGCCATCTCGCACAACGCGCTCCAGCAGAGCTCCCGGCTCACCCCCTACTGCGAGCAGACCGTCGCCGCCACCCGCATCATGTACGCCGCGCCCCACCGCCGCACCATCCACCGGCTGGCCCAGCTGGACGTCCCCACCCCGTCCTGGGTGCGGGCCCCCGGCGAGGCGCCGGGGATGTTCGCCCTGGAGAGCGCGATGGACGAACTGGCGTACGCGCTGGGCATGGATCCGGTGGAGCTCCGGGTGGTCAACGAACCGGCCGTGGACCCCGAGTCCGGACGCCCGTTCAGCAGCCGCAGCCTGGTGGCCTGTCTGCGCGAGGGCGCGGCCCGCTTCGGCTGGGAGGGGCGCGACCCGGCACCCGGCCGCCGCCGGGACGGGCGGTGGCTGCTCGGCACCGGAGTGGCGGCGGGCAACTATCCCGTCTACACCATGCCCGCCACCGCGACCGCCCGCGCCGAACCCGACGGGACGTTCGTGGTGCGGATCGCCGCGGCGGACATCGGCACCGGCGCGCGCACCATGCTGACCCAGGTGGCAGCCGATGAACTCGGCGTGCCCCTGGACCGGGTCACCCTGGACATCGGCCGCAGTGTCTACGGGAACGCCCCCGTGGCGGGCGGCTCGATGGGCACCAGCTCCTGGGGGTGGGCGGTCAGCAAGGTGTGCCGTGCGCTCGCCAAGCAGCTCGACGAGGCATCCGGCGCCGTGCCGCCCGGTGGGCTGGAGCTGAGCGCGGACACCACCGAGGACGTGCAGGCACAGAAGAAACTCACCCGCTGCTCCTTCGGCGCCCAGTTCGCCGGAGTACGGGTGCACACCGTCACCGGTCAGGTGCGGGTCGACCGGCTGCTCGGGGTGTTCGCGGCCGGACACATCATCAACCCCAAGACCACCCGCTCCCAGCTGCGCGGCGGGATGTCCATGGGACTGTCCATGGCCCTGCACGAGATGCTCGAAATGGACCCGCGCTACGGCGACTTCACCAATCACGACTTCGCGGGGTACCACGTGGCGGCCAACGCCGATGTGCGGGACATCGAGGCGTACTGCCTCGACGAGGAGGACAACGCGCTCAACCCGCTGGGCACCAAGGGCGTCGGTGAGCTGGGGATCGTCGGTACGGCCGCGGCGGTGGCCAACGCCGTGCACCACGCCACGGGGGTACGGGTCCGCGATCTGCCGATCACCGTGGAGCGGGTGCGGGCGGGACTGCCGGGCTGACGACGGCCCGCCCGGTGTTCCGCCGGGGAACGACCGGTGGGCCGATGTCTTCTGGTGTCCGGTGTCCTCCGGTTGTCCCGCGGTGACGGCGCGGGACAACCGTGGAGTGACCGAAGTCCGACGATGCGCGGATCAGCCGTTGGCGGCCGCGCCGCCCTGCTCCTCGCCTGCCGCGCCACCGTCACCGGCGGCACCGCCCTGGTCGTCCGCCGCGCCGCCGCCGTCGCCTCCGGCCGCCCCGCCGTCGTCACCGATGGTGGCGCCGACCGCGGTCAGTGCGGTGGTCACCGGCTGGAAGAAGGTCTCGCCACCGGAGGTGCAGTCGCCGCTGCCGCCCGAGGTCAGACCGATGGCGCTGCCGTCCTGGCTGAACAGCGGGCCGCCGCTGTCGCCGGGCTCGGCGCACACATCGGTCTGGATGAGCCCGCTGACGGTGCCCTCCGGGTAGTTGACGGTCGCGTCCAGTCCGGTGACCGAGCCGTCGTTGAGCCCGGTGGTGCTGCCCATCCGGCTCACCTGCTGGCCCACCGTGGCGTCGGCCGCCTTGGCGATGTCCACCGTCTTGCCGTCACCGGTGTTGACCGTGCTGGGGGCCTCGGTGCCGGGGTCGTCGTAGGTGACGAGCGCGAAGTCGCCGTCACCGGGGAAGGTGGCGTCCTGCACGGTGCCGATCGCGGCACCGCCCTGGGAGTCCGACCACTCCTTGGCGGCCACCCCGCAGTGACCGGCGGTGATGAAACCGGGCGCACCGCTGTCGGTGGTGACGTTGAAACCGAGCGAACAGCGCGAGCCGCCGCCGAAGATGGCGTCGCCGCCCTCGGCGAACGGCTTGAACTGGCCCTGGGACTTCTTGATGGTGGCCACGCCCTTGCCGAGGGCGTTGACGGTGGACTCGAGCGTGTCCCACTTCGCGCCGGTGACGGTGCGGTCCGCGGTGACCCGGATCTCATTGGTCTTGGGATCGACGGACCACGCGGTGCCGGGGATGGTCGCCTTCGTCTTCAGCGTCTTCGCGGCGGACTTGAGGTCGGCGGTGCTGTTCTTGACGCTTCTGGCCACCGCCCCGGCCTTCTTGACGTCCACGTCCACATCGTTGCCATCCCCGATGACATTGACGATGACCTGCTGCTTGTCCTTGTCGTAGTAGGTGCCGGCGAACGCCTCGCCCAGCTTGGACGCCAACTGCGAGGCGATGTCCGCGGCGGACGCCGCGTTGACCTTCTTGGGCTGGAGGTCGGTCTGGTCACCGTCCTGCGAGGCGTTGGCATTCGGCAGCAGAATCGCCGCCGCGACGATCGCCGCCGCACCGGCCCCCGCGAAGACGACCTTGCGCTTCGGTACGCGTTTGTGGCTCAACTCATGACCTCCTGTCAGGGCGGGCACCGAGTTCGCTCGTCCGCAACGGACGAGGCTCGACCCGGCAGTTGATACGCGGGGGGCGCCGGTTGTGTTCAGAGCGACTTCGGCCGTAACACCGCCGGTGTCTTCGCGACCGCCGCCACCAGCGGTTCCCGGCGGGCTCTGTCGAGCGGCCCGCGTGGGCTCACGGCGGCGTGATACACAGCATCGGCAATATAGCGCGCTTGCAATTAAATTCTCACGCAAGTATTGTCGGCGCACGTAAGACGCAGAGGCAATCGCTTGGAGTGAACCCACATGCCCATCGCACTGCTGGCGCTGGCCATCGGAGCCTTCGGGATCGGAACCACCGAGTTCGTGATCATGGGCTTGTTGCCCGAGGTCGCCGGTGACTTCGGTGTCTCCATCCCCACCGCCGGGTTCCTGGTGACCGGCTACGCACTCGGAGTGATGTTCGGCGCACCGCTGATGACCGCACTCGGCACCAAGATCTCCCGCAAGCGCATGCTGATGCTGCTGATGGGCCTGTTCATCGTGGGCAATGTGGTCTCGGCCGCCGCCCCGGCCTTCGGTGTGATGGCCGCCGGGCGGATCGTCGCCTCCTTCGCCCACGGCGCGTTCTTCGGCATCGGATCGGTGGTCGCGGCCGACCTGGTCGCCCCCGAAAAGAAGGCCGGTGCCATCTCGATGATGTTCACCGGTCTGACCGTCGCCAATGTCGTCGGCGTACCGCTCGGCACCTCCATCGGCCAGTCACTGGGCTGGCGCATCACCTTCTACCTGGTCGCCGCCCTCGGTGTGATCGGACTCGCGGGCATCGCCAAGCTGGTCCCCGAGATCCCCAAGCCGGAGGGTGTACACCTCCGCCATGAACTGGCCGCCTTCCGCAATGTGCAGGTGCTGCTCGCCATGGCGATGACGGTTCTGGGCTTCGGCGGTGTCTTCGCCGCCATCACCTACATCGCGCCGATGATGACCGAGGTCGCCGGATTGGCCGACTCCTCCGTCACCTGGCTGCTGGTCCTCTTCGGGCTCGGCATGGTCGGCGGCAACCTGGTCGGCGGGAAGTTCGCGGACCGCGCCCTGATGCCGATGCTGTACGTATCGCTGGGCGCCCTGGCACTGGTCCTGGGGCTGTTCACACTCACCGCCCACCACAAGGTCGCGGCCGCTGTCACCATCGCCCTGATCGGCGCGCTCGGCTTCGCCACCGTCCCCCCGCTCCAGAAGCGGGTGCTGGACCACGCGGCGGGCGCCCCCACCCTCGCCTCCGCCGTCAACATCGGCGCCTTCAACCTGGGCAACGCGCTCTCTGCCTGGCTGGGTGGTCTGGTGATCTCGGCCGGACTCGGCTACACCGCCCCGAACTGGGTCGGCGCGGCACTCGCCGCCTCCGCGCTGGCACTCGCGGTGCTCTCCAGCGCACTGGAACGCCGTGACGTCCACCACCGCCCCGCACCGGTCACCGCCGCGTCATCCGCCGAGCCGGTCCGCATCGCCACCGACCACCGCTGATCCCACACCCCGAAGGACATCATGACCTCCGTTCCCATCCTCACCCTCAACAACGGACTCGAGATCCCCCAACTCGGCTTCGGTGTCTTCCAGGTCGAGGACGCCCTGACCACCGACGCCGTCCGCACCGCCCTGGAGTCCGGCTACCGCAGCATCGACACCGCGGCCGTCTACGGCAACGAAGCCGGTGTCGGACGGGCGCTCGCCACCTCCGGCGTACCACGCGAGGAGGTGTTCCTGACCACCAAGCTGTGGAACGACGACCAGGGCTACGACGCCACCCTCACGGCCTTCGACACCAGCCTCGCGAAGCTGGGCACCGACTATGTGGACCTCTATCTGATCCACTGGCCCACCCCCGCCCGCGACCGCTACCCGGACACCTGGCGCGCGATGGAGAAGCTGCTCGCCGACGGCCGTACCCGTGCCATCGGCGTGTCCAACTTCCAGCCCGCCCATCTGGAACGGCTGTTGGAGCAGAGCGGTGTGGTCCCGTCCGTCAACCAGGTGGAGCTCCACCCCTACCTCCAGCAGGCGCCCCTGCGGGCCGTCCACGCCGGACACGGCATCGCCACCGAGGCATGGAGCCCGCTCGCGCAGGGCGCCCTCCTCCAGGACCCGGCGCTCGACGCCATCGCCCGGCGCCATGGCAGGACGCCCGCCCAGGTGGTGCTGCGCTGGCATCTCCACCTCGGCAACATCGTGATCCCCAAGTCCGTGACCCCGGCCCGGATCCGGCAGAACATCGACGTCTTCGACTTCGCCCTCACCGCGGAGGACATCGAGGCCATCACCGCCCTGGAGCGCGGTGAGCGGACCGGACCCGACCCGGACACCCTGAACTGACCCCGACGAGGTGCTGCCGCTCTTCCCGACACCCGCCGTCTCCTGATGTAGTCGGCGCATGAGCATCGCACTGTTCACCCTCGGGGGCACCATCGCCATGGCCGGGCACGGCGGCGGCGGGGTGGTGGCCCGGCTGACCGGAGCCGACCTCACCGCGGCGGTGCCCGGCCTCGCCGACCTCGGCGTACCGCTGGAGGTGCGGGACACCCACGCCGTGCCCAGCGCCCATCTGACGTTTCCGCAACTGCTCACCGTGGTCGAGGCCGCGTCGTCCGCGGTGGCCGAGGGGGCGGAGGGCGCGGTGGTCACCCAGGGAACCGACACCCTGGAGGAGACGGCCTATCTCGCCGATCTGGTCTGGGCCCATGACGCACCGCTGGTGTTCACCGGCGCCATGCGCAATCCGACCCTCGCGGGCGCGGACGGCCCGGCCAATCTGCTCGCGGCCGCCCGGGTCGCCGCCGCGCCCGAAGCCCGCGGCCTGGGGGCCCTGGTCGTCTTCAACGACGAGATCCACGCGGCGCGTTGGGTCCGCAAGACCCACAGCACCAGTACGGCCACCTTCGCCTCCCCGAACACCGGCCCGATCGGCCACGTCATCGAGGGCCGGGTCCGTCTGCTCACCGCGCCGCCGCGCCATGAACCCCGGCCGGTGCCGTCCGGGGCGGGGGAGGACACCACCGCTCGGGTGGCGCTGTACACCGTGTCATTCGACGACGACGGTGTGCTGCTCGACGGACTCGCCGACACCCAACAGGGCCTGGTCGTCGCGGGGTTCGGGGTCGGCCATGTGCCGGGCACCCTCGCACCGGTGCTGGGCGCGCTGGCCGAGCGCATCCCGGTGGTGCTGACCTCGCGCTCCGGCAGTGGCTCGGTGCTGCGCCACACCTATGGCGCGGTCGGGTCCGAGACCGATCTGCGGCGGCGCGGCCTGATCGACGGCGGACTGCTCGATCCGTACAAGGCGCGGGTGCTGCTCCGGCTGCTGCTGGCCTCCGGGGCGGACCGCGACACCGTCACCGCCGCCTTCGCCCGCCACGGCTGACCGCCGTACCCGCACCTGGATCCCACCGCTGAGCGGCCCCCGGCCACCGTGGGTGGTCACCGGGATGCCGTTCCGGAAGGGGTACGCGACCATATGCGGGGGCCCGGCCGTGCATCGGCGCGGATGTGCTGGGTACCGGCCCGGGTATGCCCTTGCACACGCCGAAGACAGGAGCGGCACCGTGAACGAGGACCGTCGGCGCGAAGAACCCGGGGAGGACGGCCGCGGTATTCCGCGGGACCTGCCCGACCAGCAGGCGGGGGGAGGCCCGGATCCGCTGGACGCGGACGGCGCGGATCCGGCGCCGGAGCACGCGGAGGACGTCCCCGACCTGGACGAGTCCGGGACCGGGCGGCGGGGAAAGCCGCAGACCGGAGGCGTCCACCCGGAGCAGCCCGTCCCCGACGAACCCTCGGGGTGAGCACCCGGGCACACGTGGCGGCGTACGTCAGGTGGCTTCCGGGCGCGCCCGGACGTGCATCCGCTCGCCCTGCGCCCCGAACAGGGAGAGGAATTCCACCGGCCGGTCTCCCGCGTTGCCGAAGCCGTGCGGGGTCCGGGTGTCGAACTCGGCGGCCTCGCCCGAGGTGAGGACGAGGTCATGCTCGCCCAGCGCCAGCCGCAGCCGCCCGGAGAGCACATACAGCCACTCATAGCCCTCGTGCACCCGCTGCTCCGGCCGCCCGCGTTCGGCGGGCGGCCGGGGCGGAAGGATCAGCTTGTAGGCGTTCAGCCCGCCCAGATAGCGGGTGAGCGGCACAAACGTCTGGCCGTTGCGGGTGAAGGGCCGCGGATGGACCCGTGGATCGCCCGTGGCGGGCGCCCCGACCAACTCGTCCAGCGGTACGCCGTACGCCTTGGCCAGTGGCAGCAGCAGTTCCAGGGTCGGCTTCCGCTGCCCCGACTCCAGCCGCGAGAGGGTGCTCAGCGAGATCCCGGTCGCCTCGCTGAGCCGCGCCAGGGTGAAGTCACGTGTCTGCCGCAGCGAGCGAAGCCGCGGTCCCACGGCGGTCAGCACATCGGCGAGGTCTTGGTCGGCCATACCCTTCATTTGCCGCCCCGGCAAAGATGTTTGTCAAGTGGTGGCGCCCGCGCGCACGCGCCTCGCGGAGGCGGGCCCTACTTCTCCGTGCGGCGGAACGCCCAGTCCACCCGGGGCTCGACCAGGGGACGGAAGAGCCGCCGCACCGGGGCGGTGCACAACACGGTGATCATGCCCACGGCGGCCACGGTCACCGTCAGCTCACCCAGCGGGGTGCGCACCCACGGATGGTCGTACCAGCCCCAGAAGCGGGACGACTTGATGACAAAGCCGTGCAGCAGATAGCCGTAGATCGTGCCCGTGCCGAGCGCGGTGAACCACAGCGCCCGCCCCGGCACCCAGGCGAGGAAACAGGCGGTCAGGGCCAGTGCCAGCAGGAACAGCGCGGGCGTGGTGAGCAGACCCGCCCAGCGCGGGACGTCCAGCCCGGCGACGCTCGTGCGGTGGTAGAGCCACTCCGCGTCGAACCACGGCGCCACCGCGTAACCCGCGCACAGCACGAAGGCGACGAACGGCAACGACACCAGCCGGGCCCGGCGGGTGCGCAGCCGCGCGAAGTGGCCGGGCCGCAGTGTGAGCCCGACCACGAAGAACGGGAGGAACGCCAGCACCCGTTGCAGCGCCAGATCGCCGCCGGAGTCCGGTGAGATACCGGCGAGCGTGGCCACCGCCAGCGAGATCGGCACCGGATGGCGCAGCGCCAGCCACAGCGGTGTGGTGAGCCGCCAGATGAACAGGGCGGCCAGGAACCACATCACATACCAGGGGTCCAGCAGGCTGAACGGCTCCCCCGGGTTGTCCAGCACCCACCGGGAGAAGAGGGTGTACGCCGCCTCGAAGACGAGGTACGGCACCACCACACTGCTGATGAGCCGTCGCACCCGGCCGGGCGCCAGGTCGAAACCGCGTGAGAAGTAGCCCGAGATCAGCGCGAAGGCGGGCATGTGGAAGGCGTACACCAGGAGATAGACCGCGGTGGCGGCGCGGCTGTCGTAGGTGAGCGGCTCCCATGCGTGGCCACAGACCACCAACACGATCGTGAGGTACTTCGCGTTGTCGAAGTACGGGTCGCGGGTTCTGGATCCGGACGCGTCACCGCCCTTGGGCCGGGTCGCGGCCGGTGGTGGGGTCACTCGGGCGGCTGTGTCCTGTGGCATGTGTTTCCCGGGCACCTTCGATACAGACGGCAACGCGTCCTCTGCGCCTGCCCGGTTGAACCCGGCCCATGCGGATTCAGTGGTCCGGGAGCCGGTCCAGCACGGTCACCTCCTCGTTCGCGGAGGCGAACAGCAGCGCCACGGCCAGGGCGCCGGGGTCGGGGACACCGCGCGAGTGGTTCCCGGTGTAACTGGCACGGCCGCGCCGGGCCCGTAGACCGCTGGTCGAGAGGGCGCCCCGGCGGGCGGCGACCGCGGCCAGATGGAGCGCGACCGCGGGGTCGGCGGTGGGCGGACATTCGGCGAGCGCCTTCGCGGCCGGGACGAGGGCGTCCACCATCGTCTTGTCGCCCACGTCGGCCTCCCCGACGCGCTGGATCGCGGCCACCCCGGCCGCGGTGCCGGTGGCCAGCGCGGCCGTACCGGGCAGTGCGGGGGAGGCCTCGTACAGCGCGTCGGCGAGTTCCTGGAACAGCAGCCCGAACAGCGGGCCGCTGGTGCCGCCGACATCGTCGAGGAAGACCCGCGCGGCGGCGGCCAGGGGCGCCGCCGGACCCTCGCCGGGGGACCGCGGACCGGCCGTCATGGCGTCGAGGACACGGCGTACACCGTCCATGCCGGTGGTCAGGTTGGCACCGAAATCACCGTCGCCCGCCTGCTGGTCGAGGGCGGTGAGCTCGGGTTCGACGGAGCGTACGGAGGCGGCGAAGCGGGTCAGCCACGCCGCGACGCTGTCATGGGTGAGGGCGTTCTGGCCGGGGCCATCGGACATGGGGGGCTCCTCGGGTCGGTCGGGCGGGTCGGTCACGGCACGCTGTGCCGATGTGGCGTCATCGCGTGGACATACGGCTCACACGGGGACGCCTGGAGGTCACCGGGGCCAGGCCGGGGTGCGGGCGGGGGCGTCCCACAGCCGCAGTGTCTCGGCGTCGGAGGCGAGCAGGGTCAGCGAGAAGCCGCGCATATCGAGGGCGCTGACGAAGGTGCCGGTCAGCGAGCGGTCCAGGGCGACGTCCCGGGTGTCCAGGGCCTTGGCGAGGGCGTGGCGGATCCCGTACAGCTCCAGGGAGGTGACCGATCCGAGCCCGTTGACGAGCGCGAGCACCCGGGACCGGGAGCCGTCGGGAAGCGCCGCCAGCAGCTGGTCGGCCATGGTTTCCACCAGCTTGCCGAGGGGCGCGTGCGGAGTGGTGCCCTCGGCGCGTTCACCGTGGATGCCCACCCCGAACTCCAGGACGCCCTCGGGCAGGCCGAAGGCCGGGGCGCCGGAGGCGGGCGCGGTGTGCGCGGCCGCCGCCACGGCCAGACTGCGGGCCCGCAGGGTCAGCTCGGTGCCGAGGGCCGCCAGCTCCTCCAGTCCGCGCCCCTCGTCGGCGGCGGCACCGAGGATCTTCTCCACGAGCAGGGTGGCCCCGGTGCCGCGGCGGCCGACCGCGATGTCGTCGGAGTCGGTGGCGAGGTCGTCGTCGATCAGGACGCGGGCACAGGCGATCCCCTCGTGGTGGAGGCGTTCGGCGGCGATGCCGAAGTTGATGCGGTCGCCGGTGTAGTTCTTGACGATGTGCAGGACGCCGCCGGGCCCGGCCACGGCACGGCTGGCCTCGAAGATCTGCCGGTTGTGCGGCGAGGCGAAGATCCGGCCCGGGCACGAGGCGTCCAGCATCCCCATGCCGAGGAAACCGGAGTGCAGCGGCTCGTGGCCGGACCCGCCCCCCGACACCAGGCCCACCCGGCGGGTGGGCGCGGGGTGGCGGGCCCGGAGGTAGCCGTGGTCGGGGTGGTACGCGACGAGGTCGGCGTGGGCGTCGGCGAAGCCCGCGAGCGCGTCGGGAACGAGGGACTCGGGCGAGTCACGGAAGTACTGGGGCATGAACGCGGCTCCCTGGGCGAGTGGGGCGGACGGGTGGACTCGGTGGTCGTTGCGCCGGACCCGGTGATGTGGTGCCTCAGCCAACGATGGTCGCCGCGACACGGCGGAAGGGTGCTCAGGCGGGACAGCAGCGCGACCCCAACGGCCTACTGGCATACGCCGGTCGTGTGATTTCCGTACTGCCCGGACGGGTCCGCCGGTCCTGGTCCGAAGGGAGCAACGGGGGCGATCCGCGACCGGGATCGGGGTACCGGACCCCTGCGGTGGATGTGGACGCGCGGTGGGTGCGAGCATGCGTACGACAGATGATCGTCCGCACGAGCAGGGAGCCGGAGTGACGGAGACGAGGACCGGGAACGACCGGGAAGCCGAGGGCGCCGATGGCCCGCTGGCGGGGTGCGCCGTGCTGGTGACCGGTGCCTCCAGTGGCATCGGGGCGGCCACCGCCCGGTCGCTGGCCCGGCAGGGCGCCGATCTGGCGCTGGTCGCCCGCCGTACCGACCGGCTCGAGGCACTGGCGTCCGACATCCGGGAGCGGGGCCGTTCCTGTGTGGCCCTCACTGCCGATCTGCGGGACGCGGCCCAGGCCCGCCAGGCCGTCGAGGACGCCGCGGAGCGGTTCGGGCGGCTGGACGTCCTGGTCAACAGCGTGGGATCCGTGGCCACCGGGGACATCGAGGACGGCGACCCGGAGAACTGGGAGCGGATGCTCGACCTCAACGTCAAGGCGGTGCTGCACACTTCGCAGAAGGCGCTGCCGCATCTGCTGCGGGCGGCCGAGGAGGGCCCGCGCCAGGTGGCCGACCTGGTCACCGTGAGCTCGGTGGCCGGCCGGGTGGCGCGGGCCCACAACGCCGTCTACTCGGCCACCAAACACGCGGTGGTCGCGTTCAGCGAGGGACTGCGGCAGGAGGTGACCGCGCGCGGTGTGCGGGTCGGGCTGGTCGAACCCGGTATGACCGCCACCGAGATGACGGCCGACAGCAGCACCGGGACCGCGGCCCGCGGTATGCCGCGGGAGCTGTGGCTCCAGGCCGAGGACATCGCCCGGTCGATCACCTTCATGGTCACCCAGCCCCCGCACGCCGCCATCAACGAGATCCTGGTCCGCCCGACGGCCCAGTCGCACTGATCAGCGGGGCCGGTGCCGGGGCGGTGACCTCCGCCTCGGCACCTCCGGCGGACGCCGCCGGATCGTCGCCGGGCAGCCGCAGGAAGAGGGCGAGCACCGCGCTGACGACATAGAGACCCGCGAAGATCCACATGACCCCGGCCACGCCGAGCGGCCCGATCGCCAGCCCCACGATGGCCGGTCCGATGAAGGTGCTCAGCCCCGCCCCGAGGTTGAGCACGGACATCGCTGCACCCTTGTGCTCCGGGGCGAGCGAGGGCATCAGCGCGGACAGCGGTACGTATCCGGCGAGCGTCGCGCCGTAGACCACACCGACGGCCACGGCCACCCACACCTCGGCACCCGCGGCCAGCGGCACGTAGTACAGCAGCAGGGTGCTGGCGGCACAGCCGAGGCCACCGCAGTACGCCACGGTCCGCCGCCAGCCGAGCCGGTCACCGATCACCCCGAACAGCAGGTTCCAGACGATATTGCTCATGAACATCGCGCTGAGGACGGTGAGCCAGGAGCTCATCGACAGCCCGACGGTGTCGGTGAAGAACAGCGGGAGGAAGACCAGGAAACCGAACTCGGGCGCGGTGTTGATGGCCCGCACCACACCACCGATGCCGATCTTCGGCTGCTGCCAGATGATGGTGACGCTCTTGAGGAGAGTGGCGACCGGACGGCCCTCGGCCACCCGCAGATCGCCATGGGGCTCACGGACACACACCAGGGCCACCAGCCCTCCGGCCACGACCAGCACGAGCGACAGCCAGAGCGTGGTGTACTCGCCGACCACGGGGATGGTGGCCTTGGCGAACAGCGAGCCCAGGGTGGGCAGCCCACCGGTGAAGGCGAACCAGAACCAGCCGACCGCCGTCCCCAGACGGCGCTGCGGGGTGGCGGTGGTGATCCAGACCAGGAAGCCGAAGGCGAAGAGCGGATAGCCGAAGCCGCGGAGCATATACGTGGCCACCATCACGGGGTAGTGGAACGTCATCACCCCGAAGACGAGGAACAGCACCTCGCACACGGCCCAGACGCCCAGCCCCGCCCACATCACCCGGCGTGGTCCCCACAGCTCGGACAGGGCCCCGGAGGACCACGCGGCCACGGCGGCGGTGATGCCGTAGGCGGACAGCAGCACGGCGACCTGCTGGGTGGACAGACCGCCGCGGACGAGGAACGGCGACAGATAGCCGGACTCCACCCCGTCGCCGATCATGAACAGCAGCAGGCCCAGAAAGCCCCAGGCCAGCGGGCGGGGTATGCCGATGCGGTCGAGGAACGTCGCCGACGATGGCCCGGTGTGGGTGGGGGACGGTGCGGAACCCACGGTGCCTCCTTGCGTAGGACGTCCGACGGCCGCGTTGGCCGTCCGGACGGTCCGGGGTGGCTCCCCGGACCGCCTCCCAGAGTCGACACCGCGCTTCTAAATATCAAGAGCAATGTTAGAAATAACGAAAATACTGTTACGGCGCCGTGATCTCCTCTGACGTGGCGCGGATGCCATGGAACGGCTCGCCCGCCGGACCACTGGGATGGTGTTGTCCCTCTGCCTCGTTCACGAGACATCGCCGCATGTGTGACAAGTAACGTGCCTGGTGTTAACTTCCGGAGTGGCCGACTTCTCCGGTGGTGGCCGTTGCGCTCATCAGGTGACGGATGACGTCCCGGGGATCACACGAACGCCGTAGGTCGGCGGGTGGTTCCGCGGGTGTCCGCACTGTGCGGCGGCCCGCTCGACCGGTGCCGCACGTCAGGTGTCCCCGCGCCGTGTTCAACGCGTTGACCTGCGTAAACATTCGACATGGCGGATGGCGGCGGCCGTCTGACGGGGTGTCGGAGGTGTGGTGGGCATACGCCCCGGTGGCGTAATTCCGACGGTCCGCCGGGGCGCCGTCCGGCCCACGGCGCGGCCCGTGCGGGTGCTCGACCTGCCCCGTCTCGGATGACAGCGTGTGCCGACATGGAGCACAGCCCTGGACCGCAAAACGTGCGCGCGAGGCTGCTGCTGGCCAGCGCCACCATGCTCTTCGTCGAGCTGGCGCTGATCCGGTGGACCGGCGCCAATATCGTCCATCTGAGCTATTTCTCGAACTTCATCCTCTTGGGCTCGTTCCTCGGGATCGGCCTGGGATTCCTTCTCCCCGCCGACCGTGGGCAGTGGCTCACCCGCTGGGCGCCCATTCCCCTGGCCGTCCTCGTCGTCCTGGTGCGGGAGTTCCCCGTCCAGGTGCGGCAGAGCAGTGGTGAGGTCATCTACTTCACGGCCGTGAAAACCACCGGACTGCCCCAGTGGGTGACGCTGCCCGTCCTGTTCGGACTGACCGCGCTCATCATGATGGCGATCGGGAAGATGACCGCGGATCAGTTCCGCCGTCTGCCGTCGCTGGAGGCGTACCGCTTCGACCTGTTGGGTTCCCTCACCGGATCGGTGTCCTTCGCGCTGCTGTCCTGGCTGCGCGCCCCGTCGGTGGCCTGGGGAGTGATCGCCGCGGTGGCGCTGCTCGTCCTGGGCGGCCGCCGCAACACCATCCGGTACACGATCCCGCTCGGGGTGATGGTGGCGGTTCTCGCCCTGGAGTCCGTGGCGAGCGGCATCTCCTGGTCCCCGTACTACAAGATCGAGACCAAACGTTCGACCTCGACCGCCCGCGACTACAACATCTCCGCCAACGGTGTGCCGCACCAGAGCATCGCGCCGCTGAAGGCGCTGACCAAAGCGGGTTCACCGTACGACCAGCCCTACCGCGAGACCCCGCGCAACTCCCACCGCAACGTCCTGGTCATCGGGGCGGGCAACGGCAACGACGTGGCCCTCGCCCTCGCCCACGGCGCCAAGCGGGTGGACGCCGTGGAGATCGACCCCCGGTTGCAGGAGATCGGTGCCTCGCTGCACCCGGCCCGCCCGTACGACAACCCCCGGGTGCACGTCCACATCAACGACGGCCGGGCCTTCCTGGAGCAGACGAAGACCCGCTACGACCTGATCGTGCTCGCGCTGCCGGACTCCCTGACCCTGGTGTCGGGGGCCAGCAACCTGCGCCTGGAGAGCTACCTGTTCACCCGTCAGGCGTTTGAGGCGGCACACGGCCACCTCGCCCCCGGCGGTGCGTTCGCGATGTACAACTACTACCGGCAGAACTGGCTCATCGACCGGTTCGGAGCGAGCCTGACCTCCGTCTTCGGCCACGCGCCCTGCATCACCCACTACGGCAACAAGCGGGCCGCGATCATGGTGGCGGGCGTCACCGCACGCGACCAGTCCTGCTCCAACTCGACGTGGCAGGCCTCCGGCAAGGTGCCCAGCGCCGCCACCGACGACCACCCGTTCCCCTATCTGCTGCACCGCACCATCCCCAGCCTCTACATCGGTGTGCTGGGCGCGATCCTGCTGGTGACCCTGGTGTCGGTGCGGATGACCGGTGTCCGCATCCGGCGCACCGCCGCCTACACCGACATGTTCCTGCTCGGGACCGCGTTCATGCTCCTCGAGACCAAGAACGTCATCGGTTTCGCGCTCTACTTCGGCACCACCTGGCTGGTCAACGCCATGGTGTTCGCGGGGGTGCTGGTCGCCGTCCTCTGCGCGGTGGAGGTACGGCGCAGGATGCGCAAGCTCAACCAACTCGCCCTGCAACTGCTGCTCTTCGCCAGCCTTGCCATCGCCTGGCTGGTCCCGACCGATCTGGTGCTCGGGCTGCCGTTCGCGGGGCGTCTGGCCGCCGCGATCGCCCTGGCCTTCGCGCCCATCTTCTGCGCCAACCTCATCTTCTCCGACCGGCTGGCCGCGGCCGCGGATCCCACGGCGGCCTTCGGGGCCAATCTGCTGGGCGCCCTCACCGGTGGCGCCCTGGAGTATCTGGCCCTCGTCACGGGCTACCAGGCCCTGCTGCTGGTGGTGGCCGTGCTCTACGCGGCAGCCTGCGTCACCATGCGATTCACCCGGCCCGGCTCCGATGAGACCCCGGCCCGGGAACCGCTCACGGTGCAGGCGGCGCCCCGCACCTGACCTCCGCCACCGATTCCGCTGTCCACCCACCCGCCCCCGACCCCGGAACGCTTCCGGGGCGGGGGCAGTCCACTTGGGGCCATGGGCTCGCCCCGGGGCTCACTCGTACATGATGTAGTCCGGACGCGGCCGGAGGGCCAGCACCTCCTTGGGGGTCATCAACCGGCTGCCCTCGGTGTCCTCGTCGTAGAAGAGCTTGAACCCGGTGCGCACCCCCTCCGGCTGGTCCTCGACCAGCTTGCGCCAGGTACTGCGCTTCATCCCCGGCGATCCGATCCCGTCCGCGCTCTTGATCATTACCACTCCGGGCTGCGGGCGGAGCTCCGACTGGCCGTGGACCACGGAGACGGCCACCTGGTGGTAGACGAGCGGTTTCTGCGGCAGATCGTGGTCGGCCACCAGCTTCGACAGATAGCGCGCCACCTCGGTCAGCTCCTTGCCGCTGGTGTGGCCGTAGGTGTCGCCCGGCACCTCCCCGGGACCCATGTCCCACTCCGGATCCAGCGCTATCCCCACATCGGGGTGGACGAGCCAGCGGCGCAGGGCCTTCACCTCGTCCAGGACGGCGGCCCGGCCCGGCTGGATGTTCAGCAGCAACAGGGCGCGGTGGCGCCGGGCGGCCTTGTGGAAACGGCGGATGGTGGCGGCGGGTGTGCGCGAGCGATAGGTGCCGTCGGGGCCCGCACTGCTGTTGGCCACCGTGGCGAGGAGTTCGAGCACGGGCTGTGGTTCCCGCCCCGCGGCGTAGGCCCGTGCGGTCTTCTCGATCTCGGCGGCCCGGTCGTCGAGGTCGCCGGTGCCCAGACGGCCGAGCGCCGCGGCGCCGGGCAGTCCGCAGTAGCCCACCAGCCGGTATCGCGACAGCTCCCGGCCACCGCGGGGGAGTTCGGGGCGACGCTCGGCGGGACGGGTGGCCGGCGTGGTGCGGCCGGGGCCCGACGGAGGGCGGGTGGCGTTTCTGGAACGCCCCGGGGAGGTGGACGGCCGGGTGGACGCCGAACCCTTCGCGGGGGCGTCCGAGCCGACTGTCCCGCCTTGCTCGCCACATCCGGCGAGCAGACCGAGACCGGCCGCCGCCGTCGCCGTGAGCAGTCCACGCCGGGTGGGCGACCCCCGCCCGGGGCGGTCCGCGCCGTCCCCGTGCCGCCGGGCCTCCCGCCGGGATGACGCCTCGTCATCCGGTGCGGTCTTCCCCGATGTGCTGTGAGCCACGTTCCCTCCGTCCGCGGTGCCCGGCCGGGCCGGGGCACCGGTCTGTTCTGCGGGCCGATGGGGCTTGTCCTCGAGCCTCTCCGGTACGGCGGAGGCGAAACGGAATCGATGGCCACCATGTGACGAAGCGCAAGGTTCCCGCCCGGGGCGGGAACGGTCGGCGGAGCCACCTCGCCGCCGCGGCCGGGCGACATCCACCGGCGGAGGACTGACGGCCGGGGGCGGAGCCGGGCACCCTGGTGACCACGAAGACGATCCGGCTCGACGAGAGGCCCCGGGGAACCATATGACCCTGCTGCTCGGCATCGACATCGGCACCTCCGGCTCCAAGGCCGTCCTGGTCAGGACCGACGGCACGCTGCTCGCCCGGGCGTCCCGGGAGCACACCACCGCCACCCCGCGCCCCGGCCGGGCCGAACATGACGCGCGGAGCGTGTGGTGGCGGGAGCTGACCGAGCTCAGCGCCGAACTGCTCGCCGCCGCCCCGGCGGGGGAGCGGATCGGCGCGGTCGGCGTCAGCGGTATCGGCCCCTGTCTGCTGCCCACCGACGCCGACGCCACCCCGCTGCGCCCGGCGATCCTGTACGGCGTGGACACCCGCGCGGGCGCGCAGATCACCGCCCAGCGGGAGCGCTACGGGGACCGGCGGGTGCTCGAGCGCTGCGGCTCACCTCTGACCAGCCAGGCCATCGGCCCCAAACTGGCGTGGCTGCGGGAGCGGGAGCCGGAGGTCTTCGCCCGCACCCGACGCTGGTTCATGGCCAGTTCGTATCTGGTACACCGGCTCACCGGGGAGTATGTGCTCGACCACCACTCCGCCAGCCAGTGCACCCCGCTGTACGACCTGCGGGGCGGCACCTGGATCGAGGAGTGGTGCGAGGAGATCGCGCCCGGCCTCCAGTGGCCGCGTCTGGTCTGGCCGTCGGAGGTGGTCGGCGAGGTGACACCGGAGGCCCGGCGTGCCACCGGCATCCCCGCGGGCACCCCCGTGATCGCGGGAACCATCGACGCCTGGGCCGAGGCCACGGCCGTCGGGGCCACCGCGCCCGGCGATCTGATGCTGATGTACGGCACCACGATGTTCCTGGTGAACGTGGTCGCCGAGGCCGTACCCGACCCCCGTCTGTGGTCCACCCGGGGCGCCTTCCCGGACACCTACTGCCTGGCGGCGGGCATGGCCACCTCCGGCGCCGTCACAGGCTGGCTGCGCGACCTCACCGGCGCGGACTACGACACGCTCGTGGCCGAGGCCACGGCCGTCGCCCCCGGCGCCGAAGGGCTGCTGATGCTCCCGTACTTCGCGGGCGAGCGCACACCGCTCTTCGACCCCGACGCCCGCGGGCTCGTCCTCGGGCTGACCCTGCGCCACGGCCGGGGACACCTCTACCGCGCGGCGCTGGAGGCCACCGCCTTCGGGGTGCGGCACAATCTGTCCGCCATGGAGGCGGCGGGCGGGGACATCCGCCGGGTGACCGCCGTGGGCGGCGGCGCCCGGGCGCTGTGGACCCGTATCGTCTCGGATGTGACCGGACGGGCCCAGGACGTCCCCCGGTACACGACGGGCGCGGCCTACGGCGACGCGTTCCTCGCGGCGGTCGGGACGGGCCGTGCGGTGGCCGCGGACATCTCCGGGTGGAATCCGGTCGCACACACGGTGGAACCCGATCCGGCGACGGCCGGGACGTACGGCGAGCTCTACCGCCTCTACCGCGAGCTGTACCCGGCCACCCGGGACGCGGCGCACGCCCTGGCGGCGCGTCAGCACGCCACCGCGGACGGTACGGCGCCGTGACGCCCTGGTGCACCGCCGTCGGTGCCACCGCCTGCCGTGCGCGAGATGGCCTACCCGTCGACCGACGGCGGCGAAACCGTCTCACCCGGGGCGGCGAGCACCCGGACCGGATCGTCCGCGAGGAAGGCCCGGATGTCCTCGACCGCCTCCGTGAAGAACCGCTCGTAGTTGTTCCGCGTGACATAGCCCAGATGCGGTGTGGCCAGCAGATTCGGCAGCGAACGGTACGGGTGGTCCGGTGCCAGCGGCTCTTCCTCGAACACATCGACCCCCGCGCCCGCGATCCATCCGCCGCGCAGCGCGTCGGCGAGCGCCCGCTGATCCACGATCGCCGCGCGCGAGGTGTTGACGAGGAACGCGCCGGGCCGCATCCGCCGCAGCTCCGCCTCGCCCACCAGCCCCCGGCTGCGCTCGCCGAGCACCAGATGCACCGAGAGGAAGTCGCTGGTCCGAACCAACTCCTCCAGGGACGAGGCGAGCCGCACCCCCTCGGCCTCCGCGCGCTCCGCCGTCAGATGCCTGCTCCAGGCGGCCACCTCCATGCCGAACGCCTGGCCGATCCGGGCGACTTTGGTGCCGATCTTGCCCAGGCCCAGCAGCCCGAGACGGCTGCCGTGCAGATCGGTGCCGACCGTGCTCTGCCACGGTCCGCCGTCGCGCAGCGCGGTGTTCTCGGGCACCACCCGGCGGGCGAGACCGAGGATCAGCGCCCAGGTCAGCTCGACGGCCGGGTCCGAACTGCTCGCCGTACCACAGACGGTGACCCCGTACCGGGCGGCCGCCGCCAGATCCACCGAGGCGTTGCGCATCCCCGTGGTGACGAGCAGCCTCAGCCGTGGCAGCCGGGCGAACACCTCGGCGGGGAACGGGGTGCGCTCCCGCATGATGACCACGATCTCGCACTCCCCGACCGCCTCGACCAGTGCGTCCTGATCGGCGAGAGGATGCCGGTGCACCACCACGTCCACCGCGTCGCGCAGCTCCGACCAGTCGGCCATCGACAGCGCCACCTCCTGGTAGTCGTCGAGTACCGCGCAGCGCCGCTTCATCGTTGTCCTTCCGCCGGATACGGATGGCTGGTAGGGGTGGCCGGACCGGATGGATCGTTTCTACCACCCCGCCGGATCTACCACCCCGCCCGGACCGTCGTGGCACGTGGCCGAAGGTCCTCACCCCAGCGTCGTGGCCAGCACCTCGGCGAACTCCACCGGATGCTCGGCGATCCCCACATGGCCACCGGGGAACTCCACCACCTCACCGCCGAACCGCTCCGCGAGCAGCGCGGCCGGACGCCGGAGGAGCTGACCGCGCGACTCCCGGCCCGCGGCCGGCACCAGGCGGTCCGCCACCCTCTCCAGCGCCGCCACATCAGGGAGATGGGCGGTGAACCGGCGCAGGATGTGCTCCAGGAAGTAGGGCGTATTGGCGTGCATCCGGCTGACCATGGGGGCCAGATGCGGCGGCAGGACGTCGTCCACCGGCGGGCTCTGCGGGCGGTCCGCCGCCCGCCGCTCGCTCTCCCGCTCCCCGCCGCCGGTTCCCGCGCTCATCGTGGCCATCGCCGCCGCGACGCCCTCACGGCGGTACGCCGCGTGCACCTCGGCGAAGAGGGCCCGGTGGCGCTCGGCGTCGGGCAGCAGCTCCACCAGCGGTGGTTCATGGGCCACCACCCGCCGCAGCCGCTCCGGGTGGCGGGCCAGCAGGTCCAGGGCGGCGATGGCACCGGAGCTGGTGCCGAACACACAGACCGGTGCGCCGTCCGGCGCCACCCGCTCGAGCAACTGGTGGGCGTCCTCGCCGTGCCGCTCCACCCGCTGGTCCTCCGGCGGGCCGTCGAGCGGGCTGCGGGACATCCCGCGCGGATCGTAGGAGACCACCGTCCAGCGGTCGGTGAAGACCGGCGCCACCGCGTCGAAGAGGGCCGCGTCGGCGGATCCGCCCGGTATCAGCAGCAGCACCGGGCCGCTGCCGCGCACCTCGTAGTGGAGGGTCGCGCCGGGCACCCGGAGGGTGCCGGTGGTGGGTCGGCCGATGGGGTGTGTGCTCATGAGGTGCGTCGCTTTCCGCTCGTTCGGGACCCGGAGGAGGGCCAGTGCTCCAGTGCGATGTGCAGGGCCTCGACGCTCCGCTCCCATGACGCCCCGAGGTCGCGGGGGTGTCCGAAGCCGCCGTTGGTCTCGAGGGTGACAAAACCGTGGAAGGTGCTGCGCAGCAGCCGTACCGCGTCGGTCAGATCGGGCTCCGAGAGCCCGTAGCCACGCAGCATCGCGTAGGTGAGATCGACCTTGCGCCGGGTGCCCGCCGATGCGGCGGCCAGTGCCGGGTCGATCTGGGTCTGGGTGGCGGCGTACCGGCCGGGGCGTTCCAGTGCGTAGGTGCGGTAGGCGTCGGCGAACGCCACCAGGGCGTCCTTGCCCGAACGGCCCGCCACCGCCGTCCCGAAGTGGTCCGCGATCTCCTCCGCGGCCAGCAGCGCGATCCGCGCCCGCAACTCCGACACGTTCTTGATGTGCGAGTACAGGCTCGCGTCCTTGACCCCGAAACTCCGCGCCAGCGCGGACATGGTGACGCCGTCCAGTCCGACGATGTCCGCCAGATCCGCTGCCGCCCGCACCACGCGCTCGGTCGTCAGACCGGCACGAACCATGTGCCACCTCCGTGTTGTTCAGCAACCTAGAAGCCCTAGGGAAAAAGCTAGAGTACACAGGAAGTGTGTCCGCGCACATCGATTAATCCGCCGGTGAGGTGGGTGCCGAGGGCTCCGCGGAAGGCCGCGCCCGCCACCGCAACCCGCGCAACCATCAGGTGTTCTGACGTCTCGTCATCGTGTTTGCGGCGCCACTCGTCCGGATGACATCCGGGGTGCGCACATGGTGTCCGGGGGCCGTTTCTTCACCGGAAGTTGGCCTCTCACGAGGGGTTCGGACGGCTCCAGTTGTTTTGCGTCGTTGCACACCGGGCACCGCACACTCCTGATAGCAGGCATAATCGCAGCTGCGATGGGCGCAGAGGCCCAGAAAGGGGACAATGATGGCGCACGCGTTGAGCGCGGACAGCAGTGTCGGATCCACTATCGAGGCACTGGAGGCGGAGCTCCCCGAGCTCCAGAAGCAACAGCAGGCCCTTAAGGATGATTTGGACGCCGTCACACAGCGGCTGGAGGCGGTCAGCACCGCGCTGAGCAGCCTTCAGCTGCTCTCCACCGGAGCGGTGTCCCCCAAGGAGGCGGCGACCGCGGTGGCCGTGGCGGCTTCGGTTGCCGAGCCCGCCACCGACACGGCCACCGTGGCCGAGGGCACCGATGAGGAGGCCGGTGCCGAGGCCGCCACCCGTACGCCCGCTGCCACGCGCAAGGCTGCCATCGGCCGTCAGCGCAGCAGGGGCAAGGCCAAGCCGGCCACCGGACGGGCCACCAAGACCGCGGCCAAGAAGACCGCCGTCGCCAAGAAGACCGCCAAGAAGGCCGCGGCCACGGGCCCGAAGTCCGCCAAGGCCACCACGGTGAAGGCCACCAAGGCGCCCAAGACCGCCACCAAGGCCACCAAGGCCACCAAGGCCGTGGCGAAGGCCACCGACAAGGCCAAGGAGTCGGGCACCGGTTCCGAGCGCGCCACCGGGCTCGCGGAGAACGTGCTCGCCGCCCTGCGCAAGGCCGGTCGCCCGATGCGCGCTTCCGAGGTCAACGACGCGCTGGGGCGCGAGGAGACGCGCACCAACGTCAACTCGGTGCGCAACACCCTCGAGCGGCTGCGCTCGACGGACCGGGCCCAGCGCTCCGGCCGTGGCCTGTACGAGGCCGCGGCCACGAGCTGACGGCCCGGTTCACGCCCGGCCGGCAGCGGCGTACCGCACAAGCCACCTCCCTCACCCGGGCCGCGCCGAAACCCCACCGCCACCCACGGGCAGCGGTGTTGGCGACGGCGGGGCCGGGCACTGGGGGGCGGGCCGACGCGGTACGTGGTGTCGACGTCCGGCGCGGAGTGGCCCGGGGGAGGGTGGATCCGTCCCGCTTCGGCGGTCCGGAACCCGTCGAATACACGGTCCATCCTCTCCCGTCCGTCTCGCCGTGTCCGGCGCCCCGTTCAGCGTGGCGCCGCCGGGCTCCGCACCGTCTCGGCGAGCCGGGCGGCGGCGTCGTCCGCGAACAGCTCACGGCCCGCGGCGATCCGGCGCTCACGCGTCCCGGACGGCACGGTGAGCACGTCCAGCAGCCGCAGCAGGTCCCATGAGTCCGCCGCGTGGTCGGACAGGCCCAGCGCGGCCATCCTGCGGACACCTTCCCGGCCGTGCCCCGGGATCGGGCGGTAGCTCACCACCGGCACACCTGTCGCCAGCGCCTCCAGCGCGGTCTGCCCGGCGGCATTGTCCACCAGGGCCCGTGCGGCCGCCAGCAGACCGGGCATATCCGGCTCCCAGCCGAGTGCCAGCACCTCCGGCCACCGGGCCAGTCCACGGCGCAGCCGCTCGTCCCGGCCGCACAGCACCACCGGCAGATAGCCGCCGCCGTACAACAGCCGCGCCGTTTCCGCCACTCGTGTCCCGGCGCCCCACGCGCCCACCGACAACAGCACCGGTGGCCTTCCGGGCGCCTCGTCGGCGAACCGCCGCCGCCAGCCATCGGCGCCCGGCGCGGGCGCGAAGAACCGCGCCGCCACCACCGGACCGGTGGCCGTGGCCGGGCGTTCCAGCGTCCGCCGTACGGTCTCCGCGGCCTCGGCCGACACACACAGATACCGGTCGTTGCCCGGATGCAGCCACTGCCGGTGCACCGAGAAGTCGGTGACCACCACCACGCTCGGCACGGTGAGCGCACCGCGCGCCCGCAGCCGCCCGGTGAGCTGCGCGGCGAGATGGAACACCGGGACCACCACGTCCGGCCGCAGCCGTGCCACGGTGTCCAGCAGACCGCCTTCGGCGAGTGCGGCCAGTGGAGCTGTGCCGGGCCGCCGCCCCGGCCCGGGGCGGAAGAACGCCCGGTAGATGCCCGCGTACACCAGCGGGGCGCGGCGGATCGTCGTCCGGTAGAAGGACCGCAGCCCCGCCCCCACCCCGGCGGGCAGCAGATCCAGCACATCGACCCGGTCCGCCCGGTGGCCCATGGCCTCCAGTTTGCGCACCAGCTCGGCCGCCACCGCGTCGTGCCCGGCGCCCATCCCGGCGCTCACCACCAGCAGACGCCCGGTGGCGGGGGCGTCTGAGCGATCGGACGTGGGGCGCATGGACACCCTCCGATGGTGCGAGGCGCGCCGGGACATGGCTCACTGGAGGTATCCGCTCCGCGTGCCGTCAAACCGCGTACCCCACGGCCGGTGCCCGACCACCGCCGGTCCGCAGCGAGACAGGGAGTCGCCATGATCCGCCCCCTCCCGGACGCACACCTCCACCACGGCACCGGCCGGGCCACGGGGCGCGCCACCAGAACCGGGACCAGGATCGCCCTGGTGACCGGTGCCTCCTCGGGCATCGGCGCCGCCATCGCCGACCGGTTCGCCGCCGAGGAGGACTGGCGGCTGCTGGTCAGCGGCCGCCACCGGGAGCGGCTGGCCCGGGTGGCCGGGCGGACCTCGGCCATCGCCCTGCCCGCCGATCTGGCCGCCCCGGAGGGCGGCGACGTCCTGGTGCGCGACGCCCTCGGCGCCGCCGGCCGGATCGATCTGCTGGTGGCGGGGGCGGGTGTGGGCTGGGCCGGATCGTTCGCCACCATGCCACCGGCCGCCATCGACCGGGTGGTCGGAGTCGACCTGCTGGCCGCCGTACGGCTCGTCCGCGCCGCACTGCCGCAGATGCTCGACCGGCGGCACGGGCATATCGTGCTGATCGGATCGGTCGCGGGCAGCGTGGGTGTCCGGGGAGAGGCGGTGTACTCGGCCGCCAAGGCCGCCCTCGGTGTTTTCGCCGAGTCCCTGCGCTACGAACTGCGCCGGGCCGGGGTACGGGTCACCCATGTGGTCCCCGGTGTGGTGGACACCCCGTTCTTCGCCCGCCGGGGCACCCCGTACACCCGGGCACGCCCCCGGCCGCTGCCGCCCGAACGGGTCGCCGACGCCGTCTGGGACGCCGTCGCACGGGGCCGCGACGAGGTGTACGTACCCGCCTGGCTGCGGCTGCCCGCGCTGGTCCACGGTGTGGCGCCGGGGCTTTACCACCGGCTGGCCTCCCGCTTCGGGTGACGCCCCATGAACGTCCTGACCGTCCTACTGGCCCTGCTGTCCGCGCTGGGCAACGGAGCGGCGTCGGTGCTCCAGCGGCGGGCCGCGATGGATCAGGAGCGGGAACAGCCCGGCGGAGCGGGCCTCGGCCACTCCGTACGGCGGCTCGGCCGGCTGCTGTGCCGCCCGTACTGGCTGGCCGGGGGAGCGGCGATGGTGGTGTCGGCGGTGGCTCAGGTGGGTGCGCTGGCCGTGGGACGGCTCTCCGTCGTCCAGCCCCTGCTCGTCAGCGAGCTGCTGTTCACCCTGGTGGTGGGCAGCCTGGTGTTCCGGCAGCGGCCGGACGGCCGCACCTGGCTCGCGTTCGTGATGCTCGCCGCCGGTCTCGCGCTCTTCCTCGTCGCCGCCGACCCCTCGCATGGACAGACCACCGCGCAGAACGGGCGGTGGCTCCCGGTGGGAGTGGCCGTGGTGCTCGCCGTTACCGTCCTCGGCATGGTGGCCCGGGCGCTGCACGGAGCGGCCCGCGCCGCCGTCCTCGGCTGTGCCACCGCCGCGTGCTTCGCCTGTACCGCCGCCCTGATCAAGGAGTTCACCGGTCGGTTCGCCGACGGGGTGGCCGCGGTGTTCACCGGCTGGCCGCTCTACGCCGTGTGCGCGGTCGGGCTGCTGAGCTTCCTGCTGCTGCAAAGCACCTTGCGCGCGGGCACCCTGGCGGCGTCACAGCCCGCCCTCACCCTCGGCGACGCGCTGGTGAGCATCGCGCTGGGCTGGGTGCTGTTCGGCGAACGCGTCGAACTGGGGCTGCGCCTCCTGCCGGAGGCCATCGGTATCGCCCTGATGGCCGTGGGGATCGTCGGTCTGACCCGCTCGCCCGCCATGGCGGGCGGCTGGGACACCGACACCCCCGCGGCCGGTGAGTCGCCCGCCGCCGCCACCGCCACGGCGGAGGTCCCCGGACGGCGCGACGGCCCCGCGGACCGGGGGAGGGCCCCGTGACCGCCCGCCAGCGGTCCGGGGCGATGGCGCGGAACACCGCGCTGCTGGTGGCCGCCGCCCACCTGGTCCCGGCCGGCACCTGGCTGGCCGGGCCGCGGCGCGCGCTGTTCCCCACGCTCGCGGGCTCCGGCCGCCCCGACCATGTGGCCCTCACCTTCGACGACGGCCCCGATCCCCGCTCCACCCCGCGTTTCCTCGATGTCCTCGACGAACTCGCCGTGCGGGCCACCTTCTTCGTCCTGGGCGACGGTGTGGTGCGCTATCCGCGGACCACCCTCGACATCGCCCGGCGAGGCCATGAACTGGCCGTCCACGGCTGGACCCACAGCCGCCCCTGGCTGCCCACGGTGGCCCGGGACGTCCGTGAGGTCGCCCAGGCCGCGCGCGCCGTACGGATGGCCACCGGTTCGGAGCCGCAGTGGTACCGGCCGCCCTATGGCATCCTCACCGGCGGCCGCTGGCTCGCGGCGCTCCGCGCGGGGCTGCGGCCCGTGCTGTGGTCGGCCTGGGGGCGCGACTGGTCCGCGGACGCCACCCCGCGCTCCGTACTCGCCACCGTACGGCGCGACTTGTGCGGCGGCGCCACCGTGCTGCTGCACGACTCCGACCGGGCGGCCGCGGCGGGTTGCTGGCGCGTCACACTCGCCGCGCTGCCCGCGCTGGTGGCCGAGTGCCGGGCCGCCGGTCTGGAGGTGGGTCCGCTGGCCGACCATGGACCGCCCGGGTTCATTCGGTGAGCCGGGCCATCTTCCGGGGGTCGACGATGCGGTCGAAGTCCTCGGCGCCGATGTGGCCGCTGGCGAGGGCGGCCTCGCGCAGGGTGGTCCCCTCGTCGGCGGCCATCTGCGCGATCTGGCTCGCCTTGTCGTAACCGAGCTCCGGGCAGAGCGCGGTGACCAGCATCAGCGAACGCGCCACCTGGTCGTCGATCCGCTCGCGGTTCAGCTCGGCGCCCTCGACGCAGTGGATCCTCAGCTGCTCGCAGGCGTCGGCGAGGATCCGGGCGGAGTGCAGCACGTTGTTGACGACCAGCGGCCGCATCGTGTTGAGCTCGAAGTTGCCCTGACCGCCCGCCAGCGCCACACTGCCGTCCTCCGCCAGCACCTGGGCGCACACCATCATCATCGCCTCGCACTGGGTGGGATTCACCTTGCCGGGCATGATGGAGCTGCCGGGTTCGTTGGGCGGCAGGATCAGCTCCCCGATACCGCAGCGGGGCCCGGACGCCAGCCAGCGGATGTCATTGGCGATCTTCATCAGGGGTACGGCGAGGGCCCGCAGTCCCGCCGACGCGGCCACCATCGCGTCCAGACTGCCCTGTGCCGCGAAGGAGTTGACCGCCACCCGGAACGGATGTCCGCTCGCCTGGGCGATTTCCTGGGCCACCGCCGCTCCGAAACCCTCGGGCGCGTTGAGCCCGGTGCCCACCGCGGTGCCGCCGATGGCCAGCTGGTAGAGGCCCGGCAGGGTGGCGCGCAGCCCCTCGATCGCGTCGGACAGCTGGGCCGCGTAGCCGGACCACTCCTGCCCCACCGAGAGCGGGACCGCGTCCTGGAGATGGGTGCGGCCGGTCTTCACCACGTCGTACCAGGCCCGGGACTTGGCGGCGATGGCCTCCTGGAGCAGGCTCACCCGCGGCAGTACATGGTCGTGCAGGGCACGCACCGTGGCGATGTGCATGGCGGAGGGAAAGGTGTCGTTGGACGACTGGCCCATGTTGACATGGTCGTTGGGGTGCACCGGGTCCTTCGACCCCAGCACCCCGCCGACCAGCTGGATCGCGCGGTTGGCGATGACCTCGTTGACGTTCATATTGACCTGGGTGCCGGAACCGCTCTGCCACACATGCAGCGGGAAGTGCTCGTCCAGCGCCCCCGAGACGACCTCGTCGGCGACATGCGCGATCAGATCGGCCTGCCAGCCCGCAAGCCGTTCCTCACGGCCGTTGACCAGCGCGGCCGCCTTCTTGACGGAGCCGTAGGCGTGGTACACGGCCATCGGCATCCGGTCGTCGCCGATCGAGAAATGGATCAGCGCACGCTGGGTCTGCGCACCCCAGTACCGGTCGGCGGGCACATCGATCGTCCCCAGCGCGTCCGATTCGCGACGGCGGCCGGTGGCGTCGATACGTGTGGGCAGATCCCACACCTGCGGGACCGCCTCCGCGCCCGGGCGCCCGGGGCGCTTGGTCATCGCGGCAGCCCACCCATACGCATACACCCCGCATCACAGAGGTCCGCCTCCCCCTGCCAGTGTGGCCCCGCACCGGCCGGGTCGCATCCGGCCCGCCCGGCGGGGAAGGGCGGAGCGGGCCGGACACCGCACCGGTCAGAACGGGCGGTCGCCCTCGATGGCCACCCGCTCGGCCACCCTGCGGTGCGGGGCGTAGTCACCCACCGCGTAGTGCTGGGTGGCGCGGTTGTCCCAGAACGCCACATCGCCCGGCTGCCAGCGGAAGCGCACCTGCAACTCCGGGATGTGCGCCTGTCGGCACAGCAGACTCAGCAGCCGGTCGCTCTCCGCCCGCTCCAGCCCGGTGATCCGGGTGGTGAAGGAGGTGTTGACGAAGAGCATCCGCCGCCCGGTCTCCGGATGGGTGCGCACCACCGGGTGTTCCACGGGCGGGAACATCTCCTGGAACGGGGCGAGCCGCTCGGGGCCGTAGAAGCGCGCGAAGCCGGGGATGAAGTCATGGACGGCCGTGGCACCCTCGATCCGCTCTCTCACCTCCGACGGCAGGTTGTCGTACGCGGCGGCCATGTCCGCCCACATGGTGTCCCCGCCGAACGGCGGGATCTCGCGCAGCTGGAGCACGGCGCCGAGCGCGGGCCGCTCGCGGAAGGTGACATCGGTGTGCCATACGTTCTCGAAGGTCACGGCGGCGCCGTCGCCCTTGTCGAAGCGGACGACCTCGTCACTGGAACCGGCGGCGAGGAGCGGGTTGGTCTCCAGCGGTCCCCAGTGGCGGGCGAACGCGCGCTGCCGCGCCGAGGTGAGGTGCTGGGCGCGGAAGAAGAGCACCTTCCACTCCAGCAGCGCCCGGTTCAACTCCTCGCGCAGCGCGGGGTCCAGGGGCCGGGACAGATCCACGCCCTGGATCTCGGCACCGATGGTGGCCGCCAGCGGCACCACCCCGAACCGCTGGTACGGACGCTCCTGCCAGCCGTCGGGCAGTCGGCGCAGGGTGCGCGGCCCCTCGTATATCCCGTCCGAGGGGATCCGCGCCTCGCGCAGGGCGGCTGAGGGCGTGCTGGAGGTGGTGGTGGCGATGGGCATACGGGGGCTCCTGACCGGCGTGGCCGAGGCGGTGCGGGACGGGTGGAACGCGCGGGGCCAAGCGGCGCGCGCGGCGGACTGCGACGGACTCCGGCTATCGGCCGGAGCGCTCACACCCGGTGCGGTCCGGGGTGCGTCGATGTCCCGTGGTGGTGAGCCGGCGCCTGGTCATGGCGGCAATTCTGGGATTCCTGTGCCGGACTGTCAATGCTGTGTAAGATGTGCACAGCACGATTACCCATTACATCAGGGGGATGGCATGGCGATGTATCAGATGACGGACGAGCGTGTGGACACGGCCGAGTTGGCGCGCGCGTGGGCCGAGGGCTGGGTCATCTCGCGACTGGCCTCACCACCGGAGCAGACCCCGTACGGCCTCGTCTTCGATGTGGGGACGCAGTCGCGCCAGGTGACCCGCCATGTCCTGCCCGCGGCGGACGAGGCGCAGGTGCGTGAGCTCACCAGCACCATCACGGCGCCAGGCACCTGGCTCAAGACGCTGTTGCCGAGGGAGGTCCTCGCCCCCTGGATGGCGCCGGGCTGGGAGTTCGACGATCCGGGTTTCCTGATGTCGACGCCGCTGGAGCCGGTGCTCGCACCGGTGCCCGACGGCTACCGGCTGCGTGCCTGGACCCGGGGCGCGCTCACCCGGGTGCTGGTGGTCACCGCGGACGGCACCTTCGCCGCGCGTGGCCAGGTGGCGGTTCCGCCGGACGCGGACACCGCCGTGGTCGACCAGGTCGAGACCGCCGCCGACCAGCGCCGCAAGGGTCTGGGCAGCCTCGTCATGCGCACCCTGGCCAATGAGGCCTTCGCTGCGGGTGCGCGGACCGCGGTGCTCGGGGCCACTCCCGAGGGCCGGGCGCTGTACGAGTCCCTGGGGTGGCGCACCGACGCCCCGCTGACCGGACTGATCCGCGACCCCTCGGCGGCGCCGAAGGTCTGAGTCCGGGCGCCTCGCCCCGGAAGCCCCTCACGGCCCCTCACATCGGAAGAGCTGACACCGGGGTGGATCACGCCCCGGCCACCGCCTCGCGGGCGCGGGCGACCAGGGCGCGTCCGGCCGGACCGCTCGGGCCGCCCGCCCGCCAGGCGAAGGCCAGCCGCCCGCGGAGTGCGGGCGGGTCGATGGCGACCGTCCGCAGCCGGTCCGCCCGTGCCTCGGCGAACGCGCGGGGCAGGATGGCCGCGCCGAGGCCCCGCTCGGCGAGCTGGGCCAGCACGCCGGGATCGCTGGCCTCGAAGGCGATACGCGGGGTGAAACCGGCGGCGGCGCACGCCTCGTCCAGCCGGGTGCGCAGCCCGGTGCCGTACGGCAGGCTGATCAGCGGGCGGCCGCGCAGGGTGTCCAGCGAGATCACCGAGTGGACGGCCAGTTCGTGGTCATGGCTCACGGCGGCCACGATCGGCTGGTCCGTGATCACCTCCAGCTCCAGACCGGCCGGGGGTGTGGCGCCCACACTGACGATCGCCGCGTCGAGCCGTCCGGTGCGCAGCCCGTCGACGAGCTCGTCGGAGGTGGCCTCGGTCAGGGTGATCTCGACCGCCGGATGGGCGTCGTGGAACTCCGCCAGCAGCCCCGGCAGATCGACGCTGTGCGAGGTCACGGTGCCCACCGCCACATGGCCCCGCAGCAGCCCGGTCAGCTCGTCCACGGCGAGCCGGGCGCCCTCCACGGCCGCGAGCGCGGCCCGGGCGTACGGCAGGACCGCCGCGCCCACTTCGGTGAGCCGCACCGAGCGGCCGGAGCGGTCCAGCAGCTCCTGGCCGAGCTCCCGCTCCAGCCGCCGGATCTGGGCGCTGACTCCGGGCTGGGCCACATGCACCCGCTCCGCGGCGCGGGTGAAGTTGCGCTCCTCGGCCACCGCCACGAAGTAGGCGAGCTGTCGCAGTTCCATAACGAATGATTCTAGCAACCAGACCAAGTATCTCTTGGACTTCTGATTGTGACCGGACCAGGCTGGAGACGGACGAAAGGAGCCGATCATGACCGCGACATCTGAGCACGCCACCACTCCCGAGGACCTGGCCCGGCTGTTCGTGGAGCGGGCCAACGCCGGTGACGCCGCGGGGCTTGCCGAGCTCTACGCACCGGACGCGGTGCTGGCCTATCCGCCTGGGTCCTCGACCGTCGGCCGGGACGCCATCCGCGCGGTGTGCGAGCGGATGCTCGAGCACACCACCGAGCCCTTCCAGCTGGAGGAGGCACTGCCGACCGTCCGCTACGGGGACCTCGCCCTCACCTCGACCCGCCCCGCCGACAACACCGGCGGCCGGGTGCAGGTGGCCCGGCGCCAGCCGGACGGCACCTGGCTGCGGATCATGGACCGTCCCGAGCTCCGCTCCCCGCACCGGGGCGGGGAATGACCGTCCTGGTCGCCGGGGCCGGGATCGGCGGGCTGACCGCCGCCCTGAGCCTGCACGCCGCGGGCATCGATGCCGCCGTCGTCGAGAGCGCCCGGGAGATCCGGCCCCTGGGCGTCGGGATCAATCTGCTGCCCCACGCCGTGCGCGAGCTGACCGAACTCGGCCTCGGCGGGGAACTGGCCGCCATCGGTGTGGCCACCGCCGAGAACGTGTACGCCGACCGGTACGGACGCCGGATCTTCGCCGAGCCCCGCGGAGTGGCCCAGGGCTACCGCTGGCCGCAGTACTCGGTCCACCGCGGGGAACTGCAACTGCTGCTCCTCGCGGCGGTCCGCGAGCGGCTGGGCTCGGGCGCGGTCCGTACCGGGGCGCGGGTGGCGGACTTCGCGCAGGACGTCCCGGAAACTCCCGTACGGGGCGCCGGGCCGGGGCCGGTACGCGTGCGGGTCCTCGACCGTGCGACGGGGACGGTCGAGGAGATCACGGCCGAGGCCCTGATAGGCGCCGACGGGCTGCACTCGGCCGTGCGCGCCCGCCTGTGCCCGGACGGCGGACCGCTGCTGTGGTCGGGCATCCGGATGTGGCGCGGTACGACGGTGGCCGGACCGTTTCTGACCGGCCGCTCCATGGTGATCGTGCGTGACGGCGACGCGGAACTGGTCGCGTACCCCATCGGCCGCGGCCGCATCAACTGGGTCTGCCAGCTCCGGGTGTCCGAACCCGGGCCGCTGGTGGGGGACGCGGCCTGGAACCGCGCGGGCCGGGTGGCCGATGTGCTGCCCCGTTTCGCGGACTGGCGGCTGGGCTGGCTGGACGTACCGGGCCTGCTGAACGGGTGCGAGGAGATCCTCGAGTGCCCGATGGTCGACCGGGAGCCGCTGCCGTCCTGGGGGCAGGGCCGGGTGACCCTGCTCGGCGACGCCGCCCACCCCACGTATCCGGTGGGTGCCAACGGCGCGTCCCAGGCCGTGGTGGACGCCCGGGTGCTGGCCCGTGAACTGGCCGCCGCGGACGCGGCACCGCGGGGGCTGGCCCGCTACGAGGCCGCGCGCCGGGAGCCGACCGCCGCGGTGGTGCGCGCCAACCGGGCCATGAGCCGGCAGGGCGGGCGGACCCCGGGCGACCTCGCCCGGGTCACCGACGCCTATCGGCACGCCACGGGTGGCGGTGTGCGGGAGCTCAACACCCGCCCCTCGCTGAGCCCGACGCGTCCCTGAAGGCGGTGTGGAAGGAGCGCCCCGCGCCGCGTTGGCGGCGCTCCTTCGGCGCGCTTAGCGTGGAGTCAGACAGTGGTCTTCGCAGGGACGGTCCGGCGCGCGAGTGTGGGAGGTCCATGGTGGAATCTGTCACCTTCCTCCTGTGCGCCGTGATTCTCACCGCGCTGGCTTTCGACTTCACCAACGGCTTCCATGACACGGCCAATTCGATGGCCACCTCCATCGCCACCGGGGCGCTGTCCCCGCGCGTCGCGGTGGCGGTGGCCGGGGTGCTCAACCTCGCGGGCGCGTTCCTCTCCACCGAGGTGGCCAAGACGATTTCCAACGGCATCGTCGACGACGCCGAGGTCTCCCCGGTGATGATCTTCGCGGGACTGATCGGGGCCATTCTGTGGAACCTCATCACCTGGTTCGCCGGACTGCCCTCCAGTTCCTCGCACGCCCTCTTCGGAGGGCTCATCGGCGCGGTGTGGGTGGGGTCGGGCGGCTCCGCGGTGCGGTTCGACGCCATCACCGAGAAGATCGTGATCCCGGCGCTCGCCTCCCCGGTGGTGGCCTGCGGGGTGGCGCTGCTGGCGACGTACCTCGCCTACAGGCTCACCCGGCGGGTGTCCGGCCGCGCGGTGCGGAAGGGCTTCCGCGCCGGACAGGTGGGCTCGGCGTCCCTGGTGGCCCTCGCCCACGGCACCAATGACGCGCAGAAGACGATGGGGGTCATCACCCTCGCCCTCATCTCCGGCGGGGTGCTCGACCATGGCGCGGGACCGCCCTGGTGGGTGGTGCTCAGCGCCGGGCTCGCGATCTCGCTGGGAACCTATGCCGGTGGCTGGCGGATCATCCGGACCATGGGCAGGGGGCTGACCGACATCCAGGCGCCCCAGGGCTTCGCGGCCGAGACCAGCGCGACCGCGGTCATCCTCTCCTCCTCGCACCTGGGCTTCGCGCTGTCCACCACCCAGGTCTGCACCGGCAGCATCCTCGGTGCCGGGCTCGGCCGCAGACTGGCCCATGTGCGATGGGGCGTGGCCGGGCGGATCGCCGTGTCCTGGCTGCTCACCCTGCCCGCGGCGGCGGCCGTGGGAGGCACCGCCGCCTGGATCGCCGGCCGGGGCGACGTGGGGGTGGTCCTGGTGGCGGGCGTGGCCCTCGCGGCGGCCGCGGGCTTCTACGCGCTCGCGCGCCGTCGGCCGGTCAACCCGGACAACGTCAATGAGCTGCCCGCCCCCGACGCCGCGGTGCGCTCGGCGGCGTGACACCAGCCGGGAGACCGGGGAGGAGCCGGGATGGACATCGAGTGGAGCAGTCTCGTCGGGGTCCTCGTGGCCAGCTTCGGGGTCACCGTGGTGGTGGTCGTCATGTTCTCGCTGGGCATCGCCGCGTGGAGCCGCGCCGATACGTACGCCGAGCGCACCGGCGCCACCCGCCGTGCTCTCCCGCACCGCGGCCCCGGCACCGTGTCCGCCGCCATCTCCGTGGTGTGCTTCGCCGCCTGCCTGGCGGTCGCCGCTTATGGAATCGACTTGATCATTCCCGGCTGAGAGAATGAGCCCTTGTGCCCGGTGCGCCCTGAGCCCGCGGCGCACAGGGGGAACGGGAGATCACACACGGTGTCACACCAGTCCGGAGCACCCTCCGGTGAGGCGGACCGCCTCGAACTGCGGGCCGATTGCGGCAGCTGTTTCGCACTCTGCTGCGTGGCGCTGCCCTTCGCCGCCTCGGCGGACTTCGCGTTCGACAAGGACGCGGGGCGGCCCTGCCGCAATCTGCGCGCGGACTTCGGCTGCGGTATCCACGCCCGGCTGCGGGACGAGGGCCTCTCCGGCTGCACGGTCTTCGACTGCTTCGGCGCCGGGCAGAAGGTCTCCCGGCTGACCTTCGCCGGACGGGATTGGCGCCGCCATCCGGACACCGCCGCGGATATGTTCGCGGTGTTCCCCGTGATGCGGGTGCTCCACGAACTCCTGTGGTACCTGGCGGAATCCCTGACGCTCCCGGCCGCGCGGCCCCTCCACGGCGAGCTGCGCGCGGCGCTGGACGAGACCGAACACCTCACCCGCGGCGGCGCCGACGAGCTGCGGGCCCTGGACGTGGCGGCACACCGGGAGAAGGTCAACGGACTGCTGCTGCGCACCAGTGAGCGGGTACGGGCCACGGTCCCCGGAAAGAAGAAGAACCGCCGGGGAGCCGACCTCATCGGGGCCCGGCTCCGCGGTGCCGATCTGCGCGGCGCCAATCTCCGCGGCGCCCTGCTCATCGCGGCCGATCTCACCGGGGCCGATCTGAGCGCGGCCGATCTGATCGGCGCGGACCTCCGGGACGCCGATCTCGGCGGAGCCGACCTCACCGGAGCCCTCTTCCTCACCCAGGCCCAGCTCAACGCGGCCCGGGGCGACGCCACCACCCGGGTGCCCGGCGCGCTCAGCCACCCCGCGCACTGGTAGGGCCCGCTCCAGGGCGCGGTGTGGAATCCTGACGGGCATGTCCGACGCATCCGACGCGCCCGTGATCCTGAGCGATGAGCCCGGATCGTTCGCCCGGAGCGTGCTCGCCGAGCGCCATCCGGCACTTGTCGAGAAGGTGCGCGACGCCTTCCCGTACGGCCCCGAACAGCACCGCGCGCTCGACACCCTGCTCCGGAGTTGCGCCGAGGGCGTCATCACACCGCTGCCCGCCACCGCGTACGACCACGGCCGGTGGCAGGAGTGGGGACGGGGACACTTCGGCCGGTCCTGGTTCGCTGTGCCCTTCCTCTGGGCGGAGAGCTACTTCTACCGTCAACTCCTCGAGGCTGTCGGCTACTTCGGCCCCGGGCCATGGCAGGGGATCGACCCCTTCCGCCCCTTCAAACACGCCGAACTGCACACCCCCGAAGCCACCGAGGAACTGGCCGCGCTCGACGACGTACTGAGCGCACCCGTCGAGAGGCAGGCGAACGCCCTGCTGCACGGCTCGCTGTGGGGCAACCGCGCGGACCTCGGCTTCCGGCTCTCCACCACCGGTGACCCGGCGGACACGGCCGACGCGCCCCTCGTCGCGGACGACAGCGACACCCTGTGGTCCCTGCTGCCCGGCGGCGCCCCGGCCACCGTGTACCTGGTGGCGGACAACGCCGGCCGAGAGCTGCTGCCCGACCTGGTGCTCCTGGACCATCTGCTGCGCCACGGCCGCGCCGACCGGGCCGTACTGGCGGTGAAGCCGTATCCGTACTACGTCTCCGACGCCACCACCGCCGATGTCATCGACTGCCTCCGTCGGCTGACCGGGGCCCGGGGAGCCGCCGCCGATGTCGGCGCACGGCTGTGGGCGGCCCTGGGCAGCGGTCGGCTCACCATCCGGGCCCATGACTTCTTCCGGGCGCCACTGCCCTACGCCGAGATGCCCGGCAGTCTGCGGAGCGAGTTCGCCTCGGCCACCGTCACCGTCATGAAGGGCGACCTCAACTACCGCCGTCTGGTGGGCGACCGGCTGTGGCCCCCGACCACCCACTTCACCACGTGCACCGCGTACTTCCCCGGGCCGGTGGCCGCGCTGCGCACCCTGAAGTCCGATGTGATCGTGGGCCTCGGCGAACGGACCGTGACCGCGCTCGACACCGCGCACCCGGACGGCTGGCGCACCACCGGCACCCATGCGCTGATCCAGGTCGACCCCGGTCCGCCGCGTCGGCGGTGAGACACCGCCGACGCGGGGCCGGGGCTTCGGGAGCCGGCGGACGTGGCCAGGTCAGCCGAGAAGGATGCCCAGCGCGTAGGCGGTGAGGGTGGCCGGATCGGGTACGTGGTGGTCCTTGGAGGCGGCGGTGAAACTCGGAGTCTGGGCGGTGGCCGGTTCCAGCTTCCACAGCAGATTGCCCGAGCCGTTCCAGTGCACCTCGGCGCCGCCGCCGGTCAGCGCGTAACCGGGCGTCAGCGAGGCCACCGCGGCCGGATGCGGCGACCGTCCGGCGTCGGCCCGGGTGAAGGTGTTGAACACCGTCCCGACCCGCAGCCGCCGCCGCAGCGCGATGGCGTACGCCCGGATGTTGGCGGGGTCGGAGACCAGATGGTCCTTCGACCGCACCTTCCAGGAGGTCTCGGTGGCGGGGAAGGACGCGGTGGCGAGATTGCCCCCGCCGTGCCAGTCCACCCGGAAACCGCCGCCGACCAGGACGTAGTCGTTCGACGACGGCAGCCCTGCCTCGGCCTCCGGATGCGGTGCCACACCGCTGTCCGCACGGGAGACATACACCGACCGCAGCAGCTCGTCCCGGCTCATCCCCGCGATCTTCAGCCCGATGACATAGGAGACCAGCTCATACGCCTGCGCGTCGACGTGGTCCTTCGCGCCGACGGTCCACCCCGACAGATCGTCATTGGGGTACGACGCGGTCAGCAGCGCGCCATGGGGATACTCCACCGCCGTGGCGCCACCTCCGATCGCCACCATGTCCCCGTCGCCGACGAGTACGGTCTCATCGATCCAGTGCTGCTGCGGCGGATTACCCCGGTGCGAGAACACCGATACGGTCACCCGGCCCGAGGCATCATGGAAGGTGTTCAGCCGCGTCCCCACCGAACTCAGCACCCGTCCGGTGCCCTGAGGGCTTCTGGAACCGGCGAATGCCGCCCCGGCTCCCATGCCACCGACCGCGGTGGCCCCCGCCACGGCTGTGGCCGCCCTGAGTATGGCCCTCCGGCTTCGCATCACGTGATCAACCCACCTTCTCCGTAAGAGCCCTGACGTGGTGTCAGGGCGGTGCAGAAAGCTAGCCGTGCCCCGCAAGACGCGGATATTCCCCGAAATGACGGATTGACAAGGCGCCATGTCGACGAGAGATCTCCCGGCCACCGCCCGCACCGGCCCCCACCTGGAGCAAAGCCCCCGGCCGAGGGTGCCGCCCCGGGCTCCCGCCACACTGGAGGGCCGCTCGAGCCCGGACGCGCACCTCGCAGGTCGTCCGATTCGGGCCCCGTCAGGGCGGGTCCGTCGGCCAATCCCGACGCGGGGGCGGAAGCCGGGAAGGGCTCCCGGGCGCACGAGCCCCGGGCTGCGCGAAATGCCGTGGCGCACCGCCCGCCCCTCCCGCAGAATCCAGGCATGACCGCATCGCCCGCCGGCCCCCCGGCCGACTTCGCCGCCAAACCCGTCCTCGTCGGCGAGAAGGTGCTGCTCCGCCCGTTCACCGAGGACGACGCACCGGACATGGCCGCGATCCTCGGGGATGAGGAGGTCCGCAGGTTCACCGGCGGGTCGAACGCCCCCGTCTTCGAGGAGCAGCGGTTGCGGGAGTGGTACGGAAGCCGGAACGCCCAGCCGGACCGGCTGGACCTCGCGGTCGAGGACCGGGCGAGCGGCACCCTGGTGGGCGAGGTCGTGCTCTACGAATGGGACGAGTCCCACCGCGGCTGCGCCTTCCGTACGCTGCTCGGCCCGCGGGGGCGTGACCGGGGCCTCGGCACCGAGGCCGCCCGGCTGATCGTCGGGTACGGCTTCGAACGGCTCGGACTGCACCGCGTCTCGCTGGGCGTCTACGCCTTCAACCCCCGGGCCCGCCGGGCGTACGAGAAGGTCGGCTTCGTCGCCGAGGGAGTGGAACGCGAAGTGCTGTGGCACGACGGCGCGTGGGCCGACGCCGTGACGATGTCCCTGCTGGACCGGGAGTGGGCGGCGCACCGCGGCCATCCGTGACCCCCGGGGCCCGGGCCCCGGGACGCGCGGGTCCCGGGGCGGGCCCTCGCCCGGCGGCGCGGTCCGTGCCGCCATGATGGACGCCGCACCCGCGCGAAGCTCCGCGCACCCCTCTCCCGAGGAGTGAGATCCCATGGCACCCTCTCGTCAGCTCGTCGATCTGCCCTACGCACGCCATCTGCGCGCGTTCGACGGGCCCCTCGCCGAAGGGGGTGACTACGACGCCGTCCAACTGGACGGCGTGGACTTCGACGGGGCGGACTGCCGCGACGCCCGGTTCCTGGAGTGCGCGTTCTCCGCCGTGACCTTCACCGGGGGGCGGCTGCGCGGGACCCGGTTCAACGACGTCTGGCTGGACGGGGTGCGCTGGGTCGGCACCGATCTGGCGGCGACGGACTGGCTGGACGCCGAGCTCATCGGGTGCGTGCTCGCCGGTCTGGAGACGTTCGGCGCGAAGCTGCACCGGGTCACCTTCCACCGCTGCAAGTTCGAGTCGGTCAACCTCCGTACCGCGACCCTGCGGGAGGTCACCTTCACCGACTGTCTGCTGCGGGACGTCGACTTCGGCGAAGCCACGCTGACGCGGGTGGAGTTCCCGGGCTCGGCGCTGGAGGGCGTCCGGTTCGCGGGGGCGCGGATGGAGGCGACCGATCTGCGGGACGCCACCCGGCTGGAGATCGCCGACGGCCATGACGCACTGCGCGGGTCCGTCATCACCGGTGCGCAGCTGCTGGAACTCGCCCCGATGTTCGCCGATGTGCTCGGGGTCAGGGTCGAGGACACCGGCAGCGGCAGCGGCACGGCGCGCCGTACCTCCGGCGGACGTGGCGGGCGAGGCTGATGGCCGACGAGGCGCCCATGATGCCTTCCGCCACCTGGTTCGTCCGGCCGACCGCCCGCGCCTGGCGGTGTGCGCCCGCTCCCGACGGCGTACGCCGCTTCCACGCGGAGCTGCCGGACTACGCATCCACCCCGCTGACCGAACTGCCCTCGCTGGCCGCCGAGTGGGGTGTCGGCCGGGTGTTCGTCAAGGACGAGTCCGCCCGCCTCGGGCTGTCCGCGTTCAAGGCGCTCGGCGCGTCCTGGGCGGTCCACCGGATCCTGGCGGAGCGGGCCTCCGAAGCCCCCGTACGGCTGGTGACCGCCACCGACGGCAACCACGGCCGGGCCGTGGCCCGGATGGCGCGGCTGAACGGACGGCCCGCCCATGTCTTCGTGCCCCGCGGAGTGCACCCCGATGCGGTGGCCGCCATCGAGGCCGAGGGCGCGCGGGTCACCCGGGTGGACGGGCCGTACGACGCGGCGGTGCGGTGCGCGGCCGAGGCCGCGGACAAGCCCCCGGCCGTACTGGTCCAGGACACCGCCTGGCCCGGCTACGAGGAGATCCCGGGCTGGATCGTGGAGGGCTACACCACCCTGTTCCACGAGGTCGATGGGCAACTGCGCGCCGCGGGGCTCGAATCGCCCGATCTGCTCGCCGTTCCGGTGGGTGTGGGCTCGCTCGCCCAGGCCGCCGTCACCCACTACCGGAGCCGCCCCACCGGGCCCGCGCCCGCCCTGCTGGCCGTGGAGCCGGTGGCCGCGGCCTGTGTGCTGACGAGTCTGGTGCGCGGGGGGCCGGTCGCCGTGGAGACCGGCCGCACCACTATGGCGGGGCTGAACTGCGGCACCCCCTCCAGTCTTGCCTGGCCGTCGCTGCGCGACGGACTGGACGCGGCCGTCGCCGTCACCGATGCCGACAGCGCCCGTGCCTCCCGTGACCTGGGCGCCCTCGGTGTCTCCTCGGGCCCCTGCGGCGCCGCTTCGCTGGCCGGTGTGCGGGCCGCCCTCACCGGGCAGGGCGCCGGGGGCCGCCGTACCGCGCTCGGGCTCGGACCGGCGGCCACCCTCGTCCTGCTCAGCACCGAGGGGACGGCGGCCAATCCCGCCGCCGCCCCGGGCACCTCGCCCTGACGGCACCGCGCGGGGCGGCCGGTCAGCTGCTCATCAGCCAGGGCTGCCGCGGCAGTGGACTTCCCGTCTCCAGCAGCGACTTCAGGTTGGACAGCACCGCCGCCCAGCCACCGGCCGCCGCCTCCCGCTCGGCCTCGTCGGCCAGGTTCTCGTGGGTCACGGTCAGCCGGACGATCTCGTTGTACGGCTCGATGGCGAAGGTGACCCGCGAGGGCCCTGCGGCCGGTTCCTCGCCGGGCGCGGCCCAGGTGGTCACCAGCCGCGTCGGCGGCACGCTCTCCTCGACCGTGCCGACCACATCGGCGATGCCCGAACCGTCCGTCCGCCGATGCTCCCAGGAGGAACCGGCCCGCCAGTCGGACACATTGCTGTGGCCCCAGTAAGCGGCCGTCAGATCGGCGTCGGTGAGGGCCTGCCACACCTTCTCCGGTGTGGACTCGATGTAGATGACGTACACGAACGTCGGCTTGTCGGCCATGGATTCCTCCGCTTGTTGTTTCACCGCGCTCAGCGCGCGCAGCCGCGGGCGCTCGAACCGGTCGATCCACCGCTCCTGGACCTCATGGAGGGGGACGGGGTTGAGGTAGTGGAGTTTTTCGCGCCCTCGCCGGACCGTCGTGACCAGACGGGCGGCCTCGAGCACGGCCAGGTGCTGGGTGGCGGACTGTCGGGCCATCTCCAGACTGCGGCACAGCTCGCCCAGCGTCTGCCCGTTGTGCTCGCGCAGCCGGTCCAGCAGAAAGCGCCGGGTCTGATCGGCCAGTGCCTTGAAGACCTTGTCCATCTCTGAGCTCACGCCTCACATTAGGCAGGCAATTACCTGCATGTCAATGACCGCGCGGCCGAGCCGACTGTACCTACTAGTATGTACAGTCGATCCGACGCAATCGGCAGAATCGACGAAGGAGAGTCCCGCCATGCCCCTGGTCCGTATCGACGCGTTGAGGGCCGACAGCGAGCGGCTGGACGCACTCGGCCGCGCCGTACACGAGGCGCTCATGGAGACGATCGGCTTTCCGCCCGACGACCGGTTCCAGATCCTGACCGGCCACGACGGCGTCAGCGGCACACTGCGCTACGACGACTACCTCGGTGTGCGCCGTGACGACGACATCGTGTTCGTCGCCATCACGATGCGCTCCGGGCGCCCGCCCGAGCGGAAGCGGGCGCTGTACCGGCGGATCGCCGAGCTGGCGGAGGAGTACGCGGGGACCGAGCCGCGCAATGTGTTCATCACGGTCACCGAGAACGAGTCGATCGACTGGTCCTTCGGCCACGGGATCGCGCAGTACGCGCCCCAGGCGGACACCCCCTAACGCCGGTGCAGCGCCCCGCGGACGAAGGCGGCCTGTCCGGCGTGTTGCAGATCGTCGGCGATGACGCTCATCAGCCGGACGCCGAGGGTCACCGCCGGGGTCCACGCCTCGTCCACGATCCGGTCGAGGTCGGCGTCCCGGAGTCCGCGTACGTACGCGAGCGTGTTCTCGTGCACGGCGTCGTAGTACGTGGTGAGCAGCTCGGCGTCGGTACGGACCGCCGCCACGTCCTTGCCGCGGTGGCCGAAACCGGTGGCCGCCGGGGGGAACGGCAGGCCGAACCGGTCGTACCAGCCGTCGGAGGTCCAGAGCTGCTCGGTGCCCGCGGCGTCGGCGACATGGTCGTCCTGAATGCGCGTCAGATGCCATACCAGCCAGGCGATGGAGTTGGCCCCGGCGTCGAGCCGTACGGCCAGCTCCTCCTCGCCGAGGCCGTCCACGGCCTCGTGTACGGCCTCGGACACCCGGTCGAAGGCGTCGGCCAGCAGATCTGCGCTCCTCATACGGGCTCCCTCGTCGCTCCTCGGATGATCGGCCGCCCGGCCGTCCGGGCCGTGCACCATCGTCGCACCCCGGGGCGGCGGACCCGCGGGCTCAGACCGGTGGCACGAGGGTGAAATACCGGTCCAGCACCGCGCGGTCGCCGGTCACCGAGGTGAGCCGGTCCGCGGGCAGCCGCTGCCACAGGAACAGCGTCAGGTCCGAGGCGGTACCGGTCAGCTCGACATCGCAGGGCTCGTCCGGGCCGCCGGAGGCGGTGTGTTCGGTGAGCCGGACGTCGTCGCCGTCGAAACGGACCGACCAGACCTCCGGGCCGTCGGTACGGCGGAACCGGAAGTGTTCGCCCGAGCCGGGCGGTGCCTGTTTCCACCCGCGCCGCGCCGGTGCCATCACCTCGAAGGTGTGGGGGATCGCGAAGACCGCGAGCTCGGTGGCGATCGGGCGCGGCGGTACGGAAGCGGTGCGTTCGGCGTCCCAGCGGTGCAGGGCCGCCTCGATGGTCTGGATCCGCAGCCAGAATCCGGCGGTCTGCTCCGTGGACCAGGTCCACACCCGCTCGTCCGGATCGACGCTCCGGAACAGGGCGTCCAGGGCGGCGGCCCCGTCGGCGAACCAGTCGAGCAGGGTCTCCGGGACCGGTCCGAGATGCGGTCCGCCCTCGGGCGCGGGCCAGCCCTCGCGGTCCTCCGGCGGCTGGAACAGGGAGAGGTCCGTGGTGTCCGGCGGCTCCGAGAGCCGCTCCCGCACGGTGTGGGAGACATAGCGGTGGACCGCGCCCAGGTGGAACACCAGGTCGGACATCGACCAGCCGGGACAGGACGGGACCAGCGGCGCGTCGCCGCCGTCGGCGGTCCGGCGGGCGGCGGCCTCGAACGCCGTGATCTCACGGTGGAATCGCGCGGTGAAGTCCATGCCGTCAACTCTTCCCGCCCGCGTCCCGCAGCGGCCCCCGCGTTCGCTGGTGGCGGATCTTCTCGCCCGAGAGCCGAGAACCGTCCTCCGCCGGACCGTGCCCGGACGCACCGTCAGACGGTGACCACCTCGACGGGCAGCTGCTTGATGCCGTTCACGAAGTTGGAGCGCACCCGGGGCACCTCGCCGGTCAGCCGGATGTCGGCGATACGCGGGATCAGCTCCTCGAACATGATGCGCATCTCGGTACGGGCCAGCAGATTGCCCAGACACAGATGGGGGCTGCCCTTGCCGAAGGTGACGTGGTCGTTGGTGCTCCGGGTGACGTCGAACGCGTAGGGGTCGGGGAAGACGGCCTCGTCGCGGTTGCCCGAGGCGTACCACATGACGACCTTGTCGCCCTCCTTGATGTGTTTGCCGCCCAGTTCCACATCGCGGGTCGCGGTGCGGCGGAAGTGGTAGACGGGGGAGGCCCAGCGCAGGAACTCCTCGACGGCGCCCGGGATCAACGACGGATCGCGGCGCAGCAGTTCGAGCTGTCCGGGGTTCTGGATCAGCGCGAGCATGGAGTGGGTGATGGCGTGGCGGGTCGTCTCGTTGCCGGCGACCACCAGCAGCAGGAAGTAGTTGTCGAAGTCCTGCGCGGAGAGCGGCACGCCGTCCCGCGGGGTCTCGTTGACCAGCCGGGACACCAGGTCGGTGCCCTCGCCACCGCGTCGCTTCCGGGCCAGTTCCCGGCCGTAGGCGAACACCTCCAGGGAGGCGGGGGAGCGGAACGGCAGATCGCGGTAGTTCTCGCTCTCCGCGCTGTCGAGCAGCACATCGGCGTAGTCGGGGTCGGTGTTGCCGATGATGCGGTTGCCCCAGTCGATGAGCTGCTGGGTGTCGTCCTCGGGGACGTCGAGGAGACGGGCGAGCACATTGATGGGGAAGTCCGCGGACACCTCCTGGACGAAGTCGAAGCGGCCCTTGGCGAGCGCCGTGTCGAGGGTCTTGGCGGTGAGTCCGCGCAGGAAGTCGGTGTAGGTGTTGATGACCCCGGCGCCGAACTGGCGCTGGAGCAGCCTGCGCAGCGCCTGATGGCGCAGACCGTCCAGTTCGAGGATGGAGGCACGGCGGGCGATCTGGTCCTCGTCCACCTCCTCCAGGTTGACGAACTTGGTGGAGGTGAACGTCGCGGGGTCGCGGTCGACCCGGACGATGTCCTCGTGCCGGGTCACGGCCCAGAACCCGTGGTGGGGCGCGGTCTCGGGCTGCCAGTGGACGGGGTCCTGGTGGCGCAGGGTGTGGAACATCCGCCAGGGAGTGACCCCGTCGCGGAAGCTGTCGAGGTCGGTCAGGTCCACCTCGTCGAGCGGGAGGGGTTCGGGCACCCCGGTGCGGGCGGTGGCGGGGGAGGTCAACGCTGGCTCCTTCGAAGGCGGGGTCGTGACGGCCGGGCCGGTCGTGTCCGGGCTTGTCACGGCTGTCAGAGGTGGTAGGCGTACTCGGTGAACTCCCAGTCGGTGACATGGCGTTCGAAGCGCCGGACCTCGTCGCGCTTGTAGGAGAGGAAGGACGAGGTGAAGTCCTTGCCGAGGACACCGGACAGGGCCTCGTCCGCCTCCAGGGCGTCCAGTGCGGCCGCCAGGGTCTGTGGCAGCAGCTGGGACTTCTCGGGGTCGTAGCCGTATCCCTCGAGCGGTGCGGGCGGCTCCGTACCCTCCTGGACACCGAGCAGCGCGGCCGCGCACACGGACGCGATGGCGAGGTAGGGGTTGGCGCCCGCGTCGCCGAGCCGCAGTTCGAGACGGGTGCCCGCACCGCGCTCGGGCGGTATGCGGACCATGGCGCTGCGGTTGTCCAGGCCCCAGTCGATGAGCCAGGGGGCGAGGGTGTCGGGGCCGAAGCGCTTGTAGGAGTTGACGGTCGGGTTGTGCAGCGCGGCCAGCGCGGGGGCGTGGGCGAGGATGCCCGCGACGGCGTGACGCGCGGTGTCGGAGAGTCCGAAGGGGGCGGTGGGGTCCGCGAAGGCGTTGCGGCCCCCGGAGGTCTCGCACGACAGGTGGAGATGGAAGCCGGAGCCGCCCGCGTCATTGCTGGGCTTGGCCATGAAGGTGGCCAACTTGCCTTCCTTGCGGGCCAGTTCCTTGACGGCCGATTTGAAGCGGAAGGCGCGGTCGGCGGCGTCCAGGGCGGTGGAGTGGGCCAGGTTGATCTCGTACTGGCCGCCGTCGAACTCATGGTTGCCGGTGATCACACCGATGCCGAGGTCGCGCAGCATCCGCAGGGTGCGCAGCAGATGGTTGTCCGGGTCGGCGCGCAGCCCGGCGGTGTACACGGCGCCGGGGACCTCCGAGTGGCGGCGCCAGCCCGAGGGTGCGGCCGGATCCGGTTCGAGCAGGAAGTACTCCAGCTCGGGGCCGACGACCGGGTGCAGCCCGGCCTCCGCACAGCGGGTGAGGACGGAGCGCAGCAGATCGCGCGGTGACTCGGGGGCCGGTGTGCCGGTGGCCGGATCGGCGGTGTCACCGAGACACCAGGCGACCCCGGGCTCCCAGGGCAGGGCGGCCAGGGTGGCCGGATCGGGGGTGACGACCACATCCGGCAGCCCCGCGTCGAGGCCACCGGAGACCGGGACCACATCCCCCTGGGGGCTGGTGTGGTAGACGGCGCGGCAGAACGCGAGGCCGTGTTCACAGGCGGAGGGAAGGTGTTCCAGCAGGACATCGCGGGACCGGTCGATCCCGATGAGGTCGGGGAAGGACACCCGGACCACATCGATGCCCTCGGCGGCGAGCCGGTCCATGTGGTGGCGGACGTGCGCGGGGTCGTGGGCAGTCACCGATGCCTCCTCGGGCGGTTCGGATGCCTCAGGGCATTCATTTGACACCAAACGTTATGGACGGAGGTCTCGCCCCGCAAGGGGGCCGGGCCACATATTTATCCATCTGGATAGGCATTGACCAGGGTCCGATGGCCTGCCTATCTTGTTTGAAGCCAAACGAGTCAAGGGGTGTTCTCGCATCCCTTGTGGCCGGGGCCCGGCCACCGTGCCGGGCCCCTTTTCCCCGCACCCCCGGACGCCCTCACCTCCAGGAGGAACCGGCCATGAAGGTCGTCGTCGACATGAACAAATGCCAGGACCACGGCCAGTGCGTCTTCGCTGCCCCCGACGTCTTCCAGCTCGACGACGCGGGACATCTGGTGTTCGTGAGCGAGCCGGACGAGACGCTGCGCGCCGATGTCGAGGACGCGGCCGACGTCTGTCCGCTCCAGGCCATCCGGGTCGAGGACACCACCCCGTGACCGGGCACATCGCCATCGCCGGTGCCTCCATGGGCGGACTGCGCGCCGCCGAACAACTGCGCGCCGCGGGCTGGACCGGTGAGATCACGGTGCTCGGCGACGAGCCCCATATGCCCTACAACCGGCCGCCGCTCTCCAAGGAGGCGCTGGCCGGGGAGGCGTCCTTCGCCTCTCTCGCCTTCACCCCGCGGGCGAGCACCGCCGATGTGACGTGGCGGCTGAACACCACCGTGACCGGCGCCCGGCTCACGGAGCGGGCCATCGAGCTGGACGGCGGTGAGCGGCTCGGCTACGACGGACTGGTGGTCGCCACCGGTACGCGCCCCCGGCGGCTGCGCTGCGCGGGCCCCTCCGGACCCGGCAGCGGCCGCCACACCGTCCGTACCCTCGACGACGCCCACGGCCTGCGGGCGGAGCTGACCCGGCCCGGGGCGCGGGTGGTGGTGATCGGCGCCGGATTCATCGGCTGCGAGGTGGCGGCCACCGCGATCGGACTCGGTGTCACCGAGGTGACCGTGGTCGACCCCGAACCCCTGCCGATGCTCCGCCCGCTGGGCACGCCACTCGCCCGTGAACTGCTCCGCCGCCATGAGCTGCGCGGGGTGCGCTTCGCGCTCGGCCGGGGCGTCACCGCTTTCGGAGGCGGCGAGCGGATCAGCGGTGTGGTGCTGGCGGACGGCTCGGTGCTGGCCGCCGACGTGGTGGTCGAGGCGGTCGGTTCGACCCCCGCCACCGCATGGCTGGAGGGCAATGGACTCGACCTGTCCGACGGGGTGCTGACCGACGCCCTGCTGCGTGTGAGGGCATATGGGGAGGCCGTACCGGAGGTGGTCGCGGTGGGCGACGCGGCCCGCTTCCCCAACGCCCGCTACGCCTCCCACGACGCGGTGGCGCGCCGGGTCGAGCACTGGTCCATCCCCGGTGACACCGCGAAACGGGCCGCCAAGAGCCTGGTGGCGGCGCTCACCGGGGCGGACCCCGACCCCGCGCCGTTCGCGCCGCTGCCCACTTTCTGGAGCGATCAGCACGACTTCCGGCTCCAGTCCTTCGGCGCCCCGGGGCTCGGCACCGCCGACATCCGGATCCTCGACGGCGAGCTGACGGGCGATGTGGTGGTCGGCTACCACACCGCGGACGGAGAGCTGACCGGTGTGGTGGCCCTCGGTGGCCGGAGCGCCGTCGCCCGGGCCGCCCGCTACCGCGCCCAGCTGCTCCGGCGGCCCGCCCCCACCGACCCCACCCCCACTCCCGCCACTGTCTGAGGAGCGACACCATGTCCGGCCTCCGCGGCTACTTCCACCCCAAGACGGCGACCGGGGCGTCGTCCCTCATCCCCTCGCCGCCCTGGCACTACTCCGGCGATCTGCTCACCGTCGAGTACCGCACCGACCCCGCGCGGGTGCGCGAACTGCTGCCCGAGCCCCTGGAGCTCGCCGAGGAGGACCCCGGCGCGGTTGCGCTGATCTGGGCCGACTGGCAGTCCTGCTCCGCCACCGGGGAAGAGCTGCTGGACCCGGTGCGCGCCCAGTACAAGGAGGTGTTCGCGGTGGTCCGCTGCGCCTACCACGGCCAGACGTACTCGCGCTGCGTCTACATCTGGGTCGACAAGGACTTCGCCATCGCCCGCGGCCTGCACCAGGGCTATCCCAAGAAACTGGGCTCGGTGCACCTGACCCGCCCGCATCCCTACGGTCCGGCGCCCCGGATCGCCCCCGGCGCCCGCTTCGGCGCCACCCTCGCGGCCGCGGACCGCAGACTGGCCCAGGCGGTGCTGACCCTGCGCGAACCCTCGGAGACCGGTGGCTTCGTCAATGGCCACCCGATGGCCCACCACCGCTGGCTGCCCTCCATCGAGAAGGGCGGGGGGCTGGCCCTGGACGAGCTGATCGCCTCCGGCGCGGCCGAGTTCGAGGCCGGGCAGCCATGGACGGGCGACGCCGATCTCGAGCTGTTCGAGGCGCCCACCGAGGAGCTGGCACGGCTGGAGATCCGCGAACCGATCGCCGCGTACTACCGGCAGGTCGGCGTCGTCTGGGACGGCGGCCGTCTGCTGGAGTCCGGTACCTCGGGCGCGTCCTGAGCGCTCCGCGGGAAGTGCCGGGAGGTGCCGTCGTTCGGCCCACGGCTGCGTTGTGGCTGATCGCGCAGTTCCCCACGCCCCTTCGGGGCGCAACCGATCCGCACCGGACTTCCGTGAGGCCGCTGAGGCCCTGTCCCAGCCCCCTGTTGCCGGGGCCACCGCCCCCACCGCGCCGCACCCCGCCCCCACCCGCCGCCGGCCTGAGCCGGGCGACCCGACCCCTCGTCACACGGAGCGCAGGATGACCCACCGGACCACCGTCGCCGGAATCCCCGTCGACACCCGGCACTGGATCGGCGGCCAGCGCGTCGCCTCCCCGGACACCTTCACCGATGTCTCACCGATCGACGGCACCCCGCTCGCCGAGATCGCCCGTGGCGGCGCCACCGAGGCCGAGGCCGCCGTGGCCGCCGCCCGCGACGCCTTCCCCGGGTGGGCCGCGACCCCGCACGCCGAGCGGGCCCGGCTGCTGTACGCCATCGCCGACGGCGTCGAGAAGCGGCTCGAGGAGCTCGCGGCCGTCGAAACCGCCGACAACGGCGCGCTGCTGCGCTCCCACCGCCGCGGTGTGATGCCCCGGGTCGCCCACAACTTCCGCTTCTTCGCCGACTGGCTGCTGCGGCTGGACCGGGAACACGAGGACTTCCCCACCCGCGGCCACACCAACCACATCACCTGGGACCCGGCCGGACCCTGCGCCCTCATCACCCCGTGGAACGCCCCGCTGATGCTGGCCACCTGGAAGGTCGCCCCGGCCCTCGCCGCCGGGAACACCGTGGTCCTCAAGCCCGCCGAGTGGTCCCCGCTGACCGCGTCGCTGCTCGCCGACATCACCGCCGAGGCCGGTCTCCCGCCCGGTGTCCTCAACGTCCTCCAGGGCTACGGCGCCGAGGCGGGCGACGCCCTGGTCGGGCACCCCGGGGTGCGCCGGATCAGCTTCACCGGGTCGGTGCCCACCGCCGGGCATATCGCCCGGGCCGCCGCCACCCACCTCACCCCGCTCAGCCTGGAACTCGGCGGCAAGTCACCGCTGTTGGTCTTCGCCGACGCCGATCTCGACCTGGCCGTGGACCTGGCGGTGGAGCAGTACGACAACGCCGGACAGGTGTGTCTGGCCGCCACCCGGCTGCTCGTCGAGTCCTCCGTGGCCGAGGAGTTCACCCGGCGCTTCACCGCGAAGGCCGCCGCGCTGGTCCAGGGCGACCCGCGGGACGAGGCCACCGATATCGGCCCCAACATCCACGCCCGCCAGCTGAAGAAGATCGACGGCTTTGTGCGCCGCGCCCTCGACGCGGGGGCCCGCGCGGTGGTCGGCGGCGGGCCCCACACCGGACTCGGTGGCCTCTACTACCGGCCGACGCTGCTCACCGATGTCGGTCAGGACTCCGAGATCGTCCAGGAGGAGGTGTTCGGACCGGTGCTCACCCTCCAGACCTTCGACACCGAGGAGGAGGCCGTCACCCTCGCCAATGACACCCGGTTCGGCCTCGCCGCCACCGTGGCCACCGGTGACCACGAACGCGCCGAACGGGTGGCCGGCCGCCTCGTCGCGGGCACCGTCTGGGTCAACTGCTTCTTCGTCCGCGACCTCCGGGCCCCGTTCGGCGGCTCCCGCAGCTCCGGTGTCGGCCGCGAGGGCGGTACCTGGAGCTTCGACTTCTACTGCGACCTGAAGAACACCGTCACCGCCCCGAAGGGATGGCAGAGCCATGGGTGAGATCGCCGGGGCGGGACTGCTCGCTCATGTGCCGACCATCGTGCTCCCGAAGGAGGAGCGGCTGCGGCTCAACGAGGGCCGGGAGATCAGCCTCGTCACCGGGCTCGAACAGCTCCGCCGCGAGGTCTTCGAGCGTGACGACTACGACACCGTGGTGGTGCTGGACTCCCACTGGGCCACCACCGTGGAGTTCGTGGTCACCGCCCAGCAGCGCCGCGCGGGGCTGTTCACCTCCGAGGAACTGCCGCGCGGTATGTGCCGGATGCCCTACGACTTCCCCGGCGACCCCGAACTCGCCCACCAGGTGGCCCGGTTCGCCGAGAAACACGGCACCTGGATCACCGCCATCGACGACGCCTATCTGCCGGTCTACTACGCCACCATCAACCTCTGGACGTTCCTGGGCGCGGGCCTTCCCGACAAGCGCTGGGTGTCCATCGGTGTCTGCCAGACCGGCGATATGGAGGACCATCTGCGCCTCGGCCGGGCCCTGGCCGACGGTATCGCCGCCACCCCCGGCCGCCGGGTGCTGCTGATCGCCTCCGGTGCGCTCTCGCACACCTTCTGGCCGCTGCGCGAACTGCGCGACCACGAGTCGAGCGACCCCGCGCATATCTTCACCCCCGAGGCCCGCGCCGCCGACGAACAGCGCATCGCCTGGTTCACGGAGGGCCGCCACGACGAGGTGCTGCGCACCATGCCGGAGTTCCTGGCCCATAGGCCCGAGGCCCGCTTCTCCCACTACCTGATGATGGCCGGAGCCCTCGGCGGGGCGGAGTGCACCGCCACCGCCCGCCAGTACGGCGCCTACGAGAACTCCATCGGCACCGGCCAGGCCCACCTCTGGTTCGACCGTCCCGCCGTCGGCTGGACCGCGCCCCGCACCGTGACACAGGAGTCCGCCCATGGCTGAGTACCGCCGCATCCTCCTCGACGGCGCCGCCGTCCAGGCCGTCCGCGACGGTGACGAACTGGTCGCCGGGGACGGACGGCGGGTGAAGGCCGAGGAGGCCCGCCATCTGCCGCCCGTGGTGCCCACCAAGGTGATCGCCGTCCATCTCAACCACCGCAGCCGGGTGACGGAGTTCCAGGTCGCGCTGGCCTCGGCCCCCACCTACTTCCACAAGCCCACCTCGGCGCTCAACGCCCACCGGGGCGCCGTGGTACGTCCCGAGGGCTGCAAATGGCTCAACTACGAGGGCGAGGTGGCCATCGTCATCGGCCGGACCTGCCGCAATGTGTCCCCGGCCGAGGCGGGCGAGTACATCGCCGGATACACCGTGGCCAACGACTACGGACTGCATGACTTCCGGGACACCGACGCCGGGTCCATGCTGCGGGTCAAGGGCTCGGACACGCTCTGCCCGCTCGGCCCGGGGCTGGTCACCGACTGGGACTTCCACGGCAAGTACCTGCGCACGTATGTCAACGGGCATGTGGTGCAGGACGGTTCGACCGACGAGATGGAGTGGGATATGCACTATCTCGTGGCCGATATCGCCCGCACCATCACCCTCCACCCCGGCGATGTGCTGCTCTCCGGTACCCCGGCGGGCTCCCGTCCGGTGCGGCCCGGTGATCTGGTCGAGGTCGAGGTGGAGGGACTGGGCAGGCTCAGCAACCACATCGTGGCCGGGCCCACCCCGATCCGTACCGACGTCGGAGCCCAGCCCACGGAGTCGGAGGAGGTGCTGTCCACCGCCCTCGGCGGCGACTGGGAGTACCGCGGCATCCGCCCGCCCCGGCGTGGCTGAACCGTCCCGGGGCGCCACCCGGGCGGTTCCGGCCGGGTGGCGGGTAGGGTCGCCGTCATGACCGAATCCGCCGGGGCGGCCGGGAGCGGCGAGGTGGCCGGGGCCGGTGGCGGCAAGCCCCGCAGACGGGTGTCGTACGGGGCGGGACGCGAAGCGCTGCTGGCCGCCGCCGTGAGGGTGGTGGCCCGGCGCGGTCTGCGCCATCTCACCTACCGCGCGGTGGCGGAGGAGGCCGGGGTCACCCACGGACTGGTCGTCCACCACTTCGGTTCGCGTGACGCGCTGATCGAACAGGCGCTGGCCCACTCCGTACGCACCAGCCTCAGCGTCAGCGCGGTCGAACCCGGAACCGGCCGGGCCACCGACTTCGCCACCGGTCTGTCGGCGATGGTGACCGGTGACCCGGACGCCCAGGCGTTCCAGTACGAGCTGCTGCTCGAGTCACGCCGCAGGCCCGAGCTGCTGCCCCAGCTCCGCGTGCTGTACGAGGAGTACTTCGACGCGGCCCAGCGCGAGCTGTCCCGGATGCTGCCCGAGGGCGCGAACCGGGCGCTGGCCCGGCTGGTGTTCGCGGCGCTGGACGGACTGGTGCTGCACCAGCTGGTGCTGGGCGGTGCGGAGCACACCGACGCGGCCCTGGAGGAGCTGCGCGCGCTGCTGCGGGCCCTGACGGCGGACACCGCGCCCGGCGCGCACACCGATGCCGCGGACGACGTCTGACCGACGTCCGACCGTTGTCCGACCGATGTCCGCCGGGGGAGATCCGGTGGTCCGGCCCCTTGCCAAACGTGTCCGAGCGGCCCACCATAAGGCAACTCGTTTGGCTCAAAACGAAAATTCGCTCCCCTCCCCGGACAGGTGATCCGCGTGGACAGTCAAACGGTCGCCCAACGCGAGACCGTGCAGGACGCCCCCCGTACCGCCCAGCTCAAGCCCAACGCCCTCGGCGTCCTGGGCATCCTCTTCTTCGTCCTCTCCGCGCAGGCCCCGCTCACCGGGATCGCCGGGGCCGTGCCCATCGCCATCGCGCTGGGCAGCGGCCCGGGCGCGCCGGCCGCGTACGCCGTGGCGGGCGCCGTGATCCTGCTGTTCTCGGTCGGCTTCGTCGCCATGGGGCGCCATGTCGTGGACGCGGGCGCCTTCTACACCTACATCGGCAAGGGCCTCGGCCGGACCGCGGGCAGTGGCAGCGCGGCGGTCGCGCTGTTCGCGTACTGCACCGTGCAGGCCGCCATGTACGGGCTCTACGGCGCCACCATGAGCGTGCTGATGGCCCACCACACCGGAGTGGACCAGCCGTGGTGGCTGTGGGCGCTGCTCACCATGGCCGTCGTCCAGGCACTCGGCGCGGTCGGGATCGAGATGGGCGCCAAGGTGCTCGCCGTGTTCGTGCTGGCGGAGTTCAGCATCCTGCTCGTCTTCGGGGTGGTCACCTTCGTCCAGGGCGGCGGCCCCGAGGGTCTCGCGTTCACCAAGTCGTTCTCCCCGGAGGCGGTCCTCCAGGGCGCGCCGGGGGTGGCGCTGATGTTCGCCGTGGCGTCCATGTTCGGTTTCGAAGCCACCGCCATCTACGGCGAGGAGGCCCGTGAACCGCGCACCACCGTGCCGCGCGCCACGTATCTCTCGGTCGCCGTCGTCACCGGTTTCTTCGCCTTCACCTCATGGATGCTGGTCTCCTCCTACGGACCCTCGAAGGCCACCGGCGCCGCCGGGAAGGCACTGGAGGGCGGCGACTCCACGGTGTTCGTCTTCGCGCCCGTCGCCGACCTGTTCGGCACCTGGGCCGGTGATGTGCTGCCCATCCTGCTCGCCACCTCCCTCTTCGCGGGCATCCTCGCCTTCCACAACTCCGCCAACCGCTATCTGTTCTCGCTCGGCCGCGAGGGCCTGCTGCCCGCGCGGCTCAGCGCGCTCAACCGCCGTCACGCGCCCTGGGCGGCCGGTGCCGTACAGACCGTGATCGCCCTCGCCCTGGTGGTGCCGTTCGCGCTGACCGGCAAGGACCCGGTGCTGACCCTGTTCTCCTGGTTCAGCGGAGTGGGGGTGCTCGGCATCATGCTGCTCTACTTCCTGACATCGGTCTCCGTGATCGTCTTCTTCCGCCGGGAACGACGGGACACCCGGCCCTGGAACACCCTCGTCGCGCCCGCCCTGGGGGCCCTCGGCATCGCCGGTGCCATCTGGCTGATCCTCGCCAACTTCACCACCCTCATCGGCGGTGACACCGCCACCGCCGTCTGGCTCGTGCTCACCGTCCCGGCGGTGCTGGCGCTGGGCGCCGCGGCGGCCCGCCTCATCCGCCGTCACACCGTCTGAGACGTATCCGGCGCACCGCCCGGGGCGCCGTCCAACGAGAGGACACCATGCCGGACCTCACCCATGAGGAGTGGCAGCGCCGCGGCGCGGCGCTGCCCGCCGCACTGCCCGTGCACCACCACATCGACGGTGCGGCCGAGCCCGGGGCGGGAGCCGCGTTCCCGGTGGTCTCGCCCCGCGACGGCGCGGTGCTGGCGAAGGTGGCCGACGCCGGGCCCGCGGAGGTGGACCTCGCGGTGGCCGCCGCCCGCCGGGCGTTCGACACCGGCCCCTGGCCGCGTCTCTCCCCGGCCGAGCGCGGCCGGGCGCTGGGGCGGCTGGCCGGGCTGCTGGAGGAGCGGCGGGAGACCCTCGCCCTCACCATCAGCCTGGAGATGGGCAAACCCATCGGCGACGCCCATGACATCGAACTGCGTGCCGCCATCAGCACCTTCCGCTGGTACGGGGAGCTCGCCGACAAGCTGGCCGACGCCTCCCCGCACACCGCGACCGACGCGCTCGCCCTCGTCACCCGGGAGCCGACGGGCGTGGTCGGCGCCGTCGTGCCCTGGAACTTCCCGCTGACCCTGGCCGCCTGGAAGGTGGCTCCGGCGCTGGCCGCGGGCTGTACGGTCGTCCTCAAACCGTCCGAGCGATCACCGCTGTCCGGGCTGCTGCTGGGCCAACTGGCCACCGAGGCGGGGCTGCCGCCCGGCGTGCTTAACGTGGTCACCGGCGACGGCCCCACCGCCAGCCGCGCCCTCGGGCTCCACCCGGACGTGGACGTCGTGGCCTTCACCGGATCCACCGCGGTCGGCCGCCACTTCCTGCGCTACGCCGCCGACTCCAACCTCAAACGCGTCTGGCTGGAGCTGGGCGGCAAATCCCCGAACATCATCCTCCCCGACGCCCCCGATCTGGAGCTCGCCGCCGCCACCGCCGCCTGGGGAATCTTCTTCAACCAGGGGGAGATGTGCACCGCGCCCTCCCGGCTGCTGGTGCACTCCGCCGTCGCCGAGCGGGTCACCGAGGCCGTCGTGGAACGCGCCCGCGCCCTGCGCGTCGGCGATCCGCTCGACCCCGCCACCGAGATGGGCGCCCTGGCCGGTGACGGCCATCTGCGGCGGGTCCTGGACCACATCGGTACCGGAGCGGCGGAGGGCGCCCGGCTGCTCACCGGTGGCAGCGCCACTCTCACCGACAGCGGCGGCAGCTATCTGCGACCCACCGTCTTCGACCGGGTGGACCCCGGCTCCCGGCTGGCCCGTGAGGAGGTCTTCGGCCCGGTGCTGTCCGTCCTCGCCTTCGACGACCTCGAGGAGGCGGTCCGGCTCGCCAACGCCACCGACTACGGGCTCGCCGCCGGTCTGTGGACCTCCGACCTCACCACCGCCCACCGGGTCTCCCGCGCCCTGAGGGCCGGGACCGTATGGGTCAACTGCTATGAGGAGGGCGACCTGACCGTGCCCTTCGGCGGGATGAAGCAGTCCGGCAACGGGCGCGACAAATCCGTGCACGCGATGGAGAAGTACACCGAACTCAAGACCACCTGGATCCGGCTGTGACCGGCCCCCGCCCGCTGATCGCCGTCCCGGCCCGCTTCTCCGCCACCACCTCGGCCCTGCGTTTCGCCGCCGAGGTGAACGCCCGCGCGCTCGTCGAGGCGGTCTGGCGGGCCGGGGGCGAACCCGCCACCATCCACCCCCACGCGCCCGCCGGCACCGCCGACCCCACCGAAGTGGCCGCCCGGCTGCAGCGGTTCGACGGGGTACTGCTGCCCGGCGGCGGGGATCTGGACCCCCGCCGCTACGGCGGCGGTCCGGCCCACACCAGCGTCTACGACGTGGACGGCGAACAGGACGGCTTCGACCTCGAACTGGCCCGCCGGGCACTGGAGTCCGGACTACCGCTGCTCGCCGTCTGTCGCGGCCTCCAGGTGGTCAACACCGTGCTCGGCGGCACCCTCGAACAGGACATGGGCGGCCAGGACCGCGACCACCGCCATCTGACGCATCCGGTGGCCCTGCGCCCCCGGTCGCTCGTGGCGCGCGCCACCGGCGCGGAGAAGGTGGAGGTCTCCTGCTACCACCACCAGCGCATCGACCGGCTCGGCACCGGGCTCCGGACCACCGCCACCGCGGCCGACGGCACCGTGGAGGCATATGAACTGCCCACCGCCCGCGGCTGGTTCACCGCCGTCCAGTGGCATCCGGAGGACACCGCCCACCGGGACCCCGCCCAGCAGGGGCTGTTCGACGCGCTGGTGCGCGCCGCCCGCGGCCGCGGCTGAGCCGGGTCTACGCCTTCGGACGGCGCCCGCTGCGGCGCGGGGCCGGTTCGGCACCGTCCAGGAGGGCGAGCCTGCGCTCCTCACCCCGCGTCTCGACCTGGAGCACCACCCGGCGCAGCGCCTCGGCGGTGCGCAGACACTCCTCGTCGGACAACTGCCCGGCGACGAACGCCTCCTCCTCGTTGAACGCCGGGAAGACACGCCGCATCAGCGCCTCGCCCTCCTCGGTGAGGCTCAGCAGCACCAGCCGGCCGTCGCTGGGGTGGCCGGAGCGACAGATCAGCCCGCGCGACTCCAGGGTGCGGGCGACGCCGGTGAGTGTGCCCTTGGAGATGCCCGCCTCCTCCGCCACGTTCCGGGTCTCCGACTCGCCCCAGATCCATACCACCCACAGCACCACGAAGGCGGTCCAGGTCAGATCGCAGCCGCGCAGCACCGAGTTCTCCAGGTGCTGTCGCACCGCCGACGCGGCCCGGTAGATGTTGGACACCATGGCCATCTGCTCACGGCGGATCGGAATGCCTCCGAGCTGCGCCGCGACCAGCTTCTCGGTGTCGGTAATGGATCGGTGGCCGGACACGGGCGGGCTCCTCACATCGGTGCGAACGGTGACACGACGGCGGACCGGCGGTTCCATCGTTCGAGGTCAAATGTACCGTGCCGGCGATCGGCGGTGGCGCGGGCGGCCGGGCGGCCCGCTCACCGCCCCGGCTCGGCCAGTGTCAGCGGCACGGAGCCGCGGTACAGCAGCTGGCTGCCGAGCGGGGTGAGCGAGTGCACCACCGTATTGGACACCCGTGTGCTGGTGAGCAGTCCGGCGTTGCGCAGCACCGTGGCGTGCTGGCTGGCCGACGAGATGAGGATGCCGACGCGCTGGGCGAGTTCACCGGTGGTGCAACGGCCCTCGGCCGCCTCCAGTACGGCGGCCCGCGTCGGCCCCAGCAGCTTGGCCAGCGAGGAGCGGCCCTGGGCCGCGGGACCCTCCTCGAGCAGCCGGTGCTGTACGGGGTAGACCAGTACCGGTGTCCGGTCGTGGTGCAGCAGGGTGATGCTGGTGCGCCAGCAGAAGAACGACGGGATGAGCAGCAGCCCGCGGCCGTCGAGCCGCAGATCGCGGTCGACGGGGTAGTCGGCCTCCAGCACCGGCCGCCGCCACCGCAGACACGGGGGCAGCGCGGACAGCAGCGCCTCGGTGCCCCCGCCGAGCATCGGCGTGGACACCCGCAGTCGCTCATGGTCGACCTGGGCCCGGATGCGCTCCCAGTAGGGGGCGATCGCGGCCTCGTGATAGCCCCGGACGGCACGTCCCAGCAGCGTCACCGCGTCCGGTTCGCCGTCGGCCAGCGAACGGGTCCACGGGGGCAGCCGCCGCCCTCCGGCGAGCAGCGAGAGATCGCGCCGCAGCCGGGCCCGTGGGGTGCTCAGCACCGCGTCAAGACCCTCGTCCAGGTCGTACAGCGGGTCCGCCGGGGTGAGAAAGTCCGGAAAATAGCCCCTCGTTGGCACCAGGGCCGTCAAGAGCCCCGTCGAACGCGGCAGTTTGGGGCCGACCGACCGCCGCCAGCGCGCCGGCACCAGCCCCTGGTTCTGCTGGCGGAGACTGTGCAGGCTCAGCATGGTCTCCCACATCGGGACCGGCCCCGCGGCCACGCGGGTGAGTCCCAGGTCCTGACCGGTGAAATGTATGCGTAGCACAGCGCCCCCCGTGTCTCCGCCGCCTGCTTCCTTTACCTCCGTATCACGTTCGGGCGCGGGCCGTACCGGGGCACGGCGACGATGCGGTGTGTTTCAGTCTGGAATGAACCACCGCTGTACGCATACGCGTCCGCCCGGCGGAAGCCGCCGGGCGGACGCACGCGGAGGTGCGCCGGGCGCGTGGTGCGCCCGGCGCCGGGAGTCAGTCCGCGGAGAGCGCGGGGTCGCTGGCCCCCGTGCGCCCCGTCTCGACATGGCCGGACAGCCGCCGCAGATAGCCGCTGTCCTCATCGGAGGCCACCGACACGTCGTACCACTGGTGGTTGCGGCGGGTCTGCACGGTGTGGGTGGTCCGTCCGCCCGGGCGGAGCCGGTAGGTGGCCTTCTTCTGGTGGCCGTAGCCATCGGTGACGGTCAGCCGCACGGTCTTGTCGCCCTGGTTGACCAGGGTCAGTGCGACCTCGCCGGTCGTCCGGTGGTGGCGGGCGGTCACCTCGGGGCCGCGGCCGTCGATGCGCCCGCTGAAGTGGCGGACGAAGCCGCCCGGCCCGTGCACCTGGACGTCGTAGGTGTCCTTGTCCGCGGTGGCCGGCCAGCTGCCGGACAGGTGCTTGCCCGCCTCGACGGTGTAGCCCCACGGCCCGTCCGGGTGGCTCGCGGAGGTGACGTGGAAGTGCGCGCCCGCCCTGCCGCGGTTGGTGAAGTCCAGCCGCAGCTTTCCGTCGGCCACGGTGGCCTCGGCGGACAAGTCGTACGGCAGCGGCCTGGAGGGGCGCAGACCCGCCTCCTGTCGGGGCAGCGAGCCATTGGCCGGTGGCTTGGGCACATAGTCCGGGTGGCGCTCGTTGTCCGGCGGCAGATAGCCGTCGGTGTCCGGGAGGGACGGCACCTTGGCGTCGCTGTGCTTGAAGTCGAACGCCGCCGTCAGGTCACCGCACACCGCGCGCCGCCAGGGAGAGATGTTCGGCTCCTCGACACCGAAGCGCTGCTCCATCAGCCGGATGACCGAGGTGTGGTCCAGCGTCTGGGAGCACACGAAGCCACCGGTGCTCCACGGCGACACCACCAGCATCGGCACCCGCTGGCCCAGTCCGTAGGGGCCCGCGGGCTGCGACGCCGAGCCCGGGAACAGTTCCTCGGTGGTGTCCACGGTCGAGGCACCGCGGCCCTCCGCGGGCGCGTACGCCGGAACCACGTGGTCGAAGAAGCCGTCGTTCTCGTCGTAGGTGATGAGCAGCGCGGTACGGCTCCAGACCTCGGGGTCGGAGGTCAGCGCGTCCAGCACCTGGGAGATGTACCAGGCGCCGTAGTTGGCGGGCCAGTTGGGGTGCTCGGAGTACGCCTCGGGCGCCGCGATCCAGGAGATCTTGGGCAGCTCGCCGTTCTGGACGTCGGCCCGCAGGTTGTCGAAGAGGCCGTCGCCGTTCTTGACGTCGGTGCCGGTGCGGGCCTTGTCGTACAGCGGGTCGCCGGGCTTGGCGTTGCGGTACTGGTTGAAGAAGAGCAGCGAGTTGTCGCCGTAGTTGCCGCGGTAGGCGTCGTCGATCCACCCCCAGCCGCCGTCGGCGTCCAGCCCGTCGCCGATGTCCTGGTAGATCTTCCAGGAGACCCCGGCCTTCTCCAGGCGCTCGGGGTAGGTGGTCCAGCTGTAGCCGAGCTCGGCGTTGTCGAGTACCGGCCCGCCGCCCTTGCCGTCGTTGCCGGTGTAACCGGTGTACAGGTAGTAGCGGTTGGGGTCGGTGGAGCCGAGGAACGAGCAGTGGTACGCGTCGCAGATGGTGAACGCGTCGGCCAGCGCGTAGTGGAACGGTATGTCCTCACGCGTGAGGTACGCCATGGTGGTGGCGGACTTCACGGGCACCCACTTGTCGTAGGCACCCTTGTTGAACGCGGCGTGGCCGTCGGGCCAGCCGTGCGGGAGGTCCTGGAGGAACTGGAGTCCGAGGTCGTTCACCTCGGGCCGGAACGGCAGGACCTCCTTGCTGCCGTCGGACTGGTGCCACACGGGCTTGCCGCTGGGCAGCCGCACCGGATGCGGATCGCCGAACCCGCGCACCCCGCGCAGGGTTCCGAAGTAGTGATCGAAGGAACGATTCTCCTGCATCAGCACCACGATGTGCTCGATATCGCGCAGACTGCCGGTACGGCGGTTCGCCGGAATCGAGGCGGCGCGGGCGATGCTGGTGGACAGCAGGGACATGGCCGTGCTGGTACCGGCCAGTTGCATAAATCTGCGACGGTCGATGGAGGTCATGGCGGTCCAGTCTCCCTGTGTCGTACGAGGTGGAGCAAGCAACCGGGGCAGTCTGTTCCGCTCGACCCGTCCGGCACAACGGTTCTGAGGAGAAACGGCGGGAAAGGCTCCGTAAACCTTGGTCATCGCGCCGTTGGCCCGGGGCCCACCGGGCGACGGGCGTCCCGGTGGCCGACGCAGTACGTTGAAACCATGGACGGCGACACATTGACGCTCTTCCTGTGCGGCGATGTGATGCTCGCCCGCGGTGTCGATCAGATCCTGCCGCACCCCGGCGACCCGGAGCTGCGGGAGCCGTACATCCGCGACTCCCGCGCCTATGTCGGGCTGGCCGAGGAGCGGAACGGCCCGATTCCCCGCCCGGTCGACTTCACCTGGCCGTGGGGCGACGCGCTGGCGGTGCTGGACGAGGCCGCGCCCGACGCCCGGGTGGTCAACCTGGAGACCAGCGTCACGGCAGGTGGCGAGGACGCCCCGGGCAAGGAGCTCCATTACCGGATGAACCCCGCCAACCTCCCCTGCCTGGCCGCGGTCCGGCCCGATGTCTGTGTGCTGGCCAACAACCATGTCCTGGACCGAGGCCCGCACGGTCTGGAGGACACCCTCGATGCCCTGGCCGGGGCCGGACTCCGGGTGGCCGGGGCCGGGCGGGACCTCACCGCCGCCCGGCGCCCCGCCGTCGTCCCGGTGGGGGAGGACCGGCGGATCCTGGTCTTCGCCTTCGGGACACCCTCCAGCGGTGTCCCGTACCGCTGGGCCGCGACCGACGACCGGCCCGGGATCGACTTCATGCCCGAGCTGACCGACGCGGGTGCCGCCACGCTCACGGGCCGGGTGCGCCGGCTCAAACGGCCCGGCGACATCGCCGTCGCCTCGGTCCACTGGGGCGGCAACTGGGGCTACGACATCCCGGCGGACCAGATCCGCTTCGCCCACGCGCTGATCGACGGCGGCGTCGACCTCGTCCACGGCCACTCCTCCCACCACCCCCGCCCGGCCGAGGTGTACCGCGGCAAGCTGATCCTCCACGGCTGCGGGGACCTCATCGACGACTACGAGGGCATCACCGGCTATGAGCGGTACCGCGACGATCTGCGGCTGCTCCACCTCGTACGGGTGGCCGCGGACGGCGGCCACCTCGTCGAGCTGCGCATGGTGCCCCTCCAGTCACGGCGGATGCGGCTGCGTTACGCCACGCACCGGGACGCGGAATGGCTCGGCGCCACCCTCGACCGGGTCGGCGCCCGGTTCGGTACCCGCGTCGAGGTCACCCATGACGCGCCGTACGACGTGCTGACGCTTCGGCGCGACTGGGCGAGGGAACACGGCTAGCCGAGGAAAGGAAACGACAGATGTCCCCCGGCAACCACTCCGCGAGGCGCCCGGAGCCGGCGCACCGCCTCATCGACGCGGCCTTCGGCCGTCCGCGCGGCCCCGCGGGCACCGTAGGCGGTGCCCTGATGGCGCGTCTGAACGCCACCGAGGAGCGCTGGGCCGTGGACCGGGCGGCGCTGCGCCCCGGTGAACGTGTGCTGGTCGTCGGGCCCGGACCGGGCGTCGCACTGGCACGGGCGGTGGCCGCCGTCGAGCCCGGCGGCCGGGTCGTCGCCGTCGATCCCTCGGCCACCATGCGCCGGTCGGCGATCCGGCGGTGTGCGGCCCAGATCGCGGCGGGCACCCTCGAGGTGCGCGACGGCGCCGCGGAGCGGACCGGCTGTCCGGACGCCGGGGTGGACGCCGTACTGTCCGTCAACAACGTCATGCTCTGGGACCGCCCGGCCGGATTCCGTGAACTGCTGCGGGTGCTGCGCCCCGGTGGACGGATGGTGCTCATCGTCCACCGCCATGTCCTCGGGATTCCGCCCGAGCGGCTGGTGACCGAGGCGACCGGGGCCGGATTCGGCGGTGTCGAACTCACCTTGCGCGAACGCCGTGTCCTCGGCCCCGCCGTACAGATGCTGCTGCACCACCCCGGCCACTGAGCCACCGGGCGTCAGATCACCTTGGCGCGCACCAGGGCGGCCAGCGCCAGCGCCCCCGGCACCAGCGGCAGCCACACCGTGATGAAGCGGTAGGTCAGCACGGCGGATGTGGCGGACTCGGCCGGGGCGCCCGCCGAGACCAGCGCGATGACCAGAGCGGCGTCCACCGATCCGATACCGCCGGGGGAGGGGATCAGGGCGGCCACCGCCGTGGCGGCCAGATAGGCGAGCATCACATGCGGCGGCCGCACCTCCAGCTCCAGCGCGAGCGCCACGGCCACCAGCCCGGCCGCCTGGAGCAGCGGAAACGCGAGGGAACCGCCCCACAGGGCCAGCGCCCGGGCCGGTCGCCTGTGCAGCGACCGCGCGTCGGACAGCGCGGTGCGCAGGAACGTGCCGACGAGCCTGCGCACCGGGCGGATCAGCAGCGCCCCCACCAGCAGCACGATCACCCCGGCCGCCACCGCCGCCATCACGGCCGCGCCGGACCGGTCGGGCAGCACCTGGCCCAGCCGCAGCGCCTCGGGAAAGGCCAGGAACAGCACGGCCAGCAGACCGATCCGGGTCACCCCCTCGGCGAGGAAGTACAGCGCGAGCGCGGCCGAGGAGCGGGCGGCCGGAATGCCGCAGCCGGTCATGAAGCGGATGTTGACCGCGCTCGCGCCGATCCCCGACGGCAGCAGGTGGTTGGCCGCGCCCGCCGCGAACTGGGTGACGAACAGCCGCCGGGCCGGGAGCGGTTCATGCACCGCGCCCTGCCGGGCGAACGACACCGCCACCCAGGTGAGCCCGGTCATCGTCACCGCCACCAGCAGCCACCAGGGATTCGCGGTCAGCATCTGACGGGCGCCGGAGCCGATCAGCGACCGGTGCTGGAGCACCCACACGGCCACGGCGGCCAGCGGCAGCAGACACAGGATCCGGCGCACCGGGACCCTGCGGTACACGGGACGGCGCGGCCGCCGCGCCACGGGCTGGGGCAGCGGCTGGGGCAGTACCTGCGTCATCGATTGCGACATGGGCCGCGACCTCGCTTTCGGCTTCGGTCCGGAGATCTCTGTTGCTGGGATACGGGCCGCGCCCGGTTCCGTGCTCATCGCTCCGTCTGCCCCGTCATCCGCCCGGCAGTACCCCCGGCCGGTGCCGGGTCGCTCTCCGGCGGTGCTCCGCGCAGCGGAAGGGCGATCAGGAGCCCCACGCAGATCCATACATAGGCGTTCGCGCCGAGGAAGCCGCCCACCCCCGTGGAGTCGAACCGCCACAGCCACACCAGACTGCTGCACAGCAGCGCGTAGACCACCGCCGCCGTGCGCAGCAGCGTCCGGCGGCGGGCCGGGGACGCACCCGGCCGCAAGCCGGACTCGGCCAGCACCGCCAACGCCGGGATCAGCCACACCAGATGGTGTATCCAGGTGATCGGGCTGATCAGACACGCGGCCACACCGGTCAGCGCGACACCGGCCGTCTCGTCCCCGGCGGCCGCCGCGTCACGCACCCGGTACGCCCAGACCGCCAGGACCGCGAGCACTCCGAGCCCCCACACCGCACCGCTCGGCTGGAGCGGTTCGACCAGCCGCGCCAGCACCCCCTCCCAGGACTGGTTGGAGACATAGGCGAGCGCACCGATGCGGTCGGTGTCCCACAGCGCCTCGGTCCAGTACTCCCGCGAGGCACCCGGTGCCGCCCACGCGGCCAGCAGTGTGGCGGCCACCGCGGTGCCCGCGGCGAGGGCGGCGGCACGCCACCGCCGGGTCACCGCCAGATAGACGATGAAGATCGCCGGGGTGAGTTTGATGGCCGCGGCCAGACCGGTGCCGCAGCCGGCGAACCGGGCGCGGCCGTGTCCCGCCGACAGCAGCCAGGCGTCGAAGACCACCAGGACCAGCAGCAACAGATTGACCTGGCCGAAGCTGAAGGTGTCCCGTACCGGCTCCAGCAGCGCGAACAGACATCCCGCCACGGTGAAGGCGAACCACGGGATCCAGCCCTGCCGGCGCACCAGCGGGCCGATCAGCCAGCCCAGCACGGCGGCCGAGGCGGCCACGTTGAGCGCCGTGCTGATGGTGACCGCGCCCGGCCAGCTCACCAGTGTCATCGGCAGCATGCACAGGGCGGCGAACGGCGGATAGGTGAAGCCGTAGTCCGCGCCGTCCGCCCCGGGGAGGGTGAACTCGTAGATGTGGCCGTCCCGCAGCCAGTGGCCGACCGCCCCGTAGTACACATGGAGGTCGAACCAGTTCCGGTGCAGCGGGACCGTGGCCAGGAACAGCGCCACCGCCGCCAGCAGACCGGACGCCAGCAGCAGCCGTCCGCGCGGGGTGCCCGGCCCGCTCATACCGGACGCTCCGGGCGGTGGCCGCCGGAGGTGGCGGGCCCGGTGGCGAATCCCGGCGTATGCCGGGCGCCCCACAGTGCGAGGAGCGCCAGCGCCCCTCCGCACACCGCGAACGTCAACTGCCGTGCGTCCGGGGCGAATCCACTCGGCAGTACGGCCAGCGCCAGCACTCCGCTGCCCGCCGCCACCGCCCGGCGCACCGCTCCGGCCGGCGCCGCCGCCGCGAGCAGGAACAGTCCCCACAGCACGTACCAGGGCCGCAGCGCCGGGCCGAGCAGGGCCACTGCCGTCAAGCTCAGCCCCAGCGCGTACAGCGGACCGCGCGGCGGCCGCAGCCAGACCACGGCCACCGCCGCGGCGGTGGCCAGCAGCCCCAGTGCTTGCCACGCCGGGGTGGCGAGCGGTGCCAGACCGCTGCCGACCGCGTCCAGCAGGGCGCCGGTGGCACGTCCGAGGATGCTGGTCAGCGCCCAGTTGCCGGGCGACGCCGGGGTGGAGAGCGCGCTGATCCAGCCGTATCCGGTGCCGGTCACGGCGGTGGCCGCGCCCGTGGTGGCGAGCGCCAGCGCGGCGGTGGCCAGCACGGCAGCCACCCGCCGTCCGCGGCCCGCCACCTGGTGTGCCCACAGGGAGGCCACCGCCAGCAGCCCCAGTGCGGCGGGCGCCTTGACGAGGGCGGCGAGGGTGACCAGTACCGCACCGCACGCCGGCCACCGGCCCGTGGCGGCCACCAGCCCGGCGCCCAGCAGTCCGAGCATCACCGCGTCGTTGTGCGCCCCGCCCACCAGATGCAGCAGCAACAGCGGGTTGAGCGCCCCGAGCCACAGCGCACCGGCCGGATCGGTGCCGCAGCGCCGGGCGAGCACCGGAAGCGCCAGCACCATCAGCGCCACCCCGACCAGCGCGACCAGCCGCAGCCCCAGCACCCCGAGGGACGGTTCGGCGCGCGAGGCGTGTGCGACCGCGCTCTCGAACGCCAGGGACACCGGACCGTACGGGGCAGGGGTGTGCTGCCAGAGCGGCGCCACCTCTTCCGCGAGCGGTCCGCCCAGCCGGATCGGGCCATGGGAGTAGACGTCGATCCGCGCGTGCACCATCGCGCCCTGGGCGAGATAGCTGTACACATCCCGGCTGAACAGCGGGGGAGCGGGCAGCAGCGGTGCCGCCCACACGGCGAGCGTGAGCAGCATGCTCCGGGTGCCGGGCGGCCGCGGCCCACGCACCGCGCGGCCCAGCCACCACCAGGCCGCGATCAGCAGGACCAGCCCGAAGTAGGTGCTGACCAGGCCGAGCGCGGCTCTGCCGGAGTCGGGGGTGAGGGCGTCCGCAGCCGGCAGCGCACCGGCCGTCGCTCCCCCCAGCGCCAGCGCCACGGTGCCCGCGAGCCCGAGCAGCCGGCAGTGGCGGGGAGCGACGGTGACACCTCGGACGAGAACACGACGGACCAGCATCCGACCAGCCTCACCAGAGCGCATGGCCGAGACTTGACGTCGCGGTCACCGGCGGCTTGCCGTGAGGTGTCGGCCCGGGCCGGGATGGCGCCTCCCCTCCCGGCCGGCCGCCGGTACCGCCTCTCTCAGCCCGCGCTCACCAGGCGGCGGCGGTCAGGCACTCCCGTGCGCCGATGGACGACCAGGGTGCCCGCTCGACCACCAGCTGGCGCAGTTTGCGCAGTTCCCGCGGGCAGTTCCAGCCGAGCACCCCGACCACCCGGCCCCGGTGACCGTAGGCGGCGACGAAGCGGCGGTGCTCCAGCTCACCGTGGAGCACGGTGAGCTCGGCATCGGCCGGGAAGACGCCGTACGCCTGGATACGGGCGTCGTACTGGTCGGTCCAGAAGTACGGCACCGGGGCGAACGGGAGCTCCTCGCCCAGCAGATTGCGGGCCACGGCCTGCGCCTGCTCGGTCGCGTTCAGCCGGTGCTCCAGCCGCATCGGCGCGTCGAAGTGGCTGTTGTGCCAGGAGGCCACGTCCCCGGCCGCGTAGACCCCCGGCGCGGCCCGGCAGGTGGCGTCGCACTCCACGCCGTTGGTCAGCAGCAGCCCTGACCCCTGGAGCCAGCCGGTGGCCGGGGCGGCGCCGACCGCGACCACCACCAGATCGGCGTCCAGCTTGACGCCGTCGGTCAGCTCCAGCCCGGTCACCCGGCCATCCGTCTCCAGGAACTGGTTCACCCCGGTGCCGCAGCGCACGGACACCCCGTGGTCCTGGTGGAGCTGTCCCACGAGCGCGCCGACGAGGTCGCCGAACTGGCGCCGCATGGGCACCGGCCGGGGGTCGATCAGGGTGACGTCCAGCCCCATGCCACGGGCGGCCGCCGCCGCTTCGGCGCCGAGGAAACCGGCCCCGACCACGGCCACCTTGGGCCCGCGCAGCATGGCGGCGCGCAGCGCGAGGGCGTCGTCGAGGGTGCGCAGCAGATGCATTCCCGCCAGCTCGACACCGGGTAACCGGCAGGGGTTCACCCCGGTGGCGATGACGAGCGAGCCGTAGGGCACGCTGTCACCGCCGTCCAGCAGCACCCGCCCGGCGCCGATGTCCAGTCCGGTGGCGGACCTGCCGAACAGCAACTCGGCGTCCAGCGCGGACAGTTCCTCGTCGGTGCGCAGTCTGATCCGGTCCGGCTCCCAGGTGCCCGCCAGGATCTGCTTGGACAGCGGGGGCCGGTCGTACGGGGTGTGCGGCTCGTCCCCGATAAGGGTGAGACGGCCGTCGTAGCCGAGGGTGCGGAGGGTCACGGCCGTGGTGAGCCCGGCCACGGAGGCTCCCACGATGACCACGTTGCGGGTGTTGTTCACGACTCTGCCAGGGTGATAGCGAGGGCTGGGCATACGGCGGCGGCGTGACGGACGTCGTCGTGCGCCTCGGCGGGCGGGGCGTCGTCCAGCAGGATCGCGACACCGTCCTCGTCGCGCTGGTCGAAGACATCCTGCGCGGCGAGCACGCATTGGCCGGAGGCCACGCATTTGTCCTGGTGCAAGGTCACCCGCATAGGGCTTTCTCTCCTCGATCGGGGGTGGGGGGTTGTCGGAGCGACGCTGGTGGAGGCGGAACCGCCTCACCAGGCGACAGGTAGTTCATGGACCCCGTAGACGATGGAGTCGTGCTTGTAGGGGAGTGCGGCCGGGTCGGCTGCCAGGCGCAGCGTGGGGATGCGCCGGTAGAGCGTGCTGTAGACGACCTGGAGCTCCACCCGGGCCAGCTGCTGGCCCAGACACTGGTGGACGCCGTAGCCGAAGGCCACGTGGTGGCGGGCGTCACGGCCAAGGTCGAGAGTGTCGGGTTCGGCGAAGACCGCCGCGTCGTGGTTGGCCGCGTCGATGGCCAGGATGACGGCCTCGCCCGCGCGGATCAGCTGACCGCCGAGGTCGATGTCCTCCAGCGCCACCCGGCGCAGCCCGGTCTGCACGATGGTGAGATGGCGCAGCAGTTCCTCCACCGCCGCGGCCACGCGGGCCGGGTCGTCGGTGGCGCGCAGCGCGGCGAGCTGCTCGGGATGGCGGAGCAGCGCGAGAGTGCCCAGCGCGATCATGTTGGCGGTGGTCTCATGCCCCGCGACCAGCAGCAGCATGGCGATGGCCGCCAGGTCCCGCCGCTCGAGCAGACCGGGGCCCACCTGCCCGGTGGCCAGCACGGAGAGCAGATCGTCCGCGGGGCGGGCCAGCTTCTCGCCCACCAGCCCGTCCAGATAGTCCATCAGGATCCGCTGGGCCTCGGTGGCCCGGGCCGCGGAGTTGCGGTTGAGCAGGGCCGCGCTGTTGCGCTGGAAGAAGGCGTGGTCGGCGTAGGGGACACCGAGCAGCCGGCAGATGACCAGGGACGGCAGCGGCAGCGCGAACTCCCGCACCAGATCGGCGGGGCAGGGCCCGGCCAACATGGTGTCGATCAGCTCGTCCACCAGTTGCTGGATGGCGGGGCGCATCGCCTGGATACGCCTGACCGTGAACGGGGCGGTGACCAGTCTGCGCAGCCGGGCGTGGGTGGGGTCGTCCATCACGATGAAGGACGTCTGGCGGCGGGCGCGCTCCAGACTGCCCTGGCTCACCTGCGGATAGCCGGGGTGCAGGATGTCACTGCTGATCCGGGGGTCTCCGGCCAGGGCACGCAGCTCCTCGTACCGGGTGACCAGCCAGGCATCGCTGTCGTCCCACAGCCGGACCTTCCGCAGTGGTGCCGTCGCCTGTAACTCCCGCAGTCCGGCGGGTGGGGAGAAGGGGCAGTGCGGGCTCCTGTCGATGGGGTAGCCCGGTTCCGGGCCGGTGCCGCTCGCCGTGTCCGTGAGGGTGTCGGTCATCTCTCCTCCGTTGCCGGTGTAGGGCCTGGAGCAGTTGCTCAACGCGTGTACCGACGGGGTACTAAACGTGCGTTCGGTAACGCGGCGGTTACGGAGGCTAGTTGGGTCCGGCCGGGGAACACAACACGCTCCGTCTAAAGATGGCCACGCTTCGGACACATATGAGCGTGGCATGTGCGCTTCATGGACCTGTGTGATCGGGTTCGGTCATCACCAATATCGGGGCGATCGTGTGCCGTTCATCCCCCGGCTGACCGGCGCCCCGCGCCCCTCCCCGCTCCGGTGTACGACCACCGCCGGACGCCCCGGGATCACCCAGATCTCACATGGCGGAAATACACGGGTTACGGAAGTTCCGCATGACTCCCTTACGGTCGAGGAGACCTGGCCTGATATCCACGCGATCGGGATTCCGAAGCACTACTCGTACCCAGACCGCAACCGCACGCCCACCGCATCCGTGCCGACGCGGTAACCGCACCACGGAGGACCCTTGCGCGTTCGCCCCGCTCCGCCCGACTGGCTGATCCATCCCCTGCGCGGGGTATGGGGGACCGGCGGCCCCGTGCCCTGGGGCGCCGTCGTCCGCGGGGCGCTCGGAGTCGGCCCCGTGGTGGCCGCCGGAGCCGCCTCGGGACACACCTCCGCCGGGGTCACCGCCGGGATCGGCGCGATGTTCGCCCATATCAACGACCGCCCCGCGACTCGCGCCACCCGGGTCGTCCGCATCGGGCTGCCCGCCCTCGCCGGAGCCGTCGGCATGCTCACCGGCGCCTGGCTGGGCACCCTCGGCCTCGGCGCGGCGATCGTGGGCGCGCTCGCCGCCGTCGGGCTGTTCTCGGGTGCGCTCAGCGCCGTCGGGCCGGTCTGCTCGGCGGCCGGGGTGCAGCTGATGGTGCTGTGCGTCGTCGGCGTAGGAATGCCCCTGCCGGAACCCCCGGCGGCCCGTGCCGGGCTGGTCCTCACCGGTGCCGTCTGGGTGATCACCATGGCGGCGCTGCTGCCCCGGGCGGCCCGGCTGTTCCGACGCCGCCCGGTCGCGCGTTCCGACGCGGGCGAGGCCGTGGCCGCCGTCTACGACGCCCTCGCCGGGCTGTTGGCCGCGGTCGGCACCGAGGGCGGCCGCCCCGCCCGGCGTCGACTGACCACCGCGTACGACACCGCCTACGAAGCGCTCTACGCCCACCGGCTGCCGCTCCACCGCCCCGATGTCCGCGCACGCGCGCTGCGCGACCGCCTCGCGGTGGCCGGAGCGCTCAGCGAGGCGGCGCTCACCCTGCTGTGGGAGGACGCGCCCCTCCCCGACGACCTGGCCCGCACTCCCGCCCGGCTCGCCCGCTCGATCCGCACCGGACGGCCCCCCGGCCCGCTGCCCGCGCCCGTCCCGGACACCGCGGGCAAGGTGGCCGTGCACCGCGCGGTACTGCTCGCCGCCCGTGTCTTCGACGGCGAACCGGCGCCCGCCGTCGGTCCCGTGGGCCCCGGCCTCCGGCAGCGGCTGCGCCGCGCCTCGGGTGCGGCCGGTCGCGAGTACGCGGCCCGGGTGGCGCTGTGCGTCGGGGTGAGCACCGCGCTCGCCCGCGAACTCCCCGGTGACCACTGGTACTGGCTCCCCGCCACGGCCGCCTTCCTCGTCAAACCGGATATGGGCCCGCTGTTCTCCCGGGCCGTCTCCAGGGCGCTCGGCACCGCGGTGGGCGTGACCGTCTTCGGCGCGCTCGCCGCCCTCCTCGGCCCGGTGGCCGGGGTGCCCGGTGTCTGGCCGGTGGCCGTGGCCGCGCTCTGCTCGGCCCTGATCCCCGTCTCCGTGCGCCACTTCGCGCTCCAGACCGCCGTCCTCACCCCGCTGCTGCTCTCCCTGGTCTACCTCGGCGGGGACACCGACCCCGGGTACACCCGGCTGAGGGACACCCTGCTGGCCTGCGGGGTGGTGCTGGCCGCCGGGGCACTGCCGGGGCTCGGCGGGCCACGGGCCCAGGTGTCCGTCCGGCTCTCGCTCGCCGTCCGTGCCACCCGCGACCACCTCGACCGGGTGCTGGCCGCCGACACCCGCTACCCGGAACGGCTCCGGCTGCGCCGTGAGGCGTACCGGGCCCTGGCCGACGCCCGCCGGGCGGTGGCGGTGTCCGGCGCCGAACACCCGCCCTTCGGACGGGACCTGGCGGTGTGGGCCCCGGTGGTCTCCGCGCTGGAGGAGATCGTGGACACCGCGACGGCCTGTGGTGTCCGGCTCGACCAGGGCGCCGCGGCCCCGGATCCGGAGCTGGTGACGCGGCTGCGGACCGCGCTGTCGGACCTGGCCGACGCGGTGGCGGCCCGCCGCCCTCCGACGGATCTGGCGCTGCCCGTGGGCGGTGCGGTGGCGGACTGCGCCACGCTCGCGGATGTCACCGCCGGACTGCGCCGGGCGCGTCAACTGGCCTCCTCGTAGGGGCTGTTACTCGCCGTACGCTGTCCCGCCGGGGCCGGTTCGCGGGACCCGTCCCGCCGGATCCGCCCCGCCGGTGTCGGCCCGTCAGCTCGTCTCCGTCAGCCCGGTGACGCGCATGGTGATGTTCAGCCGCCCCGCCGTCAGTCCGGTCGCCGGATCGCCGGTGCCGGGCAGGATCCTCGGCACACCGTGATAGGCGTAGCGCGAGGGGCCACCGAAGACGAACAGATCGCCGGAGGCGAGTTCGAGATCGGTGTAGGGCCTGGTGCGGGTCTCGGTGTTGCCGAAGCGGAACACACAGGTGTCGCCGACGGTGAGGGACACCACCGGTGCGCTGGAGCGCTCGTCCTTGTCCTGGTGCATACCGAGCTTCGCCTGCGCGTCATAGAAGTTGATGAGCGCCGTGTCGGGGGTGTAGCCGTCCGCGGCCCGCTCGTCCTCGTACGCCGCCACCAGTGCGCGGCGGCCCATCTCCACCATCCAGTCCGGGAACGCCGCCACCCGCGCGCCGTTCACGTCGTCCGCGGTCCGGGTGTAGGCGTACGGCTTCCAGTGCCAGCCCACGCACACCGTGCGCACGGACATCACCCCGCCGTTCGGCAGCCGGGTACGGCGGATGGGCACCGGGCCGGTGGCCCAGGCGCGGCAGGCCGTGACCAGGCGGCGCTGTGCGTCCAGGTCGAGCCAGCCGGGCAGATGGACGGCGCCGGGTGCCACGGACAGCCGCGGCCGGGGGATCAGCGCGTCCACCGCGGGTCACCGCCCTCCGGTGCCGGGTGGGAGGTCACCCAGCGGTGCCGGATGTCCCAGCTTCCACCGTCGGCGGTGGCCCCGCGCAGGCCGTGCAGTGTGCCGGGACCGGCCACCGCCGGGAGGCGCGAGTCCCGCAGCGAGGCGAACGCGACGGTGCGCCCCGGATCCCAGTCGGTGCTGTGCCGCAACCGCCGGCTCATCCGGATCCAGCCCAGCGGCGCGGCGGCCACCACCCAGGCGTCCGGTGCCGGTGCGGTCAGCCGCCGGGCCGGGCGCAGCCACGACGCGGCGGTCTCGGGCCAGTCCACCACCGCGACGAGCTGTCCGCCCCGTTCCTGCCAGGCGGTGGCGAACGCCGCGGCGGCGGCGCGCGAGGCGGTGTCGCGGCCGTGGCCGACGGCCACCGTCCCGGTGCGGGGCGCCAGGGCGGTCACCAGGCGGATGACGGCGGCGAGTTCGGCCGCGGTGTGCGGCACGGGACCCGGCAGCGCGCCGTACGCCCTCTCCTCGGCCTCGCCGAGCAGGGGTGAGACGGGCCGCTCATCGGGGTATCGCGAGGTGTTCAGCACGGCTCAGTGGTCTCCCGGTTCGCTTTCCAGCGGGTGTACCGCGCGGGGAGGCACACCGCGTACGGCCGGTATCCGGCCGCGAGCGCGGTGGCCTCGTCCGCGAAGAACACCCGGTCCCGCCGGTAGCCGCCGCGGGCCAGGGCCCGCAGCGCCGAGGGACAGTCCAGCCTCCCGTAGATCCTGGCCCGCCGATGGCCGCCGAGCGTGCCCGGAGCCATGGCGCGGTAGGGACGTCCCGCCGCGTCCAACAGCGTGTACATACGGACGGTGTCCGGTGCGGTGGCCATCGTGGTGGCCGTGGTCAGGAGGCGTCATGGAAGACCAGGCCCAGGGCGTGGCGGTGGCCGGAGCGCACGGTGCTCACCCCGTGCCGCATCGCCCCGGCGGACCAGCCGCGCGCCGAGCGCACCGGCCGGTCGCGGGTGGTGAAGATCAGCCCGTGGCCCTGCTTCAGCACATTGACCGTGCCGCGCGACTGGGCCCGGGGCCGCTGCTCCACCAGCAGGAACTCCCCGCCGGTGTAGTCGCTGCCCTGCTCGTCGAGGCCGATGACCACCTGCAACGGAAAGACCATCTCGCCGAACACATCGCGGTGCAGCGCGTTCCAGTCGCCCGCCCCGTAACGCAGCAGGATCTGGGCCGACCGGCTCTGCCCCGCCGCGTGGCACATCGTGAGCCACGCCTCCAGGGTGTCCGGCCAGGGCGCGGGGCGCCCCAGCCGGTCCGCCCAGTCGCGTGCGACGGCCAGCAGATACGGATAGAAGGCGGCACGCAACTCTGCCACCGGGGTGGGCAGTTCATGGCTGAAGTACCGGTACTGGCCGGAGCCGAAGCGGTGCCGGGCCATGTCGACGGTCGAGCGGAAGCGCGCCTCCTGGTCGTACAGCCCCGCCAGGGAGCGGCACTCGGCGGGCGTCAGCAGCTTCGGAGTGAGCGCACAGCCGTAGGTGTCCAGCTCCCCGGCCATGGCCTGCCAGTCGGCCGCGTCCAGGGCGCGGCGCGCCCTGGTGGCCGTGTTCTTGGTGATCATGCGTGGTCCTTGATGCCCTCGACGCCCTTCATGGCTTCGACGCCGTCGATGCCTTCGACCCCTTCGAGCCGCAGCAGACTGCGCTTGCGCTCCGGACCGCCCGCGTAGCCGCTCAGCGAACCGTCGGCGCCGATGACCCGGTGGCACGGGCGCACGACCAGCAGCGGATTGCGGCCGATGGCCGTACCGACCGCCCGCACGGCGGTGCGCGACGCCCCCGCCCGCTCGGCCAGCGCGCCATAGCTGAGGGTCGTGCCGTACGGGATCTCCTCCAGCGCCTGCCAGACCCGCTGCTGGAACGGGGTGCCGCCGGAGGTGAACTCGATGTCGAACCGGGTGCGCCGCCCCGCGAAGTACGACCGCAGCTGGTCCACGATCGCGGCGAACGCCGCGTCGTCACGCCGCCAGCCGTCGCCGACCGTCGCCCCGCCCCGCTGCTCGGGCACCGAGACTGAGGCCAGCCGGACACCGCCCGGGGCGGTCGTGGACTCCTCCCCCGCCAGCAGCATTTCGCCCAGCGGGCTGTCGAACATGGTGTAGACAGTCATGGTTTCGTTCGCTTTCCTGTGAAGTGTCCTGATCGCTATCCAGTCTGCGGAAATCGGACACCGGATGCTGGCGGGATTCGGACATCGTGTTCATGGTGCGGCCGTGGCCGTGACCGGGGCGTTCCAGCAGTGGTGCATCGCGTACGAGCGCCATGGCCGCCAGCTCTCCGCGTCCTCCAGACGTACTCCGGCGCGGCGCGCCCCCGCACGTACCGCGACGTCCCCCGCGAGCAGCACATCGGGGTCGCCCAGCGCCCGCATCCGGATATAACCGGCCGTCCACGGGCCGATCCCACGCAGCGCCAGCAGCTCCCGCTCGCTGCGCTCCCGGTCGGCTCCGGAGTCCAGGCGTACGGAGCCGTCGGCGAGCGCGGTGGCGATGCCACGCAGCGTCGTACGTCTGCTCCCGGGCATACCGAGCTCGGTGAGCGGCGCGTCGGCCAGGTCCTCGGCGCGGGGGAAGAGATGGGTGAGCGCCCCGTCGGGCTCGGCGAGGGGTTCGCCGTACGCCGCCACCAGCGCATCGCCCAGCCCGCGCCCCGCGGCCACCGAGACCTGCTGGCCGAGGACGGCGCGCACCGCCAGCTCCGACGGGTCCACCGCACCCGGGGAGCGCAGCCCCGGCCGCGCCGCCACCAGGGGCGCCAGCGCGGGATCGGTGCCCAGCCGCTCGGCGACCGCGTAGGGATCGGCGTCCAGGTCGAACAGCCGCCGCATCCGCTGGGTGGCCGTGGTGAGATCGCGTAGCTCGGTCAGCCGCAACCGGCAGTCCAGCCAGCCGCCTTCGCCGAGGCGTTCATCCACCTCGGCGATGCCATGGCCGTGCGGCAGCCGCAGGGTGCGGCGGTAGGTGCGGGCGCCGGGCGCGCCGATGACCTCCTCCACCCCGCCGAGGGCCCGCCGGGCGAGGTAGTCGAAGACCTCGGTGGCCGCGTACGGCCCTCGGTGGGCGAGCCGCAGCGCGACACCGGGACGTGTGCCGCCCCGCCCCGGCCGTTCGATGGGTTTCGTCCGCGGCCCGGCGGCGCGCAGCTCGCCCGGGGTGGCGGCGTAGATCTCGCGCAGGGTGTCGTTGAACTGGCGAACGCTGGAGAATCCGGCGGCGAAGGCGATCTCCGCGGTCTGCATCCGGGTGGTCTGGAGAAGGACCCGGGCGGTGTGGGCGCGCTGGGCGCGGGCGAGTGCGATGGGTCCGGCGCCGAGTTCGGCGTTGAGCTGCCGCTGCACCTGGCGGGCGCTGTAGCCCAGCCGGTCCGCCAGCCCCGCCACACCCTCGCGGTCCACCACCCCGTCACCGATCATCCGCATCGCACGGCCGACCACATCGGCACGCGCGTTCCACGCGGCAGAACCCGGTACGGCGTCGGGCCGGCAGCGACGGCACGCCCGGAACCCCTCACCCTGCGCGGCCGCCGCCGTGGGAAAGAACCGCACGTTCCGCCGCCGCGGCGTGGTCGCGGGACAGCTCGGACGACAGTAGATACCGGTCGTGGCCACCGCGAAGAAGAACTCCCCGTCGAACCGCGCGTCCCGCCCACGCACCGCCTCGTACCTGCTGTCCTCGCTCATCACCCTCCCACTGTGCGCCATGCCGGGGGAGCGGTGCTGGCGGAAATCGGACACCGCGTTCGGGGCGGCGAGGCGGCGAGGCGGCGAGGGGTGGCCCGGCTCAGCGAGGACAGTGGTCGCGCGGTGGCGCCTGCGACGATCCAGGGCGGCCCGCGGACCCGGTTGCCGTGGCGTGCGCGGTGGCGGAGCGGGTGGCATTCGGGGTGCCGGTGGCCACGGTCCGCGAGCCCCTGCCGCGTCGCCAGGGCAGGGCGGCGATCGCGATGGCCACCAGCGCCACGGCGATCCCCACGAAGGTCGAGGGGGTGACCTCGGCACCCGCCCGGGGAAACGCCAGATTCAGCGCGAGCGACCCCAGCAGCTGGCCGGTGATGGTGGCCAGTCCGAGGATGAGCACACCGAGGTGGTGGACGGCCGCGATGGCGATCCCGATGAACACGATCCCGACCGGTCCGCCGCAGTAGACGTACCAGTCCGGTGCGAAGGTGCTCGGCGGCCCGACCGCGAGCGCGTGCACGGCGAACACGGTGACCAGGACGGTGGCGCCCACCGCGAAGTTGGTGAAGGTCGCGGTCGGGGCCGAGCCGGTGGCGACCCGTACATGGCCGTTGACGGCCTGCTGCCAGCTCACACAGGCCCCGGCCACGAGCGGCAGGGCGAGCGTCCAGAGCGGGACGTCGGCGCTCAGCTTGTCCGCCGTGGACACCCCGACCGCCGCGAGGACGAGGACCGACCCGATGATCCGGGGCGCCGTCAGCGGCTGCGGTCCCGCGGGCCCGAGCCCCCTGCGGTCGAAGACCAGCCCGGCGGCGGTCTGTCCGGCCACCACGGCCACCGTGAAGAGTGCCACTCCGAGCACGGTGACCGTCAGGGACTGCGAGAGCACCAGCAGCGCGCCACCGCAGCCACCGAGCACCTGCCACCACTTCAGCCGGTCTTCCCGCACCGCCCGGACCACGGCCCCGGGACCCGTACGCCCCCGCCCGTCCACCTGGTCCCGGCGTCCGGCCCGCCGGGCACCCGAGAGGAGCAGCCCGGCGGCCATCACCACCAGTCCGGAGCCGAAGGAGATGAGCGCCGCGGCGTAGGGGTCGTGCGTCCCGTGCGCCAACTCGCCGTTGAGACGGGACTGTACGGCGATGAGCCCACCGGAGACGACCGCGAGCAGCAGCCAGACGGCGTACATCATGGATCCTCTCGTACCGGTGCGATGGGCGGCTGAGAGGCTACGCCACCCGCCCGACAGGGGTGGAACCCGCCCCCGCGCGCATGCGGTGCGCCCCGCCGGAACGGCCCCGGCCGCCTACCGGACGGCCACCGGCGAGGAGTTGCCCTCCGGCGCGTTCACCATCGGTCCCATGGCCGCCGGCAGTGGGCGACAGGGGCCGGGGCCGGGGGCCGGGACCCGGTAGCCCTTGCGGAGCGCGCGGGCGGAACGGAGACTACGTCTCGCTGGTGATCTCCGAATCCGCTGGCCACGCCGCGTCCCACCAGGACGCGCACGACCGGGGCGCATTCCCACCAGACCGCGCCTGACGAATACGCCGTCCCACCACGACGGTCCCGAACGCCGAGGAGACCGACCCTCATGACCACGAAGACCAGCGCGAGAACGCCCGGGGCCAAGGTCTCCGACGCGCTCGCGGCACAGGACGCGCTGCTGCACGAGGTGGAGCAGCGGGTGCTCTGGCTGGCCACCGCGATCATCGACCACGCCAACCGGGTGCGGCCCAACCCCACCGGGCTGAAGGTGGGCGGGCACCAGGCCTCGTCGGCGTCGATGACGACGATCATGACGGCGCTGTGGTTCGACCGGCTGCGGGCGGGGGACCGGGTGTCGGTGAAACCGCATGCCTCCCCGGTGCTGCACGCGATCAACTATCTGCTGGGGGAGCTGGACGAGCGGTATCTCACCACGCTGCGGGAGTTCGGCGGTCTCCAGAGCTATCCGTCGCGGTCCAAGGACCCCGACCCCGTCGACTACTCCACCGGTTCGGTGGGCATCGGGGCCACCGCGCCGATCTGGGGCGCGCTGGCCCGCCGCTACACCGAGTCCGTCGCGGGCGGCGCGGGCACCGGGCGGCAGTACTCGCTGGTCGGGGACGCGGAGCTGGACGAGGGCGCCTGCTGGGAAGCGATCCTCGACCCGATGGTCGGCGAGCTGGGCGAGATCTGCTGGATCGTCGATGTGAACCGGCAGTCGCTGGACCGGGTGGTGCCCAACATCGGCGCCAACCGCCTCCAGGGCATGTTCGAGGCCGCGGGCTGGCAGGTGCTCACCGTCAAATACGGACGGCTGCTGCGGGAGCTGTTCGCCCGGCCCGGCGGGGACGCCCTGCGGCGGCGGATCGACGAGATGACCAACCCCGAGTACCAGCGGCTGCTGCGCTGCACCCCGGAGCAGCTGCGCACCCGGCTGCCCGGCGACGGCCCCGACGCCGCCGCCCTGCACGGTCTGATCGAGCCGCTGGACGACGCCACCCTGCACGCCGCCATCCGCAACCTCGGCGGACACGATCTGCGGGCGCTCGACGAGGCGCTCGGTGCCATCGACGACACCCGGCCCACCGTGATCTTCGCGTACACGGTGAAGGGGAACGGACTGGCCAGCGAGGGCCATCCGCAGAACCACTCCTCCCTGCTCTCGGCCGACCAGATGGCCGAGCTGGGCGAGCGGGTCGGGATGTCGCTCGACGACCCGTGGCGGCGGTTCGCCCCGGACTCGGCCGCAGGGCGGCTGTGCGCCGCGGTGGCCGCCCGGCTGCGGCGTGAACCGGTCACCCTCACCCCGGTTCCGGAGCTGCCCACCGACATCGGCCGCACCCCCTCCGGAAAGGCCACCACCCAGGCCGCGCTCGGCCGCGCGCTGCTGGACCTCACCCGGGCGGCCCCGGAGGCGGCGCGCCGCGTGGTGACGCTCTGCCCCGACGTCAGCTCCTCCACCAACCTCGGCGGCTGGGTCAACAAGGTCGGGGTGTGGTCGGCGGCCGAGGACCGCCGCGACTGGTTCGAGGACGACCCCGAGACCATCCTGCACTGGCGCGAGCGGCCCACCGGCCAGCACCTCGAACTCGGCATCGCGGAAGGCAACCTGGTCGGGCTGCTCGCCGAACTGGGCGCCACCTGGAGCCGCTGGGGCCAGCCGCTGCTGCCGATCGGGGTGCTCTACGACCCGTTCGTCGAACGGGCCCTGGAACCCTGGTCGTTCGGGATCTACGCGGGCGGACAGTCGATCCTGGTCGGTACGCCCTCGGGCGTCACCCTGGCCCCCGAGGGCGGGGCACACCAGTCGGTGACCACTCCCTCGGTCGGGCTCGAACAGCCCGGCTGCGTCACCTACGAGCCCGCCTTCGCGATCGACGTGGAGTGGACGCTGCTGGCCTCGCTGGCACAGCTCGGACGGCCCGACGGCACCTCCGCCTATCTGCGGCTCTCCACCCGCCCGGTGGACCAGAGCCTCGCCGCCGTGCCCACCGACCCGGCGGCCCGTGAGCGCCGCCGCCGACAGGCCGTCGCCGGGGCGTACCCGCTGGTGCGCTCCGCCGGGCAGCCCGCGGTCACCATCGCCGCGATGGGCGCGGTGGTGCCCGAGGCGCTGCTGGCGGCCGAGCGGCTTCAGGCGCAGGGGACCCCCGCCGACGTCGTCTGTGTGACCAGCCCCGGGCTGCTCTTCGACGCCGTGCAGGCCCGTTCCGGCCGGGGCGAGGGCGACAGCTGGGTCCTGGACGCGGCGTTCCCCGCGCACCGGGCGGCCCCCCTGGTCACCGTGCTCGACGGCCATCCGCACACCCTGGCGTTCCTCAGTGGTGTCAACCAGGTGCGCGCCACCCACCTCGGGGTGACCCGGTTCGGCCAGTCCGGCGATCTGGAATCGGTGTACCGCTACCACGGGCTGGACGCCGACAGCATCGTCGGCGCCGCGCTCGACGTGTCCTGACGGTCCGCGGGGCCGAGCGGTAGGAAGGGGCGGCGGGCGCGGCGGTCTAGCGGACCGCCAGCCCGCCGTCCACGTTCATGATGGTGCCGGTCGTCCACCCGGCCTGGGGCGAGGCGAGGAAGGCCGCGGCGGCGGCCACCTCCCTCGGCGCCCCGATCCGGCCCAGGGGATAGGCGTCACCGGTGCGCCGGTCGTGTTCCGCCCGCTGCTCGGCGCTCATCGGGTCGATGTGCTCGCGCTCGTACGCCGCGGTGCGCACCGCGCCGGGGGCGATGGCGTTGACCCGGACCCCGGACGGGCCCAGTTCCCCGGCGAGCGCCCGCGTCATCGCGTTGATCGCGCCGCGGCCGGCGGAGTAGGCCGCGGACGGGCGGTCGGTCCCGGTCGAATCCGCCCAGTAGCTGGTGATGTTGACGATGCTGCCGCGCCCGGCGGTGAGTGCCGGAAGCAGCGCCTGGGCGAGCAGGAACGGCACCCGCACATTGAGGTGGAGCATGGTGTCGAAGGTGTCGGCCGAGGTCTGGGCGAGCGGGCTGAAATGTGCCGTTCCCGCGTTGTTGACGAGGGTGTCCACCCGGTCGGTGAGCTCCAGCACCCGCTGTGCGGCGGTGGTCACGGCGTCGTGGTCGGCCAGATCGAGGCGGAGGGTGCGAACGGTCGTCCCGTGGCGGGACAGGGTCTGCCGGGCCCGGTCCAGCTTCTCCGGATCGCCCGCGATCAGGACGAGGTCGGCGCCTTCCGTGGCGAACGCGTCGGCGATGGCGTAACCGAGACCCTCGCTGCCGCCGGTGATCACTGCGGTGGTGCCGACGAGATGAGGCAAGGCCGGGCTCCTTCGGGGTGACGGTGGACGGCGGACGGACCCCCGTAAGCGGACAGATCATGTCCGGTTAACCTCTCCGCAGCGTAGATATGTGGACAGAATCTGTCCAATTCTGTCTAGGGTTGAGGACATGCCCTCCGCAGAGCGGCCCGAGCGACCGCCCCGCGCGGACGCCCGGCGCAACGCCGCCCGGGTGCTCACCGGCGCGCGCCAGGCGGTCGCCGCCCACGGCCTCGATGTCAGCTACCACGAGATCGCACGACGGGCGGGCGTCGGCGTCGGCACCGTCTACCGCCGCTACCCCGAACGTGGTGAGCTGATGGAGGCCGTCCTCCTCGATCTGCTCGGTGAACTGACCGCCGGTGCCGAACGGGCGCTGAGCCGGGGAGCCGACTGGCCCGCCTTCACCCGCTTCTTCACCGATCTCGCGTTGCGCACCGGCGGGAACGCGGGGCTCTCGGCCTCCCTCGACGACCGCGGCGGTCCTCGGGTGGCCGCCGCCCGTCGGCAACTGCTCGAACTCCTGCGACGGCTGACCGAACGGGCCCAGCGCGTGGGCACTCTGCGCCCGGATCTGTGCTGGTATGACCTCCCATTCCTGGCCAAGGCCGCCACCAGCGGTGCCGGAGTGCTGGATCTGTCCGCCGACCCACGACGGGCCGAGCGCTGCATCAGGGTCGTCCTGGACGGGATGCGGCCACCGGCGGCCGGTCCCGGTCAGGAGGGACCGGCGGCCGGTCCGCCCTGACCGGGCCGGCTCCGCTCGCGCACCCGTACCGCACACTGGTGTGTCATGGAGTTGCAGATCACCGCCACCTCGCCCGAGCACCCGGCATCCCTCCTCGATCTGCCGTGGCACATCCCGCTGGAGGAGTGGCCGGACGAGCACCTGGTCTCGCTGCCCCGCGGTATCTCCCGCCATGTCGTCCGGTTCGCCCGCGCGGGCGGCGAGGTGGTGGCGGTCAAGGAGGTCGGCGAGTGGGCGGCGGTCCGCGAGTACGGACTGCTGCGCGATCTGGACCGGCTCGCGATCCCCGCGGTGGACGCGCTCGCGGTGGTCACCGGACGCACCGGCGAGGACGCCGAGCCGCTGGAACCGGTGCTGGTCACCCGGCATCTGGTGGGGTCGCTGCCGTACCGCTCGATGTTCGAGACGACGATGCGGCCCAGCACCATCAAGCGGCTGCTCGACGCGCTCGCCGTACTCCTGGTGCGGCTGCATCTCGCGGGCTTCGCCTGGGGCGACTGCTCACTGTCCAACACCCTCTTCCGACGGGACGCGGGCGCCTATGCCGCGTATCTGGTGGACGCCGAGACCGGCCAGCTCCAGCCGCGGCTGACCACCGGACAACGCGAGTACGACGTCGAGGTGGCCCGGGTGAACATCGCGGGCGAGCTGATGGACCTGGAGGCCAGCGGCTCACTCCATCCCTCGGTCGACCCGGTGCTCTTCGGTCGAGCCATCGCCGAGCGGTACGCCGAGCTGTGGCACGAGCTGACCCGGCAGTCGGTCTATCCGCTGGCCAAACGCCACTACATCGACCGGCGGGTGCGGCGCCTGAACGACCTGGGGTTCGATGTGGCGGAGATGCAGATCGAGCGCTCGCCCGACGGGGACGCGGTCACCTTCGTGCCCAAGGTCGTCGACGCGGGCCATCACCAGCGCCAGCTGCTGCGGCTGACCGGGCTGGACGCGGAGGAGAACCAGGCCCGCAGTCTGCTGAACGACCTGGAGACCTGGATGGCCACCCAGGACGACTACGCGCCCGGCGATCCGCTGGGCGCGCGGCCGGAGGTGCTGGCCCACCGCTGGGTCCGCGATGTCTTCCGGCCGACGGTGCGCGCCGTGCCCCTGGAGCTGCGCGGCGCGACCGACACCGCGCAGATCTACTACGAGCTGCTGGAACACCGCTGGCAGCTGTCGGAGCGGGTCCGTCATGACGTGGGCCTGGACGCCACGGTCGAGGACTACATCCGGACCGTGCTGGCCGGTCGTCCGCACGGCTGAGCCGTCCGCACGGCTGAGCCGTCCGCACGGCTGAGCCGTCCGCGACGGCCCATGGCGACCCGCGGCGTCTCGGATGGCTCAGCTGAAGAGACCCGCGAGCCAGGACCGCCAGGCCTCACCGGTCCGCTCGGCGTCGGCGTCCGGGCCGAAGTCGTGCACACCGAAGCCGACCGGGGCGCCGAAGTGGTTCCGGCCGAACAGGCGGAACATCGCCCGGTCCGTGCGCAGCCCGATGAAGTACGCGTTGCGGTAGTCGAGCACGGCCTCCGCCGGGCCGACGCCGGGCAGTTCGACCCGGACCGAGGCGCCCTCCGCGGTGCCTTCCGTGAGCCCGAGTCCACGGGCGACCACCTCGAAGGCGCCCGGCGCGTTGGACGCGTCCGGTCCGTCGCCACCGGAGAACACGGCGGGCCGTCCGGTGAAGTGCTCCAGATACTGGCGCAGCGTGTGCAGATAGAAGTCGGTGTGCTTGGCGGCGCCGTCGTACTGGTTGTCCCAGTCGTCGACGAAGATGCCGCTGTGCACATAGCGCACCCAGGATCCGCCGCCCACCCGCGGCTCGATGATGTGGTCGAGCTGGTTGAGGGTCTGCTGGGAGATCCCCTCCACCTCCTCGACCCGGCCGGTCAGCCGGTGCGGAGGGTCCCAGGTGGTGACGGTGCCGCCGAAGGGCGCGGCGCCGCCCTGCCGCGGTTCGTACTCCATCGGCCACAGCCATCCGGCCGTGCCGGTGGTGATCGCGTCCCAGACCTGCTCCGGGTCGGCGTCCGTCTCGAACTCGCGGACGATCTCGAATTCCTTCGACATGGTGGTACTCCTTCGCCGGATTTCACCGGACTCGATCATTCTGAACGGGGCTCTTCGACGGCGGGCTTTTCGACGGCGGGAGGGTCAACAGCGGGCGGACCGGGTTTGACCGTGGGGTGGAGTGCGACGACGACCCGGTGGTCCCGGCCGCCCTCCGCATCGTCGGTGTGGTACTTGGAGATCAGCGCACCGACACCCCGCGTGAGCTCCTCCACGAACGCGGCCCGGTCGGCGGCCGAGGCGAAGCGCACCTCGCCGTCCAGCGCGTAGGTCGCCAGCCGCTTGCGGGCCCGTGCCGCCCCGGTGATCAGCGTGCCGACGTCCCGCACCAGCCGGGCCGCCACCGCCAGCAGCCAGCGGGCGGAGAGCTGATCGCGGAAGCGGGCCGGGTCGGGCTCGACCGCGGCGAGGGCGGCGGGCGAGATCACATAGGACGCCGCGGTGGCCCGCATCAGCCGCTCGGTGACATTGCCCTTTCTGCGCTCACCGACCAACTCGACCAGGCCGTGCCGCTCCAGCGCCTTGAGGTGGTAGTTCACCTTCTGCCGGGGCAGTCCGACCCGGCCGGCGAGCATGGCCGCCGACGCGGGTTCGGCGGCGAGCTCGGCGAGCAGCTTGGCCCGGACGGGGTCCAGCGAGACGGCCGCTGCCGTCGCGTCCTCGATCACGCTCACGTCCAACATGGCTCCACCGTCCCACCGAAAACTTTATTTGTCCAGACTCTCAAAGTTGTCGGTCAATGGACGGCGCGGGCGCGGGCGGGCGGGGGCGCGGTCCACGGGGAAGATTCACGGGGGAGCGCACGTACAACAGCGCCCCGCCGAGGCCCGGTGTCCGGGCCGACGGGGCGCGAGAGCCGTGAGCGGGTCAGGCGGGCGGCGAGGACAGCACCTCGGAGATCGACGCGATGACGCGCGGCGCCTCGCTGTTCAGATAGAAGTGGCCACCGGGGTAGGTGCGCAGCGCGAAGTCACCCGTGGTGTGCTCGCTCCAGGCGCGGACCTCCTCGACCGACGCCTTGGGGTCGCTGGTGCCCACATGGGCGTGGATCGGGGCGGCCAGCCGCGGGCCCGGCGCGTAGCGGTAGGTCTCGGCGGCCTTGTAGTCGTTGCGGATCGCGGGCAGCACCATCCGCAGGATCTCGTCGTCGCCGAGGAGCTGGGAGTCGGTGCCGCTGAGCGACTTCACCTCGGCGATCAGACCCTCGTCGTCCCGCTGGTGCACCGTCTCGTCGCGGTGGGCGGAGGGCGCGCGGCGCCCCGAGGCGAACAGCGCCACCGGCACCACGCCCTTCTGCTCCAGGCGCAGCGCGACCTCGAAGCCGAGGGTCGCCCCCATGCTGTGGCCGAAAAGCGCGAGGGGCTTGTCCGTCCACGGCAGCAGCTCCGGGACCAGGGCGTCGGCCAGGTCGCGGATGGAGTCGAGGCACTTCTCGCTCCGGCGGTCCTGGCGGCCCGGGTACTGGATGGCGAGGACGTCGACCTTGGGGGACAGGGCCTTGGAGACCGGGAAGAAGTAGGAGGCCGATCCGCCGGCGTGGGGCAGGCACACCAGTCGCGTCGCCGCCTCCGGCGCGGGATGGAACTGCCTGATCCACAGACTCGTGCCGGTGGGCTGTGCGGTCACCTGACGTCCTTTCGTACCGCGGGATCGACCGGCCGCTGTCGCGGACCGGCCGTACGCATGGCTGGACCTCGCACGGAGGAGAGGTTCAGCCTGCCGGGGTCAACGCGCCCCCGGCAACCCCTATTTCGGCCGCTGACGCCCCTAAGGTCCGGTCCGTCCCTCGTTCACCTGCGGCTTCAGGGGGACGGGGAGCACGCCCACGTCCGCGCGCCGGTGGGGCGCGCCGTGCGCGGCGGTGCGCAGCGCCAGCTCCGCCAGCGCGCGCGGGGCGCCCACCTGTCCGCGGACCCCCGGAAACGCGTTGATGTCCACGATCAGGGGGGTGCCGCCGCCCGTGTCGATCACATCCACGCCGTACACCTCCAGGGCGAAGACCGAACCGACCTCGTGCACCAGTTCCCGCCAGACCGGCGGCAGTTCACCGAGGGCCGGCGGAAGGCCGGGGCCGGGGCCGTCGGGTGCCAGTTCCGAGCGGCGCCGCGCGGCGAACACCGTGCCCGCGATCACCCAGAGCTTATGGTCCCAGCCGTCGTTGGGGGTGAGGTCCTGGACCACCACGGGCTCATCGGGCCAGGCGGCGGCCAGGTCCCGTAGCGCCGCGGTGGTGTCGGCCCGCGCCACCAGATCGTGCCGACGGCTGTGGCGGCTCTTCACCACGACCGGACCGCCGAGCCGTTCCGCCGCCAAACCGCCGAGCGCCGGTACGGTGCGGGTGGCGGCGAACGGCAGCCCGGCCCGGCGGGCCAGCCCGGCCATCGCCGTCCGGTCCTGACAGAGTCCGGTGGCCGCTGCCGAGTTCACCACCGGGGCGCCGCGCCGCTCCAGGGCGCGGGCGAGCGTCAGCGCCCGGGGCGTTCTGGCCTTCAGCAGATACACATCGGCGAGGGCGTCGGGGGAGTCCGGGTGGTTCGCCGTGCCGTGCGCGGCGGCGGGGTCCAGGGTCACCACCTCATGGCGGGGTGTCAGCAGGGCCGTGGTGTCGGCGAGAAGCTGATGACCGGGGTCGGAGGTGATCAGGCCGATACGCATCAGCCGCCGCTCACCGCCGTCACCGCCGCCGCGCGCACGGGCGCAGCGGCCCCCAACGGAGGCCCGGCCACCGCACCCTGAAGGGGGAGCCGGGGGCCGTCGCCGCGCGCCAGCTCCAGCACCGCACGCGCCACCCGCGCCGCCGCGTCCGGCACCTCCCGGAAGCTGGGGAAGTCGTTCACATCGACGACCACCGGGCCCTCCGGCCCCAGCAGTACATCGATCCCGTACAGATCGAGTCCGTAGACCACCCCGACCTCGGTGGCGAGGGCGGCCACCTCCGCGGGCAGCGCCACCCGCCGACCGGGTACGCCCCGGTCGGGCCCGAGCGGTGAGGGGCGCTCGGCCGCGTACAGCTCACCGCCCGCGCAGTACACCTTGAGGTCGAGGCCCGAGTTCGGTACGTACGGCTGGGCGATGAGCACACCGTCCGCGGCCAGTTCGGGGCTCAGCGAGGCCAGCCGCCGAGGTGAGCCCACCAGCCGTACCGCCCGCCCGGAGCTGCCGTCCGCGGGCTTGACCACCAGTGGGTACGCCGAATCCGGTATCTCGGCGAGGGCCTCGGGCCGGGCCGCCGTCCAGGTCGGTGGCACCGGCAGGCCGCGGCTGTGTCCGATCGCCGCCGCCAGCGCCTTGTCCCGCACACCGCGGATCGAGCGGGCGTCGTTGACGGTGGTGAGCCCGACCGCCGCCGCGGCCTCCAGCAGGGTCAGACCGGGGCCGCCGGAGACGGTCTTGAGTACCCACGCGTCATGGCTGCCCGCCCGTACCGCGTCCGAGATACGGGTGAGGGAGGTGCCCGGGCGGATCACATCGACCTGATGCCCCCAGGCGGAGAGCTGGTGGATCACCTCGCGGGGCATCCCGTCGTGGCGATAGCGCTCCTCCACCAGAAAGCAGAGTCTCATCGGGCTTCTTCCTCGTCACCGGACAGGTTCTCCTGGGCTGTTGCCAGGTGTCCGGCCAGCCGAGGCCCCTCAGGATGTCATCCGCCGTTCCGGCGTGATCTTCTGCCCCGGGGATGGCGGGCGACCGGGCTCTCCCGTCACCGCCCGGACTCCGCTGATGCGACTCTGTTTATTCGACTAAGTTTCCTTTACTCTGCTGAACCATGATGCTGACGCACCGGGAGCGCGAAATCCTCGCGTTGCTGCGACGGGATCCGCTGGCCGGACCCCAGACCATCGCCGACGCCCTCGGGACCACCCGGGCCGCGGTCAACGTCCATCTGTCCAACCTGGGCAAGAAGGGCGCCATCCTGGGCCGCGGCTACATCGTGCGCCAGGAGAACGCGGTGGTGGTCATCGGCGGGGCCAATGTGGACGTCAAGGTGCGCAGCCTCGCCCCCGTCGCGTACCACACCAGCAACCCCGGCCGGTCCCACACCAGCCCCGGCGGAGTGGCCCGCAATATCGCCGAGAACCTCGCCCGGCTGGGCACCCCCACCCATCTCATCGCCGCCGTCGGCCAGGACCCGGCGGGGGAGCGGCTGCTGAGCGAGACCCGGGCCACCGGGGTGCGGGTGGACCATGTGCACCGCAGCGCCCACCCCACCGGCACCTACACGGCGGTGCTGGACGCCGACGGCGATCTGGTGGTGGCCATCGCCGATATGGCCGCCACGGACGGTCTCGGTCCGGCACACCTGGACCACGCGCGGGAGCTCGTCGGCCACGCCAGCATGCTGGTGCTGGACGGCAATCTCTCCCCCCAGGTGCTGGCCTACGCGCTGGACATCGCGTCCGCCACCGGCGTCCAGACCCTGATCGACCCGGTGAGCGTCCCCAAGGCGGCGCTGCTCGCCCCGCTGTTCTCCGGTGCACGCCCGGTGTTCGCCGTCACCCCCAACCTGGCCGAGCTCGGCGCGCTGACGGGGCATCCGGTCGGCGGGGACGACCGCGCACTGCTCACCGCGGTGACCACCCTCCACGAGCGCGGGGTCCAGCAGGTGTGGGTACGGCTCGGGGAGCGCGGCAGCCTGCTCAGCACCGCCGACGCGGGCCACACCTTCCTGGACGCGCCACCGGCCGACGTACAGGACGTGACCGGCGCCGGGGACGCCATGCTCGGAGCCTTCGTCCACGCCCTGCTCACCGGTGCCGAACCGGTCGAGGCCGGCCGCTTCGGCCACGCCGCGGCGGCCCTGACCGTGGCCACCACCGCCACCGTACGACCCGACCTGACCGTGCGTCTGATCGAGGACGCGCTGAACGCCCCCCTGCGGAGGACCCCATGACCAGCCCTCACCCCCGGCTCACCCTCGGTGCGGAGGTCCGGGACGCGCTGCGCGACGGCCGCCCCGTGGTCGCGCTGGAGTCCACCATCATCAGCCACGGGATGCCGTATCCGCAGAACGTGGAGATGGCCACCGAGGTCGAGGAGATCATCCGCGGCGAGGGCGCCGTCCCCGCCACCATCGCCGTGCTGCACGGCGAACCCCGCGTCGGACTCGACCGGGAGGATCTCGAGCTGCTCGCCACCAGCCCCGAGGTGCGCAAGGTCAGTGTGCGCGATCTGGCCCAGGTGATGGCGCGCGGCGGGCACGGCGCGACCACCGTGGCGAGCACGATGCGGCTCGCGTCGCTCGCCGGTATCAAGGTGTTCGTCACCGGTGGCATCGGCGGTGTCCACCGCGGTGCGCAGCACACCTTCGACATCAGCGCCGACCTCACCGAACTGTCCACCACCCCGGTGGCGGTGATCAGCGCCGGGGTGAAGAGCATCCTCGACATCGGGCTGACCCTGGAAACCCTGGAGACCCTGGGCGTGCCCGTCCTCAGCTATGGCACGGACGCCTTTCCCGCCTTCTACTCCCGGGTCAGCGGCTTCCCGTCCCCGCTGCGCGCCGACTCCCCCGAGGAGATCGCCGCCATCATGCGCGCCCAGTGGGGCCTGGGTCTGAGGGCGGGGCTGTCCATCGCCAACCCGGTGCCCGAGGCCGACGAGCTCCCCGCCGAGCGGATCGACGGCATCATCGAGCAGGCGCTCGCCGAGATGACGGAGGCGGGAATCACCGGCAAGGACGCCACCCCCTATCTGCTCGGCCGGATCGTCGAGCTCACGAAGGGGGAGAGCCTGGCCACCAATATCGCGCTGGTCAAGAACAACGCGCGCCTCGGAGCCCGGATCGCCCTCAACTACGCGCGGTCGGCGGAGGACACCGCGGCATAGCCGGGTCCGTCCACCACGGTGTGCGGGTCCCGACTACAGCGTGCGGGTCTCGACGAGGACGACCCGGCCGCCGATCTCGACGGAGCCGTCCGGCTGGGGGCTGGTGAGGATCTGTGCACCCGCGCCCTGCGTGATGTTGAGGGAGCGGCCCAGCTCGTACGACAGGGTCAGCGCGGCCGAGCCGGTGGCCTCGTCCTCCACGATCGCGTCGCCCCGGCGGGGGAAGCCACGGGCCCGTACCCGCCCGGCCGGTTCGTCCAGCCACGCCCACGCGTAGAGCCAGCCCTCGCCCTCCGGCGGGGCGGGGAGCGCGTCGACCTCGGCCGCCGAGGCGTACTGCTGGGCGCGCCGCCCCGAGGCCCACTCGGGGCGGCCGGTGACCCACGTGAACTCGCCGTCCTGGCGGGCGAAGACCTCACCGGCGGGCGGCAGCAGCTCGGGCACATCCAGCAGCCAGGCGGTGCCCACCAGGGGATGGCCCGCGAACGGCAACCGGGCGCTGGGGGTGTAGATGTCCACGACGCCCCGTTCCGGGTCGTCCACGAACACGGTCTCGCTGAAGCCCAGTTGGGCGGCGAGCCGCTGCCGCCGCTGTTCACCGCGTACCGCGCGGCCGTCGCGCACCACACCGAGTTCATTGCCGCCACGGCCGTAGGGCCCGCAGAACACCCTGAGCACGTCGAGATCCGTCACCCCGGCATTCAAACATGATCGCCAGCCGGAGCGGTCCGGTCGGGAAACCGGTTGCCGGACCGCCGCGGGCGGTGCTGAGGTGAGCGGATGGATCGAGACGCGGTACTGGCGCTGTACGACCGGCGGATGCGCCGGGGAGCCCTGCCCGATGGCCCCGGCGCGCGTATCGAGCGCGCGGGCGCGGTGGTGCGCCAGACCGGCGCCCGCCAGGACTGGAACGGGGTGCTCTGGTCCGATCTGGACCCGTCCACCGCGGACGCGGAGATCGCGGCGCAGATTCGCCATTTCGCCGCCCTGGGCCATGAGTTCGAGTGGAAGCTCCACGCACACGATCAGCCGGACGACCTCGCCGAGCGGCTCCGGGCGGCCGGTTTCACCCCCGGGCCCGCGGAGACCCTGATGGTCGCGGGAACCGGGGACGTGGACGCCGGGGAGGGGTCGCCCGAGGGCATCCGGCTCTGCCCGGTGAGGGACGCGGCCGGTGTGGAGGCGGTGGCCGAGGTACGCGAACGGGTCTTCGGACCCGACGGCGGGCGTCTTCGGCACCGGTTGCTCGCCCGGCTCGCCGAGGCGCCCGGCACCGCCGTCGCGGTCCTCGCCATGGCCGGTGACCGCCCGGTGAGCGCGGCACGGCTGGAGCTGACGCCGGGCGCCCCCTTCGCCGGGCTCTGGGGCGGCGGCACGGTGCCGGAGTGGCGCGGCCGGGGTGTCTACCGCTCGCTGGTCGCCTACCGCGCCCGGGTCGCGGCCGACCACGGTTACCCCTGGCTCCAGGTCGACGCGTCCGATATGAGCCGCCCGGTGCTGCGACGGCTCGGCTTCGTACCGCTGACCACCACGATCCCGTTCGTTCACCCGGGCCGGACCTGACGGGTGGATCGTGTCGGGCCCCCGGCGTCCGGCGATCCATCCGGCGATCCAACGGACAGGCCCCGGCTCCGCTGTCGGTGGTGTGCCTTACGGTCGGCCCATGACGACGTCCGACGATGTCCGCGAGATCGCTCTGTCGCTGCCCGAGACGGCGGAGAAGGTCGCCTGGTCCATGCCCACGTTCCGGGTGGCCGGGAAGATGTTCGCCACCCTTCCCGAGGACGAGACCTCGATCGCCGTCCGATGCCCCAAGGAGGAGCGCGACGAACTCGTGCTCGCCGAGCCGGAGAAGTTCTGGATCGCCGACCACGAGGCCGGGTTCGCCTGGGTCCGGGTCCGGCTCGCCGCGCTGGAGGACCGCGAGGAGCTGCGGGATATCCTCCTCGACTCGTGGCGGCAGGCCGCCCCCACCCGACTGCTGGACTAAAACCCTGCCCGCTCGCCGTCCCGTCCCCTCCCGCGGACCGCCCACGACCGCACCTCTCCTCGAATTGTCCGGTATCCCCGTTCGAGGACGTCACCGACACGGGTGAAAGCCGGGCCACTTCCGGGCTATCGGAGTGCTGGATTCCGCTGAGCGGGGTTCCCTGGAGGGGGATCGGCAAGGGAGGCCGCATGGTGCACGGCCATAGGACCAGCCGCTCCGCGGACCGCCGCGGACCCTGCGCGACCGTCCTGGTCGTGCTGCTGGCGCTGACACTGCTGCACACCGTGCTGTCCCAGGGCGCCTCTCAGACTCCGCCCCCTGACCAGGGCCACTGCGGTGCGTTCCGCGTTCCGGCCCCCGCCGCGCCGCGCGCGCAGGAGGAGACCTCCGGCGCGGCGCGGCCCGCCGCGCTTCCGGTCCGAGACGGCGATGGGCACCCCGCCGGTCACACCGGACACGGTGGTCCCGGCGGTCACGCCGGGCGTGCCTGCGCCACCTCGGCCCCCGGCGCCCGCTCGGTCTCGGCCGCGCCCGGCCATATGGTGCTCGCCGCGGTCCGCGGCCGGATCGCCGACCACACCACCGGCCCCGGCACTTCCGACACCGGAGCGGCGCCCCTCGCCCTCCAGTTCTCCTCGCGCAGCGTCGTTCTGCGCTGCTGACCGGCCCCGGGCCGTCCGTCACCCGCTCTCCACGCGTGCCCAGCGGGCCGCGGGGACGGTCCGCCCTTCGCCCCGTCAGCAGTCAGATCTCCGACACCGCAGGAGTACAGCCATGCCTCTCGACGTCCACGCCGCCATGCGGGCGATGATGCGGGCCGAGGCGGCCCGGTGCCCGTCCGCCCCGGCCAACGCCGCACCGCCGCCCCCGCCCGCCATCGACCCGGACGAGCCGATGATCGATCCGCCCGCCCCCACAGGGGACCCGCGGCCGGTCACCGCCGCCGTATCGGCCCCGGCGAACGCGCCGCGACGGCGCCCGCCGAGGCCGCACCGCTGGCGGACGCTACCGCGCGCCCTGCGGCGGGTCTGGTCGTTCCCCCTGGTCCGGAGCGGACCGGCCGGGGACCGATGACACCGGTCGCGGCCCGTACACCGACGGCCGTCCGGGCCCCGGGAGCCGTCGCGGTTCACCACCGTGCCGGGGGACCGGAAACGCGTCGGCCCACCGTGGCCCGCGCACCTAGGCCAGGCACCTGGGCCGAGCAGCCCGGGCCGCGCATCTCGGCCGAGCACTTGGGCCAGGCACCCGGACTGCGCACCCGGGCCGAGTACCTGGGCCAGGCACTTGGGCCGAGCACTTGGGCCGCGCCCGCGCATCTCGGCCGCGCACCTGGGCCACGCACCTGGGCCGAGCACCCCGGACCGCGCATCTCGGCCGAGCACCTGGGCTAGGCACCCGGGTCGAGCAGTCCGGACCGCGCATCTCGGCCGAGCACTTGGGCCGCGCACCTGGGCCGAGCAGTCCGGACCGCGCACTCTGGCCGCGTACCCGGGCCACGCGCCCGGACCCTGTGCGGCCACGACCGCTCCGCCATGGTGATCCGCTGACTTTCGACGACCAGGTCGGCCCGCGGGGCGCAGACGGTGCCGCCGTAGGCGGTCCGGGCGCGCCGCGAGAACCCCGGCCGCCGCACCCCGCGCTCACACTGTCACGGCATCCGTGCGGCTGCTCAACCGCCGGTCCCTGACGGCCCGTTCGACAGGAGCCTCTCGCGCTGCGCCACGGCCCAGGCGTAGCCGGGGTCCAGCGCCACGGCGCGCTCCAGGTCCGCCAGCGCCTCCGCGCGCCTGTCCAGGGCCTCGAGGGCCATCGCCCGGCTCCCCAGGGCCCACGCGTACCCGGGATCGAGCGCGAGCGCACGGTCGTACTGTGTCACGGCCTCCTCATGACGGCCCGCCAGCCGGTAGACATCACCCCGCTCTCCCGCCGTGCCCGCCACCTCTGGCTCCAGCTCCTCCGCCCGGTCCAGATCCGCCAGCGCACCCGTCACATCCCCCACCACACCGCGCAGATGGGCCCGCCGGACCAGGGCCCAGACATAGTCCCCACGCAGCCCGACGGCCCGGTCGAGATCGGCCAGAGCCTCCCGCGCCCTGCCGAGCGCCGCCTTCGTCTGGCCCCGACTGCCCAGGGCGACCGGATCCGCCGGGTCGGCCTCGACCACCCGGTCCAGCCACTCCAGCGCCTCCTCGTACCGGCGCGCCCTGCGATAGGTCTCACCGCGCTCGCGCGGGATCCAGGTCGAACCCGGCTCCAGGGCGTCCGCGCGGTCCAGCGCGGCCAGCGCGTCGTCGACATTCCCGGCGGCCCGGTGGACCACCGCGCTGCCGAAATGGGCGCGTACACAGCCGGGGTCGAGCTCCAGCGCCCGCCGGAAGTCGGCCAGGGCCTCGTCATACTCCTCGACCGAGCGGCGGTGCCAGCCGCGGACGACCAGCGCCCCGACCCGTCCGGCGACGTCCAGCTCCGCCCGGTCCAACAGCAGGCCCATCACCTCGACCCCACGCCGCCGTTCGTCCGCCAGCGCCGCGAGCGCGCTCTTGCCCCAGGCGCGCACGGCGTCGTCATCGGTGTCCTCACCGGCTTCCAGGAGCGTGCGCGCCCACTGCCGCGCCACCACCGTGCCCGCGTCACAGGCGTCGATCCCATCCCGCAGCACGCCGGGCAGCGCCACGGCGGGCCGGGCGCACAGCAGGTGATAGCACTCCTCGAGGCGCAGCGCCCGCCAGCGCTCCCGCTGCCATGGCGCGGCCGCGGGCTCCCGCTCGCCGGTGTCGGCCTCCCGGCCTCGGGCGAAGGACTCCGCGAGCCGGGTGTGGGCCGCGCTCCACCGCTGGGGCGAGGTGGTCCGGCGGAGCCTCAGCATGGGCGCGCGGACCACGTCGTGATAGCGGGCGAGCCCCGCGCGCTCGGTCACGAACGGGAGCGCGCGCAGCCAGCCGAACAGCTCCGCCGGGTCCGCCGGGTCCGTGCTCCCGGCCCGGGCGGACTCCTCGTGCACCGCCGCCCGGAACACGTCCTCGTTCAACCGGCGGGGCAGCGCGCCCGCCAGGGCGGCGGTCCGGCGCACCGGATCCCGCTCCCACTTCAGGAACCGCTCGACGGCCGTGGCGCTGGGGTCGTCCACCCCGTCCGGCCCGTCCGCGTTCTCGGCGAGCGTGGAGACGAGCACCGGCAACCGGCCCGACAGCCGCAGCACATCACGCACCACCGGCTCGTCCGTGACCCCCTTGGCGGCGAGCAGCTGCCGCGCCTCGGCCTCGGTGAACGGCTCCAGCGGCAGCTCGGCGACCACATCGCTGAGCTCGGCCCAGCAGCCGGGGTCGAGCCGGGTCTGCCCGGCGAGCACGAGCACCGTGTTGGCGGGCAGGGTGCCGTACCGCTCGCTGGTGAGCAGGGCGCGCAGCCACGGATCGAGCGACGGACCGGTGCGCTCATAGGTGTCGAAGCACAGCACGGCCCATGGCGCCGCGGCCGCCGCCTCCGACAACTCCCGGACCAGCAGCGGGGTCAGCGCCTGTACGGGGTCCAGCACCAGCTGGACGTCCTTGGGGTCGCGGAAGCGCGAGCTGAGCGCCGCCCGCACCCGGTCCGTGCCCTGGGCGAGCGGCACCGGGTCGACCGCGCCCGCCAGCGCCCCGACACCGGGCACCAGACCCAGCCCCGCCAGCCCGGCCCGCGCGGCGGCCAGGCTGCCGGTGGAGGGCGCCACCGGCTCGCCGTCCACCGGTATCGCCGCCGCCTCATGACGGCGCTGCCGGTAGAGGGCCAGCTTGCGGTCCAGGGCGGTGAACGGGTGCCCCTGCCGGGCGAACGCTGCGCTGATCGCGGCCATCGCCTCGACCACGCCGTCGGCCGACTCGTCGACACAGGCGGTGAGGGCGCCGTGCTCCTGACGGGCGGTCTGCTCCAGCTGACGCAGCAGCCAGGACTTGCCCACCCCCGCGTGGCCGTGGACGTGGAAGACGAAGCGATGCCGCTCATCGTCCGGTGGCAGGCCGAAATTGGCCCGGAACGCGTCCAGTTCGCCGCGACGCCCCACGAATCCGGCGCGTCTGCGCCGCTGGATCAGCTCCTGCATCGACGGCCGTGCCCGCCCCATCGACCCCTCCTCCCCGTCGCGCCCAGTCTGCCAGCCGGATCGGACAACGGGGCCGCCATCCCCTCAGCCGCCATCCCCTCAGCCGGGGAACCAGCCGGGCCAGCCGCGGAACCAGCCGGGGAGCCAGCCGGGTCGGCCGGGGTATCAGCCGGGGAACTCGTCCTCGATCAGCTCCAGATCCGGTGGCACCAGCGTCGTCGACTCGGTGAGCCCCTTGAGCAGGTTGTGCAGCAGTGTGTGGTCGCTCGGCCCGGCGAACTCCCGCTCCCGCACCACCGGATAGGGAAAGTCGCCACCCTTGGTCAGCCGATGGCGCACGGCTTCCACCTTGTGCTCGATCCGGCGCTTGGACCACTTCGCGTCCGGGTGGAGACAGCCGAGTTCGGCGGCCGCCTCCCGGTACGACAGCGGCCGTGGATCCACCTCGTAGAGCAGATAGCGCTGGCCCAGGACCACCAGGACCAGCCGCTCGTCCTCCTCCAGGTGCCACCGTTTGGGCGGCACGGTGAGGGCGGCCTGCCGGGGCACAAGACCTTCGCCACCGTGGTCGGTCACAAACAGCTCGACCAGGTGTTCCCGGGGGCCCGAGCCCTTCACGAACAACGGGGTGTAGCCGGTGGCGAGCGGCATCGGCTCGGTACTGGTGTGCATCATCTGCCCACGGGGCAGCCGCAGCAGCTGCTGTCCGGTGTTGCGCAGCCACCACTGGCGGTCCTGGTAGGTGAGTTCGCCGTGGCGACGGCTCACCCGCAGGTCGTCCTCGCCGACCCGGAGATCGACCTCCGGCTCCCCGCCGCGCCCGAACCGGATGGTCGCACCCGGCCGCGGTGCCACCGCGAGACCACCGGTCAGCGAACGCGCGTGCAGGGTGCCCGGCCGGGAGGGGGTGACGCCGTAGGCGAGGCTCCGGGGGTGGTTCATCCTGGCTCTCCTTGGCGGTTCGGATCCGTGGCGGCGTCAGGCCGAGCGCAGTACGGCGGCGGCCGAGCGGGTGAGCTTTCTGGCCGTGGTGCACAGCTCGTCCGCGGCGGAGTCCCCGGCCACCACCAGATTGAGCGTCTCGACCGCCTTCTGGCCGTGCTGGTCCGCGTACGAGCGGTACACCACACGGGCCAGACAGGTCCCCTCGCCCTCCCCCTCCGGTTCGACGAACGCGCGGTAGCCGCTGAAGAGCGTTGGGGTCCCGTCCTCGCCGTCCAGCGGCTGGCCGCGGTCGAAGCGCAGGTCCACCGAGAGGTCCCGGGTGCTGCTGGACCAGTCGCAGTCCCACCCCGCGTAGCCGACGTCCGGGTCGTTCGCGTCGATACCGGGGACGACCTCCAGGGCGGCGGGGTCCAGCAGCTCACAGGCGTGTTTCCGGGCCAGCGAGGCGGCGGGGAGCGCGGGTGAACGGCGTGCGATCCCGCCCCGGTTGAGCGCCTTCACCGCGGTGTCGGTGGCCGCGTCGGCGATGTCGCACAGCGCTGCCCGCCCCGACTCCACCTGTTTCGCGGTCACCCGTACGAAGGCGTCGTCCTCACCGGAGATCACCAGGCTCCGTTCGCACGCCTCGCCATCGCTTTGGTCCTTGATGATCCCGACCTTGCCCACGGTCTTCGGCGGTCCGGTCAGCTCCGGCGGCGGCCCGTGCTCGAAGTCCACGTTCATGTCCACGACGCCCTTACCGTCCGCGCTCACCAGGACGTCGCAGCGGTCGAAGTTGCCGTAGTCCCGGTCGAGTTCGGTGTCCCCGAAGCGGCGCAGCGCCGTGGCCTCGGTGAGGGCGCAGGGATCGGCCGTGGAAGGGTCGCCGAAGGTCGACGCGCCGTCCCGCGCGGACACGTCCTTCGACGACGCGGACCCCGAACGGGTGTGCTTCTCGTCGGCCCGGCCGCCCGGGGTGAACGGGTTCAACGGGGTGAAGGGCAGGACGACGGCGAGGGCCACCGTGACCGCCCCGGCCCCGACCAGCCCGGGGCGGCGCCGGACGAGCCCCGTCAGTCGGCTGCCGTGCCATGACTCCGCCGGGGAACCGTCGGGGTCGTCCCCGTCGGCGTTCGCGTGGCCATCCGCCTGTCCGGTGGCCGGGAGGGTGGTGAGGGCACGGAGGTCGGCCAGATTCGGCAGGGTGTCCGTATCCCCGGCGGCCCGCTCCAGCAGGGCGCGGACCTCGGCCGCCCCGGGTCGCCGTGCCGGATCGGCGCGCAGCATCGCCGGGAGCACCGTGGCCAACGGCCCCAGTTCGCACCCCAGTTCGGGGTCCTCGCCACCGTCTTCCACGGACTCCCGCATCACCACGGTGCTCCGGGGTTCGGTCCTGGGGAGCTGTCCGCCACGTCCGGGCGGGCTTCCGGTGACCAGCGCGTACAGGGTGGCGCCGAGGGAGAACACGTCGGACGCCGGTTCGGGTACGCCCCGGACGACCTCGGGCGCGGCATAGGCGGGGGTGTAGCCGATGGCGGTGTTCGGTGTGATGGACTGCCGGTGGCCGAGCCGGTAGGCGGTGCCGAAGTCGGTCAGCTTGGCCGAACCGCTCTCGGTGACCACGATGTTTCCCGGCTTGATGTCGCAGTGCACGATGCCCTCGCGGTGCAGGGCGGCCAGCGCGTCCGCGATCTGCGCGCCCACACGCGCGGCGAGCTCCGCCGGTACCGGTGGCCACTTGTCCAGACTTCCACCGCGTACGTACTCGAGTACCAGCCACGAGGTGGAGCGGTTGCGCCGGCCCACGCGGACCGCGTCGTACAGGGTGACGACATGCGGATGGCTGAACCGTGCCAGCGCCCGGGCCTCGGCCCGTAACCGGTCGAAGGCGAGGGTGCTGCCGTCCTCCAGGGCGGTGCGCTTGAGTACCACCCGGCGGCCCAACTCCTTGTCGTACGCGGGCCAGACCTCGCCCATTCCGCCGCGCATGGGCTGCTTCTCGAGCCGGTACCGCCCCCCGACGTCCTCCCCTGAGCGCACCGTGTCTCCCCTCACCCATCGTCGTCACTCCGCTGCGGACAGCGCGCGGATCGAACCTACTGGGTGAGGGAAGCGGGGGTCCGGCGCTTACGTACGGTCGGACGCTGATTCACACTCCGCTCACACCGTCACCATCTGTGCGGAGATTATGAGCGGAGCGCGACAGGCTGCCATTGGGGCCCTCGTCCATCATGCCCACGACAGGGTCAGCCAAAGCCCGGCAGATGTGCGACCGCTCCCGGGCGGCGGGCGGCCAGCCGCAGGGTGCGGATCGTGGAGCGCACCACCTGTTCCTTGACGCGGGCCGCCATGCCACCGCGCAGCACCACATCGCGCGGAGAGTCATCCGCGTGTACGGCCTGGATCAGACCGTCATGGCGGCCGAGGCTCACACACTGCACCAGATAGCGGAAGCGCAGTGGCCGCGGCTGCTCCCCGCGCGCCTCGGCGAGGATGGCGGAGGCCGCGTACGAACCGGTCGGCAGCGCGGTGGCACAGGCCATCCGCAGTGGTCCGGCGGCCGGTGTGCGGACGGCGGCCGCGTCCCCTGCCGCGTAGATCCGCGGGTACGAGACGGAGCGCAGCGCGCCGTCGACACGGATACGTCCCGTGGGGTCGAGCGCCAGTCCGGCGGCCGCGGCGAGTCCGGTGTTCGCCGTCATCGAGGCGGCCCAGACCACCGCGTCGGAGCCGAGGTCCTCGGGGCGCGCCACGGTGCGGCCCTCCTCGATCCGCACCCCGAGACCGGTCAGTACCGTGCGAGCGTGCGCCCGGCCCTTGGGGGACAGCCCGGTGCCGATCTCCCCTCCGGTGACCAGCCGAACGCTCCAGTCGCGGTGTGTTTCGGCGATCTCGGCGGCCAGTTCGAGACCGGTGAGACCGCCGCCGACCACCGACAGGCGGCCGGGCCCGTCGAGCAGGCGCTTGTGCAGTTCGGCGGCGGTCTCCGGGGTGAAGGCCCGCTCACCGGGGTCGGCGGTACGGCTGCCCAATGCGTACACCAGCCGGTTGTACGGCAGTTCGCGGCCGTCGTCGGTGACGACCCGGTGGCCGACGGGGTCGATCCTGGTGGCGCGGGCCGCGACATGGGTGACGCCCGTGCCGTGCAGCAGCACGCTCAGCGGATGGCTCACCCCGGCGCGTCCGGCGGCCCGTTCGTGGAGCCGGACGCGTTCGGTGAAGTGGGCCGCCGGGTCGACGAGGGTGACGCGGGCGTGCGGGGCGAGGCGCAGGGCGGCCAGCAGCCCCGCGTACCCCGCGCCCACCACCACGTGCTGTTCCGTGTGGTTCTTCTGCTTCGCCATGCCGAACGACCTCCTCGGGACCGGTGTCATGAGAGGGACGACACGGCGGTGCGGAGTGTGACGGTGAACGCGGTCACAGGTTCCGCAGCTCCAGGTGGCGCAGCTTGTCGGGGTTGAGGACGGCGTCGATCTCGGTGATCCGCCCGAGGTGCACGGTGAACGCGAACACCGCGCCACGGTGGTGTGCCGCGTCCACGATGACCAGACCGGGGGCGCCGTTGACGTCGACCCGGTGCACGGACATCGTCGCCGGGTCGAAGCCACGGGTGAGACGGTGGGCGAAGCGGGCGACCTTCTCGTTGCCGAGGACCGGCAGCCGGGCCGCGGTCACCTTGCCGCCACCGTCCGAACGCCAGACCACCTCCGGATCGAGGATCTCCAGCAGTCCGTCCAGGTCGCCGCCCATGACCGCCCGCAGGAACGCGTCCACCGCACGCCGGTGTTCGGCGCGGTCCACCGAGCGGCGCGGTGCCTCCGCCCGCACCCGCCGCCGGGCGCGGGAGGCCAACTGCCGTACGGATTCCGGGCTGCGGCCCACCACCTCGGCGATCTCGGGGAACGGCACCGAGAACACATCGTGCAGGATGAACGCGGTCCGCTCGGCCGGGGTGAGCCGCTCCAGCACCGTCATCAGCGCGATCCCCACCGACTCGTCGAGCGTCACCCGGTCCTCGGGTCCACCGTCCGCGACCACCGGCTCCGGCAGCCAGGGGCCGACATACGCCTCGCGGCGGACACGGGCGGAACCGAGCAGGTCGTAACAGATCCGGCTGACGACAGTGGTCAGATAGGCGCGCGGATCGGCCGCCTCGCCGTCGGGCAGCGCCTGCCACCGCAGCCAGGTCTCCTGCACCGCGTCATCGGCGTCGGCCACCGAGCCGGTGATGCGGTAGGCCACCGCCCACAACCGGTCCCGCTGCTCCTCGAAATCCGACAGTTCCGCCATGGCTTTGATCATCCTCTCGTGGGCGCGGGCTCAGGGGCCGGAAGAGAAGCCCGGAAGGCCCGGAAGAGAAGACGGAGCGGCGGGCGGAAGTGTGACATCGGTGCCACCCGGGGGCGACACCCCTCCGCCAGGTCCGGGGCGGCCCCCGGTTCCCGGACAGCGGGTCATAGAGAGCGATCACCCGTAAAATAGTGATATGGGCAGCGGCAACGAAGGCCCTGACGACTACGGGCCAGACCCCCTGGGCGATTTCCTCGCACGCTTCCTCGGGACCGGGCCGGCCGGGCACCGGTCCGATTCCCGGCATGTCGACTTCGGCCGTCTCATGAGCGAGACCGCGCGGAACCTGGTCTCCTCGGCCGCGTCGTACGCCGCCGAGCACGGCAGTACCGACCTGGACACCGAGCATCTGCTGCGGGCGGCCCTGCTGGCCGAACCCACCCGCACGATGGTCTCCCGCGCCGGAGCCGACCCGGACCGGCTCGCCGAGCAGATCGACCGGGAGGCGGGGGAGGGGCCGCCGCGCAACTCGGTCGCCGTCACCCCCGCCGTCAAGCGGGCGCTGCTCGACGCCCACGAGATATCCCGCTCCCGGGGCTCCTCGTATATCGGCCCCGAGCATGTGCTGATCGCGCTCGCCGCCAACCGGGACTCCACGGCGGGCCAGATCCTGAACGCGGCCCGTTTCGAACCCCGCGACAGCCCCCAGGGCGGTCTCGCGGCGGGGGCGGTCCCGGTGGACCAGCGGCCCGTCATGGACCGCCGGCCGAACACCCCCACCCTCGACAGGTTCGGCCGCGATCTGACCGAGCTGGCCCGTGAGGGCCGGATCGACCCGGTGATCGGCCGTGACGAGGAGATCGAGCAGAGCATCGAGGTGCTCGCCCGCCGGGGCAAGAACAACCCCGTGCTCATCGGCGAGGCGGGGGTCGGCAAAACCGCCGTCGTCGAGGGGCTGGCCCAGCGGATCGCCGACGCCGACGTACCGGACATCCTGCTCGGCCGCCGGGTCATCCAGCTCGACTTCGCGGGCATCGTGGCGGGCACCCGCTTCCGCGGTGACTTCGAACAGCGGCTCACCGGCATCATCGACGAGATCCGCGCCAACACCGACGAGTTGATCATCTTCATCGACGAGCTGCACACCGTCGTGGGCGCGGGAGGGGGCTCCGAGGGCGGTTCGATGGACGCCAGCAACCTTCTCAAGCCCGCGCTCGCCCGCGGGGAACTCCACGTCATGGGGGCGAGCACGCTCCAGGAGTACCGCCAGTACATCGAGAAGGACGCCGCCCTCGCCCGCCGCTTCCAGCCCATCATGGTCCCCGAGCCCACCACCACCTCCGCCGTGTCCATCCTGCACGGGCTGCGCGACCGCTACGAGGCCCACCACCAGGTCCGCTACACCGACGAGGCGCTGCTCGCGGCCGTCGAACTGGCCGACCGCTATCTCACCGACCGCTTCCTGCCCGACAAGGCCATCGATCTGATGGACCAGGCCGGAGCCCGGGTCCGGCTGCGCTCCAGCGCCCGGGGCACCGATCTGCGCGCCCTGGAGCGCGAGGTCGAGCAGCTCACCCGGGACAAGGACCAGGCCGTCGCCTCCGAGCAGTACGAACGCGCCACCTCGCTGCGTGACCGGATCGCCGAGCTGGGCGCCCGGATCACCGAGGGCTCCGGCACCCAGTTCCACGGCACCCGGGTCGCCGAGGTCACCGTCGAGGACGTCGCGGACATCGTCTCCCGGCAGACCGGCATCCCCGTCAGCAGCCTCACCCAGGAGGAACGGGACCGGCTGCTCGGCCTCGAGGAACATCTCCACCAGCGGGTGATCGGCCAGGAGGAGGCCGTCTCCGCCGTGTCCGACGCCGTACTGCGCTCCCGCGCCGGACTCTCCGACCCCGACCGGCCCAGTGGCAGCTTCCTCTTCCTGGGCCCCACCGGGGTCGGCAAGACCGAACTCGCCCGTGCCCTGGCCGAGGCGCTCTTCGGCAGCGAGGACCGGATGATCCGCCTCGATATGAGCGAATACCAGGAGAAGCACACCGTCAGCCGTCTGATCGGCGCCCCGCCCGGCTATGTGGGCCATGACGAGGCCGGACAGCTGACCGAGGCGGTGCGCCGCCAGCCCTACTCACTGGTGCTGCTGGACGAGGTGGAGAAGGCCCACCCGGACGTGTTCAACGTGCTGCTCCAGGTCCTCGACGACGGCAGGCTCACCGACGCCCAGGGCCGCACCATCGACTTCAAGAACACCGTCATCGTGATGACCAGCAACCTCGGCTCCGAGGCGATCACCGGACGCGGCGCCGTCCTCGGCTTCGGCGGCGGGGACGAGGAGGCCGATGAGGACGCCCGCAGGGAACGGGTGCTGCGTCCGCTGCGCGAACACTTCCGCCCCGAGTTCCTGAACCGCGTCGACGAGACCGTCATCTTCCGGCGGCTAGCCGATGAGCAACTGCGCCAGATCACCGATGTGCTGCTGGAGGAGACCCGGCGCAGACTGCGCGCCCAGGACGTGCCCGTCGACTTCACCCCGGCCGCCGTCGACTGGCTGGCTCAGCGTGGCCACCAGCCGGAGTACGGCGCCCGGCCGCTGCGCCGTACGATCCAGCGCGAGGTCGACAACCCCCTCTCGCGGATGCTGCTCGGTGGCGCCCTGCGCCCGCACAGCCGGGTCGAAGTGGACGTGGAGGACGGCAAGTTGGCGTTCCACACGCAGGGCGGCTGAGGCCCGCCGCTCGGCGGCGGGCCTCAGCCCTCGGAGGTGGTCAGCGGCCCATGGCGAGCCCGTCCTTCTTGGCGCCCCGGCTGAGCACCGCTTCCTGGATGGTGCTCAGCGCGCTGGTCCAGCCGCCGTTGCCCGGGCTCTTCTCCAGTGCGCGGGGCAGATTCACCAGGGAGATCGGGTCGTTGGCCACGGCGTGCGGGATGTACTCCGCCTTCTTCACCCGCCATGCCTTGCCCTCGGCGGCGGGCGGCGAGAAGGTGAAGCGGGCCGCCGAGCCCATCTGACCGCGCTTGTCGCCCATGACGCCCGCGATCTGGTCGCCCATGCCGTACACCACCCAGGTGCCGTTGACCTTCTCGTACGCCTGCGGGATATGGGCGTGGGTGCCGATGATGAGGTCGATGTCCCGGCGGCCCCGGTTGGCGGACGCGGTGAGCTTCTTGGCCAGCGAGAGCTGGAGCTTGTCCGGCGCCTGCTGCCACTCGGTTCCCCAGTGCACACTGACCACGACCACATCGGCCCCGGCCCGCCGGGCGGCGCGGGCGTCCTTGACGATCCGCTTGGGGTCGATGACATTGACCAGCCACGGCTTGCCCTCGGGCACCGGGATGCCATTGGTGCCATAGGTGTACGCGAGCTGCGCCACCTTGGCGCCACCGGCCTCCATCAGGGCGGGACGGGTGCTCTCGGCGGCCGAGCGTGCCGAACCGGCGTGCTTGAGCCCGGCGTGGTCCATCGCGTCGAGGGTGCGGACGACCCCGTCGGTTCCGGCGTCCAGGGTGTGGTTGGAGGCGGTGGAGCAGGAGTCGTAGCCGAGTTTCTTGACGGCCACGGCGAGTTGGGGCGGGGTCTTGAAGGTGGGATAGCCGGTGAACGGGCCCTCGTCGGCGCCGTAGACCGTCTCCATATGGCAGATCGCCAGATCGGCCTGGGCGACGACGGGCGCCGCGGCGGAGATCATGCGCTGGAAGTCATAGCCCTTGCCACTGGCGTCCGCCCGCGCCTGACGGATGACCGAGTCATGGACGAGGAGATCGCCGGTGGCCACCAGGGTGAAGTCCTTGGCGGGCTCCCCTTGGGCCGGGGCGGCCGTCTTGGAGGGCTTCTCCTCGGCTTCCGGGGCGGTGGACGCCCCGCCGCCGCATGCGGTGACGGTGCCGAACAGCGCGACGGCGAGGATCGCCGTCCGATGGTGTCGGTGAGAGGACACGGTTCACTCCGCACTCGTATGGGGGCATATCGGTCGGATTGTCATATTTATTGCACGGAGTGCGGGGTTCTTGCGGAACGGTGCGCAGCTTCACCGGATCGGCGGATCGGAAGCCTCCGGGCCGACCACGGGCGCGCGAGGGTGGCCCGGCTCCGGCGTGCGGCCTCCCGGACCCCTGGGATCGGGCCGAACCACCCCTATTGCGCGAAAGGTTGATGGTGCGCGGAGCGCCGAGCTGAAAGGATGGGCCCGCTACGCCGCATTCAGGGGTCCCAGGGGGAGGACGCTCCATGCAGGTCGGCCGGCCCAGCATCACCGCCCGCGCCGCCGCCGCCCTGCGCGCGGCACATCAGGCGCTGGAAGGGGGCCGGGTGTTCTCGGACCCCCTGGCACCCCGCATCCTCGGATCCGATCTCGATGACCCGGTGGTCGAGGCGGCCTTCCGGCCCGAGCGGGGGGATGTCCGGCTGACGGTGGCCGCCCGCGCGCGATTCGCCGAGGACGCGGTCGGCGCGGCAGTCGAGCGCGGAGTGCGGCAGTCCGTGGTGCTGGGCGCGGGGCTGGACACCTTCGGCTGTCGCAATCCGCATAGGGGGGCCGGTCTGCGGGTGTTCGAGGTGGACCATCCCGCGACACAGGAGTGGAAACGGCACCGGCTGGCCGAGTCGGGGATCGCCGTACCGCCGTCCCTCACCTTCGCACCGGTCGACTTCGAGCGCTCCGGGCTGGCCGAGGGGCTGGGTGCGGCGGGGTTCGACCCGGCGCGCCCGGCGTTCTTCCTCTGGCTGGGCGTGGTGCCGTATCTGACCCGCGCCGCCGTCTTCGACACCCTCGGCTTCATCGCGGGACTGCCCGCCGGATCAGGAGCGGTGTTCGACTACGGAGAGCCACCGGAGCGGCTGCCGCCCGAGCAGCGCGCCGTCCATGAGGCGCGCGCGGCATGGGCGGCGGAGGCCGGGGAGCCGTTCCTGAGCCACTTCACCCCGGAGGAGGTGCGGTCCGCCCTCCATGACCTCGGCTTCTCGGCGCTCGAGGACATCCGCTACGGCGCTCTCGCCGCCCGCTACCCGGGCGGGACCGGTGGGGACACGGCCGAGGCGACCCCGGATCTGGGCGCCCATCTGGTGCACACCTGGCGCGGGGCGCGGACCACGGTCCGGTGAGGCGCTAGCTCCGCTCGAGCCCCGGCCGCCACGATGAGGGGGACGCTCCTCAGGTGCTCGCGCGGCGCAGGGGGGAGGCCCGAGCCGCCTCCGGCTCGGGCCTCGTCAGGTGTCGCTCCGGTGAGGCGCGATGGGGTCAATGCCCCTTGCCGCGCGGTGGCTTGAGGGGTGTCGCGGTGGTCACCGGTACGGTGATCCGGCTGCCGCCGAGGTCCACCGTCACCTTCGCCGCGGTGGGGTCCTCGAAGTACAGGAAGTCGGCGTCGGTGCCGCCGATGACCAGCCCCAGGCGGTGTCCCGGTTTGATCCGGTAGTCGTTCGGCAGGGTCCGCCAGGTGACGCGGGCGTACTCCCCGGGTGTCATCGGCTCGGGGGTGCTGGCCGAGTGGCGGTTCTGCACATCCATCCAGCCACGGGCGATGACCTCGAACGGCTTGTTCGCCGTCACATTGGCCGTCTTCTTGTAGCAGCCGTTGTCCTGGGCGGTGCTCTCACCGTGGCAGGACTCCTCGGGCAGCCCGCGCAGACCGTCGTGGATCCCGTTCTGCGGTTCGTTCCGCAGCCAGTCGATCCGCTCGTCCTCGCCGTAGTCGACCAGGAGCGTCGTGAGGTTCGACGTCGGCTTGTCCAGCGAGAGCCGCAGGTCCACGGTGGGCGTACCGGAGAGCCGGACGGTGTTCGGCAAGGGCGGGGTGACAAACGCCAGCCGACCGGGCCGACTGGTCGCGGGGTCGGAGCTGAGATCGGCCTCGCTCAGCTTGAGATCCGTGAACGATCCGGTGCCCTGGGCTGCTTGGGGCGAGAGTGAGCCGTCGGGCGCGGGACGCAGTGATACCGAGGAGGTACGTGCGGGCCAGTCGGCCTGGGTGGTCCAGCTGTCCGGCCCGGTCTGGAGATCGACCCGGGGCTCGTCCATGATCCCGTTCTGGAGACCGTAGAGCCAGTGGTCGAACCAGCGGTGCACGGTGGACACCCACTGTGCCCGCCGTCCGGGCCAGTCGAAGGGATCGGTGTGCCCGTAGTTTCCGAGCCACAACTTGCGCGGCACATCGCGCTGTGCCAGCGGCGCCCACCAGTTGGCGAACTGGTCGATGCGCACGTTGTAGTCATTGGTGTCATGGACCGCGAACACACTGGTGTGGACCTTGCCCGCCTCGGGCGCCGGTGGCGCGAGGTAATCGCGCTCGCGCCAGTAGGCGTTGTAGTTGCCGGTGGCGTCGTCCTCACCGGCCGCGAGCGCGTCGCGGACCGCCTGGCACTTCGTATCGGGATCGGAGTCCAGCTCACCGGCCAGCCAGGGCCCGAAACCGTTCCAGTGCTTGGCGCCGTTGTGGCGGGCGAAGTCGTACCAGGAACTGATCGCCGATATCGGGACGATCGTCTCCAGCCCCTCCACTCCCGTGCCCGCCAAGGCGTTGGCCAGGGTGCCCTCGTAGGAGTGGCCGATCATTCCGGCCTTACCGGTGGACCAGCCGGCCTTGACCTCGCTGCCGTCCGCCCGGTACGCCGTGGCGCGGCCGCCGAGCCAGTCGACGGCCGCCTTGGCCGCGGCCACATCGGCAGGTCCGCCGACGGTGGGACAGCCGTCGGATCTGCCGGTCCCCGTGGAGTCGACGTCGACGACGGCGTAGCCGCGGGGTACGAAGTAGTTGTCGTAGAACAGCGGGAAACTCACCGGGTTGCCCTGGGCGTCCCAGGTCTTCTTCTCCGCCTCGAATCCGCGCCCGACGGTGTCGTTGTAGGGGCTGGCCATCATGATGGCCGGCACTTTGAGCCCCCGCTCCGTCTCCTTGGGGCGGATGATGTCGACGGCTGCCCGGTCCTTGTGTCCGTCCCCGTCGCTGTCCACGGGGGTCTGGACCATGATGTGTTCGCGGATGGCGTCCTGATAGGAGAAGACCGGCTGGGTGCGGCCGTGGGCCACACTGATCGACGGCCCGGCCGGGGTGCGGGCCGACGCGGGCCCGGCGGGCAGGGTGGCGAGACATGTCGACAGCGCGAGCGCGGCGATCACGACCCCCCGCCGTCGTGAGGTGAGCACGCGGGACCTCCTGGTCGGTGTGGACTCGCTGGGAACGTCGCTGTGAAACCGCCGGGGACAGGAACGGCGGTCCGGCCCGGGGACAGCCGCCGATGGCTGTCCCCGGGCCGGCGGGGAGTTACTCCGCGATCTTCGTCCGCCTGGTCCAGCGGAAGATCGCCGGGGCGAAGTCATCCGCGCCGCCGATGAGTTCGAAGTGCTCATAGCCATCGCGGTGCTGGATTTTGAGCCTTCCGGTGATGAGGGTCGACCGCTCGGCCCGGAGCGCCCGTGGCAGATCGTCCGGACCGCCCTCGAGCACCACATCGACCTCGGTGTCATCGGCCAGGAAACCGACCTGTTCGTTCATGTGTACCCCTCCGTCCATCCGCGGATTTCCTATGCGGGGACCTGAAGTTCAAGCCGGTCATCCGAGGTGAGGATGGCCCGCTGCATGTCCTGGAGGGCCCGGCAGGGCTCCAGTCCGAGTTCTTCGTTGAGCGTCTTGCGCGCCGCCTGGTAGACATGCAGGGCGTCCGCCCGGCGGCCACAGCGGTAGAGCGCCAGCATCAGCTGGCGGTGCAGAGCTTCCCGCAAGGGGTGCTCGGTGGTCAGCTGGTAGAGATCACTCACCAGTTCACGATGGCGGCCGAGCATGAGCCGGGAATCCGTCAGCATCTCGACACACTCCAGCCGGGCCTCTTTCAACCAGGTCTGAAATCCCTCGAGGATCGGTCCATGGCAAACGTCGCCCAGCAGCGGGTCCCGCCAGAGGTCGAGGGCGGATTCGAAGGCGGCGGTGGCCTGCTTGTAGTGTCCCTCCCGAAGATGGTCACGGCCCTCGCCCACCAGGCGTTCGAAGCAATGGAAGTCGAGTTCGTCGGGCCCCAGTTGCAGGACATATCCCGGGGTCCGGGTCTGGACCGGACTCTCACTCCGGGAGGGGCGGCGCAGGAACTTTCGAATCTGCGAGACATATACGTGGAGACCGGCGATGGCCCGCCGTGGCGGATCCTCTCCCCAGATCTCCGAGATGAGCTGGTCGATGGGAACCACCTGGTCAGCGCGGACCAGAAGAACGGTCAGCAGGACCTCGATCTTCCGGGCTCTGATGGTTAATTTCTTCTCCCCCTCGACCACCCGGAGAGGTCCCATGATCTCATATCGCACAGTACGTCCCATCCCAGCGGCCGACGGGTGCGGTTGGCGGGCAGACGGGGCGGGCTCTGGCGTGTTGCTCCAGTCGCGGGCCCGGGCTGCCCGGGTGTCGCGCCGGTCTGTCGGTCCCGGGGCCGCGCAGCCCCAAGGGGGATGGGAAGAAGCAGGAAACCGCCGAGCCGCCCACGTGTGAAAAGTGGCCCCGGTATGCCTCGCGGCACGGGGACGGACGGTTCCGCCGGACCCACCGAGTCACGTCGTTCGCGACTGCCATTACTCACCCCTCATTTATTGCGGACCTGCCGATGATTGTGACAACGGACGAGCCAGAGGTGCTACGGCAGGTTCCCCAAAGTCGTAAGCGCGTCCTATGACTATCCACCCCGCCTAGAATCCGGATATACGCATCCTCGAGACGTGTCCCCGGCCAGTGAGAATACGGGGCTCTCGTTGATGGGGACAACCGTGCGATACGAGATCTTGACGCCGTTCCGCATGGTCGGTACGGACGGGTTATTTCTCGAGCAGTCCGGAAGATCGGGGTCCGGATTCTTTGGATCTTAAGGTGTTGCAGTCCGCGAAGAGAATACGCGGACCGCAACGGCCGGGACAAGCGTCTCCAGCGAGATCTGGGGTGGTCGCGCCGTTGATGAGGGGTGGGTAATCCGCGACCCCAGGGGTCGGGTACCCCTACCGAACGTTTGGGATAAACGTCGGATTCTGTGTGGTCAGGGTTTGTGGGCGACCACGATCGCACATCCGGCGCTGGGCACCGTCGGCAGCGCCGACTTGGCGGCGTCGAGCACTTCCTGGACGCTGACCCCGTGCCGCTCCTCGAACTCCCGGCGGCAGCGGATGATGCCGTCGATCATGCGGTTGGCCGTGTCCTTCGTGTGCTCGGTGACATCGGTGAGTTCATCGAGCGTCAGCCCGGCGTCGCTGATCAGGCCGGGCCAGTCCGCCAGCTGGGTCAGCGAGGTGACGACCTTCGGATCGTCCTCCGGCCGGTAGCTGCCGTCGCTCGGCGGTGTCACGTCCGTCAGCACCAGCCGCCCTCCGGGCTTCAGCAGCCGGGCCATCTCCCGCAGTGCCGTCGGCCGGTCCATGTGATTGATCGATTCGAATGCGAGTACGGCATCGAATGACGCATCGCCAAAAGGCGTGGCCATGGCATCCGCGTATTGGAATGACACCCGATCGGACAGCTGCTCGATTCGGGCGGATTCGGTCGCCTGTTTGACCTGGAGCTCGCTGATCGTGATGCCCACGACATTGGCGCCGGTGGCCGTCGCCACCCGCATCGCGGGTTTCCCGATACCGCAACCGGCGTCCAGTACCCGGTCTCCCGGGCCCACGCGTAGACGTTCGATGAGCAGATCGGTGAAGCGATCCGTGGCCTCCTGTACCGAACTGGTGTCTGACGGACCGTCCCAGTAGCCGAAGTGGAAGTTGTCGTCCCACGCCATCTGCAACAGTGGCCCGAGGGTGCTGTAGTAGTCCGACACCGTGCCGTCCGGCGGTACGGATGAGGGGGATGTCATGGCGCTCCTCCTGATTCTCGGAAGATCCGGTCGGCCATCGAGGGCAGGGTGAGGGCCCACCCGTCAAGTCATGATCCGGGGTGCCGTTAACGCGTCTCTAAAGTGACCGGCCGCGGAACTTTTTGGTGTGCCTTTAGACCTGCGGCCCAGGATGGGCGATGTGCTCGCACCGATCATCAATACGGAGCGGGAGTGCCTCCCATGACCAAGGACACCCACCTGATTTCCCCACCCCACCAGCGGTGTGATGGATAGCGCCGCGCCCACCCGGACATCACGGCTCACGGAGCCCGTCGCCGTGGTGGGAATGGCGTGTCGGCTGCCGAAGTCGCCCAGCCCGTCAGCCTTCTGGCGACTGCTGCGACAAGGCGGCGACGCCATCACGGCGATGCCCGCCGACCGCCGCCGCGCCGGGGCCGCCACCGGCCAGGACGGTCCGGAGACGGCCTGGCCCGGCGGATTCCTCGACCGTGTCGACACCTTCGACGCCGCCTTCTTCGGCATCTCGCCGCGCGAGGCGGTGGTGATGGACCCCCAGCAGCGGCTGGTCCTCGAACTCGCCTGGGAGGCCTTCGAGGACGCCGGTATCCGCCCCGCGGCGGTGCGCGGCAGCGCCACCGGTGTGTTCGTGGGTGCCATCTGGGACGAGTACGCCGCCGTGCTGCGTCGGCACCCCACCGGCGCCCGCCCCCGGCACGCCATGACCGGAGTGCACCGCAGCATCATCGCCAACCGTGTCTCGTACGGCTACGGACTGCGTGGCCCCAGCATCACCGTGGACACCGCACAGTCCTCCGGGCTGGTGGCCGTGCACACCGCGTGCGAGAGCCTGCGGCGCGAGGAATGCACCCTTGCGCTGGCCGGTGGCGTCAACCTCATCCTCACCGAGGACAGCATGGAGGCCGCCGCCGCCCAGTTCGGCGGACTCTCCCCGGACGGCCGCTGCCACACCTTCGACGCCCGCGCCAACGGCTTCGTCCGTGGCGAGGGCGGGGGGATCGTACTGCTCAAACCGCTCGCCGCCGCCCTTCGCGACGGCGATGCCATTTACTGCGTCATCCGCTCGGGCGCCGTCAACAACGACGGCGCCACGGACGGGCTCACCGCCCCCAGCCCGGTGGCACAAGAAGAGGTCATCCGCACCGCACACCAGCGGGCCGGTGTCTCGCCCGCCGATGTCCAGTACGTCGAACTCCATGGCACCGGGACCCCCGTGGGCGATCCCGTCGAAGCCGCGGCCCTCGGCGCCGCCCTCGGCACCGCACGGATCGACGGCACTCCGCTGCTCGTCGGCTCCGCAAAGACCAACGTGGGCCACCTCGAAGGCGCCGCGGGAATCGTCGGACTGCTCAAGACCGCTCTCGCCATCCGCCACCGGCAGCTCCCGCCCAGCCTCCACTTCGCCACACCCCATCCCCATATTCCGCTGGCCGATCTCGGACTGCGGGTCCAGGACACCCTCACCGACTGGCCGCGCCCCGACCGGCCACTGCTCGCCGGGGTCAGCTCCTTCGGCATGGGCGGAACCAACTGTCATCTGGTGCTCGCCGAGGCCCCCGCCCCCGCCCCCGCCTCCGCCGCCGAGGCCCCCGACGCCGCTGGTATCGCGTCTTCCACGGGCCAACTCCCCGCCGTGCCCTGGGTGATCTCCGCGAAGAGCCCCGCGGCCCTGCGCGACCAGGCCGTACGGCTGCGGGAACACCTCGCCGCGGACGACCAGCCGGGCGGCACGCCGGAGGACATCGGGTACGCCCTGGCCACCACCCGGACGGCGTTCCCCCATCGCGCCGTCATCCTCGGCGGTGCGGACGACCCGGACGGGCTGCCCCGCGGGCTGGACGCGCTCGCCGAGGGCACCGAGACCTCCGGGCTGGTCCGGGGCCGGGTGGCCGACGGCGGTGTCGCGGTGCTCTTCAGCGGGCAGGGAAGCCAACGTCCGGCCATGGGGCGGGAGTTGTATGCCACCCATCCGGCCTTCGCCACCGCCCTGGACGAGGTGTGCGCAGATCTGGACCGCCACCTGGACCAGCCGCTGCGCGAGGTGATGTTCGACCGGAACACCACGGCGCTGGACCGGACCGCGTACACCCAGCCCGCGCTGTTCGCCGTCGAAGTCGCCCTGTACCGGCTGGCCGAGAGCTGGGGACTGCGTCCACAGTGGCTCATGGGCCACTCCGTCGGCGAGCTCGCCGCCGCCCATGTCGCCGGAGTGCTCTCGCTGCCCGACGCCTGCACCCTGGTCGCCGCCCGGGGCCGCCTCATGCAGTCGGTCACGGCCTCCGGCGCGATGGCCGCCTGGCAGGCCACGGCCGACGAGGCCACCGAGGCCCTCGCCGGCGCGGAGGACCGGCTCGCCATCGCGGCCGTCAACGGCCCCTCCTCCGTGGTGGTCTCCGGCGACCGCGACGCCGTCCACCAGGCCACCGACGCCTGGCGGGCCCGCGGCCGCAAGGCCCATCCGCTCAAGGTCAGCCACGCCTTCCACTCGCCCCATATGGACGGTGTCCTCGACGAACTGCGCGCCATCGCCGCCGGGCTGACCTTCGCCGCTCCGGCCATCCCTGTCGTCTCCAACGTGACCGGCCGCATCGCCACCCCCGAGCAGCTCGCCTCGCCCGACTACTGGGCGAGCCACGCACGCGACGCGGTCCGGTTCATGGACGGTGTACACACCCTCTGCGAGGCGGGCGCCACCACCTTCGTCGAACTCGGCCCGGACGCCCTCCTCGCCGCCATGGCCCGCGAATGCCTCGCCGACCGTCCCGCCGCGGCCCCCGGACAGCCCCGACCCGCCGCCCTGGCCGTACTGCGCCGCGACCGTTCCGAGCCACGGACCTTCGCCACCGCCCTGGCCCAGGCGTACGTACGCGGCGCCGAGGTGCGCTGGGAGCGGTCCTTCGCCGGACACCCCCGTCGACCTGTGGCCCTGCCGACCTACGCCTTCCAGCGCGAGCGCCACTGGCCCGACACCACTCTCGAGGCCGTCCCGGGCACCCCGCCCGCCACCGAGGAGAACGCACCGCCGCCCGCCCCGAACCCGGCCCCGGTGCACACGGCCGACCCGCTGGACACCGTCCGTACCCAGGTGGCCATCGTCCTCGGACACAGCGATCCACGCGCCGTCGAGCCAGGTCTGACCTTCAAGGAGCTGGGTTTCGACTCGCTGGCCGCGACCGAACTCGGCGAACGGCTCGCCGAGGCCACCGGTCTGCCCCTCACCGCCACCCTCACCTTCGACCATCCCACGCCCCTCGCCGTCGCCGCGTATCTGCGCGCCGCCACCTCCCCGGCCGCCCCGGCCACGCACCTTCCCGCCGCACACCGCCCGGCCGCCGCACATCTCGATGACGAACCCCTCGCCGTCGTGTCCATGAGCTGCCGCTACCCGGGCGGCGCCTCCTCACCGGAGGCGCTGTGGCGGTTGGTGGCCGACGGCGTGGACGCCATCGGGGAGTTCCCCCGGGACCGCGGCTGGGACCTGGCCACGCTCTTCGACCCCGACCCGGAGCGCCCCGGCACCACCTATGCCCACGAGGGCGGATTCCTCTACGACGCGGCCGGGTTCGACGCGGAGTTCTTCGGTATCAGTCCGCGCGAGGCACTGGCGGCCGATCCGCAGCAGCGGCTGTTGCTGGAGACCGCGTGGGAGGCGTTCGAGCGGGCGGGTCTGCGCGCCACCGCCCTCAAGGGCAGCCCGACGGGGGTGTTCGTCGGGGTGATGCCCCAGGACTACGGGCCACGGCTGCACGAGGCACCCAAGAGCCTCGACGGACATCTGCTCACCGGTGGCACCCCGAGCGTGGTGTCCGGCCGGGTGGCCTTCACCTTCGGACTCGAGGGTCCCGCGGTCTCCGTGGACACCGCCTGCTCCTCCTCCCTGGTGGCCCTGCATCTGGCCGCGCAGTCGCTGCGTCGCGGTGACTGCTCGCTCGCCCTCGCGGGCGGGGTCACCGTGATGGCCGCCCCGGGCATGTTCACCGGTTTCTCACGGCAGCGCGGACTCGCTCCGGACGGACGGTGCAAACCGTTCGCCGCGGCGGCCGACGGCACCGGCTGGGCCGAGGGAGTCGGACTGGTCCTGCTGGAACGGCTGTCCGACGCACGGCGCCACGGCCATCCGGTCCTGGCGCTGATCCGGGGCTCCGCGGTCAACCAGGACGGCGCGTCCAACGGGCTCACCGCCCCGAACGGGCCCTCCCAGCAACGGGTGATACGCGCCGCGCTCGCCACCGCCGGACTCGCACCGTCGGAGGTGGACGCCGTCGAGGCGCACGGGACGGGCACCACCCTCGGCGACCCGATCGAGGCCCAGGCACTGCTGGCCACCTACGGACAGGAACGGCCGACCGACCGGCCGCTGTGGCTGGGCTCCCTCAAGTCGAACATCGGCCACACCCAGGCCGCGGCGGGCGTGGCGGGGGTCATCAAGATGGTGATGGCGCTGCGTCACGGCACTTTGCCCGCCTCCCTGCACATCGACGCGCCGAGCCCCCATGTCGCCTGGGACGGCGGCGCGGTGCGGCTGCTGACCGAGCCGGTGGCCTGGCGGGACACCGAACGCCCTCGTCGCGCGGCCGTGTCCTCCTTCGGCATCAGCGGCACCAACGCGCATCTGATCGTGGAACAGGCCCCCGAGCCGGACCCGGCCGAAGCCGCCGGCAAGGAGGATCCGGGGCCCATGCCACACGGGGTGGTGCCGTGGGTGCTGTCCGCGCGGAGCGCACAGGCCCTGCGGGGCCAGGCCCGGGCGCTGGCCGACCATCTGGCCCGCACTCCCGGAGCCTCGTCCGCGGACATCGGCTGGTCGCTGATCAGGACCCGTTCGGTGTTCGAGCACCGGGCCGTCCTGGTCGGCCAGGACCGCGACACCCTGTCGGCGGCCCTCGCGGCGCTGGCCGCGGGGGAGAACCACCCGGCCGTGATGGGTCCCGGTGCCATTCACCCCGGGGCCGGGACGGCCGACGGCCGGGGACCGGTGCTGGTGTTCCCCGGGCAGGGCTCGCAGTGGGCGGGGATGGGTGCGGAGCTGCTGGACGGCTCCCCGGTGTTCGCGGCGCGGATCGCGGAGTGCGAACGTGCCCTCGCACCCTATGTGGACTGGTCGTTGACCGATGTGCTGCGCGGGACAGCGGGTGCGGCGGACCTGGGCCGGGTGGATGTCGTCCAGCCGGTGCTCTGGGCCGCGATGGTGTCGCTGGCCGCCGTATGGGCCGCGTACGGCGTCCGCCCCTCGGCCGTGGTGGGCCACAGTCAGGGTGAGATCGCGGCGGCCGTGGTGGCGGGCGCGCTCTCCCTGGACGACGCCGCGCGGATCGTGGCCCTGCGCAGCCGGGCGTTGCGGCAGCTCGCGGGCGGCGGCGCCATGGCCTCCCTCGGGCTCGGCCGGGAACGGGTGGCCGAACTGCTGCTCCGGCTCGACGACCGGGCGGACGCGGTGGTGGTGGCGGCCGTCAACGGGCCCGAGTCCATCGTGGTGTCCGGCCCGCCCGAGCAGGTGGCCGTGGTGGTGGAGGAGTGCCAGAAGGACGGCGAACGCGCCCGGCTGATCGAGGTGGACTACGCCTCCCACAGCTCACAGGTCGACGGCATCAGCGACGAACTCGCCTTACTTCTGGCGGGAGTTGAGCCACTCGACGCTTCTGCACGCGTTTCCGCCGGGAAGGCGGCGTTCTACTCGACCGTGACCGGCGGCCCGGTCGGCGCGGAGGCCCTGGACACCGCGTACTGGGTGCGCAATCTGCGGGAGCAGGTGCGGTTCGCCGACACGGTCGAAGCGCTGCTGGCCGATGGCCACCGGGTGTTCATCGAGGCCAGCACCCATCCGGTGCTCACCATGGGAATGCGCGAGACCTTCGAACAGAGCGGGATCGACGCCGCGGCCGTGCCCACTCTGCGCCGTGACCACGGCGATCCCGCCCAGCTGGCCCGGTCGCTGGCGCAGGCGTTCACCGCCGGTGTGGAGGTGGAGTGGGCGGCGCTGTTCCCGGTCGAGCCCCGCCCCCGTACCGTCGAACTGCCCACCTACGCCTTCCAGCGCGACCGCTACTGGCTTGACGGTGCCGGTGGCCGGGGCGGCGATCCGGCTGACCTCGGACTCACCGCCGTAGGACATCCACAACTGGGCGCCGCCGTACGGCTCGCCGACGGTGGCGGCCATGTGCTGACGGGTCGTCTCTCGGCACAGACCCATCCCTGGCTGGGCGAACACGCGGTGGCCGGGGTGACCCTGGTGCCCGGGGCCGCACTGGTGGAGTGGGTGCTGCGGGCGGCCGATGTGGTCGGCGGCGGCCAGGTGGAAGAACTCACCCTGAAGCAGCCGCTGATCTGGCCCGGAACCGGTGGACTCCGGATACAGGTGATGGTCGGCCCGGTCGGTGACGACGGACGCCATGACGTGGCCGTCTACTCCCGGCCCGAGGACACCGCGGAGCCCGGCCCCGCGCACCCCGACTGCGCCGACACCGAATTCAGTTGCCACGCCGTCGGCGTACTCGGCCCTGCCGCCCCCGAGGACCGGACGGCGGAGCTGACCGGAGCGTGGCCGCCGTCGGCCGCGATGCAGGTGGACACCGACGGCTGCTACGCACACCTCGCCGCCTCGGGATACGCGTACGGCCCGGCCTTCCAGGGGGTGCGGGCGCTCTGGCGCGACGGCCACGACCTGTTGGCCGAGGTGGAACTGGCAAAGCATGCCGGGGAACCGACCGGATTCGGCATCCACCCGGTGCTCCTGGACTCCGTACTGCACCCGGTGCTGCTGGACGCCGCCCGAGCCCAAGAGGAGAGGATGTGGCTGCCGTTCACCTTCAGCGGTGTATCGCTGTGGGCGTCCGAGGCGACCACGGTACGGGTACGGATCACCGCGCCGCCGCCCGGCCCGGACGGCGGCCGGGAGTTGCGCGTGGTCGTCGCCGACGCCGTGGGGGCGCCGGTGCTGACCGTCGATGGGCTGGTGATGCGCCCGGCCGCCCCCGACCAGCTCAAGGCCACGGCCTCACGCGCCTCGACCCCGGCCACGGCCTCGTCCAACGGTGGTGCGAGTGCGCGGCGGCGCGCCGCGGCCGCCACCGACGAGCGACCCGTCGACTGGGCCGCCCGGCTGGCGGGGCTGTCGGCGGCGGACAGGTATCGGCAGATGCTCCACCTGGTCCGTGGCCACGCCGCCACGGTGCTGGGACGCGCGGACGCCGACGCCGTGCACGCCGACGCCAGCTTCAAGGAGCTGGGTTTCGAGTCGCTCACCGCCGTGGAGCTGCGCGACCGTCTCGCCGCCGCCACCGGGTTGCGGCTGCCCGCGGCACTCATCTTCCGCCATCCGACCCCGGCGGGGGTGGTGAACCATCTGGTGCGGCGGCTCACACCGGATGAATCCGGCTCCGCCACGTCCAGCGTCCCCGCCCCGGCGGCCGAACCGGCGCGATCCAGCACGGCCCGTCGTTCCGCGGCCGAACCGAGCGCGGCGGAACGGCTGGAGTCCGCGTCCGCGGATCAGGTCCTTGACTTTATCGACAACGAGCTTGGTGTGTCCTGAATATGCCGGGTGCGACGAACGCTGAAGGCCGGGTGAGGTGAACCTCATGGCGAACGAAGAGAAACTCGTCGAATATCTCAAGCGCGTCTCCGCCGATCTCCACGACACGCGGCTGCGACTGCGTGAGGTGGAGGAGCGGGCGCAGGAGCCGGTGGCCGTGGTGGGCATGGCCTGTCGCTTTCCCGGCGGGGTCACCTCCCCGGAGGAGCTGTGGGAGTTGCTCGTCTCGGGCGTCGACGCCATCGGCGACTTCCCCACCGATCGCGGCTGGGATCTGGACGGCCTCTACCACCCCGACCCGGAGCACTACGGCACCAGCTGTGTCCGCCAGGGTGGTTTTGTCGCGGCCGACCGGTTCGACGCGGCTTTCTTCGGCATCAGTCCGCGCGAAGCGCTCGCCATGGACCCACAGCAGCGGCTGGTGCTGGAGACCGCGTGGGAAGCGCTCGAACGGGCCGGTATCGACCCCCACACCCTGAAAGGCACCCGCACCGGTGTCTACGCCGGGGTGTCCAGCCAGGACTATCTGGCCCGCGCGCCACGGATCCCGGAAGGCTTTGAGGGATACGCCACCACCGGCAGCCTGACCAGCGTGATTTCGGGCCGGGTCGCCTACACCTTGGGCCTGGAGGGGCCCGCGGTGACCGTGGACACCGCCTGCTCGGCCTCGCTCGTGGCCATGCACCTGGGTTGCCAGGCACTCCGGCAGGGCGAATGCACCATGGCGCTGGCGGGAGGAGTCACCTCACTCGCCACTCCCATCATGTTCACCGAGTTCACCCGGCAGGGAGCACTGGCCCCCGACGGACGCTGTAAGTCGTTCGCCGCCACCGCCGACGGCACCGGATTCTCCGAAGGTGTCGGCCTGGTAGTGCTCGAACGGCTGTCGGACGCGCTGCGCGACGGCCACCGGGTGCTGGCGGTCATCCGCGGCTCGGCCATCAACCAGGACGGTGCCAGCAACGGGCTCACCGCCCCCAACGACGTCGCCCAGGAACGGGTCATCGGGCAGGCCCTCGCCAGTGCGCGGCTCGGCCCGGGCGATGTGGACGTCGTGGAAGCACACGGGACCGGCACCAAACTGGGCGACCCGATCGAGGCCGAGGCGCTGATCGCCACCTACGGCCAGGACCGCCCCGACGACCGTCCGCTGCTGCTCGGCTCACTCAAGTCCCATATCGGGCACACTCATGCCGCGGCCGGTGTCGCGGGTGTGATCAAGATGGTGATGGCCCTGCGCCACGCGGAACTGCCCGCCAATCTCCACCTCGACGAGCCCACCCCGCATGTGGAGTGGGACGGCAGTGGTGTCCGGCTCCTCGACCAGCCCACCGCCTGGCCCCCGCTGGACCGGCCGCGGCGGGCCGCGGTCTCCTCCTTCGGCGTCTCCGGCACCAACGCCCATCTGATCCTGGAGCAGGCTCCCGACGCGGAGAACGCGGCGGCCGCGGAGGACACGGAGAACGCGGAGGGGACGGATGAGTCGGTCCCGGTGGGCGGTTGTCCGGGCGGAGTGGTCCCCTGGGCGCTCTCCGCGCGCAGTGCGGAGGCGCTGGGCGGCCAGGCGGCGGCGCTGGCCGGACGGATATCACGGGACGCCGATGCCGCGCCCGGCGAAATCGGATGGTCGCTGATCACTACGCGTGCGGTCTTCGAGCACCGTGCGGTGGTGTTGGGGGCGGACCGCGAGGAGCTGATGGCCGGTGTCGAGGCGCTGGCGGCGGGCACCGCGCATCCCGCTGTGGTGTCCTCGGGCATCGCCGTGGCCACGAGCGACGCCGGTCCGGTGCTGGTGTTCCCGGGGCAGGGTTCACAGTGGGTGGGCATGGGTGCGGGTCTGTTGGAGGTCTCGCCGGTGTTCGCGGAGCGGGTGGCCGAGTGCGAAGGTGCCCTCGCACCGTATGTGGACTGGTCGTTGACTCAGGTGCTGCGGGGGGCGGACGACGCGGCGGACCTGGGCCGTGTGGATGTGGTGCAGCCGGTGTTGTGGGCGGTGATGGTGTCGCTGGCCGCGGTGTGGGCCGGACACGGAGTACGGCCCGCCGCGGTGGTGGGGCACAGTCAGGGTGAGATCGCGGCCGCGGTGGTGGCGGGTGCGCTGTCGTTGGAGGACGGCGCGCGGATCGTGGCACTGCGCAGCAAGGCGTTGCGGAAGCTGGCCGGTGGCGGCGCGATGGCCTCTCTCGGTGTGAGCCAGCGGTGCGCCGGTCAGCTGCTCACCGCACTGGGGGAGAAGACCGCCGGAGTCGGGATCGCGGCTGTCAACGGGCCCGCTTCCACAGTGGTGTCGGGTCCGCCGGAGCAGGTGGCCGCCGTGGTCACGGCATGCCAGGAGAACGGTGACCGGGCCCGGCTGATCGAGGTGGACTATGCCTCGCACAGCCCCCAGGTCGACCGGATCACGGACGAGTTGCACACCGTGCTGAGCGGTGTCCGCCCGAAGGCGGCTCCCGAGGTGGCGTTCTACTCCACGGTGACCGGCGGCCGCGCCGACACCACCACACTGGACACCGCGTACTGGGTGACCAATCTGCGCGAGCGCGTACGGTTCGCGGACGCCGTCGCGGAGCTGCTGGCCGATGGCCATCGCGTGTTCATCGAGGCCAGCACCCATCCGGTGCTGACGGTCGGAATGCAGGAGACCTTCGAGGACGCCGATGTCCAGGCGGTGACGGTGCCCACGCTGCGCCGGGATGAGGGTGGACAGCGGCAGTTGGCGCGGTCGCTCGCGGAGGCCTTCACCGCCGGGGTGGCGGTGGACTGGACGGTATTCTTCCCGGCCGAGCCCCGCCCCCGTACCGTCGAGCTGCCCACTTACGCCTTCCAGCACCAGCGGTACTGGCTGGACGGGCTCAGTGACCGTGGCACCGATCCGGCCGACCTCGGTCTGGTGTCCGCCGGACATCCGCTGCTCAGCGCGTCCGTCGAACTGGCCGATGGCGGCAGCACTCTGCTGACGGGACGGCTGTCGGCACAGACACACCACTGGCTCGGTGAACACGTCGTCGCGGACACCGTCCTGGTCCCCGGTACGGCCCTGGTGGAATGGGCCCTGCGCGCGGCCGACGAGGTGGGCGGCGGTGGGGTGGAGGAACTGGCGCTCCAGGTGCCGCTGGTGCTGCCGTCGTCGGGTGGGGTCCGCCTCCAGGTGGTCGTCGGTGAGCAGGGCGACGACGGACGCCGCGAGGTGCGGATGTACTCGCGCCCCGATGACCTCTCAAGCTCGGACACCGGCTGGGTGTGCCACGCCGACGGTGTGCTGAGCCCGCCGTCCGAGGCTCCGGCGCCCGCGGCCGACCAGGACGGCGTATGGCCGCCGACGGGTGCGAAACCCGTGGAGCTGGCCGACTTCTACGAGCGGATCGCGGCCTCGGGATACGCCTATGGGCCGTCCTTCCAGGGGCTGCACGCGGTGTGGCGGGACGGTGCGGATCTGCTCGCCGAGGTGGTGCTGCCGGAGGCGGCCGGGGAGCCGTCCGGATTCGGTGTCCACCCCGCCCTGCTCGACGCGGCACTGCACCCCGTACTGCTCACCGACGGGTCCGCGGACGAGGCCGAACCGGCCGATGGTCGGGTGTGGTTGCCGTTCACCTGGAACGGAGTGTCGCTGTGGGCCGCTGGGGCCACCCGGGTGCGGATCCGGCTGTCCCCCGGTGAGCGCGGCGGGGACGGCGAGCGGACCGTGCGCGTGAACGTGGCGGACGCGGTGGGGGCACCCGTGCTCAGCGCCGATGCGGTGGTGCTGCGAGCGGCCGATACCGAGCAGCTGCGGAAGGCCCGGACACCCGCCGCGGACGGCCTGTTCGCCATGGACTGGCAGCCTCTGCCGGTTGCGGCGACACCGAACGGAAGTGGCCCGGCCCGCCCCGTCGAGTGGGCGGTAGTGGGCACCGGGCTACCGCTGGTGTCGCCCGCCGCGGTGTGCCATTCGGACCTGGAGGCGCTGATCAGCGCGCTGGACGGCGGCGCCGCCACCCCGGACGTCGTGCTGGCGTCCGTGGCGGAGCCGACCGACGGCGGCGATCCGGCGGCCGGGGGACTCGCCTCCGCGGAGCGGACCCTCGCACTGCTCCAGGGCTGGCTGGCCGAACCACGGCTGGCCGAAGCCAGGTTGGTGGTGGTCACCTGCGGTGCCGTCGCCACTGGTGGGCTCGCGGGTGAGGGAGCCGAGCCCGTGGAGGTGGCCGGAGCCGCCGTATGGGGTCTGGTGCGCAGTGCGCAGACGGAGAACCCGGGCCGGTTCCTGCTGCTCGATCTCGACCCGGACACCTCGGCCCACGGCGGAGCGCCCGCCTACGACGGGGCGCCCGTCCCCGGGGCCGACCTCCTCCCGGACGCGGTGGCACGGGCGCTGGAGCTCGACGAGTCACAACTCGCGCTGCGCGACGGACGGGTGCTGATACCCCGGTTCGTCCGCGCCGGATCCGCACACGGCCTCGTACCCCCGGCGGGGGCGTCGGCGTGGCGGCTCGGAACGGAGGGCGCCGCGACGCTGGACAGCGTACGGCCGGTGGCCTGTCCTCACGTGCTGACGCCCCTGGACGCGGGCCGGGTACGGATCGATGTCCATGCCGCGGGGGTCAACTTCCGTGACGCGCTGATCGCGTTGGGGATGTACCCCGGTGGTGCGGAGTTCGGGGGCAGTGAGGGCGCGGGTGTGGTGCGGGAAGTGGGCCCGGGTGTGACCGGTCTCGCGGTCGGCGACCGGGTCATGGGCCTCTTCGAGGGCGCCTTCGGTCCGGTGGCCGTCGCCGACGCGCGCACCGTGGTACCCATCCCCTCCGGCTGGAGTTTCCAGCAGGCGGCGGGGGTGCCGGTGGTGTTCCTGACGGCGTGGTACGGGCTGGTGGAGTTGGGTGGGCTGGGTGCGGGTGAGTCGGTGCTGATTCATGCCGCGGCGGGTGGTGTGGGGATGGCGGCGGTGCAGGTGGCCCGGCATGTGGGGGCGGAGGTGTTTGCCACGGCGAGCCCCGGTAAGCATGTGGTGCTGGAGTCCATGGGTGTTGATGCCGCTCATCGTGCGTCTTCGCGGGATGTGGCCTTCGAGGACGCACTGCGCGAAGCCACGGGTGGGCGCGGTGTGGATGTGGTGCTCAACAGTCTCGCGGGGGAGTTCATCGACGCGTCGCTGCGGCTGCTGGGCGAGGGCGGTCGTTTCCTGGAGATGGGCAAGACCGACATCCGCGACCCGGAACATGACCACCCCGGCGTGCGATACCACCCCTACGATCTGATCGCGGACGCCGGGCCCGACCGCATCGGCCGGATGCTGGGTGAGTTGGGCCGGTTGTTCGAGGCGGGGGCGCTGGAGCCGCTGCCGGTGCGGTCATGGCCGTTGAACCGGGCGCGGGAGGCGTTGCGGTATCTGAGTCAGGCGAAGCACACGGGCAAGCTGGTGCTGGACGTACCCGCCCCGGTGGACCCGGACGGCACGGTGCTCATCACCGGCGGCACCGGCACCCTCGGCGGGCATGTGGCCGATCACCTCGTCCGTACGCGGGACATCCGGCATCTGCTGCTGGTGAGCCGTAGCGGACTCGAGGCCCCGGGCGCCCGGGAGTTGGCCTCGCGCCTCACCGGCCTCGGCGCCGCGGTGCGTGTCGAGGCGCTGGACATCACCGACGCCGCCGCGCTGAACGGCCTCATCGAGGACATCGACCCGGCTCATCCGCTGACGGGTGTGATCCACGCCGCAGGCGTCGTGGACGACGCCATGCTTCCTTCGCAGAACACGGAGCGGCTGGCACGGGCCTGGGCCGCCAAGGCCGGGGCCGCGGTCCGGCTGCACCGGGCCACGGAGCGGCTGCGGCTGGGCATGTTCGTCATGTTCTCCTCCTTCGCCTCCGACCTCGGCACCCCGGGCCAGGCCAACTACGCCGCGGCCAACGCCTTCTGCGACGGTCTGGCCACCTATCGCCAGGCCCTGGGCCTGCCCGGACTGTCGGTGGCATGGGGCCTGTGGGCGGACACCAGCGGGCTCACCGCGCGGCTCGCCGACACCGACCTGGCCCGGATCGGCCGCCTCGGTATCAAGGCCAACAGTACCGAGGAGGGCCTGGCCCTGCTGGACGCCGCATATCACCACGGCCACCCGCATCTGCTGGCGCTCAACCTGGACACCAGGGCACTGGCCGCCCAGGCGGCCACCTCCCTGCCCGCGCCCCTGCGCGCCCTCGCGGCCACCGGCGGCCGACGCGTCAGGCCGACCGCCACCGCGGGGGTCCGGCCCACCGACTGGGGCGCCCGGCTCGGCGGGCTGCCGTCGTCCGAACAGCACCGGCTGCTGCTCAACCTCGTGCGCACCCACGCCGCCACCGTCCTGGGACACGCCGATGCCGCCGTCATCCACGCCGACGCGTCGTTCAAGGACCTCGGCTTCGACTCGCTGACCGCCGTCGAACTGCGCAACCGGCTCGCCGCCGCCACCGGACTACGGCTGCCCGCCGCCCTGGTCTTCGACCAGCCGGAAGCCGCGGTCCTCGCCGAACACCTGCGGCAGCAGCTGGCGCCGGAGGACGGCACCGTGGCGGCCCCCCGGCCCGACACCCCCCATCCCCTCCTCAACGAGCTGCTCAGGCTGGAGAACAGCCTGTCCGCCGTGGTCGTGGAGGACGTGGACCCGGGCGTGGTCACGGCGCGGCTGGAGACCCTGCTGTCGAAGTGGAAGGCGATCTGCGCGCCCTCCGACGACACCAACGCCGTGGAACGGCTCCAGGTCGCCTCCGCTGATCAGGTTCTCGCATTCATCGACAACGAACTTGGCCTGTCATGAACAACGTGGCGCGCCTCTCCGCTGAAGGCCGGGTGACCCTCTGTGACGCATGCTAATGAAGAGAAGCTGGTCGACTATCTGAGGCGCGTCGCCGGCGATCTCCATGAAACACGTCAGCGGCTGCGGGAGATGGAGGACCGCTCCCAGGAGCCGGTGGCCGTGGTCAGCATGGCCTGCCGCTACCCGGGCGGTGTGACCACGCCCGAGGAGCTCTGGCGGCTGGTCGCCGCGGGCGGACACGCGATGGGCGCATTCCCCGCCGATCGCGGCTGGGACCTGGAAGGGCTCTTCCACCCGGACCCCGACCACCCCGGCACCAGCCACGCCAGGGAGGGCGGCTTCCTCTACGACGCCGACCGCTTCGACCCCGAGTTCTTCGGCATCAGCCCACGCGAGGCGCTGGCCATCGACCCCCAGCAACGGCTGCTGCTCGAGGTGTCCTGGGAACTCCTCGAACGCGCGGGGATCGACCCGGCCTCGCTCAAGGGGAGTTCGACCGGTGTCTACGCGGGCACCGCCCTGCCCGGCTTCGGCACTCCGCATATCGAGAAGAGCGCCGAAGGCTACCTGGTCACCGGCAACGCCCCCAGTGTGCTGTCCGGCCGGGTGGCGTACACCCTCGGCCTCGAGGGACCGGCCGTCACGGTGGACACGGCGTGTTCGTCGTCGCTGGTCGCGATGCACCTGGCCTGCCAGGCGCTGCGGCAGGGCGAATGCGGGCTGGCGCTCGCCGGCGGCGTCACGGTGATGGCCATCCCGAACGTGTTCACCGAGTTCTCCCGGCAGCGCGGTCTGGCTCCCGACGGCCGTTGCAAGGCGTTCTCCGAGGAAGCGGACGGCACCGCGTTCTCCGAGGGCGTCGGCCTGGTACTGCTGGAGCGGCTGTCCGACGCCCGGCGCAACGGCCACCGGGTCCTGGCGGTCATCCGCGGTTCCGCCATCAACCAGGACGGCGCCTCCAACGGCCTCACCGCGCCCAACGGTCCGTCCCAACAGCGCGTCATCGCCCAGGCGTTGGCGAACGCCCGGCTGTCCCCGGCCGAGGTGGACGCGGTCGAGGCGCATGGCACCGGCACCCGGCTCGGCGACCCCATCGAGGCCCACGCCCTGCTGACCACCTACGGCCAGGACCGGGCCGACGGCCGTCCGCTGTGGCTGGGGTCGGTGAAGTCCAACATCGGCCACACCCAGGGCGCGGCGGGGGTGGCCGGTGTCATCAAGATGGTCATGGCGATGCGGCACGGGACGCTGCCCGCCACCGTGCATCTCACCCGGCCCACCCCACATGTGAATTGGGACGTGGGCGGCGTCCGTCTGCTCACCGAAGCCGTGGACTGGCCGGGCGGGGACCGGCCGCGCCGGGCGGGAGTGTCGTCCTTCGGCATCTCCGGGACCAACGCCCATCTGCTGCTCGAGCAGCCGCCCGCCGCGGCCGTACCGGTCGAGCACACACCGCCGCGGGACGGTGTTCTCGTCCCGTGGACCCTGTCCGCACGCGGTGACCAGGCGCTGCGCGCCCAGGCCGGGGCACTCGCCGACCATCTGACCGCCCGGCCGCGGCTGCCCGTCGCCGATGTGGCCTGGTCGCTCACCCGGACCCGCTCCGCCTTCGAACACCGTGCCGTGGCGGTGGCCGACACCCGTGAGGAACTGCTCGCGGCCATACGGGCCCTGGCCGACGGCGAGCGCCACCCCGCGCTGACCCGGGCAGCCGCCCCCATCCGCTCCGGCGGCACCGCCTTCATGTTCACCGGGCAGGGCAGCCAGCGGCCCGGGATGGGGCGTGAGCTGTACCGGACGTACCCGGTGTTCGCCACCGCCTTCGACGATGTCTGCGCACAGCTGGACCCCCTGCTCGGACGCTCGCTGCGCGACCTGGTGTTCGCGGCCGAGGACTCCGAGGAGGCACGGGCGCTGCACGCCACCGGGGTGACCCAGGCGGCCCTGTTCGCCCTGGAGACCGCCCTCTTCCGGCTGGTCGAGTCCTTCGGCGTCGTCCCCGCGTTCCTCACCGGACACTCCGTGGGGGAACTGGTGGCCGCCCATGCGGCGGGTGTGCTGTCCCTGCCGGACGCCTGCACGCTCGTCGCCGCCCGGGGACGGCTGATGCAGGCACTGCCCGCCGGTGGCGCCATGGCCGCCGTCGAAACCACCGAGGACCACATCCTGCCCCTGCTCACGGGCCGCGAGGACCGCGTCTCGCTGGCCGCCGTCAACGGCCCCACGGCTGTCGTGGTGTCCGGGGACGCCGAGGCCGTCGAGGACATCGCCCGCACCCTGAAGGAACAGGGACACCGGACCAAGCGGCTGCGGGTCAGCCACGCCTTCCACTCCCCGCTGCTGGACCCCATGCTCGAGGACTTCCGCGCGGTGGCCCGCGGACTCACCTACCACCCGCCGCGGATCCCGGTGATCTCCAACCTCACCGGGGAACCGGCCACCGCCGACCAGCTCCGCGACCCCGAATACTGGGTACGCCACGTCCGTCAGCCCGTCCGCTTCCACGACGGGCTGCGCACCCTGCACACCGAGGGCACCACCCGCTACCTCGAACTCGGGCCGGACGCCGTCCTCACCACCATGGCCCAGGATGCTCTGAGCGCGGAGGACACCGCACCGGACGGCGCACCGGCGTTCGCCACCGCACTGCGCGAGGGCCGCGACGAACCGCGCACCCTGCTGGCCGCGCTGACCACCCTCCACCTCGACGGGGCCACCGTCGACTTCGCCGCCGCGCTGCCGGAGACCGCGGCCCCTACCGACCTGCCCACCTACCGGTTCCAGCGACAGCGGTACTGGCGGGCCGTGCCCACCGCCACCGCCGACATGCGTGCGGTCGGCCTCGGCACCACCGACCATCCGCTGCTCCAGGCCGCCGTGGAGACACCCGACGGCGGACTGCTGCTCACCGGACGGCTGTCCGCGCACACCCACGCCTGGCTGACCGACCACACCATCGCGGACAGCGTGCCCCTGCCGGGAACGGCCGTCCTCGAACTGGCCCTCCTCGCCGGGGCCCGGACCGGCTGCGAACTCCTCGACGACCTCACCCTGGAGACCCCGCTGCTGCTGACCACCGCGGGCGCGGTGCGTATCCAGCTCGCGGTCACCGCCCCCGACCCCTCCGGCAGGCGCTCCCTCACCCTCTCCTCCCGGCCCGACGACGAGCGGAGCGACGCAGGGGAGACCCCCTGGATCCGCCACGCCACCGGTGTCCTCACCCCCGCCACCGCGGCCGCCCGGGCCGAACCACCGGTGGCCGCATGGCCCCCGCCCGACGCCGTACCCGTCGATGTGGCGGACCTCTACCGGCGGCTGGCCGACCAGGGCTACGTCTACGGACCGGCGTTCCGCGGACTGCACGCCGCCTGGACACACGGCGACGAGATGCTCGCCGAGGTGCGTCTCGCGGCCGAACAACGGGGCGAGGCCGACACCTACGGACTGCACCCCGCCCTCCTCGACAGCGCCCTGCACCCCATCGAGGAGCTCTTCAACGGCGGCCGCGACCCGGCCGACACCACGGCGTCCACCGTGCGGCTCCCGTTCTCCTTCAGCGGTGTCCGGCTGTACGCCACCGGCGCCACCCGGCTGCGCGTCCGCATCACCCCGACCGCCCCGGACGCGGTCACCCTGGCGCTCACCGACGACCGCGGCGCGGCCGTCGCCACCATCGACTCGCTCGGCCTCCGTGAGATCTCCGCCGACCGCTGGCGCTCCGCCCGGGCCGCGGCCGACACCCCGCTGTACCGGCTGGACTGGCAGCCCGGCCCCACGGTCACCGGTGAGCCGTCGACCGGCGAGCGGTGGGCGGTGGCCGGACCGGACCCCCTGGGCCTGGCCACCGGACCGGACACGGCCGCCCATCCCGACCTGTCCGCGCTGGCGGCCGCCGTCGACGGTGGACAGCCGGTTCCGGACCTGGTCCTCGTGGAATGCCACGGCCTCACACAGGTCACCGACGCCGCGGCAGAGGAGGCCGGTCCAGCAGTAGAGGACACCTCCGCCCGGCTGGCGGAAGAGGACATCCCCGCCCGGGTGCGGGCCGCCGCCCATCACCTGCTCTGCACATTGCGTACCTGGCTCACCGACGAGCGGTTCGCCACGGCCCGACTGGCCGTCGTGACCCGCGGCGCCGTGGCCACCGGCCCCGGTGACCCGGCCGCCGACCTGGTCACCGCCCCCCTCTGGGGCCTGGTCCGCGCCGCGCAGGCGGAACACCCCGGCCGCCTCCTGCTGGTGGACCTCGACACCGACCCCCGCTCTCCTCAGGCCCTGCGCACCGCGCTCCCGGCCGCCACTGCCGCCGACGAATCCGAACTGGTCCTGAGGGGCGGGGAGATACACGTGCCACGCCTGGTCGTGGTCCGCCCCGATCAGGACGCGACACCCCCCGTCCTCGACCCGGAGGGCACCGCACTGATCACCGGTGGCACCGGCGCCCTGGGCCGACTTGTCGCCCGCCACCTGGCCTCCGCACACGGCGTACGCCACCTTCTCTTGGTCAGCCGGAGCGGCGGCGACTCATCCGACCTGGACACCCTCACCGGTGAACTGGCCACGCTGGGTGCCCGGATCCGCGTCGCCGCCTGCGACGCCGCCGATCCGCGGGCCCTGGCCGACCTGCTCGCCACCGTCCCCGACACCCATCCGCTGACGGCGGTCGTCCACGCCGCCGGGGTGCTCGACGACGGTGTGGTCACCGCGATGACACCCGATCAGCTCGACACCGTCCTCACTCCCAAGCTCGACGCCGCCTGGCATCTGCACCGGCTGACCCGGGACCGGGATCCGGCCGTGTTCGTGATGTTCTCCTCGGCCGCCTCCGTCATGGGCAACGGCGGCCAGGCCAACTACGCGGCGGCCAACATGTTCCTCAACGCGCTCGCCGAACACCGCAGGGCCGACGGCCGTACGGCCCACACCCTGGCCTGGGGACTGCTGGCCTCGGCCGGAGGGATGACCGGCCACCTCGACGAGACCGATCTCGCCAGGATGGCCCGCTCCGGCACCGCCCCGGTCTCCAACGAGCAGGCGCTGGCACTCCTCGACGCGGCGCTCACCACCGGCCACCCCACCCTCGTACCCGCCAGGTTCGACACGGCGGCGCTGCGCACGCGGGCCGCCACCGGGCCGCTGCCCCCCGTGCTGCGACGCCTGGTGCGCACACCCGCGCGGGCGGTCGCGGACACCGGGGCGGGGGCGTGGGCCGCGCGGCTGACCGGTCTCTCCACCGAGCAGCAGGACCGGGCCGTCGCCGAGCTGGTGCGTGACCAGATCGCCGCCGTCCTCGCCCATCCGAACCCGGAGGACATCGAGCCGGGCCGCGCCTTCCAGGAGCTCGGCTTCGACTCGCTCACCGCCCTGGACCTGCGCAACCGCCTGGGCACGGCCACCGGCACCCGGATCCCGGCCACCGTCATCTTCGACTACCCGACCCCCGACGCCCTGGTCCGCTTCCTGCGCGACCAGCTCATCGGTACGGACCCGGCCGCGCGCCCCGGCGCACCGGCCACCGTTGCGGTGGCAGCCGATGACGATCCGATCGCCATCGTCGGCATGGCCTGCCGCTACCCGGGCGGGGTCGGCTCGCCGGAGGAACTGTGGCGGCTGGTATCCGAAGGGACGGACGCCATCGGGGAGTTCCCCGCGGACCGCGGCTGGAACCTCGCCGACCTCTTCGACCCGGACCCCGACCACACCGGCACCAGCTACGCCCGCGAAGGCGGATTCCTCCACGACGCCCCGCGCTTCGACGCCGACTTCTTCGGGATCAGCCCGCGCGAGGCACTGGCCACCGACCCCCAGCAGCGACTGCTGCTCGAGACGGCCTGGCAGGCGTTCGAGAGCGCGGGGATCGACCCGGCCACGCTGCGCGGCAGCCAGAGCGCGGTGATCACCGGTGTCATGTACGACGACTACGGCAGCCGCTTCCTGGGGCGTACACCGGAGGGCGTCGAGGGACGCCTGATGACCGGCAGCACACCGAGTATCGCGTCGGGGCGAGTGGCGTTCACCTTCGGCCTGGAGGGGCCCGCGGTGACGGTGGACACCGCCTGCTCATCGTCGCTGGTGGCGATGCATCTGGCCGCCCAGGCGCTACGGCAGGGCGAATGCACCCTGGCCCTGGCCGGCGGGGTGACCGTGATGGCCACCCCCAACACCTTCGTCGAGTTCTCACGGCAGCGCGGGCTGGCTGCCGACGGCCGCTGCAAACCGTTCGCGGCGGCGGCCGACGGCACCGGCTGGGGCGAGGGCATCGGCCTGCTGGTCCTCGAACGCCTCTCCGACGCCCGGCGTCATGGACGTCAGGTGCTGGCCGTCATCCGCGGCTCCGCCGTCAACCAGGACGGCGCCTCCAACGGGCTCACCGCCCCCAACGGACCGTCGCAGCAACGGGTGATCCGCGCCGCGCTGGCCACCGCCCGGCTCGCCCCGGCCGACGTGGACGTGGTGGAGGCACACGGCACCGGGACCACCCTGGGCGACCCGATCGAGGCCCAGGCGCTGCTGGCCACCTACGGCCAGGAACGCCCCGACGGACAGCCGCTGTGGCTGGGGTCGGTGAAGTCCAACATCGGCCACACCCAGGCTGCCGCCGGAGTGGCCGGTGTCATCAAGATGGTGATGGCGATGCGCCACGGGCTGCTGCCCGCGTCCCTGCACATCGACACCCCCAGCCCGCATGTGGACTGGGACGACGGCGCGGTACGGCTGCTCACCGAGGCCGTCGCATGGCCCCGCGTCGAGCGGCCCCGCCGTGCGGGGGTGTCCTCCTTCGGTATCAGCGGCACCAACGCCCATGTGATCCTCGAACAGGCCCCCGCAACGGCCCTCGCGACGGCGGCCGCGCCCGCCACCGGCGCGGTGCCCTGGGTGATGTCCGCACGCGGCGCCACCGCCCTGCGTGACCAGGCCCGGGCCCTCGTCGCGCGGCTGATCTCGGATGACATCCCGTCACCCACCGACGTCGGCTGGTCGCTGCTGACCACCCGCACCCTCTTCGACCACCGTGCCGTGGTGGTCGGCGAGGACCGCGGCGAGCTGCTGGCGGCCGTGGCGGCACTCGCGGCCGACGAGACCCACCCGGGCGTGGTGCACTCCGGCACCGCCGCCACCACCGGTGGCAACGGCCCGGTGCTGGTCTTCCCCGGCCAGGGCTCCCAGTGGATCGGCATGGGCGCGGGGCTGATGGAGGTCTCGCCGGTGTTCGCGGAGCGCGCGGCCGCCTGCGAACGCGCCCTGGCGCCGTACGTCGACTGGTCGCTCACCGATGTGCTCCGCGCCACCGAAGGTGTCGCCGACCTCAGTCGGGTGGATGTGGTGCAACCCGTGCTGTGGGCGGTGATGGTGTCCCTCGCCGCCGTGTGGGAGGGCTACGGGGTCAGGCCCGCCGCCGTCGTCGGCCACAGCCAGGGCGAGATCGCCGCGGCCTGCGTCGCCGGGGCACTGTCCCTGGACGACGGCGCCCGGATCGTGGCCCTGCGCAGCCAGGCGCTGCGCCGACTGGCCGGCGGCGGGGCGATGGCCTCGCTGGGCATCGGCGAGGAGCAGGTGGTCGCGCTGCTGGACGGCCTCGGAGCCCGTGTCGCCTCGGTGGTCGTGGCCGCCGTCAACGGACCGGCGTCCACGGTGGTGTCCGGCCCCCCGGAGCAGGTGGCGGTGGCCGCGACGGCCTGCCGGGACACCGGTGAGCGGGCCCGGATGATCGAGGTGGACTACGCCTCCCACAGCCCCCAGGTGGACGAGATCACCGGTGAACTCGCCACGCTGCTGGCCGGAGTCGAACCACTCGCGGTCCCCGCCGACCAGGTGGCGTTCTACTCGACCGTGACCAGGGGCCGTACCGACACCACCGTGCTGGACACCGCGTACTGGGTGCGCAACCTACGCGAACAGGTGCGGTTCGCCGACGCCATCGAAGCGCTGCTGGCCGACGGCCACCGCGTGTTCATCGAGGCCAGCACCCACCCCGTACTGACCGTCGGGATGCAGGAGACCTTCGAGGAAGCCGCCGTCGACGCCGTCACGGTGCCCACGCTCCGCCGTGACCACGGCGATCTCGCCCAGCTTCTGCGGTCCGTTGCCCAGGCGTTCACCGCCGGTATCGAGGTGGACTGGACCGGCCTGTTCCGCTCGGACCCGGCACCCCGCACGATCGCCCTTCCCACCTACGCCTTCCAGCGCGAGCGCTACTGGCTGGAGGACACCGGCGGCCGCGGTGGCGACGCGGCCGGACTCGGGCTCGTCGCCGCCGAACACCCGCTGCTGGGCGCGTCGTTGGAGGTCGCTGACGGCAGCACCCGACTGCTCACCGGCCGGATCGCGGCCGGTGGCGGCGAGGGCTGGCTCGCCGACCACAAGGTGGCGGGCGCCACGCTCGTCCCCGGTGCCGCACAGGTCGAATGGGCGCTCCGGGCCGCCGACGAGGCGGGCTGCGACACCGTGGAGGAACTGACGTCACAGATACCGCTGGTGCTCCCGGACTCCGGCGGGCTGCGCGTCCAGGTCGTGGTGGGAGACGCCGCCGACGACGGACGACGTGACGTACGGATATACACCCGGCCCGACCAGGACACCACCGACACCGCGTGGACGTGCCACGCGACCGGGGTGCTCGCCCCGGCCCGCGACGGCGCGGCGCACACCCCGTCCGTCACCGGTGTGTGGCCCCCCGCGGGTGCCGAACCCGTGGACGCGGACGCCCTCTACGAACGTGCCGCGGCCACCGGATACGGATACGGGCCCGCGTTCCGCGGTGTACGCAAACTGTGGCGCGACGGCGCCGACGTGCTCGCCGAGGTGACACTTCCCGAAGCCGCGGGGGACCAGCGCGGATTCGGTATCCACCCGGCCCTGCTCGACGCCGTACTGCACCCGGCCGCCCTGCTGGCCGACCCGGACGGGCGGCCCGCGGACGGCGATACGCTCTGGCTGCCGTTCGCCTGGAACGGAGTGGCGCTGTGGGCGTCGGGCGCGACCACCGTACGCGTCCGGCTGTCCCCGCACGACCAGGACACCGACACCCGGCACACCCTGAGGGTGACCGTGGCCGACGCCGTGGGCGACCCCGTACTCACCGTCGACGCGCTGGAACTGCGGCACGCCCGTACCGACCAGCTGCGGGCCGTCGGCCACACCGGCACCGACGGTCTGTTCATCCTCGACTGGATCCCCCTGCCCACACCCGCCCCGGGCACGGACACCGCGCTGCCCGCACCGGCCGCCACGGAAGGCACGTGGGCGGTGCTCGGTCCGGAGGACACCGACTGGCACACCACCGATGTGGTGCGCCACCGCGATCTGGAGGCACTGATCGCGTCGCTCGAGGCCGACGCCCCGGTGCCCGCGGTCGTCCTGACCGGTGTGCCGCGTGTTCCGCCCGCGGCGGCGGGGCGGGAGGTGGACGAGACGCACGCCCTGGCCACCGCTCAGGACACCCTGCGACTGGTACAGGGCTGGCTGGCCGAACCACGGCTGTCCGGCGCCCGTCTGGTGGTGGTGACCCATGGCGCCGTGGCCGCCGGTGACACCCCGGGCGACGATGTCGGCGCGGCCCCGGACCCCGCCGGCGCCGCCGTATGGGGGCTGGTGCGCAGTGCGCAGTCGGAGAACCCGGACCGGCTGGTCCTGCTCGACCTCGACCCCGCCGGCGAGGCCGACCCGGACGAGACCGGCGCCGCCGTGGTGGACGCGGTACTGCGCGCCGCCGTTCTGGACGAACCACAGGTGGCGGTACGGACCGGGCGGGTGTGGGCACCCCGGCTCGTACGCGCCGGTGGCCCCGGCAGCGGCGGCCTGGTCGCCCCGGCGGCGGAGCAGGCGTGGCGGCTGGCGGTGCGCGGCGCCGCCACCGTGGAGAACGTGACACCGGTGCCGTGCCCCGAGGTGCTCGAACCGCTGGGCCCCGGTGAGGTCCGCATCGCCGTACACGCGGCGGGCCTCAACTTCCGGGACGCCCTCATCGTCGTGGGCATGTACCCCGGTGGCGGGGTTTTCCAGGGCAGCGAAGGCGCCGGAGTGGTGCTGGACGTCGGCGCCGAGGTGACCGGGCTCGCCCCCGGGGACCGCGTCATGGGCCTGTTCGAGGGTGCCTTCGGCCCGTACGCGGTGGCGGACGCACGGATGGTGGTGCCGGTCCCGGACGGCTGGAGCCACCAACAGGCCGCCGCCGTGCCGGTGGTGTTCCTCACGGCCTGGTACGGCCTGGTGGATCTGGCCGGGCTGACGGCGGGCGAATCGGTGCTCATCCACGCCGCGACCGGCGGTGTCGGCATGGCCGCCGTGCAGATCGCCCGTCACCTCGGCGCCGAGGTCTATGCCACGGCCGGACCCGGTAAACACGCGGTACTCGAGGAGATGGGCATCGACAGCGCCCACCGCGCCACCTCCCGCGACCTCGGCTTCGAGGACACACTGCGCGACGCCACCGGTGGCCGTGGTGTGGACGTGGTGCTCAACAGCCTCGCCGGACCGTTCGTGGACGCCTCGCTGCGGCTGCTGAGCGACGGCGGCAGGCTCTCCGAGATGGGCAAGACGGACATCCGCGACCCCGAGGACATCGCGGCCGCCCACCCCGGTGTCCGCTATCGGGCCTTCGACCTGGTGCCCGACGCAGGACCCGACCGCATCGGAGAGATGCTGCGCGAGCTGAGCGCGCTGTTCGGCATCGGTGTGCTGGGCCCCGCGCCCGTACGGCCACGGCCGCTGAGCCGGGCACGCGACGCGCTGCGACAGCTCAGCCAGGCCCGCCACACCGGCAAACTGGTGCTGGACGTGCCACCGGCCGTCGACCCGGACGGCACCGTGCTCATCACCGGCGGCACCGGCACCCTCGGCGGACATGTCGCCGAACACCTCGTCCGCTCGTGGCACATCGGCCACCTGGTGCTGGTCAGCAGGCGCGGCGAGGAAGCCCCGGGCGCGTCCGAACTGGCCGCCCGGCTCACCGCGTTCGGTGCACGGGTACGGATCGTCGCCGCCGATGTCACGGACGCCACGGCGGTGGCGGAGCTGGTGGCGGGCATCGACCCCGCACATCCCCTCACCGGGGTCATCCATGCCACCGGACTCCTCGACGATGCCGTGGTCACCTCCCAGACCCCCGAACGGCTGGGGCGGGTGTGGGCGGCGAAGGCCGCGGCGGCCGCTCATCTGCATGCCGCGACGGCGGGTCTGCGGCTGGGGATGTTCGTGATGTTCTCGTCGGCGGCCGGGGTGATGGGCAGCCCTGGGCAGGCCAACTACGCGGCGGCCAACGCCTTCTGCGACGCCCTGGCCGCCCACCGCAGGGCGTCCGGACTGCCCGGTGTGTCCGTGGCCTGGGGGCTGTGGGCCGAAGCAAGCGGTATGACCGGCCACCTCGCCGAGTCCGACCTCGCCCGGATGGCCCGCACCGGAATCCGCCCCCTGACCGCACAGCACGGGCTCACGTTGCTCGACGCCGCCGTGCAGCACGGCGCCGACCTCCTCGTCGCCGCCGACGTGGACACCCGGACCGTCGCCGGGCTGCCCACCGACACCGTTCCCACCACCCTGCGTGCACTGGCCGCCACGAGTGGTACGAGCGGCACCAGTCGGCGCACGGCGGCGGCCGACAGCGGCGGTCAGCGAGTCGACTGGGCGGCGCGGCTGGCCGGGCTGTCGGCGACCGAACGCCACCGCCTCGTACTCAACCTGGTCCGTGGCCACGCGGCCACCGTGCTCGGCCACACCGATGTGGACGCCGTCCAGGCGGACACCAGCTTCAAGGAGCTCGGGTTCGACTCCCTGACCGCCGTCGAACTGCGCAACCGGCTCGCGGCCGCCACCGGACTGCGGCTGCCCGCCGCCATGGTCTTCGACTACCCCGAGGCCACCGCGCTCGCCGAACACCTGCTGGAACGGCTGGCACCCGGCGAAGGCGCCACCGATCGGCGGGACGGCGTGGACCCGGTCCTCAACGAACTGGCCCGGCTGGACACCACCCTCACCGCCCTGGACACCGACGACGAAGGCCGCCAGCGGATCACCAAACGGCTCAGCGGACTCCTGGCGAAGTGGAACGGCGGCGGCGCCACCGACCCCGCCGCCAGCACCGGCTACAGCGGCCTGGAGTCCGCGTCGGACGACGAGATGTTCGAGCTCATTGACCGTGAACTGCCCTGATGGAGGAGCGGAACTGATGTCGGGTACGGAAGAGAAGCTCCGCCAGTACCTCAAGCGCGTGACCGCCGACCTGGGGCAGACACGTCAGCGGTTGCGCGAGGTGGAGGAGCGAGCCCAGGAGCCGGTGGCCATCGTCAGCATGGCCTGCCGCTTCCCGGGCGGGATCGCCTCGCCCGAGGACCTGTGGCGGCTGGTCGCCTCGCGCGGTGACGCCATCGGTCCCTTCCCCGCCGACCGTGGCTGGGACCTGGAAGGCATCCACCACCCGGACCCCGACCACCCCGGTACCAGCTACGTCCGGCACGGCGGATTCCTCGACCGCGCCGACGGCTTCGACGCCACCTTCTTCGGCATCAGCCCCCGGGAGGCCCTCGCGGCCGAACCACAGCAGCGCCAACTCCTCGAGATCTCCTGGGAACTGCTCGAACGCGCCGGAATCGACCCCCGTTCGCTGAAGGGCACCCCGACCGGCGTCTACGCGGGCGCCGGCATCCTCGGCTTCGGCACCCCGCATATCGAGCAGAGCGCCGAAGGCTATCTGCTCACCGGCAACACCCTCAGCGTCGTCTCCGGCCGCGTGGCCTTCACCCTCGGCCTGGAAGGGCCCGCGGTCACCGTCGACACCGCGTGCTCGTCGTCCCTCGTGGCCATGCACCTGGCCTGCCAGGCGCTGCGCCAGGGCGAATGCACCCTCGCCATGGCCGGTGGTGTGACCGTCATGACCACCCCCAACACCTTCGTGGAGTTCTCCCGCCAGCGTGGACTGGCACCCGACGGCCGCTGCAAACCCTTCGCGGCCGCCGCGGACGGCACCGGTTTCTCGGAAGGTGTCGGACTGCTGCTTCTGGAGCGGCTGTCCGACGCGCGGCGCAACGGTCACCAGGTGCTGGCGGTCATCCGTGGCTCGGCCATCAACCAGGACGGCGCCAGCAACGGACTCACCGCCCCCAACGGCCCCTCGCAGCAGCGGGTGATCCGACAGGCCCTCGCCAACGCCCAGCTGTCCTCCGCCGAGGTCGACGCCGTCGAGGCACATGGCACGGGCACCACCTTGGGCGACCCGATCGAGGCCGACGCGCTCCTGGCCACCTATGGCCGGGACCGTGCGGAGGACCGGCCGTTGTGGCTGGGGTCGTTGAAGTCGAACATCGGCCATACGCAGGGTGCGGCGGGTGTGGCCGGTGTCATCAAGATGGTGATGGCCCTGCGCCACGAGGTGTTGCCCGCCACTCTCCATGTCGACGAGCCGACACCGCACGCGGACTGGAACGGCGGTGGGGTACGGCTGCTCACCGAGGAAGTGCCGTGGCCGCGTGACGAACGTCCGCGTCGGGCCGGAGTGTCGGCGTTCGGGATTTCAGGGACCAACGCGCATGTGATCGTGGAGCAGGCTCCTGAGGCGGAGGAGGTGGCGGAGTCTGCCCCGGGGGACGCTTCCCCGGGGGATGGGGAGTGCGTTGGTGGGGTGGTCCCGTGGGTGGTGTCGGGGCGGAGTCCGGAGGCGTTGCGGGGCCAGGCGGCGGCGCTCGTGGGTCGAGTGTCCGGTGATCTTGGGACGACGCCGGTGGAGGTGGGCTGGTCGTTGGTGACGGCGCGTTCGGTGTTTGAGCACCGTGCGGTGGTGTTGGGGGCGGGCCGTGCGGAGTTGGCGGGTGCGGTCGAGGCGCTTGCCGCGGGTGAGTCGCATCCGGGCGTGGTGTCGTCGGGCGCTGCTGGTGTGGTGGGTGGTGTCGGTCCGGTGTTGGTGTTTCCGGGGCAGGGGTCGCAGTGGGTGGGTATGGGTGCCGGGTTGCTCGACGTTTCGCCGGTGTTCGCGGGGCGGGTGGCGGAGTGTGAGCGGGCGTTGGCGCCGTTTGTGGATTGGTCGTTGACGGAGGTGTTGCGGGGGGCTGAGGGCGCGGCGGATCTGGGCCGTGTGGATGTGGTGCAGCCGGTGTTGTGGGCGGTGATGGTGTCGTTGGCGGCGGTGTGGGCTGGTTATGGTGTGCGGCCTGCTGCGGTGGTGGGTCATAGTCAGGGTGAGATCGCGGCGGCGGTGGTGGCGGGTGCGTTGTCGTTGGAGGATGGCGCGCGGATTGTGGCGTTGCGGAGCAAGGCGTTGCGGAAGCTGGCCGGTGGCGGGGCGATGGCCTCGTTGGGGGTCGGTCAGGAGCGCGCTGGTGAGGTGCTCTCCGGGCTGGGCGAGGCGGCTGCCGGTGTGGGGGTGGCGGCGGTCAATGGTCCGGGGTCGACGGTGGTGTCGGGTCCGCCGGAGCAGGTGGCTGCGGTGGTTGCGGTGTGTGAGGAGGGGGGTGATCGGGCTCGGTTGATCGAGGTGGATTATGCCTCGCATGGTCCTCAGGTTGATGAGATTCATGATGAGTTGATGGGTGTCCTGGAGGGTGTGCGGCCGGTTGCGGTGTCGGAGGTGGCGTTTTATTCGACGGTGACGGGTGGCCGTGTTGATAGCACGACGCTGGATACCGGGTATTGGGTGTGCAATCTGCGGGAGCGGGTGCGGTTCGGGGACACGGTTGAGGCGTTGCTTGCCGATGGTCATCGGGTGTTTGTTGAGGTCAGTACGCATCCGGTGTTGACGGTGGGGATGCAGGAGACGTTCGAGGAGGTTGATGTTCTGGCGGTGACGGTGCCGACGTTGCGCCGTGAGCATGGTGGTCAGCGGCAGTTGGTGCAGTCGCTGGCGGAGGCGTTCACCGCTGGTGTGGAGGTGGACTGGACGCCGCTGTTCCCGGCCGAGCCCCGACCCCGTACCGTCGAACTCCCCACCTACGCCTTCCAGCACCAGCGGTTCTGGATGGCCGGTTCGGGCGGGTTCGGTGACCCCGGCGACCTCGGCCTCGACTCCGCCGACCATCCCCTTCTGGGCGCCGCCGTGGAACTGGCCGATGGCAGCACACATCTGCTGACCGGCCGAATCGCCGCCGGTGGCGGGGACGGCTGGCTCAGCGAACATGTGGTGGCGGGCGCCGTACTGGCACCAGGGGCCGCCCTGGTGGAGTGGGTGCTCCGCGCGGCCGACGAGGTCGGTTGCGGTGGCATCGAGGAACTGGCGCTCCAGGCGCCGCTGGTGCTCCCCGAGTCGGCCGGACTGCGGGTCCAGGTGGTCGTGGGCGAGGCGGCCGACGACGGACGGCGCGAGGTGCAGGTCTACTCCCGTCCCGAGACTGACGGGACGTGGGAGTGCCATGCGGACGGTGTGCTGAGCCCGCCCGCCGATGACACCAGTTCGGACGGCACGGCATCCGCGCCGGAGGGGCTCGGCGGGGTCTGGCCCCCGGCAGGAGCGCACCCCGTGGACCTGGAGGGGTTCTACGAACGCGCCGAGGCATCGGGATATGGGTACGGGCCGTCGTTCCAGGGGCTGCGCGCGGTGTGGCGGGATGGTACGGATGTCCTGGCCGAAGTGGCGCTGCCCGAGGACGCGGGCGACGGGAACGGGTTCGGTATCCACCCCGCTCTGCTCGACGCCGCACTGCACCCCGGTCTCCTCCTCACCGGATCCGAGCGGGATGGGGAACGGGAGCGGGACGGCGACCAGGTATGGCTGCCGTTCGCGTGGCACGGTGTAGCACTGTGGGCCGCCGGAGCGACCACCGCCAGGGTGCGGCTGTCCCCGCAACGGCGAGGCGCGGAGGACGAACAAGGGCTGCGCATCGTCGTGGCCGACGCCCTGGGCGACCCTGTCCTTACAGTCGACTCGCTGGTGACGCGCCCGGCCTCGATCGGCCAGCTGCGGGCCGCCGGAAGGCGCGGTGGAGACGGCCTCTTCACGCTGGAGTGGACGCCATTGCCGCAGCTGGCCGGGTCCGGGGAGCCGGTGAGCAATGGGGCCGTGCTGGGTGCTGATGGCCCGCATCCGGATCTGGAGACGTTCCTCGCGGCGCTCGAGGGTGAAGAGGCCGAAGAGACCGTTCCCCCAGTGGTCTTCGCCGAACTGACGCCCCCCGGTGTCGCCGGGCCGGAAGCTGAGGGCCTGGCGCTGGTGGAGCGGGCATTGGCGCTGGTGCAGGGCTGGTTGGCCGAACCGCGTTGCGTCGACGCCCGACTGGTGCTGGTGACACGAGGCGCTGTCGCGGCCGGTGACCAGCGGGCGGTTGAGGTCGACGTGGCGGCCGCCGCGCTATGGGGTCTGGTCCGCAGCGCACAGGCCGAACACCCGCAACGTCTGGTCCTGCTCGACCTGGCCCCCGGGGCCGATGCGGATGTGGCGGGTGAGGTCGCGCGGAGCGCCATCGCCCGGGCGGTGGAGCGGGACGAGACACAGCTCGCGGTCAGGGATGGCGAAGTGCTGGTGCCGCGGCTCGTCCGTGCCGCCATGACCGACGACGCGCCACGCGATATGCCGACGAGGCTCGACCCGGATGGCACGGTGTTGATCACGGGTGGCACCGGGACTCTTGGTGCCCTGGTGGCTGAGCATCTGGTGTGTGCGTGGGGGGTTCGGCATCTGGTGTTGGTGAGCCGTCGTGGTGTGGAGGCTCCGGGTGTGGGGGAGTTGGCTGCTCGGCTGGAGGAGTTGGGCGCGCGCCTGCGTATCGTCGCGGTGGATGTGTCGGATGTGGGCGCGGTGGCGGACCTGGTGGCCGGGATCGATCCGGCGCATCCGCTGACGGGTGTCATTCATGCGGCGGGTGTTCTGGATGATGCGGTGATCACCGCGCAGACGCCGGATCAGGTGGCGCGGGTGTGGTCGGCGAAGGCGACGGCCGCCGCGCATCTGCATGCCGCGACGGCTGATCTTCCGCTGGCCATGTTCGTCATGTTCTCGTCCGCGGCGGCAGTGCTCGGCAGCCCGGGTCAGTCCAACTACGCGGCGGCCAACGCCTTCTGCGATGCCCTGGCCGCCCACCGTCAGGCCGAGGGCCTGCCGGGGGTGTCCGTGGCCTGGGGCCTATGGGCCGAGTCCAGCGAGCTGACCGGGAAGCTCGGTGAAACGGACCGTGCGCGGATGTCCCGTTCCGGCATCACGGCGATGACCAGTACGAAGGCACTGAACCTCTTGGACACCGCCTGTGCCCATGGCCGCCCTCAACTCCTCGCCGCCGAGCTGAACGTGGCGGGGTTGGTGGGTGGAGAGGTGCCGGGTGTGTTGCGTGGGTTGGTGGGTGGTGGTGTGCGGCGGAGGTTGGCGGCTGTTGGTGGTGAGGTGTCGGGTCTGGTCGGCCGCTTGGCGGGGTTGGATGCGGTGGGTCGGGTGGGTGTGGTGCTGGAGGTGGTGCGTGGTGCGGTGGCGGTGGTGTTGGGGTTTGGTTCGGCGGGTGAGGTGCGGGCGGAGGCGGCGTTCAAGGAGTTGGGTTTCGACTCGTTGACGGCGGTGGAGTTGCGTAACCGGCTTTCGGTGGCGACGGGGTTGCGTCTTCCGGCGACGATGGTGTTCGACTATCCGACGCCGCGTGTGTTGGCCGAGTATCTGTGCACCCGGCTGACCGGCGAGACCAGCCGTTCCAGTGCGGCGGTCGCGGTGGCGGCGGAGTCGGATGAACCGGTGGCGATCGTCGCGATGACCTGCCGCTTCCCGGGTGGGGTGAGTTCCCCCGAGGGACTGTGGGAGCTGCTCGCCACGAACGGCGAAGGCATCGGGGAGTTCCCCACCGGCCGGGGCTGGGACCTCGACGGACTCTTCCACCCCGACCCCGACCACCCCGGCACGTCCTACACCCGCAAGGGCGGCTTCCTCTATGACGCGGGTGAGTTCGATGCGGGGTTCTTCGGGATCAATCCGCGGGAGGCGTTGGCGACGGATCCGCAGCAGCGGTTGTTGCTGGAGGCGTCGTGGGAGGTGCTGGAGCGGGCCGGAATCGATCCGTTGTCCTTGAAGGGCAGTCCCACGGGTGTCTACGCGGGTGTCATGTATCACGACTACGCCGCCGGGCTGAGCGGTGACCCTCGGCTCGAGGGCTACTCCATGCTCGCCAGCTCAGGCAGTGTGGTGTCGGGGCGGGTGGCGTACTCGCTGGGTCTTGAGGGGCCGGCGGTGACGGTCGACACGGCGTGTTCGTCGTCGTTGGTGGCGATGCATCTGGCGGCGCAGGCGCTGCGTCGGGGCGAGTGCACGCTCGCGCTGGCCGGTGGGGTCACGGTGATGGCCACTCCGGATGTCTTCACCGGGTTCTCGCGGCAGCGCGGGCTGGCGCCCGACGGCCGCTGCAAGCCCTTCGCGGCCGCTGCCGATGGCACCGGCTGGAGCGAAGGGGTCGGACTGCTCCTGCTGGAGCGGTTGTCGGAGGCTCGGCGCCGCGGTCATCGGGTGCTGGCGGTGATACGTGGTTCGGCGGTGAATCAGGATGGTGCGTCCAATGGTCTGACGGCGCCGAATGGTCCGTCGCAGCAGCGGGTGATCCGGCAGGCGCTGGCGAGTGCCCGGTTGTCTCCGTCCGATATCGACGCGGTCGAGGCCCATGGCACGGGCACGACGCTGGGCGACCCCATCGAGGCTCAGGCGTTGCTGGCCACCTACGGTCAGGAGCGGCCCGGGGACCGGCCCCTGTTGTTGGGGTCGATCAAGTCGAATATTGGTCATACGCAGGCGGCTGCGGGTGTGGCGGGTGTGATCAAGATGGTGGAGGCGATGCGGCATGGTGTGCTGCCCGCCTCTCTGCACATCGACGAGCCGACACCACATGTGGACTGGGAGAGCGGTGCGGTGCGGCTCCTGACGGAGTCCGTCGCATGGCCGGAGGCGGATCGTCCGCGCCGGGCGGGTGTGTCCTCCTTCGGCGCCTCCGGCACCAACGCCCATCTCATCCTCGAACACGCCCCGGAAGACGCAGTATCGGCGCAGGAGCCTGCTGCCGAGCCGCCTGCCGGCGCTATCCCTTGGGTACTGTCGGCACGCAGCACGCAGGCCCTGCACGCACAGGCCACCACCCTCACCGCCCACCTCACCACGCAACCCGATATGTCAGCGGTGGACATCGGCTGGTCGCTCGCCGCCACCCGCTCGCTGTTCGAGCACCGGGCGGTGATCGTCGGCGAGGACCGCGACGACATGGTCGCGGCCCTGGAGGCCCTGGCCGCCGACGAGCCACATCCGTCGGTCGTACGTCCCGGCACCGGCACCGGGACCGGCACCGGGTCCGGCGCCGAGGGAAAGACCGTCTGGATGTTCAGCGGCCAGGGCAGTCAGCGCCTGGGAATGGGAGCCGAGCTCTACGACCGGTTCCCGGTTTTCGCCACAGCGTTCGACGAGGTCTGCGACCTGCTCGACCCACATCTCGAACACCCACTGCGTGAGGCGGCCTTCACCGGCGTGGCCGATCAGCCCGAGCTGCTGGATCACACCACCTACGCGCAGGCCGGACTCTTCGCGTTGCACATCGCTTTGGCCCGGCTGCTGTCCTCCCTGGGGCAGGCCCCGGATGTGGTGCTCGGCCACTCGATCGGGGAGATCGCCGCCGCCCAGGTGGCCGGAGTGTTCGATCTGGAGGACGCATGCCGACTGGTGGCCAGCCGCGCCACGTTGATGGGCCAGCTCCCGGCGGGTGGTGGAATGTCCTCGATCGCGGCCACCGCCGATGAGCTCGCCACCGACCTCGAGGAGTGCGACGGCCAAGTCGGTATCGCCGCGCTGAACACTCCTGGCAGCACTGTCATCTCCGGACCCGTCGAACTCGTCGACCGCGTCAGCGCGGTATGGGCGGAGAGAGGTCGAAAGACCAAGGCCCTGACGGTGAGCCACGCCTTCCACTCACCGCTCATGGACCCCATCCTGGAGCCCTTCACTCGGGCGATCGAGGGGCTGACCTACCATCCGCCCACCATTCCGATACTCAGCAACCTCACCGGCGCGCCCGCCGACGAACTCATCGCCACACCAGGCTACTGGGCCCAGCACATCCGTCAGCCGGTCCTGTTCCACCCCGCCATCACACACCTCGCCCCCGAGGCGGGTGTCTTCCTCGAACTCGGCCCTGACCCTGTCCTTGCCTCCGCGACCCAGCACACCCTTCAGCACACACCGGAGGGCGAAGCGCCGGTCGCTGCCGGGGAATCGGCGGCTAACGAGGCTCCCGGCCCGCTGGTGGCGGCCACGCTGACCCGTAAGCGTTCCGACAGCCACGGGTTCGGGCACGCCCTCGCCCAGCTGCACGCCCACGGCGGCGACGTCGACTGGGCGGCCTGGTTCCCGGCCCATCCGGCGCCACGGACGGTGGGGCTGCCCACCTACGCCTTCCAGCGGGAGCGCTACTGGCTCCCCGCGAGCGGCGGGCTCGGTGATGTGGCCGCCGCCGGATTGCAGCGTGTGCAGCACGCCCTGCTGCCCGCGGCGGTCGGCCTCACCGACGGCGGACTCGTGCTCACCGGCCGCGTCTCGGCCACTGGTACGGGCGGATGGCTGGCCGAACATGTGATGGCGGGCGCCGTCCTGGTGCCCGGCGCCGCGCTCGTCGAGTGGGCCCTGCGCGCCGCGGACGAGGCGGGCTGCGGTGGTGTGGAGGAGCTCGCGCTCCAGATCCCGCTGATCCTGCCCGCATCCGGCGGGCTACGGGTACAGGTGGTCGTGGGCGCCGCCACTGAGGACGGGCGGCGCGATGTCAGGGTGTACTCCCGCCCCGATCGGGACGTCGAACCCGGTGCGGACGCCGGATGGGTGTGCCATGCCGACGGTGTGCTGAGCCCCGGCTCCCCGGAGAAGACCGCGGAAGCGCCGGGCGCCTGGCCGCCCTCGGGCGCCGAACCCGTACGGCTGGACGGGTTCTACGAGCGCGTGGCGGCCGCGGGGTACGCGTACGGGCCCTCGTTCCAGGGGCTGCGCGCCGTGTGGCGGGACGGCGAGGACGTACTCGCCGAGGTGGCACTGCCCGACACCGTGGCGGACCGGGACGGATTCGGGATCCACCCCGCGCTGCTGGACGCCGCCCTTCATCCCGCGCTGCTCCTGGACCGGTCCGATGAGGAGCGGGATGACGCCCAGGTGTGGTTGCCGTTCGCCTGGAACGGTGTGACGTTGTGGGCGGGTGGCGCGACGACGGTACGCGTCCGACTCTCGCCGAACGAGAGCGGTGGCGAGGGCGAACGGCATCTGAAGGTGGTCATGGCCGATGCCGAGGGTGGCCCCGTGCTGACAGTCGACACGCTGACGATGCGACCGGCAGCTGCCGACCAGTTGCGGGCGGCCGGTGGCAGCGACCTCGATGGGCTGTTCACCCTGGACTGGACCCCGATGCCGATGCCGGAGCGCGCGACCGACACAGTCGGAGACGGGCCGGAGACAGGGGACGGCGGCGACTGGGTGGAGCTGGGCGCCGACGCGTGCGCACCGCTCGTCCCCGGCGCCGTACACCATCCGCATCTCGAGGCGTTGACGGCCGGGCTCGACGATGGCGCACCGACCCCGTCGGTGGCGCTCGCGCATCTGACGGGCACCGGCGCTCCCGCCGATGGCCTGGCCCTGACGGAACGAGCCCTGGAACTGGTACGGGGCTGGCTGGCCGAACCACGGCTGGCGGACTGCCGCTTGGTGATCGTGACACGTGGCGCCGCCCCCGTCACCGAGGCGGAGGCACCGGGGAACGGCGGAACGGTGGATGTCCCCGGTGCCGCTGTCTGCGGACTGGTGCGCAGCGCACAGGCGGAGAACCCGGGGCGCTTTCTCCTGGTGGACCTGGACCCGGACGATGCGAGGCACACCAACCACGAACCACCCGCACAGAGTGTGCGAAACGGTGTCGCGTACGCGGTGGAGAGGGGCGAGCCCCAGGTCGCGGTGCGGGACGGACGGGTGTGGGTGCCCCGGCTGGTGCGCGCCACTGGCGCGAGCAGCGGCGGGGTGACCGGCCCGGTGGGACACCCGGCGTGGCGGCTGGAGCTGACGGGCCCGGCGACCATGGAGAACGTCAGGCCGGTGCCATGCCCCGAAGTGCTGGAGCCCTTGGGTGCCGGGCAGGTGCGAATGGCCGTACACGCCGCCGGTGTCAACTTCCGTGACGCACTGATCAGTCTGGGCATGGTGCCAGATCAGACCGGCCTCGGTGGCGAGGGCGCCGGTGTCGTGGTGGACGTTGGACCGGATGTCACCGATATCGCGGTGGGCGACCGAGTCATGGGCGTCTTCGACCGAGCCTTCGGCCCGTGGGCGGTGGCGGACGCCCGGATGGTGGCCCCGATTCCGGCCGGCTGGAGTTTCCAGCAGGCGGCGGGGGTGCCGGTGGTGTTCCTGACGGCGTGGTACGGGCTGGTGGAGTTGGGTGGGCTGGGTGCGGGTGAGTCGGTGCTGATTCATGCCGCGGCGGGTGGTGTGGGGATGGCGGCGGTGCAGGTGGCCCGTCATGTGGGGGCGGAGGTGTTTGCCACGGCGAGCCCCGGTAAGCATGCGGTGCTGGAGTCCATGGGTGTTGATGCCGCTCATCGTGCGTCTTCGCGGGATGTGGCCTTCGAGGACGCACTGGGCGAAGCCACGGGCGGGCGCGGTGTGGATGTGGTGCTCAACAGTCTGGCGGGGGAGTTCATCGACGCCTCCCTGCGGCTGCTGGGCGAGGGCGGTCGTTTCCTGGAGATGGGCAAGACCGATATCCGCGATCCGGAGCAGATCGCGGCCGCCCACCCCGATGTGGCCTATCGGGTATACGACCTGATCACTGATGCCGGGCCCGATCGCATCGGCCGGATGCTGCGGGAATTGCGCCGCCTGTTCGAGGCGGGTGTGCTGGAGCCGCTGCCGGTGCGTTCGTGGCCGTTGAGCCGTGCGCGGGAGGCGTTGCGGTATCTGAGTCAGGCGAAGCACACGGGCAAGCTGGTGCTGGACGTACCCGCTCCGGTGGACCCGGACGGCACGGTCGTGATCACCGGTGGTACGGGCACGCTGGGTGGGCTGGTCGCGGAACATCTTGTCCGTGTCTGGAAGATGGGCCATCTGGTGCTGGTGAGCCGGAGGGGTTCCGATGCGCCCGGCGCGAAGGAGCTTGCCTCCCGGCTGGAGGAGCTCGGTGCGGATGTGCGGATTGTCGCCGCCGATATCACCGATGCCGCCGCGGTCGAGGCTCTTGTGGCGGGCGTCGATCCGGCGTATCCGCTGACCGGGGTGATTCATGCCGCGGGTGTTCTGGATGACGCGGTGGTCACCTCCCAGACTCCGGAACGGCTGGGGCGGGTGTGGGCGGCCAAGGCCGCTGCGGCCGCGCATCTGCATGCCGCGACGGCGGGTCTGCGGCTGGGGATGTTTGTGATGTTCTCGTCGGCTGCGGGGGTGATGGGCAGTCCTGGGCAGGCCAACTACGCGGCGGCCAACGCCTTCTGCGACGCCCTCGCCGCCCACCGCCAGGCCCAAGGACTGCCCGGAGTCTCCGTGGCCTGGGGCCTGTGGGCCGAGTCCAGTGATATGACAGGCAATCTCACCGAAGCCGACTTGGCCCGAATGGCGCGCTCGGGCGCCACGCCGATGTCCAGCGAGTACGCGCTGCGACTGCTCGACGCCGCCGCCGAAAACGGCGGGCACCAACTGATCGCGGCGGATATGAACGTACGGGCCCTGGCCACACAGCCCGCCGACACCCTGCCCGCCCCACTCCGCGCCCTGGCGGCCATGAACACCGCTGGCGCGGCAGGACGGCGTACGGCGGCTGCCGGTGATGTGCGACCGGCCGACTGGTCCGCACGACTCGCTGGACTGTCCGCGGACGAACGCCATCGAGCCGTGCTCCAACTGGTCCGTGGCCATGTGGCGGCCGTACTCGGACACGCCGGTACGGAAGCGGTGCAGGCGGACGCGAACTTCAAGGAACTCGGCTTCGACTCCCTGACCGCCGTCGAACTGCGCAACCGGCTCGGCGCCGCCACCGGACTGCGGCTGCCCGCCGCACTCGTCTTCGACTATCCGGAGGCAGGCGTACTCGCCGACTACCTGCTGGAACGCATCGCCCCCGGGGACGGCACCGCGCCCGGCCCGGACCGCGTCGACCCCGTCCTCAACGAACTGGCCAGGCTGGAAGCCACCCTGATCGGCCTCGAAGTGGAGGACGACGCGTCCACGGCGGTCACGGCACGCCTGGAAAGCCTGCTGGCGAAGTGGAAGGCGACACGGAAGTCGGCGGACGCCGCCGCGGAGAAGACCGCGGCAGAGAGGCTTGAGTCCGCGTCCGCGGCCCAGGTCCTCGACTTTATCGACAACGAACTTGGCGTGTCCTGAATGTGCCGGGCGCGACGATCGCTGAAGGCCGGGTGAACCCCTCGTGGTGAACGTGAATGAAGAGAAGCTGGTCGAGTATCTCAAGCGTGTTTCCGCGGATCTGCACGATACGCGACTGCGTTTGCGTGAGGTGGAGGAGCGGGCCCAGGAGCCGGTGGCCATCGTGAGCATGGCTTGCCGCTTCCCGGGCGGAGTGGACACCCCGGAGGCGCTGTGGCGATTGGTCACCGACGGTGTGGACGCCATCGCCGACTTCCCCACCGATCGCGGCTGGGACCTGGACAGCCTCTACCATCCGGACCCGGATCACCCCGGCACCACCTACGTCCGCCGTGGTGGATTCCTCGATGGCGCCGACCAGTTCGACCCCCAGTTCTTCGGCATCAGCCCGCGCGAAGCATTGGCCACCAGCCCACAGCAGCGACTGCTGCTGGAAACCGCGTGGGAGGCATGTGAACGGGCGGGAATCGACCCGCTCTCCCTCAAGGGCTCCCCGACCGGTGTCTACGCCGGGACGGCCACCACAGGCGGCACCTCGGCGGGCGACCTCCCGCAGAAGGGCGGCGAGGGCTACGCGGGCAACGCTCCGAGCCTCCTGTCCGGCAGGGTGTCCTACACCTTCGGTCTGGAAGGGCCCGCCGTCACAGTGGAGACGGCATGCTCATCGTCGCTGGTGGCACTGCATCTGGCCGGTCAGGCGCTGCGCCAGGGCGAGTGCTCCCTCGCACTCGCCGGCGGGGTGACGGTCATGACCACCCCCGAAGTCTTCACCGGCTTCTCCCGGCAGCGCGGACTCTCTCCGGACGGCCGCTGCAAGGCGTTCGCGGCCACCGCGGACGGTACGGGCTGGGGAGAAGGTGTCGGCCTGGTGCTCCTGGAGCGGCTGTCCGACGCGCGGCGCAACGGTCACCAGGTGCTGGCGGTCATCCGTGGCTCGGCCATCAACCAGGACGGCGCCAGCAATGGTTTCACCGCCCCCAACGGTCCCTCGCAGCAGCGGGTGATCCGACAGGCCCTCGCCAGCGCCCGGCTGTCCCCGTCGGAAGTGGACGCCGTTGAGGCGCATGGCACCGGGACCAAGCTGGGCGACCCGATCGAGGCCGACGCGCTGATCGCCACCTATGGCCGGGATCGTGCGGAGGACCGGCCTTTGTGGCTGGGGTCGTTGAAGTCGAACATCGGCCATACGCAGGGTGCGGCGGGTGTGGCCGGTGTCATCAAGATGGTGATGGCACTGCGCCATGAGCTGCTGCCCGCCACCTTGCATATCGATGAGGTCACCCCACATGTGGAGTGGGACGGCGGCGGAGTACGGCCGCTGACCGAGGCGGTCACGTGGCCGAGCGGCGATCGGCCGCGTCGGGCGGGTGTGTCCTCCTTCGGTATCAGTGGGACCAATGCGCATGTGATCGTGGAGCAGGCTCCTGAGGCGGAGGAGGTGGCGGAGTCTGCCCCGGGGGACTCTTTCCCGGGGGATGGGGAGTGCGTTGGTGGGGTGGTCCCGTGGGTGGTGTCGGGGCGGAGTGCGGAGGCGTTGCGGGGCCAGGCGGCGGCGCTCGCGGGTCGAGTGTCGGAGCACGCCGAACTCACACCCGTAGGTCTCGGTTGGTCGTTGGTGACGGCGCGTTCGGTGTTTGAGCACCGTGCGGTGGTGTTGGGGGCGGACCGTGCGGAGTTGGCGGGTGCGGTCGAGGCGCTTGCGGCGGGTGAGTCGCATCCGGGCGTGGTGTCGTCGGGCGCTGCTGGTGTGGTGGGTGGTGTCGGTCCGGTGTTGGTGTTTCCGGGGCAGGGGTCGCAGTGGGTGGGTATGGGCGCCGGGTTGCTCGACGTTTCGCCGGTGTTCGCGGGGCGGGTGGCGGAGTGTGAGCGGGCGTTGGCGCCGTTTGTGGATTGGTCGTTGACGGAGGTGTTGCGGGGGGCTGAGGGCGCGGCGGATCTGAGTCGTGTGGATGTGGTGCAGCCGGTGTTGTGGGCGGTGATGGTGTCGTTGGCGGCGGTGTGGGCTGGTTATGGTGTGCGGCCTGCTGCGGTGGTGGGTCATAGTCAGGGTGAGATCGCGGCGGCGGTGGTGGCGGGTGCGTTGTCGTTGGAGGATGGCGCGCGGATTGTGGCGTTGCGGAGCAAGGCGTTGCGGAAGCTGGCCGGTGGCGGGGCGATGGCCTCACTCGGTGTGGGGGAGGACCGGTTCGCCCAGCTGCTCGGTGAACTCGGTGACCGGGCTGTTGGTGTGGGGGTGGCTGCGGTCAATGGTCCGGGGTCGACGGTGGTGTCGGGTCCGCCGGAGCAGGTGGCTGCGGTGGTTGCGGTGTGTGAGGAGGGGGGTGATCGGGCTCGGTTGATCGAGGTGGATTATGCCTCGCATGGTCCTCAGGTTGATGAGATTCATGATGAGTTGATGAGTGTCCTGGAGGGTGTTCGGCCGGTTGCGGTGTCGGAGGTGGCGTTTTATTCGACGGTGACGGGTGGCCGTGTTGATACCACGACGCTGGATACCGGGTATTGGGTGTGCAATCTGCGGGAGCGGGTGCGGTTCGGGGACACGGTTGAGGCGTTGCTCGCCGATGGTCATCGGGTGTTTGTTGAGGTCAGTACGCATCCGGTGTTGACGGTGGGGATGCAGGAGACGTTCGAGGCGGTTGATGTTCTGGCGGTGACGGTGCCGACGTTGCGTCGTGAGCATGGTGGTCAGCGGCAGTTGGTGCAGTCGCTGGCGGAGGCGTTCACCGCTGGTGTGGAGGTGGACTGGACGCCGCTGTTCCCGGCCGAGCCCCGACCCCGTACCGTCGAACTCCCCACCTACGCCTTCCAACGGCGGCGATACTGGGCCACCTCGACGGACGGAATGGGCGATGTCGGCGCCGCGGGGTTGCAGCGGGTGGAGCATGCGCTGTTGCCTGCCGCGGTGGGGCTCGCCGACGGCGGATGGGTACTCACCGGCCGCATCGCGGCCGGTGGCGGCAGTGGCTGGCTGAGCGAGCACGCAGTGGCGGGCACCGTGCTGGTACCGGGCGCGGCCCTGGTGGAGTGGGCCCTGCGTGCGGCCGATGAGGTGGGGTGCGCGGGTGTTGAGGAGCTGGCGCTCCAGGTTCCCCTCGTCCTCCCCGAGGCGGGCGGGCTCCGTGTCCAGGTGGTCGTGGACCAGGCCGACGACACGGGGCGGCGCGATGTGCGCGTGTACGCCCGCCCCGACCGTGACGCCCAACCCGGTGTCGACGCGGGTTGGACATGCCATGCGGAAGGTGTGCTGAGTCCGTCTGGCGTGGGGACGCAGCCGGACGACCTGGGTGGGGTATGGCCTCCCGCGGGTGCGGAGTCCGTGAGTGTCGAGGGCTTCTACGAGCATGCCGTGGCCTCGGGATACGCCTACGGGCCGTCGTTCCAGGGCCTGCGCGCGGTGTGGCGGGACGGTGGGGACGTGCTCGCCGAACTCTCCCTGCCCGAGGCCGCCGGAGACCACGACGGGTTCGGAATCCATCCGGCGCTGCTGGACGCCGCCCTACATCCCGTGCTCCTTGCCGATCGGGCCGACACAGCCGGTGCGCCGGATGGTGACAAGGAGCTGTGGCTGCCGTTCTCCTGGAACAGTGTCTCCCTGTGGGCGGCCGAAGCGACCACGATCCGGGTCCGGATCTCGCCTCATGGGAATGACACCGACGGGGAGCGCGGGCTACGGGTGACCGTGGCCGATGCCGTGGGCGAGCCCGTTCTGACCGTCGATTCTCTGACGATGCGCCCGGCCGACGCCGATCAGTTGCGTGCCGTGAGCGGACGGGACATCGACGGGTTGCTCACGGTGGAGTGGATTCCCCTCCCGACCGGGACCGCCGCCCCGGTATCCCCGGACGCGGGCGCGTACGCGGTGTTGGGCGAGGCCACCGGCGTCGAGGGCGGGAGCGTGCTGCGCCACCCGGACCTGGAGGCGCTGATCGCCGCCATGGACGAGGGCGCGGTCGCGCCTGCGGTGGCCATGACCTTTCTGCCGCCCGCCGCCGACCCGAGCGGAACGGACCTGGCCACCGGGGCGGCTGATGGATTGGGCGCCGTCGAGCGGGTGCTGGAATGGGTACAGGGCTGGCTGGCGGAGCCGCGTTTGGCCGACGCCAGGCTGGTGGTGGTGACGCGGAGCGCGGTCGATGTCCGTAGCGGTGAGCTCGAGGTGACTGCGGCGGGGGTCTGGGGATTGCTGCGGAGCGCCCAAGCAGAGCACCCGGACCGTTTCCTGCTTCTTGACATCGAGACTGACCCCGCTCCGGACATCGTCGAGGGTGTGCTTGCCGCCGTGGCCCGCGGCATACGGATGGACGAGTCACAGATGGCTCTGCGGGGCGAGCAGGTGCTCGTACCCCGGCTGAGGCGCGCTCGGGGCGCCGAAGGTACCGAGTTGGCAACCGCGTCCGAGACGCTCGATCCGGACGGCACGGTACTGATCACCGGTGGTACGGGCCTGCTCGGCGGTCTGGTGGCTGAGCATCTGGTGCGTGCGTGGGGGGTTCGGCATCTGGTGTTGGTGAGCCGTCGTGGTGTGGAGGCTCCGGGTGCGGGGGAGTTGGCTGCTCGGCTGGAGGAGTTGGGCGCGGGCCTGCGTATCGTCGCGGTGGATGTGTCGGATGTGGGCGCGGTGGCGGACCTGGTGGCCGGGATCGATCCGGCGCATCCGCTGACGGGTGTCATTCATGCGGCGGGTGTTCTGGATGACGCGGTGATCACCTCGCAGACGCCGGATCAGGTGGCGCGGGTGTGGTCGGCCAAGGCGACGGCCGCCGCGCATCTGCATGCCGCGACGGCTGATCTTCCACTGGCCATGTTCGTCATGTTCTCCTCGGCCGCCGGAGTGCTGGGGAACGCGGGCCAGGCCGGATACGCCGCCGCCAACGCGTTCGTCGACGCCCTTGCCGCCCATCGTCGGTCCCGCGGACTCCCGGGGCTGTCCGTGGCCTGGGGGCTGTGGGAGCAGGCGAGCGCCATGACCGGACACATGGGCCGCACAGAGCTGACCCGGTTGCGCGGTATGCGGCCACTCTCTTCCGAACGCGGACTCGCGCTGCTGGACGCCGCCTGCCGACTTCCCCAGTCTCTGGTGGTCGCCGTTGACATGGATGCGGCGGGGTTGGTGGGTGGAGAGGTGCCGGGTGTGTTGCGTGGGTTGGTGGGTGGTGGTGTGCGGCGGAGGTTGGCGGCTGTTGGTGGTGAGGTGTCGGGTCTGGTCGGCCGCTTGGCGGGGTTGGATGCGGTGGGTCGGGTGGGTGTGGTGCTGGAGGTGGTGCGTGGTGCGGTGGCGGTGGTGTTGGGGTTTGGTTCTGTGGGTGAGGTGCGGGCGGAGGCGGCGTTCAAGGAGTTGGGTTTTGACTCGTTGACGGCGGTGGAGTTGCGTAACCGGCTTTCGGTGGCGACGGGGTTGCGTCTTCCGGCGACGATGGTGTTCGACTATCCGACGCCGCGTGTGTTGGCCGAGTATCTGTGCACCCGGCTGACCGGCGAGACCACCGGGACGAACACTCCCGTCCTGGCTGTGTCCGACTCCGATGAGCCGGTGGCCATCATCGGAATGACCTGCCGCTTCCCCGGCGATGCGAACTCCCCGGAAGAGCTGTGGGATCTGGTCGCCGCCGGGAAGGACGTCATCGGTGAGTTTCCGACCGGCCGGGGGTGGGACCTCGACCGTCTCTTTCACCCGGACCCGGACCACCCCGGTACGAGCTACGCCGATCGAGGTGCGTTCGTCCATGACGCGGATGAGTTCGATGCGGGGTTCTTCGGGATCAATCCGCGGGAGGCGCTGGCGACGGATCCGCAGCAGCGGTTGTTGCTGGAGGCGTCGTGGGAGGTGCTGGAGCGGGCCGGAATCGATCCGTTGTCCTTGAAGGGCAGCCCCACGGGTGTCTACGCGGGTGTCATGTATCACGACTACGCGGCCGGGCTGAGCAGCGGAGACGATGCGAAGCTCGAAGGTTATGCGATGCTCGCCGGTTCCGGGAGTGTGGTGTCGGGGCGGGTGGCCTACTCGCTGGGTCTCGAAGGTCCGGCGGTGACGGTCGACACCGCCTGCTCCTCCTCCTTGGTGGCGATGCATCTGGCGGCGCAGGCGCTGCGTCGGGGCGAGTGCACGCTCGCGCTGGCCGGTGGGGTCACGGTGATGGCCACTCCGGATGTCTTCACCGGGTTCTCGCGGCAGCGCGGGCTGGCGCCCGACGGCCGCTGCAAGCCCTTCGCGGCCGCGGCGGACGGTACGGGCTGGGGCGAGGGCGTGGGCGTTCTCCTGCTGGAGCGGTTGTCGGAGGCTCGGCGCCGCGGTCATCGGGTGCTGGCGGTGATACGTGGTTCGGCGGTGAATCAGGATGGTGCCTCGAATGGTCTGACGGCGCCGAATGGTCCGTCGCAGCAGCGGGTGATCCGGCAGGCGCTGGCGAGTGCACGGTTGTCTCCGTCCGATATCGACGCGGTCGAGGCCCATGGCACGGGCACGACGCTGGGTGACCCGATCGAGGCTCAGGCGTTGCTGGCCACCTACGGTCAGGAGCGGCCCGGGGACCGGCCCCTGTTGTTGGGTTCGATCAAGTCGAATATTGGTCATACGCAGGCGGCTGCGGGTGTGGCGGGTGTGATCAAGATGGTGGAGGCGATGCGGCATGGTGTGCTGCCCGCCTCGCTGCACATCGACGAGCCGACACCACATGTGGACTGGGAGAGCGGAGCGGTACGGCTCCTGACGGAGTCCGTCGCGTGGCCGGAGGCGGATCGTCCGCGCCGGGCGGGTGTGTCCTCCTTCGGCGCCTCCGGCACCAACGCCCATCTCATCCTCGAACACGCCCCGGAAGAGGCAGTATCGGCGCAGGAGCCTGCTGCCGAGCCGCCTGCCGGCGCTATCCCCTGGGTACTGTCGGCACGCAGCACGCAGGCCCTGCACGCACAGGCCACCACCCTGGCGGCGCACTTGGCGAAGGATGGCGGAGCCACGCCCGCCGAGGTCGGTTGGTCGCTGATCACCACGCGTTCGGTGTTCGAGCACCGCGCGGTGGTCATGGGCGAGGACCGCGATGAGCTGGTCAACGCGGTCCGGGCACTGGCGAGCGGTGAGTCGGACACGGGTGCGGTGTTGTCCGGCACGGCCTTGACCACGAGCGATACCGGTCCGGTGTTGGTGTTTCCGGGTCAGGGTTCGCAGTGGGTGGGTATGGGTGCGGGGTTGCTGGATGCTTCGCCGGTGTTCGCGGAGCGGGTGGCCGAGTGTGAGCGGGCGTTGGCGCCGTATGTGGATTGGTCGTTGTCGGAGGTGCTGCGGGGCACGGGCGGGTCGGCCGACCTGGGTCGTGTGGATGTGGTGCAGCCGGTGTTGTGGGCGGTGATGGTGTCGTTGGCGGCGGTGTGGGCTGGGTATGGTGTGCGGCCTGCCGCGGTGGTGGGTCATAGTCAGGGTGAGATCGCGGCGGCGGTGGTGGCGGGTGCGCTGTCGTTGGAGGATGGTGCGAAGGTGGTGGCCCGGCGCAGCAAGGCGCTGCGGCGACTGGCCGGTGGTGGTGCGATGGCATCCCTCGGCGTGGGCCAGGACCAGGCCGCACAGTTGCTCTCGACACTGGCCGACCGGGCCGACGGCGTGGGTATCGCCGCAGTAAATGGGCCTGCGTCGACCGTGGTGTCGGGCCCACCCGACCAGGTGGCCACCGTCGTGGCGGCATGTGAGGAGAGCGGCGAACGGGCCCGGCTGATCGAGGTGGACTACGCCTCGCACGGCCCTCAGGTCGACGAGATCCACGACGAGCTGATGGCTGTCCTGGACGGTATCGGCCCCGTCAGCACCTCCGGTTCGGCAGCCGTGTTCTACTCCACGGTGAGTGGCGGCCCGGTCGACACCGCCACCTTGGACACCGCCTACTGGGTGACCAATCTGCGCGAGCGCGTACGGTTCGCCGACACGATCGAAGCGCTGCTGTCCGCCGGTCATCGGGTGTTCATCGAGGCCAGTACCCATCCGGTACTGACGCTCGGGATGCAGGAGACCTTCGAGCGGGCGGGCGTCGAGGCGGTAACGGTGCCGACGCTGCGCCGTGACCACGGTGGCCGACAGCAGCTTGTGCGGTCACTCGGCCAGGCGTTCACCGCGGGCATCGACGTCGACTGGACCCCCCTCTGTCCCACCTCTCCGCCCCCGCGCGTGGTGGCCTTGCCCACCTACGCGTTCCAGCGTGAGCGGTACTGGCTCGACAGCCGTGGCGGCCGTGGGGGCGATCCGGCCGACCTCGGTCTGACCCCCGCCGGACACCCGCTGCTGGGCGCCGCCGTGGAGCTCGCCGACGGCAGCGGTCATGTGCTGACCGGCCGGATCTCCGCACGCGGGCACGGCTGGCTCGGCGACCATATGGTGGCGGGCACGGTGCTGGTGCCGGGAGCGGCGCTGACCGAGTGGTCGCTGCGCGCGGCGGACGAGGTCGGCTGCGGTGGTGTGGAGGAGCTGATGCTCCAAGTCCCGCTGGTGCTCACGGAGTCGGGTGCCCGGCGGGTGCAGGTGGTCGTGGGCGAGAGCGGGGATGACGGTCGGCGCGACGTACGGATCTACTCGCGCCTCGATGACCCCACCGGCTCGCACTCCGGATGGGTCTGCCATGCGGAGGGCGTGCTGACCCCGCCCCTGGAGGGTGCGGACGAAGCACCGGGCTTGGACGGAGCGTGGCCACCGGCGGGTGCGCGCCCACTGGAGATGGAGGGCTTCTACGAGCGGGCGGCCGCCGCTGGATATGCCTACGGGCCCTCGTTCCAGGGGCTGCGCGCCGTGTGGCGGGACGGCGAGGACGTACTCGCCGAAGTGGCACTGCCCGACAGCGTGGCGGACCGGAACGGATTCGGCATCCACCCCGCGCTGCTGGACGCCGCCCTGCACCCGGCCCTGCTCATCGACCAGCTCGAGACCACCGACACCGATCCCGAGCCCACCGACGGCAAGGTGTGGTTGCCCTTCGCCTGGAACGGTGTGGCGCTGTGGGCGGCCGAGGCGACGACCGCGCGGGTCCGGCTCTCGCCCCATCCGGGGATCGCGGAAGGCGAGCGCGGACTGCGGGTGACCGTGGCCGATGCCGTCGGCGCGCCGGTGCTGACGGTCGACTCGGTGGCGATGCGGCCCGCGAGCGTCGATCAGCTGCGGATGGCGAACACGGACCGTGCGGACAGTCTGTTCACCGTTGACTGGACCGCCCTGCCGCTCGCCCCCGAGGCCGGGGAGACGGAGGCGGCCGACAGCGACGACTGGGCCGCACTGGGCGCCGGTGGCCATCCGGACTTGGCAGCGCTGATCGCGGCACTCGACAGCGGCGCGCCCGTCCCGTCAGTGGTTCTCGCCGATGTCCTGTCCAGCCGCCTGGACGACATCGCGCCGGAGATCGGTGGGGACCACTTCCAGCGGGCGGCGGTCGAAGGGCTGGCGCTCACGGAGCGTACGTTGGAGCTGGTCCAGGGCTGGCTCGCCGAACCGCGGCTGGCCGACGCCCGGCTTGTGGTGCTGACACGAGGCGCCGTCCCGGCGGACGGCCACCACGGCATCGCTTCCGGCCAGGAGTATGCGGATGTGGCTGCCGCCGCGGTGTGGGGCCTGGTCCGCAGCGCGCAGTCGGAGAACCCTGGACGCTTCATCCTCCTGGACGTCGACCACGGCACCGATGGCACCGACGGCATGGGTGCGAGCCCCGACCCCGTACGCGTCGCCGTGGCACAGGCCCTGCGTGCTGACGAGCCCCAACTGGCGCTGCGCGCGGGACGGGTACTGGTGCCACGTCTCGTCCGCGCCGATAAGGGAGGTGCCGGGCTGGTCGGTCCGGTACACCAGCCGGCGGCCTGGCGGCTGGACACCGCGGGCACCGCGACGCTGGAGAACGTGGCTCCCGTGGCGTGCCCGGAGGTGCTGGACGCCCTGGCGGCGGGGCAGGTACGCGTCGCCGTGCACGCGGCCGGTGTCAACTTCCGTGATGTGCTGGTGAGTCTGGGCATGGTCCCCGGTCAGACCGGCCTCGGCGGCGAGGGCGCCGGTGTGGTGGTGGATGTCGCACGGGATGTCACCGATGTCGCGGTGGGCGACCGGGTCATGGGCATCCTCGACCAGTCGTTCGGCCCGCTGGCGGTCACGGACGCCCGGCTCGTGGCGCCGATACCGACCGGCTGGAGTTTCCAGCAGGCGGCCGCCGCCCCCGTGGCCTATCTGACCGCCTGGTACGGGCTGGTGGAGCTGGGCGGGTTGAGCACGGACGAATCGGTGCTCATCCACGCGGCAACCGGCGGTGTGGGCACGGCGGCCGTACGGATCGCCCGTCATCTGGGTGCCGAGGTCTATGCCACCGCCAGCCCCGGTAAGCATCCGGTGCTGGCGGCCATGGGCATCGACGCCGCACACCGCGCCTCTTCCCGCGACCTGGCCTTCGAGGACATATTGCGCGAAGCCACCGGTGGCCGTGGTGTGGACGTGGTGCTCAACAGCCTGGCCGGGGAGTTCATCGACGCGTCGCTGCGGCTGCTCACGGAGGGCGGCCGACTGCTGGAGATGGGCAAGACCGATATCCGCGACCCGGAGCAGATCGCGGCCACCCACCCGGGGGTGTCCTATCAGGTCTACGACCTGATCACCGGCGCGGGCCCGGACCTTATCCACCGGATGTGGCACCATTTGACCCAGCTCTTCGAGGCGGGTGTGCTGGAGCCGCTGCCGGTGCGTTCGTGGCCGTTGAGCCGTGCGCGGGACGCCCTGCGGTGCCTCAGTCAGGCGAAGCACACGGGCAAGCTGGTGCTGGACGTACCCGCTCCGGTGGACCCGGACGGCACGGTCGTGATCACCGGTGGTACGGGCACGCTGGGTGGGCTGGTCGCGGAACACCTTGTCCGTGTCTGGAAGATGGGCCATCTGGTGCTGGTGAGCCGGAGGGGTTCCGATGCGCCCGGCGCGAAGGAGCTTGCCTCGCGGCTGGAGGAGCTCGGTGCGGATGTGCGGATTGTCGCCGCCGATATCACCGATGCCGCCGCGGTCGAGGCTCTTGTGGCGGGCGTCGATCCGGCGTATCCGCTGACCGGGGTGATTCATGCCGCGGGTGTTCTGGATGACGCGGTGGTCACCTCCCAGACTCCGGAACGGCTGGGGCGGGTGTGGGCGGCCAAGGCCGCTGCGGCCGCGCATCTGCATGCCGCGACGGCCGGTCTGCGGCTGGGGATGTTTGTGATGTTCTCGTCGGCTGCGGGGGTGATGGGCAGTCCTGGGCAGGCCAACTACGCGGCGGCCAACGCCTTCTGCGACGCCCTCGCCGCCCACCGCCAGGCCCAAGGACTGCCCGGAGTCTCCGTGGCCTGGGGCCTATGGGCCGAAGCAAGCGGTATGACCGGCCACCTCGCCGAGGCCGACCTCGCCCGGATGGCACGCTCCGGGATCGCGGCGATGCCCAGTGAACAGGCGCTGGAGCTGCTGGACGCCGCGTGCTGGCACGGAGCCCCCCAGCCCGCGGCCGTCCAGTTGGACGTACGCGCCCTGGCCGCCCGGCCCGCCGACACCCTGCCCGCCCTGCTGCGCACCCTGACCGCCGACGGTGCGGCCACCCGGCGCACCGCCGCCACCGGGCGGCCCGCCGCCGGTCTGGTCGGTCGCCTCGCCCCGCTTCCGCCGGATGAGCAGCACCACGTCCTGCTCACGCTGGTGCGCGGTCAGGCGGCCGCGGTCCTGGGCCACAGCGATGTGCGGGCGGTGTCCGGCGACACCCCGTTCAAGGACATGGGATTCGACTCGCTGACCGCGGTGGAGCTGCGCAACCGGCTCTCCGCGGACACCGGGCTGCGACTGCCCGCCACCTTTGTCTTCCGGCACCCGACACCGTCGGCCATCGCCGCGGAACTGCGCGAGCAACTGTGCCCCGCACAGGAGGCGGCCCAGGCACCCGTCTTCGGTGAGCTGGAGAGGCTGGAGGCGGCGATGGCGGCGTTCGCCCCCGACGAGGAAGGCCGCGGCAGGCTGGCCAAACGCCTGGAGACGCTGCTGTGGCGGCTCAACGACGGCTCCGCCGAGACCACCCTCGAACACACCGCGGACGACGGTGTTCTCGAGTCCGCGTCGGACGACGAGTTGTTCGAGTTCATCGACAGGGAATTGCCCTCTTGACCGTGAGTGAGGACTGATGTCGGGTACGGAAGACAAGCTCCGCCAGTATCTGCGCCGGGTCACGGTCGATCTCGGACAGGCTCGGCAGCGACTGCGCGAGGTCGAGGAGCGAGCCCAGGAGCCGGTGGCCGTCGTGAGCATGGCCTGCCGCTATCCGGGCGGGGTGAGCTGCCCGGAGGAGCTGTGGGAGCTGGTCTCCTCGGGCGGCGACGGGATCAGCGCGTTCCCGACCGACCGCGGATGGGATCTGGAGGGGCTCTACCATCCGGACCCCGACCACCCGGGCACCAGCTATGTCCGGCACGGAGGATTCCTCCGTGACGCCGACCGTTTCGACGCCGACTTCTTCGGCATCAGTCCGAGGGAAGCGCTGGCGATGGACCCTCAGCAGCGGCTGCTGCTGGAGGTGTCCTGGGAACTGTTCGAGCGGGCGGGTATCGACCCGGTCGCGGTGAAGGGCACCCCGACCGGTGTGTACGCGGGCGTCTCCAGCCAGGACTATCTGTCCCGGATGCCTCATGTCCCCGAGGGGTTCGAGGGCTATGCCACGACCGGCAGTCTGACCTCGGTGGTATCCGGCCGGGTGGCGTACGCCTTCGGACTGGAGGGCCCGGCGGTCACGGTGGACACCGCGTGTTCGTCGTCGCTCGTCGCCATGCACCTGGCGTGCCAATCGCTGCGCCAGGGCGAATGCGAACTCGCGCTCGCGGGCGGGGTCACCGCGCTCACCACCCCTACCGCCTTCGCCGAGTTCTCCAGGCAGCGCGGATTGGCCCCGGACGGGCGCTGCAAGTCCTTCGCGGCGGGCGCGGACGGCACCGGCTTCTCCGAGGGCGTCGGGCTGGTGCTGCTGGAGCGGTTGTCGGACGCCCGGCGCAACGGCCACCGCGTGCTCGCCGTCATCCGCGGCTCGGCCGTCAACCAGGACGGCGCGAGCAATGGACTCACCGCCCCCAACGACGTCTCGCAGGAACGGGTGATCCGGCAGGCGCTGGAGAACGCACGGCTGGCCCCCGACCAGGTCGACGCGGTGGAGGCGCATGGAACCGGAACCTCCCTCGGCGACCCGATCGAGGCTCATGCGCTGCTGGCCACCTACGGCAGGGAACGTCCCGAGGACCGGCCGCTGTGGCTTGGTTCGCTCAAGTCCAACATCGGACACGCCCAGGCGGCGGCCGGGGTGGCGGGCGTCATCAAGATGGTCATGGCCCTTCGGCACGAACGGCTGCCGGTCACCCTGCACATCGACGAGCCGACCCCCCATGTGGAGTGGGACGGTGGCGGGGTGCGGCTGCTGACCGAACCGGTGGAGTGGCCGAAGGGCGAGCGCCCTCGCCGCGCCGGCGTGTCCTCCTTCGGGATCAGCGGCACCAACGCCCATCTGATCCTCGAGCAGGCACCCGACCTGGTCGAGCCCGAACCCACTGATCCGTACGAGCCCGGATCCATGGACCGGGTCGAGTCGCGGGACGACGGTGTGGCCGGGGCGGTGCCGTGGGTGCTGTCCGCGCGCGGTCAGCGGGCCCTCCGGGCCCAGGCGGCCGCGCTCGCGGCGCGTGTGGCCGCCGATCCGCGGCTGTCGGCAACCGATGTGGGCTGGTCGCTGACCACCACCCGGTCGGTGTTCGACCATCGGGCCGTGGTGTGGGGCGAGGACCGGCAGGAGCTGCTCGCGGCCGTGGAGGCGCTGGCCGCGGGGGAGGCCCACCCCGGTGTGATCCACCCCGGTGGCGCCGCGCCTGCCGCGGACCTGGGTCCGGTGTTGGTGTTTCCGGGTCAGGGTTCGCAGTGGGTGGGTATGGGTGCGGGGTTGCTGGATGCTTCGCCGGTGTTCGCGGAGCGGGTGGCCGAGTGTGAGCGGGCGCTGGCGCCATATGTGGATTGGTCGTTGTCGGAGGTGCTGCGGGGTACGGGCGGGTCGGCCGATCTGGGTCGTGTGGATGTGGTGCAGCCGGTGTTGTGGGCGGTGATGGTGTCGTTGGCGGCGGTGTGGGCTGGGTATGGTGTGCGGCCTGCCGCGGTGGTGGGTCATAGTCAGGGTGAGATCGCGGCGGCGGTGGTGGCGGGCGCGTTGTCGTTGGAGGATGGTGCGAAGGTGGTGGCCCGGCGCAGCAAGGCGCTGCGGCGACTGGCCGGTGGTGGTGCGATGGCATCCCTCGGGGTGGGCCAGGACCAGGCCGTCAAGCTGCTGTCCGGACTGGGCGACGAGGCGGCCGACGTCGGTGTGGCGGCCGTCAACGGCCCCGCCTCCACGGTGATTTCGGGTCCGCCCGAGCAGGTCGCGCGTGCCGTGGCCGGGTGCCAGGAGAACGGTGACCGGGCCCGGCTGATCGAGGTGGACTACGCCTCGCACAGCCCCCAGATGGACGAGATCGCCGATGAGCTGATGGAGGCGCTGGCCGGGGTCCGGCCGGTACCGTCGACCGTGGCGTTCTACTCCACCGTCAGCGGGCGCCGCGTCGACACCACCGAACTGGACACCGGCTATTGGGTGACCAATCTGCGCGAGCCGGTGCGTTTCGCCGACGCCGTACGGGCTCTGCTGGCCGATGGGCACCGGGTGTTCATCGAGGCCAGCACCCATCCGGTACTGACCGTCGGCATGCAGGAGACCTTCGAGGAGGCAGCCGCCGACGCGGTCACCGTCCCCACGCTCCGCCGGGACCACGGCGGCAGGGCACAGCTGGTGCGGGCGCTCGCGCAGGCGTTCACCGCCGGGGTCGCCGTCGACTGGACCACGCTCTGGCGGACCGGCGGCGGGGCACCATGTGTGGTCGACCTGCCCACGTACGCCTTCCAGCGCGAGCGGTACTGGCTGGCCGACTCGGTGTCGTTCCACACGGTGGCGACGGCCGACGAGGACGAGTCACGGTTCTGGGCCGCCGTCGAGGGCGGGGACCTGGACGCGCTGAGTGAGACCCTGCGCCTCACCGCGGACGGCGGTCACCGCTCCTCGCTCGGCGAAGTGCTGCCAGTGCTCTCCGAGTGGCGACGGGCACGGCGTGAGCGGACCACCGTGGACTCCTGGCGCTATCGCGTCACCTGGCAGCCGCTGGACGATCCGGGCCCGGGGGATGCGGGCTCCTGGCTGGTGGTCCGGCCGGAGGGCCGTGCCACCGGCTGGGCAGAGGTGTGTGCCGGGGCGCTGGCCGCTGGCGGCGGCCGGGTGCACCGGCTGGACGTGGCCGACACCGTCGACCGCGACATCCTCGCCGAGCTGCTGCGCTCCCGCCACGCCGATATGGAGCAGCCGCTGACGGGTGTGCTGTCCCTGCTGGCCCTCGACGAGAAGGGTGGTGGGCCCGCCGCCGATGAGGTGGTCTCCGGGCCGACCGGCACCCTCACCCTGGTGCAGGCCCTCGCGGACGCGGCGATCGACGCGCCGCTGTGGTGTGCCACCCGTGGCGCCGTCTCCATCGGCGACGGTGATCCGCTGGACGCTCCGGCACAGGCCCAGCTGTGGGGACTTGGCAGGGTGGCGGCGCTGGAGCTTCCCGAACGGTGGGGCGGACTGCTGGACCTCCCCGCCTCCCCCGACGAGGTGGCCCCGGAGCGGCTGCGCGGTCTGCTCACGGCGGCGGCCGGCGAAGACCAGGTGGCGCTGCGCGCCGACGGGGCGTTCGGCCGCAGACTGGTACCCGCCCCGGTCGGCAGTGGTGTCCCGGAGCGGCGCTGGACACCTCGGGGCACCGTGCTCATCACGGGCGACGCCGACGGCCCCGCCGCCCATATCGCCCGCTGGATGGCCACCGAGGGCGCACGGCATGTGGTGCTGCTGGGCCCCGGCAGGGGGAGCGGCCCCGGCACCGTCGAGCTGACGGCCGAACTCGCCGCGCTCGACGTGCAGTTGACCGTCGCGGACTGCGCGCCCGCGGACCGCGACGGGGTGGCCCGGCTGGCCGAGGAGCTGTCCGCGTCCGGTGACCGGGTCCGCACCATCGTCCACACCTCGGCCTCCGGCGAGCTGACCCCGCTGATGGAGCTCACCCCGGAACGGCTGGCCGGGGAGATCTCCGCCCAACTGGCCGATACGGCACCGCAGCTGGCCGAAGTCTGTGGACTGGACCCCGAGGACACCGTCGTCCACTTCTCCACCGTGGCCACCGCATGGGGCAGCAAGGACCATGGCGCGTACGCGGCGGCCACCGCCTTCCTCGACGCACTCGCGGAGCACCACCGGGCCCACGGCCGGAGCACGGTGTCCCTCGCCTGGGGACTGTGGGACCTGGCGGACGACGGGGACACCGGCGGGGACAGCGGCGGTGAGGGGCAGGGCGAAGCGCTGGGCGTGCACACCGAGCGCTCCCGGCGGCAGGGGCTGACGCCCCTGGACCCCCGGCTGGCACTGACCGCCCTGCGCCAGGCACTCGACCACGGCGACCCCGCGCTGGCCATCGCCGATGTCGGCTGGGAGCGGTTCGTCTCCCTGTTCACACTGGCCAGGGCGAGCAGGCTGTTCGACGGGGTACCGGCCGCCCGGCAGGCCGTGGAAACCGGGCTCGACCCCGCTGACGGTGTCGGCAGCGCCGAGGCGTCGGCGCTGCGCCAGGAGGTGGCAGCGCTGCCCGAGGACGAGCGGACCGGCAGGCTGCTCGCGCTCGTCCGCGCCCATGTGGCGGCCGTCCTCCACTACCCGTCGCCCGGGGCGGTCGAACCGGACCGGCCCTTCAAGGAGCTGGGGTTCGACTCCATCGCGGCGGTCGAGCTCCGCAACCGGCTGCGCGCCGCCACCGGACTGAGTCTGCCCACGACGGTGGTCTTCGACTATCCGACACCGGACGCACTGGCCGGCTATCTGCTGGCCCATGTGCTCCCGGAGGAGTCGGCGACGGACCATCCGGCGCTCGGACATGTCGAGGGGCTGGAGTCGGCGCTCGCCGCGCTGCCCGCCGGGGATCCGCGCCGCGCGGGTCTGGTGAACCGGTTGCAGGCCCTGTTGTGGAAGTACACCGGGACCGCCGACGAGGCCACCGGGGAGGCCGCGGACGGGGACGACCTCACCGCGGCCACCGCCGATGAGATGTTCGCGCTCATCGACCGCGAACTGGGAGCCTGATCACCCGGGCGGCACCGGAAACGTGCCGAACCCCCCGTACGCCACCTTCGTACGGGGGGTTCGCCACACCACCGGTCAGGGTGCGCGGTGCGCCGCCCGCCCCGCCGTGCGGGCGAGTTCGAGCAGATCGTCGGCCACCCGCTTGGGGTGCTGGGCGTGCAGATCGTGTTCGGAGTCGGGGTACTCCCGCATGGTCGCGTCGCGCAGCGCCGCCGTGGTGGTCAAGATGCGTGAGCGGATGCGCTCCGCCCACCGCCGGTCCGCCCCCTTGGGGATGGCGGGCATCAGCAGGGTGGGCGCCTCGACTGCCGCGTACCACGGTCCCGGCGGCTCGTTCCAGATGCTCCGCAGGATCGACATGTGCTGCTCGATGGACATGCGCCGGGACAGCGAACCATCCGGGTTGACACGCATGGTGGCCACCGCGGCGTCGATGGCGGCGGGGGACCAGTCGGGGTGGATGGCGCGGAAGTAGTCGCTGACGCTCCGCACCGTGGCGCCCTCCAGGGAGGCCGGGCGCAGCGCCCCGACGAACGCCTCCCAGGAGTTGAAGGTCTTGGCCGGTTCGAGCCAGCCGCCGTCCACCAGGGCCAGCGCGGCGACGAGTTCGGGGTGCTCGGCGGCCAGCCGGACGGAGACATTGCCGCCCCAGGAGTGTCCGGCGACGACCACCCGGGTCAGCCCGAGCACACCGGCCGCCGCCACCAGGTCCGCCACCGCCGTCGGGGTGTCGTACCCCTTCTCCGGGGTGTCGGACTCCCCATGGCCACGCAGATCGACCGCGTACACCGGATGCCCCGCGGCGGCCAGATGGTCGGCGACCTCGTCCCACAGCCGCGCGCTGGAGGCCATGCCGTGGACCAGGAGGAAGGGGAGTGCCTCGGTTCCCGGCCGGTGCCGGAAATGCAATGTCACATCGTCGGTTACGGGCACGGAAAGATCCATGAGGAAATTCTAGCCGGGCGTCGGACCCTGTTCGAGGGCTGTGGGTGTGAGGTACGCGCGGATTAGGGCCGCTTAAGCGAGCCGGGGGACACTTACCCTGAGCTGGACCGCCTGAGCGCAGGAGAGACCGGGTATTGCTTGGCATTCCGTCGGCGCCGCAAAGGCCGTACGCGCAATCGGCGTACCGCGACAGCATGCGCATTCTCCGCCGGAGCCGTAACCGCCGCCGGGCGATTCGTGCCGATTGCCGACCGTAGACTCCGAGCCTGAAGTGAGGCGCCGTGTATCCCCCGGAATCCAGGTTCGCCCGTGTCGAGAACATCGACCTCACCGACTTGTCCTTCTGGGCCCGGCCGTACGGCGATCGCGACGCGGCCTTCGCGGCGCTGCGCCGACGGCCCGAGCCCGTGCGCTTCCACGAGCCGGCCCTGCCCGGGTTCGCCCATGGGTCCGGCTATTACGCGATGGTGCGGCATGCCGATATCGCCGAAGTGAGCCGACGGCCGCAGGATTTCGGCTCCCTGCCCACCGCGATCAGCATCGTCGATCTCCCGGAGGAGTTCAACAGCTTCTTCGGCTCGATGATCAATATGGACAATCCCCAGCACGCCCGGCTGCGGCGGCTGGTCTCCCGTGCGTTCGGCCGCGGAATGGCGGCGGAATTCGAGGCGGCCTCGCATACGGCGGCACGGCAGATCGTCGACGATCTGATGGCGGACGGTCCGGGTGACTTCGTCCGCCAGGTCGCCGCGATCATGCCGATCGCCGTACTCAGCGGGATGATGGGAATTCCCCGCGACGACTACGAGTTCATCTACGACCGGTCGAACGTCATCGTCGGAACCTTCGACCCCGAATATGTACCGCGCCCCGACCAGGCGACGGCGGCGCTGCTGAAGACCTCGCACGAACTGGCGGACTACATCTCCCGGCTCGCCGCGGACCGGACCCGCAATCCGACCGGGGACCTCATCACCCGGCTGGTGCAGGCGCAGATCGACGGTGAGCGGCTGAGCTCCGAGGAACTGTCCTCCTTCTTCATCCTCCTGGTCGTCGCCGGGATGGAGACCACCCGCAACGCCATCTCCCGCGGTCTGCTGCTGCTGACCGAACACCCCGAACAGCGCGAACTCCTGCTGTCCGACTTCGACAAGTACGCCCCCGGCGCGGTGGAGGAGATCCTGCGGGTCGCCACCCCCATCAACTGGATGCGGCGCACCGTCACCCGCGACTGCGAGGTGAACGGCAACCGCTTCAGGGAGGGCGACAAGCTGCTGCTCTTCTACTGGTCCGCCAACCGGGACGAGGAGGTCTTCAGTGACCCCTACCGCTTCGACATCACCCGGGATCCCAATCCCCATATGAGCTTCGGTTCCGTCGGTCCGCACTTCTGCCTGGGCGCCCATCTCGCCCGGATGGAGGTCACCGTGCTCTTCCGCGAGCTGTTCGCCCGGCTGCCGGAGATCCGCACGGTGGGCGCACCCCGGCGGTTGACGGCCAGTTTCGTGGAGGCCATCAAACACGTGGACTGCGCGTTCTGAAGGCTCCGGCGCATCGCGAAGACGCCGCGTGGCAGGGGATCGCTCCCCCTCCACGCGGCGTCGCCGTGGTGAGCCGCCCGGCTAGGCCGTGGCGCCGTCAGCGGAGTTGACCGCCGTGTACGCCTCGGCCAGATAGTGGCCGAGCTGCGCGGGGGTGGGGTACTCGAGGATGGCGACGAGGGGGATCTCCACGTCGGTGAGGGTCATGAGGTTGCGGGTGAGCTCGAGTGCGGTCAGTGAGGTGAGGCCGTTCTCCAGGAAGTTGCTTTCCCCGTCGATCGGTGTGGGGGCCAGGATGTCGGCGAGCTGGGTCCGGACGGTTTCCCGCAGGATGTCCTCACGCTCCTCCGGAGTGGCGATGGAGAGGGCCTGGTGCAGTGCCGCACCGTCGAGTTCGGCTTCGCTGTTGTCCGTGTGCATGGCGGATCCGTTCGGTTGTCGGGATGCGGTGGCGTCGCCGGTGGCGTGGTCATCGACCGCGCTGCGGACGTTCGAGCCGGGTACGTTCAATGGGATCTCCCGCCTGATGGGGGCTGAAGGCCGGAAACGTCATCGAAGAGCCGATCCGTTCCCCGTTCGGAAGCCTGTGCCGTAAGCCATTTCTCGTCGAGGTCCGCGAGGACCACGGACGACGTGTCCGCCATGACCGTCTGCCGCAGCAGCGCGGCCGCGGCGTGCGGGGTCAGTGGCGACATCCCGGTGTCGCGGAGCCGTTCGGTGACCGCGGGGGACGCACCGGGATCGTCCAGGGCGCCCCAGCTCACCGACACCGCGGGGACACCGCGCGCGCGGCACTCCTCGGCGAGCGCGCGCAGATGGGCGTGGGCCGGGGCCTGGTTGCCGAGCCCGGGTACGGGCAGGACTCCGACGGCCGAGGAGCCGAGCACCAGCGCCGACAGTTCGTTGGTCCGGGCGAGTGCGCAGAGGTTCGCGGGCCCGGCCACCATCCTCGGCCACTCTTCCGCGATCCGCGCCGGGTCCAGTGGCCCCACCGCATCGCCCAGCGGTGCCGCGAGGTGCAGTACCGCGGTCAGCGGACACTGCCCGGGAAGGTCGGCGAGGGCGCTGGCGAGGGCTTCGGCGTCCGCCGGGTCGACGGCGGCCACCGACACCCCGACACCCGAGGCGGTAACCTCGGCCACCAGTCCGTCGGCCGGGGTCGCGGTGCCGACGAGCAGCAGATGACCCGCGCCCGCGTGCGCCGCCCAGCGGGCCGCATACGCGCCGAACGGGGTGTCCGCGCCCGTGATCAGCACCGTGCCACGCATCGCCCACCCACCCCGTGCGCTCGGCCCGGGCCTGTCACGGACGAGGCGCCGGGCGAAGGAGCTGTCGGCGCGTACGGCCACCTCGCCTTCGCCATGAGCCGCTGTCAGCACACCGGCGAGCCGCCGTCCGGCCCGGTCGTCGAACCGGTGCGGCAGATCGACCAGACCGCCCCGGAGCCCGGGGTGCTCCATGGCCCCTATGCCACCCAGCCCCCAGAGTTGGGCCTGATCGGGCCGGGCCGCCGGGTCACCGCGGTCGACGCGCACACCGCCACGGGTGGCGATCCACACCGGCGCTTCGATCCCGGCCCCCTCCAGCCCTTCCATCAGCCGGATCGTGGGGGCGAGTGCGGGGCTCGGACCGTTGTCGGCCGGTGGCTCGCCGTCGGCCACCGCCAGCAGTGAGAGCACACCCGCCACCGAGCGCCCGGCCACGGCCGTGGAGAGGGACCGGGCACCGGGATCGTCCTGGGGGGACGATGGTCCCGGTGGGCCCGGGCAGACGACGACGTCCGCGCCGTGGGCGCGCAGCGCGTCCGTGACAGCGGTGGCCATGACCTCCGCCGCCGGGTCGTCGGAGGTGACCACCAGCCAGGTGTCCGACAGCCGCGGAGCCACCACATCGGCCAGCGCCTTCCAGGCGACGCGGTAGCGCCAGCCGCGCTGCCGCCGCCAGGCCGCCAGAGCCGGGAGGACCTCCCGCAAAGCGGTGTGACTGTCCGCCGGGAGGTCGAGGGACTGTTCCAGCACCGACAGATCGCCGGTGTCCACGGCGTTCCAGAAGGCGGTGTCGACCCAGCTCTCCACCTGCGCCGGACCGTCCGCCGGTGCCTCGTTCGCCAGCCAGAAACGGCGGCGCTGGAAGGCGTAGGTGGGCAGTTCGACCGGAAGGGGAGCAGGGGAGCTGTCGAAGAACGCGGCCCAGTCGACGGTGGCCCCCGCGATATGCAGCCGGGCCAGCGCACGGGTCAGCTCCCGCACCTCGGACCGCCCGTCGTGGAAGGGCGACAGGGCTGACGTGGACGTAGTGCGGGGCTGCGGACCGAGATCCCAGACCACGGACACCTCGTCCAGGGTGTCGACGGGGTGCTCCGCCGGAGGTGGTCCGGCGTCCCGGTCGTGCCGAGTCCAGTAGTCGGCGGTGGCGATCCGCTCATCGACGGGGTGGCCGGTGACGCCGCTGAGGACCGGGACGACCGGCTGCTGACAGACCACACCACGGACCCCGGACGGAGAGTCGGCGGCGGCCAGACGGCAGGCGTCGGGCAGCTCCAGTACCCCGGCGATATGCGCGGCGGCGATCTCGCCCAGCGCATGGCCCATCACCGCCCCGGGGCGCACCCCCAGCGACTCCAGCAGCCGGGCCACCGCGATATGCCGTGCGAACAGCCCGGCCCGCGACGCCAGTGCCCCGGGCCCGCCCTTCACCCCGAGCAGACCGCAGACCTCGTCGAACGCCGCGGCGAACACCGGGAAGCGCTCGTACAGCTCCGCGCCCGCCCCGGCACGGCCCGCGTCTTCGCCACCGAAGAAGAACACCATCCTGCCCGTGGAGTCCGCCGTGCCCGGACGGACCAGCCCCGGCCCTACCACGGCCTGATGGGGCTCGGCCGCGGCCAGCGCCGCGAGCCCCGCCCGCAGCTCCTCGAGGTTCTGCCCCATCACCACCGCACGGTGCTCGAACACCGAGCGGCAGGTCACCAGCGACCAGCCCACCTCGACCGGTGACGGGCAGTCATCGGCGGCCATCCACTCGGCCAGCGCCTGTGCCTGGCCGCGCAGCGCCGCCGCGCTCCGTCCCGACAGCACCCAGGGCACGGGACCCGCCACGGGGGCCTCGGCACCCTCCGCCCCGGTCTCCTCCGGTTCGGCGGCTGGCTGCTCGAGAATCACATGGGCATTGGTGCCGCTCGCGCTGAAGGAGGACACCGCGGCCCGCCGCGGCCGCTCGACCCGCGGCCACTCAGTCCGCTCGGTCAGCAGCCGTACGGCGCCCTTGCGCCAGCTCACCAGCCGGGTGGGCCGGTCGATGTGCAGCGACCGCGGCAGCACACCGTGCCGCATCGCCATCACCATCTTGATGACGCCCGCCATGCCCGCGGCCGCCTGGGTGTGACCGATGTTCGACTTGACCGAGCCCAGCAGCAGCGGCCGGTCCTCCGGCCGGTCCTGGCCGTAGGTGGACAGCAGCGCCTGGAGCTCGATGGAATCGCCGAAGGCGGTACCGGTGCCATGCGCCTCCACCGCGTCCACCTCGGCCGTGGCCAGCCGCGCACGGTCCAACGCGTCCCGGATCAGCTGTTGTTGGGCCGGACCGTTGGGCGCGGCCATCCCGGTGCTGGCGCCGTCCTGGTTGATCGCCGAGCCGCGGATGACCGCGAGCACCCGGTGGCCGTTGCGGCGCGCGTCCGACAGCCGCTCCAGCAGGACGAGCCCGGCCCCCTCGCCGTACACCATGCCGTCGGCGGCGTCCGCGAACGCCTTGCACCGCACATCGGGGGAGAGCTGGCGCTGACTGGACGCCACCTGGAACACACTCGCGGTGTAGAGGATGGCCGCCCCGCCCGCCAGTGCGAGGGTGCAGTCGCCCTGGCGCAGCGCCTGTCCCGCCTGGTGCATCGCCACCAGCGACGACGAACACGCGGTGTCGAGGGTGACCGCCGGGCCCTGGAGCCCCAGGGTGAACGCCACCCGGCCCGAGGACACGCTCCCGGCGTTGCCGTTGCCCACCGGGCCCAGCAGACCTTCCGGGATCTCGTCCAGCCGGGAGGCGTAGTCGTGGTACATCACCCCCGTGTACACACCGGTGGAACTGCCGCGCAGGGTGGACGGGGCGATACCCGCGCTTTCCACGGCCTCCCACGCCAGCTCCAGCAGCATCCGCTGCTGCGGCTCGATGGCCGCCGCCTCCCGCTCGCCGATGCCGAAGAAGTCCGCGTCGAACGCGCTCGCGTCATGGATGAAGCCGCCCGCGCGCACGATGGAGGTGCCGTGGTGGTCCGGATCGGGGTGGTAGAGGTTCTCCAGGTCCCAGCCACGGTCGGTGGGGAAGGCGGAGACCGCGTCCCGCTCCTCGGCCACCAGCTCCCACAACTGCGCGGGAGTGCGCACACCACCGGGAAACCGGCAGGCCATGCCCACGATGGCGATCGGCTCCTCGCGCGCCGACCGGGCCTCTTCGAGCTGCCCCTTGGTGCGGTGCAGCTCGGCCGTCGTCCACTTCAAGTAGTCGACGAGCTTGTCCTCGTTCGTCATGAGCCGCCCACACCCACCGTGCTGCGTGGATTCAGATCGACCAGGGCCAATTCCTCGGCGGTCAGCGGTGGCGCGGTGAGCTCCGGGAGCACCCGGTCCTTGTGCATCAGCGACAGGAACCGGCTGGAGGCCAGTTCGGACTGTGGAGCGGTCAGGCTGATGACATCGGTCACCACATCGCACACCGCGGAGGAGCGGATCGACCGGTCGGCGATCAGATCCGAGAAGCGCTGCCGTGCCGCGACCCCGCCGCTCAGCCGGTGATCGGTCACGGCGACACGGCAGTTGACGTACTCCACGTCCTTGGACGCGGCCATGATCCATGGATCGTCCACCACGGCGCTGATGGCCTGCTGGGCGCGGCGGGCGGCGCCCGGATCGGCACCCGACGCCCGGAGTTCACCGTCCAGGGCGGCCGCGGCCCGCGCTGCCGCGCTCAGCCCGTGGCCGTAGATGGGGTTGAACGCGGCCAGCGCGTCCCCGAGCACGAGCAGCCCCTCCGGCCAGCCCTCCAGACGCTCCGGATACAGCCGCCTGTTGGCGCCGACCCGCGAGACGGCCACCGAGGTCAGCGGCTCGGCGCGGCTGATGAGATCGGCCACCAGCGGATGGCGCAGCGTCTCGGCGTACGGCAGGAAGTCCTCGTCCTGGGTGGGCAGCCCCGCGCCCCGGGTGCACGACAGCGTCACCATCCAGGTGCCGTCCTCCTGCGGATACACCACCCCGAAGCGGCCCGGTTCGCGCAGCCGGTGGTCGGCCGCCACATTGACCGCGGGGAACCCGGCGGCGGCGCCGGGCGGCGCCTGGTACACCCGGGTGGCGTACGCGATGCCCGCGTCCACCACGTCCTCCTCCAGCGGGGGCAGCTCCAGCGCCGACAGCCAGTGCCGCAACCGCGAGCCACGCCCCGACGCGTCGACGACCAGGTCCGCTTCCAGGGTTTCGACCGCACCGCTGTCCATGTCGCGCAACCGCACCCCGGCGACCCGCTTGGCGTCGCCGACGAGGTCGAGGATCTCGGTGCGCTGCCGCAGCGATATCCGCCCGTCGGCAAGGATCCGGTCGCGGACCATCCAGTCAAGGAACGGGCGGGTGCACATGATGGCGAACTGCCTCGCCGGGAACCGGTGCTGCCAGCCGTGGGACGTCAACGTCACCAGGTCCTGGTGGAAACCGACACGGCGGGCGCCCGCGTCCAGCAGTCCGTCGACGGTGCCGGGCAGCAGTGAGTCGACGATCCGCGCACCGCTCGACCACAACACGTGGACATGGCGCGCCTGTGGCGATCCCTTGCGGTGCCGGGGTCCGTCCGGCAGCACATCGCGCTCCACGACGGTGACGCTCTCCAGGTGGCGGGCCAGCACATGGGCGGCCAGCAACCCGGCCCAGCCCCCGCCCAAGACGATTCCGTGCTTCCGTTCGGTCATGGTTCTGCTCATGTCCCTTCAGCGCTTGCGGCCGGTCAGCTCCGGCTCGGGCTGCCCTTGGCGTTGACCATCTGTGCGAGGTTCTGGGTGACGGCCATGAAGTGGGCGACACCGGTGAGTTCGGGGCCGTCGCCCACCTTGGTGTCGGTGATCCCCCAGAACGCCTGGGCGTGGTGGACCAGTCCGTCGTCCCCCAGCTCGATCACACCGACGATGCTGAAGGTCAGCTTGGTCGGGGAGAGGACCGTGACCGTCGTCGGCACCGCCACTCGCCGTCCGTCCATCGAGGTGACCGGGCGGCCGGGACTCTCGTGCACCTGGCACTCGATGGACCACGCGATGTGCTCGCGCAGCGCCTCCTTGCCGATCAGTGGCGGCGCGCCCACCGGGTCCTCGAAGACGATGTCGTCCGAGAACAGCTCCAGGACGGCGTCCACATCACCGGAGTTCATCCGCGCCGCGTACTCCAGCGCCATTCTCTTGAGGGTCGCCTCATCGGCCATGACGGTCTCCTGTACGGGTCCGGGGTGGTGGGGTGCCGGTCCGGGGGTCAGTCCGCGACGCCAATGTCCGACCTCCCCCAGAACATCTGCAACTCCTGGATCAGACCGCCCTTCCCCGCCCGCATCATCACCACGTAGTCCCAGGTGATGCGCTTGCCCTCGGGGGAGGCCGGCTCCGTCAGCCAGCCGCGGCCGGCGAACACCGGGCCCAGGGGGAGGTAGTTCATGGTGGCGGTGACGGGCACCAGGACATGTGCGCCGTCCTGGCCCGCGACCGGCTGCCCGGGCACCTCCTCGATCTCCGCCGCCACCAGTTCCTCGAAGTGCGCGCGCAGCGCGTCACGTCCGGACCGGCGGACGGAGCCGACCGGGTCCTCGAAGGACACCTCGTCCGCGTAGAGTTCGAGAAGCCCGTCGACATCCGCGGCGTTCATCCGGCGGCTGTGCTCGAGGATCAGCTTCTTCCGGCTTCGCTCATCAATCACCGTGTACTCCCGTGTGCTCTCCGTCGCTGTCGCCCCGGCCCAGGTCCGGGCCCAGGTCCCGCCCGAGGTCCCGGTCGATGAACTGGAAGATCTCGTCGGTCGAGGCGTCGTGGATGCGGCCGCTCACCATGGCGTCCTCCGGCTCGCCGCCGTTCGGCCCGGCCAGCTTCGCCACGGTGGTCCGCAGGCGTTGGTGCAGTGTGCCGCGCGCCGTCTCGTCCTGGGCGGCGGCGAGCAGGGCACCCTCCAGCCGCTCCAGCTCACCCAGCAGCGCGGGCAGCGGATCGGCCTTCTCGGGTGCCAGCTCGGTGTGCAGATACGCCGCCAGAGCCACCGGGTTGGGATGGTCGAACACCAACGTGGTGGCCAGCCGCAGCCCGGTGACCGCGGTCAGCCGGTTGCGCAGCTCGATCGCGGTGAGCGAATCGAAGCCGAGCTCGAGGAAGCCGCGCTCGGTGTGGATCCGGCCGGGGTCGGCGTGGCCGAGGGCCGCCGCGGCGTGGGTCAGCACCAGATTCAGCAGAGTGCGGTGCTGCTCGGCCGGTGGCAGGGCGGCCAGATGCCCGGCCCAGTCCGTATGCGGTCGTGCCGAGGCCGCCGTGCGCCGTGCCGTGCCGCCAATGGTCAGGGCACGCAGCGGAGCGGGCAGGGTGAGCGCGGGCTGACCGGCCAGCGCCCGCACATCCAGGTCGATGGCGACGAGCTGGTGGGCGCCGTGCAGGACGGACGCGTCCAGCAGGGCGAGTGCCCGTTCGCGGGACATGGCGCCGATGCCCGAACGCGTCAGCCGAGCCCGGTCGGTGTCCTCCAGGTGGCCGGTCATCCCACTGGCGTCGGCCCACAGACCCCAGGCGATCGACACCGCCGGCAGCCCTCGGGTGCTCCGGTGGGCGGCCAGGGCGTCACAGTAGGCGTTCGCCGCGGCGTAGTTGGACTGTCCGGAGGCGCCCAGCGTCCCCGCCGTCGAGGAGAACATGACGAACATGCGCAGCGGCAGCTTCGCGGTCGCGGTGTGCAGTACGGTTGCCGCCGTGGCCTTCGGCCGCCATACACGGGCCAGCCGCTCCGGGGTCTGCGAGGTGACGACCGCGTCGTCCAGCACCCCCGCGGCGTGGATGACACCGGTCAGCGGATGCGCCGGGTCGATCCCGTCGAGCAGGCCGGACACCTCTTCGGGGTCGGTGACGTCGGCCGCGACGATCCGTACCTGGGCGCCCAACTCGGCCAATCGATCGGCGAGTTCCTTCGCGCCGGGTGCGTCCGGACCGCGTCGGCCGACCAGTAGCAGACGGCCGACCCGCCAGGTGCGCACCAGATGGTCGGCCACCAGGGCGCCCAGGGTGCCGGTGCCACCGGTGATCAGAACGGTGCCCTCGGGGTCGAGCACACCGGACACCTCCGGGCCGGTTTCGCCGTCCGCACCCGCCGCGGCTCCCGCGCCCGCGCGCGCCATCCGGGGGACCAGCACCCGACCCTCGCACACCGCGAGCTGAGGCTCCTGGAGCTCAAGCGCCCGCAGTACCGCGTCCGCCACGCCCTCCGGATCCCCGTCGAGGTCGAGCAGGACGAACCGGCCCGGGTTCTCGGACTGCGCACTGCGGATCAGCCCCCAGGCACCCGCGCCGCCCGGATCGGTCCCGGTGGTGTCCGACGGGGCCACGGCGGCCACCGCTCCCCGGGTGACGACCACCAGCCGTGCGTCGGCCAGCGCGGGCCGCGTCAGCCAGTCCTGCACCAGACGCAGCAGCTCCTCCGTCACTCCCAGCCCGTCGTGGCCGTCCTCACCGTCGGCCCGGACCGCGGTCAGCACCACCGAAGGGGCCGCCTCGCCCGCCTCCATGGCCTCCAGCAGCGCGTCCAGATGCCGGTGGCACACCACGGACGGGCCCGGTGGACCCGCGTCGGCCGCGACCGCCTCCGCAAGCCCCCAAGGGTCCTCGCCCAGCACCACCCAGTCGCCGTCACCGGCCACCGACCACGACGGTCCACCCGGCACCGGGGCGGGCAGGGCGGTCCAGTCCAGGGTGAACAGCCCGTCCACACCGCGCCAGGCCGCCGCGGCCCGCAGCCGGTCCGTCGCGGCCGGTCGGGTCACCAGCGAATCCACCGTCAGAACCGGTGCGCCCACCGCGTCGGCCACCGTCAGCCGCAGTGTCTGCCGTCGCTCGTCGCGCGACAGCCGCACCCGTACCGTGGTCGCCTCGGCCGCCCACAGGGACACCCCGTTCCACGCGAACGGCAGCCACACCTGGCCGTCGTCGTCCCGCCCCTCCGGCCGGTCCACCAGCAGTGAGGTGTGCAGGGCCGCGTCCAGCAGCGCCGGGTGGATCCCGAAGCCGTCCCGGTCACCGGCCGCGTCGGGCAGTGCCACCTCGGCCAGCACATCCGCCCCGTCGCGCCAGGCGGCCGTCAGCCCCCGGAACGCCGGGCCGTAGCCATAACCGGCCGCCTCCGCCTGCTCGTAGAACCCGTCGATGTCCAGCGCCTCCGCGCCCGCCGGGGGCCACGCCCCGGCCAGCCCCTCCGCCTGTGCGGGGCCGGGCGTGGGCGCACCCAGCACACCCGTGGCATGGCAGACCCATTCCGCGTCCGCGCCGGATCCGGCCACCTGGTCGGGCGACGAGTACATCCGCACCTCGCGCCGTCCGTCTTCCCCGGCGGCGGCCACCACCACCTGCACCCGCAAGCCCCCGGACTCGGGCAGCACCAGCGGGGCCTGGAGCGCCAGTTCCTCCACCGAGCCGCAGCCGACCTCGTCCGCCGCCCGCAGCGCCCACTCCACCAGCACCGCACCGGGGGCGAGCGCCGCACCGGCCACCACGTGTTCGGCGAGCCACGGGTGGGTGCCCGCGGACAGCCGTCCGGTGAGCAGCCGGGTGCTGCCATCGGCGAGTTCCACGGTGGCGCCGAGCAGCGGATGGTCCGCGGAGGCGAGCCCCAGACCGGCGGGGTCACCGCCCGGTCCGCCCTCGGGGTCCAGCCAGTACCGCTCGCGCTGGAAGGCGTACGTCGGCAGCTCGACCACCCGCGGGGCGGGCCCGGTACGGAACCAGCGGGCCCAGTCCACCGCCACCCCGGCCGTGAACGCCTGCGCCATCGAGCGGGCCAGCTGACGCGGACCGCCGTGGTCCCGGCGCAGGGTCGGCACCGCGGCCGCTTCGACCCCCGCTTCCTCGAAGCTCTCCTGCAAGCCGACGGTGAGGACGGGGTGGGTGCTGGCCTCGATGAATACGCGGTGGCCGTCGTCGAGCAGTGCGCGTACGGCGTCGGCGAACCGCACCCGCTCCCGTAGATTCGCCACCCAGTACGCGGTGTCGAGCCCGCTGGTGTCCATCCGCCGGGCGGTCACGGTGGAGTAGAACGCCACCTCCGCCTGGACCGGCTCGATCCCCGCGAGGACCTCC
>NZ_JBEZHR010000013.1:0-212431 GCF_040650655.1 Streptomyces sp. NPDC048636 | reverse complement strand
GCTGGTGGAAGGTCATGGAACGGCGCGCCGCCGTGGACGCCGACCCCATCAACCCCGAGTACGTCGTCCACGCGCTCGACGCCCTGCTCCCCGACAATGTGATCCTGGCCGCCGACTCCGGCTCCGCCGCCAACTGGTACGCCCGCCACTTGCGCCTCCGCGGGACGATGCGCGGTTCGCTCTCCGGCACGCTCGCCACCATGGGGCCCGGCGTCCCGTACGTCATCGGAGCCAAGTTCGCCCACCCCGACCGGCCCGTGCTGGCCCTGGTGGGCGACGGGGCGATGCAGATGAACGGCATGGCCGAGCTCATCACCGCCGCCAAGTACTGGACCGAGTGGCAGGACCCCCGGATGATCGTCGCCGTGCTCAACAACCGCGACCTGAACCAGGTCACCTGGGAGATGCGTGCGATGTCCGGCGCCCCGCAGTTCCTCCCCTCCCAGGCCCTGCCCGATGTGGCGTACGCCGACTTCGCCCGCTCCATCGGCCTGGACGGTGTGCGGGTGGAGACACCGGACGGGGTCGAATCCGCCTGGCACAAGGCGCTCGGCGCCGACCGCCCCTTCGTCATCGACTTCCGCACCGACCCCGCCGTACCGCCCATCCCCCCACACGCCACCCTCGACCAGATCGAAGCCGCCGCCGAGGCCATCATCAAGGGCGACAGCGACCGCACGAACGTGGTCCGGCAGGGTGTCAAGGCCAAGATCCAGGAGTTCCTGCCCGGCAGGAGCCACCGTCAGGAACGGAAGGACTGAGCCCCGGTGCGGCACCGGACACCCCGACGGCACACCCTGACCGCAGGAGATGTTGAACGGACGCCGTACCAGGCTGCCCCCACGCAGCCTCGGCCCGGCCTAAAAGATCGTTTCGTCAGCTGCGCGGCCGATGCGGGCCCCCATGTTGCGCTCCATCATGCGCAGCGCGGCCTCGGCGAGATCGCCGTGGATATGGGCGCAGGCATCCTCGGGAACAGTCACGTGAAGGTGGCGGATGTGGGCGTCGAGCGCCGAGTAGAGCACACATTGTTCCGTGACCTGTCCGCACAGCACGATGGTGTCGATCCCGTGCTGGCTGAGGAGGTATTCCAGCGGTGTCTGGTAGAAGATCGAATGCCGAGCCTTCACGACGAACAAGGAGGCGTCGTCGGGCCGTACCGGATCCACGAGATCGGCGTGCGGCCCGCTGAGCGCGGCTTCGAGGAGTTCGTCGTGGTGGGAGCGCCACCTACCGAAATTGTCGTTGACGTAGATGACCTCGACGTCACTCCTGCGGGCCCGTTCGATCAACGCGGTGATATGCGGAAGGGCCACACGCACCGATGGAAGGAGCAGCTCGGCATCGGGGTGATCGTAGGTGCTGAGCATGTCGATCACGATCAGGGCGGTGGCAGACATGTCGCGCGTGCTCCTTCGGGCGCCGGAGAAGAGGCTGGCGAAGCCCGGAGATGAATTGCTCCGGCCGTTCCGGTCACCGGGCTACCGCGACCGACCCGGAGCGGATCCCCCGCCTCCGTCGGGCAAGTACCCGGCCGACGTCACGGCAACCACGCGGGCAGCCGGTCCTGACGCGGGCGTTCACACGGCTGGCGGGTTGGCCGCGACTCACGCCCAGCCGCAGGTCAGGGGACGACGTCAGCCCACGAGGCGGTCGAACTCCCGGCGGCCTGGACGGCCGGCGTGGCCAGTCGGGTGGCCCCGGCACCACGGGGTTCTCCTCTGGGCCACCCGGGCGATGTACCCGTTTCCCCGATCATGACCAGGGAACGTGTGACAGACACGCGGGGCCCACCGCCGTAGGTCACCGCCGGCTCATGTTCCGACCAGAATGGAGGCCCCTTGATGTTCCGCGCGCTGGCAGACGTATTCCGGTCCATCGGTGGCGCCGTCGCCACCGTCGTCACCCTCCCCTTCCGCGCCGTGGCGCGACTCTTCGGGGGCGCTTCGAGCTCCGCCCGCGGCCACCACTGACCCTCTCCGACCGATCACCTCACGGTCTTTTCCGACGGGATATGGATCGCGAGCGGCTGGGGGCGCGTGTCACCCATCGGGAGATGATCCGTATGGAGGCGCGAGCCCCCTTCTTGGACACCGCCCGCTCGGCGCGGGTGTCCGGGTCGACACGGGCGCTGGCCGTAGGGTGGATACCTGCCCCCGACTCCCGTGGTGCGAGGCGCGTGGCGCCGGGCCCGGCCGCTCGGCCGTGCACCAGCCATACGCGCCTCGGAAGAGTGAGATGCCAACGAGACGAGATGCAGACGTTCCTGCCCCATCCCGACTTCCGGCGGTCGGCGCATGAGCTCGACCGGCGCCGGCTGGGAAAACAGCGCGTCGAGGCCCTCCAGGTCCTCCGCGGCCTGACGGTGCCCGGTTACGGCTGGCGGCGGCACCCAGCCGTGCGCATGTGGACCGGATACGAAGAGGCCCTCGTCCGGTACGGGCTGGAGATCTGCCGGGCGTGGCGGGAGCTGGGGCATCAGGACAGCTGCGCCGCCTCGCTGGTCGCCGATCTCGGCGCGTCCCGGCCTGGCCTCCCCGTCCGCGATCAGGCCGGACTGGCAGAGGCCGGGGAACTGCCGCCGTGGCTGGGTGACGCCGCTTTCCACCGGAGCCACCAGTCGGCTCTCGTACGAAAGGATCCGGAGGTGTACTCCCCTCGCTTCCCCGGAGTGCCGGACGACCTGCCCTACGTCTGGCCGGCTTCGGACCGGGAGGCGCCGGACGCGACCCGCTCCTGAGCCACCCGCGGCCGGGACGGCGGGAGTGGCGGCGGGATGCGCGATCAGCACCACCCGCAAGGCATGGGGCGCCCGCGTCAGGGGGCGATGGGAAGTCGGCGCTTGTGGTCGGTGAGGCGGTAGCGGCGGACGATCGTGTCGAAGACGCGTTCCTCCACCGGCTTGCCCTCGAGGAAGTCGTCGATGTCGTCGTAGGTGACCCCGAGCGCGTCCTCGTCGGCCTTGCCCGGGTCGAGGGACTCCAGGTCGGCAGTCGGGGTCTTCCACACCAGCTCGGCGGGGGCGCCCAGGGCGTCCGCGACCGCGCGCACCCGGCGCTTGGTCAGGCCGGTAAGGGGGACCAGGTCCGCGGCGCCGTCGCCGAACTTGGTGAAGAAGCCGGAGACCGCCTCGGCGGCGTGGTCGGTGCCGACTACCAGGCCGCCGTGCGCGCCGGCCACCGCGTACTGGGCGATCATGCGCTGCCGGGCCTTGATGTTGCCGTGCACGAAGTCTTGGTGGTGTACGTCCCGGAAGCTCACACCGGAGGCCGGGAGGGCCGCGAGCGCCGCGTCACTCGCGGCCTTGACGTCCACGGTCAGCACGTGGTCGGCCCGGATGAAGGAGAGCGCGAGCTGGGCGTCGTGCTCGTCGGCCTGGGCCCCGTAGGGCAGCCGCATCGCGTAGAACGATGCCTCGTGCCCTCTCGCTCGAGTGCGCTCCACGGCGAGCTGACACAACCGGCCGGTCGTGGTGGAGTCGACTCCGCCGCTGATGCCGAGCACGAGGGATCGCAGACCGGTGGAGGCCAACTGCCCGGCGAGGAAAGACACCCGGCGCTCGATCTCCCGCTCGGCCTCGAAAGTCTCGGCGACCTGGAGTTCCCTGGCGATCTCCTGCCGCAGGGCTATGGCCCCAGGCTCTCTCACGTCTGCTCCTCGCTCTGATGCATATGTGGTGACGTCGCGACCCACACACTATGCCCGGCGGATCCTGGCCCGACAGCACGGGTCGGCTCGCCCCACCGTGATGGAAACCATGGGGTGGCGATGGAAACCATGGGGTGGCACGGGGAAGGTGAGCGTGCCCGTCCGGCCGCCGGGGCCGTGGTCCGCAGCTCCGGGCCACTCGCGCAGGAGGGGAAGGGGCGTCAGGCCGCGCGCGTCAGCTCGATTCGGCCGAACAGGAGGGCGTAGCCGGGGGGCAGCTGGGCGAGGATCCGGTCCACCAGGTCGTCTCCTACGAGTTGCGCGACGACTTTGAGAACGGAGCCGGTGTCCCAGCGGGCCGTGGCCGGCGTACCACCCGCCCGGATGACGAGATCCTTGACAAAGCCCCAGCCGGTGAGCGGTTCGGGGTCGGGGATCGGGCCTGCGAACATCCGGGCAGCCTCCAGGGGCAGACGGCTGGCCAGGTCCACACGTTCGTCCCCGGTGAGCTGTCGGCCCAGGCCGGTGAGCACGGCGCGGACGACCGTCTCGGCCCGTTCACGGGTGGGATAGGCGCCTTCGTAGCGGACCTTCTCCAGCAACTGGCTGAACGTCATTTCCGCTGGGATCGGGGTGGGTTCGGACTGGACCGGCATGGCTGGGTCGGTCACCTTTCTCGTCAGCTTGCGGTCATGGTGGCGCGGAGGGGGCCGGTCAGCCGGTGCGCAGCACACGAGCCGACCAGCCGATTCAGCGTCCGACGCGTCCTACCGCGACGCGGCCGAACGGCTTTCTCGCGGCTGGGTAAGGGGAGCGGTCGCGGAGGACGGGCAGGGAGTATGAGCCCCTGCCCCTGCCCGTCCTCCGTGTGCGCGGCCAGCGCCCACGAGGGATCAGCCGCTGATCTGCTTGCGCCCCGTGCTCTCACCGATGGTGATCTTGCGGGGCTTGGCCCGCTCGGCGACGGGGATACGCAGGGTCAGGACACCTGCGTCGTAGTCCGCCTTGATGTGCTCGATGTCGAGGGTGTCCGCCAGCATGAGCTGGCGGGAGAAGACCCCCAGAGGTCGCTCTGACAGCTCCATGTGCACATCGTCGCTCTTGGGGACCGGCCGCCGCTCTGCCTTGACGGTGAGCATGTTCCGCTCGACATCGATGTCGATCGCATCGGTCGAGACGCCGGGGATGTCGAGAGCGATCACATAGTCGTCGCCCTCCCGGTAGGCGTCCATCGGCATCGTGGACGGCCTTGACCAGGTACCGGACGAGCCCATCAGCTGCTGGGTGAGCCGGTCGAGCTCGCGGAACGGGTCAGTGCGCATCAACATCGTGAAACACCTCCAGTGTGCTCGGGCAATACCGCCAATGCGCTGCCACCTGACCCTGTTGTAACATGTCATCGGAACGATGACAAGCGCTCGCGTCGTCGATCGGATGACAGCTGCGGGAGGAACACACCATGCCCAGCACGGAGGAGCCCGGCGAGACCGGGCTCGCCCCCACGTCCTTCCATGCCGCCGCGGCTGGGTTGGACGCCATCAACGAGGCCGTACACACTGCCCAGGCCACCCCGCCGGGCCAGGGGCGGGAGCGGGACCGGACCAGCTCGGAGCAGGCCCTGGCCGCGCTGTTGCTGCTGCGGGAGCTCCGGGACCAGCTCGCCGGGTGGGAACCCTGGCTGATCGAGGCCGCTCGTGAGGCGGGAGCCAGCTGGGGCGAGCTGGCGCACCCCCTGGGTGTGGCGAGTCGCCAGGCCGCCGAGCGCCGCTATCTGCGCCTGCGACCCGGTGCCCCCGGCGCAACGGGTGAGCAGCGCGTGCAGGCCACCCGTGACCGCCGCGCCGCCGACCGCACCGTCACCTCGTGGGCCCGTGGCAACGCGACCGGTCTGCGGCAGCTCGCCGGGCAGATCACCGCCCTCACCGATCTCCCCGTCGAGGCCGGGGACCACATCACCCGGCTCGCGGACGCCCTCTCCCGCGACGACGCCGCCCAGCTCCTCGCCCCGCTCGCCGAAGCCCACCAGCACCTGACACCGTCCCACGCCGACCTCGCCGCCCGCGTCGACACCATGACCCGCCACACCGACCAGCTACGGCAGAGCAGCAGCGACCAGCGCCGAGCCTCGGACTGACCGTCGCGTTCAGGGACGCTGCTACGACCTCGAGAGCCGGCAGTACGAGGAGGCGAGGTCCAGGCACCACCTGCGCCGTGAGGCGCCTTTGCCGGGTTCTGTTCCGCGACATGTCGTGTCAGGCAGTGGTGTGTCCCGAGTGCGGGACACTCATTGCATGTGTGCGGAAGGGGATCAACGTGTCTGGTGAGCGGCTCGACTCGGAGTGGGTGCGCAGCTGGTGTGCGCGGGTGTCTGTAGCACTCACGGCTCTGATGTCGTCGTTTCCGGAGATCCATGGGTTCCCGCCCGGGGAGAACGCCGTGACCCTCGCGACGGATGAGAGTCACGACGCTACGGGCACCCTGGTGGACCTGACCCCGATCCCCTCCGATCTGACCACCCTTTACTGGGTGATGTGTGAGGTCTCCTTGCCGGACATCGAGAACGGATATTTCATCCACTCGCCCTCGATGGTCGCAGGACACGTCCGGGAATACGGATCCGTCCAGATCGACGACGAGCGGCCGGCTCTCGTGTTCGCCAGTGACGGTGGCGGACACCTGTTTGCGGTGACGGGGAGTGGTCGAGTGTGGAGGTCGACCACGGCCTCCTGGTCCGACGAGTTCGAGGTGGCCGCGGACAGCATCCGCGAGTTCCTGGAAGGGATCGGCCGGAAGGTCACCGGGCAGGACTGACGCGACGGACTCGGCCGGCGATGTGACCGCCGCCCAGGCCCGGTCACGTTCGAGAAGCTCAGCTCGCGGTTGGCTCGGCGTTCAGGCTCGCTCCCGCCCTCCTTGATCACCACCCTGGCCTCAACTACTCCGCCCCGACGACAGCTCAGGGCAAGGGCGTCTCACCACCCGAGAACGCACAAAATCCTTGGAACAGGGGGTGAGTGGAACGCCTCGGACGGTAACGTCGATCTCGTGCTGGCTACAGTTCTCGGGCTGACCGGCGGCATCGCGGCCGCAATCATCGGTGCGTGGGCGGCGCTTCACGCCCGGCGCCCGCCGAAGTCGCAGGTCGAGCTGGTCGACGTGACCATCGCGCCGCCTTCGGATACGGCCACGCGTCCGCGCGATGTGTCTCCCGTGCTCGATGTCAAGGTGCGCAACACGGGTGGTCAGTCGGCCGTACTCAAACGACTCGTGGTGCGGGTGCACGGGGCTGTCCGGTGCGGAAGCATGTTCTCCAGCATGCGGCTGACGCCCTACCGCGCGATCTGGGTCGGCGCCGTCCTGCCCGTGTCCGCCACATACGACGCCGAGATACCGCCGCCGGAAGACGCCGGCGCCCACCGGGCCGTCATCGACCTCTCCCAGGTGGTCGCGCAGGGAGAAGCGGATCGGTTCGAGGTCCGTCTCGGTATGAAACCCACCTTCGACACGTACGCGTACGCGCTGGACCTGGAGATCGTCTACGACGGAAACGATCGGGTGATGACCTCGCCGAGAGTGGCCGTCGTGTTCCCGCAGCACGGATTTGTGTACTCGGCCGACCAGATCCGGACCGCGATCAGCAGCTTCCTGGAAGAGACGAGGAAGGTCCGCGACGCGATCGACACGGAGATGGCCGAGCGCGAGCTGCCCGTCCCCGACTGGGATTCCGCGCCGCCCCGATGCCGCGCCGACCTGCCTGACGGCCTTGTGTCCGTGGACGGGAACGCCGCCCTCTTCTCCTCCGGTGGACATGGCGTCTACGAGGTCACGGAGGCGTTCTGGGACCCGAAACGAGCGATCACGAGCCATCTCCAGAGCTTCGAGCGGATGTATCGCGAGCTCATCGAGATCACCGTCGGCGCGGGAGTCGCCGACGATGTCCTGACGGAGTCGCTCCCACGGGCCGAGACCACCTTGGCGCAACTGCCGTTACTTTACGAAGAGTTCGGGGTTCCGACGGCCGCTGATGTCGAACCTGTCGGCCGACCGGCGGACGCGAGGCAACCGGCCGAGCTGATGGCGGAGATCCTGGATCGCGACGATGACCCCTCGGCGCGGGAGTCGGCGTTTCAGGAGCTGCGGAGCCGCATCCGTGCCCGTGACGAGGGCACGTTCTGGTTCCTCGGTCGGTTACTGACCGGGGAGGACGACGCCAGTGCTTGGGCTGCCCGCATCGGCCTCGGCAGGATGCCGAACGCGTCCTCGGCCGCCGAGCTGCTGGAGGAGTTCCTCCGGCTCCGGAGCCCGGACGATCCGGACTCCTTCAACGTCCGGCGCGACCTGGCCATCCGCCGAGGTGACCAGGACGCCGCGAGTGCCGCGGCCGCGCTCGGGAGTGTCCTGGGCGACGCGACCCGGACACTGGGGCCCGAGCACCCCGACACATGTGCCACGCGCGTCGAACTCTTCCATTTCCTCATGGAGGCGGGCGACATGGGCGCGGCCGCCACGGTTGCCGTCGATATCGTCGCCGACCACCACCGGACGGTGGGACCTGATCACGAGCGCACCTTTGGCTTCCGGCACAACCTCGGATTCTGCCTGGGCGAATCGGGGGATCACCGGGGCGCCGTCGAGGTGTTCACCGAACTTCTCGGCGACGCCATGCGGGTACTGGGTCCCGACGCTCCCCCCACTCTTGACGTCCGTCACGAGCTGGCACGGTGGCGAGGGAGAGCGGGGGACGCCGCGGGTGCCGCCGCGGAGTTCGCCGAAATAGTCCCGGATCGCATCCGCGTCCAAGGGCCCGACCACCCGCATACGCTCATGTCGCGGCACAATCTGGCGCTGTGGACAGGTGAGGCGGGCGACGCCACGGGCGCCGCCACCGCCTTCGCCGAACTGGTAGTCGACCGGCGGCGTGTGCTGGGGCCGGAACACCCCGACACCGTCAAGAGCGCACGCGCCTTGGCCCACTGGCGAGAGCAGCCTGGTCCGCACCGCCACACGGTCCAATGAGGACGGGGGCGCCGGACGCATGCGTGGTCATGAAGGTGATCCGTTCGCCGCGGCGCCGCTGGAATTCAGCGGATGGCTCGCGCCAGGTCCCACACGCGAAGTCGGCCCTCTCCCTCGCGTGAGGAAGGACCGGCAGACGTCGTGATCACCACCTGCCTGCCCGCGATCCGGGCGATCGAGTTGAGGTTCTGCCCGATGAGCGGGTCGCCGATCTCCGTACCGCGTGCCAGGTCCCACAGGCGGGTGGTGCCGTCCATACTGTCGGTGGCGGCCACCGCGCGCCCGTCGACGACCGTGGTCTTCAACCTGGTGATCATGTCGGTGTGCCCGCCCATCGGTTCTCCGATCAGACGCTTCGTGGCGAGGTCCCACACACGCAGCACATCGCCCTCGTCCCCGCCGTCGAAGAGATCCCACACCTCGATGTCATCGTCGGGTCCGAAGTCGGCCCGGTCCAGCTCGCGGCGTACGCACGGACCGCCACGCAGGTCGCATATCCAGAGGTTGGCTTCCGTGTCCACGGAGAACACGACGGGGACACCGTCCCATTCGAGCACGGGCCGATCCCCCGCACGCGGAGAGTGGTCATGGCCACCCAGCCCCGTCATCGCAACGTCACCAGTCATGTGGCGGATGGTACGAGTGAGGAGGCAACGAGTGTCGGCAGCCGGGGAGTTCAGACGAGCAGGACTCCCAGCAGGGTGATGCCCGCCAGGAACCACGCGACGTAGTCGCCCACATGGCCGGAGTGCAGCCGCCGTAGCGGGGTGAACCAACGGGCCGGTTCCGCCGCCGCGCGGCGTACGGCCAGCAGGGCGAGCACCACGGCCAGCGCGGTGGCCAACAGACCCACCAGCACACCGGCCGCCGTCCAGTGCGGCGCGGGGGCGGGCGCGGGTTGCGCGGCCCGCCCGTACAGCACCGAGGCGAGGTAGCCGTGGTGGTCGGTGAAGGTGTCCGCGGCATGACCGGCGGCGGTGCGCAGCACGGGGACCAGCCCCACCGCCAGCGCACCGGCGAGCAGGACGGCCGGGACCGCGAGCATGGAGCCGGGGATCCGGGACAGCGGGCCGCCCCGGGTCTCCGGCTCCTCGGCCTCGCCGGTCGTCTCGTCCGGGGCGTCCGGCGGGCGGTTGCCGAGCCCGAGGAACACCCGGCCACCGGCCCGCAGCACCGCGCCAGCGGTGACCGCCGAGGCCAGCACGAACACCACGGTCGCCCAGCCCCCCGCGGCCTCCTCGGTGACCGCTTTGCCGAGCGCGGTGCCGAACGGGGGCAGTCCGGCGAGGGCCAGACCGCCGAGCCCGAACATCGCGCCCAGCCACGGGAGTTCGCGTCCCCTGCCGTGCAGCTGGTGTTCGTCGACACTGCCGTAGCGGTCCAGCAGGATGCCCACGCAGGCGAACAGCGCGGCCTTGACCCCGGCGTGGGCCAGGACGTACAGGGTGACCCCGCCGGTCCCCTCCGGAGTGAGCTGCGCCAGGCCGATCAGGAACAGCCCGGTGTGCGCCACAGTGGAGTAGGCGAGCAACCGCTTGAGATGGCGCTGATGCCAGCACATCACCGAGCCCAGGAGGGCCGTCAGCACACCCAGGGCCAGCAGCGCCCGGTGCGCGTCGGGCGCGGGGATGCCACCGGGACCGGCGAAGACGGTCCAGTAGACCCGGGCCACCCCGTACACGCCCAGCTCCACCATCACCCCCGACAGCAGCATGCACACCGGGGTCGGTGCCACCGCGTGGGCGTCGGCGAGCCAGAAGTGGAACGGCACCGCGGCGGCCTTGACGAGCAGTCCGGTGGCGACGAGGACGAAGGCGGCGATCACCAGCGCGTCCGGGCCGTCGCCGGACCGGGCGTCAAGCGCCCGCCCGATCTGCGCGAGGCCCAGCTCCCCGGTGCGGGCGTAGAGCAGTCCGATGCCCGACAACGTGGCGTAGCCGCCGAGGGAGTTGACGATGCCGAAGACCAGACCGCCCTGGACGGCGCGGGCCTCCTCGACGCGGTAGCCGGTCAGCGCGTACGCGACCACGCTCATCAGCTCGAAGAAGACGAACGCGTTGAAGAGATCGCCGGTCAGGGCGAAGCCGCACATGCCCGCCTGGAACAGCAGCACAAGGCCGGGGAAGGAGCCGGCGTGGCGGCGTGGAGGTTCGTCGAAGTACCGCCAGGCGTAGGCGAGGGAAGCCAGCACCAGCAGCGACACCAGTGTGGCGAGCCCGAGGCCGATGTGGTCGCCGACCAGGACGATGCCGACGCTCGCGCCGTTGTGCGGCCGCCAGCCACCCACCCATTCGACGGGCCGGGCGACGGATGCGGGGGTCGCCGCCGCGGTCCACAGCGAGAGCGTCGCGGAGCCCGCCGCGAACAGGCAGGCCAGCAGCTCGGCGGCGAACCGCGGCAGCCGCCGTCCCGCTCCGACCAGTACCGCGGCGCCGAACAGCGGGATGGCCACGATCAGTGGCAGCAGCCGCGCGGCGGTCATCCCCTCAGCTCCGAGAGGTGGTCGGGATCCACCGTGCCGTGGCGTTTGGCGATCTGGATGACCAGGGAGAGCAGCAGTGCGGTGACGGTCGCGCCGATGACGATGTCGGTGAGGGTGAGGGCCTGGACGACGGGGTCGACGACCGGGCGCGAGCCGGGGGTGAGGTCGGAGAAGACCGGTGCGGTGCCGCCCTTCCGGTAGCCGATGGCGAGCAGCAGCACATACGTCGAGGACTGGCAGACCGTGAGACAGCCCACCGCGTGGATGAGGTTACGGCTGGTGGCCAGCCCGTAGCAGCCGATCAGGAACAGCCACCCCGCGATCACATACGGCAGCACGCTCATCGCTCGCCCTTCCCACCGGTGTCCTGTCGTTCGCTTTCGATCTCCACGGCCTGGTCCAGGAAACTTGCCAGCAGGACCACCACACCGGCCGCGACCTCCACCCCGATGGCGGCGTTGAACAGCGGGACGGTGCCGCCGGAGGCGAGGGTGTTGAAGGTGCCGTAGGGCAGGAAGTTGGTCAGGAAGGCGGCACCGGTCAGCAGCGCGCCGGCGCCCAGCAGGAGGTAGCCCGCCTCACCCGCGGCGTCCGCCACCTCGTATCTGCCAAGGGGGCGGATCCGCTCCAGCGCCCGGTAGTCCACGGCGATGTAGAGCAGATGCAGCGCGGTCGCCACCACCACACCGCCCTGGAAGCCGCCGCCCGGGCTGAGCTGACCGTGGGCGATGACATACAGCCCGATCAGCAGGGTGACCGGCAGCGCGAGCAGGGCGTAGCGGCGCACCGGCGGGGCCACCCGGACCGGTCGCGGGGGCAGCCGGTCCTCGTCCCGGGTCTGCCGCAGCAGTACGGCGGTGCCCAGGACGGAGCCGAAGAGGATGGATTCCTCGCCGAGGGTGTCCAGGGCCCGCTGGTCGAAGTTGACCGAGGAGATGGTGTTGGCGGTGTGCCGGGAGAGGGCGGCGTGCACCGCCCGGTCACCGTAGGGGTGCCACAGTCCGCCGAACGCCGGCAGTTCGAGGAACGCCAGCAGCAACAGCACGGCCGTGCCCAGGCCCCCGACGGCCAGCACCCACAGCCGTGTCCGCATGCTCATTCCCGCTCCTCCCCGCGTTCACCGCGGGCCCGGCGGCGCACCTTGCGCACCGACAGCAGCACCATCAGCGGGGTCAGCGCGGAGCCGACGGCCAGCTGGGAGAGCGCGACATCGGGCGCTTGCAGCAGCACGAACAAGGTGGCGAGGGCCAGGCCCAACAGCGACATCAGAAAGGACTGTCGCACGGGGTCGCGTACGAGGACGGTGCCGGTCCCGGCAGCGGCCACCAGCACCAGCCCGAGCAGCAACGGCAGGTCTTCAGCCATCGTCCGCCCCCTTCCCGGATGCGCCGAGTACGTGTCCCGCGGTGGCGGCGGCGCTCACCGCGCGGACCGCGCCCCAGCTGCCCAATACCAACAGAGCGCCGATGACCAGGAGTTTCACCATCGCCCTGCCCGGGTCGGTGACAAGACACAGGGGCAGCAGCACCGCCGGGACCGCCAGGTAGCTCAGCGCGGTCACCGTCCGCAGCGCATACGGTCGCGGCGGGTGGTCCGCCAACTCGTCGGCGAGCAGACGCACATAGAGCAGGGTGCCGGCCGGGCCGAGTACCGAGAGCACCAGCGCCGTGTCGGTGTAGGCGGTACGGCGAAACCCCTGCGCCAGCAGGAGGAAGACCAGGCACAGCAGGGTGCTGGTCATGTTCTGCGCGGGCACCCGGCGACGGAACGGGCCGGTGGCCGCGCACCACCCGGCCGGTGCCACACCACAGAGCAGCAGTGCGGTGCCCGCGGCTGTCCAGCCGTTCACCGGGCACCGGCCGCACGCCGCGCTCCGCGCGCGGCACCGGCGGCCACCAGCGCGGCAGCCGCGCCGACCACCCACTCCAGAGTGTCCACGGGGCCGATCAGCACGATCCACAACAAGGTCAACGCCGCCCACCAGCCGATGAGTTCGGCACCCGCCATCAGCCGTCGCGCCACCGTGTACGCACCTCCCGCCGACCGGGTACCCGGCCCACAGGCTCACATGCACGACCCTCCTCGCACCGTCACCGCGCCGCGGATTACCTCCGTCGGAGGTGCGACGACGGCCACGACCTCCGGTCATCGCGGATAAGGCCGCCGAGCAGGGGTACCGGGGCCGGACGGACCCCGTCGAACAGGAGAGGTCGTTTGAACAAGCGGTTCGCACACATCTCGCGGTGGTGGCGACGGGCCCTCGGATCGGAGGGCCACGAGCGCCACACGGTGCTGCTGATCAGCAAGAGCACCCTGGCCGCCACCCTCGCCTGGGTGATCTCCCACCACCTGCTGCACGCGCAGTCCCCCGCGTTCGCCCCGTTCTCGGCGGTGCTCATCATGCAGGTGACGGTGTACCAGTCGCTGCTCCAGTCGACTCGCTATGTGGCGGCCGTGACCGCCGGTGTGGCGGTGCAGGCGGCGCTGGGCTTCCTCATCGGCCCCGAGCTGCTGACGTTCGCCCTGATGGCGCTGATCGCCCTCACCATCGGCCGGTGGCCCGCGCTCGGGTCACAGGGCTCCCAGGTCGCCACCGCGGCGTTCTTCGCCTTCTCCACCTACATCTCGGCGGCCACCAACCATGACAAGGTCACCCAGCTCGGCCAGATCATCCTGCTGGTCCTCATCGGCTGCGGGGTCGGGGTGCTGGTGAACATCACCGTCGTGCCGCCCCTGCGCTACCGCGGTGCCGAGCACGGCATCCACGCCCTGGCCCACGCCCTGTGCGACCTGGTCAGCGATATGCATCCGGCGCTGCGCCGCCACGACCTCGACGATGAACGCACCGCGCACTGGCGAGCCCGGGCCGGGCAGACGGAAGGGCTGATCACCCAGGCGCGGACGGGGCTGCGGACGGCTCAGGAGAGCCTCCACTACAACCCGCGCCGGTTCTTCCGCCGCCACCGCCGGAGCACCGGCTTCGAAGGCTACGGGGCGGTGCTGGAGGCGCTTGAGCGCACCATGCACCAAGTGGCCAGCCTCGTCCGGGCACTGGACCGGTGGAGCCGGGACGAGGACCACCACCGCGACGGGCCGTTCCTGGAGTGCTACGCCGACTTCCTGGAGTGTCTTTCCGGCCTCACGGAGGTCTTCACCGAACTCGACGAGGACCGGCTCGACGCGCAGGCCCCGCGGCTGTGCCGGCTCGCGGACGAGGCACAGGGGTGCCGTCGTCGCGTGGCCGAACAGGCCATGGCGGACCGCCTTCCGCTGGCCGACCCGGCCCGCCCGTACGGCGTCCTGGTCATCGAGGCCACCCGCTTGATGGAGGAGTTCCAGTACACCTGCGATGTGCTCCAGCACCATGTCGGCCGACCCGGCGACTGAGAGCGCCCCGTGGCGGCGCCACCCCTTCCTGATGGATCGCCGCCCGGCGGCTACCGGGCCAGGACCTTGACGAGGGCCTCGCCCAGGCGGGTGGCCGAGGCGGGGTTCTGGCCGGTCACCAGGCGGCCGTCGACGACCACATGGGGCTCGAAGTTCGCCGCACCGGTGTGCTTGGCCCCCCGCTCCTCCAGCTTGCTCTGGAGCAGGAACGGCACCACATCTGTGAGTCCGGCGGCGGCTTCCTCCTCGTTGGTGAAGGCCGCGACATTCTTGCCGGCCACGAGGTAGGACCCGTCGGACAGGGTGATGTCGACCAGACCGGCCGGGCCGTGGCATACGGCCGCCACGACGCCGCCCGCCTCGTAGATGTCCCGGGCGATACCGGCCAGGTCGGTGTTGCCGGGGAAGTCCCACATGGTGCCGTGTCCGCCGACGTACACGATCGCGTCGTAGTCGGCCGGGGTGATGTCCTGCGCGCGGGTGGTGTGGTCCAGCTGCCCGGCCATACGCGGGTCGTCCAGGAACGCCTGCTGGACCGGGTCGGTCAGATCCTCCCCGTCCATCGGCGGACGGCCGCCCTTGACCGAGACCAGGTCGACCTCATGCCCGGCGTCCGACAGGACCTTCCAGGGGTGCGCGGCCTCGGGAAGGTAGAAGCCGGTGGTCCGGCCGGTGTCGCCGAGCTGGTCGTGGCTGGTCAGAACGAGTGCAACCTTGCCGGTGCGGGGCATGACGTTCTCCTTGTCCGTGTACGGGCCGCCGGGAACCACCGTCTGGACGGGCCGCCCGGCGCATCAGCACCGTAGGCCGATGCGGCCATAGAAGACCAATGGAAGAATGGTCATATGCCCATCGGAAAATCGATGGGATGGCCTCTGCGGGGGCAGGGAAACGCCTCTGCGGGGGCAGGGAGGAGACGGGATGGACGGGATCGACCTCTCCCTGCTCAAAACCTTTCTGGCCACTTACCGGAGCGGCTCGCTGACCGCTGCGGCGCGGCAGGTGGGCCTGTCGCAGCCCACGGTCACCGCGCAGATCCGGACACTGGAGCAGCAGGTGGGCCAGCAGCTGTTCCGTCGGCTGCCACGGGGCGTGGTGCCCACCACCGTGGCCGACGAGCTCGCCGCCGAAGCCGCTCCCCATGTGGACGCGCTGGTGGCGATCGGCGAACGCGGATTCGCGGACCGCACCCATCCGTTCACCAAACCCATGCACCTGGGCGGTCCCGCCGAGCTCACCGGCACCCGTGTGCTGAGGTCCCTGGCTCCCCTCATCCACCAGGGCCTGAAGCTGCGGGTGACGCTGGGGCTGGCCGACGATCTGCTGGCCGGTCTTCCGGAGGGCCGTTTCGACCTGGTCGTCTCCAGCATCCGCCCCCGGGGCCGCGCCATCGCCGCGGTACCGCTCATCGACGAGGAGTTCGTCCTCGTGGCGTCGCCGGAGACGGCCGCGGGCATCGACGACGAACGGCTCACCCGCGAGGGGCCCGCGGCGCTCCGCCAAGTCCCACTGATCAGCTACGCCGAGGATCTGCCCATCATCCGCCGCTACTGGCGCACCGTCTTCGGCACCCGCCCCGCGCACAGTCCGGCGATCGTCGTCCCCGACCTCCGTGCCGTGCTGACCGCGGTACTCGCCGGGGCGGGCGTGAGCGTGCTCCCCCGCTACCTGTGTGCCGCGGAACTGGCCGACGGCACCCTCACACCGCTGCTGGAGCCCGAAATCCCGCCGATCAACACCCTCTACCTGGCCTGCCGTGCCGGTACCCAGGACAGCCCGTCCATCGCGGCCATCCGCGCCCATCTCCTCGCGGACGCGCGTGCCTGGTAGCCGGGCGGAGAACCTGCCGACGCCGCACACCCCCCGCGGGGTGGTCACCGTCACGTCCACGGGCCCGGCACCGGCCGGTGTCACCGCGGACACCCCATCGCACTTCCCGGGCGGCGTATGCCGGGGCCGCCGTCTTGGTGGCCGGACCGCCATCAGGCCGCCATTCGGCCCACCGGCGGGCGGTCCCTTCCGGTGATTTCCGGACGGCGCGCGGGCGGAGCACACCTCGGGGGGGTACGGCGTCTGCGCAACGGAGACCCCGACCCATGAGGAGAGCAGCCGTGTACGCAGCCGTCCGCAGGTACACAGGGGTGACCGATCCGGCCGAGGCGGGACGCCGGGTGAACGAACTGTTCGTACCGCTCCTCCGGCAGGTCCCGGGGCTCCTGGCCTACTACTGGGTCGACGCCGGGAACGGGGTCATGGTCTCGACCAGTGTCTTCGACGATGAGGCGGGGGCCGCGGAATCGGTGGAGAAGGCGGCGGACTTCGTACGGGACCACCTCGCCTCGCTGCTCCCCCACCCTCCCGAGGTCATGTCCGGCCAGGTCGTGGCGTCCGCATAGCCGCGTCGCGGGGACGGGGCGACATACGCGCGGCAGCGGTTCATCCAGAGTTGATGTGCCGTCACCTCCCTTTCTTGGACCGCCTGTTCTACTGTCCTGCGCGCACCCGTCGTCCGCCCCGGGACGGCGGGGTCTCGTCACCCGTGGAGTCAGTGTGAAACGTCGCAACTTTCTGCGCGGAGCGGCCATCGGCACATCGGCCGCCGCCTTCGGCGGCACTCTCATGCGCGGCGCGGCCTACGCCGCCCCCGCCCAGCCGGGCCCCGGGCCGTACGGCGCGCTGGGATCCGCCGACGCCAGCGGTCTCCAGCTGCCCAGTGGATTCAGCGGCCGGGTCATAGCCCGGTCCGGGCAGCCGGTCGCGGGCACGTCGTACCGCTGGCACAGCGCTCCCGACGGCGGGGCCTGCTTCGCCGACGGCAGTGGCTGGATCTACGTCTCCAACTCCGAGATCAACCCCGGCGGTGGCGTCAGCGCCGTCACGTTCAACTCCTCGGGCGCCATCACCGGCGCCCATCGTGTCCTCTCCGGCACCCGGCAGAACTGTGCCGGTGGCAAAACACCGTGGAACACCTGGCTCTCCTGCGAGGAGGTCAGCCGCGGCTATGTCTATGAAACCGACCCATGGGGTGTAGAGGCCGCCACCCGCCGCGACGCCATGGGCCGGTTCACACACGAGGCCGCCGCGGCCGACCCGGCCCGCCGGGTCATCTACCTCACCGAGGACGAGCCCGACGGCTGCTTCTACCGCTTCGTCCCCACCAGTTGGGGTGATCTGTCCGTCGGCTCGCTCCAGGTCCTCAAGGCCGGGACGGCCACGTCCGGATCGTTCACCTGGGCCACCGTCCCCGACCCCGACGGCTCCCCCACCGTCACCCGCGACCAGGTCTCCGGCGCCAAGCGGTTCAACGGCGGCGAGGGCTGTCACTACGCGGACGACACCGTCTGGTTCACCGCCAAGGGCGACAACCGTGTCTGGCGGCTGAACCTCACCAGCGACAGCTATGAGCTTGCCTACGACGACTCCCTCGTCACCGGCGGCGGCGCGCCGCTCACCGGAGTGGACAACGTCACCGGCTCCTCCTCCGGCGACCTCTTCGTCGCCGAGGACGGCGGAAACATGGAGATCTGCGTCATCACCCCCGATGACGTCGTCGCGCCCTTCCTCCGCGTCACCGGTCAGCCGGGCTCCGAGATCACCGGCCCCGCCTTCTCGCCCGGTGGCGACCGGCTGTACTTCTCGTCGCAGCGAGGGACCACGGGCAGCTCCTCGGACGGCATCACCTACGAGGTGACCGGACCGTTCCGCGGCTGACCGTGCTTCCGTGGTCCGTGGTCCGGGACGGCGCGCTCGGCGACGCCCCGGACCACGTCCGCCGTCACCCGGCCGTCAGGCGGCGGCCGGGGTGTAGTGACCGGCCTCGTCGCCCTCGAGGACGTAGGAGCGCTCACCGTTCACCCCGACCGGGACGTCGCCCGCGACGGTCACCCGGTGCAGCAGGCGCGGCAGGTCGCCGTAGTCGTCGGGGGCGTAGTGCTGGGTGCTGCGGTTGTCGAAGACCACCACATCGCCCGGGGACCAGGCGACGCGCACGATGTTCTCCGGGCGGACGACATACGACTGGAAGATCCGCAGCAGATCGCGGGACTCGGACGGGCCGAGACCGAGGAGGCTCTGCGCGAAACCACCGATGAACAGCCCGCGTTCACCGCTCTCGGGGTGGACGCGGACGACGGGGTGGGCGGTCCGGTAGGGGCGGGAGACGAACCGCCGACGGTGTTCGGCCGCCTTCTCGTTCCTGGGTGGCGCCGCGTAGTCGTAGTCGTTGGTGTGCACGGCCCACAGGGTGTCGGCCAGCTCGCGCAGTGGCCGGGGCAGATCCCGGTAGGCGGCGGCCGCGTTGGCGATGAGCGTATTGCCGCCGTAGGGCGGGACCACGATGCCGCGCAGGGTGGACACCTTCGGCGGGGTACGGACGAAGGTCACATCCGTGTGCCAGCGGTTGGCGCGGATGCCCTCCTCGGCGTCGACCGGCAGGACGCTGGGCTGTCCGTCGACGGACGGCACCGTGGGATGCGCGGTGGTCAGCTCGCCGAAGAGGGCGGCGAAGCGGAGCTGGGCCGCGTCGTCCAGATGCTGGCCGCGGAAAATGAGCGCCTTGTGTTCCAGGAGCGCGGCGTTGATGTCGGTGACGAGGGCGGGGTCGAGCTCGTCGGAGAGCCTGACGCCGAGGACTTCGGCGCCGATCCGCCCGCCGGTCCTCCGGATGTCGAATCCTGTGCTGGTGGTCATGGGGGCCGTTTCCCTTCGGTGGTGTGTTTCAGGACGGGGTGTGTCCGGATGGTGTGCTTCAGGGGGTGAGGGGCGGTGCGGGGCGGGCGGCGTCACCCGGAGTGGCTCGCGCTTCCGGCGCCCGCGGCGGGCCGCGCCAGTCCGTAGTGGTCGCGCAGGGTGCCGCCGGTGTACTCGGTACGGAACAGACCGCGCCGCTGGAGGACCGGGACGACGTGGTCCACGAAGTCCTCGAGTCCGCCGGGCAGATGGGGCGGCATGATGTTGAAGCCGTCGGCGGCGCCTTCGGTGAACCACTCCTCCAGCTCATCGGCGATCTGTTCCGGGGTACCGGCGAAGACACGGTGGCCACGGCCGCCGCCGAGCCGGGCGATCAGCTCCCGCAGGGTGAGGCCGTCGCGGCGGGCGAGTTCGGCGACGAGGGTGAAGCGGCTCTTGTTGCCGTTGATGTCCCGCTCCGCCGGAAGGTCGGGCAGCGGGCCGTCGAGCGGGAGGCCGGTCAGGTCCGTACCCAGCATTCCGGAGAGCTGCTGCAACCCGTACGCGGGCACCTGGAGTTCGGTCAGCTCGTCCTCGAGCGCGCGGGCCTCGGCCTCGGTGGATCCGATGACGGGGCAGATACCGGGGAGAATCTTCAGCTGGTCGCGGGTGCGGCCGTACCGTGCCAGCCGGGCGGTCAGATCCTTGGCGAAGGTCTGGGCGTCGGCGAGGGTCTGCTGGGCGGTGAAGACGGCTTCCGCGTAGCGGGCGGCGAACTCCTTGCCGTCCTCCGAGGACCCGGCCTGGACCAGCAGCGGATGGCCCTGGGGTGAGCGCCGCACATTGAGCGGACCGTCCACCCGGAAGTGGGCTCCGCGATGGCCGATGGCACGGACCTTGTCCCCGTCGGCGTAGACACCGCCCTCCCGGTCCAGCACCACCGCGTCGTCCTCCCAGCTGTCCCACAACTGGGTGGCCACGTCGAGGAATTCGGCGGCCCGCTCGTAGCGCAGCCCGTGTGCGAGATGTTCCTCGCGCCCGAAGTTACGGGCCTCGGCGACATTGCCGGAGGTCACGATGTTCCACCCGGCCCGGCCGCCGCTGAGGTGGTCGAGCGAGGCGAACCGGCGCGCCACATGGAAGGGTTCGTCGAAGGTGGTGGAGACGGTCGCGATCAGCCCGATGTGTTCGGTGGTGGCCGCGAGCGCGGACAGCAGGGTGAGCGGTTCGAATCCACCCACCGCGTTGTGGCGGGCGTTCCCCCACAGGGTGAGACCGTCGGCGAGGAAGAGCGAGTCGAGCTTGCCGCGTTCGGCGGTCCGCGCGAGCTCCTGGAAGTAACCCAGGTCGGTGATGCGTTCGGGCTGGGTGCGGGGGTGTCGCCAGGCGGCGTCGTGGTGGCCCGCGTTCATGAGGAAGGCGTTGAGATGGAACTGGCGTTGTCCGCTGGCCATGGGGACCTCTCTGGTGGCGTGGAATCAGCTCTGTACGGGGTCAGATCTGCGTAGGGGTCGGCTCTGTGCGGGTCAGGTCTGTGCGGGGACGCGCCAGGAGCTGAGCCGGCGTTCCACGGTCACGAGCAACTGATTGAAGGCGACGCCGATGATGGAGATGGTGAGGATCCCGGCGTACATCTGCGGTATGGCGAAGTTGTACTGGGACGCGTTGATGAGATAGCCCAGCCCTTCTTTGGCACCGACCATCTCCGCGGCCACCAGCACCAGGATGGAAGAGGCTCCCGCCAGCCGTATGCCCGTGAAGATCGTCGGCACGGAGGCGGGCAGGATCACCTTCTGGAACAGCCGGGGCGCGGACAGGTCCATGGACTTCGCCAGTTTGAGCAGGGTGGGATCCACCTGGCGCACGGCGCTGATGGTGTTGAGGAGGATCGGCCAGGTGCAGGCGTAGAGCACGATCGAGATCTTGGACGTCTCGCCGATCCCCAGCAGCAGCACGAAGACGGGGAGCAGCGCCAGCGCGGCGGTGTTACGGAAGATCTCGAGCAGCGGTCCCAGCAGATCCGCGACCACCCGGTAGCGGCCGATCAGCAGCCCGAGCGGGACGCCGACGGCGACGGCCAGACCGAATCCGGTGAACGAACGGGTCAGGCTGGCCTCGGCGTTGTCCACGAGGCTCCCGTCGGCCAGCAGCTCCCACCAGGCGCGGGCGACCTCGCTGAAGGGCGGCAGAAAGGTGCGGTCCACCAGAGCGGCGCGGGGCGCGATCTCCCACGCGGCCAGCAGGGCGGCGACGGCCACCACCTTGGTCAGGCCGCGCAGCAGCAGCGCCGGCAGCCGGTGGCCGAGGGCGCGGCCCCGGGCCGTCAGCCGTTTCGCCCGCGAGGGACGGATGTCCGGTGTGGATTCCGGTGTGAATTCCGGTCTGCGTGGCTCGGCGGCGGCTCCGGGAGCCGTTTCCGCCACGTCCGCCACGGGGGCGACGGGGTCCTTGACGGTGGTAGTCCCGGTGGCGGGGCTCATGCGGGGACACTCTCCTTCTCCAACTGCTGGGCGCGGGCGACTTCGTCGTGCAGCAGACTCCAGATCTCATGCCGGTAGGCGGCGAACTCCGGGCTCGAGCGCACGTCGTCCGCCGTGCCGCGGGCGTCGAGTGCGATCGGTACGACCTCCTTGACGGTCCCCGGCCGGGAGGTGAGGACGGCCACCCGCTGACCGAGATAGACCGCCTCCTCGATGCCGTGGGTGATGAAGACCACCGTCTTGCCGGTCCGTTCCCAGATCCGCAGCAGCTCGTTCTGCAACAGCTCCCGGGTCTGGGCGTCCAGGGCGGCGAACGGCTCGTCCATGAGCAGCACATCGGGGTCGTAGGCGAGGCTGCGGGCGATCGCCACCCGCTGCCGCATCCCGCCGGACAGCTCATGGGGGTGGCGGTCCTCGAATCCGGTGAGGCCCACCAGGTCCAGGTATTCACGGGCGCGTGCGGCGCGTTGGCGCCGTGGCACCCCGGTGGCCTCCAGGCCGAACTGGACATTGCCGAGCGCCGTGCGCCAGGGCAGCAGTGCGTACTGCTGGAAGACGATGCCGCGGTCCAGGCCGGGACCGGTGATCGGCTCTCCGTCCAGGAGGATCCGCCCGCTGGTGGGCCGGGCGAGGCCGCCCAGCAGGTCGAGCAGGGTGGACTTGCCGCAGCCGCTGGGCCCGACGACCACCACGAACTCACCCGCGGAGATCTCGAGGTCGATTCCGTCCAGGGCGGTGAACTCGGTCGCCTGGCGGCCGCCCGCCGACCCCTGCACCTGGAACACCTTGCGGACCTGCTCAAAGGCGATTTTGGCGGTCATGCGATCAGCTCCGGGACTTCGTGGCGGAGGGGGCCGGGGAGCCGGATGTGGCGCTCGCCGGGCGGTAGTGGTTGTACTCATTGGTGTAGAGGCCGGACGCCGTGACCTTGCCGCGCTTGATGTCGCCGCGGTCCCCCAACCAGTCGATCCACAGCTGGAGTTGCTTGTCGGTGATCCGGCCGCCGGTCTCGGCGACCCCGAAGGACTTCCAGTACTTCAGCGGTGCGGCGTCTTCCTTGCGGTCGCGCTTCTTCACCACCTCCGTCATCCGCGCGATCACCTCCTCGCGCGGTGTTCGGCGGGACCATTCGATGGCCCGGGCCACACCGGTGACGAAGGACCGGGCGGTGTCGGGGTTCTGCCGCAGGAAGCGATCGGTCATCACATACGTTCCGGCGCTGAACGCCCCGAGCAGCTGGAAGTCGGTGAACAGCGGCCGGATCCCGCCGTTGGCCACGGCCTTGTCCCGCAGGATGTCGCCGAGCACACCCACCTGGATCTGGCGTTGCCGCAGCGACTGTTCGGTGTTGACCGGCGGCACCACCAGGGGCTCCACCTTGCCGATATCGCCCTTGGACAGCCCATGGCGCTTCAGATAGATGTCGAGCATCGCCTCGGAGTGGGCGCCGAGGGTGTTCATCCCGACCTTCTTACCGATGAGGTCGCGAGCCGACCGGATCGGGCTGTCCTCCAGGACGTAGAAGCCGTTGTAGGCGCGCTTGTCGGAGCCGTAGTAGCTGATGACGGAGGTGATGGGGGCACCGTTCGCGGCCAGTTTGACCACCGCGCCGTTGAAGGCCCCACCGAAGTCGACCTGTCCGGTGGCCGCCGACTGGATGTCCTGGGGGCCGCTGATCGTGTTGCCGACCCAGTCCAGCTTCACCCCGTCCAGATACCCCAGCTCCTCGGCGAGCTCGGGGAGGGTGACCTGTCCCGCCCACCCCTGGTACCGGAGCTTCTTGGTCTGTTTTCCGGAGGCGCTGCCCGTGGCCGTACCGCAGCTCACCGCGGCGGCCGAGACACCGAGAAGGGTCATGAATTGTCGCCTGGAAGTGGCTGTACGCATGAAAGGGGTCCTTGCGAAAGGGAGGAGAAGGGCAGGCCGAATCGCCACACGGCACTATCCGGAAATCCGCACAGGGGTGAGTCCTGGCATCGCTGTGAAGCCTTTCCTCGTCATACCGCGCGGGAATGACCGAGGAAGGCGGAGATGCGGAACGGAAAGGGCGGAACGGCAGAAGTCGCCGCGCTCACAGGGCGGCGGATACCGTCAGATGCCGAGTGGGAAGAAGAGTGAGAGAGTCGAGCGCGAAAGGCTCAGCGGCCGGCGGCACAGATGGCGCTGGCCTGGCGTCGCAGATCGACGTGCAGACGCACGGCGAAATTCTCGGATTGGCTCACGTCCAGAAGGATGGCAGTGCGTACAGCCCTCGTCAACGTCTTGCGGATACCATCTCGCATGGCGGATTCCTGACCCCCGTCGGACCGGTTTCGCATCGGCCCTCATCGCTTCGATTCATGGCGAACACCGGCATCACCCCCACATTCATGAACTCGCGTGCCCGAGGCCGCCGTTGCCCATGAACAGACGAGCGGCCTTGCCGCGCTGACGCACGACAAGGCCGAATGCTCCGACGGACAGCGGGAGTTCTCCGCGAGGGGCCCGTATCCCGCGCCGCTCAGGACTGCGGGGCGGCCTGCTGAAGAGCGCGGGCACGGGCCCGCTCGGGGTAGCGGGCGGTGAACATGGCGGGCAGCACGAACCCGGCGACCTGGACCGCGGTCGAGACCGTATCGTCCAGATCCGCGGCCCGCACCACGACCAGGGCCGCGGCGGAGAGGGTGAAGGCGGTGGCCCATACGGTGGTGATCACCACGTTGACCCGGCGGAACAGCGGGGTGCCCCACACCTCGCGCGGCGCCTGACGGCGGGCTATGCCCGTGGTGAAGGGCCGCCGCACGGCGACTGTCAGCCAGGCGGTGAGGGCCAGCCAGCCCAGCGCGAGCGCGCCGTCGTAGGCCTCCAGGGCGCTGTGCGGGCGGGCGAAGGAGAGCGCCGTCAGGCTCGCGAAGAAGATCACCGTGCTGCACTCCAGCACCAGGGCGTCCGCGTCCACACCCGATCTGCGCTGCTGCACCAGCAGCACGGCCGCGATCACCAGACCCGCCAGCGCACCCCACTGCCAGCCCAGCGAGGACACGACCGCGAAGGCGATCCAGGGGATGAAGCCGCGCAGGTAGGTCATGTCCGCTCCTCTGTGGGCCTTGCGCCCCTCGCGTCGCCCCGCTTCCCGCGAGGCGACGTTCTCAGTCCGACATGTCAAAAGTAGAAGGTCTATCATTGACGTGTCAACAGTGGAAGGTAAAGTGGAGGTCATGAGCCTTCGCCATGCCGTACTGGGACTGCTGGCCGACCACCCGGCCAGCGGCTATGACCTGATGAAACTGTTCGAGACCTCGCTGGCGAACGTGTGGGCGGCCAACCAGAGCCAGGTCTACGGGGAGTTGGGCAAGCTCTCCGACGCGGGCCTGCTGACGGTGACGGCCGAGGGTCCGCGCGGCCGCAAGGAGTACGCCATCACCGAGGACGGCAAGGCCGAGCTGCGGCGATGGCTCACCGACACCCCACCCACCACCACCCGCCGCAGCGACGCCCTGCTGCGGGTGTTCTTCCTCGGTCGGCTCACCCGACTGGAGGCCGTCACCTATCTCGAGGCCGAGGCCTCCCGCGCGGTCGCGCGCCGCGCCTCCCTCCAGGAGCTGGAGGCGTCCATCGACTGGGGCGGGGATCCGCTGTCGGTCTACGGCCGGATCGTCCTGGAATACGGCATGCGGCAGTCCGCCATGCACGAGGAGTGGGCCCGCTGGGCCGCCGGGCACGTCGCCGCCCTCGATGAGCACGCACAGACCCCGCCGCCCGGCCCCGGGGCCGCCTAGGCGCACGGTCCCTGCGTCCTCCTCGGCCTCCCTCACGACTCATGACCTCACGACCTCGCGACCTCATGACCTCGCGACAAGCCGCCGAGCCCGAGTGAGGCGAAGCTGGAGAGGTGGACCGCTTCACCCGACGGCGGACCGAGAGCAGCGCGGAGACCAGCGCGGAGGACGGAGATGACAGCGATGGCGAACCTGCCCGAGGTGGTGTCGCGCGAGGAGTGGCTCGCCGCGCGCAAGGAGCTGCTGGCCGAGGAGAAGGAGCTCACCCGGGCGCGCGACCGGGTCAACGCGGACCGGCGGCGGCTTCCGATGGTCCGCGTCGACAAGGCGTACACCTTCGAGGGGCCGGGCGGGCGGGTGGGCCTGCTCGACCTGTTCGAGGGACGGCCCCAGCTGGTCGTGCACCACTTCATGTGGACCTTCGACATCGACGCCGACGGGACCGAGCACCCCCGCGACACCGGCTGTTCCAGCTGCTCCTCCGCGGCCGACGGGATCGGCAATCTACGGCAGCTCCACGTCCGCAACACCACGCTGGCCGCGGTGACACGGGCGCCGTACGCGAAGCTCGCCGCGTACCGCGAGCGCATGGGATGGACCTTCCCCTGGTACTCCTCGGCCGGCAGCGACTTCAACTACGACTTCCACGCCACCGTTGACGAACGGGTCGCACCCGTGCAGGTCTTCCACCGCACCGAAGCCGAGCTCGCCGAAGCCGGTATGGCGTGGACGGAGCGGATGCGCGGCGACTGGCCGGGCATCAGCACCTTCCTGCGCGTCGGGGACGAGGTCTTCCACACCTACTCCACGTTCGGCCGAGGCATCGAGGAGTTCCACAACGGCTACCACTACCTCGATCTCACCGCGCTCGGCCGCCAGGAGGCGTGGGAGGAGCCGCAGGGCCGCGCCGCCCCCCTCGGTCTCCAGGTCGGCGGCCCCGCCATGCGCCTCCCCGACGAATACGACGTCTGACCGTCCCGCCCCGGCGGCCACGCGTCACCGCCGCGCGGGTGCCGGGCATACGGAAAGAGACCTGGGCAAGCCCCCGTTCGTACGGTGACTTGCCCAGGTCAGGATCTGGTGTGGAGGTGCGGGTCCTCAGGACCGGTGTGCGGGGCGAACGGGGGCGGTGGCCGAGCTGGTCCTGTACGGGGAGACGCCCGTGTAGGTGGCGCGGTAGCCATGGTGCCGCAGCCCGTCATAGCGGGCGCGGGTGCCGTTGCGGAGGGTGGCGTCGCACTTCGCCGTACCCCGTGCGTCGGTGACGGCCGTGCACAGTTTCCGGCTGCCGGAGGCGTCGGTGAAGCGGATGGTCTGGCCGCGCAGCGGGGCACCCTGCGCCGTCGTCAGAGTGGCGGACACCCCCCTGACCTCCAGAGACGCGGGATTCAGATGCCGTTGCACGGTGGCCGGGGAGGCCGTCAGACGGGTGGACTCACGAGGGGCGGGCTTGTGGTGGGTCACGGCCGGGATGGCCAGACCGACGGGGGTGTGCAGCCCCTCGATGGGGACGGTGGTCTGACCGCCGCCGTTCGCGGGGACCTCCACCACCCGGTCGTTGCCGAAGTCGGCGATGAAGAGATTGCCATGGGCGTCGAGGGCCAGCCCCTGCGGGCTGTTCAGCCCGGTCGCCGGGACGGTCCACTGCGAGCCACCGCGGGCGGGCAGCTTGATCACCCGGTTGTTCCCCGAGTCGGACACATACAGATTTCCGGCCCGGTCGAACGCGAGACCGGTGGGCTGGGAGAGGCCCACCAGGGGCACGGTGCGCTGCGGTCGGCCGTCGGAGGGCACTTCCACGACACGGTCGTTGATGAAGTCGGCGATGAACAGATCGCCGTCGGGGGCGAGCGCCAGGCCGTCCGGGTGGAGCAGACCGGTGGTGGGGACGGTGGTCTGACCGCCTCCGTCAGGCGCGACCCGCACCACGCGGTCGTTGAAGCTGTCCGAGATGAAGAGGTCACCGGCCCGGTTGAGGTCCAGTCCGATCGGGCGGTTGAGGCCGTCGGTGGGCACGGTGGTCTGACCGCCGCCGTCGGCCGGGACCTCCACCACACGGTTGTTGCCCGTGTCGGAGATGAAGAGGTTGTCGTCGGTGTCGAGCGCGAGACCGGTGGGGCGGGTGAGCCCGGTGGTCGGCACGGTGGTCTGATCGCTGCCGTCGGTGGCGACCCTCAGCACCGTGTTGTCGGTGTACTCGGAGACGTAGAGGGGGACGGCGCGGCGTGCGGGGTCGGGCGGCACGGCCGTGGCCGTGGTCGCCGGTGCGACGCCAGCCGTACACAGCGTCAGAATCCCTGACAGCGCGGTCAGTCGGTGTCTGGTGGAGAAGCGGCTCATGACACACCCATCTGTTCTGGACGGACGCCCGACCCTAGGAACCCGCCGCCGGTCCCCGTCCGCACCACGCCACCACTCCACCCGGCTTCCACCCCAACGGCAGGCGCCGGGCCCGGCGCCTGCCGTCTTGCGCGCCGTCACCCGGGCCGGGGGTTCAGACCCCGCCGGTGATCTCGACGATGGCCGCGCGGAGCCGTTCGATGACCGTGGCATCGGGGCAGACATGGCCGTAGCCCTCGATGAAAAGACCCGTGGCACCAGGAATGCTCCCGGCCAGCGCCCGGCCGTGCCCGACGGGGATGATCGGGTCTTCCGTACCGTGGATGACCAGCGTCGGTGCGTCCAGGGTGCGCAGCCTGGGCGCGAGATCTCCGACGGCCGCGGTGGCGTCGATGGCGAGCTGGCTGGCGTCCGGATGCCAGGGGTTGGTCGCGCGGTCGTACTCGCGGGTGAGGACGGTCCGGCACTCCTCCAGATCGCGATGGACACTGCCGGCCAGCGGCGCGTAGGCGCGGAAACGGGCCTCGATCAGCTGCTCCCGGGTGGCGGGAGGGCTGGCCGTCAGTTCGGCCGCCACCTCGGCCATATGCGCCAGATAGCCGGCGTGCGGCGGCGGGGAGAAGGACGACGTCTCGCCTCTGAGCGCGGGCACGATGCCCACCAGGGACGAGCTGGTCGAACACAGGGTCAGTGAGCGTACGCGCTCGCGGTGGTCGAGTCCGAGGAGTTGGGCGATGAGTCCGCCCATGGATCCGCCGACGATATGCGCGGCGTCGACGCCGTAGGCGTCGAGGACCGCCACGGCGTCGCGGGCCAGGTCGCGGCAGTCATAGGGGTTCTTGTCGTAGTCGATGAGGGTCGACTTGCCGGTGTTGCGGTGGTCGTAGCGGATGATGTGCCGCCCGCTCGCCGCCAGGCCGTGACACAGGCTGTCCGGCCATCCCACGGCCTGGGCGTCCGCCCCGACGATGAGCAGTACGGTCGGATCGGCGGGATCGCCGAAATCCTCGGTCCACAGCTGGAGTTCACCGGTACGGACGATCGTCTCGGACATGCGGCTGTCCCTTCCTGTCCCTCTCCGGGACGCGATGGCGGCGCGGGACCGGATGGCGGCCGTTCGTGGGCTCGCGCCCTTGCGGCCGACCGCGCCGCTGTCACCCTGGGCAACGCTGCCGACCTGCCCGTCATCCAAGGCCGGGGCCGGACGCGGCCGCATCCGTAATAACACTGGGCCGTCCACACTCCCGGGCCGGAGAGGCCCTGCCGGGCGGCGCCGAACGTGTGCGGCGGACCGCCACCACAGTCCGCCCACCCGATGTGGTCGCCGCCACCACGTCCGCAATCTGGACACGAACGCGTGCGGCCGGTAACACTTTGCGCAGCGGGGGCCCGCCGAGCGGGCCGTCACCCACCGCAGGGACGCCACGGCGTATCCGCACACGCGCTCCTCGGGCCACGAGGCGCGCCGCGTCCCAATGATCGACACCTCTTCACTCCTCGCCTCTGCGACCGCTGTGGGAGCACACCTGTGTGGTGGCCTTCCTCCATGGCCCGGTGCGTGCCTGCCGGAACGGGCAGCCCGACACCCGGCCTGCCCCGGTGCGCTGTGTGATGAGGGCTGCGCACACCGCCCGGCGGCGCGGCCACCCCCAGACCCTCAGGGAGTCGCTCCATGAACGTCACGACCGCCCCGCCGGAAACCGGGAATCCACCGAAGGCACGGTACGGCGCACTGATGACGTCGGTCGTCGGCGTCACCCTCATGTACAACATCTGCCTGGGAGGCGCGCTGGGGATCCTGATACCGAAGCAGATCGCCGAGATCACCCCCGACGGCAAGGTCGGCGCGCTGGCCACGGTGACCGCGGTCGGCGCTGCCGTCACCGTCTTGGCCAATCCCATCGCCGGTGCCCTGTCGGACCGCACCCGCAGCCGCTGGGGGCGGCGCACGCCCTGGGTGTTCGCCGGTGGCCTGGGCAGCGCGGTGTCCCTGTTGGCGCTCGGCGCCCTCGGATCACTGGTGTGGATCGCGGTGTTCTGGGCGCTGACGAAGATGTTCCTCAACGTGCTGATCGCACCGGTCAACGCGCTGGTTCCGGACCGGACTCCCCCGGAGAAGCGTGGTTTCGTCTCCGCCCTCATGGGACTGGCGGGATTCGCGGGTGCGGTGGGAGGCACGCTGGTGGCCGCGGCCTTCGTGTCACGGATCCCCGTCGGCTACGCGGTGATCGCCGTGGGCCTGGTGGCCGCGGCCGGGTTGTTCGCACTGCTCTCCCGCGACCGCTCCACCGCCGGTGAACCGCGGGCCCCGTTCCACCTGAGGCGCTTCCTCCGTGGTTTCTGGGTGAGTCCCCGCAGATACCCGGACTTCGCGTGGGCGTTCCTCGCCCGCACGGCGATGGTGCTCGGCTTCAACGCGATCCTCACCTACCAGCTGTACATCCTCCAGGACTACGTGGGCATGTCCCTGGACGACGCCGCGGAGCTCAGCCCGGCGCTGAACCTGGTGCTGGTGGTGGGGGTCATCTTCGGCACCCTGCCCTCCGGTGCCCTGTCCGACCGGCTCGGCCGCCGCAAGGTGTTCGTGCTCCTCTCCTCATTGACCATCGCCATCGCCGGGCTGGCGCCACTGATCTGGCCCACCGTCACCGCGATGTACGTGTTCTACGCGATCGCCGGTCTGGGCTTCGGCTGTTACGCGGCGGTGGACCAGGCGCTGATGACACTGGTGCTGCCGAACGCCGAGGACAGCGGAAAGGACATGGGCATCCTGAGCATCGCCAACAACGGGGCCACTGCCGTGGCCCCTGTGGTCGCCGCGGGCCTGATCAGCGCTCTCGGCGGCTACCGCGCCCTCTTCGGCGCCGCGGTGGTGCTCGCGGTCGTCGGCGCCGTGGCCGTGCTGCCGATCAAGAGCGTTCGCTGACCCCGTGGAGGCCACGATGTGCTCGTGCGATTACTCATGGCATGGGCCCGGAGCCTCAAGGGAGTAGGAATTGCTCGGGCGGGCCGGGGTGGGGCGCCGGGAGGGTTGCTGTGGGCAGGCAGCGCGGAGGAGTGCCGTCCGGGGACGTCCGGGCCATCCGTCGGGACCGCGCGATGCCGCCCGGCCTTCTTACCCATCCCTCGTCATGACCTCAAGGAAGTGATGCGCATGTCCTCCACCACCCAGATGCCCGCATACGCCGAACAGCTGATCCGTGGCCGGCGCACCACCCGGGCGTTCCTCCCGGACCCCGTCCCCGAGAAAACGCTCCAGGACATCTTCACACTGGCCGGTGCGGCACCCTCCTCGTCCAACAGCCAGCCCTGGCTGGTCGAGGTGGCCAGCGGGGGCACCCGGGACCGGCTGAGCAAGGCGCTCCTCGCGGCGAAGGAGAAGAACGCGTTTACCTTCGATTACCCCTACAGCGACGACATGTACTCGGGCAACAACGACCGGTGGCGTCGCGACATGGGGGCGCGGATGTACACCTCACTGGGCATCGCGCGGGACGACCACGAGGCGCGCGAAGTCATCATCCGGGACAACCTGCGGTTCTTCGGCGCCCCTCATGTGGCGCTGTTGTTCATGCCGCCGAACGCGGAGGAGCGGATGGCGAATGACACCGGGATCTACGCACAGACCCTGATGCTGGCCATGGCCTCCCACGGTGTCGCCAGTTGTCCGCAGGCGTCCCTGGGCTTCTTCTGCGACACCCTCCGCGAAACGCTCGGGGTCAGCGACAACAAGCTCATCTTCGGTATCTCCTTCGGCTACGCCGACGAGTCCTCTCCCAGGAACCAGGCCCGCATGCCGCGCGCGGAGCTCGCGGAGACCACCCGCTTCCACCACTAGAAGCGCCCCGCCGCCGTCGCCCCAACGCCCCGAGCGGGCGGTGGCCCTTGGCTGGACGCGCGGCTTCGACCCGGGGCGGCGGTACCGGCGCCGGAACGGTGGCCGGACGCCGGTACCCGCCACGGTGAGGTCTCCGAAACGAGCCCTTCACAGGAGCGCGGCCGTCCGGGAAACACGCCGTTCCTAGCGTTTCCACCTATGGATGCAGAGCTGTATACACAGCTGGACACCGCCTCCGCGACAGCGGCCCGGCCCGTGTCCTCGCTCGCCGAGACGGTCTACGCCACTTTGCGGAACGCTCTCCTGGACGGGGAGTTCGGGCCGCGCGAATCGCTGACCGAGCTGCGGCTCGCCGCGCGATTCGGGGTGTCGCGGACACCGGTGCGCCAGGCGCTGGTGCGGCTGAACGCCGACGGGCTGGTCGAGCGCGGTGACGGCGGCCTCTTCGCCACCGTGCCCAACCTCACCCAGCTGAAGGACCTCTACGAACTGCGGGTCACCCTGGAGCTGCGAGGGGTGGCCCGCGCGATCGAGGACTCCTCCGTACGGCACGATCCCTCGCTCCTCACCTCCGAGTTGGAGCGCTGGTACGCGATGCGCGAGTCCCCTCCGCCGCCGGATCCGCGCTTCGTCGTCATGGATGAGCGGTTCCACGCCGAGTTGTCCCGCGCTTCCGGCAATCCAGCTCTCACGGAAGCGCTCGTGGCGGTCAGCGAACGGATCCGCCGGGTGCGGATGTACGACTTCCTCACCCGGGACCGGGTGGAGACCACCATCACCGAACACATCGAGATCATGGAACTGGTCCGCGACGGCCGTCTCGACGAGGGCTACCGGGCTCTGCACGCCCACGTCGGCGACTCGATGGCCGTGGTGATGGAGCGCGCCCAGCGGGCCATGACGCAGATGGCCCTGCACGCGGACCGGCTCTGAACTCCTCTCCTCCCCCCTCGCGGGGCCTTCGCCCGCACCCTCCGCACACTCCCCCGTCCCGACACTCCCCCGTCCCGCCGACGACGTCGCACGGGGAACCGGCCGCCCGCACGGCACATCCGGCACCACCCATCGCACTCCCAGGAGGCGTGGTATGAGCACCACCGAGTCACAGCCGACGGCGGCGCATGACACCGCTCGGGCAGAGCCGCCCGGCGCCCCGGGCACCGACCAGGCGGTAAACGAGGCCCTTGAGGACTACACCCTCCGCTTCGCACCGCGCAGCTACCGCCGCTGGACACCGACGGTCGTGGCGACCACCGCACTCGGTGGCATCGCCTACATGGCCGATTTCTCCATCGGCGCCGGAATCGGGCTGGCACACGGCACCGGCAACGCGCTGGTGGCGATCGCCGTCGCCGCCGTGGTCATCTTCGTCACCGGCCTCCCTCTCGCGTACTACGCGGCCCGCTACAACATCGACCTCGACCTGATCACCCGCGGCTCCGGCTTCGGCTACTACGGCTCGGTGCTCACCAGCGTCATCTTCGCCAGCTTCACCTTCATCTTCTTCGCCCTCGAGGGCTCGATCATGGCGCAAGGGCTCAAACTCGGGCTCGGACTGCCGTTGTGGCTGGGCTATCTCGTCTCCACACTGATGGTGATCCCGCTGGTGATCTACGGTATGAAGGCGCTCAGCACGCTCCAGGTATGGACCACTCCCGTCTGGCTGCTGTTGATGGTCGCTCCGCTGGTGTACCTGGTCGCCACCGACCCCGGCACCGTCGACCGCTTCCTCTCCTACGCGGGCACGGACGGGGACGGCGGTATCAACACCGCGTCCGTCCTTCTCGGCGCGGGCGTGTGTCTGTCCCTCATCGCCCAGATCGGCGAGCAGATCGACTATCTGCGCTTCATGCCGCCGAAGACGGCGGCGAACAGGCGCGCCTGGTGGACCGCCGTGCTGACGGCCGGTCCCGGCTGGGTGGTGCTCGGGGCGCTGAAACAGGCCATCGGCGTCTTCCTCGCCGTCCACATCCTGGCCGAGGTGGGACCCGCCGCCGCGCCCGAGCCGATCCAGCAGTTCCGTGGCGCTTTCGACGCGATGATGCCGTCCTGGCTGGTGGTCCCGCTGGCGGTGGTCCTGGTAGTGATCAGCCAGATCAAGATCAACGTGACGAACGCCTACTCCGGTTCGCTCGCCTGGACCAACTCCTTCACCCGCGTCACCGGGCACTACCCCGGCCGTATGGTCTTCGTGCTGGTCAACCTGGGCTTCGCGCTCGTGCTGATGGAAGCCGACATGTTCAGCTTCCTCAACGACATCCTGGGCTTCTACTCCAACTGCGCGATCGCCTGGGTGGTCACCGTCGCCACCGACATCCTCATCAACAAGTACCTGCTCAAACTCTCCCCGCACGCCCCCGAGTTCCGCCGCGGCATGCTCCACGCCGTCAACCCGGTCGGTGTGGTCGCGTTCGTCTCCGCTTCCGGCCTGTCCATCGCCATGTACTTCCACCTTCTCGGCGATGCCCTCCAGCCGTACTCCCCGGTCGCCGCGGCCGTGATCGCCTTCGTCCTCACCCCGCTGATGGCGCTCATCACCAAAGGCAGGTACTACCTGCGCCGCACCGATGACGGTATCGCCGAACCCCTCCTGGACGCCGACGGGAACCCGAGCGCGGCCACCTACGACTGCCATGTGTGCGAGCAGCCTTATGAGCGCCCGGATCTGACGGCATGCCAGGCACATCAGGCGGTGGTGTGTTCGCTGTGCCTGAGCACCGACCGGGCCGGTGACCACGTACTGCCCGCGCAGCCTTCCACGATATGAGTCCACCGCCCGGCGGGCGGTCCACCACACACACCATCCCCCTGCCCCGCCCCGTCCTGCCCCGGAGGAGCCGCTGTGTTCGACACCCTGCTCGTCGCCAACCGCGGAGAGATCGCCTGCCGCGTCATCCGCACCGCGCGCAGCCTCGGACTGCGGACCGTGGCGGTGTACTCCGACGCCGATCGCACCGCGCCCCACGTCCGGATGGCCGACGAGGCCGTACGGCTCGGCCCGGCGCCCGCCGCCGAGAGCTATCTGCGGGCCGACAAGGTGCTGGACGCGGCCCTGGCCACCGGCGCGGGAGCGGTCCACCCGGGGTACGGCTTCCTGTCGGAGAACGCCGCGTTCGCAACCGCCGTGGAGGAGGCCGGACTCGTCTTCGTCGGCCCTGCTCCGGCCCAGTTGGAGGTTTTCGGCTCCAAGCACACCGCCCGCGCCGCCGCGCTCGACGCCGGAGTGCCCCTGCTGCCGGGCAGCGGGCTGCTGGCGACCGCCGAGAGCGCGCTGCACGCGGCCGAGGAGACCGGCTATCCGGTCATGCTCAAGGCGACCGGCGGCGGAGGCGGTATCGGGATGCAGGCGTGTGCCGGTCCGGCGGAGCTGCGCGAGGCGTTCGCCCGGGTAACCCGGCTGGCGCGTGGCAACTTCGGTGACGGCGGAGTCTTCCTGGAGCGGTACGTGACCCGCGCCCGCCATGTCGAGGTGCAGATCTTCGGGGACGGCACCGGCCGGGTGGTCAGCCTCGGCGACCGCGACTGCTCGCTCCAGCGCCGCAACCAGAAGGTCCTCGAAGAGGCTCCGGCGCCGGGACTGCCTCCGGCCGTCCGTGCTCAACTGCACTTCAGTGCACGTGAGTTGTGCGCGTCGGTCGGCTACCGGTCCGCCGGTACCGTGGAGTTCGTGTATGACGCCGACCGCGAGGAGGCGTCCTTCCTGGAGGTCAACACCCGCCTCCAGGTCGAGCACCCGGTCACCGAGGAGATCACCGGTGTCGACCTCGTCGGCTGGATGCTTCGTCTGGCCCGTGGCGAGAACGGGTTCCTCGACGGGATACCCGACGACGGTCCGCCGCGGGACGGCCACGCCGTCGAAGCCCGGGTCTACGCCGAGGACCCGGCCCGCGACCACCGCCCCAGCGCCGGGCTCCTCACCCGGGTCGAGTTCCCCGACGACGTCCGCGTGGACAGCTGGGTGGAGACCGGCCAGGAGGTGTCCACCTCCTACGACCCGATGCTCGCCAAGGTCATCGCCACCGGCCCGACCCGGGCCGTAGCCCTGACCCGTCTTGACCACGCCCTCGCCCACACCCGGATCGACGGTGTCGAGACCAACCTCGGCCTGCTCCGGGCCGCCTGCCACCACCCGGACATGGCCGCGGCCCGGCACACCACCGCCACCCTCGCCGAGGTGGCCGATGACCGCCCGCGCGTGGACGTGGAGCGGCCCGGAACCATGACCACCGTCCAGGACTGGCCAGGCCGGATCTCCCACTGGGAGGTCGGCATTCCGCCCAGCGGCCCGATGGACGACCTCTCCTTCCGTCTCGGCAACACCGCACTCGGCAACCCCGAGGGCGCACCCGGTCTGGAGTGCACCCTCGACGGCCCCGCGCTGCGCTTCTCCCGCCCCGCGGTCGTCTGTGTCACCGGCGCCCCCGCTCCCGTCACGGTCGACGGCGTCCCGGCGGCCCAGTGGGAGCCGCTTCAGGTGCCCGCCGGGGCGCTGCTGGAGGTCGGCACGGCCGAGGGGCCCGGGATGCGCACCTACGTCCTCGTCCGCGGCGGCCTCGACGTACCCGAATACCTCGGCAGCGCCGCCACCTTCACCCTGGGCGGCTTCGGCGGACACGCGGGCCGCGCCCTGCGCACCGGCGACGTACTGCGCCCGGCCGCCCACGGCGGCGAGGGCCCCGCCCCCGCCCCCGTATCGGCCCGTGCCCGGCCGCACTTCACCAGGGAGTGGCGGATCGCGGTCAGCGAGGGCCCGCACCCCGCGCCGGACTTCCTCACCCGTGAGGGGCTGGCCACCGTGTACGCGGCCGAGTGGAAGGTGTCCGCCCAGTCGGCGCGCACCGGGGTCCGGCTGATCGGCCCGAAGCCCGCCTGGGCCCGACGGGACGGCGGCGAGGCCGGACTGCACCCCTCCAACGTCCACGACACCGCGTACTCCGTCGGTGCCGTCAACCTCACCGGTGACACCCCCGCCGTACTCGGCCCCGACGGACCGAGCCTGGGCGGCTTCGCCTGCCCGGTCACCATCGTCAGCGCCGAGCGGTGGAAGGCGGGTCAGCTGCGCCCCGGCGACACCGTCCGCTTCGTCCCCGTCACCGAGGCGACGGCCGACGCGTTGCGCCGCACCCCGGCGCTGCTCACCCTCGCCACCGACGGCGCGGACGGTGACGACGGTGTCCTCGCCCGCCGCGCCGCCACGGACATCGCCCCCGAGGTGACCTACCGGCGGGGCGCCGACGACAACATCCTCGTCGAGTACGGGCCCATGACCCTCGATCTGGCCCTGCGCATGCGCGTACACGCCCTGGCCACGCATCTGGCCGCACACCGTCCGCCCGGTCTGGTGGACATCACCCCCGGCGTGCGCTCGCTGCATCTGCACACCGACCCCGACTCCCTGCCGCTGCGCACTCTCCTCGCCGTCCTCCAGGAGGCCGAGGACCACCTTCCGGCCGCCCATGAACTCACCGTCCCCAGCCGGGCCGTTCACCTCCCGCTGTCCTGGGACGACCCGACCGTCGACGAGGCGATCGCCCGCTACTCGGCCTCCGTGCGCGACGACGCCCCCTGGAACCCGTCGAACATCGAGTTCATCCGCCGGATCAACGGCCTGGACTCGGCAGACGACGTACGGCGCACCGTCTTCGAGGCCGAATACCTCGTACTCGGCCTGGGCGACGTCTATCTCGGCGCGCCGGCAGCCACCCCGCTCGATCCACGCCACCGCCTGGTGACCACCAAGTACAACCCGGCCCGCACCTGGACCGCCGAGGCGGGCGTCGGCATCGGCGGCTCCTACCTGTGCGTCTACGGTATGGAGAGCCCCGGCGGCTACCAGCTCATCGGCCGTACGGTGCCCATCTGGGGCGGCCTGCGTCCGCACCGCTCGTTCGCCGACGGCACGCCCTGGCTGCTGCGCTTCTTCGACCGCATCATCTGGCACCCGGTCTCGCCCGCCGAACTCCTCGACATCCGCGCCGATCTGGCCTCCGGCCGCACCGGACTCGACATCCGGCCCGGCACCTTCGACCTCGCCGAGCACGAGCGCTTCCTCCGCGAGAACGCCGACGACATCGCCGCCTTCCGCACTCGCCAGGCCGCCGCGTTCACCGCCGAGCGCCATGCCTGGGAGGCGTCCGGCGAACTCACCGAACGCCCGCCCGCCACACCCGCCCCGGCCCTCGCCCCCGTCGCCACGCCACCGGGCTCCCGGCTGGTCGAGGCACCGCTGAGCTCCAGCGTGTGGAAGGTGGAGACGGGCCCCGGTGCCACGGTCGAGGCGGGCCAGCCGCTGGTCGTCCTGGAGGCCATGAAGATGGAGGTCGTGGTACGTGCCCCGGCCTCCGGCACCGTCACCGACATACTCGTCACCGCCGGACAGCAGATCGACGCCGGCACCCCGCTGGCCGTCCTCGTGAGGGAAGAAGCCGCATGACCCTGACCCCGACCCCGCCCAGCTGCGCTGAGCGCGTCGCCGCAGCCTACCGGCGCATCACCGAGACCGACCGGCCGGAGATCTGGATCTCCCTTCGCGAGCAGGCGGACGTGCGGGCCGAGGCCCACGCGCTGGACGCCCGCGTCGCCGCCGGTGAGGAACTGCCCCTCGCGGGAACGCTGCTGGCGGTCAAGGACAACATCGACGTCGCCGGGCTCCCGACCACGGCCGCCTGCCCCGCGTACGCCTATACCCCCGGTGTCTCCGCGCCCGCGGTGCTACGGCTGATGGCCGCGGGGGCGATCGTGCTCGGCAAGACCAACATGGACCAGTTCGCCACCGGTCTGGTCGGCACCCGCAGCCCGCACGGTCCGGTCCGCAACGCGCTGCGCCCCGAGAAGATCTCCGGCGGCTCCAGCTCGGGTTCGGCGGTCGCCGTGGCGCTCGGCATCACCGACATCGCCCTCGGCACCGACACCGCGGGATCGGGCCGGGTCCCGGCCGCCCTCAACGGCATCGTGGGCATCAAGCCCACCCTCGGACTGGTCCCCACCACCGGTGTGGTGCCCGCGGCCCGCTCCTACGACGCGGTGACCGTCTTCGCCCGCACCCTCACCGAGGCGCAGCGGGCCCTCGCGCGCATGACGGGCCCGGACGATGCCGATCCACGCGGCCGCACCTGGCCGGACGACGTGCGCCTGTCCGCACCACCGCACCCCCGCGTCGCCCTTCCCCGCGACGAGGACCTGGCACCACTCTCGGCCCAGGCCCGCGCGGCCTTCCACGAGGCCGTCGAGCAACTGGAACACGCGGGCGCCGAGACCGCGGTGATCGATGTCAGCCCCCTGCTGGCGGCCGCGAAGCTGCTGTACGACGGTGCCCTGGTGGCCGAACGGTACGCGGCTGTCGGCGACTTCATCGCCGACGCCCCCTCCGCCGCGGACTCCTCGGTCGGTGCCATCATCCTGGCCGCGGCCTCCCTCCCCGCCCACGCGCTCGTCGACGACCTGGAGCGCCTGGACGGCTACCGGGCGACGGCCCGTGGTGTCCTCTCCGGCTTCGACGCCCTGCTGCTGCCGACCACCACCGAACACCCGGACATCGCCGCCGTACAGGCCGACCCGATCGCCCTCAACGCGCGCCTCGGCACCTACACCAACTTCGTCAACCTGCTCGACCTGGCCGCCGTCGCGGTTCCGGCGGGCGAGGCGGACGGCAGCCCATTCGGCGTCAGCGTCATCACCCGGGCGTTCGAGGACCAAGCGGCCATCGACATCGCGGCCCTCCTGACCGCCGAACAAGCCCCGGTCCCCTATCCCGGCAACGGCGTCGACCTGGCGGTATTCGGCGCCCACCTGCGCGGCCAGCCGCTGAACCACCAGCTCACGGACGCCGGAGCCCGCTACCGCGGCGAGATCCGCACGGCCCCCGTCTACCGCCTCACCGCCCTGGACACCGTCCCGCCCAAGCCCGGCCTGCTCCGCGTGTCCCCACCGGACGGCGCCGAGATCACCGGCGAACGGTGGACCCTCTCACCCAGCGCCCTCGGTCACTTCCTCGCGGCCCTCCCTGCCCCCCTGTACCTCGGCCGCGTCGAACTCACCGACGGCATGTGGGTGGTGGGCTTCCACACCGACCCGGCATCCTCGGAGGCGGGGACGGACATCACCGTGCACGGAAGCTGGCCCGCCTATCTGGCCACCCTCGCCGACGGCTGAGACGCCGCGGTCGGTGGCACTCGCAATGTTCCAGCCCGTAGACGCCCATCGAAGCTGTGGAGGGGTGAGGCCGGGCGTGAACATGTTGTGTACGTTGGGCAGCGATGACTGAGCGACCACCTCACGGCTCCACCCGCCCGGGCGGACGGACCGCCCGCACCCGCGCCGCCGTCCTCACGGCTGCCCTGGACGAACTCGACGACGCCGGAATCGGCTCGCTCACCCTCGACAGGCTCGCCACGCGCTCCGGCGTCCATGTGTCGACGATCCGCCGCCGCTGGCGCACCGTCGAGGGTGTCATCGGTGATCTGCTGGCCCAGCAGAGCACCACGATCCCCACCCCCGACTCCGGTGACCTCCGCCAGGACCTGCGGGAACTGGCCCAGGCCATCGCCGACTTCCACACCACGCCGCGCAATCGCCACCTCATCGAGGGCGTCGTGGTGGCGGCCGCACATGACCCGCGCATCGCGGACATCGTGCGCGGTGCCTTCACCGCCCGCACCGAGCACGTCACACGCCTCGTGCACCGCGCCGTCGCACGTGGCGAACTCACCGCGGAAGCCGACGCCACAGAGGTCATCGCGGCCCTCAGCGCCCCCTTCTACTACCGCATCCTCATCCTCCGCGGCACGATCGACGCGCGTTTGGTCCGCACGAGCGCCGAGGCGGCGTATCTCGCCGCCCGCGGCGGGGCGTTCAACCCGCTGGGCCACCGCCCGGACGAACCGGGGGCGGCCGTCGATGAGATCCAGGTGGTCCGCGAATTCCGCTGAGCCGCACCCGTCCACCCCGTCGATCCCACTTGCGAGCATGAACGCATGTGTGGAGGGCGACGGTTGACGGCCGGGTTCACACGAGGCCGAGGACCAGCAGGACGAACGCCGCGGCGAGGACGCGAGTCCCGCCCAGAGCCGCCGAGCACGACCGAGCCGATGTACCCACCACGACCGTGACGAGTGTGCTCTCCATGTCCCCTCCCGAGGAGTCCGGCGCGACTCCAGCGCCGTTAGATCACAGTTCGACGCTGGGCGCTCACCGCTCGAATGTCTAGCAGTGCTAGGATCCGGGGTATGTCGGTACAGGAACGCAAAGAGCGGGAGCGGGCCCACCGCCACCGGTTGATCGTCGCGACGGCCCGCGAACTCGCCGAGTCCCAGGGCTGGGACGCGGTGACCACGCGTCGGCTCGCCGAGCGCATCGAGTACAGCCAGCCCGTGCTCTACAGCCACTTCCGTGGCAAACGGGAGATCGTCGGGGCCGTGGCCCTGGAGGGCTTCCCCGAGCTGACGACGGCGATCCGGCAGGCGGTGGCGGACCGTCCGGCCGGACGCGCCGCGGTGGCCGCGCTCGCGGGCGCCTACGTCGACTTCGCCGAGCGCAACCCCGCGCTCTACGACGCGATGTTTCTCCTCGACACGGGTCTCCCATTCGCCGACGACGACACCCCGGGGCCACTGCGCGAGGCGTTCGGGGCGCTGCTCGAGACCCTCGGCGATATCGCGGGCGACACCGAACCGGCCCTGTTCGTCGAGGTGTTCTGGTCCGCCCTGCACGGGCAGGTCGCGCTCACCCGCTCGGGCCGACTCCCCCGGGACGACGCCTCGCGGCGACTCGACGTCCTGGTGGACCGGTTCGCCGGACGCTGACGGCCTACCCGGCGTACACACCGTCCGCGAGGACTCGCACATCGCACGGCGTGCGATCGCGCCACCACCACGAGGTGGCCGGCCTGGTCGCACGCCGGCGCGAGGGACGCGCCCGACGGCGCCGGGCCGCCTCCCCGGGGGCGGCCCGGCGGTGGCCGCTTCGACCACGGCCGTGAGTGGCCCGGCGACCCTCCGGCCTCGGACACACGTGTCAGTCGGACACACATGTCACAGTTCGCGGAGCGCGGGGAGCAGTTCCTTCCGCGCCCAGTCCAGGAACGGCAGCTGGGAGGCGCCGCCGACCTGGACCAGCGCCACTTCGGTGAACCCCGCGTCCACGTAGGCCCGTACGGCGTCGACGAACGACGTGACGTCATCGCCGCAGGGGATGGACGCGGCGACGTCCTCGGGCCGGACGAAGGCGGTGGCGGACTCGAATGAGGCCGGGCCGGGCAGTTCGGCGTTCACCTTCCAGCCCCCGCCGAACCAGCGGAACTGCTCGTGCGCCCGCGCGACCGCGGCGTCGCGGTCGCGGTCGAAGCACACCGGCAGCTGCCCGACGCGTGGCTTGCCCGCGCCACCGTGCCGGTCGAAGGCGGTCAGCAGCCTGGACTCGGGCTCGGTGGCGATCAGGAGATCGGCGTGCTCGCCCGCCAGGCGGCAGGACTGCTCGCCGGAGACCGCCACGCCGATCGGCGGCGGGTCGTCGGGGAGGTCCCAGAGCTTGGCGGACTCGACGTCGAAGTGTTCACCACGGTGGTTGACGTGACCGCCCTCGAAGAGTTCGCGGATGATCGTGATCGCCTCGGCGAGCATGTCCTGCCGGATATCGGCGCTGGGCCACCCACCACCGACGACGTGCTCGTTGAGGTTCTCACCGGAGCCCAGTCCCAGCCGGAAGCGTCCCTCCGCGAGCAGCTGCACGGTCGCGGCCTTCTGCGCGACGACGGCGGGGTGGTAGCGGGTCGTCGGGCAGGTCACGTACGTCATCAGCGGGATGCGCGAGGTGGCCTGCGCGGCCGCCCCCAGCACACTCCAGGCGTACGGGGAGTGCCCCTGCGAGGCCAGCCACGGCGAGTAGTGGTCGGAGGTGACGGAGAAGTCGAAGCCGACCTCTTCGGCCCGTACGACGTGTTCCACGAGCTCGCGGGGGCCGGCCTGCTCGGTCATCATCGTGTATCCGCATCGCACCATGTCGGGCGAGTTACCGCGGCGACTCGAGGGAAACGGGAATCCGGGCGGCACGATCCGGCCGCACCGGACCCGCCGACGGTGGACGTCAGCGGGTCTCCGTCACCTTCGCCAGCGCGCGGGGCGCGTCCGGGTCCTGGCCGCGGGCCACGGTGATCTCGTACGCCAGCATCTGGAGCGGCAGGATCTCCAGGATCGGCTGGACCTCCTCGGCCACGCCATCCGTCGGCAGGACGAAGCCCGCGGATGCCTGCCGCACCTGGTGTTCGCCACCGATGACGACCAGGTCCGCGCCCCGGCCGCGCAGTCGGTCCAGCACCGGCTGGAGCGCCTCGCCGCCCTTCCCCTCGGGGACGATCGCGATCACCGGTGAGACGTTGTCGACCATCGCCAGCGGACCGTGCAGCAGATCCGCGCCGGAGAAGGAGAGAGCGGGGATGTAGCTGGTCTCCATCAGCTTCAGCGCCGCTTCCTTCGCGGTCGGGTAGCCGTAGCCGCGCGAGGTGAGCACCAGCCGCTCGGCGAAGCGGTAGCGCGCGGCCAGCGTGGTGACCTCCGGCTGCCGCGCGAGGATCCGCTGGGCGATGTCGGGCAGCACCTTGGCGGCCGAGCCGTCGCCGCCGCGCAGCCCCTCGACGAACAGATACAGCGCGAGCAGCTCGGCGGTGTAGGTCTTGGTGGCGGGCAGCGCCTTCTCCGGCCCGGCCAGTACGTCGATATGGAACTCCGAGACGGCGGCCAGCGGGGAGTCCGCGTTGTTGGTGACCGCCAGGGTGATCGCACCGGCCGCACGGGCGGTACGGGTGGAGGCCACCAGGTCCGGGGAGCCGCCCGACTGGCTCACGGTGATGACCAGTACATCGGTCAGGTCCTGCCGGGCACCGTAGGCGGTCGTGGTGGACATCGAGGTCAGTCCGGCCGGTCTGCCGAGCACCACCTCGATCAGGTACTTCGCGTAGAGCGCGGCGTTGTCGGAGGTGCCGCGGGCGGTGAGCAGCACGAAGCGCGGATGACGCGCCGCGATGGTGTCCGCGATCCGCCGGATCCCCGGGGCGCCCTCGTGGAGGATCCGGCGCAGCACCTCGGGCTGCTCGGCCATTTCGCGGGCCATGATCCGGCCGGGCCGGTGCACCTCACCGGTCGCCGCCCCGTGGCTCACACCGACGTCTCGCAGCGTTGTTCCCATCTCACCTGTCTCCGGTCATGCGGCGTCCGCGCCGCGGGGCTGGTCGTCCTGCGTGCCGCCGCGTCGACGGCCGTCGCGTCACGTCCAGAGGAAGAGTCCGTCGCCCGGCTTCAGCTCGCCGTCGGCGCGGACGTCGGAGAGGGAGTCGGCCGCCGCCTCCAGCGCCACGACCGGGGAGACCGGGGACTTGCCCGCGGCCTCGACGGCGGCCGGGTTCCAGCGCACCACGGCCTGGCCGCGGACCACCGTGTCGCCCTTGCCGACCAGGAGCTCGAAGCCCTCCCCGCCCAACTGCACGGTGTCGATACCGAGATGGGTCAGCACCCCGTGTCCCTCGTCATCGACGACAACGAAGGCGTGGTGGTGCAGGGACAGCACGACGCCGTCCAGTGGCGCGACCGCCTCCTGCGGTTCCCTGACCGGATCGATGGCGGTACCCGGACCGACCATCGCAGCCGAGAAGACGGGATCCGGCACTGCCGCCAAGCCGATGGCGCGCCCGGCAAGCGGTGACGTCACGCTGGTCACGATGGCCCTCCTGAACAACGCGGCAAACGCCCGCGTCCTGATACCCGGGGTGCGGCGGACATAGGGTTCTGCACCGCCAAGTGGTTTAGACCAGTTGTAGCACGGGGTCCACCACCCGGGGAACCTCGCCCTGACACCCCTCACACCCGCGACCACCTCCGTGCTTGTTGCCGAGCGAAATCGCCGAGCGCGTTCGCCACGCGAAAGGGATCATGTCCGGGCCAGAGTGCGCACGCCGTCCAACTGCGGTGAAAGGGTGGGGGCCTTGGACGAACCCGTACGGACCCGTGTGTCGGCCTACACGATCGCGGTGGCGGACGCGTTGACCCGTGAGCTCCGCGAGGAGACCGGCCTTGAGCTGGACACCTGCCGACTGCTCGACGCCCGGACCTACGCGGTCCACCGGAACGGGGTGAGCTGGCATCTCACCGGGCTGTTCTACGCCGTTGACCTCACCGGCGGCGCACCGGCGGTAGTCGAGACCGAGGGCTCCACCGACGCGACGGCCTGGCTGCCGCTGTCGGAACTTGGGGATTCCCCGCTCTCCCCGGCCGCCATCGACGCTCTTCGACTCCTCGACGATCTGCCGCCCCGCGCCGCCGCCCCCGCCTGACAGGCGACGTGTGACGGTCCCCGCGGCCTACCGGCATCTGGTTCCGGGCCATGCCGCGACGGAGAACCGCCAGCTCGACACCGCAGTGATGGGGCGCGGCATCTGGCTCCGCGGCGGCGGCAGGCTCGCGCTCCGGCATGCGCGGATTCCGGGTGGGCAACGCCGCTGAACTGCTGGGTCACCTTCAGGTTCCCCAGTCACCAAAAAGTGCGTTCTTCCAGGTCAGCGCCTGCTCTCCTACGGTTCTCGAGTAACCACGAGAGACCACGGATGTCGTGGTTCGGTGGAAGTGAGCCCCTAGGGCTCTGATGACGAGGAGGCGGGCAGCATGGCCATCACCCTGGTGAACCCCGACGGATTGCCGAAGATCGACGTCTACCATCAGGTGTCGATCGCTACCGGATCGAAGCTGGTCTTCATCGCCGGGCAGGTGGCCTGGGGCGGCGATGGGGTCACGGTCGGCGAAGGTGACCTCGCCACTCAGGTCGAGCAGTGCTACCTCAACATCGCCACCGCCCTTGACGGGGTCGGAGCGTCCTTCGACAACGTGGCGAAACTGACTCTCTACGCCGTCGACTGGACCCCCGGCAAGATGCCCCTGCTGATGGAGGGGGTCACCCGGGCGGCCGCGAAGCTGGGCGTCACACCGGTCCCGCCCGCCACACTGCTGGGCGTTGCGGCGCTGGACGTACCCGAGCATCTGGTGGAGATCGAAGCCACCGCGATCATCGACTGAACCTCCGCTCACGGCCCCGGGGAATCCCTTTGCCCGCGGAGGCGGCCGCATACGATCCTCCTGGTATGGACCTCCCACAGCGCATGGACCCCCCACCGCAGGTGATCGAGCTGGACGGCCTGACACCGCGCCGCTTCAACGGCGAGGAGGACCTCCCGGAGCTCTTCCGGGTCATCGAGGAGTCGCTGGAACACCTGCGCCCGTGGGTGCGATGGGTCGCCGAGCACAGTATGGACAGGACCGCCAGCTTCCTGGCCAGCCGTTCGGAACGCTGGGCGGACGGGCGGGACTTCTCCTACGCGATCGTGCTGGACGGGGCGATCGTCGGCGCCGACAGGCTGTTCCGGCTCGGAACAGCTCTGACGGCTGACGCACCGTCAGGCCGAGGTCCTGGCCGCCGCCGAGACACGATGAGGGCCGGGGCGGGACGAGGGAACGGGGGCGTACAACAGTGATCACCCATCTCCCGGAGTTCGAGCAGGTCTTCATCCACGTCTGGCGGAACGACCCGGCGGAGGGGACCCCCTCGCTGCTCTCCGTGGTGTACGAGCCGACGGAGGACGGGCGGCGGTGGCTGCTGTGGGCCGGTCCACCGGTCTTCAGGGAGTTCGTCCCGTTCGACGACGCCGCGCACGTACGGGAGTTCGCCCAGGCCCTGCTGGACCTTCCGGTGGCGGCCGAGCCGTACGAGCGGGATGTGGACCTCGCGGAGGAGGAGACCGCGGACCGGCCGGACGGCCGACTGCACTCCGAAGCCAGGGCGCTGCTCGCCGCGCTGGACGGCGGTTGATCGGCGGTTGATCGGTGGTGCGGACGATGGTCCGGGGTCGGGTGACATCGATCGCGGAAGACGGCCGGTCCCGGCCGGGGCGCCGGGCCCGGCCGGTCGGGCACGAGCGGGCGGGATGGCTCAGTCCGTCGCCGCGGCCTCGGTGGCGCAGGACGGATGCCCCCAGCCGTCGGGGTTCTTCATGATCGTTTCGCCCTTCCCGTAGGGCGTACCGCAGCGGCACCGGCCCGGGAACTTCGCCTTGAGGGACGCCTTCGAGCGGGTGCCGCTCCCCCGCTGTGCCGCCGCCTTCCGCGGGCGCGCCGCACCGGTACGGCCCGCGCGTGCCGTCGGGGCCTCGGGCGGCGGCAGGGCGGATCCGAGGGAGGTCCCCGCGGGCTCCTGGGTACGGGCGGTGTGGCTGGCCGCCTGGTCGGCGGCCGCGTTGAACGGGTCACCGTCGACCTGGTGGGCGGGCACGTAGACGAACTCCACCGACCGGCCGTCCAGGAGCTCGTCGATGCGCATCACCAGCTCTCGGTTGGCCACCGGCGAGCCCGAGGAGGTCTTCCATCCCTTCCTCCGCCAGCCGGGAAGCCAGGTGGTGACCGCCTTCATCGCGTACTGCGAGTCCATCCGCACTTGCAAGGCATGGTTCGCGTCGGTGGCCTCCAACAGCTTGCGCAGCGCGGTCAGTTCGGCCACGTTGTTGGTGGCGGTGCCGAGCGGCCCCGCCTCCCAGCGCGCCACCGTGCCGTCACTGTCCGCGATGACCCATGCCCAGGCCGCAGGCCCGGGGTTGCCCTTCGATGCCCCGTCACACGCGGCGATGATCTGTTCAGCCATACGCCGATACTGCCAGCCCCCGGCCCCGGGCGCTGACGCCTCCCCCGATGGAGACGGACCCTCAGCCCTGGACGGGGTCGGCAGCCGGTGTCCCGGACGGTGCGGGCACCGGCGCGACCGGCGTCGACCGCTCGGCCCACCGCACCGCCGGTCCCATCGCGTACGACGCGGCGACGAACAGCCCGCCCAGCGTCAGCCATCCCGGCACACCCCAGGTGACCAGCAGCGCCGTGAGCAGCAGGGGTCCGGCCGTGCGGGCCACGATGAGCCCCGTCCCGAAGAAGCCCTGGTACTCACCGACCCGGCCGTCCGGCGCGAGGCCGAAGGCGATGTGCCACGACCCGGCGGAGTGCAGCATCTCGCCCACGACGTGCAGCACCGCGCCCGTGAGCAGCACCAGGACCGCCACCCACACCGGCACATCGGCCGCCGACACCGCGCACACCACACAGGACATCAGCAGGATCCATCCGGACCGGCGGACGGCGCCCATCGCCGTGGCCGTCGAGGAGACCCCTCGCGCGGCGCGCACCTGGAACGCGGCCACGGCCAGGGTGTTGAGCAGGAACAGCACGGACACCAGCCACTCCGGCGCCCGGGTGTGCTCACTGATCCACAGCGGTATCCCGAGGCTGAGCAGTGGCATCCGCAGCAGCAGCACCGCGTTGAGCAGAGTGATCAGTGTGAACGGACGGTCCCGCAGCACCGCGAGCGCCGCTCCCCGGGCGACGGACACGGGTGCGACGACGGGCAGTCGCAGCAACACCAGGACACACCCCAGGAAGCTCACCGCGTCCACCGCGAACACGGCGAGGAAACTCGAGCGGGTGCCGGAGTACAGCGCGAGCCCGCCGAGCCCGGCCCCCACCGCGAGCCCCGCGTTGACCGTCGACTGCAAATGGGCCAGTACACCGGTGCGTTCACCGGGCGCGACCAGTCCGGCGAGCAGGGCCTGCCGGGCGGCCGCGAGCCCGGACTGCGCGACGGCGTAGCAGCACGCCGCCACCAGGAACGGCCAGAAGGACCGGATGGCGAGGAACGAGGCCACGGACGCGCTGGTGGCCAGCGCGAGCAGCACCGCCGTGCCACGCGGGCCCCGCCGGTCGGCGAGTGTCCCCAGCGGCACGCCCGCCACCGCGCCGACCGCCCAGGCCACGGTGAGTCCGATACCGACCCGCGTCGGGTCGAGACCGACGACAGTGGTGAAGTAGAGAGCCGAGGTGGTGTAGAACGCTCCGTCGCCAATGGAGTTGATGAGCTGCGCGAGAGCCAGGATCCGGGGCGGACCGGCGGGCGGCAGGATGCGGTGTGTGGTCACGTCCCGAGCCTATGAGGGCGATGGCCCGTTCCTCAGGGCCACTTCACCACCGATCGGCTGGGCCATCTGCCGCGTTCCCGGCCCCGCGGAGTTCGGCGTCGCTCTTGACCCCGGCTGGGGCCACCTCCATAGTTACCCACTGGTAAGGCGGACCTGTGGCGCTGTGTGGCACGGACCGGCACTGCGGAACCCAGAGAATCGGGAAGGTGGACGGTGACCGACGACGCCCGAGCTGCGCTCGATCAGCTCCGCGATGCGAGCCACTTCGAGTGGTATGTGATACCGCTGCTGCTGGTGGTCCTGTATGTGTACGCCGTCGAGGTGGAACGCAGGAACTGGAACGTGCTGTTCGCCGGTCTCGCCCTATGGGGCATGGACTGGTTCAACGAGATCTGGAACTCACTGGTCTTCCACTTCACGGACCGCGCCCCCATGTGGGGCGCGCGGGGGGAGACCGCGTATCAGATCCTCATCGGGCTCAACATCGAGATCTGCTTCATGTTCGCCATCATGGGCGTGGTGGCGGCCAAGTTCCTGCCACCACGTGAGGTGCGCGTCCTGGGCATGCCCAATCGCCCGGTGCTGATCGCGGTGAACTCCGCCGCGGCGGTGGGCGTCGAGCTCCTGCTGAACCGGGCGGGCGTCCTGACCTGGGACTGGTCCTGGTGGCAGGCGAGCTTCCCGCTCTTCGTGTTCCTCCTGGGCTATGTGCCCTTCTTCATCGCCTGCTTCGCCGTCCACGACATGCGCACGGTGCGCGCGAAGGCCATCACGGTGTCGGCCATTCTCGGTGTGGACGCGGTCGGTCTGATCGTGTTCGGAGCGCTCGGCTGGCTGTGACCCGCGGTGGTCACCGGGCGAGGAGGAGCGCCTCCGCGCCCACCGGCCGGAACCCCGCGGCATGGAAGGCACGTACGCTGCGCGCGTTACCCGCGGCCTGCTGTGACCAGACCGGCTGCCCATCGGGTACGAGGTGACGGGCCGCGATGGCAAGCGCCCGCCCGACCCCCCGCCCCCGGGCGCTCTCGTCCACCTCGACGGCGGTCTCCCAGCGACCGGCCACCCCGCGGCCCAGGAGGACGATGCCACCGTCGGCCGCCCACACCCGCACCTCGTCGCGGCGCTTACGCGCCCTGCTCACCCGCGGATGGCCGGGGTCCTCGATCTCGTGGAGCTCCAGCGCGGGTGCCCCCGGCAGAGGATCGGCGACGGTCAGCAGGTCGATGGTGTCGAAGGACCGCCCCGTGCGGTCCAGCAACGCCCCCAGGAAGCGCGGGTTCATGGTGGCGGCCAGCGGATCGCAGTCCATGCCCGCGAGGGTGTCTCTGACCCACCGTGGATCCTCATCGGTGAACACGACCGAGTGCGCCGTGAAGGCGACCACCCCCGAGTCCCGGTGGCTCGGCGACGGCACCACCGTCGTTCCGCCGTCAGGCGGTGGAAACCGGCCATGGACGGCCTCATCCAGTATGTCGCCCAGGGTCTCGCCCATACGCATCCTCCTCGGATCCCGGCGCGGTCCGCCTCAGGTGATCACTATGGCACTCGCCACCGGCTCCGCCCACGGAGCCACGGACGGCGCCATGTTCGTCCGCATGGCTCCGCGGACGATCGCGAGCGACCACGGCCGACACCCGCACACCGGCGTGCGCCCGCCCGAATCGCGCCGCGACGTTTGCAGCCGGGCCATCCGGTAACGCGGAGACCATGGCCGAAACAAGGAACAACACACACACCACTGCCCGGAACGCCACCACAAAGGCGAAGGCCACCGCCGCCAAGGCAAAGGGGACGACCGCCTCTCAGGCCAAGGAGGCGGCGGACAAGGCCGAGGACACCGCGAAGGAGGCAGCGGAGACCACGACGCGCACCGCGAGCCGCGTCACCCACGCCGCCGCGGAAAAGGCGCAAGCCACTGCCGGGAAGGCGGCCGCCGCCGGTCGCACCGCGGCGGTCGAGGCACCCAAGAAGGCCGCGGCAGCGGCCGGTACCGCCTGGATGGTGATCAAGGCGCGCAAGGTTCTGACCGCCGCCACCGGTGCCGGGGCCGCCGCCGCGGCCGCCACGGTGGTCGTCCTGCGCCGGAGGGCCGCGCGTCGCCGTCGCCCTCTCGCACGGCTGACCGGTGGCCGACTCGGCACTTGAGGTCGGCCACCGACAGGCGGTTCCCCTTCCGTGGTCCGCCGCCGTACGTTCCGGCCGCGCTCCGTGGCGTGGACCGGTGCCGTACCCGGCGGCGGCCGGGGATCCCACCAGCTCGGCGAGGTGCCCGAAGACGAAGTGCGCAGACCCCCCGCGCACATGTCTTCGGGCACCTCGTCGGCGTGTCAGGGCCTCATCGGGCCCCTACGATCTTCATAGGAGCCGCGTGGGGCGGCGGGAGGACGCGGTGGGGCGATGGACGTCGGTCCGGAAGAGATCTTCGGCAACGCGGATGTTCCGGCGTGGCGCAATCGCGCACTGCTCGTCTTCGACCGCGTACCGATCCCGGCCGCGGTGTGCCGTACCGATGGCACCGTGCTGCTGGCCAATCCGGCCATGGGCGCGGAGTGGCGCACCACCCCGGGGCGGCTCCGGGGCCGTGATGTGCTGGAGCTGTTCCATCCCCGTTCCGTGGCGCAGGTCCAGCGCATCGTCGAGGCGATTCGCCATGGACATCGCTCCCGGTATCCGATCCTGGTGCACTGGCCCGGCCCCGACGGCCGGGAGCGGTACGGGGAGTTGACCGCGGACACGGTGAGCGATACGCCCGAGGCGCCGCTGTGGCTGCTGGTGCTGCTGAGGGTGCTCGGCACGCATGACACTCCCGACGAGCCCCCGCGACCGCGGACGGAGCAGGTCACCGCCATGGAGCGGGCCATCCTGGCGCTCGCGGCGGGCGGTGCCACCACCGCCCAGATCGCCCGTGCGGTGGGCCTGACCACGGACGGTGTCAGCTATCACCTCTCCCAGCTCTCCCGCCGCTGGGGCGTGGCCAACCGTACGGCGCTGGTGGCCCGCGCCTATGTGCTGGGCGTCCTGGACACCGGTGTCTGGCCGCCGACGGCGGAGTCCCCGCCGACGGAGCGCCACCGTACGGGCGACGGCCGGCCGTAAGCAGGGCCGATCGGCGCGGCTCTCAGCACATCTGTCTGCCCATGGGCTGTACAGCGGCATCCGGCGCGGGGGCAAGAGTCAGGAGACCCCGGTCACTACACATTCGTGTAGGAGCGGGTCTGCGGACGGCCCGTCGGGAAGGCCACGCTGAAGGAAACGCCGCACCAACGGCATCCACCCGCACGGCAGTTTCCGGCTTCCGGGGAAAGGCTTCTCCATGACCGAGGTCATCCTCCCTCCGCACGACGGCGTCCACCCCGGCCTTCCCGTCGTCGACATCTCCGCCACCGGCATGACCGCCACCCCCACCCTGCAAGCGATGGACCAGGCACGGCGCCACGGCCCCGCCTTCGTACAGCGTCTGCACGGCAAGGACACCCTGTTCGTCAGCGGCCTGGACCTGGTCACCGAACTGGCCGACGAGCAGCGGTTCGGCAAGGCGGTCGGCCCGGGGCTGCGCCATGTGCGCGAGTTCACCGGCGACGGGCTGTTCACGGCCTTCAACGACGAGCCCAACTGGGCCAAGGCGCATGACATCCTCATGCCCGCGTTCGCGCTGGGTTCGATGCGCACCTACCACCCGGTGATGCTGCGCGTCGCCCGCCGGCTGATCGCCGCCTGGGACCGGCGCGCCGCCACCGGCACTCCCGTGGATGTCGCGGGCGATATGACGCGGATGACGCTGGACACCATCGGACTGGCCGGATTCGGGTTCGACTTCGGCTCCTTCGACAGCGAGGAGGCGCATCCCTTCGTCGATGCGATGGTGCGCTGTCTGGCCTGGTCGATGGCCGGGCTGAGCCGGAAGCCGGGGGTCGACTACAGCGAGCGCGACGAGGCGTTCCGCCAGGACGCCGACTATCTGGCCTCGGTGGTGGACGAGGTGATCGCCGCACGTACCGCCCCGGGCACCCCACCGGACGGACCTTCCTGATCGCGGGACACGAGACGACCTCGGGCACCCTGGCGTTCGCCCTGTACTTCCTGGCCAGGAATCCGACCGCACTGGAGCTGGTGCGGCGCGAGGTGGACGGGCTGTGGGGTGGGACCGGTGACCCCGAGCCGACGTTCGAGGACATCGGCAGGCTGCGCTACACCCGGCAGGTGCTCAACGAGACGCTGCGGCTGTGGCCCACCGCACCGTCGTTCAGCCGCACACCACGCCGGGACACCCTGCTGGGCGGCCGGATTCCACTGCGCGCGGGACAGGACGTCCGGGTGCTCACCACGATGCTGCACCGCGACCCGGTCTGGGGTGACAACCCGGAGCGGTTCGACCCCTCCCGTTTCACCCAGGAGGCGGAGGCGGCCCGTTCACCGCACGCGTTCAAACCGTTCGGCACCGGGGAACGCGCCTGTATCGGACGGCAGTTCGCCCTCCATGAGGCCACGATGCTGCTCGGTATGCTCGTCCACCGCTACCGGCTGATCGACCACGACGACTACCGGCTGCGGCTCAAGCAGACACTCACCATCAAGCCCGAGGGCCTCACCCTGACCCTCGTACCGCGTACGGCCGCCGACCGCACGCACCGGGGTACCGGACTGCCCACGGACACCGTCCCGCACACCTCCGCCGCCGAGGACGGCTCGCTGCCCACACGGGTGCTGCCGGACACCGGGCTGCTGCTGCTCCACGGCTCCAACTACGGCACCTGCCGCGACTTCTCGGCCCGGCTCGCCGACACCGCCGGGGACATCGGCTGTGCCACGGCGTGTGCTCCGCTGGACGCCCACACCGGCGCGCTGCCCACCGACCGGCCGGTGGTCATCACCGCCGCCTCCTACAACGGGCAGCCCACGGACGACGCCTCCGCCTTCGTACGGTGGCTCGAGAGCGCCGAGCCCGGCGCGGCGGACGGTGTCACCTACGCCGTCCTGGGGGTCGGCGACCGCAACTGGTCCGCCACCTACCAGCGGATCCCCACGCTGATCGACGAACGGCTCGTGGCCCTCGGCGGCACCCGGCTGCTGGCACGCGCCGAGGCCGACGCCTCGGGTGATCTGGCCGGTTCGGTGAAGGAGTTCACCGCCGCGCTGCGCACCGCGCTGCTGGCATCCGCCGGGGACCCGGCCACCGTCGGCGCCCCGCGGGAGGAGACGACCGACGACGGCCCCGGCTATTCGGTCACCGAGGTGACCGGCGGTCCGCTGGACGCGCTGACCGCCCGCCACGGGATGACGGAGCTGACCGTCACCGGGGCGGACAGCCTCAGCGACCCGGCGTATCCGCGGGTGAAACGGCTGGTCCGGCTGGCACTTCCGGACGGTATGGCCTACCGCACCGCGGACCATCTGACGGTGCTCCCGGCCAACGCCCCCGGCCTGGTGGAGCGGGTGGCCCGGCTCCTCGGCGTCGAGCCGGACACGGTCGTCCGGGTCACTGCGCGCCGTCCGCGCCACGACGGGCTCGCCATCGACCGGCCGCTGACCGTCCGTGAACTGCTCACCCGCCATCTCGAACTCCAGGACCGGCCGACCGCCGCACAGCTCACCACTCTGGCCGAGCTCAACCCCTGTCCGCCGGAGCGGCGGGAGTTGCTGAGGCTGGCCGAGGACCCTGCCGCGCGCTCCGCCGACCACCGCACCGTGCTGGATCTGATCGAGGACCACCCGGCCCTGCGGGAGGCGCTCACCCTGCCGGTGGCGCTGGAGCTGCTGCCGCCGATCCGGCCGCGCCACTACTCCATCTCCTCCTCCCCCGCGGTCAGCCCCGGTGGTGTCGACCTGATGGTCTCGGTGCTCCGGGCGCCCGCACGCTCCGGACGCGGTACGTTCCATGGCACCGGATCCGGCCATCTGGCCTCCGTACGTCCCGGGGACACCGTGCTGGCCCGGATCCAGCCGTGCCGTGAGGCGTTCCGCGTCCGCCACGGCGCGCAGACGCCCGTCATCATGATCGCGGCCGGAACCGGGCTGGCCCCGTTCCGCGGCGCCATCGCCGACCGCCGGGCCCTGGTGGCGGAGGGGGCCGAACTCGCCCCGGCGCTCTGCTACTTCGGCTGCGACGCCCCGGACGCCGACTTCCTGCATGCCGAGGAGCTGTACGGCGCGGAGCGGGCCGGTGCCGTCTCCCTGCGGCCGGTCTTCAGCGAAGCGCCGGTCGAGGGACTGCGGTTCGTCCAGGACCGCGTCACGGCGGAGGGCGACGAGGTGTGGCGGCTGCTGGCCGCGGGAGCGGCGGTGTATGTGTGCGGTGACGGCAGCCGCATGGCGCCGGGTGTGCGCGACGCCCTCAGGGCCCTGTACACGCGGCACACCCCGGGCGCCGGGGAGGACGAAGCGCACGGCTGGCTGCGGACGTTGACGGACCGGGGCCGGTACATCGAGGACGTCTACGCGGGCTGACGGCGGGACGTGGCGGCGCGGGCGGTGGCATCGGTGGTCGGGGCTCGGCGGTCACAGCACGGTGGCGTTCTCCAGCACCGAGTCCACCTCCTGCCGCGCCGCCTTCTCGGGCGACTGGGCGACGCCGAGGAGGAAGGCGGAACGGTCGTCGCGTACCGAGACCAGCGTCAGCCGCAGCCGCTTCTCGGTGCCGCCGTCGGCGTCGCGCACGGCCAACGCCACCGTGTGCGCGGGACGGCCGCCCACCTCGACCGCCCGTGACTCCTTCAAGGTCGAACTGCCGTCCGGGTAGAAGAACTCCGCGTTCGAGCGCGCCGCGCCCTCCGCCCGCCGCCGCAGCGTGGAGTGCGGTACGGGCCCGCCACGTCCGGCCAGCACCACACTGCCGTCGTCCTCGGTGCTGCCCCCGGTCCCCGCGGTGTCCTCGGCGGGGCGCCGGGTGATGGACGAGGTGAAGGCGCCGATCAGGTCCTTGCTTTCCCGCTTCCAGCCCTGGGGGACCGCGTACGAGAGACCCGCCGCGCGGTCCGTGACCCGGGGCCGCCCGGCCAGGGGCGAGCCGTCCTCATCACGCGTCAGCCACCAGGTCGTACCCGCCCCGGCGGCCAGCACGAGGAGCGCCACGAGGACACCGGCCACCGTGGTCCGCCGGTTGCGCGGCGGGGCCGGGGGGTGCGGAGGCAGTGGTCCGGTGGCGGGTGGGGCGGGCAGGGTGCCGTCGTGTGGGGCCGTTGTCATGGGATCAGTATCCAACAGTGGCCGGGCCGGAGCCTGAGCGAAAGTACTCGGACGGCTACTCAGTCCGCCCCCACGGGCGGCGGGGCGCCGGACACCCCGAGGCCGGGCTCTCAGGGGCGGTGGCCGGTGTCCGCGGCGGGCGTGGGGCGCGCGCCGTCCGGCGTCGGTGGCGCCGCCGCCCGCGGTGTGCCGGGCTCGGACAGTGTGCGCAGCAGGAGCCAGCCGACGGCGGGGAAGGCGATGAGCGGCATCAGCGCGGTGTGCAGCGATGTGGCGTCCGCGAGGGCACCGATGGCCGGGCTCGCGATACCACCGACGCTCACGGCGAGGCCGAGGGTGACCCCGCTGGCCGTTCCCACCCGCCGTGGCAAGTAGTCCTGGCCGAGCGTGACATGGAGGGAGAAGGGCACGTACAGACCGGCCGAGGTGAGCGCCACGAAGACGTAGAGCGGCGGACCGGGGACGAACACCACTCCGGCGACGGCGAGGACGGTCAGGGCGTAGGCCCACCGTACGACCGTGACGCGTCGATAGCGGGCGGCGAGCCTGCCTCCGGCCACGGTGCCCACCGCACCGCCGAGGTAGAGCACGAAGAGGGCCGCGGTGCCGGCGGCGCTGCCCGCGCCGGTGCGCTGGTGGACGTAGAGCGAGAGGAAGGTGCTCAGGCCGACGAAGACGATCGAACGGCACACGATGGCGCCGGTGAGCCTGGTGAAGGACGCCCAGTCGTCACGGCCGGCGGCCGTGGCCGCGCGGGTGGCGGCCGCGGCGGTGGCGGAGGTGCGCGTGGACCGCAGTGCCGTCGCGCACAGCACGGCGCCGACGAGGGCGGGCACGGCCAACAGCGGCGAGGCGCGCAGTCCGGCCGTGGCCACGACGGCGGAGACCAGCAGCGGGGCGAGGGCGAAGCCGATGTTGCCGCCGAGGGAGAACCAGCTCATCGCGGTGTGGCTGCCGTGACTGACCTCGCGGGCCACGCGCGCCGCCTCGGGGTGGTAGGCGGCGACACCGATACCGGTCACCGCGACGGCGAGGAGGGTGAGCGGGTAGGAGCCGCCCAGTCCGCTCAGAGCCACGCCCGCACCGGCCGCCAGTGTGCTCACCGGAAGCAGCCAGGGCAGTGCCCAGCGGTCGGTGAACACTCCGAACAGCGGCTGCACCACCGACGACAGCAGAGTGGCGGCGAGCACGACAGCGGAGGCCGCGGCGTAGGTGTAGGCCCGTTCGGAGACGAAGAACGGCACCAGCGCGGCCACCGCTCCCTGGTAGATGTCCACGCAGCCGTGCCCGACGGACAGCAGCGTGACGGACCGGTGGCGTGGTGGGGTCTTGGATGTGGGCACCCTTCGATCGTGGGCCGGTGGCGGTGTGTCCCGCTTCCGATAAAGTGCCAGTCGATGCCGGATATCCGCCATACGCCGAAGGCCCCGACCCGCGCCCGGACGCTGGCCGCCGGGGAGGGCATCGACGCGCACCGGCACGACGACCACCAGATCATCTACGCGGGATCGGGCGTGGTGGCCGTCACCACCGACGCGGGCACCTGGTTCGCGCCCGGCACCCGCGCCCTGTGGGTTCCGGCGGGGACCGTCCACGCCCACCGCGCCCATGGCACGCTCGATCTGCATCTGGTGGGCCTGCCCGCCGACGACAACCCACTCCGGCTGGACGCCCCGACCGTGCTCAGCGTCAGCCCGCTGCTGCGCGAGCTGATCCTCGCCTACACCCGCTCCCCCGATGACACCAGTGCCGAACGCCGCCGTCTGCGAGCCGTGCTGCGCGACCAGTTGCGCGCCTCTCCCCAGCAGCCCGTACACCTGCCGGCCCCTTCCGATCCCCGCCTGGTGGCCGTGTGCGCGCTCGTCCACGACCATCCGGACGACCCTCGTACCCTCGCGGCCCTGGGCGCGGCGACCGGTGTCGGCGAACGCACTCTCAGCCGTCTGTTCCGGGCCGAGTTGGGCATGACGTTTCCGCAGTGGCGCACCCAGTCGCGGCTCTACCACGCGTTGCGCATGCTGGCCGACGACATGCCCGTCACAGCCGTGGCGCATCGCTGCGGATGGGCGTCGGCCAGTGCCTTCATCGATGTTTTCCGCCGCTCGTTCGGCCGCACCCCCGGCACCCATCACCGCCGCCCCTGAGCGGTGTGCGTTCGGTGCGCGCCCGCGTGTTTCCGGTGATCTTCAAGATCCCTTCCCCCGGGACCGTGCCGCGATGGGGTGTCGAGTTAAGTGACCTCGGGTCGTAAAAGTTAGTGCGATCTTGAAATATCTGTGTCTACACTGGGCCCGTCCACCCCGGAGAATGAGGTGACCATGGGTTACAAAAGTGCCGCATCGACCTCGGATACCCCCTCCCCCGCCCCCGCCACCACCGCGGATCCGGACACCGGCGGAGACACACCGATGGAGCGCACACTCCCCCGCGACGCCTACCTCTCGGCGGACGCGTGGCAGCGCGAACGGGAGCGGATCTTCACCCGCGAGTGGTTCTGCGTGGGCCGGGAGGAATCGCTGCCGGACCGCGGCGACTACCTCCAGGTCGATGTCGTCGGCGAAAGCGTCCTGGTCGTCAGGGACAAGGACGGATCCCTCAAAGGCTTCTACAACGTGTGCCGCCATCGCGGCGCCCAACTGGTCCCCGACGCGGCGGCCGAGACCACCGACGGTGAGGCGCCCTGCCGCAGCGGCCGCTTCCGGGGAGCCATCGTGTGCCCCTATCACGCATGGACCTACGCGCTCAGCGGTGAGCTCCGCCAGGCGCGGTTCCTCGACGAGCGGCACGGTGTCCGCCGCGATCAGCTGTCCCTGCACGAGGTGGGGGTCGCCACCTGGGGCGGCTTCGTCTTCGTGAACCTCTCACCGGCGGAGGCGGGCTCCCTGGAGGACCAGCTCGGCCCCATCCCCGAGAACCTGCGCCGCTACCCCCTGGACCGGCTGCGGACGGCCCGGCGGATCACCTATGACGTGGCCGCCAACTGGAAGGTGGTGGCGGAGAACTACAACGAGTGCTACCACTGCGGACCGGTCCATCCCGAACTGTGCGAAGTGGTCCCGGCGTTCCGCGAGGACGGTGGCGCCGGGCTCGACTGGGAGGACGGCGTGCCCCACCGGGAAGGGGCGTGGACGTTCACCTTCTCCGGCACCAGCAACCGCCGCCCGTTCCCGGAGCTGTCGGCCGAGGAGCGGGAGCGCCACAAGGGCGAACTCGTCTATCCGAACATGTTCATCAGCTGCTCCGCCGACCATGTCGCGGCGTTCCTGCTGTGGCCGGACGGCCCGCACCGCACGGTCATCACCTGTGACTTCCTCTTCGACCCGGCCGAGATGGAGCGCCCGGAGTTCGACGCGTCCGACGCGGTGGACTTCTGGGACCTCGTCAATCGCCAGGACTGGCGGATCTGCGAGAGCGTGCAGCGGGGAATGGGATCCCGTCCGTTCACCTCCGGCTACTACGCCCCGATGGAGGATTACTCCCTCGACATCCGCCGCTATATCCACGAGAGGCTGCGGGATGACTGACGGGCCCTTCCGGAGGCGGCCCGGCCCGTCAGCGGACGCCGATGGCGCTGCGGACCAGCTCCAGGAACTGGGCCATCCTGGCCGTGGTGGTCTCGCCCGCGCGGCCGGGGTGATGGAACAGACCGGGGTCGAGCTCCTCGGTGACCAGCGCGTCCTGGATCCGCTCCACCAGCCAGTCCACCATGGCGACGATCATGTCGATGGCGATGTCGTCGCGGACCTCGCCGCGTTCGACACCGAACCGCACGAAGGCGAAGGTCCCGTAGGGGTCTTCCTCCGCCAGGAAGCGATTGATCTCCCGCTTGACCGACAGCTCCACGGCGTGTGAACCGAGCAGGGCCACCCGGTAGGGCACCCAGTCGTCCTGGATATAGCCCTCGGTACGGTTCAGCCAGTACTCCAGGGTGGCGAAGAAACCCTCGGCCAGCACCTCGTCGGGGGCGTCGAGATAGGCGGGAAACGTCTCGACGGCCTTCCGGAACGCGGAGATGAACAGCTCTTCCTTGGTCCCGAAATGCTGGAAGACGGAAGCCTTCGAGATCCCGATCTCCTGGGCGACGCGATCGACTCGCGTCCCGTGGTAGCCCTCGTCGGCGAAACGCCGCATGGCCACCTCGACAATGCGCTCACGCGTCTTGATCCCGCGCGCCCGCCGCCGTACGGGGGGCTGTTCAGACGCCGAAGACGACTTCGGGTTCGCCGCCACTGTGACCCCGATCAGAAGTTATTTGTGACCGGCGGTCAGTTTAGTGACGCCGCGGAACGAAGGCAAGTCCATGTGATCGACATGCCCCCGGGGCAGGAGGAGGTGTTTACCGGTGGACGCCCAGATCACCGCGCCATCGAAGGAAGGCCCGGCCGGGACGGTGGCCGTCGACATCCTGGTGGTGGGGGCCGGGCCGGTCGGCCTCTACGCCGCCTACTGCGCGGGATTCCGCGGACTGAGCGTGGCGGTGATGGACTCCCTCCCCGAGGTGGGCGGCCAGATCAGCGCGCTCTATCCCGAGAAGCTGATTCACGATGTCGCCGGTTTCCCCGCGGTCCGCGGACGGCAGCTCGTCGACGGACTGGCCCGTCAGGCCGCGCGGTTCGGCCCCCGCCTCCTGCTCGACCAGCAGGCGGACACCTTGTGGCACACGCCCGGCGACCGGATCGCGGTCGTCTCACGGAGCGGCGTACGGGTGGAGGCGGGCGCCGTGGTCATCACCGCGGGCATCGGCAGGTTCGTGCCGCGGCCGCTGCCGGGCGCCGCGCACTTCACCGGCCGGGGCGTGGAGTTCTTCGTCCCCGATCCGGAGGCGCACCGGGGGCGTGAGGTGGTGGTGGCCGGTGGTGGCGACAGCGCCGTCGACTGGGCCCTGGCGCTGGCGCCCCTCGCCAAGCACCTCACACTGGTGCACCGGCGTACGGCGTTCCGGGCCCACCAGGCCGGTGTGCGCGCGGCGGCCGAGGCGGGCGTGGACATCCGGACGAACACGGAGATCGAGGCGGTGCTCGGCGGGGCCACGGTCGACGGGGTGCGTCTGATCGACCGGGCCTCGGGCGGGACGGAGGAGATCCCCTGCCAGTCGGTGATCGCCGCGCTCGGTTTCACCGCCAACCTCGGACCGCTGGAGAGCTGGGGCCTGGACATCGTGGACCGGAGGATCGTGGTGAACAGCCGGATGGCCACCACCGTTACAGGGGTCTTCGCCGCGGGGGACATCACCGAGTACCCGGGCAAGGTCAGGCTGATGTCCGTGGGCTTCGGCGAGGCCGCCACGGCGGTGGCGAACGCGGCCGTACGGCTCGACCCCTTGGCCGATCTCTTCCCCGGACACTCCACGGACGGCGACCAACGGACGGCCCACACGCGGCAGTCGGACAACACGGAGGAGAAGGAGGCCCGCGATGCCCTACGCGATCGGTGAGAGCTGCGTCGACGAGATGGACGGCTCCTGCGTGGAGGTGTGCCCGGTGGACTGCATCTACGAGGGTCACCGCAAGCTCTACATCCATCCCGGCGAATGCATCGACTGCGGTGCCTGTGCCGAGGTGTGCCCGAACAGCGCCCCGGTGGTGGTGTCGCGGGGATCCGCACCGGACCCCATCGCCGCCGAGGACGCAGCGTTCTTCGCCCGCCCGCTGCCCGGCCGGGACAGCCCGCTCGGCTCGCTGGGCGGAGCGTCGTCGCATCCGCCGATCGGTGTCGACACCGAAGCGGTGGCGGCGTACGGATCTCCGGCGGCCGACAGCACATGAGCCGACCGGCACGGCCGTGCTCGTAGGCTCGGAGCATGCGCATCGTCTCCCTGCTCCCGGCCGCCACCGACATCGTGGCCGAGCTCGGTCTGCTCCCGAGCCTGGTGGGCCGTACCCATGAATGCGACTGGCCCGAGGGCGAGGTCGGCCGGATTCCGGTGGTCACGGCGTCCGCGCTGCCCACCGACGGCATGACGAGCCGTGAGATCTCCGACGCGGTCGGCGGCGCCACCCATCGGGGCTCGTCGCTGTACACCCTGGACACCGAGGCGCTCGCGGGGCTCGCCCCGGATGTGGTGCTCACCCAGGACCTGTGCGACGTGTGCGCCGTCTCCTACGACACCGTGTCGCGGGCACTGCGGGTACTCGACGGCGGTCCGCGGGTGCTCAGCCTGGAGCCGCGCACCCTGGACGACGTCCTGGACTGCCTGCTCCGGGTCGGGCGGGAGCTGGGTGCCGGTGAGGTCGCGGAGGAGCGCTGTCGTGCGCTGCGGGACCGGCTGGCCGCGGTGGCGCGGGCAACGGCGGGGCGCCCGCGCCCCCGGGTGGCCGCCATCGAGTGGCTGGACCCGGTGTGGCCCGCGGGCCACTGGGTTCCCGAGCAGATCCGGTACGCCGGTGGCGAACCGCTGCTCGCGGCCGCGGGCGAGCACACCGCACCGGTGGACTGGGAGACGGTGCGGGCCGCGCGGCCGGAGGTCATCGTACTGATGCCGTGTGGTTTCAGCCCCCCACGCACCGAGGCCGAGCGGGAGTCGCTGTTCCGGCTGCCCGGCTGGGACGAACTGCCCGCTGTCCGCGCGGGTGAGGTGTGGGTGGTGGACGGCCCCGCGTACTTCAACCGGCCGGGGCCGCGTGTGGTGCGCGGGGCCGAGGTCCTCGCCCAGGTGCTGCACCCCCTCACCTCCGGTACCCCCGTGACCGGAGGTGAGGCGCACCGGCTCGCGCCGGGCTGAACGAGGAGACCCGCGTCGTCCCGGTCCGGATCGTCGGACCGGGATCCGCCGGACCGCCGGACGGCGCCGGCTGCCACGGCCGTCCCCTCAGTGGATCTGGCCCACCCGGTAGTCGCCGGCGGGCTGCTGGGTGATGACGTTTCCGCGGTTGAAGGCGTTGATGAGGGCGATCTGGGCCACCAAGGCGGCGAGCTGGTCCTCGTCGTAGTGCTTGACGGCGTTCGCCCAGACCTCGTCGCTGACCCCGCCCGCCGCGTCGGCGATGCGGGTGCCCTGCTCGGCCAGGTCCAGGGCGGCGCGCTCGGCCTCGGTGAACACCGTCGCCTCCCGCCAGGCGGCGACCAGGTGGAGGCGTACCGAGCTCTCGCCGGCGTGGGCGGCCTCCTTGGTGTGCATATCGATGCATCCGGCGCAGCCGTTGATCTGACTGGCGCGGAGCATCACCAGTTCGCGGGTGGCGGCCGGCAGTGTCGAGTCCGCGAGCGCCTTGCTCGCGGCGACGAGGTGCCCAATGGCCTTGGCCGCGACCGGGCTGGCCATGATGTTCAGCCGAGCTTCCATGGTGTGTGCTCCTGTGTGGTTGTCGATGGCTACACCTCTTGGACGAAACAGCTCGGCAGGCTGTGACATGGATGGATGTGACGCGCGTCTCCCTGTCGCAGGGCTCAGGCGCAAAAGGCGCAAAGGCGCAAAGGTCATCCCGGTCGTGGTGGAGCTCATGCCCCGGAGCTGACCCCGTCAGGAGGCTTCGTGGCCGGCTCGATGTTCTGGTTGGCGTGGAAGAGGTTGTCGGGGTCGTACGCGCGTTTGATCCGGGCGAGGCGGTCGTAGTGACCGCGGTAGGTGGCGCGGACCCGCTCCTGGCCCTCGCCCGTGCCCATGAAGTTCACATACGAACCGCCCATGGAGTACGGGTGCGTCTCCTCCCAGTAGTCCACACACCACTGCCTGATGGCCCCGGCGTTGGCGGGATCGGGGTCGACACCGGCGAAGACACCGGACCAGACGGCGTCGCGGTAGCTCCAGGCCGTGTCGTCCGGACCCGGCCGGTGGGCGGCGGCGTCGACCGGATAGAGGTGCATCAGGGAGAGCGGAGTGGGGAGGTTCTCGCCGTACTTCTGGTGCACCTCCACGGCGGCATCCGGGATCGCGTCGAAGAAGTCGCCGCGCCAGTACCACTGGTACCCGCTCGGGATCACCGGGTCGAGCATGCTCTGCAACGCGGGATAGGGCATCGGTGACGTGAAGTGGAAGGCCGGGGGGCCGGGCTCCCGCACCGACCTGAGCGCCTCCTCGAGGTGGTCAAGGCCGCCGGTGTGGCACCACACGACGCCACACATCTTCCGTCCGTGGATCTCCTCGGGGAACGGCGGCCCGGGCGGGATGGAGAAGAGCGTGAAGAAGCCGTACACGTCATCCGGCGCCTGCGGCAGGAACTCGCGGTACCAGGTGAGAACGGAGCGGGTGCGGTCGACCGGCCAGACCGTGATGGCCACCCCGACCGTGTCCACGGGGTGGAGCCGGTAGGTGAAGGAGGTCACGACGCCGAAGTTGCCACCGCCCCCGCGAAGCGCCCAGAACAGGTCCGGGTGTTCGGTCTCATCGGCTGTGACGAAGCTGCCGTCGGCCAGCACGACGTCCGCGGACAGCAGGTTGTCCGCGGTGAGGCCGTACTTGCGGGTGAGGTAGCCGTGGCCACCACCGAGGGTCAGACCGCCGACCCCGGTCATGGAGATGATGCCGGTGGGAGTGGCCAGACCGAAGGGGTGGGTGGCGTGGTCGAGGTCGCCGAGGTGAGTGCCCCCGCCGACCTGCGCTGTCCTGGCGTCCGGGTCGACACGGACCCAGTTCATCGGCGACAGGTCGATGGTGACGCCGTCGTCCACCAGACAGAGGCCCGGTCCGCTGTGACCACCGCCCCGGACGGCGAGTTCCAGTCCGTTGTCGCGGATGAAGGTGACGGCGGCCATGACGTCGGCGGCGTCCGCGCAGGGCACGAACGCGGCGGGGTGCCGGTCGATCATGGCGTTGTACACCTGGCGGGTCCGGGTGTACGCGCCGTCCCGCGGGCCGATGACCGGTCCGCGCAGCGTGGTCCGCATCGTTTCGAGTGTTCCGGCGTCCATGGCGATCTCCTGGTGGTGCGCCGGCGCCCAGGCACCCGTCAGCGGCCCGACGGGTGAGCGCACGCCGCAGGGCTGACACCTCAAGCATCCCGTCGGCCGCCGGGCCGCGCAATTCAGGAGGCGGCCCACGTTCACGGATCCGGGAGTACCTACGGTGTGACGCCGACCGCCTACTCAGCGTGGTCCGCGGCGCGAAGCCGGGGGCCGCGCCGCGAGGTTGTTGTCCGATTGCGACAAGGTGGTGGTGAGGGACCCCGACCGACGTCACGCTTGGTCCGAGACGCGGAGATCGCCGGTCGCTGTGCCGCGATCCCACGGTTCCGTACCACTGGTCACCGGCGGTATGTCAGAGAAGGGAAAGGTATGGGCGACGGGACACCGGATGCCGACCTGATCGACATACGCCGGCTCAGGTCGTTTCTGACGGTGGCGCAGGAGATGAGCTTCACCCGGGCCGGGGCACGGCTGTACCTCACCCAGCAGGCGGTCTCCTCCCAGGTGCGGGCGCTGGAACACGCACTGGGCACGGAGCTGTTCCGGCGCACCACACGGAACGTCCAACTGACGGCGGCCGGACGTGAGTTGCAGGACCGGGTACGTCCGGCGCTCCAGGCGCTGGACGATGCCATCAGCGCCGCCCGCGAGCTGGGGACACAGGGCGGCCGCCGGACGGTACGGGTGGGCCATACGCCGACGGCCGCGTACTGGCTGTTGCCGTACGCCGCCGGTCTGCTCGACGGCGGGGATCCGGCGGTGTGTCTGCGCACCGAGGAACACACCGAGATGGGTCTGCGGGCCGCGGTGGCCGACGGGCGGGTGCATCTGGGGGTGGGCCTGGAGCTGGAGTCCGGGGTGGACGGGCTGGCCCAGCAGGTGGTGGGCGGCGAGCCCTGGTGCGCCGTGGTGGGCCCCGACCATCCGCTCGCGTCCCGGGGGCGGGTACGGCTGGCGGAGCTGACCGCGTACGAGTGGCTGACGTGGCCGCGGTCGAGCCATCCGGGGTACTGGCACGCGGTGCACGCCCTGGCCTCGTCCGTGGGCGCGGTGCCGATGATCCACGAGACCTGGCTCAGCGTGGCCCACGCACGGCTCACGGCCGGAGCGATGGTGATGCTCCGGCCGGTCTCCTACACGGCCCACCCGCTCTTGGGGCTGATCGCGCTCGAGCTGGAGGACGCCCCGATGTGCCGCTACGGCGCGGTGTGGAACGAGGCCGCGCCGCCCCTGGACCTGCCGGTGGTGCTCTCCGCGCTCACCGGGGCCGCGGGGCGGCTGGCGCGGCTGGGCCTGCCGGGTGTCGAGGCGGGGCGGTGAATACCACCGCCCCGCGGCCCACGCCACCACCTCAGTGACCGCGGGCGATCCACTCCTCCAGATGCGGTGCTTCGGCGTCGATGGTCGTGGAATCCCCGTGCCCGGTACGGACCGTGGTCCCCGGGGGCAGGGGCAGCAACCGGTGCTTGATCGAGTCGACGATGGTCGGGAAGTCGGAGAAGGACCGGCCGGTGGCGCCGGGGCCGCCCTGGAAGAGGGTGTCCCCGGTGAACACGGTGTCCAGGTCGGGCGCGTAGAGGCAGACCGCGCCCGGCGCATGGCCGGGTGTGTGCAGCACGGTCAGGCCGATCCCGGCGACGTTGAGCCGCTGGCCGTGGGCCAGCTCCCCGTCCGGGGCCCGGTCGGGATGGGTCTGCCGCCACAGCGGCAGGTCATCGGGGTGGAGCAGGATGGGGGCGCCGGTGCGCACGGCGAGCGCCGGGGCGGCGTTGATGTGGTCGTCATGGGCGTGGGTGCACACGATGGCGGTGAGCCTGCGGTCGCCGAGCGCCCGGACCACGGCATCGGCGTCATGGGCGGGGTCGATGACCAGTGCCTCGGTGTCGTCGCCGACGATCCAGACGTTGTTGTCCACCTCCCAGGTGCCGCCGTCGAGGCTGAAGGTGCCGGAGGTGACGAGGTGGTCGATACGGACGGGGGAACTCACAGGACCACCACCGAGCGCAGCACATCCCCCTGGTGCATCCGGGTGAACGCCTTCTCCACCTCGTCGAGCCCGATGGTCTCGCTGACGAAGGCGTCCAGGTCCAGACGGCCCTGGGTGTACAGGTCGATGAGCATGGGGAAGTCGCGGGACGGCAGACAGTCCCCGTACCAGGACGACTTGAGGGCACCGCCACGGCCGAAGACATCGAGCAGCGGCAGCTCGAGCTTCATCTCCGGGGTGGGCACGCCCACCAGTACGACGGTCCCGGCCAGATCACGGGCGTAGAACGCCTGCTCATAGGTCTGGGGGCGGCCGACGGCGTCGATGACCACGTCCGCGCCGTTGCCGTCGGTGAGGTCGCGGATCGCTTCGACGGCGTCGGTGGTGGCGGAGTTGACGGTGTGGGTGGCACCGAGGCCACGGGCGGTGTCGAGTTTGCGGTCGTCGATGTCGACGGCGATGATGCGGGCCGCACCGGCGAGGGCGGATCCCGAGATGGCCGCGGCACCGACACCACCGCATCCGATGACGGCCACCGAGTCGCCGCGGGTGACCCCGCCGGTGTTGATGGCGGCGCCCAGACCGGCCATCACCCCACAGCCGAGCAGCCCCGCGGCGGTGGCCGCGGCGGCCGGATCGACCTTGGTGCACTGTCCGGCGGCCACGAGGGTCTTCTCGGCGAAGGCGCCGATCCCCAGGGCCGGGGAGAGCTCGGTGCCGTCGGCGAGGGTCATCTTCTGCTCGGCGTTGTGGGTGTTGAAGCAGTACCAGGGGCGGCCACGGCGGCAGGCCCGGCAATTGCCGCACACCGCGCGCCAGTTGAGGATGACGAAGTCACCGGGGGCGAGATCGGTCACGCCCTCGCCGACCGCCTCGACCGTTCCGGCGGCCTCGTGGCCGAGAAGGAAGGGGAAGTCGTCGTTGATCCCGCCCTCGCGGTAGTGCAGATCGGTGTGGCAGACACCGCACGCCTGCACCTTCACCAGGGCTTCACCGGGTCCGGGGTCGGGTACCAGGATCGTCTCGAGCCGGACGGGTTCGCCCTTGGCGCGTGCGACCACGCCTCGTACCTCGTGTGCCATGTCCTCGGCCTCTTTCCAGTCTCGTTCGTGGGGGTCAGGTGGGCAGGTCAGGGGAGGTTGCGGGAGATGACCAGGCGCATGATGTCCGAGGTGCCCTCCTCGATCTCCTCCAGCTTGGCGTCGCGCATCCACTGCTCCACCGGGTATTCGCGGGAGTACCCCCAGCCGCCGAGCGTCTGCACGGCGGCCCAGGTGCAGAACATCGAGGTCTCGGAGGCGGTCAGCTTGGCGATGGCGGCCGGTCCGGTGACCGCCGCTCCGGCGTCCACCGCGCGGGCGGCGCTCAGCACCAGCAGCCGGGACGCCTCGATCCGGGCGGCCATATCGGCGAGACGGAAGGCGACGGCCTGGTGCTCGATGATGGGCTTGTCGAACTGGATGCGGGTACGGGCGTAGTCGCGGGCGTACTCGTACGCCGCGCGTGCGGCGCCGACGGCCGCCGCGCCCAGCACGATGCGGGAGATGTCGAACGTCCGCATGAGGCCGCGGAAACCCTGGCCCTCGTCGCCCAGCCGGTTCTCCTCGGCGACCTCGACATCGGAGAAGAACACCTCGCGGCAGACGATGGCGCGCTGGCCCATCTTCCGCATCGGCTCACCGACGCTGAGTCCGGGGGTGTCGGCGTCCAGGAGGAACGCCGAGACACCCTTGGACCGCTGGCTCGGGTCGGTCTTGGCGAACACCACGAAGGACCTGGCCGACCCGGCGTTGGAGATCCACGCCTTCTGGCCGTTGAGCACATAGCCGCCGCCGGTACGGCGGGCCGTGGTCTTGATCGACGCGGCGTCGGAGCCGGAGCCGGGTTCGGTGGTGGCCAGCGCGGTCATCGGGGCCTTGGGGCCCACCAGCGGGCCGAGCCACTTCTTCTGCTGTTCCTCGGTGCCCAGTTCGAGGACGGGGTCGGCGAAGAAGCCGTTGGAGCAGAGCAGATTGCCGATGCCGGGGTCGCCGAAGCACAGCTCTTCCTGGACCAGACACTGGGTGAAGACATCGGTGAAGCCACCGCCGCCGACCTCCGTGGGCAGCATGAAGTCGGTGATGCCGACCTGGGCGGCCTTCTGCCAGATGTCGACGGGGGTGACCACATCGGCCTCGTCCACCTCGCGGGCGCGCGGGCGGATCTCGTTACGGGCGAAGTCGCGGCACAGGTCGATGATCGCGCGCTGCTCGTCGGTCAGCGGCCACGGTTCGGTCAGGGCGTTCACGGTGTTCCTCCTGGCAGGTGGATGAGGGTGGGGCGGTCGGCGGCGAGCCCGGTTTCCAGCGCGGTGGCCAGCTGTGCGCTGTCCTCGGCCCGCACGCCGTGGCAGCCCATCGAACGGGCCAGCGCCGGGAAGTCGAGGGTGGGCAGATCCACCGCGTGGACGGGGTCGTCGCGGTCGGCCATCTCGTTGCGGATCTCGCCGTAGCCGCCGTTGTCCCACACGACCACGGGCAGCGGCAGCCGCAGCTGGGCGGCGGTGGCCAGCTCCTGGACGGTGAACATCAGGCCGCCGTCCCCGTGGAGGGCGACCACCGGAGCGTCCGGGCGGGCCAGCTTGGCGCCGATGGCGGCGGGCAGTCCGTAGCCGAGGGTGCCCAGTCCGGTGGGATAGAGGAACGAACGCGGGTGGTACGCGGGCAGATTGGACAGCGCGCCGTAGTAGCAGGCCATCGCGGAGTCCCCGGCGAGGATGCCCTCGCGCCCCAGGACCTGGCCGAGCGCCGCGGTGAGACCGAGGTAGTCGGCCCCCTCGGCACGGGCAGCGGCGGTGAACTCCCGGCGTGTGCGGGCGGCGCGTTCGGGGTCCGCGGGGCCGGTGGTACGGGCCGCCTCGAGCCGGGTGCCGATGGCCTTGAGGGCGTCCGCCGCGTCGGCGACGAGTCCGATGTCGGGCAGGGCGTTGGTGGTGAGCGCCTGCGGGTCGATATCGACGCGGATGAGGGCGCCGGGGATGTCGAACGGGCCGAACCACAGGTCGGCCGGGGCGAGTTCGGTGCCGACGGCGAGCACCACATCGCTGTCGGCCACCAGCTCGCGTACGGCGGTGTGGTGCAGTCCGGCGCCGATGGCCAGCGGGTGGCCGTCCGGGAAGACGCCCTTTCCGTTCGCGGTGGTGACCACCGGCGCCCCGAGCCGTTCCGCCACCTGGCGCAGGGAGTGGGCGGCGCCGCTGCTGCCGCCTCCGGCGATGATCACGGGGCGCCGTGCGGCGACCAGCGCCGTGGTGGCGGCCGCGATCTGGGCCCGTCCGGCCGTCACCGGGGCCACCGGTGTCGGCACGGCCACCTCGACCGGTGCGGAGGCGTCCAGCAGATCGAGCGGGATCTCCAGGTGTACGGGGCGTGGCCGTCCGGCCGTCATGGCGGCGAAGGCGTGTGCCACGGCCAGCGGGATTTCCGCCACGCTGGTGACCCGGTGGCTGTAGGCCACGATGGCGTCGAGGGCCGCGCGCTGGTCCTTGACCTCGTGCAGATAGCCGTTACCACGGCCGGGGTGGCCGAGCGGCAGCCCCGGGGAGACCAGCAGGACGGGGATGGAGTCGGAGTAGGACTGGGCGGCCGCGGTCGCGGCGTTGAGGACGGCGGGCCCGGTGGTGGTGACGCACACCCCGGGCCGCCCGGTGACCCGGGCCCAGCCGTCGGCGGCGAAGCCCGCCCCCTGCTCATGGCGCGGCAGGATATGGCGGATCGACGAGGCGGCGAGGGCGGCGTAGACGGGCAGGTTGTGGGTGCCCGGGATGCCGAAGACGGTGTCCGTCCCGTGTGCTTCGAGTGCGGCGACCAGGGCCTGTCCGCCGGTGAGCTGATCGGTCATGAGCGGTCCTGCTCCGTGGTGTAGATGGCCTTGCCGAGCCACTGGCCGCCGTCCACGACGAGGACATCGCCGGTGACGTAGGCCGCGCGGTCGCTGATGAGGAAGGCCGCGGTCTCGGCCACTTCCTCCGGGGTGGTGAACCGGTCGGCCGGCACACTGCCCCTCACCCGGGCCCGGGCGGTCTCGGTCGGCCACAGGGCGGCGGAGGCTCCGTCGGTCTCGGTCGGGCCGGGGGCGATGCAGTTGAGCCGGACGCCGCGGCCGCCCCATTCCACCGCGAGGGTGCGGGTCATGGCGAGGACACCGCCCTTGGCGGCGGCGCTGTGCACGGTGCCCGGATGGCCGTGCCAGGCGTAGCTGGCGATGACGTTGAGCACGGCGCCGCGACCGGCCGGGAGCATATGGCGGGCGGCGGCGCGGGTGCAGTGGAAGGTGCCGTTGAGCACGATGTCCACCACGGCCTTCCAGCCGCCCGGGGAGAGCTCCTCGGCGGGGACGACGAAGTTGCCCGCGGCGTTGTTGACCAGGGCGTCGAGTCGGCCGTGGCGCTCCGCCACCTGATCCACGGCGGCGTCCACCGCGGCGGCGTCGCGGACGTCGCAGCTCACCGCGTCGGCGCTGCCCCCCGCCGCCTCGATCAGGGCGACGGTCTCCCGCAGCGCTTCCTCGCGGCGGCCGAGGACGGTGACATGGCCGCCGCCCGCGGCCCAGCGCTGTGCGATGGCCCGGCCGATGCCTGATCCGCCGCCGGTGACCAGTGCTGTGCGGCCGGTGAATTCGTCGGCCTGTATCTGGTGACTCATGGGTTTCCCTTGGTGTCGGGGGCCGTGCCGAGGGGGGCCGGGCTGTCGGTGCTGGTGTCGCGGGCTGCCGGATCGGGGGCCACCGGGTCAGGGGCCACCGGGTCGGGGCTCGCCGGATCGGGGTCCGCCGGGTCGTGGTCCGCCGAAAGGAGCAGGGCGTCGACGGCGATGGCGCCGTCGGGGGCGACCCGCAGTGGATTGATCTCCAACTCCACCTGCTGGCCGTCGAGTTGGGCGATGAGCCGGGAGACGGCGGCGACCGCCCGGGCCAGCGCCGCGATATCGGTGGCGGGCCGCCCGCGCCAGCCCGCGAGCAGCGGGGCGCAGCGCAGTCGCTGGATCATCGCCCGTGCCTGCTCGGGGTCGACCGGCGCGCATTCGGTGACCACGTCGCGGTGCAGCTCGGCCTCGGTGCCGCCCGCGCCGACCATGACCATCGGCCCGAGCCGGGCGTCGTGGCGGGCGCCGACGATCACTTCGACCACATCGGGGCGGACATCCTGTTCCTCCAGCACATACGGGCCGTCGCCGAGCCGCGTGTGCATCGCCGTGAACGCGCGCAGAGCGCCGGTGGCGTCCTGGAGACCGGTCACCACACCGCCCGCTTCGCTCTTGTGCTCCAGCCAGGAGGCCTTGAGGACGTAGGGCGGGCGGAGCCGCGCGGCGGCGGCTTCGAGCTGCCGCGCGTCATGGACCCGGTGCGCCGCGGGGAAGGCGATACCGGACTCGCTCAGCAGGGCTCGGGTGGCCCAGAAGCCGCGGGGCGTGGCGAGGCCGTCGCCCGCGGTGCCCCGCGGGGGCCGCCCGGGGTACTGGTGCAGGGTGTGGGCCCCGGCCAGCGCGCTGGTGGCGGCGTCGATGGTGGCGTAGACGGGGACACCGGCGGCGCGCAGCTCGGCGGCGGTGTCGCTGTGGGCGCCCATGGAGTGGACGATCAGTGGCCGTCCGTACTGCCGGGCCAGCTCGCCGACTTCCCGTGCCACCCGGGCCTCGGCGGCGGCCAGGGGCGGGCTGTCCAGGCCGTAGGTGCCGAAGTAGCCGGTGAGCAGGACGCTGTCGACATCGCCGGAGCCGAGGAGGGCCGCGACCACATCGCGGTAGCTGGTGAGGTCGCGCTCGCCGCCACCGGCGAGGTCGACCGGGTTGGCGGTGGCGGCGCCGTCCGGCAGCCGACGGGCCAGCTCCGTGGTGAGCGGTCCGCTCAGCTCCGGGACGGTCAGCCCCTGCCGGGTGGCCCGGTCGGCGGCGAGGGCACCCTGTCCCCCGCTGTCGCTGACGATGGCGACGCGCGGCCCGGTGGGCAGCGAGGCGCTCAGGAGGTGCGCGGCCACGTCCACCAGCGCCGTGGGGGTGGGGACGCGCAGCGCACCGGCGGCCCGGCAGGCGGCGTCGACGAGTTCCATCGGTGAGGTGAGGGCGCTGGTGTGGGAGCGTGCCGCGCGCGCTCCGGCCTCGCTGTCACCGGCGGCGAGCAGGACGACCGGTTTGCCTGCCGCGCGCAGCGCCCGGAGGGCGTCGAAGACCCGTCCGCCCTCGTGGAAGCTCTCCAGGTAGACCCCGACCGCGCGGGTGAGGTCGTGGTCGGCGAGGTCTTCCAGGAGGTCGGCCATGGTGACGTCGAGCTGGCTGCCGACCGAGACGAAACGGGATATCCCCAGGCCGGAGCGGCGGGAGAGCAGGGCGATCTCACTGCCCACCTGTCCGCTCTGGGAGACCACGGCCAGTCCCCCGGCGGTGAAGTCGCCCCAGGCGATGTGCAGCGAGGTGGCGGCGTCGAACAGGCCGAGGCTGCTCGGGCCGATCATCCTGGCACCGGCGGCGGCCACCTTGGCGGCGAGCCGCTGTTCGTCCTGGACGGCGGCGGTGATGCCGAGCAGTCCGCGTACGCCCATCTCGAGGGCTTCGTCGACGACGGTGTCCAGCTGCGCGGCGGGGACGCAGAGCGCGACCAGTTCGGGGACCTCGGGGAGATCACCGAGCGAGGCCACGGTGGGAGCGCCGAGGATTTCGCCGCCGCCGCGGGTGACCAGATGCACCGTGCGCCGGTCCCGGCCGGCGAGGGCGCCGCGGGCCAGCCAGTATCCCCATTTCGATGGATTGGCCGAGGCCCCGACGACGGCCACGGACGCCGGATCGCGGAAGGCGGCGAGTCCGGCGCGCCGGGTACCGGCGGGCGACGAGGTGGTGGGCATGAGTCCTGCGGCTCCTCTCGGCGGGAGGGGGCGGTGAGGGTGGCGCCGGGGGGGACGGGCGACCGGGCGCCGGGGCTGCGGGGGCCTGATGTCTTTCACGGGTCAGCCGCGCCGGAGCGCACGCGGGCGAGGGGTTCCGCCACGCTCTTTACTGACTAGCCGTACAGTTAAACCGTCAGCATCGTGGATTCTTCCTCGGGACTTTGTCAATGCCCGTGACCACTTCGCTGGCCGCCTGTTCAGCACCGGTTCAAAACCGGGTCCGGCTGACGGCTGGGGACGGCGGCGGGGCATGTCCTATCCTCATGGCGTGACACGCAGCCGTAAGGACCCGAGTCTGCGCCGGGGGGAGATCCTTCGCGCCACCGTCTCCGAGATCAAGAAGCAGGGCATCCACCCCCTGCGGATCTCGGATGTGGCCCGCGAACTGTCGGTCAGCCCTGCCCTGGTGATCTACCACTTCCAGAACAAGGAAACGCTGATCGCCGAGGCCTTCGCCTGGGCCGTCCAGCGGGAGCTGGACCACCTGGACCACCTCACCGCCGGACTGCCCACCGCGCTGGAGCGGCTGCGCACGGCCCTGGACTGGTACGCGCCGACCGGGCAGGCGAAGGGCTGGACCCTGTGGATCGAGGGCTGGTCGGGAGCGCTGCGGGAGCCGACCCTGCGCAAGGTCGGACGGGAGCTGGATCTGCGCTGGAAAGAGGCGCTGACCGCGATCATCCAGGACGGCGTGGACGCCAAGGAGTTCACCACCGACGATCCGCGGGGCGCGGTGTGGCGGATCACCGCCCTGCTGGACGGGGTGGCCGTGCAGACCATCGTCCACCGCGGCACCCAGGACCGGAAGCAGGCGGCCGACTGGTCACGCCAGATCGTCGCCCGGGAGCTGGGCGTGAAGAGCAGCGATCTGGAGCGCGACTGAGCGGCCCCGGGCACGGTTCCCCGCCGCCCCGGCCCTGTCGTCCCGCACTCGCGTCCCGACCCTGAGCCCCACCTCCCGCCCTGGACTTTTCCCCGGTGTACGGGCAGGCGCTTCGCCGTGCGCCGGCACGGCTTCTCCCGGCGTGGCGGACATGCCACTCGACCCGCCGGTATTGACAAGCGCGGAACACGTACTACATCGTCGTTCAGTAACCGATAAGCCTGCGGGCCACGCGGCAGGGTCATCCCGCGCGTCGGCCGCCGGGCCTTCACTTCTCACCACGAGTAGTTCCGAGCTCCTGTTCCGCCACCGTGGCTTCCCCTCCTCATCTCACCGGGACACGGGTGGCACGAGCTCCGCGTCGAGAGGCCAATCCATGAACGCGCACCACGGGACCAAGTCGTTCGACGTCATCGTTGTCGGCCTGGGCGGCCTGGGCTCCGCCGCCGCGTGGCATCTGGCAGCCTCCGGGCGCCGGGTGCTCGGCCTGGAACAGTTCGCGTTCGGCCATGAACGCGGAGCGTCCCACGACACCTCGCGCATCCTGCGCCACAGCTACCACCGGCCCGACTACGTCCGTCTCACCCGCCACGCCTACGACGACTGGGCCCATCTGGAGCGCGCCGCCGACGAGCGGTTCGTCACCACCACGGGCGGTGTGGACCTGTGTCCGCGTGAGTCCTCCATCCCGCTCACCGACTACTGGCAGAGCCTGGACGCCGAGGGCATCTCCTACGAGCTGCTGGACGCCGCCGAGGTGCGGCGCCGCTGGCCGCAGATCTCCGTGCCCGAGGACACCACCGCGATGTACCAGGAGCGCACCTCCATGGTGCCCGCGGCGCGGTCCACCGCCGCCATGCAGCGGCTGGCGACCGCGGCCGGTGCCCAGCTGCTCGACAACACCCCGGTGACCGCCGTGCACCACGGTGCGAACGGGGTCGAGGTGGAAACCCCGGGCGGCCGGTACTCCGCCGGGCAGGTGGTGCTGTGCACCGACGCCTGGGCCAATACGCTCCTCACCCCGCTCGGCCATGAGATCCCGCTGACCGTGCTGGAGGAGCAGGTCACCTACTTCCGGCCCGCGGACCCGGCACCGTTCGCCCCGGAGTCGTTCCCCGTCTGGATCTGGCTGGACGAACCCTGCTACTACGGCTTCCCCTGCTTCGGCGAGGCCACCGTGAAGGCCGGCCAGGACTGCGGAGGGCCCGAGGTGGGCGCGGAGTCGCGGTCGGGCAGTACGGATCTGGACATGCTGGACCGGCTCACCCGGTTCATGGGTGAGCGCTTCCCGCTCAGTGGCCGTCCCATCAGGTCCAAGCGCTGTCTGTACACCCTGACCCCGGACCGTGACTTCGTCCTCGGCACGGTGCCCGGAGCCGAGCGTGTCCTGGTCGGGCTCGGCGCGGCCCACGCCTTCAAGTTCGCGCCGACACTGGGCCGGATGCTGTCCGAGCTGGCCGGCGACCCCAAGCTGGCGGAGACCGAGCCGTACACCACCTTCCGGCTCGACCGCCCGGCGCTGACGGACAGCCAGTACCCGGTCAACTGGATGACCTGAGCCGGTTCGGCGGCCCCGCCCCGGGCCACCGGATCCAGCCGATATCCGACCCGCACTCCCCACCCACGACTGAACGCGCATTCAGTGACGAGTGCCCGCACTGGACGGAAACCATGACAGCGACCCCCTTGAGCACACCTCTCCTCACCGGTACCACCCAGCCGCATCTCCAGCTGATCTGGACCGACCCGGTCACCGGGCGGCGCGGCTTCGTTGTCATCGACCGTCTGATCCGCGGCGTGGCCAGCGGCGGCCTGCGGATGCGCGAGGGCTGCACCCTGGAGGAGGTGCGCGGCCTGGCGGCCGGGATGACCCGCAAGGAAGCGCTCCACTACGACCCGGGCAACCGCTACATCCCCCTGGGCGGGGCCAAGGGCGGTATCGATTGCAGTCCGCACGACCCTGAGGCCCGTGCGATCCTCGCCCGCTTCCTGGAGGCCGTGCGCTGCGTCCTGGAACACCACTGGACCACCGGTGAGGACCTCGGGCTGCGCCAGGACACCATCGACGACGTCATCACCGAGGTGGGGCTGGCCAGTTCCATCCAGGCCATCTACCCGCTGCTGGACGACGACGCCCAGGCGCGGCAGCGGCTGGCGGACGCGTTCGCCATCGATGTCGACGGGGTGGCATTGCCCGAGCTGGTCGGCGGTCTGGGGGTGGCCGAATCGGCCCTCACCGCCCTGGATCTGACCGGTATCCCCCGTGGTTCGGCACGCGCCGTCGTCCAGGGCTTCGGCTCGATGGGCGGTGCGACCGCCCGCTATCTGGCGCAGGCGGGTGTCACGGTGGTCGCGGTGGCCGACGCCCACGGCGTCATCGCCAACCCGGACGGTCTCGACGTCGAGCATCTGCTGCGCACCCGTGACCCCCTCGGCGGGATCGACCGCGGCCAGCTGCGCCCAGGGGACCGGGAGGCCGACGGCGACAGCTGGCTCGACATCGATTGCGACGTCCTGGTGCCCGCGGCGGTCTCCTACTGCATCGACGCGGTCAACCAGACCCGGATCACCGCGCGGATCATCGCCGAGGCCGCCAATATGCCCACCCTCCCCGAGGCGGAGGCCGCGCTGCACGCCCGCGGTGTCCAGGTGATACCGGACTTCGTCGCCAACTCGGCCACCAACGCCTGGTGGTGGTGGACCCTCTTCGGCGACATCGGCGCCGACGCCGCGCAGGCCGACCGCAAGGTCCGGGAGTCGATGCGCCGGATCACCACCGACATGCTCACCAACGCCCGGCACTACGGCGTCACCCCCCGCGATGCCGCGCTCGGCGTCGTCGCGGACAAGATCACCGCCATTGACGCCCGGTTCGGTCCCGGTGGCACCCCGGCCGGTTCGATCCCTGGTGGAGGAAACCATGTCGGAACGCGTTGAACTGGCCGTCATCGGCGGCGGGTTGATGGGAGCCGCCACCGCGTGGGCGGCCAGTCGCCGAGGACTGTCGGTCCTGCTGCTGGAACAGTTCGACCCGGGCCACCACCGCGGCAGCTCGCACGGCAGCGCGCGGATCGTCCGCCGCGCCTACGACGACGCGATGTACACCCGGCTCACCGGGCGCGCCTTCGAGTTGTGGCGGGAGCTGGAGTTCGACAGCGGTGTGCCCCTGCTGCGGATGCTGGGCGGCGTGGACTTCGGGGCCCGCTCCTATGTCGACGCCGTCGCCGGACAGCTCTCCGCCGCCACGGTGGAACATGAGGTGCTGGACGCCCGCGAGGCGGAGCGCCGCTGGCCGGGCATGGTCTTCGAGGGCCCTGTCATCCACCATCCGCAGGCCGGGACGGTCGACGCGGCGGCAGCCGTGACCGCGTTCCTGGACGGCGCCGAACGGCGCGGCGCCACGCTCCGCTTCTCCACCACGGTGCGTTCCCTGGAAGAGGGCCCCGGCGGTGTCCGCATCCTCCTCGACGACGGGGAGACGGTGGAGGCCGGGCAGGTGGTGGTCGCGGCCGGAGGCTGGACCGCGGAACTGCTCGGCGACCGCCTTCCGCTGCCCGCGCTGACCGTCACCCAGCAGGACGCCTTCCACTTCCCCCGGCTCGACGAGGCCGCCGGCGCCTGGCCCAGTGTCATCCATGAGCACGGCAACGGCGTCTACCACCTCGCCGGGGGCCGCGACGGCGGACCGGGGGACGACCGCAAGATCGGTGAGCACTACGGCGGCCGCAGGACCACCGCCACCGGCCGGGACGGCATCGTCACCCCCGAGACACGGCAGCGCACGATCGAGTACGTCAAACGGTGGCTGCCGGGGCTGGATCCCACCCCGCGGACCGAGACCACCTGCCTGTACACCACCACACCGAGCGAGGACTTCCTCCTGGACCGGGTCGGCGCGCTCATCGTGTGCTCACCCTGCTCGGGACACGGCGCGAAGTTCGCCCCGCTCATCGGTGAACTGACGGCGGACCTGGCGACCGGTGGCGAGGGCCCGCCCGCCCCCTTCCTGCTGGGCGCACACACCACCGGCCGGAGCTGACGGCAGGGGAAGCCGGTGTGAGACGCGGCGCCGTCGCTCCGGACACGACCGGTGCGGCGGCGCCGTCCCATGTCCGCAGGCCCCCGCACCGTTAGCCTTCCTGCCATGACCGGAACGACGGACAACGCGTTTCTCGATCTCCTCGCCGACCGGCTCGCGGCCCTGCCGACGGTGCGCGCCGTCACACTCGGCGGCTCACGGGCGCAGGGCACCCACACTCCGGACAGCGACTGGGACCTGGGCGTGTACTACCGGGGCGCCTTCGATCCGGACACGCTGCGGGCCGTCGGGTGGGAGGGTGAGGTGTCGGACCTCGGCGCCTGGGGCGGCGGGGTGTTCAACGGCGGCGCCTGGCTCACCGTGGAGGGGCGGCGCGTCGACGTCCACTACCGCGACCTCGACGTGGTGGAGCATGAACTCGCCGAAGCCGAGCGGGGCCGCTTCCGCTGGGAGCCGCTGATGTTCCACCTCGCGGGGATCCCGAGCTATCTGCTGGTCGCCGAACTCGCCCTCAACAGAGTGCTGCGCGGCTCGCTGCCCCGCCCCGGATTCCCCCCGGAGCTGCGTACGACGGCCCCGCGGGAGTGGCGGGGCCGGGCCGCGCTGACGCTCCAGTACGCCAGGGCCGCGTACGCACCGCGCGGACAGACGACCGAGATGGCCGGGGCGGTGGCCACCGCCGCCCTCCAGACGGCTCACGCGGTGCTGGCGGCGCGCGGGGAATGGGTCACCAACGAGAAACGGCTCCTCGAGCGGGCGGGGCTGCGCGGCACCGACACGATCGTGGCGGGGCTGCGTCCGGAGCCCGAGGCCCTGGCGAAGGCGGTCGACGCCGCGGAGGAGTTGTTCACCACGGCCTGGTGACCCGTGCGCACCCGGCCCGCGGTCAGCGGAGCTCGTCCTCGGCGTGCGGGGCCGGGGCGTCCGCCGATTGCCCCTCGGCGGCGGTCGCTTCCCGCTCCTGCACCGTGCCGGGTTCGGCGATCCGCATCGCGAAGCACCCGGCCAGCACCGCGCCGCCGGCCGCCGCGAGAAAGGTCATGGGCAGGCCCCAGGGCACGATGAGCACACCGGCCAGGGCTCCGCCCGCGGCGGCGCCTCCGTAGGCCACTGTGCCGAACCAGGTGAATCCCTCGGTGGCCCGGGCGCCGTCGGTGGCCCGGCTCGCCAGCATGTACTCCACCGAGGTGGCGGGCGCCATCAGGGTACCGCCGAGGGCGAGCAGCAGTCCGAGCTGCCAGGGCTCGCGGGCGACGGCCAGCACGGCGAAGCCCGCGGCGTTGGCGAAGATCAGGACGACGAGCTGACGCACCAGGGACGAGCGCGGGGTGATCCGGATGTAGAGGATCCCGCCCACGATGCTCGCGGATGACCACACCCCCAGCAGCAGTCCGCTGGAGGACGGGGAGCCCGCCTCCACCGCGAAGGCGGGTACCAGGACCTCCAGGACGCCGTAGGCGACGGACATCAGGAAGGTGACCATGAGGATCCGGCGCATGGCGGGCGAGGCCAGGACATGGCCGCCACCGGCCGGACGCGGCTGGTCACGGCTGCTGTAGGAGCGGATCACCGGCGCGCGGGCGAGACCGAGGGAACCGATCATCACCGCGGCGGCGCCCACCAGCAGACCCGCCGAGGGGCTGGCGACGGCACACACGAGACCGGCCACCAAGGGGCCCAGGACGTAGAGGATTTCCACCACCACGGCCTCGAAGCCGAAGGCCACGGGGTGGAGACGGCCGTCGACCAGATGGGGCCACACCGCTCGGGTGACGGCGGCGACGGGCGGCGCGGCGCCACCCGCCACCGCGGCGCCCGCCACGATGGCCCACACCGGTGCGCCGTTGTGCACCAACAGCAGGAAGGCCGCGGTAGCCAGGGGGTTGGCACAGCCCACCACGACCATGACCCACACGGCGTGGCCCCGGTCGGAGATACGGCCGTAGAAGGGGGAAGTGGCGGCGAACGCCAGCCAGTTCGCCGCCATCGCCAGACCGGCCGCCCGGTAGGACCCGGTGCTGTGCTGGACCAGCAGGACCAGCAGCACCGATGTCATCCCGACCGGCAGCCTGGCCAGGATGGACGGCAGGACGACGGCGGGAACGCCCGGGGAACGCAGCAGTGCCGGGTATCCGGCGCGCTCACTGGACATGGCGGCTCCGGTAGGGGACGTCGGTGGTCGGGTCGCGGTGGTGCCGGGACCGCCGCCGTCAGGCGAGGTCGCGTGGCAGGGATCGTTTCCAGTCGCGTTCGAAGACCTGCTGGTCATCCTCGCTCGCCCGGACGGTGATGTCCACCTCGTAACGGTCGGCGTGGGTGGTCAGGGACAGCTCGGCGACGGTGGTCACCCGCGCCTCGGGCCAGCCCACCACATACGCGCAACGCGCCACCAGGGTCTGCTGGTAGGTGCGTTCGTCGACGGTGACGCGGCCGGTGTTGCGCGCCTCGCACACGGTGCCGTCGTGGGTGTTCCAGGCGTCGGCGTAGTCCACGAAACAGGTGGTGGTACGGGCCAGGACATCACGCTCGACGGTCCAGGTCACCCCCTTGCCGTCGGGCAGGGCCTCCGGCGTGACCTCGTGGAAGACCGGCGGCGGGCAGGGGCCCGGCCCCGCGACGACCGGCAGGGTGAGCCCGCTCCCGGCCCCGTCCACCGTCAGGGTCAACGGCTGTGGCGGGGCGGAGGTGTTGGGCCAGTCGGCTCCCGCGACGGAAAGCCGCAGCCGGTGTCCGGGCTCCAGGATGCACGCCATGGCGTTCAGGTCGATGTCGACCGTCTCCGCCTGCCCGGGAGTCAGCGGACGCGGGTCGGCGTCGTAGCCGTCCCGGTGTGTGAGGTTGAGCAGGGTACGGGTGATCAGGGAGGAGGTGCCGTCCGGGAACACATCGCACAGTTTGACCGACACATACGCGACGGGGACGTCGGCGCTCACCGTGAGTCGCAGCCGTGGGTGGCCGAGCAGTTCCAGGGAGCCGTCGGGCAACGGCCCTTCCCCGACGGTCCACTCCCAGGTGAGGGAGTCGGCGTCGTCGTAGCGCTGGTCGCTCGGCTGCCCCCAGGGCAGCGAACCGGCGCAGTCGATCCAGGCGGCGGTGCCGGTGGAGGGCTTGACCCGCAGCTCACGGGGGTCTTCGCCGAGGCCGAGGACGACCTCCTCGGCGCGGGCCGGCGGCCACTGCCGCTCGCTGCGCCACTCCCCCCGCAGTTGGGCGAGGTCGGGTTCGGGGCGGGTGGAGCGCCGGGTGAAGTAGCTGATCCTGGGTTCGCGTTCGACGCCGTTGTCGATCCCCCGCAGCCAGCGGTCGAACCACCGGGCCATCTCCGGCACCAGGTCGATCCAGGGGCCGGGCAGCGAGCTGTGGGTGGCCATATGGCTCCACGGTCCGATCAGCAGCCGGTACGGCGTGCCCTGGGCCTGAAGGTGGCCGATGGTCCGGAAGCTGTTGTTGCGGTATCCGTCGGCCCAGCCCTGGACGATCATGGTGGGACAGCGCACCAGACCGTAGTCGGGGCGGACCGATCCACGCCGCCAGAAGGCGCCGTGGCGCTGGTTCTCCAGCCAGCTCAGCAGCCAGGGCTCCATGGTGTCCATCCGCTTGTGCCAGGTCTCGCGCCAGTCGGGACCGGCCAGTGCGGGCACCGGCGGCAGGGCGTTCATCGCGGCCAGGTAGAGCGGATAGTCGATCAGGTCGACCATGCGCAGCGCGCCGCCCAGGTAGTGCACGTCGTCGGTGTAGCGGTCGTCCGAGCTGTAGATGGGGACGATGGCCTTGAGGGCGGCCGGGGCGCGCATGGCGGCGTGGAAGGCGTTGAAGCCGCTGTAGGAGGTGCCGAACATGCCCACCGACCCGTTGCACCAGGGCTGCTCGGCGAGCCAGGCGATGACCTCGCACAGGTCGTCGGGTTCCCCCTCGGGGTACTCGTCGTCCGCGAACCCCTCGGAGCTGCCGGTGCCGCGCAGATCCACCCGGCACACCGCGAAGCGGTACTCGTCCCGGAAGCGCAGGTACTCCGGGCGGGCTTCCACTCCGAGGTGGTCGTCCTTGCGGTACGGAAGCGCCTCCAGGAGGGCGGGCACCGCCTCGGCACCGGGTACCGGCAGATAGAGGGTGGCCGCGAGCCGTGTGCCGTCACCGAGGGGGATGGTGACGGTCTGCGTGGTGCCGGTGGCGGTGGTGGTGGTCACGCGGGGCCCTCCTTCACGCTCCGGGACGGGTACGGCTCCGGGCCGGTGGTGTCCAGCGGCGGACCGATGTGGCGCTGACGCGGTGAGATGGCCGGTACCGCGCCCAGCAGACGGCGGGTGTAGGTGTGTTCGGGGCTGCGGGTGATCTGTTCGGCGCTGCCGCGTTCCACGACGGTGCCGCGCAGCAGGACATCCACCTCGTCGCTGATCCGCCGTACGACGTCGAGGTCGTGGGTGATGAACAGATAGGCCAGCTGCCGCCGGGACTGGAGGTCCAGCAGGAGGTTGAGGATCTGGGCCTGTACGGACACGTCCAGGGCGGAGGTGGGTTCGTCGCAGATGACCAGATCGGGGTCGGTGGCCAGGGCGCGGGCGATGCACACGCGCTGCCGCTGTCCGCCGGAGAACTTGTGCGGGTAGGCGTCGGGTTCGGCGCCGTGCATGCCGACGGAGTCCAGGAGTTCGCGGACCCGCTGCTCGCCGCCGTCCCGGTACATACCGTGGGCGCGCAGCGGTTCGGCGACGATCTCGCCGATGGTCAGCCGGGGGTCCATCGACTCGTACGGGTCCTGGAAGACCATGCCGACGTTGCGCCGGAAGGCGTGGCGGGCGCGGCGGCCGCGGACCTCCTCGCCGCGGAAGCGGACGGTGCCGCTGTCGGCGCGCTCCAGGCCGACGATGATGCGGGCGAGGGTGGACTTCCCCGAGCCCGACTCACCGACGATGCTGACGGTGCGGCCGGTCTCGATGCACAGGTCGACATCGTCCAGCGCGGTGTACTGGCCATAGCGCTTGGTGATCCCGGTGGCTTCCAGCAGCGGTCCGCCGGGGGTGTTTTTCGTCGTGCTCACGGTGTCTCCTCCAGGCGGTGACAGGCCGCGAGGTGGTCATGGCCGACCGGGCGCGGTACGGGCAGCTCGATGGTGCACCGGCTGTCGGCCTGCGGGCATCTGGGGTGGAAGGGGCAGCCACCGGGCGGGCCGGCGACCGGCGGACTTCCGGAGATGGTGGTGAAGGGCTCCTTGGGCCCCGCGGTGCGGCCGCTCTGGAAACAGGTGAGCAGGGCCTGGGTGTAGGGGTGGCGAGCACGTTCGAAGAGGGTGAGCACATCGGTGTGTTCGACCAGCCGCCCTCCGTAGAGCACGGCCACGTGGTCGGCGAGTTCGGCGACCACCGACATGTCGTGGGTGATCCAGATGACGGTGAGCCCGCACTGCTGCTGGAGCCTGGAGACCAGGGCGAGGATCTCGGCCTGGACGGTGACGTCCAGAGCGGTGGTGGGTTCGTCGGCGATGAGCAGCTGGGGGCGGAACGCGAGCGCGATGGCGATGATGACCCGCTGCCGCATACCGCCGGACAGCGCGTTGGGGTAGAGGCGCGCCACCCGGTCGGGGTCGGGGATCCCCACATCGGCCAGGCCCTGCCGGGCCAGTTCGGCGGCCTCGGCCCGGCTCGCCCCGCCGCGCACCTGGTGGACCTCGGCGATCTGCTTGCCGACACGCATGACGGGGTTGAGGGCGGCCGAGGCGTCCTGGGCGAGGTAGGCGGCGGTGTGGCCGCGTGCCTCGCGCAGCGCCCTGCCGGTGAGGGCGGTCAGTTCGGTGTCGCCGACCCGTACGGAGCCGCCGCTGATCGCGGCGCCGGGTGGCAGGATGCGCCCGGCGGCGAGTGCGAGGGTGGACTTCCCGGAGCCGGACTCGCCGACGAGGGCGGTGGTGGTGCCCGCGGGCACGGTGAGGCTGACGTCCCGCAGTGCGGTGAAGTCGCCATAGTTCACGGACAGTTGGTCGATGGTGACGTCGCTGCCGAGGGTGGGTGCGGCAGGTGCCTGGGCGGTGGTCATGGTGCCTCCGATGCGGCACGGGGGTCGATGGCGGTCCGGACCAGATCCACCAGGAGGTTGGCCGTGACGACAAGGGCGGCGGCCACGATGACGGTGCCGGTGAGCAGTGGACGGTCCAGGTCGGCGAAGGCGTCGGTCTGCATCTGGCCGATCCCGGGCCAGGCGAAGATCTTCTCGACGAAGACCACACCGGACAGGAACACGGCCACGTCCATGCCGATCAGGGTGGTCACCGGGGAGGCGATGTTGCGCAGCACATGGCGGGAGACGATCCGCCTGCGGCTGAGGCCCTTGGACACCGCGGTGCGCACATATGCCGAGGACAGTGCCTCGCGCATGCTGTCGCGGACCACGTTGGCGTAGTACGGCGAGCCCATCAGCCCGAGGGCGACCGCGGGCAGGACGAGTTGGGGCAGACCGGAGCCGCCGTCGATGGGGAAGATCGGCAACTTGTATCCGAACAGCAGCAGGAGCAGGAAGCCCAGGGAGAACACCGGCATCGACAGCAGTCCGACATTGACGGTGGCCAGCAGCCAGCTGCGCTTGGGCCGCATGGCCTCCCACATGCCCCACAGACCGCCGAGGAGGAGTTCCACCACCAGGGCGGCCGCGGCCAGGGCGGCGGTGGCGGGCAGCCGCTCCAGGATGAGGGAGAGCACGGGCCGGTCGTTGGAGTAGGAGGTTCCCAGGTCGCCCTGGAGGACCGAGGAGAGGTAGTGGCCGAGCTGGGACCACCACGGGTCGTCCAGCCGCAGCTGTCCGCGGATCTCCTTGAGGACTTCGGGTGTGGCCTTGGGGCCCGCGATGCTGCGCGCCGGGTCGCCGGGGACGACGTACTGCAACACGAAGGTGAGCAGGACGACCGCCAGGACGGTGAATGCGCCCAGCAGGATGCGGACGGCTATGCGTCGAGCCATGAGCGTCGCTCCGAGAGGGGGTTGCGGCGGTTGAGTCCTTCGGCGACCAGGACGAAGGCGAGGACGGTCGCGATGACGAGGACGAGCGGGACGAACAGGGTGTGCGGCGCGTAGGTCATGCTGCTCGAACCGTCGGCGAGCATATTGCCCAGTTCGGGGGTGGGCGGCTGGATACCGGCACCGAGGTAGGACAGTCCGGCGCCGACCACCACGACGGCCGCGCCGTTGAGCGCGGCCACGTTGAGCAGGATGGTGGACAGATGCGGCAGTACGTGGCGGCGCAGCGCGGTGTGGCGGCGCACACCGTGGGCGAGGGCCGCCTCGACGAAGCCGCGGCCCCGCAGCCGTACCGTCTCACCGTGCACCAGCCGCGCCGTCCAGGCCCAGTACAGGGCGGTGACGACGATGATGATGCCGGTGGTGCCGCGGCCGACGATGCTCGCCAGGGCGAGCCCGGAGAGCACGGTGGGGACGGACAGGAACACATCGACGATGCGCATCAGCACCTGTTCGAACCAGCCGCGGTAGAAGCCGGCGACAAGTCCGACCACGGCGCCGAGGCCCACCGAGGTGAGGTTGGCGGTCAGCGCGATGATGAGGGTGGCGCGCAATCCGTAGAGCGAGCGGGCGAACAGATCACGGCCGATGGCATCGGTGCCCAGGACGTGTCCGTTCTCGCCGACTCCTGCGGGCAGCCCCTGGGAGGTGAGGCTGTCGGTGTGGATGGTGTAGGGGGATCCGGCCATCGGGGCGCAGAGCGCCAGGACGACCAGGAACCCCAGCAGACACAGTCCGGTGAGCCACAGCCGGCGCCCCGTGGCGCGCGCGGTGGCGCGGGCGGCGGGCCGTGGCTGGTCCGGCGGCTGGCCGGGCCCGGTGGGCGCCACCGGGGCGGTGGCGGTCTGCGGTGTGACGGGAACGGTGCTCATCGTTTCACCCACAGCCGGTCGTAGTAGCTGCCGGTCTCGCCGCGCATCTGGTAGTTGCGCATGCTGGGCGAGCGCGCGGCGAGGAAGTTGAGGCTGCCGATGAAGATGCCCGCGGCGTCCTCGGTGAGTTCCCGCTCGACCTCCGCGAGCAGCTTGTTGGACGTCTCGACGGTGGGTGCCTTGCGGGCCTTGGCCGTCAGGGACTCCACCCGCTTGTTGCGGTAGCTGGAGTAGTTCTGGGTGGCCGAGGCGGTGTAGCAGGTGGTCACCAGTTCCAGCGCGCTGTCCAGCACGATGTACATGTCGCTCCCGTACAGATCGCCTTCCCCCTTGGAGATGGCGAGTTCGAAGGCGGACTCGCTCATCGCGTCCAGGGTGATCTCCACCCCCACGGCGTCGAACTGCTGCTGGACGACCTGGGCCATCAGCGGCCAGGGGTCCTGGGTGCCGTGCAGGAATTTCAGCCGCAGCCGCCGTACACCGGCCTCTTTCAGGAGGGCACGCGCGCGCTCCGGGTCATGGGTGTAGGGGCGCGCGGTACGGCGGTAGCGGTCGAGGTGTTTGGGGAAGGGAGAGCCCCACGGGTCGGAGAGTCCGAACGCGACACGGCTGAGCTGTTCCCGGTCGACGGCCCAGTTGAGCGCCTGCCGGACCCGGGGGTCCCGCAGCTCGCGCCGCTTCTGGTTGGCGGAGATCCACCGGCTGCCGCGCACGGGCACGGGCTGGACGAAGCGTTCCCGCATCCCGGCATCGGCGGTGAAGCGGGCGGCCTGACTGGGCACGAGCCCTTCGCCGAGCACATCGACCTTGCCACCGCTGAGCTGGAGGGCCTGGAGCGGGTAGTCGATGCCCCAGCGGTACTCCAGGGTGTCGATCAGTGGGGTGCCACGCCAGAAGTAGTGCTCGGACGGGCGGAACACCGCGCGCTGCCGTTTGCTGTCGTAGCGGGTGATCCGGAAGGGGCCGGTGCCCACGGGGGTGCGGGAGAAGCCCGAGCCGAGACGTTCGACCTCCTCCTTGGGCAGCGCGGCCATATACGGCTGGCACAGCAGCGCCTGGAGGAGGATGTCCGGCTCGCTGAGGTGGATGCGCAGGGTGTGGTCGTCGAGCGCTTCGAGCCCGCGGACCTTCTTCGCCTTCTTCTCGTACACCTCGTTGGCGCCGTCGATGCCCAGCAGATAGCTCGACGCCCAGGAGGCCAGCTCCGGGTCCAGGACCCGGGTCCAGGACCAGATGTAGTCCCGCGCGGTCACCAGGCGCCCGTTGTGGAACCGTACGCCCCGCCGCAGCGGCACGGTGTACGTCCTGCGGTCCGCGGAGATCTTCGGCATGGCGGCCGCGGCGTGCGGCGCGGGGCCGTCGGCGGCTCCGGCGTACTGGTACAGCGGGGCGTGCAGGACCGTGGAGATGGCTTCCCAGCTGTGCAGGTCCCAGCCGATGGCCGGGTCGTAGGACTGGGCCTCGTCGGACCAGGCGGTGATGACGTGTCCACCGCGGCGGGCGCCGCTCTGGTCGCCCGGGCCGGGCGCCCAGCCGCCGACGTGGGCCAGCTGCCCGGGGCGCGGGGGCGAGCCGGGTCCGCCGCAGCCGGAGAGAAAGGCTGCCGCGGCTCCGGCGGCACCGAAGGTCAGCAGATGTCGTCGGCTCGGTATGAGTGGTGGTCCGGCCATGGGTGTCCTCTCGTGAAGCTGCCGCTTCGCAAGATGACCGGGCGGCAGGAAGGTACGGGGGCCTGACGTCGGGAGCGAAGGAACGGCGAACGGTGATTCACGTGCAGGTGCGCCGAAGCGGCGGGCGGGGTCTGTGGTGTGCGGTGGCTCGAAACCCGGGGTGAGGGTGGTCCGGGGTGGGGCCGTGTGGCGGTGTCCCCCGGGGTGCGGGGGTGGGTTCCGGGGGGTGCGCCGCCGCGATGGCGGCACACCCCGGAAGGGTCTGGGTGGCGGAGCCGGCCGGTGCCGTACGGGGTGGGGCACGGGGCCGGGGTGGCACGGACACCGTGGTGGGTCCGGCGGACACCCGGTGTCCTCGGCGGTACGCGCGGCAAGCCGTGGCGCCGGCGCCCGGGGACGGCGGGAACGTCCGGGAGTCGGGGCCGGTCAGGCTCCGCCCGGTTCATCCTCGCCTGCGCGGGGGGTCGGTGTCACCATTGGATGGTTTTCGTCTCGAGGTATTCGGCGAGTCCGTGTGCGCCCAGTTCCCGGCCGATTCCGGACTGCTTGTAGCCACCGGTCGGGGCGAGGACGTTGAACGTGCCGTTGTTGACGGTGATCAGCCCGGCCCGGATACGGCGGGCGAAGTGTTCGGCGCGGAGCGGATCGGCGCTCCACACCGCTCCGGCCAGACCGTAGATCGAGTCGTTGGCGATCCGGGCGGCCTCCTCCTCGTCCCGGTAGGCGATCAGGCACACCACCGGGCCGAAGATCTCCTCCTGCGCGATGGTCATGTCGGGGGTGACATCGGCGAACACGGTGGGCAGCACCCAGTGGCCGGTGGCCAGGCCGTCGGGCCGCCGGTCCGCGGGCGCCTCGCCACCGGTGGCCAGCCGGGCTCCCTCGGCCGTCCCCTGGGCGATATGCGCGAGCACGCTGTCGTACTGCGCGGCGGTGGCGATCGGGCCGAGGTGGTCTCCGGGCCCGGCCGGATCTCCCAGCCGCCAGCGTCCGGCCTCCTCGGTGGCGAGCGCCACCGCCTGCTCGTACACCGCCGCCGGCACCAGCACCCGGGTGCAGGCCGTACAGGTCTGGCCCGAGTTGTAGAAGGCGTCGGCGAGGGATGTGGCGATGGCACGGTCCAGGTCCTTGACGGTGGCGCCGTCCGGTTCATCGGCGAGGATCACCCGGGCCGACTTTCCGCCGAGCTCCAGGCCCACGCGTTTGACCGTCTCGGCGGCGGTGCGCGCCACGGCGCGGCCCGCTCCGGTGGAGCCGGTGAAGGAGACCGCGTCGACACCGGGGTGTGCGGCGAGTGCCGCACCGGCCACCGATCCGGCGCCGGTGAGCAGGTTGAACACACCCTTGGGCGCCCCGGCCGCCGCACACGCCCGCTCGAAGACGGTGGCGAGCAGAAAGGCGTTCAGCGGGGCTTCACAGCTCGGCTTGAGGACGACGGTGCAGCCCGCGGCGAGTGCGGCGGCCACCTTGGCCGCGATGAGGTAGAGCGGGTAGTTCCACGGTGTGATGGCGGCGACGACCCCCACCGGCTCCTGGACCACCTGGGAGGAGCCGACGCGCTCCTGCCACTGGAAGTCGGCGAGGACGGTGAGGTAGGAGTCGAAGACCTCCGCCGCGAGGCGGGTCTGCACCTCGAGGGCGTTGTCGCGCGGGGCGCCCATCTCCGCGGTGATGACCGCGGCGAACTCCGCCTCGTGTTCCCTGATACCGGTGGCCACCGCGGCGAGCAGCGCCTGCCGGGTCGAGACGCCGGAAGCCGCCCAGGCCGGGAAGGCGGCGCGGGCCGCCGCCACCGCCGCGTCCACATCGGCCTCCGTCGCCTGGGGCACCCGGCCGATGGCACGTCCGGTGGCCGGATCGCTGACCACCACATGTGCGTCGGCGGACCCCTCCAGCGGAGCCTGCCACGCACCGCCGATCCAGAACTCCCGGCGGTCCGGGTCCAGATGGCCTATCGGGGGGAAGGTGACCGGATTACCCATGGTCGTGCTCCTCGGGCGCGGACTGGGGCTTCGGTGAGAAACATGGCGCCGGCACAGAAGGAAAGCCGAGCGCTTCACTGGTTTTGAACCGTAGGACGCTACTGACTGGGGAGTCAACAGACGTCACCGAATTTACTGACTGCCGAATCAATACCGCTCCTTGTGGCGGGTCCCGGTGGCGGGACCGCTGGCGTGCGGGCCGGGCCTCGGGCGGACATCGCGCGTGGCCCGGCCGTGACCGTCCGGGGGCGAGACCCCGCGGACGGCCCCGTTGCCATGCCGCGGGTCAGCGGCCGAGCACGGCCATGGCCGCGTTGTGTCCGGGTACACCGCTGACTCCGCCGCCCCGGGCCGCTCCGGCCCCGCACAGCAGGACGTTGGCGTGTCCGGTCTCCACTCCCCAGCGGCCCGCACCGGGCTCGGCGTACGGGAAGTCGAGGTCGCCGTGGAAGATGTTGCCGCCGGGCAGCCGCAGGTCCTCCTCGAGGTCCAGTGGCGTCCTGGCCTCGACGCAGGGCCTGCCCTCGGCGTCGGTGGCCAGGCAGTCGCTGAGCGGCTCGGCGAGGTGCGCGTCGAGCTGCGCCAGCGTGGCCTTCAGCAGCGCCTGACGGGCACCCTCGTTGTCCTCGGCGAAGAGCCGGGCGGGGGCGTGCAGACCGAACAGGGTCAGGCTGTGCCAGCCCTTCTCCACCAGCCCGGGACCCAGGATCGAGGGGTCGGTGAGCGAGTGGCAGTAGATCTCCGAGGGCGGTGTGGTGGGCAGGTTCCCGGCCGCGGCCTGCTGGTACGCCTCCTCGAGCTGGGTGTAGCCCTCGGCGATATGGAAGGTGCCGGCGAACGCGGTGCGCGGGTCCACGGAGGTGTCCCGCAGCCGGGGCAGCCGGCGCAGCACCATATTGACCTTGAGCTGGGCCCCTTCGGCCGACGCGGGCGGCTCCTCGCCCAGCAGCTCGGCCAGGGCCCTGGGCGAGGCGCCCACCAGCACATGGTCCGCGTCGACCACCAGCTCGCGGTCGCCGGGCCGCCCCTCCCCGTCGACCGGGCGGAAGGTCACCTCCGCCCGTGTGCCGTCGCTGGCCACCCGCGTGGCCTCGCAGCCGGTGACCAGCTCGGCTCCGGCCGCGCGGGCGGCGTCCGCGAGCGCGTCGGTGAGCGCGCCCATACCGCCCACGGGCACATCCCAGTCGCCGGTGCCACCGCCGATCACGTGGTAGAGGAAGCAGCGGTTCTGCCGCAGCGACGGGTCATGGGCACCGGAGAAGGTGCCGATCAGGGCATCGGTGAGAACGACACCGCGCACCAGGTCGTCATGGAACCGCGACTCCACGGCCTCCCCGATGGGCCGCTCGAACAGCGCCTCCCATGCCTCGTCGTCCCCGACCCGGGCCCTGAGCTCCTCCCGGCTGGGCAGTGGCGAGGTGAGCGTGGGGAAGATCCGGCGCCCGACGCGCTCGGTCATCCGGTAGAACTCCTGCCACGCGGTGAACTCACGGTCGGAACCGGTGAGCTGCGCGAAGGCGTCACGGGTGCGGGCGGTGTCCCGGTGCACCAGCAGCCCGGTGGCCTGCCCGTCCCGGACCGTCGGGGTGTAGGACGACACCGACCGCGACCGCACCTGGAAGCTGAGCCCCAGGTCACGCACGATGTGCTGGGGCAGCAGGCTCACCAGGTAGGAGTAGCGGGACAGCCGCGCGTCCACCCCGTCGAAGGGGCGGGTCGACACCGCCGCGCCGCCGGTGTGGTCCAGGCGCTCCAGCACCAGCACACTGCGCCCGGCGCGGGCCAGGTAGGCGGCGGCGACCAGCCCGTTGTGACCACCACCGACGATGACGGCGTCGTAGCGCGTCTTTCGCGGCTTGACTTCGGGAAGAGCGGACACGGTTGCCTCCAGACGGCACAGGACTCGCTTACTGATTGAGCGTTCAGTATTGGGTTACGCGGGACGGCCACGTCAACCCCCCGTCCGCACCCCGATACCTCACCGCACACATCGACCGGCGGCGAGGTACGGACCCGTGGACGGCGCGGCGCGCATGGCGCGGAGCACGAGGGGAAGCGTTGCGGGGAGAAGGCGGACGAGCCGCGGAGCAGGGCGCGGGACATGTGCCGGGCGGGGAACATGGCGCCGCCGTGCGCACACACCGGCCCCGGCGGTGACGCACGAGGGGATGACACCGGAGGGGCGGCACACGACGTGGCCCGCACCGGTCAGGTCCATACGGGAAATGGCGGTGTCCGGCGGGGCGGCTTTCGCCATTCGCCGCCGTCGGCGCGCATACCCCTGTCCGAGGGTGCATTTCTCCGCTTGTACGGAGCTTTTCAGGAATGCGAGAGGAGAGCATCAGGGAATTACCCTAGTCATCCCCGGGGGAGCCGATCCGGAATCTTGTGACATACGCTGTGCACACTTCCGAGGCATCCGAACCTTTGTACGCACCTCCACGTCCGCCTGCGCGGAATACCCGAAAGCCACCACGCATCGGGCCGCCGCTGCCGTGTGGGATCGCATCCTGAGCCGATGTGCGCGGATTCCCCGGATGACGCCTTGGTGCCGTGATGCCTTCGGGAGAATGCCGTCACTCCCGCCGACAGGGGAGACGACGGAATTGTCAAGCTGTCAGCCACATTGAGGATGTGCGCGTGAAGACCATCGTCCGCCGTTCCGCCATGGCCGCCTCCGCCGTGTCACTCGCCCTCATGGCCTCCGCCTGTGGCGGCGAGGAGTCCACGGAACCCGAGCGATCCACCACGAACAGCACCAGCGCCAAGGAGGAACAGCAGGCCGCCGAGCCGAAGGGACCGACGGCCGCCGAACTGAAGAGCATGCTTCTGAAGCAGGGTGACGCCAAGGGCCTCGAGCTCGGCGAGAAGGACGAGGCCGCCGACGTCTACGCGCAGGACAGCTCCGCCTTCATCAAGGCCGACAAGCAGGCGTGTCTGCCACTCGCCCGCGCCTTCATGGCCCTCCCCCAGGGCAGCCCCGACGCGACCACCGGGACGGGCGGGGTGCGTGGGCTCCCGAAGAAGAAGCACTACGACAACCCGTCGGAGGGGATGGAGGCCATGGAGAAGAGCTTCGGCCTCCTGGCCAAGATCAGGATGGAGATGATCTCGCTCAGCTCCTACCACGGGCAGGGCGCCGCCCAGGCCCTCGCCGGTCTGAAGAAGGCCGGGACACAGTGCTCCCAGGGGTTCACCGCGACGCCCACCAAGTCCTTCCCCAAGCAGACCGACAAGCGGCAGGGCATGGACGGCGGATTCGGTGACGGGCCGGTGAAGTTCAGCTCGGTCTCCGCACTCCCCGCCGACTGGGGCGACGAGAGCGCCGCGTGGAACATCACGCTGCCCGAGCAGGCAGGCAGTGACATATCGGTGCCGGTCCGGGTCGCCGCCGTGCGCAAGGGCCAGGTCCTCGCCCTCTTCAGCACGACCAGCTTCAACCCGGCCCACAAGGGCCAGCTGCCCGAGAAGACCATCGCCGCGCAGCTCGCCAAGCTGAACTGACCGGCCCGGACTCGGGGTGGCCGCCGGGATCCGGCGGCCACCCGCGGTGTCAGTGGGCCACCGTGCCGAACCAGTGGAGGTCCCCGCACGCCTCGCGGGTGTCGCAGACCGCGGTGATGAACACCGTGTGTCTGCCCTGGAGGGCCTGGACCTCGGCGGTGACATCCTCCTGCTCCCCGTCCGCGGGGACGGTGATGGTGGCCCACGGCTCACTGTCCAGGCAGTCGATCCGCAGCTCCAACCGCGCTCCGCTCTCCCGGCCGTTGGACACCCGGGTGACCAGGCGGCCGTCCCCCTGCTGGCCGAAGTCCACCCGGTCGTAGCGAAGCCGGTCCCCGTCGGCCAGGGTGCGTGCGTGTCGGTAGCCGGACTTGGACTCCGCGGTCCCCTCGTGGCTGGTGTACTCGTCGGCGTTCACCCGCAGCCGCGCGGACAGCGACAGCGGGGGGCCCGTCTCCGACGAGGCCGTCACATCGGGGTTCTGGCCCCCCGGTCCACAGGCGGCAGGTTCGGACGAATCCATCCAGCGCATCGCCAGGGTGCCGGTGAGCGCCGTGGCCACCGTGACGCTCACCGCGACGAAGACCGTCGTCCGGTGGCGCGTACCGCGCAGCCATGTCACCGCCTTCCCCACCGACCCGGTGTCGCGGTGCCGACGGCGGCCCGCACCCGCGGGGCGCGGGACCGGCGCATCGCGCACCGGCCGCTGCCGGGGCGCCGTACCGGCGGTGGTCTCCTTGTTGCGCTGGTACTCCTCGGCGGGCCACCACCCCAGCAACCGTGACGGCAGATGGCGTGCCGCGCGCGCGTCGAGCCGCACCAGGTCCTCGTAGAGGGCACGGCACCGGGGGCATACGGCGAGATGCGCCGCGACCTCCGGTCCCGGGTCTCCATAGGGCAGGCCACCGCCGTCCCCGAGGACCTTGACGCACTCCTCGCCGTCGACCCGCGCCAGGTACAGCTCCATCCGCGAGCGCCGCAGACCGCGGTCGGCCGTCGCGAGGCGCGCCCGCAGCACGCGGCCCGTCAGGCCGGTGACACCGGCGACGGCCGCCAAGTCGTCCCGCTCGACCAGGGTGTGCCACAGCAGGCACTGCTCCAGCGGTGTCAGACCCTCGTACGCCACCTGCAACTGGCCGTCGTCGTGCATCGGCCACACCGAGCCACTGGCGATCCACGCCATGAACTCGGAGGAGAACGCGTGTGGATGCCTCAGGGCGTCCGCCACCGCGGCCAGCCGGGTGGACTCCAGGAGCTGCAACCGCACACATCCCGCGTGGCGGCCGCGGTCCAGCGGATGCGGCGAGGCCACCCGCTCCCCCAGTTTGGCGAAGGCCACCGACACCAGCTTCGCCGCGAGCGCCGGTGAGGTGGTGCAGGTCAGCGCGTAGGCACGGACGGATGCCTGATGGCGTTCGTACACCTCACGGAAGACCGAGGTACGGCCCTCCCGGACCGCTCGGAGCGCCGCCATATCGCCGTCCACGGACTCCCGGACCAGCGATGCCATCGACGCCCGGTTCATCGGCCGCCACCCCCGCGACCCCCCGCGGCCGGACCAAAATCGACGCCATCACCCGCTGCCGGAGCCGAGGGACATGGCGCACGCCGCTCTAACGCGCTCTCCGCCGATGAGGAGCTCAGGGCCGGGAAGCCGGACCGTCGCCGCGAGACGGTGGCGGTGAAGGCCGCGGGCGGCTGTGCGGAAGCCCGTCGTACGAGGGTGTCTTTCCTGGCCTTCCAGGCGAGCAATGGCATGGTCCAACCCCGATGGTGTAGTTCTTCGCAGTGCCCGCCTGCCACGATTTCGCCGGTGTCCGCGCGCGAGTTGGTTGGTCATTTCGCTTTCAACTTCGACGCATGGCTTCCGGCATGATGGTCAGCCGCCTCACCCGGGGGAGGCGGGTATGGACAGCGGCGGCCGAGGGAGTCAACAGCCGGTCCGATCGTGGGAGTTCTGCGGGTTGCGTGGTCGTCCGGGAACAACAACATCTTAGGCACCAGACGCCATTGTTTTCACCCACCAGCAAGAAACTTTCCTAACTTGCCAGTACGGTAACGCCGATGAAACGCACGAGCGAGAAGTGCGACCATGCAAATCATTTCGTTTTGAAACACCTGTGCGCCATCAACACCGCATTCACCCCTCGACAGCGCATGGGCATGCGGTGGCGGCCACGGCACCGTCCGTTTTCCGGACGCCTCCCCGGCCGGACCGCGCGAAGTGGCCCGCGAACGGTCATAAGCTCCGGTCCTGCACCCGGTTGCGCAACTCCCGGCGATTGCGCACCCCGAGTTTGCTGAAGATGCTCCGCAGGTGGTACTCGATCGTCTTCACACTCAACAGCAACTCCTGGGCGATCTCCCGGTTGGTGTGGCCGAGCCCCACCAGACCGGCCACTTCGCGCTCCCGCGGGGTCAGCAGGGCCTCCAGCTCGCCCAGCCCTTCCCGGGTGCCCAGCGCCGCGAGGTCGGCACGGCACGCCACCTGGAACGGGATGGCCCCCAGCGCGGTGAACGTGGCCTCCGCCGCCTGGAGATGGCGCTGGGCGTCGGCCACCCTCCCCTGCGCCGCCACACACCGCCCGTACGCCTGCTCCAGCAACCCCCGGAACAGCGGCATGTCCTGTTCCGGACGCAGGGCGTCGGCGGCCGTGGCGTACACCTCCTCGGCGGCCTTCGGATCGCCACTCGCTTCCGCCAGCCGCCCGCGCAGCCAGATGTCGGCGACGGCCAGCAGCGCGTTGTCCGGATCGGACTCCGGCGCGAGCGCGGCGATCGCCTGCCGCGCCTGCTCCAGCCGACCGCACTCGATCAGCGCCTCGATCCGGATCGGCAGCCAGCAGGCGGCGAACAGCCGCGCCCGTTCGATGTACGCGGCCTGCTGGGCCACGTTCTGCAACGCCGCCAGAACGCCGCGGAAGTCCCCCCGGGCCCGTGCTGTCACGGCCCGCGCCAGGGCGATGTGGAACTGCGGGCCCGCGTAGTCCAGGTCGCGGGAGGCCTCGGTGGCCAGCCCCACGCTCCGGGCGGCGGCGCTCTGGTCTCCCCGCGCCGCCTCGATCATGGCGCTCAGGGAGAACAGCATGGCCCGGTCGAACACCCGCCCGTGGGTGGCGACCATCGCCAGACCGCGGTCCACATCACGGGCGGCCTGGTCCCAGTAGCCGGTCAGGAAGTGGCAGATACCCAGGTACATCCGGGAGCTCATACCGAGCAGGCGCACGCCGCCGGGCCGCACCCGGGCGGTGGCGGCGGTGAGGTCGGCCTCCGCCTCGGCGAACCGGCCGGACGCCAGGCGCAGTACACCGCGCAGGGCCAGCCCCAGCAGATCGTCGTCCCGGACCCGGTCGGGGCGCTCGGGAAGGTAGTCGAACGACTCAAGGCCCGGGAGCGCTCCCTCGCGCAACGCACGCCCGTACGCCGCGAACGCCCGGGCGGAGCTGGCCACTCCGCCGGGCACCACCGTGCCGGCGTGCGGGGTGCGTACGCCATCGCCATCGGCCGCGGTGCGCTCGATCGCCTCCGGAGGGCCGCCCGGAGCCGTGGGGTCGGGGGTGTCCGGCCCGGTGGCGTCATGGGGCGCGTCATCATGGCCGTCCTCTTCACGCCCGTCCTCGCGGAAGCCGAGGGCGGCGAGGGCCGCCGTCGCGGCCCGTTCGACCTCCTCGCCTTCGCCGAGCACCGCGCACACCGTGGCCAACTCGGCGAAGAGCACGGCTGCTTGAGGATCGCGTTCGGCGGTGGCCACCGTACGGCTGGCACGCCGCAGCAGGGTCCGCGCGGCGATCAGCCGTCCGGCTGCGAACTCCAGCAGCCCCAGCGCCTCGTCCCGCAGTACCGACGGACGACGTGCGCACACCGCCTGGCCACGGCGGGACACCTCGCCGTCCGCGCCCGCCCAGAACCACAGCCGGATCGCACCGAACAGCAGGCGGTCACTGCGGTCCTCCTCCTCCGCCGCCACCAGTCCGGAGGCCCACCACAGATAACGGGCGGCCGAGTCCAGCCTGCCCTCGCGCAGCTCCAGGCCCGCGAACGTCTCCAGCTCCCCCGCCAGCGCGGGGTCCGGCGCCTGCGCCGACGCCACTTTGTGCACCAGCGCGCCGCGCCTGCTGACGGCCGCGCCCGCCGCGCGGTGCAACTCCCTCCGGCGGGTGGGCGACATGGCGCCGTAGACGGCCTCACGCTGTACCGGGTGGCGGAATCCCACCGCGGGCAGGTCCCCCTCCACCGACCACTCCACCAGCCCGGCCTGCACCGGCGCGTCCAGCGCCGCGGTGCAGTCGCGGTAGCCCAGCACCCGGCTCAGCACCGCGACGGGCACCGCGTCCCCCAGTACGGCCAGCGCCTCCAGCACCTGGCCGCTGTCCACCGGCAACCCCACGATCTGCCGGCTCACCACCTCCGCCACCCGCGAGGGCACGGCCCCCTCGCCCGACACCACGTCCAACGCCTCCCGCCACCCCAACGCCAGCAGATTCGCCACATACGACGGATGGCCACCGGTGTAGCGGTGCAGCCGCCGCACCACCTCGGTGCCCGCCCCGTCCCCGCCCGCCAGCCGCACCAGCTCGCCGACTTCGCCCACCGAGAGCCCCGACAACCCCACGCGCACCACCGGCTCCACCCCCTCGACGGCCATCCGGGTCGGACCGTCCCACGACGGTGGCCACCGCACCCCCAGCACCACCAGCACCCGGCCGCGCCCCAACCGCCGCATCATGGACGCCAGCGCCTGGAGCGAGGCGGCGTCCACCCCCTCCGCGGAGTCCACCACCAGCGCCACCGGTGACGCCCCCTGCAACTCCCCCACCCAGCCGAGCAGTCTGCGCCCCACGACGCCGGGCGCCATCACACTTCCGCCGCCCACCGGCACCACACCATTGCCCGAAGCCCCGGTGGCACCGGACACCAACTCCCCCACACAGCCGTACGGCACGCCCACACCGTCCCCGGCCCCCCGCGCCCCCAGCACCAGAAAGTCATCGAGCCCCGCGACGAAACGCCGAATCAGAGCCGATTTACCGGCACCCGGCATTCCCTGCACGACAACGAGTCCCGGCACACCCAACCGAACACCCCGTGCCACCACACCCAGTCGGCGGAGCTCCATCTCCCGGCCCACAAAACCGTCCGCCGAGCCGGAATCCGACAACCACCCAGAACCCCCCGAGATATCCGCCCTGTCGATGACGACACAACCCTTCCCGCAGCCACAAACCCACAGTGCCCGGAAAAAAATCCACGACACCCGTTAACACCACCACACCCTAAGCCACACCCATGACAAAACCACCCCAGCGCCGTACTAGGGACAATCACCGACCACACCCCACCACAACCCCGACAAACCACCCTCCGACAAAACTCCATAGCCACCTCCGACGACACCGGCAACCCCCGCCTGCCCGGCCCTCGCCGCCCCGTCACCCCGGGGCGAAGCAGAGTAGACTTGATTACACAGTGTTACCTCACCGGAGTAATGCGACCGCGGGGGTGAACATGGCGGAACACGGCACCGATTCATTCATCGGGCGTCTCGACGAATTGACCCAACTGCATCACAAGGCCCGCGCCGCAACCCATGGCAGCCCTAAAGTCGTCCTTCTTTCCGGCCCGACCGGAATCGGCAAGACGACACTGGTCAAGCATTTCACAGATAGCCTTGGGGACACCTTCAGAATCCTTAAGACAGAAGGCACCCGAGCGGAAATCGATATCCCTTTTGCGGGCGTGCTCCGACTGCTGGACGACGTCAATACCGCATACGGCAGAAATGCCGCCCACGACTATTCCGGACGGCAGCCTTCCGTGCTGGCCGTCGGAGGGGCGGTGCTCAGCGCGCTCGACACCGCACAGCACACCGCACCCGTGCTCCTCTGGCTGGACGACGCCCATGACATCGACCTCAACTCGCTCCAGACCCTGGGCTTCGCACTGCTGCGGCTGCGGGCCGACCGCGTCCTCACCGTCGTGGCCACCGAGCGCGCCGCCCGCGCCGCCCGGGACATGGGGCTGAACGGGCTGGGCGGCGCGGTACAGCACATCGTGCTCGGTGGCTTCACCGTCCCCGAGACCCGGCGTTTCCTTCAGGCGCAGAACGGCCGGGCGCCCTCCGAATCCCGGCTGCGCAACCTCGTCGGCTGGAGCCGGGGCAACCCGCTGTACCTCCAGGCCGTCCTGGGCGCACACGCCGGAGCCTTCCCCGACGACCCGGGAACGTTCCACATCCCCACCTCGCTGAGCGAGGCGGTCGGCGAGTGGGCCCGCTCGTTCCCTTCCGCCAGCCGCCGGATCCTCGACACGCTCGCCGTCCTCGACGCGCCCGCGCCCGTCCCCCTCCTCGGCCGGCTGCTCGCCTCGGACTCCGTGGTGGCCGACGCCGAGCCCCTGGTGCAGCAGCACGCCGCTCAGTGGACGCAGACCGGCGGCGTACCCCATCTCCGCCTGATGCACACCGGACAGCGGGAGGCGCTCTACGCCGCCATTCCCCAGCCGGAGAAGACACGGGCGCACCGCGCCATCGCCGAGGCGCTCGAACCGCCCGCCCGGTGGCGCCACCAGATCGCGGCCGCCCACGCCTACGACGCGCCGCTGGCCGAGGACCTGACCCACGCGGCACAGCGCGAACTGGACGCCGGACACGTATCGCTGGCCGCCGAGTACATCCTCGCCTCCGCGCAGTGCGATCCCGACGCCGCCCGGCGGCAGGACGCGCTGCTGAGGGCGGTGCGCCTGCTGGTCGTCAGCACCCAGTACCGGGCGGCGCTGCACCACTACGACCAGGTGCTGCGGGCACCGTCCGGACCCCAGCGCCAGGAGGCGCTGGGGCTGCTGAGCTTCGCCGACGGCCAGGACACCAGGGCGAGCGGCTATCTGCGCCGGGCCCAGGACGAGTTCACCGAGGCAGGGGCGCTGGCGGACGCCGCCACCGCGGCCGCCGAACTCGGTGTCGCGGAAAACTCCCTCGGGCTCGGCCGGGAGTCGCTGGCCTCGTCCGCCTTCGCACTGCGGCACGCGCGCGGCGAGGCGGTACGCGGAATGGTGCGCGCCAACCTCGCCTACGGCCACGCGCTGCTCAGCGGCCCCGCCGAGGGACTGCGCCATATGGACGGCCTCAGCGAGGATCCGGACCAGGTGGCCGTCCCCGACACCGACACACTCACCTATCGCGGCATGTTCCGCGGACTGGCCGGGGACCTCGCCGGCGCGCTGTCGGACCTGTCGGTCGCCGCCCGGCGGCGCAGTCTGGGGGTTTCGAGGATCAGCACGGTCTCGGCGCTGTTCAACAGCGCCTGGTGCCACTTCTTCCTCGGCGAGTGGCAGGAGGCGCGGCGCAACCTCTCGCTGGCCTTCGATGTCGCCCAGACCACGGGCCGTTCGGTCGATTTCTTCTCACTGCACTGCCTCAGCGCCCTGCTCTACGCCGTCACCGGCCGGGAGCCCGAGGCCCAGGCGGACCTCCAGGAGGCGCTGGAGCTGGCGGCGTCCGCGGACTACGCCGGGCCGGGATTCCATCTGGCCACCGCCCAGGCGGTGGTGGAGTTCTCCCGAGGAGAGCTCGACAAGACGGTCAGCCTGCTGGCCCGCGCCCATGAGGAACCCGCCAACCTCACCCGGTCACGGCTCTACGCCATCCGCCACCTGCCCGTTCTCGCCGTGGCCTGCGCCCGCACCGGCGACCTCGAACGGGCCCGGAGGGTGCTGGGCGAACTGGAGTCCGCCCCCTCGCACGGCGCCCTGCTCCCGGTGTCCATCCAGTGGGTGAAGGGCGCCATCGCCACCGCCGTCGGAGAGACCGTCGCCGCGGCGCGGGAGTTCGAGGCCGGACTCGCCGTGCCGGCCCACGGCGGCGACCCGGTACTGCACAAGGCCATCATCCGGCATGACCTGGGTGCCCTGCTGATGAAGGGCGGCGACGCCGAACGGGCGCGGGAGCAATTGCACCGCGCCGGGCGGACGTTCGAGAGGCTGGGGGCGAGGCCGTACGCGAGCAGCTGCCGTGCGCTGCTCGGCGAGGTCGAGAGCGCGCGGGGGCGCACGGTGTCCCGGGAGTTCTGGGGCTCGCTCACCGACCGGGAGAAGGACATCGCCGGACTGGTGGCGCGTGGCTGGACCAACCGTGAGATCGCCGCCGAGCTGTATCTCAGCACCAAGACGATCGAGTACCACCTGAGCAACATCTACGCCAAGCACAACGTCCACGACCGGCGCCACCTCCGCGATCTGCTCCAGCCCGGACGCCATTGACCCCATCACGCGCGGTCGGCACCGGACTTTGCTCGGGCGGAGCCGGGCGGGGCGGGGCCGCCGGGGCCGGGGAACAACTCCCCCACCCCCGGCGTTCCGTCCACGAGGGAGGCGACGATGACCCACGCGGAGAACGATCGGAACAAGGCCCTGGATGCCGCCGCCGAGGAGCGGCGTCGTGCGCGCTTCGGCGCGCTGCCGGAGCGGGTCCGCCCCGAGGAGATGGTGGAGGAGCGCCCGGCCGTGGCACCGGACCCGGCGAGGAACGCGTACAACGACGACGAGTGGCTGGTCCGTTACGTGGTGTAGCCACGGTGTGGTTCAGCGGGCCAGCAGATCCCTGAGCGCCTGGGTGACGTCGGCGGGTGTCTCCTCGGCCATGAAGTGACCGCCGGTGACGGTGGTGTGGCACAGCTCGGGTGCCCAGGCACGCCACCGTGCTGCCGCGTCGAAGCCGAGCGCGGCGCCCCAGTCCTGCTGGAGTACGGTCACCGGCATCCGCAAGCGGTGACCGGCGTCCCGGTCCGCCCGGTCGTGCTCGACATCGATGCCCGCGGACGCGCGGTAGTCGGCGACGATCGAGGGCACCGCCGCCCGGCACGCGTCCAGGTAGGCGGCGCGTACCTCGGCCGGGACGGCCCCGGGGTCGCTGGTCCAGCTGTCGAGGAAATGGCCGAAGAAGGCGTCCGGGCAGGCGCCGATCATCCGCTCCGGCAGCCCCGGAGGCTGCGCCATCAGATACAGGTGGAAGCCGACCGCGGCGGTTCTCCCGTGCATCACCTCCCACATGTCCAGCGTCGGCAGCACATCGAGACAGGCCAGGTGGCTGATGGCCGCCGGGTGGTCGAGCCCGGCGCGGAAGGCCACGAGCGCACCGCGGTCATGACCGGCCAGGGCGAAGCGCTCATGTCCCAGGGCGCGGGCCACCGCGACGATATCGGCGGCCATCGTCCGCTTGGCGTAGGTGGCCTCGTCGATGGCCTCCGGTTTATCGCTTGCCCCATATCCGCGCAGGTCGGGGCAGATCACGGTGTGGTCGGCCGCCAGGCCGTCGGCGATATGCCGCCACATCACATGGGTCTGGGGTAAGCCGTGCAGCAGCACGACCGCGGAGCCGGAGCCCGCGACGGCCACGTTGAGGGACACCCCGTCGGCGACGGGGACACGCCGGTAGTCGAATCCGGCGATGCCGGTGGCGGACGTCATGGTGGTGTGTTCTCTTTCCGGGAGCCGGCCAGGAGTCCCCAGCCTGCCGGGCCCGGATGAGCAGGCGATGAGCAGGCTGGCGTGGGCGAAGCCACCGGTGACCCGGAGTGTCCCGGGGTGAGGTGACGCCGGAAGGAGGTGTCCGCGGGTGCGGGTCGTCTTCGGGGTGCTGGGGCCGGTGACGGCCTGGGACGGCGCCGGACACCCGATCGCGCTGAAGGGGCCGCGGCACCGCGCCGTGCTGGCCCGGCTGATCGTGGCCCGCGGACGCGTCGTACCGGTGAGCCGCCTGGTGGAGGAGCTCTGGCCGGACCCGCCCGCGGGTGCGGTGGGCGCGGTGCGCACGTTCGTGGCCGCGCTGCGCCGCGCGCTGGAACCGCGGCGCGTGCCCCGCGCCCCGGCCAGGCTGCTGGTGACCGAGGGCCCGGGGTACGCCCTGCGCGCCGCGCCGGACACGGTCGACGCCTGGTGTTTCGAGGACGAGGTGGCCGCCGCCGCGACACTTCCGCCCGGGGACGCGCTCGCCCGGCTGGATTCCGGCTGGGGCGGTGGCGCGGACCCGCGTACGCGGAGTTCGCCGATGAGCTCTGGGCCCGAGCGGAGCGCTCACGCCGCGCCGAGCTGCGGCTGCACGCCGTCGAACGCCGGGCCGAGGCCCGGCTGGCACTGGGGCGCGCCGGGGAGGTGGTGCCGGATCTGGACGCGCACGCCGGGGAGCATCCGTGGCGTGAGGACGCGTGGCGGCTGCTGGCCCTCGCGCTGTACCGCACCGGCCGGCAGGGCGACGCGCTGGCAGTGCTGCGGCGGGCGCGGACGCTGCTGGTCGAGCAGTTGGGGGTGGATCCGGGACCGGGGCTGCGCCGTCTGGAGGCGGACATCCTCGATCACGCCGACCATCTCGAGACGGCACCCCAGGGCGCGGCGGCCGAGCGGGTGTGGGCCCGGGCCAGCGCCGCGTACGACCGCACCGTGGCCTCCGGTGCCCGGACCCGGCTGGAGTCGACGGTCGGTCTGCTGCGCCATCTCGCCGTGACCGGGGGCGGGGGCCTGGAAGCCGCCCGTGAACACCGGGTGGCGGCCATCGCGGCCGCCGAGGATCGGGGTGATCCGGAGCTGACCGCCCGTGTGATCGGCGGGTACGACGTCCCGGCGATCTGGACCCGCTCGGACGATCCGCGTCAGGCCGCGTGGGTGGTCGCGGCGGCCGAGCGCACACTGACCGCCCTGCCGTCCGACGGGCCCGCTTCCGCGCGCGCCCGGTTGCTGGCCACCATCGCCCTGGAGTCGCGGGGCACCCGGTCGGCACGTGGCCGCCGGGCGGCCGGGCAGGCGGAGCGCATCGCCCGCGCACTGGACGACCCCGCCGTGCTGGCGTTCGCCCTCAACGGCGCCTTCATACAGAGCTGTCACCGCGGGGGCCGGGCGCCCCGGCGGGACGGGATCGGCGCCGAACTGGTCGCCCTGTCCGCCCGGCACGCGCTGACCACCTTCGAGGTGCTCGGCCACCTCATCCGGCTCCAGGCGCGCTGCGCGCTCGGCGACTTCCCCGCGGCCGACGGCCACGCCCTCGCCGCCGACCGGCTGGCCGAACGCCATGAACTGCCGCTGGTCGGCGTGTTCACCCAGTGGTACCGGGCACTGCGGCTCGCCGCGACCGGCGGTGCGCCGGACGAGGAGGTCGAGTCGGCCTACCGGGCCGCGGCCGCCCGGCTGGACGGCGCGGGCATGCCCGGTGTGCAAGGCGGTCTGCTACCGCTCGCGCTGCTGTCCGTACGGCTGCGCCGGGGATCCCCCGCACCGGTCGACGAGCACATCGACTGGGGCCCCTACGCACCGTGGACCCGCCCGCTGGTGCTGCTCGCCCGGGACCGCCGCGAAGCGGCCGCCGTGGCGCTGCGCGAGGCCCCGGACCCACCGAACGACCTGCTGTTCGAGGCCCTGTGGTGTCTTCTCGGCCACGCGGCCGCCGACCTCGGCGACCACGACACGATGGCACGGGCACACCGCGAACTCTCCCCGGCAGCAGCCGAGTTGGCCGGGGCGGGCAGTGGTGTGCTGACCCTGGGGCCGGTCTCCCGCCAGCTGGACCGTCTCACCGCTGCCCTCGGACGCCCGCGGTGAACGGACCGCGTCAGCCCCGGACCACCAACAGGTCCACCTCGTAGGCCTCCTCCACCCTCTCGTCCGGGAAGACCTCCCGCAGCACTGCGCGCTCCTCGGCGAGGAACGCCTCGGTGCCGGCCTCGCCGAGGACGAGGAACGCCGAGTGGCTGCTGACGTTGGAAAGGTGCAGATCGAGGGAGACCGTACGGCTCCAGCGCACCTGGCGCCGTGCCACGCGCAGCCCTTCGAGCCCCGCGAGCCGGACGGCCCGGCGGTCGTCGGGGCGCGCCGCCGGGGGCGGTGTCACTCCGCAGTGGTGTGCGATGCGCTCGTTCTGCGCGGCGATCCACGGCACATCGGTCGCGGCGATGTTCCACCACAGCGCGAGCGCGCCATCCGGACGCAGCACACGCAGCGCTTCGGGAACGGAGCGGGCGGTGTCCGTCCAATGCCACGCCTGGGCATAGGTGATCAGGTCGAGGGAGCCATGTGCGAACGGCAGCGCGTTGCCATCGCCCCGGACGATCGGCACCCCGGGAAGGGCGGTGCGGAACTGGGCCGCCATACCGTCGCCGGGCTCGACTCCTATCACATCGGCGCCGCGCTCGCGCAGCAGAGCGGTGGCGATCCCGGTCCCCGCCCCGACGTCGGCGACCCGGGCCCCGGCGAGGGAACGTCCCATGAGTTCCTCGACGGTGCCGAAGAGGGCGGACGGATAGGAGGGACGGCTCGCGGCGTACTGGGCGGCGGCCCGGTTGAACGAATGTGCCCTTGATGCGGTGGTCATATCCCCATCCTCATCCCTCGACCGTGCGCCCGGGGCGGTGAACCGCCGTACTCTCCCGTGCGGTTGTGGAATCGGGGCCCGTCCCCGCGGACGGACCCCGCCGTGGGCGGTGTGCGGCCAGCCAGGTTTCGGCGTAGCCGACGGCGTCGGCCAGGGCGAACAGCCGCGCTTCCGCCGCGCCCACCCGGCCGCGTAGCACCGGGCGTTCCCTCGCGAAGTCCGCGCCCAGCTCCTCGAACCGCTCCTCGCTGATGGAGGTGTCGCGCACGGTCCGCCAGCGGCGGCCACGCGGGGTGATGACGGCGAAGGAGTTGTCGACGACCGGTGCGGGAATCCGGTATTCGGCGAGGTGGAAGGCAGTGCAGGAGCCGAAGCCCGCGCCCAGCAACAGGATCCGTGCCGCCGCCTCCTCCAGCCGGGCCAGCGGGCTGCGTTCACCCAGCCGGCAGTCCAGGGCATGGCCGTCCACGATCGCTCGGGCATCTGCCCCGACGGCCGCGAAGGAGGTCTGTGGATGGGCGCTGCGCAGGGCGCCGGGCCAGGTGCGCAGCGTCTCGGGGATCCGGCCGACACCACGGGTGGGTGTGGTGCGCGGGTCATAGCCGGGCATCGCGGCACGGATCTCGGCCCACCAGGTCTCGGGCACCGGTGGAGCGCACCAGCCGGCCGGGTCCGAGTTGTCGCCGGAGTGCGTCGGCACCACGAGCGTTCCCTGCGTGCCGAGGACATCCAGCAACGCCTGAACGACGGTGCCCGCGCCACCGCAGACCCAGCCGAGTGCGCTGAGGGAGGAGTGGACCAGGAGGGTCTCCCCCGGACGCAGACCGAGCTCCCGCAGCTCGGCGGCGAGTGAACCGCGGGTGCAGAGCGGACCGGTGAGCGGTGTCGTCGACATAGGAGGGAGTGTGCGGGGTCCACCGCGATGCGCACCACTGGATTTGGACGGCCCGCCTCGGCGGCCTGAGCCGGACCGGCCGGGCTGCCGGGCTGCCGGGCTGCCGGGCTGCCGGGCTGCCGGGCTGTCCAGCACACCGTCGTAAAGTCCGTCCTTGCTATAGCAAGGCAAAATTTGTCCGTATTGTGTAACACGCGGTGTTTCGTGGTGTCTCCGTGGCAGGCGGGGCGGCACAGTGATCTCCCCGGCCACCGCCGGGACCCGATCAACGGGACGGCACACAGCCGTCCCCGCACACCTAGGGGTCACCATGACTCGACTCACCCGCCTCGCCGCCGGCAGCCTCGCCGCCACCGCCCTGCTCGGCGCCGCCGCACTCCCGGCCGACGCCCACCCCATGAAGCACCACGCACGCGTGGTGATCGGGGACGTCCAGTACAACAGCCCGGGTAGCGACGACTACTCGCGCCGGAGCCTCCGCGCGGAGTGGGTCACCATCACCAACAACAGCCGCCAGCGCGTCGACCTCAGCGGCTGGACCCTCTCCGACACCGCCCGCCACGTCTACCGCTTCGAGGACCTGACGCTGCGCGGCAACGAGTCCGTGCGGGTCCGCACCGGCCGCGGCGACGACACCATGCGCGACGTCTACCAGAACTCACGCACCTACATCTGGAACAACGACGGGGACACCGCGATCCTGCGCAACGACCGCGGCCGTGTCGTGGACGCCAAGTCCTGGGGACGCCAGGGCCACTGGCACCACAACCGCTGAGCCCTGCGGAGCCGACCAGCACCCACGGCGGCCCCGGTGCGCCGCGTCCGAGGACGCGGCGCACCGGGGCCGTCCCCACGCTTCCCCCGACCCGGCGTGGCGTCAGGGACCCGACATGCCCCACCCGGCCATCAGCGCCCGCAGCCGCCCGCGATGGGCGACGATCCAGTCGTCCGGAAGGTCCACCGGCACCCTGACGGTGACCATCGAGACCAGGTCGTCCACCACGATGACCTCGGGGCAACCCCGCTCCCCCACCAGCCGGACGGAGAGGGACGGCCCCCGCTCCACCCCCATCCATGTGATGTCGTGACCCGCTTCGAGCCGGTCGAGCGCGCGGCCCCACGCTTCCAGCCGCGATCGCCACAGGGAGAGCTCGAGTCGGCCACGCACGAACGGGGTGTCGAGGACAAGCTCGGCGGCCAGGCCGTTCCGCACGGCGGGGTGGCGCCCCAGAACGCTGACGCTGACGCGATTGCCCTCGGCGTCGGCAAGCCGAACGAGCTCCACGGCCGGGCCGGGCCCCTCGGCACCCTCGATCTCCGTTCCCATGGGACGCGACTGTAGGTCACCGCCCGGGAACGGGCCGCGTTTGAGGGATATTTGCTCTGGTCATCCACGGCTCCGGGGCCTAGTCCTGGTGGGTCGACAACGGGACCCCACGGTGCGTCAGCGCCGCGGGGTCCCGCCCCCACACCTTCGGAGACCACCACGTGATTCTGAAAACCCGCGACCGGATCGCCCTCGCGACCGCCGTCGTGGCCGCCACCGTGCTTCCGCTGTCCGGCGCCGTCCACGCCACGGCGGCCGGCGGGACGTCAGCCGACACCGCCGCCTACCAGGGCCTCCCTCATGGGAGCAAGAAGACCAAGACGCTGGTCATCGGCGTGGACGGCGCCACCTACGACGTCCTGGCCAAGACCCCGATGCCCCGGCTCAAGGCGCTGATGGCGCAGGGGATGACGGCCACCAGCAACCTCTACGCCGACCCGTTCGCGCCCACCCTCTCGGCACCCGGCTGGGCCTCCGTCGCCACCGGGGTGTGGCCGGACAAGCACGAGGTGACGAGCAATTTCTTCTGGGACACGAACTTCGAGGAATACCCCGACTACGCCACCCGGCTGGAGACCGCCGACCCCGCCATCTCCACCCTGACGGTGGGCACCTGGGAGCCCATCACCGACGAGATCTTCGGCGAGAAGACCGATCGACGCATCGAGGGCGAGGACGACACCGACACCACGCGGACCGCCGCCGACTACCTGGCCCACGGCGACCCGGACTCCACCTTCGTCCACCTCAACGACGTCGACGAAGCGGGACACTCCTCCGGCACCGCCAGCCGCGACTACACCGACGCCCTCACCACGACGGACCAGCGGATCGGACAGCTGCTCGACGCCGTCGCCGCCCGGCCGGGCCGCGCCTTGGAGGACTGGCTCATCGTGGTCACCGCCGACCACGGACACACCGCGGACGGCGGACACGGCGACGACAGCCCCGCGGAGCGCAAGACCTTCGTCATCGCCAAGGGAGCCGGGATGCGCCCCGGTTCACAGCGCAACGACATCAAGCTCACCGACATCGCGCCCACGGTCCTCGCCCATGAGGGCGTCGCCACCGATCCGGCTTGGGGGCTGGACGGCGCCGCCATCCCCACCGTGGCCCCCGATGACTTCGACACCGTACGCGGCGCGCTGCGCACCCGGGCCGACGAGACCGAACCCGGAGCGGACGTCAAGGGCTGGACCACCACCCCGCCCCGCGGCTGGACGATCGACAACTCCCGGATGCCCGCGGGAGGTGTCACCGAATGGCGCGGCTGGTCCTTCGCCACCGACGAGTTCTGGACCAATACCGACCTCGGCCAGGGCCGTGAGGCCAACGTACGCGCCCGCGACGTGTTCGCCGTGGCCGACTCCGACGAATGGGACGACAAGCCCCACGATGACGGCCGGTTCGACTCGACCCTGGTCAGCCCGGCCTACCCGCTCCGCGGATCCGGCGCCGTGACCGTCTCCTATGCCAACCACTACCAGATCGACGGGCCGCAGACCGGGGACGTCTACGCGGTGTGGGACGGCGGCGAGCCGGTGCGCGTCAGGAGCTACCGCTCCGACACCAACGCCGTCGAGCACCTGAGGCTCACCCCGCCCCCGGGCGCCCGGTCGCTCCAGCTGCGGTTCCGCTACACCGGCGACAACAGCGCCTTCTGGACGGTCGACCGGGTCGCGGTGCGGCAGCCCGCCCCCGCCCAGCCGTCCTCGCACTGACCGGTACGGCGGGGTCCGGGGCCATCCGCCCCGGACCCCGCCGCCGACCGCGACTAGTCGACGCGGGCGGCGGCCCGGGTCAGGAAGGTGTCCAGCACCCCGTCGCCCACCTTGGGCCGCACCTCACCCCAGGTGTTGCGCGCGGGCACGGTGCGCACCGCCTCGGCCCGGGTCCGGAGGGCGCGGGCGTCCGCGACCAGTTGACGGGCCCGGTCCTTGTCGCCGTGGTGCCAGGCGCCGAGCGCGTCGGCCGACTTCACGGCCGCCGCGCCCCACAGTTCGGTGGCGTCCAGCCAGGCGGCGGCGTCCGTGGTGAAGCCCTTCCGCACCGCGCCGCCGCGGATGGTGCCCGGTGCCTCCCGGATGCTCCGCAGATACGTCCGCAGCTCCCGGAGCGCCTTGTCACGGTCACCGTCGTCACGGTCCCAGGCGGTCCAGAACGCGGCGATCCGGCCGGTCAGGACCGGGGCCTGGCTCTGCCAGGGGGTGTCCCCGAAGGTGGGGGCCAGATGCTCGAGGTCGCCGAAGACCAGCAGGGCGTCGGTGGCGCGGCGGTCGCCACCGGCCAGATAGGACATGGCGCGCCGCCCGTTCGTCCCGGCGCGGTAGCCGCGGTCGTTCCAGGCGAAGTCGGCGGCGCCGAACACCGCGACCTCGCTGGCGTAGGGCTGGTTCATCGGGTTGGCCACCAGCCCGCTCAGATGCTCGGACAGACCGGCCTCACGCTTGTCGTACGGGGCGAGCAGCAGTCGGCCGCTGGTGTTGCCGTAGTCGTTGACCGGATAGTTGTCCCAGACGAACACCTTGCGCCCGAAGAGCTCGGAGGCCGCGTCGGCCTGGGCGTTGGTGATGCTGGGCGGGACGACGTCCGTGCCCGTCCACATCACCTCGACCGCCGGGTCGAGTGAGCCGCGGAGCTTCTGCTTGTACGCGGTGTCGGTCAGATCTCCGTACTCGGTGGGCACCATCTGGAGTGGCCGGGCGCCCTCATGGGTGGCGATGAAGTCCTTCTGGATGTCATTGAGCAGATCGACCTGGGCGGTGGCCGCCGCGGCCCGTCCGGGGTCGCCGTAGGCCGTGCGGTCGCCGTCGCAGTTCCACTTGGTGTAGCTGATGTCGTCCAGCGGGATGGAGAAGGCCCGGGTGCCCTGGTCGTACAGGGCCTGGAGCTTGGCCTTCAGCGCGCGGCGGTCGGCGGGGTCGGAGTAGCAGATGGACTCGCCGGGCGAGACCGCGAAGGTGAAGCGGACGTGGTTGGCGGTCGCGCGGCGGACGAGCTCACCCAGTTCCGCGAGCTTGTCGGCCGGGTAGGGGTCTCGCCACTTTCCGCGGTGGTAGGGGTCGTCCTTGGGCGCGTAGATATAGGTGTTGGCCTTCACATCGCCGTAGAAGTCCATCTGGTCCAGGCGTTCCTGATGGGTCCACGGCTGACCGTAGAAGCCCTCGATCGTGCCGCGCAGGGCCATCGAGGGGTGGTCGCTGACGCGGACGCCGTACACCGCCCAGCGGTGGCCGCCGGTGGCACGGAAGAGCTGGCGCAGGGTCTGGACGGCGTAGAACTGCCCGGCGGTGTCATGGCCGCCGAGCGCCACCACGGAGGGCGCGCGGCGGTGGCGGTCGACACGGAGTGCGTAGCCCTCCGCACGCCGGGGAGCGGAGGTGTCGCCCAGCGCCTCGGCGATGTCCGGCCGGGAGGCGGGGCCGAGCAGCACGGTGAGATCGCGTCCGGAGGCCGGGGCCCGGCCGTCCGGGCCGGTGATCTCGACCCGGTCCGCGCCGTGGGCCTTGAGGAGTGCGATGAGCCGGTCCTTGGCCGCGGTGTCCGTGTCCCGATCGGCGACCAGGACGACCCGGCGCGGTACGGGGACGTCGGCTCCGCCGCGGACGAGGGACTGAGGGGTGGGCGTCACGACGGGCAGCGCCGCGGCGGCGGGCCGGGACGGGGCGGACGGCGGCGGGGCGCTCAGCCCGGTGACGGCGATGGTGGCGAAGGCGGCGAGCGGGGCGCCGAGCCCGATCAGGCGTCTTCTCACGGGATCTCCAATGCTCACGCTGGGAGGGTCCGGCAGGGGCCGTACGAGGCCGGGGCCGGGGCGATGGCGGGGCGATGGCAGGGCGGGACAGGGCGGGACACACAGAACCCCCAGTGGTCTAAACCACTGGACTGCCTCGAGAGTGTTACAGCAGCCGGAAGGCCGGTCAACGGCGAAGGCCGGACGAGTTTTCCAAGTACTTTGCGTTACCAGCCGGTTGGCCTCCGCCCACCCCGGCCCCCGGACACCCGCGCCGCGCCACCACACTCCCTGCGCCGCTTGGCACACTATTTTACCTTGGCGCAGCTCGGAACGGGTATCGGAAGCGGTGCCCGGAGACCCGCACTACGCTCGAAAGGGAAGATCCGGTCGCCCGGAGGGAGGCACTCCCGTGTCGGTCACCTCGTCCAGATCGTCTCCGGTCTCCCTGCCCCGGGATCGCGGCTGCCCGTTCGATCCCCCCGAGGGGTACGCGGGTCTGCGCGAGGAGGGCGGGCCCAGCAGACTGGCCTTCCCCGACGGCAAGGTCGGCTGGCTGTTCACCCGTTACGAGGACGTCCACGTCCTGCTCGCGGACGACCGGTTCAGCGCGGACCGCCGACGGGCCTCCTCCCCCGTCCGTGCGCTCCCCCTCCCCGAGGACGACTCCCGGCGGGCGGGCTCGTTCATCGGCATGGATCCGCCCGAGCACACCCGCTACCGTCGGCTGCTCGCCCGGTGGTTCACGGTCCGGCGGATGCGCGGCCTGCTGCCGGACATCGAGGAGATCGTCACCAGTCGGCTGGACGCGATGGAGCGCACCGGGCCGCCCACCGATCTGGTGGCGGCGTTCGCCCGCCCGATCCCCTCACTGGTGATCTGCCAGCTGCTGGGGGTGCCGTACGAGGACCGGGCCGACTTCCAGCGGTGGACGTTCACCCTGTTCGGAATCGACCGGGAGGAGGCGGAACTCCTCGCCGCCCGGGACGCGCTGTGGGAGTACATGCGGGATCTGGTGGCGGTCAAAAGGCGGCAGCCGGACGACGGGCTGCTGTCCGGGCTGGCGCACGGCGCGGACTCCGCCGCCGACGGGCACGGCCCGCTGACCGACGCCGAACTGACCGGTGTGGGCCTGCTGCTGCTCGTCGCGGGACATGAGACCACGGCGAACATGCTGGGCCTCGGCACCTACGCCCTGCTGAGCCACCCCGCACAGGCCGCGCTGGTACGCGAGCGGCCGGAGCTCGCCGACCACGCGGTCGAGGAGCTGCTGCGGTACCTGACCATCGCCCAGTTCGGCACCATCCGGATCGCCCGGGAGGATGTCGAGATCGCCGGGGTGCGGGTGCGCGCCGGTGAGACGGTGGTCGCGTCGCTCGCCGCGGCCAACCGCGACCCCGCGCCCTTCCCCGTCCCCGACGACCTGGACGTCACCCGGGACGCCGGGCAGCATCTGGCCTTCGGCCATGGGATCCACCAGTGTCTGGGCCAGCACCTGGCCCGGATGGAGATGACAACGGCGTTTCCGGCCCTGCTCCGGCGCTTCCCCACGCTGCGTCTCGCGGTACCGCCCGACCAGGTGCCGCTGCGGGACGACATGCTCGTCTACGGGGTGCACCGGCTCCCGGTCGATTGGGAGCCGTGAGCGCGATGCGTGTCCGGGTGGACCGCGACCGCTGCCGCGGGGCCGGTCGGTGCGCCCTGTCCGCACCGGAGCTGTTCGACCAGTCCGAGGACGACGGTCTGGTCGTGCTGGCCGACGAACGGCCGCCGCCCGCCCTCCATGACAAGGCCCGCCTCGCCGAACGGCTCTGCCCGAACGGTGTGATCACCACGGTTGACGACGCCGAGGACGCCGCGGAGGACGCCGACGAGCTGGGCACCGGGCGGTGACCGGTGCCCCGCCCGGTCAGGCGCAGGGGCGCAGCCAGCCGTGCGGATCGGCGTCCGCGCCGGTCTGCCGCCGCAGCAGCGCCTCGCGCAGCCGCATGGCGACCGGACCGGGCCGTCCGTCGGCGATGGTCCATGAGGTGTCCGCGGTCTTCGCCTGGCCGACCGGGGTGATGACGGCCGCGGTGCCACAGGCGAAGACCTCGCTGATGGTGCCGTCGGCGCAGCCGGTCCGCCAGTCCTCGACGCTGATCCGTGTCTCGCGGGTGGCGTAGCCCAGTTCCTCGGCGAGGGTCAGCAGTGAGTCACGGGTGACACCGGCCAGCAGGGTGTCGGTCAGCCGCGGTGTGACGATGGTGGCGTCCTGGCCGGTCCCGTACACGAAGCACAGGTTCATCACCCCCACCTCCTCGATCCACCGGCGCTCCAGCGCGTCGAGCCAGACCACCTGGTCGCAGCCCTGCTCTGCCGCCTCGGCCTGGGCGATGAGCGAAGCGGCGTAGTTCCCGGCGCATTTGGCGGCGCCGGTGCCACCGGGAGCGGCGCGTACGTACTGCTGGGACACCCACACCGACACGGGCTCGACCCCGCCGGGGAAGTAGGCACCGGCGGGGGTGGCGATGACCGCGAAGAGATAACTGGCGGCGGGCCGGACGCCCAGGGAGTTCTCCGAGGCGATCATGAACGGCCGCAGGTACAGGGTGTGTTCGGGCTCCTGGGGAACCCACCCCGCGTCCTCGCGGACCAGAAGTTCACAGGCTTCGACGAAGGTCTCCACCGGCAGTTCGGGCATGGCCAGCCGACGGGCGCTGAGCTGGAAGCGGCGGGCGTTGGACTCCGGGCGGAACAGGGCCGTGGTCTTGTCCGGCTGGGCGTACGCCTTGAGCCCTTCGAAGATGGCCTGCCCGTAGTGCAGGGTCATGTTCGAGGGATCCATGGGGATCGGTGCGTACGGTTCCAGCCGCGCGTTGTGCCAGCCGCGGTCGGCGGTCCAGGCGATGGTCACCATGTGGTCGGTGAAGTGGCGGCCGAAACCGGGCGCGGCCAGGATGGCGTCCCGCTCCGGGGCGGGCCGGGGCGAGGGGTGGGGGTGCCGCTCGAAGGTGAGGTGAGAGGGTGTCACGCCGCGTCCTCGTAAGCGCTCGGGCCTGTGGTCAGGCGGGGTGGGGAGTGGGGCACGGTCGGTGGGTTCAGCGGGCGAGGTGGCGGCTGATGACCAGCCGCTGGATCTGGTTGGTCCCCTCGAAGATCTGCATGATCTTCGCCTCGCGCATGAAGCGCTCGACGGGGTAGTCACGGGTGTAGCCGTAGCCGCCGAAGACCTGGACCGCGTCGGTGGTCACCTTCATCGCGGCGTCGGTGGCGATGAGTTTGGCCACACTGGCCTGGCGGCCGTACGGACGTCCCCGGTCGCGGCGGCGGGCGGCGTCGAGGTAGGCGGCGCGTGCGGAGTCGACGGCCGCGGCCATGTCGGCCAGCAGGAAGCCGAGCCCCTGATGGTCGATGATCTTGCGGCCGAAGGTGGTGCGTTCATGGGCGTAGTCGACCGCCGCGTCCAGGGCGGCCTGGGCCAGACCGGTGGCGCACGCGGCGATGCCCAGACGGCCGGAGTCCAGCGCGCTCAGCGCGATATGCAGTCCCTGGCCCTCGTCGCCGATGAGCCGCTCGGGCCCGAGGAGGGCGCCGTCCCAGAAGGCGGCGGTGGTGGGGATGGCGTGCAGCCCCATCTTCTCCTCGGGGCGGCCGAAGGTGAGGCCGTCGCTCTGTCCGGGGGCGAAGAAGCAGGAGATGCCGTCGCTGCCGGGGCCGGTGCGGGCGAAGAGGGTGTAGAAGTCGGCCTTGCCGCCGTGGGTGATCCACGCCTTGGCGCCATGGATCCGGTATCCGTCCGGGTCCTTGTCGGCGCGGCAGGTCAGGGCCGCCGCATCGGATCCGGCCTGCGGTTCGGAGAGGCTGTAGCCGCCGACGAGACGGCCCGCCAGCACATCTTCCGCCCAGGTGGCGCGCTGTGCGTCGGTGCCGAAGGTGAGCAGCGGGAAGGAGGCGAGGGTGTGGACGCTGACGGCGACGGCCACGGCCGCCCAGCGCGCGGCAAGCTCCTCCAGCACCTGGAGGTAGACCTCGTAGGGCTGGTCGCCTCCGCCGTATCCCTCCGGGCAGGGCAGGCTGAGCAGTCCGGCCTCGCCGAGCAGCCGGAACAGCCCCTCGGGGTAGCGTTCGGCGCGTTCGTGTTCCTCGACGCGCGGGGCGAGCTCCTTGTCGGCGATGTCCCGGACGAGGTCGATCAGATCCTCGGCTTCCCCGGTGGGCAGCAGACGGTCGACGGGCATGGCGGCTCCTGGGGCTGGGGCTGGCGGATCAGGCGGAAACGGCCGTGGGGGCGGTCAGTTCGGCGAGGGCGCCGCGGGCGCGGTCGCGGAACTCCGCGATACGGGCCAGCTTGATGTCCTCGTAGCCACGGATGCCCTCGGCGAGCCGCACCAACTCCTCGACGCCGTCGGTGTTGTCCGGGGTCAGATGGGTCAGGGCGGTCCGGACCAGGTTCCGGTACTCCTCGATCAGGGCGCGCTCCTCGCGGCGGAGCCGTGCGTAGCCGAAGAGGTCCAGCCGGGTGCCGCGCACCCGCCGCAGGGCGTACAGGGTGCGGAAGACGGCGGGGGCGGAGCGCCGCAGCCGCAGCTTGCGCTTCATGCCCATGGCGCGCAGGAGGGGCGGGTGCAGCATGACGGAGACCGAGGCCCCGGGGCCGAACTCCTCGGTGACCTTGGCGCGTTCGACGGTGTCCAGATGGAGCCTTGCCACGTCGTACTCGTCCTTGTAGGCCATGAGCTTGTGCAGGCCCTGGGCGTAGGCCAGCGCGATGCGCTCGCCGTTCTCCTCGCCCGCCCGCTCCCGGGCGGTGGCGGCCACCTGCCGCACCTCGTCGGTGTACTGCCGGGCGTACGCCTCGTCCTGATAGGCCATCAGGTCGGTGCCGCGCAGCGCCACCGCCTCCTGGAGCCGTTCGCCCGCGCCGACGGCGGTGGCGAGGGTGCGCGCCACCGGGGTGATGTGCACGACGGGCCGCTCGGGGGCGGCGGTGGCGCGGCGTACGGCCTCGGGGTCGATGACGGCGGCGCGTCCCCATGCGAAGGCCGCCAGGTTGGTGTCCACGGCGGCGCCGTTGAGCCGGATGGCGTCCTCGATGGCGCGCGCCGAGAGCGGCAGACAGCCGCTCTGGAAGGCGGCTCCGATGAGCAGGGTGTTGGTCGGCATATGGTCCCCGAAGACCGCTTCGGCCAGGCCCTGGGCGTCGAGGTGGACATTGGCCTCGGGACGGGTCGCGGCGGCGATGCGCTCGAGCGAGTCGTCCGGGGAGCCGGGCAGGACGACCCGGTTGGTCACCATGGCGGCGGTGGGCACGATGGCGGTGTTGACGATCGCGATGGTGTGTCCGGGGCGGGCGACCCGAAGGTTGCCGTCGGCGGCGGCGCCGAGCAGGTCGAAGCCGAGCAGGACATCGGCTGTGGCGCGGGAGGCGCGCACCGCGCCGGTCACCGGTGACGTGGAGATCCGTACGTCGCTGACGACGGGGCCGCCCTTCTGGGCCAGTCCGGTCTGGTCGAGCCCCGCGGCGTAGCGGCCGTCGAGGTGGGCGGCCATCTGGAGGATCTGGGAGACGGTCACCACGCCGGTGCCGCCGATACCCGGCATCCGCACCAGGGTGCTGTCCCCGGTGACCGCGGGGACGGGGTCGGTCAGCTCCACCGGCAGCGGTGGGACGGCGCGCCGCCGCTCGGCGGCCGTCTCCTTGGCCCCGGCCCTGGGCTCGACCAGGAGGAAGGACGGGCAGTCGCCCTTGAGGCAGCTGAAGTCGGAGTTGCAGGACGGCTGGTGGATACGGGTCTTGCGGCCGAACTCGGTCTCGACGGGGTGCACCGACAGACAGGTGGACACATCGCCGCAGTCCCCGCAGCCCTCGCAGACCCGTTCGTTGATGACCACCTTCTCGGCCGGGGTGGGCAGTTGACCACGCTTGCGCAGTCGGCGTTCCTCGGCTGCGCACCGGTCGTCGTGGATGAGGACGGTGACGCCCTCGGTGGCGGCGAGGGCCTTCTCGGCCTCGGCCAGGTCGTCGCGGTGGCGGACGGTGGCGATCGGGTCCAGCCGGATGCCGCGGTAGTCCTCGGGCTGTGCGGTGGTCACGACGACCTTGCGCACCCCTTCGAGGGCGAGCCAGCGGGTGAGGGCGGGTACGTCCAGGCGGCCTTCGGCGCGCTGGCCTCCGGTCATCGCCACGGCGTCGTTGTACAGCAGCTTGTAGGTCATGGTGACGCCCGCCGCCACCGCGGCCCGGACGGCGAGCGATCCGGAGTGGTGGAAGGTGCCGTCGCCGAGGTTCTGCACGAAGTGGCGGTCGTCGGTGAACGGGGCGAGACCGATCCACTGGGCGCCCTCGCCGCCCATCTGGGTCAGCCCGATCTGGTGGCCACGGCCCGCGCCGTCGAGGGCGATCATCACATGGCAGCCGATGCCCACGCCGACGAGGGTGTCGCTGTCGGTGCGGGTCGAGGCGGAGTGCGGACACCCGGAGCAGAAGTACGGGGTGCGGTCCGCGACGGTCGGCAGGGCGATTCGGGCGGGGGCCTTCGGCACGAGGGAGGTCAGATGGGCGGTGGCGGTGTGCGGCAGCCGCTCCGTACCGATGCGGTCGGCCAGGGCCTGTGCGATGTGTTCGGCCTCCAGGGTGCCGCGCGCGGTGAGCAGCGGGCGGCCGTCCTCGCGGTGGCGGCCGACCACGATCGGGGCGTCCTTGGTGCCGTAGAGGGCTTCCTTGAGGTGTCCTTCGAGGAAGGGCACCTTGTCCTCGACGACGAGGACCTCGTCGAGGTCGCCGGTCATGGCGACGAGGTCCTCGGCGTACAGCGGGTACGGCATCGCCAGCCGGATCAGCCGGAGTCCGAGCGTCTCCATGGCGGCTTCGTCGATGCCGAGGTCGGCCAGGGCGCGCTGGACCACGGCGTAGGAGGTGCCGGAGGCCACCACGCCGAGGGTGGCGCGCGAAGCGCTGAAGGTGATCCGGTTCAGCCCGGCGTCACGGGCGTAGGCGCGGGCGAGGTCGAGGCGGCGGGTGAGCATGTCGTGCTCGGCGTCCAGGGACGCGGGGCCGACGAGGGTGGGGAGGGTGCCGCGGGTGGTCCGGCGCGGGGCGGGGAGGTCCGGGACGACCCCGTCCAGGTCGACGGTGGCCGAGGCGTCGGCGATATCGGCGACGATCTTCAGCCCGGTCCACAGCCCGGTGGCGCGGGACAGGGCCACGGCGTGCAGCCCGAACTCGATGATCTCGGCGATGGAGCCGGGGGCGAGCAGCGGCATCGCCAGGCTCTGGCACATCGGCTCGCAGGAGCTGGGCACGGTGGACGACTTGCTGGCCGGGTCGTCGCCGATCCAGGCCACGGCGCCGCCGAGCGGGGCCGTACCGGCCAGCGTGGCGTGCCGGATGGCGTCGGCCGCCCGGTCCAGACCGGGGTTCTTGCCGTACCAGAATCCGGTGACGCCGTCGTGACGGCTGCCGGGGACCTGGTCCAGCAGCTGGGTGCCCGCCACCGCCGTCGCGGCCAGTTCCTCGTTCAGACCGGCCTGGAACACCACACCGGCGGGGTCGAGGAAGCGGTGGGCGCGGCCCATCTCCAGGTCGACGCCACCGAGTGGCGAACCCTGGTAGCCGCTGACGAACGCGCGGGTGTTCAGTCCGCGCTCCTCATCGAGGCGGCGCTGTTCCAGGGTCAGCCGGACCAGTGCCTGGATGCCCGAGATCAGCACCCGTCCGCCGCGGGCCGTGTACTTGTCGTGCAGTGATACCGCGGCAGGTTCGGTGCTCACTCGAGCCTCCTCGTCGTCGTGGGGTTCGAGCGTTCAGGACAGCAACACCTGGCCTAAAGGCACAAGTAAGTTGCGAGAGATTGGTTCGGAGACGCAAAGGATTCCTCGATATGGACCTGCCGAGTAAAATTAATTGCATCTGACAGGGCCCGGGGAGGGTGTACCGATGACCGAGATTGACCAGGTGGACCGCCAACTGCTGCGCATGCTCCGGGAGGACGGCCGCCGTACGTTCTCCGAAATGGCCCCCGAGGTGGGGCTGTCGGTGGCCGCGGTCAAGCGCCGGGTGGACCGGCTGCGGGAGAGCGGGGTGATCACCGGGTTCACTGTGCAGATCGACCACACCAAGCTGGGCTGGGGCATCGAGGCGTTCGTGGAGCTGTCGTACACCGGCACCACCCCGGTCGGGGAGATCGTCCGCACCGCGTACGAGGTGCCCGAGGTGCAGGCGGTGTTCACCATCGCCGGTGACCCGGACGCGCTGGTGCATGTGCGCGTCCGGGACATCGAGCACCTTCAGCAGATCATCGACGGGCTGCGCCGGGCCGGGCAGGTCACCGGCACCAAGACGCTGATGGTGCTGGGCTCCTGGACGCGCAACGCCTGACCCGGCGGGCGCCTCGACGGGGCGACGGGGCTCAGTCCGGGCGTCCGGTGGCCGCCACCGTCATACCGAGGCCGACCATCGCGAAGCCACCCGCTCCCCCGATCATCGACAGACGGCGCTCGGAGCGGCCGAACCAGCTGCGGGCGGCCGAGGCACCCAGCCCCCAGAGGGTGTCGGTGACCATGCCGATACAGATCGGCACCAGGCCGAGGATCATCATCTGGGCGGGCAGCCCACCGGCCGCGTGGTCGACGAACTGCGGGAGGGTGGCGGCGAAGAAGACAAGGCCCTTGGGGTTGGTGAGGCCCACCATGAAGCCGTCGGCGATCGTGCGCAGATCACCGCGGGCGGGCCGCGCGGACGCGTCGGCGGTGACCAGCTTCATGTCCTTGCGGTGCCGGAACGCCTGCACCCCGAGGTAGATCAGATAGGCCGCGCCCGCCAGCTTCACGGCCAGGAAGACCGCCGCGGACCGTTCGACCAGCGAACCGAGGCCGAACGCGACGGCGACGACCAGGACGTAGGAGCCGAGCACATTCCCCAGGACGGTCGCCAGGACCACGCGGCGGCCATGGGCCAGCGCCCTGCCGATCATGAAGAGCACACTGGGCCCCGGGATCACGATCACCAGCAGCGACATCGCCGCGAACTCGAGCAACCGGTCGGTCACCATATCGGCTCCTCACCTCCACTCCGTGGAACGCGCCACGTGTCCCGCGCGCGGTCTTCAGCGCGTGACGCCTCCTGGGTGAAGGATCATACCGGTGGCGGCCGGGAGCGAGCGGTCCTCCCAGCCCTGCCGCCCGCGTCAGCCGAGCGGGATGTCCCGCTGCCGCAGCGCCTCGACGGCCGGGCCGTACATCCGGGCCTTGATCTGGCCGAGGGTGGGTCCGGCCTTGGCGGCGAGGGGGCGCGCGATCTCGATGGCGGCCTCGCGGACGCCGTCCGCGTCCGCCGTGCGGTCGGCGATGGCGGCGGCCAGCGCGTCATGGCCACCGTAGCGGCGGCCGGTGGTCATGGCCTCGTGGGCCACCTGGGGAGTCAGCCGGGCCTGGATGAGCGCCGCCATGCCGTCGGTGAAGGGCATGTTGATGTCGACCTCCGGCAGACACCACCAGCCGCGGTCGCCGCGCATCACCCGGAAGTCATGGGCCAGCGAGAGCATGGCCCCGGCCGCGAAGGTGTGTCCTTGCAGGGCGGCCACGGTGACCACCGGCAGGGTGAGGGTCCGCGCCAGGAGTTCCTGGGCGCCGCCGAGGTAGTCGCCCGTCTGATCGGAGTGGGCCAACAGCCATTCCAGATCCAGGCCGTTGGAGAAGAACTTGCCGGTGGCGGCGGTCACCAGGGCCCGCGGCCCCTCCGCCTTCTCCACCTCGTCCAGCAGCGCGCCGACCGAGGTGAGCCAGTCGGGGTGGAAGCGGTTCTCGGTGTCCCCGAGGTCGAGGACGAACACCTCGTCGTGGCGCTCCAGCGTGGGCATGGCGGCTCCTTCGGGCATACGGCGAACAGGTCCAACAGGACAGGGAAGGACGGGCGGGAGTGGCGGCGGGGCGACCCTACTCGCCGGTAACTATACGCGCCGGCACCGCCCAGGGAAGAGGGATCGGCGGTTTCCTTCCCCGGCCCGGGGGATCCCCGGCTAGGCGCGGGGGCTGAGCAGAGCGGTGAGCATGTCCCGCAGCCAGGGCCGCAGCGTGGCGAGGTCCGGATCGAGCAGCAGCCTGGTCGCCGCCGCGTCATGGAGGGTGAGGACCGCACTGGTCAGGGCCTCGGGATCACGCAGGGTGGGCGGCATGGCGGCCAGCTCCACCGCATCCACGACCACCGGTTGCAGCGTCTCGCGGATGGCTTCGCGATGCCGGGTGAGCTCGGCCGCCGTCTCCGGGTTGCGGGCGGCGTGCAGCAGGAAGTCCGTACGCACCAGGACCCAGGTCCGGTCGATGAGCAGGGCGCCGATGATCCGGTCCAGCAGGGACGGCAGCCCCTCATCGGGGGTGGCCCCGGCCAGCGCGGTGTGCACCTGGGTCATGGTGTGCGCCGCCTGCCGCTCATAGAGGGCGAAGAACAGTTCGTCGAGGCTGTCGAAGTTGGAGTAGAAGGCGCCCCGGGTGTAGCCGGCCGCCTCACAGATCTCCTCGATCCCCGCGCGGCCGAAGCCGCGCTCGGCGAAGACCGGGAGCGCGGCGGCCAGCAGGCGCTCACGGGTTTCGGCGCGCCGCCGGGTGACGCGCGCGGGTGTGCCGTCCGCCCGGAGGCCGGTGCGCAGCGCCCGTCGGCCCCGCGCGCTGTTACTGACGTCAGCCATGCGCCCATCCTAGCGTTCGATACATGAATGCATCCGATACACTCATGTATCGAAACGGGGACCCTTCGAACGCAGTGAGGAAGTGCAGTCGAGTGAGTCAGGCGGAGGCGGACACGGACCGCGAGGAGCGCAAATCCGGGGACCAGGAAGAGCGCGCCACGGCGCCGGACGGGCTCTGGGCCGAGCTGCGCGCCGCGGTCACCCCGCGGATGGCCGCGATGATCGCGGGCGCGCTGCTGTTGCAGCTGGGCTTCGTGCTGTCCTACGTGGGCGCCTTCCACCACCCCGAGCCGCACCGGGTTCCGATCACGGTCGTGGCGCCGCAGCAGTCGGCCCGGCAGGTGGTGCAGAAGATCAACGCGATACCGGATCAGCCCTTGAAGGCGACCGCCGCCGCCGATGAGAAGGCGGCCCGTGCGCTGCTGCGCGACGGTGGGACCAGCGGCGCGCTGATCGTGAGTCCCCAGTCGCGGAACGACCGGCTGCTGGTGGCCGGTGCCGGCGGCGCGTCCACCGCGAGCGCGGTGGAATCGGTGGTCACCCAGGCCGAGCGGAGCCAGCAGCGCACGGTCACGGTGACCGACGCGGTCCCCGCCCAGCCGGGCGACGCCCGGGGGCTGAGCAGTTTCTACCTCGTGGTGGGCTGGACGGTGGGCGGCTATCTCTTCGCCGCGCTGCTGGGCGTGTCCAAGGGCGCCCGCCCCTCCTCGGTCCGGCGCGCCGGGGCGCGGCTGCTGGCGGCGGTGCCGTACGCGGTGCTCTCCGGTCTGGGCGGGGCGGCGATCGTGGGCCCGGTGCTCGGCGCCCTCGACGACCACTTCCTCGCCCTGTCGGCAGTGGGCGCACTGGTGGTCTTCGGCGCGGCGGCCGTCACGATCGCCTTCCAGGTCCTCTTCGGCGTATTGGGGATCGGGGTGACGGTGCTGCTGTTCGTGGTGCTGGGCAACCCCAGCGCGGGCGGAGCGTACGGCACCGATCTGCTGCCCCCGTTCTGGCGCGCGATCGGCCCCGCGCTGCCCAACGGCGCGGCCACCCACGCCGTACGCCACCTCGTGTACTTCTCCGGCCACGGCATCGCCGTGAACCTGGCGGTGCTCGTCGCCTACGCGCTCGGCGGGGTGCTGGCCACCCTCGCCGCCGCCACGCTGACGCACCGGCGGATGTCGCCCGAGCTGGACCCGGCGGGCGCCCGCGGCTGACCACCGACCGCCGGGGCCCGGGCCCGTACCGCTCCCCCGGTACCGGCCCGGGCCTCGCGCGCGGCCGCTCCGGTCGGGTCGGGCCGGTCGGATCAGGCCGGTGTCCCGGACCGCTCCTCCGCCTCCGGCGCGGGGACGAGGCCGTCGGCCACCAGCCCCGCGTACACCGCCGCGCCCATCGTCTGCACCGCCGACTGCGGGCGGACCATCACGGTGAACTCCCGGATCCTGCCCTCCTCGTCGAACTGGAGGAGGTCGATGCCATGGATCTCCTTGCCGTTCACCGTGGCCCGGAAGGGCAGTACGGCCGACGGGACCACGGCCCCGTCGGAACTGGTCTCCGCCGTGCCGTCGAAGTGTCCGAGGTAGCGGAAGTCCTCGAAGGTGCGCAGCAGGACCCCGAAGAGCCCCATCACCATGTGCTTGCCCTCGAACGGGGTGAACTTCACCGGGCTGTAGAAGCGGATGTCCTCGGTGAACAGGTCGTCGAAGGCGGCCCGGTCACCGTTCTCCACGGCGGCACGGAAGCGGTCTGCGGTCGTCATGGCGTACCTCCTGCTCATCATGAGGCCACCGCGGTGGCGCGTGACCGCGCGGCTACTCATGAAGGTGATTAGTCATTTTCTTGAGTATCATGGCGAGCGGCCCGGCGAACAGAGCGGGAACGGCACGGAAGGAGACCCGACGATGGCTTTGCGTCATGCCGTACTGGCGGCGCTGCTGCATGAGGAGCTGAGCGGCTATCAGCTGGCCAAGGCATTCGACACCGGGGTGGCGAACTTCTGGCACGCCCTGCCGCAGCAGCTGTACGCCGAGCTGACCAGGCTGGAGACGGAGGGACTGGTCACCGGCCGTGAGGTGGTGCAGGACACCCGCCCCAACAAGCGGTTGTTCACGGTCACCGACGCCGGTCTCACCGAACTCGAACGGTTCGCGGAGGCCACCGCCAAACCGTCCTTCGTCCGGGACGACCTGCTGGTCAAGGTCCAGGCGGTGGACCAGGTGAGCGCCGACGCGGTGATCGCGCAGCTGCGGGAGCGGGCCGCCTTCGCCGAGGCCAAGATCGAGCTGTTCGGCTCTCTGCTGCGGACCCTGCGCGGTGGCCGGGACGAGGAGGAGTTCCTGCGCCACGGCGACCGGATCGGGCCGTATCTGACCTGTCTGCGCGGGCTGGCCTTCGAGGAGGGCAACCGTGAGTGGTGTCTGCGCGGCGCGGCGGTCCTCGAGGAGAGGCAGGCGGCCCGTGCCCGGCGGTGAGTACCTGCGCTACGTCGCCCTCGGCGACAGCCAGACCGAGGGGCTCGGCGACGGCGACGACACCACCGGGCTGCGCGGCTGGGCCGACCGGCTGGCGGAGCGGATCGCGGTCCACCACCCCGGGCTGTGCTACGCCAACCTGGCGGTACGGGGCCGTCTCGCGGCCGACGTACACACCCAGCAGCTCCGCCCGGCGCTCGCTCTCCGCCCCGATCTGGCCACCGTCGTCGCCGGGATGAACGACCTGCTGCGGCCCCGGTTCGACGCGGACGAGACGGCGGGCCATCTGGAGGCGATGTTCGCCGAACTCACCGCCGCGGGCGCCCGCGTGGCCACGGTCACCTTTCCCGATATCGCGCGGATCACCCCGCTCGCCCGCCCGCTGAGCCCCCGGGTCGAGGCCCTCAACCGGCGGATCCGCGCCGCGGCCGAGCGCCATGGCGTCGCGCTCGCCGAGACCGCGCACCACCGGGTCGTCACCGATCAGCGGCTGTGGAGTCCGGACCGGCTGCACGCCGCGCCGCTCGGCCACGACCGGATCGCCGCGGCCGTGGCCGACGCCCTCCGGCTCCCGGGCAGCGACGCCACCTGGGCGCTGCCACTGCCCCCGCCGGACACGCCGCTTCCGGTCGGGTGGCGTGCGCTCGGCACCGAACTGCGCTGGGCCGGATCGTTCCTCGGCCCCTGGTTCGGCAGACGGCTGCGGGGCCGCTCCTCCGGTGACAACCGCGTGGCCAAGCGTCCGGAACTGCTTCCGGTGGCGGGCCCCCGGGACCCGTCGTCACCGTGAGACCGAACGCGTCATGCCGAACGCCTTATGCCGCGGGCGTTATCCCGCACGCCTCAACAGGGCCGTGGCGATGGCCACTTGACTGGGTTCGAGGGCGGTTCTGCCGTCCTCGATGTCCCATAGGGCGTTCTGGAGCACCCGGCCGAGTGTCCAGCCGACCGCCCGCCGCCGGTCCACGCCGACGGCCTCGGTCAGCAGGTCGAAGCGGCGGAGCACCGCACGTGGCACCTCACCGGTGGCCACCACCTCGTCCCACCGGTTGTGCAGGGCGGGCAGCAGCTCGAACCCGGGGTCCCCGGCCAGCGGTTCGGGGTCGATGACCAGCCAGGGTTCCCGCTCCCCCGCCAGCACATTGTCGTAGTGCAGATCCCAGTGCAGCAGCCGGTCGCCGGGTTCGTCGATCAGCTCGGCCACGGCGGCCGCGCATGTGCGTGCCAGCCGCCGTTCGACGGGGTCGCGCAGGGACGGGATCGCCGAAGGCGTCTGGTCGAGCATGGCGGTGGCGATGTCGGAGAGCCCGCGCAGCCCGGCCGGGGCGGGTACGGCCACCAGCCGGGCCAGCAGTTCGGCCAGGATCCGCAGGGCCTCGTGGTCGTCGGGCACCGAGGACAGCGGTCGGTCGGCGTCCAGCCGCTCGAGCAGCTGGCTGCCGCTCTCCTCGTCGTGGTCGAGCAGCCGCACCACACCGCGGCCGCGCCAGGCGCGCAGTCCGGCGGCGACACCGGCGGTCTCCTCCCGGGGCCGCTGGAGCTTGAGGACGGCGGGTGCGCCGTCGGCCCGGCGGACGGGCAGCACCAGCGAGGCCATACCGTGCGCGGACGGGCCGTCCGGCCGCAGCGCCCAGCGGTCCAGGAAGTCGGCCCCGGTACGGGGCAGTCGGGCCAGCCACGCGCGCTCCTCGGGGCCGTGGGCACCATAGGACGCGAGGAAGCTGTCGGGGACGTCGAAGCGTGTCGACGTGGTCATGCGAAAGGTCTCCTTCGTGGGTTCCGGAGCCCGGGTCCGGGTCGCCGGAGTCGGGATACGACGGACGAAGGAGTGTGCGGGGGTGCCCGTGGCGCGGGCGGACGTCAAAGCATCTCCCCACTCTACTCGCGCCCGCCTCCGGACGGTCGGTCCGCGGGCGGCAGGCGCGGGTGTCGAGGGCGTCCCACGGGAGGACGGCGAGCTGGACACACTGGCGGCGGCCACCCTGGACCGGACGGTAGATCCTGGCCCAGGGGCCGAAACCACGGCGGGTGAGCCGTCACTTCGCCCGGGTGAGCCGCTTGACCACGGTGTGGTCCTCGGGCAACCGCAGCCCTCGCCGGTCCTCCAGGGCCGGGGGGAGTCCGAGCCGTTCGCAGGCCGCCGCGGTGAGGACGAGCAGCGGGTCGGCGTCGCTGCCATTGCGGTGCAGCCGGGGTGCGCCGAGTCCCGCCTCGTCCAGGGCCCAGTCGACGAGCGAGGCGATGTCCTTCAGCGGGCAGTCCAGCACCAGACCGCCGACACAGTAGGCGGATCCGTCGCCGTCCACGACGGCCAACGGGCCGTTGACGAAAGGGGAGTCGGTGGCCGTCTGCGCGGCGCGCGGCGCGGTGGTCCTCGCCGGGGGCGCCGGGGGCTTCGCGGCGGGCGCGGTGGTCTTTGCGGCGGGCGCCGGGGTCTTCGCCGCGTCGGGCCGCCGCGTCGCCGGGCCGCGCGGGGGTGCGGTGCGCGGCGGGGGCGGTCCGGTGGTCTCCCCGGCGGGGGCGGGCGGCGCTTCCGTCGCGCGGGCCGCCTCGGGCCGGGGCTCCGACGGCCGCTCGGCGGGGGACGGTTGGGCGGGCGGGGTGGGGTAGAGCTCGGCGAGGCGGCTCAGCATACGGGCGTACGCCTCGCGCTGCGGCGGCCGCGGTTCGGTCCTGCCGCTCTCCCAGCTCACGATCGTGGCGCGCCGTACCTTCAGCGCGCTGGCCACCTGTTCCTGGCTCAGTCCGTGTGCCTTGCGCAACCGGGCCCGTTCGGCGGGGGCGGCAGGGGTGACTGCCCGGCGATCAGGGCGTCGACCGCGTCGAACAGCTCGGACATGGGTACCTCCTGCGCGGTGCTCGCGGCGATCGCCGCGAGCATAACGTGGAGCGCACTTCCGGCGCACTCATGGCGTTCGTTCCGCGCACAACTCCCTTCCGCGGGCCCTGCGAAAAGGGCAGGAGGATGCGCCGGAGGGGCACCATAATCAGCGCCATGAGTGATCGCCCCTCCCCCGTGCACGCCCTGCTCGTCGTCGATATGCAGACGGCCTTCATCTCCGGTCCCCACGCCGTACCCGACGCCCCGAGGGTGCTCGAGCACACCAAGGACCTGGTGGACCGGGCGCGTTCGGCGGGGGCGCTGGTGGTGCGTGTGCAGAACGACGGAGCGGAGGGCGAGCCGGACGAGCCGGGGACACCGGGGTGGGAACTGTTCCCGCCGGTGGTGCCGGGGCCGCGGGAGGTGGTGATCCGCAAGTCGGAGGACGACGGTTTCCACGGCACCGCGCTGGCGGGACTGCTGACCGGGGCGGGGGTGCGGGCGCTCGCGGTGTGCGGGGTGATGTCCGAGATGTGTGTGAGCGCGACGGCCCGTACCGCGCTGGAGCTGGGCTACCGGGTGGTCCTCCCGCACGACGCGCACGCCACGTACGACGTCCCGGCGGCGGAGGGCATCAGCGAGGCGGTCCCGGCCGCGATGGCGTCGCGGGCCGCCGAATGGGCGCTGGGCGATGAGGTCGAGATCGTGGCGCGGGCCGCTGACGTCCCGTTCGGCCCCGCTCCCGGAAGGGCGGCGGACATGGTGATCGAGGGGAGCCGCGTCCGGCTGCGCCGTGCGGTGCGCGCGGACGCGGAGCGGTTCCGGGAGCTCCTCGGCCATCCGGAGGTGGCCCGGTGGTGGGGGGAGGCGGACCAGGAGGCGGTGGAGGCGTGTGATCCGCCGGAGGACGTCCATAGCTATGCCATCGAGTACGCGGGCGCGGTCGTCGGTCTCCTCCAGTCCTGTGAGGAGACCACGCCCGAGTACCGCAGCGCGGGTCTGGATATCGCGGTGCACGCGGAGTGGCATGGCCGGGGCATCGGTGGCGACGCCCTCCACACCCTCGCCCGCCATCTGATCGAGGTGGCCGGACACCACCGGCTGACCATCGATCCGGCGGTGGACAACGAGGGGGCGATCCGGCTCTACCGGCGGCTCGGTTTCCGTCCGGTGGGCATCATGCGGCAGTACGAGCGGCGCCCGGACGGCACGCTGCGCGACGGGCTGCTGATGGATCTGCTCGCCGGTGAACTGGTGGCACCGGACCGCTCCTGATCACGCGGAGGGACGGGCGCGCAGGACCGGCCGGAGCACCGGTCGCGGGCGGGGCCGGGCGCCGGTCGGCCGGGTCAGCTCGGGACGTCGTCCCACTGGTCGAGCAGATCCTCGTCGCCCAGCAGGGGGGAGGCCACCCCGGTCACCGGCAGCTCGGCCCAGATGATCTTGCCGTTGGGGGTGTAGCGGGTGCCCCAGCGCTGGGCGAACTGCGCCACCAGGAACAGACCGCGGCCGCCCTCGTCGGTGGTGGCGGCGCGGCGCAGATGGGGCGAGGTGCTGCTGCTGTCGGACACCTCGATGATGAGGCTGCGGCCGCGCAGCAGCCGGACCCGGATGGGTTCGGAACCGTAGCGGATGGCGTTGGTGACCAGTTCGCTGAGGATGAGCTCGGTGGTGAAGCCGACCTCCTCCAGCCCCCATCCGGCCAGCCGCCGGTCGGCCTCGGTGCGCATACGGGCGACCGCGGCGGGGTCGGAGGGGATGTCCCATTCCGCCACCGCTTCGGGCTCCAGCAGCCGGGTGCGGGCGACCAGCAGGGCGATGTCATCGCTGGGGTGCGGGGAGGCCATGGTCTCGAAGACCGCCCGGCAGGTCCGCTCGGGGCTGCGCTCGGGGTGTCCGGCCAGGGTGGCCTTCAGCATGTCGAGCCCGGCGTCGACGTCCCGGCCACGGTCCTCGATGAGACCGTCGGTGTAGAGCACCAGCCGGGTGGCCTCGGGCAGCCGCAGCTGGGCGGTCTCCACGGGCTCTCCGCCCAGGCCGAGCGGCGGGGCGAGGGGGACCTCGGGGAAGGTGACCGTGCCGTCGGGGTGGGCCACGGCCGGGCCCGGGTGGCCCGCCCTGGCCATGGTGCACTCTCCGGTGACCGGGTCGTAGATGGCGTACAGACAGGTGGCGCCGGTGATGGCCGGGGCGTCGTTGTCCTCGGCCGCCTGGTCCTGGTCGAAGCGGGTCACCAGCTCGTCGAGGTGGCCGAGCAGTTCGTCGGGCGGCAGGTCGAGCGCGGAGAAGTTGTGGACGGCGGTGCGCAGCCGTCCCATGGTGGCGGCGGCGTGCAGTCCGTGTCCGACCACATCGCCGACGACAAGGGCGACCCGGGCGCCGGGCAGCGGGATCACATCGAACCAGTCGCCCCCCACTCCGGCCTGGGCGGGCAGATAGCGGTGGGCCACCTCCAGGGCGTCCTGCTCGGGCAGGCCCTGGGGCAGCATGCTGCGCTGGAGGGTGACGGCCATGGCGTGCTCGCGGGTGTAGCGGCGGGCGTTGTCGATGGCCACGGCGGCGCGGGCGACGAGCTCCTCGGTGAGGGCCACGTCCTCCTCGTCGAAGGGCTCGGGCTTCTCGGAGCGCCAGAAGGTGGCCAGCCCCAGGGTGACGTCCCGGGCCCGCAGCGGGACGGTGATCATGGAGTGGATACCGTGGTTGACGATCCGCTCGGCCTGCTCCGGGTCCTGCACCTGCCAGCCCCCGAAGGCGCGCAGATCCGCCTCGAGCACCGGCCGCCCGGCGCCGAAGCCGAACGCCTGGGGCGCGGCGCTGACGTAGGTGATCAGCTTGCCGATGCGCCACAGCGGGTGGTCGGGGCGGATACCGGTGGTGGCGGTGCGGCGCATGGCGCTGCCCGCGGGTTCATTGCCGCGCATGACCGGTTCGACCAGGTCGACGGTGGCGTAGTCGGCGAACCACGGGACCGCGAACTCGGTGAGCTCCTCGGCGGTCCGGACGATGTCCAGGGTGCTGCCGATCTTCGCGCCGGAGTCGTAGAGCAGCCGCAGCCGCTTCTCGGCCACCTCGGCCTTTCCGGAGAGATCGCGCAGTTCGGTGGTGTCGCGCACGGTGGCGACGCTGCCGGGCTGTCCGCCGTCCCAGCCGGTGGGCCGCTGGTTGACGGCCAGCAGCCGGTCCCCGGCCAGATGCACCTCGTCGGTGGCCAGCCGACCGGAGGTGAGCAGCTCCTCGGTGCGCGGATCCAGGCCCAGTTCGGAGACATGCCGGCCCTCGGCGTCCGGGGGGAGGTCGAGCAGCCGCCGGGCCTCGTCGTTGGCGAGCACCAGACAGCTCTGGTCGTCGACGATGAGCACACCCTCGCGGACGGAGTGGAGCACCGCGTCGTGGTGCTCGTACATCCGCATCATCTGGGCCGGGCCCAGGCCGCGGGTCTGGCGCCGCAGCCGCCCGCCGACCAGTGCGGTGCCTCCGGTGGCGAGGGCGAGCGCTCCCGCGGCGGTGCCGAAGACCAGGGGCAGCTGGTGCTTGACCCGGCCGCTGACGTCCTTGGCGGTCATCCCCGCGCAGACCACGCCGACCACGTGTCCGTCGGCCGCGCGGATCGGCACGGTGGCCTGAACCTCCCGGCCGAGGGGGCCGTCCACGGTCTCGGTGACCACCTTGCCCCGGACGGCGGGCTGCCAGTCGGCGACGACCTCCCTGCCGATGTACTGCGGCAGCGGGTGGGTGTAGCGGATGCCCTTGGTGTTCGCGGCCACGACGAAGTCCAGGCCGGCCCGTTTGCGCGCCATCTCGGCCCGGGGCTGGAGCACCGCGCTGGGATTGCTGGAGGTCATGGCCACCGCGGTGCCGGGTGAGGTGGCGAAGGTCTGGGCGACGGCGGTGGACCGGTTGATGGCTTCCTGCTCGCTGTCGTTACGCGCCTGGAGGACCAGCGCCACCGTCGCGACGACGATGAGCACGACGACGAGCACCACCTGTACGGCGAAAACCTGCCCGGCGATGCTGCGCATGCCCAGCAGAGAGCGGAGGCGCCGCCGGGAGGGGACGTGCCCGGACCGCCTCGATCGACCGAAAAATCCGATCACCCCCTATTCCTAACACTTCCGCCAGCGCGAGGTGAGGGGTTCGGGGAGTCGGATCGCGGGGGTCCGGTTCAGCGAGACGATCCTTTCACACGGTGCGGTCGCCTCCGTGCGGTGGGTGTGCGCCCACCGGGCCGCGGCCGCGGCCCGGTGGCGCTGGGTGTTCCGGTGATGACGCGGCGCCGTCGGAGGAGCCGCCCGGGGAGCCGTCAGAGGAAGCTGACGTTCTGGGCGAGTGCCAGTCGGCTGGAGTAGTTGATGGTGTTGGTGGCCGGGCGCATATAGGCGCGCCAGGCGTCGGAGCCGGACTCGCGGCCGCCACCGGTTTCCTTCTCGCCGCCGAAGGCGCCGCCGATCTCGGCTCCCGAGGTGCCGATGTTGACGTTGGCGATTCCGCAGTCGGAGCCCTCCGCGGACAGGAAGTACTCGGCCTCCTGCTGGTCGCGGGTGAAGATGCTGGAGGACAGGCCCTGGGGGACGTCGTTGTGGAGCGCGATGGCCTCCTCGAGGGTGTCGTAGGTCAGGACGTAGAGGATCGGCGCGAAGGTCTCCTCGCGGACGACGGGGGTCTGCGCGTCGACGCGGACGATCGCGGGCTCGGCGTATCCGGCCTGGGGCGCGGCGTCCGCCAGCCGCCGGTCGCCGCCGACGAGGAGGGTGCCGCCTTCGGCCCGGGCCCGGTCGAGGGCGTCCCGCATGGTGTCGAGCGCCTGGGTGGAGACCAGCGGGCCGACGAGGGTGCCCTCGTCGAAGGGGTCGCCGATGGGGAGCTTGCGGTAGGCGGCGGTCAGCCGGTCGACGAGGCCGTCGGCGATGTCGCGGTGGACGATGAGCCGCCGCAGGGTGGTGCAGCGCTGTCCGGCGGTGCCCGCGGCGGCGAAGACGATGCCCTGGACGGCGAGGTCGAGGTCGGCCGACGGCGCGACGACGGCCGCGTTGTTGCCGCCCAGCTCCAGCAGGGTGCGGCCGAAGCGGGCGGCCACCCGGGGGCCGACCTCACGGCCCATCCGGGTCGAGCCGGTGGCGCTGACGAGAGCCACCCGCGGATCGTCGACCAGCCGCTCGCCGACGGCGCGGTCACCGAGCAGCAGCCGGTGCACATCGCGCGGAGCGCCGGTGTCCTCGGCGGCCTGTGCCAGCAGCCGGTCGCAGGCCAGCGAGATCAGCGGGGTGAGCTCGGAAGGCTTCCAGATCACGGTGTCGCCGCAGGCCAGGGCGACGGCGGTGTTCCAGGACCAGACGGCGGCGGGGAAGTTGAACGCGGAGATCACACCGACTACGCCGAGCGGGTGCCAGGTCTCGGCGAGCCGGTGCCCGGGGCGCTCGGAGGCGATGGTGCGGCCGTAGAGCTGGCGGGACAGCCCGACCGCGAAGTCACAGATGTCGATCATTTCCTGGACCTCGCCCAGGGCCTCGGAGCGGATCTTGCCCGCTTCGATGGTGATGAGGTCGGCCAGGTCGCTCTTGTGGTCGCGCAGCAGCTCGCCGAGGCGGCGGACGAGTTCGCCGCGGCGCGGGGCGGGGGTGGTTCGCCAGGTGAGGAAGGCACGGCGGGTGGCCTCGAGCGCCTCTTCCGTCCCGGCCTCGGTGGTGGCGGCGAGGCCGAAGAGGTCATCGCCGGTGATGGGGGTACGGGCGTGGAAGTCACTGCCCTCGGCGAGGGTGACGCCGACCCGGCGGAGGCTTTCGAGGGCGCGGTCGCGCAGGGCCTCGGTGGTGGGAAGGGCGGGGGTGGTCATGGTGCTCCCAGGTGGTGTCGGTGGTCGGATACGAGATCGCGGGGTGTGCGGGTGCGCGTCGAACCGCGGTCGGCGGTCAGCGGGGCGCCGTGAACAGGTCCAGCTCCCGGGCGACCTGGTCGAGGGAGTGGTTCTGCTGTCGCTCGTAGAGGGTGAAGGGGTCCAGGACCTCGCGGCCGATGGCGTCGGAGAGCCAGCCGCTGTCGTAGGCGGCGCCCTCGTGCTCGGTGTTCCGGGAGCCCTCGCCGCTGAGGTTGGACTGGAAGATCCCGGCCGCGGAGCGGGGCAGGAAGTCCTCGTAGACGAGGGGTTCGGCGCGCACCCAGCCCTGGTCCAGCAGTTCGCCGAGGGTGGTGGGCGGGGTGCCGGACGGGCGGACCGCGGCGGCGTGGTAGGTGAAGTAGCCCAGGCCGCGCCGGGCCACTTCGCGTTCGCTGCCGGGGAAGCCCTCCGTCCACAGGGCGCGGGCCAGATCACCGCGGTCGGCGCCGGGCTGCTCGGCCACCTGGTCGTCGACCCGGGCCAGCAGGGCGTCGTAGCGGGCGCGGCCCTCGCGGGTGAGGGCGATACCACGGGCTTCGACCTCACCGAACCGTACCCGCAGGGCACCGCTGGTGACGCTGCCGTCGGGTTGGCGCAGGGCGCGGGGTTCGGCCAGGGCGCGGAAGGAGGTCTGGCGCAGCAGGACATCGGGGCCGCTCCAGCGCGGGGGTCCCTGGATGGTGTCGATCATCTCGATCCCCCGGTCGGTCATCCGCCGGTACAGCTCATCGATGTCCAGCACCCGGGGGGTGAGGTGGTTGATGTGGGTGCTGCGCACACCGCCGATGTCGGCGGCGACGGCGGACACCTTCTCCAGGGTCTCGTACCAGCTCCGGTCGATGGGTTCGCGGGACAACTCAAAGGACTGGACGGCGAGTTGGAGGAAGCGTTCGGCGTCCTCATCGGGCAGCTCGCGGTCGGCCACGGCCCGGTCGGCGAGGGTGAGCAGCTCCGGCGGGAAGAGCGTGCGGGAGGCGAGGAAGGTCTCCAGCCGGGCCCGCAGACCGGCGTCGAAGAACCGGGGGTCGGCGGGGGTGAGCAGGGAGGTGAAGACCCGGAAGGGGTTGCGTGCCAGCTCCTCGCCGTCGACGGGTCGGAAGGCGGTGGAGATCACGGGTACGGCGCTGGCGGCGGCTTCGCGCAGATCGTAGAAGCCGACGGGGTGCATACCGAGCGCGCCGAAGATCCGGGCGACCTGTTCCAGCTCCCGCGGGGTGCCGACCCGGATGGCGCCGTGGCGTTCGGCGGTGACGCGGCTGATGGAGCCGAGGCGTTCCGCGTCCGCGCCCTGGGCGCGCAGGACGTCCTCGTTCACCTCGTGGGAGACGTCCACGAGGGTGGTGTAGGCGGGGACTTCACGTCCGTACATGTCCGAGAGCCGCCTCGCGAACGCGGCTCGCAGCTGCCACTGGCTGATCATGTGCGGGGCTGCCTTTCGGTCGGGGTCGTCGGGGTCGTCGGGGCGGGCACGGGGTCACGGGGTCACGGGGTTCACACCACGTGGGCCTCCGGGCGGGTCTCGGCGCCGCTGGTGAAGCGGTCGGCGCCGAAGGCGGTGACATCCACACAGGGTTCCCGCTCCAGGTGCAGATCGCGCACGATCTCGCCCACGGCGGGTGCCTGGAGGAAGCCGTGGCCGGAGAACCCGGTGGCGTAGAGGAAGTTGCCGTAGGCGGTGGACCGGCCGATGAGCGCGTTGTGGTCCGGGGTGACCTCGTAGAGTCCGGCCCATCCCCCGGCGATCTCCATCTCGGCCAGCTCCGGGGCGAACTGGCGGGCGCGGGCCCGGAAGAGCTCCAGCCACTCCGGGGTCCAGGTGGTGTCGAAGCCGTCGGGCTGGTCGGGGTCGGCGAGGCCGAGAAGCAGACCGTCGTCGCTGTTGTGGAAGTACGCCGAGGAGGAGAAGTCGATGGTGAACGGGATGCGGGGGGCGGGGCGCGGGGCGGTGAAGGCGAGCTGGCGGCGGACCGGGCGGACCGGGAGGCTGACGCCGATCATGTCGCCGATCCCGGCGGACCAGGCGCCCGCGGCGCACACCACGGTGGCGCAGGAGAGGGTGCCGCGGTCGGTGTGCACGGCGGTGACCCGGTCGCCGGTGGTGTCCATCCCGGTGACGGTGGTCCGGGTGGCGAAGGTGACACCCGCGCGGGCGGCCGCCGTGGCGTAGCCATGGACGACCAGACCGGGGCGGGCGTGGCCGTCCTCCGGTGAGTGGACGGCGGCCAGCACACGGTCGGTGGTCACATAGGGGCACAGCCGTCTGGCCTCGGCGGGGGTGACCATACGGCTGGGCACGCCGAGGGCGTTCTGGAGAGCGACGCTGTTCTCGAAGTCGGCCACCTGCCGCTCTTCGGTGAGCAGGAAGAGATAGCCGACGGTGTCGAGCCGGATCTGGGCACCCGGGCGGTGCGGGAAGTCGTGATAGGCGCGCAGACTGCGGCTGCCCAGTTCGATGTTGAGGGGGTCGGAGAACTGGGCGCGCACCCCGCCGATCGGTTTGCCCGAGCTGCCGCTCGCCAGCTCGGCACGTTCGACGACGACGATGCGCCGCACTCCCGCTTCGGCGAGGTGGAAGGCCGCGGAGGCGCCCATGACACCACCACCGATGATCACGACGTCGGCGGTGGACGGGACGGTGCCGCGGGTGGGTGAGATGGACAAGGGCCGATCCCTCCAAAGGCCGGTGCCGGTGCCCGGGGACGGACGTCCGTACGGGGTGCGGCAGGGGCTGTGGGTGGGTTGCGAGAAGTGCTGATCAGCTGTCTGCCCGTCATCGTGACCCACCCCAACCGTTGACGTCCATGAACGATGAGTGCGGCTTTTCTTTTAGGATCGGTATATGGATTGGACGAGTGCCCAGTTGCGCTCACTGGTGGAGCTGACCAGGCGTGGCACCATCACCGCGGTCGCGGAGGCGCTGGGATACACCCCCGGCGGGGTGTCCCAGCAGATCGCCGCGCTGGAGCGGGCCACCGGGATGGAGCTGTTGCACCGGGTCGGGCGGCGGGTGGAGCTGACCGACGCGGGAGTGACGCTGGCCCGCCATGCCGAGCGGATCCTGGCCACCGAGGCGGAGGCGGTCGAGGCGCTGGAGCGGTCGCGCAACGAGGTGTCCGGAGTGCTGGAGGTGGGTCTGTTCGCCACGGCGGCGGCCGAGATCCTGCCGCTGGCGCTGCGGCGGGCGCGGCTGAGCCATCCGGAGCTGACGGTGCACAGCCGCGACATGGACGTGGACGAGGTGTACGACGCGGTCGCGGCCGGCGGGGTGGATCTGGCGCTGGGGCTGGACTATCCGGATGTGCCGATCCCCCGCGATCCGGGGTTGCGGGTGCTCCAGCTGTACCGGGAACGGTTCTCGCTCGCGGTGCCCACCGGGACGATGCCCGGCCGGACGGTGGTGAGTCTGGCGGACACCCAGGCGCTGGGGTGGATCCTGCCGTCGGCGGAGAGCTACTACGGGCGGGCGGTGCGGACCGCGTGCCGCCGGGCGGGGATCGAGCCCGATGTGCGCCATGTGGTGACGGACACCGCGGCCACGCTGGCCCTGGTGGAGGCGGGCATCGGGGTGAGCACGGTGACGGATCTGATGCTCCGGCTGCGTGCCTCGCGCTTCGACGTGGTGGCGCTGAGGGAGCGGGTCGAGCGCCATATCGTGGTGGTGTTCCGCTCCTCGGCCGAACGCCGCCCCACGGTCTCGGCGCTGGTCGACGTGTTGCGGGTGGTGGCCGCGGAGCGGGACGGCACGCGGGTCTGAGGGCATCGGCGCCCGTATCGCGCGCACCGCTCCGTGGGCCATGGCCGGGAGCCCGTGCATCAGGGCCCCTTGGCCTCAGGGCCGCAAGGTGTCGCGCTGCCATGTCTTTTGCGGGTGGCAGCTCGTGGGCGAGGGTTCCGAGCCAGTGGTGACCCACGCCACGACGCCGGGCCGTCGTGCCCGTCGTTGCCTGACAGGGAGCGATCGATGTCCTCCGCCAACACACCGAAGCCGCCGCGGTCGGCGCTGCTGGGCAGCGGACCGCGGGGAATCTTCCGGCGCACCCTCCCCTCCGAACAGCCCACGGGGGAACGCATGGTGCGCACCCTGGGCCTCACCCAGCTGACGATGATCGGCATCGGCGCCATCATCGGGGCCGGGATCTTCAGCCTGGCCGCGGCCGTGGCCCGCGATGTGGCCGGTCCCGCGGTGCTGATCTCGTTCCTGGTGGCGGGGGCGGCGTCGCTGTGCGCGGCGTTCGCCTACGCCGAGTTCGCGGGGATGGTGCCCAAGGCGGGCTCGTCCTACACGTACTGCGCCGCGGTCCTGGGGGAGGTGGTGGGCTGGATCGTGGGCTGGGATCTGCTGCTGGAGTACACGGCCATCGTCGCGGTGGTGGCCATCGGGATGTCGGGCTATCTGGGGTTCCTGCTGGACGCGGTCGGCGTCCATCTGCCGACATGGGCCCTGGGCGCACCGGGCACCGGGTCGGGGCACCGGATCGACCTGCTGGCCATGGCGATCTGTCTGGGCGTGGCCTGGCTGCTGACCCGTGGCACCCGTACCTCGGCCCGGGTGGAGACGGTGCTGACCATCGTGAAGATCGCCATCGTGCTGGTGGTGATCGTGGTCGGGTTCACCGAGGTGGACTCCGGCAATCTGCATCCGTTCGCCCCCTTCGGCTTCGGCGGGGCGTTCACCGGGGCGGCGACGGTGTTCTTCGCGGTGTTCGGCTATGACGCGCTGAGCACGGCGGCGGAGGAGTCGGTGGAGGCCCGCAGCAAGCTGCCGAAGGCGATGATGCTGTCACTGGCAGTCTCGATGGTGCTCTATGTGCTGGTGTGCATCGTGCTCACCGGGATGCAGCACTACAGCGAGCTCAATCCCAACAGCGGTATCTCCAGCGCCTTCCAGAGCGTCGGGATGAGCGGGCTGGCCAATGTCATCGCGGTCGGCGCGGTCATCGGCATCGTCACGGTGACGTTCTCGTTCATGATGGGCGCTTCCCGGCTGTGGTATGCGCTCAGCCGGGACGGGCTGATGCCCGCGTGGTTCGGCGCGATCCACCCCAAGCGCAAGGTGCCGCACCGCGCCACCTGGCTGATCGGCATCGTCTCCGCCGTGCTGGCCGGACTGCTGCCCATCAACGCGGTGGCCGAACTGACCAACATCGGGGTGCTGCTGGCCTTCGTGGTGGTGTCCGCCTCCGTGCTGGTCCTGCGCTACCGCAAGCCGCACCTCAAGCGCACCTTCCGGTGTCCGGGGATGCCGGTGGTGCCGGTGCTGGGCATCGTGTTCTCGGTCTGGCTGATGTCCTTCCTCCAGTGGGAGACCTGGGTGCGGCTGGGCTGCTGGCTCGTCGCGGGGCTGGTGCTGTACGCCACGTACGGCTACCGGCGCACCCGTCAGGTGATGCCGGGCGGTTCGGTGGACCTGGACGCGCTGGAGCGGATGAGTGACACCGACGGCCCCGATGACACCGGTGGCGCCGACGGCAAGGACACCGCACCCGCCGGAGCGCGGTAGCGCGGGGCGGAGGGCCCGGACGGCGGCGCCACGCCCCGGGCCCTCCGCGCCACCGGTGCTACGCCGCGCCACCGGGTCGCAGATACGGCTCGTCGTGGGGCACCGCGCGCCGCAGCGCCTCCAGCACCGTGCCGAGCAGCGGGTTGCTGTTCTCGTCGCGGTGGAGGGCGAATACGGTGCGGTGGGCCGAGCGCCGGGTGAGCCGGGTGGCTTCGATATGGGTGCTGTCCTTGTGGCCGAGGGCCGGGACGACGGCCACTCCGAGGCCGCTGGTCACCAACTCCCGTACCACGTCGTAGTTGTTGCTGCGGAAGACCACATCGGCGTCGAATCCGGCCGCGGCGCAGAGCCGGGTCAGTGACAGCGCCCCGGCGGTGCCCTCCCGGCTGGTGATCCAGCGGGCGCGGGCCAGTTGGGGCAGATCCGCACCCAGCCCGCTGCCACGGGCGCGCAGCAGGACCAGGTCCTCGCGCAGCAGGGGGTGGCGCGTGAGCCCGTCGGGCCAGTGGCGGGGGCTGAGCCCGTACTCATAGACCAGGGCGATGTCCAGATCGCCCTCGGCGAGCCGGGCGATCAGCTCATCCGGTTCGCCCTCCTCGAGCTGGATCTGTGCCCGGGGCAGGGTGGCGACGGCGGCCGACAGGGCGGCGGGCACCAGCCGGACACCGGCGGTGGGGAAGGTGCCCAGCCGCAGTCGGCCCACGGTGCCGGTGGCCAGCTCCCGCACCTGGTGCTCCAGATCGTCCATGGCGGCCAGGACCCGGGCGCTGAGGTCGACCAGCCGGTGGGCGGCGGTGGTGGCGCGGATGCCGTGGGCCTCGCGCTCGAACAGCACCAGGCCCGTCTCCTTCTCCAGCGCGGAGATCTGCTGCGAGATGGCGGACGCGGTGTAGCCGAGGTCGCGGGCGGCGATGGCGAACGATCCGCTGCGGACGACGGACTTCAGGGTGATCAGATGCAGAGGCTTGAGCATTCCGGCTCCTGATGGCGCTCCCGATGAGGCTCTTGATGACGCTCCTGATGGCGCTCTCGGTGACGAGGGGACCTGAGCATAGGCGCCCTCCGTGCAGCATAAGCGCCACTTGCCCTGGAGCGTCATTTCTGTCGCGCTGCTGGCCCTTGTCGCGGCCGGGATCCGGCACGGATCGTGGTCGGGACCCGGCCGGACGGCATCCGGCCGAGTGCTTTCCCGAGGAGCGAACCAGTGACGACGTCAGCGCGGAAACCCGGCCGGACCCCCGACGCGGCGGCGGTGGCCGAGGCCCTGGATCGGGCGGACTGCGGTGAGGTGGCCGCGGACGCCGGGCGCCGTGCGCAGTACTCCGCCGACGCCTCCAACTACCGGCGGATCCCGCTGGCGGTGGTGTTCCCGCGCGACCGGGACCAGGTGCTGCGCGCGGTGGCGGCCTGCCGTCGCCTGGGGGTGCCGGTCACCGTACGCGGCGCGGGCACCAGCACCTCGGGCCAGGCCGTCGGATCCGGTGTGGTGCTGGACTTCTCCCGCCACTTCAACCGGCTGCTGTCCCTCGACCCGGTGGCCCGCACCGCCACCGTGCAGCCGGGGATCGTGCTGGACGAGCTCCAGGCGGCGGCCGCCGGACACGGGCTGCTGTTCGGCGCCGATCCCTCCACCCACAGCCGCTGCACCCTGGGCGGGATGATCGGCAACAACGCGTGCGGATCGCATTCGGTGGCCTGGGGCCGCACCGCCGACAACGTGGCCGAGCTGGAGGTGCTGACCTACCGGGGCACGGTGGTCCGGCTCGGTCCGATGACCCGCGCCGAGATCGACGAGGCGGTCGCCGTGGATGACGACCGCGGGCGGCTGATCGGCGCACTGGACACCCTGACCCGGCGCAATCTGGAGGTGCTCCGCACCGAACTGGGCCGGTTTCCGCGCCAGGTGTCGGGCTACGCACTGGAACATCTGCTGCCCGAGCGCCGGTTCAACCTCGCGCGGGCACTCGTGGGCAGCGAGGGCACCCTGGCCGTGGTGGTCTCGGCCACCGTACAGCTCATCGCCCCTCCCCCGGCGCGCGCACTCGTGGTGCTCGGATTCCGCGACGCGTGTGCGGCCGCGGACGCGGTGCCCGCGCTGCTGGACCACCGGCCACTGGCCCTGGAAGGGCTGGACCACGCGCTGACCGACATCGTCACCCGGCCCGCCACCCGGGCGGCCGTCGACTCCCTGCCACCCCACTCCCGGGCCTGGCTGTTCGCCGAACTCGGCGGCACCGCCGAGGAGTTGGCCAGCCGGGCCGAGTCCCTGCGCGCCACGGCCGCGGACTCCGCCGGGTTCACCGGCAGCGAGGTCATCACCGACCCCGCGCGCGCCCGGCGGCTGTGGCGGATCCGCGAGGACGGCGCGGGGCTCGCGACCCGGCTGCCGGACGGCTCCGAGGCGTGGCCCGGCTGGGAGGACGCCGCCGTACCGCCCGGGCGGCTGGGCTCGTACCTGCGGGGGTTCACCGCGCTGCTGGAGCGGCACGGGCTGCGCGGAGCGGTGTACGGACACTTCGGCGAGGGCTGTCTGCATGTGCGGATCGACTTCGACTTCGGCACCGAGCGGGGCACCGCGGTCTTCCGCGCCTTCGTGACCGACGCCGCCGCGCTGACGGCGGCCCACGGGGGTTCGCTCTCGGGCGAGCACGGGGACGGCCAGGCGCGTTCCGAGCTGCTTCCCCTGATGTACGGGCCCGAGGTCATGGCGCTCTTCGAGGAGTTCAAGGACGTCTGGGACCCGGACCACGGGCTCAACCCGGGCATCATCACCCGGCCGTTGCCGATGGACGGCGATCTTCGGGTCGCCCCCCACCGCGCCCCGCTGCCACTGGCCACCGTCTTCCCGTTCCACGCCGACGGCGGTGACTTCGCCAAGGCCACCCGCCGCTGTGTGGGGGTCGGGAAGTGCCGTTCGGCCGCCCGGCACGGCGAGGTGATGTGCCCGAGCTACCGGGTGACACGGGACGAGAAGGACTCCACCCGTGGCCGGGCGCGGCTGCTGTACGAGATGACGCAGGGCGAGGTCATCACCGACGGCTGGCGGTCCACCGAAGTGCGTGACGCGCTGGATCTGTGTCTGTCCTGCAAGGGGTGCAGCAGCGACTGCCCCGTCGGGGTGGACATGGCCACCTACAAGGCGGAGTTCCTGCACCACCACTACCGGGGACGGCTGCGTCCGGCGTCGCACTATTCGATGGGCTGGCTGCCGCTGCTGTCGCGGGTGGCCGCGCGGATGCCACGGCTGGTCAACGCGCTCACCGCGTCCCGGTTCGCCCCGCTGCTCAAACGGCTCGGCGGAATCGCCCCGCAACGGGAGATCCCGCGCTTCGCCGACCGCACCTTCCTGGACTGGTTCCGCCACCGGACACCGGAAGGCGACGGACGGCGCGGCCCGGTGGTGCTGTGGGTCGACTCGTTCAACAACCACTTCTCCCCGGAGGTACTGCGCGCGGGGGTGGCCGTCCTGGAGAGCGCCGGATACCGGGTGCGGGTCCCGGACGGCACCCAGTGCTGCGGGCTGACCTGGATCACCACCGGGCAGCTCGGTGTGGCCCGCCGGATCGCCGGGCGCACGGCGGCCGCGCTGGGTCCCGCGGCCCGCGCCGGGGTGCCGGTGGTGGGTCTGGAACCGAGCTGTACGGCGGCCCTGCGCGGCGATCTGCCGGAGCTGCTGGACGGCGATCCGGACGGGACGGCGGTCGCGGAGGCCACCGTCACCCTGGCCGAACTCCTCGTCCGGCACGCCCCGGACTGGGCACCCCCGGCGGTCGCGGCCCGGGCCATCAGCCAGACCCACTGCCATCAGCACGCCACTTCGGGCTTCGGCGCGGACAGCGCGCTGCTGCGCCGGATGGGCGTGGACAACACCGCGCTCGACTCCGGCTGCTGCGGTCTCGCGGGCAACTTCGGCTTCGAACGCGGCCACTACGAGGTGTCCGTGGCGGCCGGGGAACAGGTGCTGCTGCCCGCGGTGCGCGCGGCCTCCCTCGACACGGTCGTCCTCGCCGACGGTTTCAGCTGCCGTACCCAGATCGGCCAGCGCACCGACCGCCGCGGGGTCCATCTGGCCCAGCTCATCGCGGCGGCCCTGCCCGCCGCGCGGACCGCGGACACCACCCGCACCGCCCAGCGACACACCTCCGAAGGACAGGAAGACACCCGTGACTGACGCACTGTCGCTCATCGACGACTGGGGCCCCGAGAAGGTCGTGGTCGTCTCCCACCGGCGCACCGGTATGAAGGGCGTGCTGGTCATCGACAACACTGCCCGGGGCATCGGCAAGGGCGGTACCCGGATGGCCCCCGGGGTGACCGTCCAGGAAGTGGCGCGCCTGGCCCGGGTGATGACCTGGAAGTGGGCGAGCGTGGACCTTTTCTACGGGGGCGCCAAGGCGGGCATCGTGGCCGACCCCACCTCCCCCGACAAGGAGGCCGTGCTGCGCGCCTTCGCCCGGGCACTCTCCAACGAGGTGCCGCGCGAGTATGTGATGGGCCTGGACATGGGGCTCACCGAGTGCGACGCGGCCATCATCCAGGACGAGTTGGGCGACCGGGGCGCCGCCGTCGGCACCCCGGAACACCTCGGCGGCGTGGCCTACGACAAGCTCGGTGTCACCGGCTACGGGGTGGCCGAGGCCACCGACGCGGCGGCGGGGAGCCTGGGGCTGCCGCTGGCAGGGGCGCGGGTGGCGATCCAGGGATTCGGGGCGGTGGGCAGCGCCGCCGCACGCCGCTTCGCCGAGCTGGGCGCCGGTGTGGTGGCGGTGTCCACCGCCCACGGCGCGGTGCATGATCCCAGCGGGCTCGATGTGGCGGAGCTACTGGCGGCCCGCGAGGAGCACGGCGACCACTTCGTCACCCGCCACCGCCGGGGCACCGCGCTGCCGCCCGGCGCCGAGCTCACGGCCGACTGCGACGTCCTGGTCCCGGCCGCGCTCCAGGACGTCATCAGCCGGGACACCGCCCGGCAGATCAAGGCCAGGGTGGTGGTGGAGGGGGCGAACCTGCCCACCTCGCAGGAGGCGCAGGGCATCCTCGCGGAGCGGGGTGTCACCGTACTGCCCGACTTCGTGGCCAACGCCGGGGGTGTCGTGGCCGCCGCCTTCGCCATGGACGCCCGCTACTCGGGGTTCCGCCCGGACACGGCCGCCATCTTCGAGACGGTGTCCGCGCGGCTGCGCGCCAACGCGGTGACCGTCCTGGAGGAGGCGCGCCGCCGGTCCGCCACCCCGCACACCGCGGGCCGCGGGCTGGCCGAGGAGCGGGTCCGCGCCGCGATGCGCAGCAAGGGGCGGCTGCCCCGCGACTGACCGCCACCGCGCCACCGGCCGGGGGGGTGACACGGGGCGGTGCGCGCCGCCCTGCGCCACGCTGGAGAGAGGACGGTGACCGTGGGGCGGGAGCCTGCTCCCGCCGCACACCGGACACAGGAGGCGCGGTGCACACGAGGTGACGGCCTGGGACCGGTGGTCCCGGCGGCTCCATGAGGCCGCGGAGCGGCCCGTGACCGCCGAGGACCTCATGGCGGAGTACCCGGGCAGGGCGGGACCGCTCGCCCTGCTCCCGGGGCTGCTGCTGGTCTGCGGGGTGCTGGCGGATGTGTTCGGCCCGGTGCCGTACACCGGGCTGCCGCTGCTGGCCGCCGCCCCGCTGGTGGGGTGCATGGTGCTGCCGTTCAGGGGTGCCGTGATCACCGCGCTGTGCGCGTGTGCGGTGTCCGTGGCCACGGATCTGCTGGTGCACCGCCCGGTGCTGGCGCTCGTGGTGGATCTGCTGGATGTGGCGGTGATCAGTGCGATCGCGCTGTGGCTGAAGTGGGTGGTACGCCGCCAGGGGCGGCGGTTCGCGGCGATGCGGGCGGTCGCCGAAGTGGCGCAGCGCGCGGTGCTGCCACCGCCGCCCCCACGGGTGGGGGCGCTGTCGGTGGCCACCCGCTATGAGTGCGCGTACGCGGAGGCGCAGATCGGCGGCGACTTCTTCGCGGTGCGGTCCTCGCCGTTCGGGGTCCGGGCCCTGATCGGGGACGTCCGCGGCAAGGGGCTGCCCGCGGTGTCCGCGATGGCGGTGGTGACCAGCGCCTTCCGGGAGGCGGCGGGGCGGATGCCGTCGCTGCGGGCGCTGGCGGACCACCTGGACCGCGCGCTGGCCAGATTCGCGGAGGACACCGAGGACGGCCCGGACGCGCTGGAACGGTTCGCCACCGCCGTGCTGGTGGAGATCGGTGTGGAGGAGGGTGTGCTGCGGGTGTGCAACCGTGGCCATCCCCCGCCCTATCTGATCCGGGACGAGCAGGTGCGGGCCCTGGAGCCCTCGGTGGCGGGGCTGCCGCTGGGGATGGGGCTGCCCGAGGACGCGGTGCCGCCGGGCACCGACAGCCACGCCTTTTGCCGGGGCGACTATCTGCTGCTGGTGACGGACGGGGTCACCGAGGCCCGGGACGAGGAGGGCACGTACTACGAACCGCGCACCGGGCTGTCCGGACGGGGTTTCCACGGGGCGTCGCACCTGGTGGACACGGTTGTCGCGGAGGTCACCGCGTGGACCGGCGGCCAGCGGCAGGACGATATGGCGATCCTGGCGCTGACCCCGCTCCCCGCCCCGCCGTCCACCTCACAGGGGTGATCCGGCTTCCGCGTCGGCGGGTGGCGGCCGGAGGGTGGCGGCGGCCGGAGAGGGACGGCCGGAAGTTCAGACGTCGAGACCCAGCGCCACCTCGGACATCGTCGCGCGGGCCGCTTCCAGATCGACCCGGCCGCGGTCGGCCACCAGATACATGAACACGCCCTGGCGGGCGCGCTGGCTGAGCGGCCGGATCACGTGGTACTCGGTGTCCAGGGTGACCACGATGTCCTCGAGCCGGTCCGGGCTGTAGCCGAGCAGTTCGAGGGTGGAGAGCTTGGCGCGCAGCACATCGGTGTCGCCGTACGCCACCTTCTCCAGGTCCGGCCCCTGGGCGCGCTGCACGGCTCCCAGGGTGATCCGGCTCAGATAGTCCACGAGCGAGGCCGCCAGCGCACCCTCGACACGCATCACGTCACGCAGCGCGTCCTCGATGTCGGTCATGTCCCATCGTCCTCCCGGGAGGTGAGCGGGAGCGATGCCGACCGGACGGTTCCGGTGCGACCCGTACGGCGTTGAATGCCCCCATCACGGGACAAACACATCTCATCCTCGCACAAGGTGCCCTCCCCCGGAATCCGGGAGGCCCGGAGCGGTGCCCCGCCCACGCTCACGCTCAGTAGCCGACGGTCGCGGCACCACCGACGCCCAGTTGAGGTCAGCGGGGTCCGCGGCGCGACATCGCGCGTACGGCGCCCGGTGACAGCTGCGCCGCCCCGATGGAGAGCAGGGCGAGGGCGAATCCCAGCGTCTGAGCCGTGGTCAGGGTCTGGTCCAGGACGGCCCGGCCGAGTGTGGTGGCCACGACCGGCGAGAGCATCGGCAGGAACGACAGGGCACCCACGGGAAGCCGCTCCACACCCTGGAACCACAGCCCGTAGGCCAGCAGGGTGCCGACAACGGCCAGCCAGGCGTATCCGCCCAGGGCCTCGGCGTCCAGCGCGGGCGGCGGGCCCTCGACGACGAGCGCGAGGGGAGCGAGCAGCAGTCCGCCCGCGGTCAACTGCCAGCCGGTGAAGGGCAGCAGCCCCACGGGCCGCCCCCAGCGCTTGGTCAGCACAATCCCGGTGGCCATCGCCAGGGTTCCGAGGAGTCCGGCCAGGACGCCCACCGCGTCGAAGGCGGCCTCGCCCCGCAGCACCATCGCGGCGACCCCGCCCGCCCCGGCCACGCCCCAGCCGAGCCGCCAGGCGGTCGGGCGCTGGTGGAGCAGGACCAGGGCGAGCCCGGCGACCAGCAGCGGCTGCACCGCGCCCAGGGTGGCGGCGACCCCGCCGGGAAGCCGGTAGGCGGAGAAGAACAACAGGGCGAAGAAGGCACCGATGTTGAGGGTGCCGAGCACCGCCGCCCGCCACCACCAGGAGCCGCGGGGCAGCGTACGGGTGACGGCGAGGACGGCCAGGCCCGCCGGGAGGGCGCGTATCGCCGCCGACAGCAACGGACGCCCGGGCGGCAGGAGTTCGGTGGTGACGAGGTAGGTGGTCCCCCAGAACACCGGCGCCAGCGCGGCGAGACCGGTGAGCCTCCAGTCCGGTGACACCGGGACCGGGACGACGGTGGGCGGACCACTGGAACGCAGGCTGGCACGCACAAGGACTCCTCAATGTTGAACTATTCAACGTTGAGAAAACTATGCGCACTGTTACCTTGGCGTCAAACACTTCAACGTTGAGGAATCTCATGAGGGACAACGTCGACCGGCTGCTTGACCAGTGGAAGACCGAGCGGCCGGACATCGACCCCGCCCCCATGGGCGTGGTGGGCCGTATCTCTCGGGCTGAGGGACTGCTCGCGCTGCGGTTGCGCGACCACTTCGCCACTCATGACCTACAGCGCTGGGAGTTCGACATCCTCGCCACGCTCCGCCGCTCCGGGGTCCCCTTCCGGCTGACCGCGGGCGCCTTGGTGGAGTCGTCGATGGTCACCTCCGGCGCCATCACCAACCGGATCGACCGGCTGGTGGCGCGCGGCCTGGTCACCCGGGAGACCGACCCCGGCAACCGGCGCAGCGTGCTCATCACCCTTACCGACGAGGGGCTGCGCCTGGTGGACGTCGCGGTCACGACCCATGTCGCGAACGAGGAGAAACTGCTCGCCCCGCTCAGCGGACGCGAACAGGACCAACTGGCCGGGCTGCTGCGCAAACTGCTCGTCGGCCTCGGCGACACACCCTCATAACCGCCGTCACTTCCGCCGTTTGCCGGGGGCGGGCGCGAGCGCCACCGCGGCCTCGCTCGTGTACATCAGGAAGGTCAGCGTCTCCTGGAAGTACAGCCGGACCCGGTTCTCGTCGTGGGAGAGATAGCCGATGGACACGTCCTGGCCGATGTGGAGTGCGAAGTCGCCGCCCCGGGTGGACAGCAGGAAGGCGCCGTCGATGGCGGGCGCCCAGATGATGTCGCCGTCCAGCACCCGGTCGATGTGTTTGTGGATCGGATAGCCGTGATCGGAGGTCTCGTTGACGGCGGTGTACGCCTCCGCGCTGAGCGCGAGGGTGTACGCGCCCTCGACACCCGCCAGCCGCAGGATGGTCACCGCCTGGCTGATGGCGTCCGGATAGTCGCGCACCTCCGCCGGGAGCTTCAGCTCCGGATGGGAACCGCCGCGCCGGATACCGGTGATGCCCGCCGCGGGATAGCCCTCGAACACCGCCCGGTCCTCGGCGAACGCGATCTTGCGTGCGGCGTCCTTGACCGGCTGCCAGTCCGCGTCCTTGGCACCGCGTTCCACGGAGTCGACCTGACGGCGGTCGACCGTGAAGGGCACCCGCAGTTCGACGACCGGCTCGGACCGCCGGGTGTGCGCGACCACGCCCTTGGCGGGCGGATCGACGGCCGTCAGATGCCCGGTGCCGACCGACGCCAGCTCCAGGCCCGCCGGTTCGGGGACGTCGACCATACGGCGCCCCGCCACATGGCGCTTGAAGGTGCGCCGCGCCTCCTCCTCCAGATCCGCCCATGCCGCGTCGGAGACGGGCGCCAGTTCACGGTGCAGGTTCTTCATCGGGGGCGCTCCTCTTCACATCGCCGATGCCCAGGGAACCGTCGTGCGCCGGTGTGCCGGACGGCGCGATGAACCGGACCTCGGGGGTCGGTGACACCGTGTCCGGCTCACGGTCCCTGTCGGCGGACTCACCGGTGGGCGGATCGGGCAGATCGTCCAGGAAGTCGGCGCTCGGCACGAAGAACAGCGTGCCGGTCACGGCCGTGGAGAAGTCCAGGATCCGGTCGTGGGTGGCCGGCGGGCTGCCCAGGAACATGTTCTCCAGCATCCGTTCGGTGACCGACGGCGTACGGGCGTAGCCGATGAAGTAGGTGCCGAACTCGGCCTGCCCGGCGCTGCCGAAGGGCATGTTGTCGCGCAGGATCTTCCGCTCGGTGCCATCGGGGTCGGTGATGGTGGTCAGGGCCACATGCGAGTCGTCCGGCTTGACCGCGTCGTCCAGCTCGATGTCGGACAGTTTGGTCCGGCCGATCACCTTCTCCTGGGCCTCGACCGGCAGCGCGTTCCACGCCCGCAGATCGTGCAGATACTTCTGCACGATCACATAGCTGCCGCCCGCGAACTCCGCGTCCTCGTCACCGATGAGGACCGCCGCGCCCGCCACGGGACCCACCGGGTTCTCGGTGCCGTCCACGAAGCCGAGCAGATCGCGTACGTCGAAGTACTTGAAGCCATGTGTCTCGTCGCGGACCGTGACCGCGCCGCGCAGCCGGTCCATGATCTCGGTGGCCAGCCCGAAGCAGAGGTCGAGCCGGGTGGCCCGGATGTGGAACAGCAGATCGCCGGGGGTGGACACGGCGCGGTGGCGCGGACCGGCCAGTTCACGGAGCGGATGCAGTTCGGCCGGGCGTGGTCCGTCGAAGAGCCGGTCCCACACGGCGGAGCCGATGCCGACAACACAGCTCAGCTCGCCGTTGGGCGCCCGGAAGCCGACCGCCCGCTGGAGCGCGGGGACATCGGCCAGCAGCTCCCGCGCCCCCGGCTCACCACCCGGGTCGACGGTCACCACCAGGAAGATGGCCGCGCTGGTCAGCGGGGACAGCACCGGCTGCGGGATCACCTCCCGCGGGGCGGGAGAGGTCATCGCCCTCCACCTCCTCCCGCTCCGGTGCACCGGCCACCCTCGATTGTCCCCCGGGGCCGGAGGTGGCGCATCCGAGGGCCGGACGGCCGTGGTGGAGGGCGCGGATCAGCCGGTCGCGCCGAGTGGCGGGCCCTCGTCGGCCAGTGGATCGGCCCCTCCCTGCGCGGCCTCCAGATCGAGGCCCATATGCCGGGCGAGCCCGATGGCGAGGGCCGCCACGGTCGGATGCTGCCAGACGAAGTTCCCCGCCAGTTTGATACTCAGCCCCGACTCCAGCCGGACCCGTAGCTCCATGGCGAGCAGGGAGTCGAACCCCAGGGACTTCAGCGGGGTCTGCGGATCGAGGGTGGTGCTGCTCAGCCGGAGCACGGCACGGATGTGCTCGCTCAGATACGCCTCGAGCGCCGCCCGCCGGGCGAGTCCCACCGGGAGGGCGGTGAGCCGGGCGTGGATGTCGTCGTCGGACTCGGCGGTGGCCGCGGTGCGTTCGTCCTCGGTGGCGAGCCCCGCGAACAGCGAGGAGTGACGGCCGGTGGCGGGGATCCAGCTGTCCGGCTCACCGGGGATCACACCGGTCTGCACCCGATGGTGGGCCAGCAGGGTGTTCAGCGCCCGCAGACCGTCGTCGGTGGGGATGGTCCGGTAGCCGCGGTCGGCGAATCCGGTGGCGACACCGGTCTCGCCCCACGCGCCCCAGTTGACGGCGAGGGTGGGGGTGCCGCGGGCCGACCGCCAGGCGGCGAAGGCGTCCAGCCAGGCGTTGGCGGACGCGTAGACGCCCTGGCCGGGGTTGCCCAGCAGGGAGGCCATCGAGGAGAACACCGCGAACCAGTCGAGACGGTGTCCGGCCGTGGCGTGGTGGAGCCGCCAGGCCCCGGTGACCTTCGGTGTCCACACCCGGCCGAGCTGGTCCTCGCGGATGGTGGTGACGGCCGCGTCGTCCAGCACCATGGCGCAGTGGACCACACCGCGCAGCGGGGCATGATCGTCGGCGGTGGCGGCGTCCACCAGTCGGCCGGCGGTACCGGGACGGCCGATGTCGCCCAGGATCACGGTCACCCGCGTTCCGGCGGCGGACAGTTCGGCGAGGGTCTGCGCGGCGGTGGCAGTGGGCGCGGTACGGCCGTTGAGCACCAGATGGCGGGCGCCCTGGGCGGCCAGCCAGCTCGCGGTGGCGAGGCCGAGACCGCGCAGTCCACCGGTGATGATGTAGGTGCCGTCGTCATGGACCGGCAGCGGACCGTCCGGCAGCACGGCCCGGATCTCGCCTTCCTGGGGGACGGTCAGCACCAGTTTGCCGATGTGGCGGGCGCCCGCCATCTCGCGGAAGGCGTCGGTGGCCGCGGTGAGCGGGGTCGCCGTGCAGCGCAGCGGCTTGAGCCGGCCGGCGGCGAACTCCGCCAGCACCTCACGCAGCAGGGTGGCCAGCACCGCGGGCCGCGCGGTCTGGAGCTCCCTGAGGTCCACCGTGCTGAAGGTGATGTTGTGCTGGAGGGGGGCGAGTCCGAGCGGGGCGTCGGAGAGGATGTCGCGGACGCCCAGTTCGAGGAAGCGGCCGAAAGGGCGCAGACATTCCAGTCCGGCCCGGATGGCCGCGCCGGACAGCGAGTTGAGGACGAGGTCCACACCCTCACCGCCGGTGGCCTCCTTGACCTCGTCCCGGAAGTCCAGCGACCGGGAGTCCATGACATGGGCGATGCCCATCCCGCGCAGATAGCGCCGCTTCTCCTCACTGCCCGCGGTGGCCAGCACCTCGGCGCCGAGCAGCCGGGCGACCGCGATGGCGGCGAGTCCGGTGCCACCGGTGGCCGAGTGGATCAGCACCCGCTCGCCCGCGCTGAGGCGGCCGAGGTGGCGCAGCGCGTACCAGGCGGTGAGGAACGCGATGGGCAGCCCGGCCGCGGTGGCCGGGTCCAGCCCCTCGGGGATGGGTCCCGCGCAGTCGGCGGGGACGACGGCGAACGAGCCGAAGGCGCCGCCGCGGACGTCGACCGCGACCACCCGATCGCCGGTGCGCAGATGGTCCACTCCGGGGCCGACGGCGGTGATCTCACCCGCGCATTCGAAGCCGATCCGGTAGCGGATGTCGTCGGTGTCGCCGGGGAGCAGCCCCATGACGGTGAGGACGTCACGGAAGTTCAGCCCCGCGGCGAGCACCCGCAGTTCGACCTCTCCCGGGCCCGGCGGGCGGCGCCGGGCGGCGGTCAGTTCAAGGGTGTCCAGGTCGCCGAGGCGTCCGGCCCGCAGCCGGAAGCCGTCGGTGCCGCAGCGTACGGTGCGCGCGGCCGCCTCGGTACGCTCCGCGTCGCCGAGCGGGGCGTAGCCGAGCCGGGCGAGGTGCCGTTCGCCGTCGCGCAGGGCGATCTCGTCCTCGGCGGAGTCCGCGAGGAGTTCGGCGACGAGGTCACCGGTGCCGTCCGGGCCGGTGTCGATGAGCGTGGCGCGCAGCTCGGGGTGCTCGTAGGCGAGCACCCGCACCAGTCCGCGCAGGGCGCCCTGTGCGGGGTCCGCGGGTTCGCCCGGGGCCAGGGCGCGGGCGACCCGGGTGACGGCGTACAGCCGGGGCGGTTCGGGGAAACGGGCGGTGAGGGTCTGGGCGGCGGCGAGCAGCCGCCGGGTGCGGGACAGGGCGTCCGCACCGGGCACCGCGCCGTCGGTGGCGCGGCCGGGGGTGTCGCTCGCGAGGGGTGGCGCGGCGCACAGCAGCACCACGCCCCGCAGCTCCTCCCCGTCGCCCACGAGCCGCCCGGTGAGGGCGTCGCGGAAGGCGTCGAGGCTTTCGTCGCTCAGCGGCGGGTCCCAGACCCGGGCCTCGGCTCCGGCGGAGCGCAGGGCGAAGGCGAGGGTGCGGGCGCCGCCGTCGGCCTCGCCGACCACCAGCCAGCGTCCGGGCCTCAGCGGGATGGGTGCGGTGGCCCGGTCCGCGCGCCGCCAGCCGACCTCGAGGAACCACTTGTCGACCTCGGTGGCGGCCCGGGGGGCGACGCGGCGGGTCAGCCGCAGTCCGTCGAGGGCGAGCACGGGTCTGCCGTCCGCGTCGAGCAGCCGGATGTGTCCGACGACGCTCTCCGGGGTGGCCTCGGCCATCCGGGCGTGGCAGTAGACGGCGGTGCCGGGGTCGCCGAGGACCCGTGCGCCCTGGATCCGTACGGGCAGCACCAGGCCGGGTTCGTCGCCGTCCTCGAGCATTCCGGCGACGAGCAGTTGGGCGCACAGGTCGGCCAGGACGGGGTGCAGGCGGAGTCCGTGTCCGGGGGTGCGGGAGGCTTCGGGGAGCTCCGCCCGGGCCCAGAAACTGTTGCCGTAGCGGGAGGCGTGCACCTCGGTGATGCCACGGAACGCCGCACCGTGTTCCAGACCGCGGGCGCGCATATTGCGGTAGAGGGCGTCGGGTTCGACGGCCACCGGGTGGCGCAGCGCCAGGGTCTGGACGGAGGCGGGGCGGGAGCGAGGCGGTGCGGTGAGTCTTCGGAGGACGGCGGTGGCCTGGCACACCCAGGTGCCGTCATCGCCGCGTCCGAAGATCTCGCAGTCGGCGCGGTCGGTGGCGGCCATGGTCACGGTGGTGCCGAGGTCGGTGCGGTCGGCGAGCCGCAGCAGTTCATGGAAGCGCAGATCGCTGACCTCGACCTCGGTGGGCGCGGTGTCGAACACCTCGCAGGCGGTGGTGAGGGCGATGGCGTAGTAGGCGGCGCCGGGCAGGACGGGCGTGCCGTGCACCCGGTGGTCGTCGAGCCAGGGCAGTGGAGCGGTGCCGGTGGTGGCGCGCCAGGAGTGGCGAGGCGGACGGCCGGGCACTTCGGTGTGGACGCCGGGGAGCGCACCGGCCGGGCGGAGTTCCGCGGCTCCGCCGGGGGTGTCGGGGAGGGTGGTGTCGGCCCAGTGGTGGGCGCGGTCGAAGGTGATGGGGGGTACGTCGGCGAGGGCGGCGCCGTCGTAGAGCCGGGCCCAGTCCACGGGGACACCGGCGCAGTGCAGGGCGGCGAGCTGGGTGCGGAAGGTGGCGGTCTCGTCCGTATCACGGCGCAGGGTGGGCAGGACCACGGGGTCGTCGACGAGTCCGGCCAGGGCGCGGGTGACGGGGTGGGTGACCACGGGGTGCGGGGAGATCTCGGTGTAGACCAGGTGGCGGTCGGCCGCGGCGGCGGCCACGGCGGCGGAGAACCGCACGGGGCGCCGCAGGTTGGCGCACCAGTAGTCGGCGTCGAAGGCGGGGACGGTGTGCGGGTCGTCGAGGACGGTGGTGTAGAAGGGCAGCCGTGGCCGGTGGGGGGTGAGATCGGCCAGCGCGGTGCGCAGATCGGCCAGGAGCGGGTCCACCTGCGGGGAGTGCGAGGCGACGTCGACGGCGATGAGCGCGGCGGGCACACCGCGGCTCTCCCAGTCGGCGACGAGCCGCTCGACGGCGGCGGTGTCCCCGGCGACGACGGTGGAGCCGGGCGCGGCCATCACCGCCACGGTGACCGTGGCGGCGGCTCCGGCGGCCTCGAGTTCGGCCTGCGCCTCGGCGGCGGCCAGGCCCACGGTTGCCATGGCGCCCTGTCCGGCCACCCGGGCGAGCAGCGCGGAGCGGCGGCAGATCACGGCGGCGCCGTCGGCGAGGGAGAGCGCTCCGGCCACCACGGCCGCGGCGACCTCGCCCATGGAGTGGCCGATGACACCGGCTGGTTCGACACCGTGGGCGCGCCAGGTGGCGGCCAGCGCGGTCTGGAGGGCGAACAGTACGGGCTGCACCCGGGCGCAGCCGGTGACCGGTTCGCCCGCGCGGACGATGTCGAGCACCGAGAACCCGGCCTCGGCGGCGATGAGTTCATCGGCCTCGGTGAGGGCGGCGGCGAAGGCCGGGTCCCGCTCGAGCAGTTCGCGTCCCATTCCGGGCCACTGCGAGCCCTGGCCGGAGAACACCCACACCGGCCGCCGGACGACGGCGGCGCCGACGGATCCGGTCACCACATCGGGGTGGGCCTGTCCGGCGGCGAACGCCCGTAGCGCGTCGATGAGTTCCTCACGGCCCCCGGTGGTGACGCCGAGGCGGCCGCGGCCCGCGGAGCGGCGCAGCGCGAGGGTGTGGGCGATATCGCGCAGCGGCACCCGGGCGCCGTCGCCCTCCAGCCAGTCGGCCATGCGGTGGGCGGCGGCGGGCAGGGCGGCCGGGGAGCCCGCGGGCACGAGGAAGACCTGCGGAACGGTCCGGGTGGCGAGCCGGGGCCGGGGTCTCTGGTCGGGGACGGGGACGGCGGGGACGGGGGCGGCGGGCGGCTGCTCCAGCAGCACATGGGCGTTGGTGCCGGAGAAGCCGAAGGAGGAGACGGCGGCGAGCCGGGGGCCGGTCCGCACCGGCCAGGGGGTGAGCTCCCGCGGGATGAAGAAGCGGGTGCCACCGGCGTCGATGGCCGGGTTCCAGCGGGTGAAGTGGAGATTGGGCGGGATCAGGCCGTGGCCCAGGCAGAGGATCGCCTTGATCATGCCGGTGACTCCGGCGGCGGGCTCCAGATGGCCGAGGTTGGTCTTGACCGAGGCCAGGGCGCAGCCGTCGCGACCGGTGCCGTAGACCTGGGCGAGGCTGGTGAACTCGACGGGGTCGCCGACCGGGGTGCCGGTGCCGTGGGCCTCGACCATGCCCACGTCGGCGGCGTCGACCCCCGCGCGGCGCAGCGCCTCCTCGTACAGGGCGCGCTGGGCGGTGGCGGAGGGCGCGGCGAGCCCGTCGGAGTGGCCGTCCTGGTTGACGGCGGAGCCGCGCAGCACGGCCAGGACGCGGTCGCCGTCCCGTTCGGCGTCCTCGAGGCGTTTGAGAACGACGATGCCGCAGCCCTCGCCGCGGACGAATCCGTCGGCGGCGGCGTCGAAGGCGTGGCAGTGGCCGCTGTGCGAGAGCATGCCCATGCGCACGAACGAACGGGTGGTCCTGGGCTCGAACATGAGCGTGACACCACCGGCGAGGGCGAGGTCACACTCGCCCGCGCGCAGGGCCTGGGCCGCGAGGTGTACGGCGACCAGGGAGGAGGAGCAGGCGGTGTCGAGGGCCACGCAGGGGCCGTGCAGGCCGAGCAGGTAGGAGATCCGTCCGGCGGCGACACAGTGGGCGTTGGACAGGGCGGAGCCCTCGTTCTCCCGGGGGTGCCGCTCCAGGCGGTCCATGTAGTCGTTGTAGCTGAGGCCGGTGAAGACGCCGGTGGAGGTGCCGCCGAGCCGGTCCGGTGGCATTCCGGCGTGTTCCAGGGCCTCCCAGGCCACTTCGAGGAGCAGCCGGTGCTGCGGGTCGAGGACGTCTGCCTCGCGGCCGGAGACGCCGAAGAAGTCGGCGTCGAAGCGGGAGACGTCCCGGAGATAGCCGCCGTGGGTGGGGAGGCCGGAGTCGGCGCCCGGCTCATCGGGCCACAACTCCCGCCGTTCGGCGGGCGGTTCGCCGACGGCGTCACGGCCTTCGGCCAGCAGGTGCCACAGGGCGGCGGGCGAGTCGATGTCTCCGGGGAGCCGGCAGCCCATGCCGACCACCGCTATGCGGCTGGGGACGGATATGTCATGACGCATCGGGGTCTCCGTGGGGTGGTGCCCGGCCGGGGTGGGGCCGTGGGGCGTGGGGAGGGTGTGGTGCGGTGAGGGGAGATCCGTGTGGGGTGGTACGGCGCCGGGGTGCGGACTCAGGTGGCGTCCGGGCTGCCCAGCAGCATCACGTGCTTCACGCCACCGATCTGGTAGTTGAAGCTCAGTGCGTGGTCGAAGTCGAGCGGGCGGGTGCGGTGTCCGGGGACGGGGTCGAAGGGGAGGCCGTCCGAGGGCTGTTCGCAGTTGGTGGTGGGGCACACCTCGCCGAGTTCCATCATCATCAGTGTCAGGGCGGCGCCGAGGCATCCGGCGGGTGAGCCGTGGTGGCCGAAGCAGCCTTCCTGGGAGGACATCAGCACACCGCTGTCCGGTCCGTAGAGCTCCCGGATGGTGCTGGCTTCCATGGCCGTGACGGCGGCGCCACCGTCACTCGCGCCGTTGACGTAGGGCACCTGGCCGATCCGCCACCGGTCACCGAGGCAGGCGCGCACGGCGCGGACGAGCTGGGCGCCGGTGTGGTCGGCGGCCAGCGGGTTGGCGAGGCCGTCGCGGGTCATGGCGGTGGCGAGCACCTGGCCGTAGAGGTGGGCACCGCGGCGGACGGCGTGTTCACGGCTCTCCAGGATGACGGTGGCGGAGCCCTCGCCGTGGTTGATGCAGTCCGCCCGCCGGTCGTAAGGGCGCATCAGGGAGTCGAAGGACGGCAGGAGGTCGGGCATCCCGGCGGCGTCCATGCTGTCGTAGGCGTGCTGGGCACCGCGCAGCAGCCGCTGGCCCTTCTGTATCAACCCGAGGTTGAAGACGTCCACGCCGGTGACGACGGCGATATCGGTCTCCCCGGTGGCGATCAGGCGGCGGGCGTTGCCGATCTGGACGGCCGCGGAGGAACAGCCGCAGGAGACGGTGTAGCAGGGGCCGACGGTCTGGGTCAGGGCGCCCTGGACGACGGCGACGTCGGAGGGGGACACGGCCTGTTCGGCGGCGACGAACATCTCCAGGGCGTCGAGGGTGGAGGCGCCGTCGGGGTCGACGTTCAGCAGCGCCAGATAGCTGTCCACATTGGCGTCCACGCTGCCGCGGCCGACGAGGATCGCCGATTCCCGCAGGTCTCCGGCGCGGAAGTCCAGCTCGGCGTCGGCACATGCCTCCACCAGCGAGACCAGACCGAGTCGGTGGGCACCCGTGTAGTGGCGGGAGAAGAATTCGGGGATGTCGGGCAGGCGCTGCTCGAACTGCTCGGTGGTGAGATTCACCGAGCCGTAGTAGATGTCGTGCTGGACGAGTGCGGAGCGGCCCTGTGAGGCGAGCTCCCACACCTGCCCGGCGGTGAAAACAGGTTCCGCGCCACCGGGCAGACAGAAACCCAGCCCGGTGACCACGGCGTCGCGTGTATTTCCGCCTTTCACCATGGCGATCCCTTTCCCGTGAGCAGACCGCGGACGCACCGGTGCACGGCGGTCCCTACTCTGCTATGAATGTGCGGTGGCACCACCGGTAGACAGGGATCAGCTCACCCTCGAATTCGGCGCACTCGCCCGCGGATTCGAAATGTTCATAACCGTTGCCCCGCTGGATCTTGACTCGCTCCCATACTCCGATGACGGGAGCGGCCCATACCTGGGGGGTTCCGGGGGGTCCGCCGACGAGGAGGACAAATGCCGGTTGAGACATGAATGGACCCTCGGTGGATCAGGAGCAGATCGTCGCTCGGAAACGATGTGTGAATAGCTGACGCTACGCCGTCAAGAGGGCCTACCGGTAGGTAGTGTCGAATCACCGAGGCGGATTCGAGAGGTACGGCGCCCTGTTTCGCACGCCCGGCGCCGCCCCATGCCTCCGAGCGGCCAATGCGGTCCGATCCCCTTCTCACGCCCCTCCTTTCGGAAACTTCCTCAAAGCGGACAGGAAACGGACCGAAAAATGCGGGTCTTTGCGCGACCGGATACCGGTGCCGTGCATTTGCGGGCATCTCATCGGCACGTCGTCTTGGCAGTTCATCATCTGGTGTTTCCGGCCTGGGTATCATTGAACAGTTTGCGCGCGCGGAAGAGTTCCCTGCACCCTGAACAGTCGACCGCAAAGGATTGCAAAATATGGCAAATCAGTCCGTGCCGTTCGACGACCTGGATCGCAAGATCGTTGCGGCGCTGGTCGCGAACGCCAGGGCGAGCTTCACGGAGATCGGGGCCGCGATCGGCCTCTCCGCCTCGGCGGTCAAACGGCGGGTGGACCGGATGCGGGAGAACGACGTCATCACCGGCTTCACCACCACCGTGCGCCCGGCCGCCCTCGGCTGGCGGACGGAGGCGTATGTGGAGGTCTACTGCGACAGCGCGGCGCCGCCGCGGCGGATCGCCGAGGTGGTGCGCGACTATCCGGAGATCATCGCGGCGATGACGGTGACCGGCGGGGCCGATGCGCTGCTGCATGTCATGGCCACCGACGTGGACCATTTCGAGGAGGTGCTCGAGCGCATCCGGGCCGAGCCCTTCATCCGGAAAACGATCAGTTACATGGTGTTGTCACACCTGCTCACGGGCAGTCCGGAGGCCGGTGCGACCCCCGCCACACCCCCGACGCAATGAACCGTCGCCGAGGCGCCTCAGCACGCAGCATCGCTGCGCATTCACGCAGCTCTCCTTTCTTGTCTCCCCTCTCGTCCGCTTTCTACCGTGGAAGGCATCCCCCGGTCGCCCGCGGAAGCGAGAGGAACCCTCCGTGCCCCCTGAGCGCGTGCCGCGCCTCCGGCGCTATCTGACCTGTCCTCCCAGATATTTCGACGTGCGCTATGCCATCAATCCCTGGATGCGCGAGGACGCGGAGGTCGACACCGACCTCGCCCGCTCGCAGTGGGAGACGCTGATCCGCGTCTACCGCGACCACGGACATCAGGTGGAGACCATCGAGCCGGTGGCGGGACTGCCGGACATGGTCTTCGCCGCCAACTCGGCCCTCGTCCTCGAGGGCCGGGTGTTCGGCTCCCGCTTCCACGCCCCGCAGCGGCGTCCGGAGCAGCTGGCCTACGAGACCTGGTTCAAGGCGGCCGGATACGACGTCCACCCGCCGGAGTCGGTGTGCGAGGGCGAGGGCGACCTGGTGCCCGCGAGCCGGTTCATCCTGGCGGGCACCGGTTTCCGCACCACGCGGACGGCCCACCAGGAGGTGCAGGAGTTCTTCGGGGTGCCGACCATCAGCCTGCTGCTGGTGGACCCGTACTTCTACCACCTGGACACCGCGCTGTTCACCCTCGACGACGAGAACATCGCCTACTACCCGGAGGCGTTCTCCCCCGGCAGCCGTGAGGTGCTGGAGCGGCTCTACCCGGACGCGCTGCTCGCCACCCGGGAGGACGCCATGGCCTTCGGGCTCAATTCCGTCTCCGACGGACGCCATGTCTTCGTCGCCCCCCAGGCGACCGGCCTCATCGACCGGCTCACCGAGCGCGGTTACGTCCCCGTCCCCGTCGACCTGTCGGAACTGCACAAGGCCGGCGGGGGCATCAAGTGCTGCACACAGGAGATCCGCTGATGACCGCCCCCACGCGTACCGCCCCGGACCACGGCTCCCGTTCCGCGCGGTCGTCACAGGAGCTGATCCGCGCCGAGGAGTCCTCGCTCGCCCACAACTACCACCCGCTGCCGGTGGTCGTCGCCCGCGCCGAGGGCGTCTGGGTGGAAGACGTCGAGGGCCGCCGCTACATCGACATGCTGGCCGGATACTCCGCCCTCAACTTCGGCCATCGCCATCCGGCGCTCATCGCCGCCGCCCACCGGCAGCTCGATGAACTCACCCTCACCTCGCGGGCGTTCCACAACGACCGGCTCGCCGGGTTCGCCGAGGGGCTGGCGGAGCTGACCGGTCTGGGCATGGTGCTGCCGATGAACACCGGCGCCGAGGCGGTGGAGAGCGCCATCAAGGTGGCCCGCAAGTGGGCGTACGAGGTCAAGGGCGTGGCCCCGGACCAGGCCACCATCGTGGTGGCGGCCGACAACTTCCACGGCCGGACGACCACGATCGTCAGCTTCTCCAGCGACGCCACCGCACGTGAGGGGTTCGGCCCGTTCGCACCCGGCTTCCGGGTCGTGCCCTACAACGACCTCGCCGCCATGGAGGCGGCGATCGACGAGACCACCGCCGCCGTGCTGATCGAACCCATCCAGGGCGAGGCGGGCGTCATCATCCCCGACGACGGCTATCTGCGCGGGGTGCGCGAACTCACCCGGCGGACCGGGGTGCTGTTCATCGCCGACGAGATCCAGTCGGGTCTGGGACGGACCGGCACCACCCTGGCCGTCGACCACGAGTCGGTCCGGCCCGATGTGCTGACGCTCGGCAAGGCGCTCGGCGGCGGTATCGTCCCGGTCTCCGCGGTCGTCGCCGACCGTGAGGTGCTCGGGGTGCTGCGCCCGGGCGAGCACGGTTCGACCTTCGGCGGCAACCCGCTGTCCGCGGCGGTCGGCACGGCCGTGGTGGACCTGCTGCGCACCGGCGAGTTCCAGCGCCGCGCGGCCGAGTTGGGCGAGGTGCTCAAGTCCGGTCTGGCGGCGCTCACCGGCAAGGGTGTCGTCGGCTACCGCTGCCGCGGGCTGTGGGCGGGCGTCGATGTGGACCCCGCGCTGGGCACCGGCCGCGAGGTGAGCGAACGCCTCATGGGCGAGGGGATCCTGGTCAAGGACACCCACGGTTCGACGATCCGGCTGGCGCCGCCGCTGACCATCACCCGTGACGAACTCGAGTCGTCGCTCGCCGCCCTGGAGAAGGTCCTGGGCTGATCCCACTCCGCACCACCGAACGCGTACGAGCGCCGGGCCGATTAAGTCTTATACGGCCCGGCGCTTCGTTGTGTTCACCCTCTCGCGGTATTTTTTTCCGCGATCCACGGACGGGCAACCGGAACCTAAGATAACGCCCAGGTCACGGCCACCCGTCCGGCAATTTATGTACGTTGTTGAGCATTCCATCGGTGCCAACCATCCGTTGTGGAACACTTCTTTTCGTCTTCACCGGCTGACCTGCTGGAAAGCCGGAAGCCCTCGCGGGTCGAACAAGGAGGCTATCCGGATGGAATCGCTGAGGACGCTCCTCATCGATAATTATGACTCGTACACGTACAACCTCTTTCACCTGCTGACCGAGGTCAACGGCGAGGAACCGGAGGTGCTTCTCAATGACGCACCGGAATGCGCGGACATCGACCTCTCGGAGTTCGACAACATCGTGGTCTCGCCCGGTCCGGGCCATCCGGCCGACGGCCGGGACTTCGGCGCCGCGGCCCGGCTGATCGACCGCTCCGCCGTCCCGGTACTGGGGGTCGGCCTCGGCCACCAGGGCATCGCGCTGGGGGCGCAGGCGCGGGTGGTGTCGGCGCCAGAGCCCCGGCACGGACATCTGTCCCGGATCAGCCACGGGGGCCGCGGGCTGTTCCGCGGCCTCCCGTCGGATTTCACCGCGGTCCGCTCCCATTCGCTGTGTGTGGCCGAGCCGTTGCCGCTGGGACTCCAGGGCATCGCCTGGTCCGAGGACGGTGTTCTGATGGGGCTTCGGCACCGGGCCCGTCCGCTGTGGGGCGTCCAGTTCCATCCGGAGTCGGTACTCACCGGATTCGGCTACCGCATGTTCGTCAATTTCCGCGATCTCACCATCGAGCACGCCAACGGGGAATCGGTCACCTCCATCACCGGACGGCGCCGCGCCCGACCGGCGGGTGGACCGGCCGCCGAACCGTCGCCGGAGCGGACCCCGCCGCGCGCGGCGCGCGCCCGCAGGCCCCCGGCGGCCGCCCGCCGCGCGGAGAAGGAGCCGGTCCCGGAGCGCCACTACCGCCTGCACGCCCGGTGGCTGGCCGACGCCACCGACACCGAGGCGGCCTTCACCCGGCTGTACGCGGACGCCCCGGGCGCGTTCTGGCTGGACAGCGCCCGTACCGAAGCCGGTGAGGCACGGTTCTCCTTCCTCGGTGACAGCCGGGGCCCGCTGGCCGAGTTCGTCCGCTATGACGTCACCCGCGGCGTCTGCGAGATCGAGCGGACGGGGCGGCCCGGCACCCGGTTCGAAGGCAGTGTCTTCGACTATCTGGACCGGGAACTGACCTGCCGCCAGGTCAGCGCCCCCGACCTCCCCTTCGACTTCACCGGCGGCTACGTCGGGTACTTCGGCTACGAACTCAAGGCCGACTGCGGCTCCCCCAACCGCCACCGCGCCACCACCCCGGACGCCTGCTGGCTGTTCGCCGACCGGTTCGTCGCGGTCGATCACCAGGAGGGCGTCACCTATGTGTGCGCGCTCGCCGAGGACACCCCCGACGGCCAACAGGGGGCGAAGGACTGGCTGGACACGACCGTCACCGTGCTCACCGGGGTGCCGACGGCCGCCGGAGCCGTCCCCCCGCCGCCGCCGCTCACCTCCCCCACCGCGGTGGAACCGTGGCTGGTCCGCGACCGGGAGGGCCACGCCGCCGCGGTCGGCGCCGCGCTGCGCGAACTGCGCGCCGGGGTGAGCTACGAGATCTGCCTCACCGACTCCGCCTGGCTGCCCGCGCCCAGCGACTCCTACACCTTCTACCGGGCCCTGCGGCGGTCCGACCCCGCGCCGTACGCCGCCTATCTGCGGTTCGGCGGGACCGATGTGGCCTGCGCCTCCCCCGAGCGCTTCCTGCGCATCACCCCCGACGGTCTCGCGGAGGCCAAACCGGTCAAGGGCACCATCGGCCGCGGCGAGGACGCCGAACAGGACGCGCGGGCGCTGGCGGCCCTCGGCACCCGCCCCAAGCCCCGCGCCGAGAACCTGCTGATCGTCGATCTGCTCCGCAGCGACCTCGGCCGGGTCTGCCAGCCGGGCAGCGTCTACGTACCGCGGCTGATGAACACCGAGACCTACGCCACCGTGCACCACCTGGTCTCCACCGTGCGCGGACGGCTGCGCCGGGGCACCTCCGCGGTCGACTGCGTACGGTCCTGCTTTCCGGCCGGATCCATGACCGGCGCCCCCAAGGCACGCACCCTGGAGATCATCGACACCCTGGAGACCGAGGCCCGCGGGGTCTACTCCGGGGCCATCGGCTTCCTCAGCTGCAATGGCGCGGCCGACCTCAACGTGGTGATCCGCACGGCCGTGTTCACCGGCGGCCTGATGCACATCGGCGCGGGCGGTTCCATCGTGCTCGGCTCCGATCCGGCCGAGGAGTACGAGGAGATGCTGCTCAAGACCGCCGCGACGATGCGTGCCCACGACGCGGTGCGGTCACCGTCGGCCGGAGCCGGCGACGGGCTGCTCGTGGGAAGCGCGGCCACCTCCGCGACCGACTTCGAACGATGAGGTGAGCTGGACATGTTGCAACGGCTGCTTCCCGAGCGCGGGTTCTATCCGGGGCTGATGTTCCAGGAGGCCGCGGCCCGCCACGGCCGGGTCCGGGTCACCCTCGACCGTCCCCTGGACATCGCGCCCGGGGCCGGTACCGACCTCGGCTACCCCGAACTCGCCGACCTCGTGGACGATATGGCCGGGCGGCTGTGGTCGGCCGGGGTCCGGCCGAGCGAGCATGTGGCCGTCCTCAAGCGCGACAACGCGGACGTCGTCTTACTGGCGTGTGCCGTCTCGCGGATCGGGGCGGTGCCCGCGCTGCTGTCACCCGAGCTGGAGGGGGGTGTGGTGGCGGTCCTGCTGGACCGGCTGCACGCGCCCTGGCTCATCACCGACGCCGAGACGCTGCTGTCCACCCTGAGCGGTGTGGACACCACACTCGCCCGTGGGGTGCTCACGGTGGACCCGGCACCGGGGAAGACCCTCGCCCTGGCGGGCCTCGCCGGTGTGCCGCGCCGTCCGGCGATCCGGCTGCACCCCCATGAACCCTCGCTGATCACCCATGGCCCGGCGGCCACCGGGATCCCCCGGCTGGAGGTGCACTCGCCACACACGCTGTGGAACCGGCTGGTGCCACAGCAGGCGCTGGGCCGGGCCACCCGCGGCGAACCGGCCGCGCTGCATCTGCCGTACTCCTCCTCCCGGCTCCATCAACTGCTGGGCGTGGCGCTGCACTTCGGCAGTCCGCTGCTGCTGCTCACCGATCCGGACCCGGCGCAGGCGGGTCCGCTGCTCGCGGCGCACCGGCCCGGCCTCGTCGAGACGGATCCGCACACCTTCGGGCTGTGGGAGGAGCTGGCGGACGCTCCCGGCGGGCCGCTGTCCCACGTACGGTCCTACGGCTGCGCCTTCGACCCCCTCCCGCCGCGCACCGTGCGGCGGCTGCTGGACGCGTCCCGGCGCCGGGACCCCCGGCTGATGCAGCTCTATGGTCAGGGCGAGACGGGTCCGATCGCCTTCGGCTGGTACACCCGGCGGGGTGCGGACCGGGCGCACTGCCGCCGGGTGGGCACCGGGATCCCCGGCTTCACCCGGATCCGGGTGGTCGACGAGCGCGGGCGCGCCTGTCCGCCCGGTGCGCCGGGCGCGGTCGAGGTCCGTACCCGGGGCCGGATCCTCACCTACCTGGGCGCGCCGGAACAGTACGCCCGGCAGATGGACCAGGGGTGGTGGCGGATGGGCGACACCGGCTACCGGGACCGGTGGGGCGCGCTGTATCTGCTGGACCACGAGGCGGACCGGGGCTCCCCGGCCGAGAGCGATCTGGAGCTCGAGGACGAGTTGCTGTCGCGGGTGGCCGAGCTCCGCGAGGTGATCATCGTCCGTGGTCCGGAGCGGGAGGCGGTCCCGGTGGTGTGCGTCCGTGGGGACCGTCCGCTGGACACCGGCCGGTGGCGGCGGGCCACCGGGGACCTGCCCTCCATGGCGGCGCCCGTGCAGTGCCGCTTCGAGGATCTGCCCCGCACCCGCACCTGGAAGGTCAAGCGGCTGGAGATCGCCCGGCTGCTGGCCACGGGTGAACTGCCCGTGCTGAGCGGGGCATCGGCCCATGGGTGAGAGAACGCTTGGCTGGACCGGCGGCCTCCAGGACCACCGCTCCGATCAGCGGCAGTGGACGCTGATGTGGCGTGCGGACGGGGGGCTGATGCCCTCGCGCCCGGTGCCCGACAGCGCGGTGCTGGCCGCCGACTCCTGGCTGGTGGACGACGGGCGGGTACGGGCGCTGGAGCGCCACCGCCGCCGGTTCATCGACGCGTGCACCGAGGCCACGGGCGATTCGCCCGCGCGGATCGAGAGCTTCTGGCGGGACGCGATGGCGATGGTGCCACGGACGGACCGCTGGTTCCCCCGGGTGGAGCTGGCAGGCCCGGAACCGGCCCGGCTGTTCCTGCGGATGCGCCCGGCACCGCCCCGTACGGCCAATGTGACGGTGTGTCTGACCGAGGAGTTCGACCCGCGGACCGTGCCCCGGCGGAAGGGGCCCGACCTCTCCCTGCTGGCGCATCTGCGCGAACGGGCGGCCGCGCGCGGGGCGCAGGAGCTGCTGCTCACCACGGACACCGGGCTGGTGCTGGAGGGCACCGGCGCCAGTGTCCTGTGGTGGGAGGACGATGTGCTGTGTCTGCCGGACCCGGAGCTGCCGCTGCTCGCGGGCGTCACCACGGCGCTGGTGGCGGAGCGTGCGGCGGAGCTCGGGCTGCGGCTCGAGCACCGCAGATGTGCCCCGCACGAGCTGGACGGCCGGGAGGTGTGGCTGGTCAACGCCCTGCACGGGATCCGCCCTGTCACCGCGTGGCTGGGACGTCCGCTGCGCGCGGGCCCGGCGCTGCGCGCCGCCGACTGGCAGACCTGGCTGGACGGCAGCGCCGAACCGTTCGCCACCCCGCAGGGAGTCCATCGATGACGGCCGCCGCCGCGGCCCACGAGGCGGCGGCCACCACCGCACCCCGGCACCCGCTGGAGGCCAGACCTTGAACACCCATGGACCGCGACGTGCCTTCGGCACACATCAGCCCCGGCCGCGGGCGCACGCCCGGGGGCGGAATCCGCTGCGGCGCCGGTCGGACCGGATCCAGACCTGGTGCACCGCGCTGTTCCTGCTGACGCTGGTGTGCGGGCTCCCGTTCGCCGCGCTGGGCGCGGCGGGCGCGGCGTACGGCTCGCAGATGCGGGTGGTGCGCGCCGAGGAGGCCGCCCGCCACCAGATCACCGCACGACTGGCCGAGGCCCCGGCGGACCCGGGCCGTGCGGGGCGGGCGCCCCGGCAGGCGCGGGTCCTGTGGACCGGCACGGACGGCGCGCACCACTCCGGTCTGGCCACGGTGACGGGCGGCCCACGCCCGGGGGACGCGGTGCGGGTGTGGGTGGACCGCGCCGGGGAGCTGGTGCGGGCCCCGGCCTCCCCGGCGACCGCGCGGACGGTGGGCTGGTTCACCGGCTGTCTGACCGCGGCGGCGGTGGTCATGCTCGCGTGCGCCGCGCGGACGCGGACCCGGCAGGTGCTGGACCGCGGCCGGTACGCGCGATGGGAGGCAGAGTGGAAGGAGGTGGAACCCGCGTGGTCCGGCAGGAACCGTCGCTGATCCGGGTCCCGGCCCGGTCCGGCGCCGGATCCGGCCGGTGTCCGCGCGGTACGCGGAAGGTGAGGAGCGGACGATGTCGCACACAGTGGAGTGGAGAATCCATCTCTTCCTCTTCGAGGACGAGGGCAGGACCAAGGCGCGGATCGAGCTGGACACCGGGGGCTCGGCGCTCACCGGGCGGGGGCTGGCGCGCTGCAACCCCGAAGATCAGGACGTCCCGGTGATCGGTGACGAGCTGGCCGCGGGCCGGGCGCTGCGCGACCTCGGGGAGCAGTTGGTACGCGCCGCGGAGCATGACATCGAGCATGTGGGCGCGCCACCCGCGTCTCGGCGGCCGCGCCCGGGGTACGGCTGGATCGCCTGACGGCGTACGGCGGCTCACGGCCGCTCACGGCCCGCTCATGACCGCCGGGCGGTGGCCTTTCCGATGTCGTCGGCGGCCTTGGCGAGCAGCTCGACCATCGCGCGTTCGGCTCCGGCGGCGTCCCGGTCGCGTACGGCCTCGAGCACCCGCCGGTGGCTGGGCGCCGGGTCACCGGCGTCGCCGCCGCCGTGCACCAGCCGGTCGCGTGCGCGCAGTCCGGGCTCCAGGACCAGATCGAGCCGGGCGAGCAGTTCATTGCCGGTGGCGGTGAGCAGGGCGCGGTGGAAGGCGGCGTCGGCCTCGGCCGCCGCCTCGAGATCACCGCGGGCGCGCTCCATGGCGGCCAGCGCCGTGTCCAGCGCGGTGAGGTCGGCGTCGGTACGGCGCAGCGCGGCGCGGTGGGCGGCGGCGGGTTCCACGACGGCGCGGATGTCGGTGAGGTCGCGCATCAGCCGCTCACCGTCTCCCCCTGCCATCCGCCAGTGGATCACATCGGCGTCCAGCAGGTTCCAGGCGGAGCGCGGGCGGACGAAGGTGCCGCGCTTCTGGCGCGCGTCGATGAGCCCCTTCCCGGCCAGGACCTTCAGGGATTCGCGCAGCACGGTGAGGCTGACGTCCAGTTCCTCGCCGAGGGCGCGCACATCCAGGATGTCGCCCTCGGCCAGCTCCCCGGCGACGATCCGGGCGCCGAGCCGCCGTACCACCTGGCCGTGGACGCCTCGCCCCGCGTACGCCGTCATGGCCGTGCTCCTCCCGTCCGCCCCGTGCGGAACGTCCCCCGTACGGAACCGCCCTCGTACGGAACCGCCCGTACCGCGCGTTATTTATGAATACATCTTGACACCCTCCCGGCGGGGCCCGAACGATGAACCGAACCTCATCGCCGAGTTTCCGAGCCGCCGACCGCGGGGAGCCCCCTGTGACGCTGTCGCCGCATCTGCCGGACACCCTGACGATCACTCTGTGGGACTTCAGCTGGTACACCCGCGGCGGGCCGGGCGAGCCGTTCACCGATCTCGACCGCGCCTTCGAGGCGGCCGTGGCGCGCGGCTACAACACGGTGCGGGTGTGCGCCATGCCGTTCCTGCTCTTCGGCTCCGGGCTCGACACCCGCGCCCTGCGGCTCGGTCCGCTGGGCGGCGGCTACGGACAGCGGACCCGGTGGTACGACGTGGGCGGCGGCACCGAGTTCGACGGCCGGGAGCGGCTGCGCACGCTGTTCGAGGCCGCCCGGCGCCATGAGTGCTTCGTCATCCTCTCCAGCTGGGAGTACCAGCAGAGCCCGTCGTTCGGCGCGGACCGGGCGTGGCTGGACGCGCTGCGGGCGGTGGAGCCGGAGCGGCGCGCGGAGGTCCTGGCCGAGGCGCTGGCGGATCTCGTGGACTTCCTGGTGGTGCACGGTCTGGACGACCGGATCGCCTTCACCGAACTCCACAACGAGGTGCAGGGCAGCGGGCTCACCGAGGGGCTGCCGGACGGGGACCGGGTGGTGGCCCTGCGGCCACGGCTGGAGCGGGGCATCGGCCGGTTCAAGGAGCGCCATCCCATGCGGCCGGTCGCCGTCAACTACGCGAAGGTGCCGGTCGGTTCGCTGCGCGGGATCCCCGACGGGGTCGATGTCGCGGTCTTCCACCCCTATGTCTACGGAGTGCTCGACGAGCTGCTGGAGACCTTCGCGGTCCGGGACCGCACCCGGCCCTTCCCCCAGGAGCGGGTGCGGCGGGAGCTGCTGCGCCCCGGTGCGCCCGACCTGGCCGACTGGGCGCCGCCGCCGGGCGACCGGTGGCGGCTGGAGGCCACCACGGTGGGGCCGCGCGAGATCTATGTGCACGACTGGTGCGATCCGCAGCGGTGGGACGCCTGGCTCTACGGCCGCTACGCGCTGCACCGGCTGGCGATGGAGCAGCGGCTGGTCGACTGGATAGAGGCGGCGGCGGACTGGGCGGCGGGCCGCGGGGTGCCACTGGTCTTCGGGGAGGGCTGGATCGGCTACACCCCGCTGCACGGGACGTTCGAGGAGGGTCCGGTGGGCGCGGCGTTCTGCCGCCGCGCCGCCGCGGAGTCGGCGCGGGTGGGCGCGTGGGGTTCGGTGGTGTGCTCCAACGCCGCGCCGCACCACCCGATGTGGCGGGATGTGGCGTTGCAGCGGGAGTGCAACGGCGTGCTGCGGGGCTGACGCCCGCGGCTCAGGCCCCGGACTTCCGGACGCTCCAGCCGCCGTCGACGACGAGCGAGGCGCCGGTGATGAACGTGGCGTCCCCGCCGAGCAGGAAGGCGATCGCACCGGCCACCTCCTCGGGGCGGCCGAGGCGCCCGGCGGCGGTCTGCGCGGCGCTGGCCCGCCGCTCCTCCTCGCCGATGCCGTCCCAGGCGGCGGTGAGGACCGGACCGGGCAGCACGGCGTTCACCCGTACCCGGGGGCCGTACTCCACCGCGAGCTGCCGGGTGAGCCCGGTCAGCCCGGCCTTGGCGGCCGCGTAGGCGGGACGGCCGGGCAGTCCGGCGAGCGCGTGGACGGACGAGACGAGCACGGCGCTTCCGCCGGTCCGCCGCAGACCGGGCAGACACGCGCGGAAGCCGAGGAAGGCGGCGGTGAGCGAGACGGAGAGCTGCCGGTCCCATGCGGCGAGGCCGGTGTGGTGGGCGGGCGCGACATGGGCCACGGCGGCGTTGCTGACCAGTCCGGTGACCGGGCCGTAGGCGTCGGTGGCGGTGCGGACCGCGGCCTCCCAGGCACTCTCGGCGGATACGTCGCAGTGCTGGAAGACGGCGGTGCCGCCCGTGGCGCGGATCTCCGCCGCGACGGCCTCCCCCGCCCCGGTCCGCACATCGGCGATCAGCACCCCCGCGCCGTCGGCGGCCAGCCGCCGGGCGGTGGCCGCCCCGATGCCTCCGGCGGCTCCGGTGACGATCACACAGCGCCGGGCCGGACCGGGGTCCCGGGCGGGGCCCTGGACAGGAGCAGAGGAGGCCATCCACCAGATTAAATATGAATTAATAGGGCCCGCCAAGACCCTCGTCACCGGCTCCCGGGCATCCCGCCACCGGCTGCCGCGGCTCGACGGGCATAGACATCCGGCATATCGGACTATTTCCGCTTAGCGTGGCAATTGCGGAGTAGGATTGCGCTTCACGTGCTGGAGGCAGAGGGAAAGCGGATCACATGGGCGACAGCACCTTCCGCGGGTGGCCCCACCACCTCCCCGACCTGGTCTCCGAGGCCGTCGCCGTGGTCGATGAGCGGGGTGTCCTCACCGGCTGGAGCCTCGGGGCGCACCGGATGCTCGGGATTCCCGCGGAAGAGGCCGTCGGACAGCCCGCGGCTGGGCTGTTCGCGGACGGCACCGCACCGCCGCACGGGGTGGCGGCGTACACGGCGCCCGGGGGAAGACCGGCCGTGCTGCGCCACCGGGACGGTGGCGAGATATCCGTCGTGCTGTGGGCGCAGCCGTGGGCGCTCGGTGACGGGGGCCGCCACTGGCTGGTGCAGGCGACCCGCGAGGAGGCGATCCGGCGGCAGGACGTCGGACGCGCGCTGCTGGACAGTCTGGGCTCGGACGCCCCGGTCGCCATGAGCGTCTACGACACCGACTGCCGCTGTCTGATGCAGAACGCCGCGCTGCGACGGCTGAGCGGCCTCACCGACGAGGAGCGTATGGGGCGCACCCTAGGGGAGTCGCTGCCGGAGCTGGAGACCACGGAGATGGAGGCGCTCCAGCGGCGGGTGCTCGGGGGCGGCAGCCCGGTGGGGGACGTCGAGGTCCACGGCCGGGTACCGGCCGACCCCGGCCGGGAGCGCTCCTGGTGCAACTCGGTCTTCCCGCTGAAGGAGCGTTCCGGGGACATCTTCGCCGTCTGCCACGCGGTGGTCGATGTGACCTCCCAGGCCCGCGCCCGGGAGCGGCTCGCGGTGCTCAACGACGCGAGCGCCCGTATCGGCAGCACCCTGGATCTGCTGCACACCGCGCAGGAGCTGGCGGACGTGGCCGTGCCCGGGCTCGCCGACTTCGCCTGTGTGGATCTGATCGACTCGGTCTTCGAGGGCGGGGAGCCGCCCTCCGGCCCGGTGACCCGGCAGGCCGCCTTCCGCCGCGCCGCCCATCGCTCCATCGTGCCCGGCTCACCGGAGGCGGTGGCCGAGGTGGAAGACGTGGATGTCCACGCCTCCGCCCCCAACTCCCCCTTCGCCCGCGCCCTCGCCACCGGGCGGCCGGTGCTGGAGTCGGCGAACGGCCCGGGTCCGGCCCCCGCGTGGCTCGCCGACGACCCGGCGCGGGCCGCGGGGATCCGGGAATGGGGCATCCACTCCTGGATGGTGGTGCCGGTGCGGGCGCGCGGCAGCACCCTCGGGGTGGCGGTGTTCCTGCGCCGCGAGCGGCCCGAGCCGTTCGAGCAGGACGATCTGCTGCTGGCCGACGAGATCGTGGCACGGGCCGCGGTGTGCATCGACAACGCCCGGCGCTACACCCGGGAGCGCGGTACGGCCCTCGCCCTCCAGCGCAGTCTGCTCCCCCAGCGGCTGCCCGAACAGGCGGCGGTGGAGGCCGCTTCGCGCTATCTGCCCGCGAGCGGCCGGACCGGGGTGGGCGGTGACTGGTTCGATGTGATCTCGCTGTCCGGGGCCCGGGTGGCTCTGGTGGTCGGGGATGTGGTGGGCCACGGGATGAAGGCGGCCGTCACCATGGGACGGCTGCGCACCGCCGTCCGTACCCTGGCCGACCTCGATCTTCCGCCGGATGATCTGCTCAGCCATGTCGACGCCCATGTGCGGCGGCTGATCGCCGAACAGGCCGATGAGCACCGGGACTTCGCCGAATCGGGGACCCCACCCGCCGAACCGGCCATCGACACCTGGGCGTTCGGGGCCACCTGTGTCTACGCGGTCTATGACCCGGCCACCCGGCGCTGTACGTTCGCCCGCGCCGGGCATCCGCCGCCCGCCGTGGTGCTGCCGGACGGCCGGACCCGCTTCCTCGACTCCGCCGGAGGGCCGCCGCTGGGGGTGGGCGGGCTGCCGTTCGAGAAGGCGGAGGTCGAACTGCCCGACCGCAGCATGCTCGTGCTCTACACCGACGGTCTGGTGGAGTCCCGGGACCATGACATCGACGCCGGTCTGGAGCGGCTGCGGCTCGCCCTGAACGACGGCTGCCACGAGCTCTCGCTCGACTCGGTGTGCGACTCCGTGGTCAACGGGCTGCTCCCGGAGCATCCGCCCGACGATGTGGCCCTGCTGGTGGCCCGCACCCGGGCGCTGGACGACGACCGCTGCGCCTCCTGGGAGCTGCCGCCGCAGCCCGCGGTGGTCCCCCGGGCCCGCTCGTTCGTGGCGCGGCAGCTGGACCGGTGGGAGCTGGGCCATCTGGTGAGCACCACCGAGCTGGTGGTCAGCGAGCTGGTGACCAACGCGATCCTGCACGCCAGCGGCCCGATCAAACTGCGGCTGGTCAGGAACGAGTCGCTGATCTGCGAGGTCTCCGACAGCAGCGCGGCCGCCCCGCATCTGCGCCGGGCCGGAAAGCTGGACGAGGGCGGCCGCGGGCTGTTCCTCATCGCGCAGCTCAGCAGGCGGTGGGGCACTCGGTACTCCGGGGACCGCAAAACCGTCTGGGCGGAACAGCCGCTGGAGGGTCCCGAGCCGTAACCACCGCCGCCACGGGGTACGCACTTCACGTTCCCCTCCAGGCGGTGTACGGCTGAAAGGGCCCGATGTGACCAGTCCCCACCCCGACCCCGACGGCTTTCTCCCGGACCCCGCCGAACGCGCCCGGCCGACGCCCGCTCCGCGCCGTGCGCTGGTCGCCGGTTCGGTCGGCAACTTCATCGAGTGGTACGAGTTCGGCGTCTACGGCTTCTTCGCGACCGTCATCGCAGCCAACTTCTTCACCCCGGAGGGCGGAACCGAGCTCGAGGGCCTGATCAAGACCTATGCCTCGTTCGGGCTCGCCTTCTTCTTCCGGCCCATCGGCGCCGCCGTGTTCGGGCGGATCGGCGACCGGATCGGCCGCCGCCCCACGCTGATCCTGGTGCTGCTGCTGATGACCGGTGCCACCACGCTGATCGGGCTGCTGCCCACCTACGCCACGGTGGGTGCCGCCGCCCCATGGCTGCTGACACTGCTGCGGGTGGTCCAGGGCCTGTCCGCGGGCGGGGAGTTCGGCGGTGCGGTGTCGCTGATGACGGAGTTCGCGCCACCGGGCCGCCGCGGACTCTACGGGGCGTGGCAGTCCTTCACGGTGGCCCTGGGGCTGCTCGCGGGCGCCGGAGCCGCGGCGGTGCTGGCCACCGTACTGAGCGAGCCGGCGCTGTACGACTGGGGGTGGCGGTTGCCGTTCCTGCTCACCCTGCCGCTCGGGCTGGCCGCGCTGTGGCTGCGGCTGCGGCTGGCGGAGACGCCGTCCTTCCGCGCGGCGCCCCCGGTGGAGCGGGCCGAGGGGACGGCGGGGCGGGGCGAGGTGGCGCGCGCCGTCGTCCTGGGAGCCGGGCGGGTCATGGGCTGGGCCGCGGCGGGCTACACCTTCCTCGTCGTCATGCCGGCGTACCTCCAGAGCACCCTCGACGCCTCGTTCCGGCAGGCGCTGATCGCCACCGTGGTGGCCAATCTGGGCTTCGCCCTGTCCATCCTCCCGGCGGGACTGCTCAGCGACCGGATCGGGCGGCGGCCGGTGATGGTCACCGGGGCGGCACTGGTGGCCGTCCTCGCCTTCCCGCTGCTCAACCTGGTCCAGGATCCCAGCAGTTCGGCCCTGGTCCGAGGGGCGGCCGTGTTCGTGGCGGGCGCCGTCGTCGGACTGATGGCCGGGCCCGGTCCGGCGATGCTCGCCGAGATGTTCCCGACCCGGGTGCGCTGCACCGGACTGGGGCTGGCCTACGCGCTGGCCAACGCGGTGTTCTCCGGATGCGCGGGGCTCATCATCACCGAGGCCATCGAGAGAACCGGCGACGCGGACATCCCCGCGTACTACGTGACGGTCACCTGTGCCGTCAGCCTGCTCGCCCTGCTGACCCTGCGCGGCGGCCACCACCGCGGCGCGCTGCGCGAGACCACCGGAACACCGCGCGACCCCGGAACACCACGGACACGGAAGGAGACGTCATGCGGGTGATCGGACTGATGTCGGGGACCTCCCACGACGCGATCGACGCCGCGGCCGCCGATCTGGTCCTCGACGGCGACACCCTGATCCTGGCCCCGCTGGGGCTGGTCAGCGACGCCTATCCGGACACGCTGCGGGAGGAGTTGAGGGCCGCGCTGCCGCCGTCGTCGACCACCCTGGAGGCGGTGTGCGCGCTCGACACCCGGATCGGCCAGGCGTTCGCCGCGCTCGCCGTACGGGCCGACCGGGAGCTGTGCGGCGGACGCGCCGATCTCATCGCCTCCCACGGCCAGACCGTGTACCACTGGGTGGCGGACGGCCGGGCGCGGGGCACTCTGCAACTGGGACAGCCCGCCTGGATCGCCGAGGCCACCGGGGTGCCGGTGGTCGCCGATCTGCGCTCCCGGGACATCGCCGCGGGAGGCCAGGGCGCTCCCCTGGTGAGCCTGGTGGACGCGCTGTGGCTGACCGGACGGCCCGGGGTGTGCGCCGCGCTGAACCTCGGCGGGATCGCCAATCTGACCGCGGTGCCGAAGGGCGGTGTTCCGCTGGCCTTCGACACCGGCCCGGGGAACGCCCTCATCGACGCGGCGGCCGCCGAGGTGACGCGCGGACGGCTCGGCTACGACGCGGACGGGGCGATGGCGGCGCGCGGCACGGTCCATCCGGAGCTGTTGGCACGGCTGCTGACGGAGCCGTACTACGCCCGGCCCGCGCCCAAGACCACCGGGAAGGAGCTGTTCCACGCGGCGTATCTGCGGGCCGCCCTGGCCGAGGCGGGTGCGGTGGCACCGGACGACGTGCTGGCCACGGTCACCGAGCTGACCGCCCGTACGGTGGCGGACGCGGTCCGGTCGGTGCACGCCACCGAGGTGATCGCCTCGGGCGGTGGGGTGCGCAACCCCGTGCTGATGGCGGCGCTGGGCCGGGCGCTGGACGGGATCGCGCTGCGGAGCTCCGATGAGCTCGGCCTCCCGGCGGCCGCGAAGGAGGCGTACGCCTTCGCCGTACTGGGCTATCTGACCGCCCACGGGCTGGCGGGCACCGCGCCGAGCTGCACCGGGGCGCGCCATCCACGTGTGCTGGGCTCGCTCACTCCGGGGCGGCGGCCGCTGCGGCTGCCGGAACCGGGCCGCAACGCACCGTCCCGGCTGGACATCTTCCGGCGCTGAACCACCAAACCCGGATGTCCTGGAGCGCAGAACGGATCAGAATGGGTGAACGCGGGTAAACTCAGCGTAGTTGACGGGGGGCGGGGGCGCGTGGGGGAGTCCGGGATGGGTGTCGGCCTCAGAGGCCGCAGCGGGATCATCAGTCTGGCCGAGGAGTGCCTGAGGCTGCCACCGGCGGCCGAGCGACCGGTGATCACGCTACTCGGCCCGCGTGGCAGCGGGGCGAGTGAGGCGCACAGCGCGCTGATGGAGCGGTTCGGCCCCGAGCACCCCTTCGCCTATGTCAATCTCGGCGGCGAGCAGTCGCTGCTGCCGCGCTACGCCCTTGCGCTGCTGGCCCGTCAGCTGGAGCGCAAGCTGCCGCGGTACCGCCGCTCCCACTTCCCCCGGCTCACCCTGGGGCTGCTCGCCTCGGACCATCAGTTGCGGATGACCAGCCTGGCGGAGGGGCGGCGCACCATCCGGCGGGAGCTGGACGCGTTCCAGGAGCAGGCCGAGGCGCGTTACGGCGACTATCTGGCCGCCTTCTTCGAGGTGGCCGGCGGGGCTGTGGGCGCCCCCGACGGGGCGTCGACAGCCGCGCTCGCGGTGCTGCGGGACGCCCTGCGGCGCGGCCGCCGACGGCTGCCGGGGCGCAAGTTCACCGGCAGCGCCGCCTGGTACGGAGGCCATCGGCTGCTGCACAGCAGAGACCCGTGGGAAGCGCTGGTCGAGCTCAACTTATGGCGCCATGAAGGCGACGCCCATGATCTGGAGCGGCTGGACCGGGTGCTGTTCTCCGCCTTCCTGGAGGACCTGCGGAGCAATACGGACCGCTCGTTCATGCCGCGCTCGTATCTGCTGCTGCTCGACAACTCCCATACGGAGTACGGCCGTCGCTTCCTCGACCTGCTGATCCGCTCCCGTCATGACGAGGCCGTGGTGGCGGGCGCGGTCTGCGATCCGCTCACCGTGGTGGCCAGCACCAACCGCTGGCTGCCGCGCTGGGGCCCGGCCACCGGTGACCAGTGGCCGTGGCAGCTGCGCGGCCCCGACCGCGCCTCGCTCACCGACTGGGAGGAGCACCGGCCCACCCGTGACAGCGATGACAGCTGGTGGTATCCGCTGCGGCTGCGTGACCTCAATCTGGACGAAGTGCGCATCCGGATGGAGCTGGAGCTGCGCCACCACCCCGATCTCGCGCCGTTCACCCGGCTCGCGCCCTTCGTCCACCGGCTGACCGCGGGGCTCCCCCGGGCCGTATCGCAGGTGCTGGAGGTGTTCCGGCAGTCGGATCCGCCCGTGGAGGACGGTTTCGAGCAGGACCGCTGGCTGCGTACGCTGCCGGACCGCACCCTGCGGGACGGCGAGGACACCCGCTCGCTCGCCGAGATGGCCCTCGGCCATCTGCTGAAGGGGTTCGACGCGGGGCAGCGGGCCACCCTCGCCGAGTGCGCGGCCGCCCGCGACCTGTCCGTCGGCACCCGGCTGCTGGGCTCGGGCGAGACGCTGTTCGGCGAGATCCGTGACCGCTGGCTGCTGCTGAGCCCGGGCACGGTGACCCCGGTGCTCCATCCGTGGCTGCGGCGGCTGCTGCTGTGGCGGCTGGCGGGGCGCCCGGAGGACTGGGACACCGTGCACGAGCTGCTGGCCGAGCACTTCCGGGCGGAGGGGCGCGCGGTCCAGGAGATGTACCACCGGCTGGCGTCGCGCCGGATCGACGAGGTGACGGGGTATCTGGTGGCGCGGTTCCCGGTGGTGCCCGCGGCCCAGTGGATCAGCGAGTTCAACACCATCACGGCCGCGCCCGGCCGGTTCCCGGCGGTGGGCGGTCCGCTCGATCTGCTCGCCGGGCTGGCCCCGGACGAGCCGCCGGAGGCGGTCACCGTGGCGTCGGTGATCCGGGAGCTGATCACCGCGCGCTGGGTGTGGAGCGATCCGCTCGCCGACCCCGGCCGACGGCTGGGCGATGTGCTGGCCGACGGTTTCAACCAGCTGTCCCGGCTGAGGAGGAACGACATCGTGGCCCTGTTCAACGAGGCGGAGCGATACCGCCATTGGCGCCATCCGCTGACCGCCGCCGGTGAGGGGTGAGCCCGGTGCCCAGACTCGAGTGGCCGCTGCATATCGTGCGCCGTGTGGTGGCGGGGGTGGTGATCGCCGCCGTCCTGGCGGTGGCGGTGCCGCTGACCGTGCACTGGATCCAGGAGAAGCGGTCGCGCTGCGGCGCGGGCGTGGTGAAGCTGGGTGACGGGGGCGAGTGCGTCGGCGTCACCGACGGCTCGTACACCTTCGCGGGTCATCTCGGTGCGGTGGAGAAGAAGATCAAGGCGGAGAACGACCGGGTCACGGCGCACGCCGGGGAGGATCCGTACGTCAGCGTCGCCTATATGACGTCCTTCACCCTGACCGACGACGACAGCAACTCCGAGGAGTCGGTCCGGCACGAGCTGGAGGGCGCCTATCTCGCGCAGTACCGGCACAACCGCGGCGATCTGTCCTCCACTCCCAAGATCAGGCTGCTGATCGCCAACATGGGCAGCAGCGCGGCCCATTGGGAGCACACCGTCGACGAGCTGATCGACCGCACCGGCGGGCACGACAAGCTGGTGGCGGTGACCGGCCTCGGGCCGAGTACCGACCGGACGCTGGAGGCGCTGCGGCGCCTCTCCGACCACGGTCTGGCCCTGGTGGCGAGCACCATGACGGCCACCAACATCAAGGGCATCAAGGGCTTTGTGCGGGTCTCGCCGACCAATGTGGACGAGGCGCAGGCCGCTTCGGCCTATCTGAAGCAGCAGAAGATCACCACCGCGGTGGTGGTGCAGGACGACGCGGAGAGCAATTACTACGCCAAGACGCTGGGCGACGCCTTCACCGATGTCTTCCAGGACACCAAGGGGCACCGGCTGGTGGCGGACCGGATGACCTACGACTCCTCGGTGCGCAGCGCCTGGCAGAACGAGCTGCGCTATATGCCGGGCCAGCTGTGCGATCAGAAGCCGCAGGTGGTGTATTTCGCGGGCCGCGGCCGCCATCTGACCCGCTTCCTGGACTCGCTGGCCAACCGCCCGTGCCAGGGGCGGAAGTTCACCGTCATCGCGGGCGACGACACCTCCAACCTCACCGCCCGCCAGCTGGCGCACGCGGCCGAGAGCGGGGTGCGGGTGCTGTACACGGGGCTGGCCCATCCGGATATGTGGCGGCAGGATCCGCTCCATGTGTCGGGTCCGTCGGCCCGCCACTTCCAGACCGGTGGCTCGCTGGACCGCTGGTTCCCGGGCGACACCCGCTACGACGGGCAGGCCATCATGTCGCATGACGCGGTGCTCACCGCCGCCCATGGGATCCAGATGGCGGCGGGCTGGCAGGGCGAGGTGACCGGGGACGCGGTGGCCCGGATGTTCCACCAGATGGACGGCCGTCAGCAGGTGGCGGGGGCGAGCGGTTTCATCTCCTTCCACAACGACGGCGATCCGCGGAACAAGGCGGTGCCGATCCTGCATCTGAACCGGACCGGGCGGGCGGAGCTGCTGGAGGTGTCGGCGCCGCGCGGTGAGCCGCCCCGTAAGCAGTGACGCCCGTGGCTCCGCGGGCGCGCCGGGGGCTCAGTCGTCCGGGATCTCCATCCGGCGGCCCTTGGGCAGTTGCTGTTCGAACCAGACCACCTTGCCCGTGCTCAGCCGGGTGGCCCCCCAGCGCTGGGCGAGCTGGTTGACCAGGAACAGCCCGCGGCCGCCCTCGTCGCCGGGCCGGGCGTGCAGCATCCGGGGTACGAAGGGCGAGTCGTCGCCGACCTCGCAGCGGAGCACATCGGTGCGCAGCAGCCGCAGCGACAGCGGACGGCTGGCGTAGCGCACGGCGTTGGTCACCACCTCGCTGACCATGAGTTCGGTGGGTTCCAGCAGGGATTCCAGCCGCCAGCGCTGGAGCGTTCTGCGGGTCAGCCGCCGGGCCCGGCCGGGCGTCTGCGGCTCGGGCTCCAGGAACCAGTACGCCACGTTGTACGAGGGGATGCCGTGGAAGCGGGCGGCGAGCAGGGCGATGTCGTCGTCGCGTTCGCTGCTGGGGCCGACACCGCCGACCACCGCGTCGCACAGCAGCTCCAGCGGTGGCGGGGTGAGGACGAGGGCGGTGGCGTGCAGCCGGTCGCGCAGCAGCTCCACCCCGGTCCACACATCGGTGTCACGGGACTCGACAAGGCCGTCGGTGTAGAGCAGCAGGGTGGATCCGGTGGGCGCGTACATCTCCACGGTCTCGAAGCCGACACCGCCCACCCCGATGGGCGCGCCGGGCGGCACCCGCAGCACCTCTCCACGGCCCTCGGGGTGCAGCAGCACCGGTGGCGGATGGCCCGCGTTGGCCACCTGGAGCCGGTGGGCGATGGGGTCGTAGATGGCGTAGAGACAGGTGGCCATGTGCTGGCTGCCCAGCCGCTGGGCCTGCTCGTCGAGGTGGTGCAGCACCTCGTCGGGGGTGAGATCGAGTCCGGCGAGGGTCTGCACGGTGGTGCGCAGCTGGCCCATGATCGCGGCCGAGGTCATGGAGTGGCCCATCACATCGCCGATGACCAGCGCCACGCGGTTCCCGGGGAGCGGGATCGCGTCGTACCAGTCGCCGCCGATCCGGGCCGTCTTCGAGGAGGGCAGATAGCGGCTGGCCAGCCGTACGCCCATGGGCTCGGGCAGCGAGGACGGGAGCATGGTGCGCTGGAGGGCGTCCGCGACGGATGCCTCGCGTCCGTAGAGCACCGCCTTGTTCATGCCCAGGGCGGTGTGGGTGGCGAGCTGGGAGGCGACGAGCAGATCGTCCCCGGTGAAGGCCGCGCGGTCGGCGTAGCGCACCAGGACGGCGGCGCCCAGTACATGGCGGCGGCCGCGCAGCGGGGCGATGATCAGCCGCTGGCCGGGCGGTACGGTGCCGGGGCCGCCCGCGTCCGGGCCCAGCAGATCGGCCGCGGCGGCGGCCACCCCGGGGGTGTCGCAGAAGGCGGGCCGTCCGCCGTTCAGCAGGTCGGCGAGGCCGCCGCTGATCGTCCGGCGGGTGGCGTCGGGGGGTGCCGGCCCGGTGGGGGGCAGTCCGATGGCGGCCGTGATCACGCCGGGGGTGCCGCAGGGCGCGGGGTCGTCCGGGTCGCTGACGCCCGTCGGTCCGGTGGTGTGCGGGCGCAGTACGAGGGGGCCGGGTGACTCATCGTCCCCGGCGGGCAGCGGATCGCGCAGATGGATCACGGCCGCGTCGGCGAAGGCGGGGACGGCGGCCCGGCACAGCTCGCGCAGCGTCTCGTCGAGGTCCATCCCGCGGGCGATCTGCCGGGTCGCGGTGTCGAGGTAGCGCAGCCGGTCGGTCTGCGGCTCCGGCCCGTACGTCGCCTCGTCCCGGGGCTGCTCCACGGTGGCCTCGGGCGGCGGGTCGCCGCGGCCGCGCTGGGGCGGTGGCTGCGGTGGCTGGCCGCCCGGCCCAGCGGGGGGCTGCTGGCCGCGGCCCCGGAGCGCGGCCTTCCCCTGGGCCCGGCCGGTGGGGTTGTCCGGGCCTTCGTCAGGAGGCGGGTGCGCCATCACACGAGTCGTTCCGTCCGGTGGGGGGCACGACGGGCCGCGGTGGGCGGCCGGGCGGCCTCAGCCGCCACGTCTACAGTGAAGGAAGAGCTGTTCCTCGGGGGGCACGTCCGAGGTCGCCGGGGCATAGCTGTAGGAGGTCTCGCCGAGGATCTCGAAACCGGCGGTCTCGGTGACCCTCCGCAGATCCTCCCGCAGATAGCCGGAGACCCGGATGGTGTGGTGGAGGAACGGGATCGCGTAGTCGTCCACATCGGCCTCCACCATCGACAGGGCGAACAGCCCGCCGGGGACCAGCAGGCGTCGGATGGTGCCCAGGGCGTAGGGGATCTCGGCCCGTGGCAGCATCAGCAGGGAGAAGAAGGCGGTGACCGCGTCGAACCGCCCGAGGTCATGAGGGCCGCCGGGGCGCAGTTCCGCGACGTCCAGCCGGTGGAAGACCGCGCCGGGGACATACCCCCTGGCCAGCCGCACCATTCCGGCGGACAGATCCACACCGACGACGCGCAGCCCCGCGTCCGTCAGCTGGCGTGCGGTGGGCAGCCCGGTGCCGCAGCCCAGATCCAGCACCCGGGATCCGGCCGGGAGCCTGCCGATCAGCCACTCACCGGCGGCGAGCTGCCCGTCCTTGTGCGGGAACGCCTCGTCGTAGCGGGCGCCAATGGCATCGAATGCCTCGGCCTGACCCGTACGGTCGAGCCGTATGTCCTCGTAGCCGGTCTCGCTGGTCCCGTTGCTCACGCGTACATCCTTGAGGTACTCGGTACCCAATATTTTCATATTGCTCCCGTTTTGCGCTACGACCGGTTCGCGGGGCGGGACGCGGACCGGATCGTGCGGGCACGGGCCGTGCGCGCACGTCAGCCCTCACCGCCCTTCGGCTTCTCCTCGTCGACGATCTCGGCGTCGACGACCTCCTCGTCATCCGTACCGGCCCGGCCCCCGCCGTCACCGGAGCCCTCCGCACCGGACGCCCCTCCCCCGCCGTCGGACGGCGGCTGCGCCTGCGCGTAGATCGCGGAACCGATCTTCTGGCCGGCCGCCGCGGTGCGCTCGGTGGCCTCCCGGATCGCGGTGATGTCCTCGCCCTTCAGCTTCTCCTTCAGATCCGCGACCGCCGTACCGGCCTCGTCCCGGAGCTCCTGCGGGACCTTGTCCGCCTGGTCACGGAGCAGCTTCTCGGTCTGGTAGACGAGCTGCTCGGCCTGGTTGCGGGTCTCGGCGGCCTCGCGGCGCTTATGGTCCTCCTCCGCGTACTGCTCGGCCTCGCGCATCATGCGGTCGATGTCGTCCTTCGGCAGCGCGGAGCCGCCGGTCACGGTCATCCGCTGCTCCTTGCCGGTGCCCAGGTCCTTCGCGGAGACATGCATGATCCCGTTGGCGTCGATATCGAAGGCCACCTCGATCTGCGGGACCCCGCGCGGAGCCGGCGGCAGACCGGTCAGCTCGAACATCCCGAGCTTCTTGTTGTACGCGGCGATCTCGCGCTCCCCCTGGAAGACCTGGATCTGCACCGACGGCTGGTTGTCCTCGGCCGTGGTGAACACCTCGGAGCGCTTGGTCGGGATCGTGGTGTTCCGCTCGATCAGCTTGGTCATGATGCCGCCCTTGGTCTCGATACCGAGGGACAGCGGGGTGACGTCCAGCAGCAGGACGTCCTTGACCTCACCCTTGAGCACACCGGCCTGGAGGGACGCGCCGATGGCCACGACCTCGTCCGGGTTCACCCCCTTGTTGGCCTCCTTGCCGCCGGTCAGCTCCTTGACCAGGCCGGTCACGGCGGGCATCCGGGTCGAGCCGCCGACCAGGATCACATGGTCGATACCGGAGGTCTTGATCCCGGCGTCCTGGACCGCCTGGTGGAAGGGGGCCTTGCAGCACTCCAGCAGGTCCTCGGTGAGCTGCTCGAACTGGGAGCGGGTGAGCTTCTCGTCCAGGTGCAGCGGGCCCTCGTCCGAGGCGGTGATGTAGGGCAGGTTGACCGCGGTCTCACTGGCCGCGGACAGCTCGATCTTCGCCTTCTCGGCGGCCTCCCGGAGCCGCTGGACCGCCATCTTGTCCTTGGCCAGGTCCACCCCGTACCCGCTCTTGAACTGCTTGATCAGATGGTCGACGATCCGCTGGTCCCAGTCGTCGCCGCCGAGCTGGGTGTCGCCGTTGGTGGCCTTGACCTCCACCACCCCGTCGCCGATCTCCAGCAGCGAGACGTCGAAGGTGCCGCCGCCGAGGTCGAAGACCAGGATGGTCTGGTCGTTCTCCTTGTCCAGCCCGTACGCCAGGGCCGCGGCCGTGGGCTCATTGATGATCCGCAGCACCTTCAGCCCGGCGATCTCGCCCGCCTCCTTGGTGGCGGTGCGCTGGGTGTCGTTGAAGTACGCCGGGACGGTGATGACGGCGTCCGTGACCTCGTCACCGAGGTACGCCTCGGCGTCGCGCTTGAGCTTCTGGAGCACCCGGGCGGAGATCTCCTGGGCGGTGTAGCGCTTGCCGTCGATGTCACCGGTGGCCGGGAACCGCCACCGGGCATCCCCCATGTGGCGCTTGACCGAACGCGCGGTGCGCTCCACGTTGGTCACCGCCTGGCGCTTGGCGACCTCGCCCACCAGCACCTCGCCGTTCTTGGCGAACGCCACCACCGAGGGGGTGGTACGGGCTCCTTCGGTATTGGTGATGACGGTCGGCTCACCGCCCTCCAGGACGGACACCACCGAGTTCGTCGTTCCCAGGTCGATACCGACTGCGCGGGTCATCTCGGCCCTCCTCCCGATCTGCCTCCAAGTATCCCAAAAGGGGCGCGTCCGGCCCGACCGGACTGATCCGTCTGCCAGAGCCGGACCGGGCCGATCGGGCCTGATCCATGAGGCCGTACCGCCCGGCGGGGGCCGCCCACGGCCGGGCGGAACACACCCACCCGGCGGCCCGGTCACTCCCGCAGGTGGTCGATCTCTCGCATCCGGTTGGTCGCGTCCAGGGCGGCGACCTTGTAGGACTCGGCGAACGTCGGGTAGTTGAACACCGCGTCCACCAGATAGTCGACGGTGCCGCCGCACCCCATCACGGCCTGGCCGATATGGATCAGCTCGGTGGCGCCCGTACCGAAGCAGTGCACACCGAGCAGCCGCCGGTCCTCCGGGGACACCAGCAGTTTCAGCATGCCGCTGGAGTCACCGACGATCTGCCCCCGGGCCAGCTCGCGATAGCGCGACACCCCGACCTCGAACGGCACCCGCGCCTCCGTCAGCCGGTCCTCGGTCCGTCCGATGAAGCTGATCTCCGGGATGGTGTAGATCCCGATGGGCTGGAGGTCATGGATGGGGTTCACCGGCTCGTCGCACGCGTGGTACGCCGCGCTCCTGCCCTGCTCCATGGAGGTGGCCGCGAGGGCCGGGAAGCCGATGACGTCCCCGACGGCGTAGATATGCGGTACGGCCGTGCGGTAGTGCTCGTCCACCGCGATCCGGCCCCGGCGGTCGGCCGCCAGACCGGCCCGCTCCAGAGCGAGCCCGTCGGTGAGGCCCTGGCGGCCCGCGGAGTACATCACCGCCTCGGTGGGGATCTTCTTCCCGCTCTCCAGCACGGTCAGCGCACCGCGCGGATGCCGCTCGACGGCGGCCACCGTCTCACCGAAGCGGAAGGTGACGGCGAGATCCCGCAGCCGGTACTTGAGGGCTTCGACCACTTCGACATCGCAGAAGTCGAGCATGCCGTCACGCTGCTCGACGACGGTGACCTTGCTGCCGAGGGCGGCGAACATCGAGGCGTACTCGATACCGATCACCCCGGCCCCCACGATCACCATCGAGCGCGGTACCCGCTCCATGTTGAGGACGCAGTCCGAGTCCATGATGGTCCGCTCGTCGAACTCCACGCTCGACGGACGGGCCGGACGGGTGCCGGTGGCGATGACGATATGACGCCCCGTCAACAGCTGTTCCCTGCCCTCGGAATCGGTCACGGCCACGGTGTGCTCGTCCACGAACCGTCCGGTGCCCGAGAAGAGGGCCACGCGGTTGCGGGTGAGCTGGCTGCGGACGACCTCCACCTCGCGGCCGACCACGTGGCGGGTACGGGCGGTCAGATCCGCGACGGTGATCTCTTCCTTGAGCCGGTAGCTCTGACCGTACAGATCCCGCTGGGTCAGACCGGTGAGATAGAGCACCGCCTCGCGCAGCGTCTTGGACGGCACGGTCCCGGTATGCAGGGACACCCCGCCCACCATGTCCGGACGGTCGACGACGGCCACCCGGCGACCGAGCTTGGCTGCTGCGATGGCAGCCTTCTGGCCGCCGGGGCCGGACCCGATCACAAGCATGTCAAAGTCGGTCACGGAAGGAGTCTGACACCGGGAGCACCGGCCCGGAAGAGCAGTCGTCACCCAACCTCGCGAGGCCCGCGCGCCACCAGCCCGCTGACCGCCCCCGCCCCGAACCCCCCTCGCCCACCCGGCCCTTGAGCGCCGGCAGAACACCGGGGCGGAGGGGGATGTCACGCGGCCCGCCCGCGCCGAGCCGTCCGCGCCCCGCCGAGGGGACCCGCCGAGGGGACCCGCGGCGGGTCAGGGTGGGTGCGGCCAGAGACGGCCTTCGGCGTCCCTGGCCAGCGAGGTGAGGGAGGCCAGCAGGACCAGGGCGACCAGCACGGTCGGCAGGGCGGGTGCCGCCCGCGCCGCGTAGGCCACCAGCAGGCCGCCGCAGGCCGCGCCGAGGACCAGGGCGGCCAGCAGGGACAGGTCCGCCCAGCGCACCCGGCGGCTGTGGGCCGCCTCGACCAGCAGACCGGTCAGGACGCCGGTCAGGTACGTGGTGGAGAACCCGGGCGGGCAGACCGCGCGCACCAGCCCGCTCTGGCCGCCCATGGCCAGCGCGGCCACCGCGAGCAGCCCCAGCTGACGGCCGCCCGAGGGATGGCCCCCGGCGGTGTCCCACACCACCCACAGCACACCGAGTGCCAGCAGCTCCACGGCCAGGGCCCAGCGGGCCCGCCGGGCCGTCCGGCGGCCTCGGACGATACGGCCGCTCACCACGGCGCCGACGACATAGCCGCACAGCGCCACCGCGGCGTCCCGGGCGAGCCGCGGATCATGGGAGCCGGTCGACAGGCCGAGCAGCGAGAGGTTGGCGGTCATGACGCTGGTGAAGACTCCGCCCAGCGCCAGGAAGCTGATCGCGTCCATCGCGCCGGTGGCCACCGTCAGCGCCAGGGCGGCGGTCATCCCGCCCGCCCGGTGGGCCCGGCCCCGGCGCCGTCCGCCCGCCCGTCCGCCCGGGGCGGGGGCCGGTACCCCCTCGGTCACATCTGCCATCGGCACTCCTCCGGCCGCCAGGCGGGTGCCCCCGTCACCGGACGGGAAACGCGGACGGGAACCCGGGCGGGGAACAGCGCCGGGAACGCCGGACAGCAGCGGAATACGTGCCTCCGCGGATCCCTGGGACGACCTCGACAAACGCCCCGAAGCTGATGGCGGCTCAGGAAATAACGGCATCGAGTCCGGGTGCAACCCCTTGCCAAACCGAGATCGTACGTGTTCGGATTATCTCCATCGGGCACTTAAGCCCCTGCGAAACCGCTGCTCAGACCCGGTATCACGGGTCGAGACCGGTCTGTCCGGTCGATGTATCGGTGTGTTGATATATCGACTTGCTGCCTCTGTCCATCCTCGTCGTTTCCCGGAATCCGGAATCCTCCCCTCGCGCCGCTGCGGCCCCTGCCTCCCGCCACCGACCGGGACGGCCGCGCCCGGCGCTGTCTGGTACCACCGATCAGTCCTTGGAGGGACCCCGTGTTCGATCTTTCCTCCGTCGACCTCCTCGACGCCTTCACCCGTGAGCTGGAGCTGTGCAAGCTCCGCGAAGGGGAGCATGTGGTCGTCCTCGCGGAGCCCGCGAGCCGCGGCGACTACGTCGCGGCCGCCTTCGGCGCCGCGAAGGCGTGCGGTGCCCATGTCATCGCCGCCACGGTCCCCGGCGGCAGCCCCGCCCCGATGCCCAGCACCCACACCGGCGCCGGGCCCGGGCTGACCTCCGTGCTCACCGACACCACCGCGCAGGACCTGCTGAAGTCGGCCGACCTGGTGGTCGACCTCACCCAGGAGGGCTTTATCCACGCCCCCGTCCAGCAGGAGATCCTCCGCGCCGGTACCCGCATCATCTTCGTCTGCGACGCCCCCGACGTGCTCATCCGCAATCTGCCCCGCCCCGGCGACAAGGACGAGGTCCTCGAGGGCGTCGGACTGCTGAAGCGGTCGGAGATCATGCGGGTCACCTCCGCCGCGGGCACCGATCTGACCGTCCGGCTCAGTGGCGCCAAGCCCGAGTTCCAGTGCGGTTTCGCCGACGACCCGGGCCGCTGGGACCACTGGCCCAGCACCATGGTGCTCTGCTGGCCGGAGATCTCCGACGGACAGCTCGTACTGGCCCCGGGCGACATCCTGCTGCCGTTCAAGGAGTACGTCCGGGACCCGGTCACCCTCCAGGTCGAGGGCGGACATATCGCCAAGGTGTCCGGCGGTGCCGAGGCCGATCTGCTCGCCACCTTCTTCGACGACGCACAGGACCAGTGGGCGCGCAGCCTGTCGCATATGGGCTGGGGCCTGATGCGCACCGCCGACTGGTTCGCCACCGCCATGTACGGCAAGGGCGATCTGATGGGCATGGACGCCCGGGCCTTCGCGGGCAACTTCCTGTGGTCCACCGGTCCGCATCCGGTCCTGGGCCGCGAGTCCTACGCCCATCTGGACATCGCCATGCGCGGCTGCACGGTCTCCGTCGACGGCACCGATGTGGTGGTCGACGGGGTCCTCCAGGACCGCTGACCCGCGACACCCACCCGTCACACCGGACCGCATTCGGAAGCTGGAGGAGAAGTGGCGTCCACTCAGTCGTACGAAGTCACCATCGTGGGTGGCGGGCTCGGCGGGCTGACCGCGGCGCTCGCGCTGCGCCAGCGCGGGCTGCGGGTCACGGTGCTGGAGCAGGCGCCCGAGCTCGGCGAGGTCGGCGCGGGTATCCAGACCGCGCCCAACGCCAGCCGGGTGCTGCTCGGCCTCGGGCTGCGGCGCCAGTTGGAGGCCATCCACACCGAACCCCTGGACCAGGTGCGGCGGCGCTGGAAGGACGGCAGTGTCATCGGGCTGACGTCGCTGGGCGAGCGCTGCACCAGCACCTTCAACGCCCCGTACTGGCACTACCACCGGGCCGATCTGCACCGGGTCATCATGGACGCCTGTGTGGACCCCGCGGGCCCCGGGCCGGTGGTGGCGCTGCACACGGACAGCAAGGTGTCCGGTCTCGACACCTCCGACCCGCGGCGGCCGGTGGCCATCACCGCGGACGGACGGCGGTTCGCCTCGGATGTGCTGGTCGGCGCGGACGGGGTGCGGTCCCGGGTGCGCGATCTGATGGGCGCGCCGGACACCCTGGTGTTCTCCGGCGAGATGGCCTTCCGCACGCTGATCCCGGGTGAGCTGATCGCCGCCGATCCGGCGACCCGCTGGCTGGTGGACCGGTTCCAGAGCACCATCTGGTACGGCCCGGACCGGCATCTGGTGCACTACATGATCCGCGGTGGCGAGTACCTGAATGTCGTCGCGTGTGTGCCGTGCACCGAGGACGTGGCCCGGCGCTGGACCGCGGTGTCCTCCACCCGGGAGCTGGTGGACGCCTTCCCCGGCTGGGACGACCGGGTCCCGGCGATGCTGTCCAAGGCCAAGGACGACGTCACCTGCTTCGCCCTGTACCACCGCCGTCGCGACCCGGTGTGGACCGACGGCCGGGTGGCCCTGCTCGGCGACGCCTGCCACGCCATGCTCCCCTACCAGGCCCAGGGCGCCTCGCAGGCGATGGAGGACGCCGCCGTACTGGCCGAGGAACTGGGCGCGGCCACCGCCGACGGCGCCACCGCCGCGCTGCGCCGCTACGCCGACCGGCGGGCCAAGCACGCCGGGATGGTGCAGGAGGCGTCGCTGCGCAACAAGACCCTCTACCACCTCCCCGACGGGCCGGAACAGCGGGCCCGGGACGCGAAGCTGCGCCGCGGCTTCGACGGGGAGTCCGATCTCTCCTATGACTGGCTGTGGAGCGGCACCCCGCTCAACGACCCCGATCTGGGGGCCTTCTCCTACCAGTTCGCCCGCTGACCCGGCCCATCGCGGCCCGCGTCCGGATCACGTCCGCCACGGTGCGGCACGTGTTCAACACGAACGACACCATGGAGCGCACGTGAAGACGGGAAGTCAGATCGTCCAGGATCTCCCATGGAAGTGGGGAGTCCAGGGGAAGATCTTCATCATCGGTGGCCTCGGCTACCTGTTCGACGCCTATGACATCGCCCTCAACGGCTTTCTGATGCCGCTGCTGGGCAAGGAGTTCGGACTCTCGCTCTCCGAGCGCGGGCTGGTGGCCACCGCCAACCTCATCGGTATGGCCGTGGGCGCCATCCTCTGGGGCGGGATCGCGGACCGGATCGGCCGCAAGCGGGCGTTCAGCGTCACTCTGCTGATCTTCGCGGTGTTCTCGGTGCTCGCCGCGTTCTCCCCCGCCTACTGGCTCTTCCTGGCGCTCCGCTTCCTCGCGGGGGTCGGCCTCGGCGGCTGTATCCCGGTGGACTACGCGCTGGTGGGCGAGTTCTCGCCGAAGAAGTACCGGGGCCGGGTGCTCACCGCGCTGGATGTCTGGTGGCCGGTCGGGGTGACGCTGTGCGGAGTGGTGTCCACCGCGATGCTGCCGCTGGACGGCAACTGGCGCTGGATGCTGGCCACCATGACGCTGCCCGCCCTGCTGCTGTTCTGGGTGCGGCGCGGTATCCCCGAATCGCCGGTCTACCTCGCCGAGAAGGGCCGGGAGGCCGAGGCCCGGGAGGTCATCGACCACCTGGTGGCCCGGACCGGGGCGCCCGTGGAGCCGTATGTGATCCCGGCGCCCGCGGTGCGCGACGACCGGGTCCGGGGTCTGGCGGCCGCCACCGAACAGCTGCGGGGCATCTGGCGGTTCAGCCCGCGGATCACCTCGGTGTCCTGGCTGATATTCGCCACCGTGATGCTGGTCTACTACGCGGCGCTGAGCTGGATGCCGACCATCCTCAAGGAGGAGGGTCAGGGCGACACCGCCGCCTTCTTCGGCACCACGCTGATGAGCGGGGTGGGCATCGTGGGCGTGCTGGTCTCGACCGTCCTGGTGGATGTCGTCGGACGCAAGTGGCTCATCGGTGTCACCGCGCCGCTCGCCACCCTCGCGCTGGTGGCCTTCGCGATGGTGATGAAGCTGCCGACGGCGCCCCTGGTCGCCATCGCGGTGTTCGGCTTCCTGATGCAGCTGACCATCCCGGCCATGTACGCGTATGTGTCCGAGCTGTATCCGACCCCGCTGCGGGCCAGTGGCTTCGGCTGGGCCTCCTCGGTCAGCCGGGTGCTCACCGGATTCGCCCCCATGCTCTTCGGCTCGCTGATGTGGCCCCTCCTCGGACTGCCCCTGACCTTCGGGGTGCTGGGGCTGGCCGTACTCGCCGCGATGGTGTGGATGGCCGTGGCCGCCCCCGAGACCCGGGGACGGGCGCTGGACGAGACCGGTGAGGTGCCCGCCGCCCCGGCCCCGCCCGCCCGTGAGCCGGCGGTCCGCGCCTGACCGGCGACGGACCCCACGACGCGACAGGAGAGAGATGAAGCCCGCCCCGTTCGTCTACCACCGGGCTCGTGACGCCGTCGGCGCCACCCGGCTGCTGAGCGAGCTCGGTGAGGAGTCGAAGGTCATCGCGGGCGGCCAGAGCCTGGTCGCGATGATGAACTTCCGGCTCGCCCGGCCCCGCCATCTGGTCGATGTGGGCGGGCTGAAGGAGCTCGACTATCTGCGCACCGGACCCGACGGGGCGCTGCGCATCGGGGCGCTCACCACGCACCACACCGTGGAGACCGCCTCCGACGAGCGGCTCGGCAGCGGGTTCGCGGTGCTGCGCACGGCGATGGAATGGGTCGGCCATCTGCCGATCCGCACCCGTGGCACCGTCGGCGGCAGCATCGCACACGCCGACGCCACCGCCGAGTGGTGTCTGCTGGCGGTGGCGCTGGACGCCCATATGGTGGCCCTCGGCCCGGGCGGTGAGCGCCGGATCCCGGCCGCCGACTTCTTCCAGGGCTACTACACCAACGCGCTCGACCCCGATGAGCTGCTGGTCGAGGTGGTCTTCCCGGCTCCGGCACGGTACGCGGCGCTGACCGAATTCGCCGAGCGGCGCGGGGACTTCGCGATCGTGTCCACCGTGGTGGCACTGGACCTGCGGGACGGTACGGTGCACGGCGGCCGGGTGGCGCTGGGCGGTGTCGCGCCCCTGCCGGTCCGGTCCCCGGAGGCCGAGGCGGTACTGGCCCGCGGCGGCCCGGCCGGTCCCGAGCTGTTCACCGCGTGTGCCGAGGCCGCCGCGGCGGCTGCCGATCCCCCCGGCGACGCGAACGGCGACGGCCCCTACCGCACGGCCCTCATCCGCGAACTGGTCCGGCGCGCCTGCGAGGAGGCGGTTTCCCGGTGAACGACACCCCCGACACATCCCCGCGGGCCAGCGGTCACGGCCGGGCCCCCGCACCCGGCCAGCCGTGGATCGGCGCCTCGGTCGGCCGCCGGGAGGATCCCCGGCTGCTCACCGGCCGCGGCCGGTTCACCGACGACATCCAGCTGCCGGGGATGCTGCACGCGCAGTTCGTCCGCGCCACCGTCGCCCACGCGACCGTCACCGCGGTCGATCTGTCGGCGGTGCGCGATGTCCCCGGTGTGGTGGCCGCGTTCACCGCCGAGGACCTGGAACTGGGCGATATCACCGCCCGGCTGGGGCGTCCGGCCGCCGAGTTCACCGCCACCGCCATGCCGGTGCTGGCCCGGGACCGGGTCCGCTTCGTCGGTGAACCGCTGGCCATCGTGGTGGCCCGGGACGCCTACGCCGCGGAGGACGGTCTGGAGGCGGCGAAGGTGTCCTACGAGCCCCGTCCGCCGGTGGTCTCCGCGGAACTGGCCCTCGCCGAGGGCGCACCCCTGGTCCATGACGAGGCCGCGCACAACACCCTGCTGGATGTGTCGATGTTCGCCACCGAGGGCATCGACACCCTCTTCGACGAGGCCCCGCACGTGGTGACCGTCCGCGCCCGCACCGGACGGCAGAACGCGCTGCCGCTGGAGACCCGGGGCGCCGTGGCGAGCTGGGACGCCCGGGAGGACCAGCTGCTGCTGCACACCTGCACCCAGGTGCCGCACCAGGTGCGCACGGTGGCGGCGCGCTGTCTGCGGCTCGACGAGCGCGCGGTGCGGGTGGTCGTCCCCGATATGGGCGGTGGCTTCGGCCTCAAGTGCGTGGTGGGGCGCGAGGAGATCGCGGTGGCGGCGGCCGCGCTGCGTCTGGACCGCCCGGTCAAGTGGATCGAGGACCGCAAGGACGCGCTGACCGCGTCGTTCCTCGCCCGCGAGCAGTACTACGACGCGCGGGCGGCCTTCGACGCGGACGGCCGGATCCTCGCGCTGGACGCCGACATCGTGTGCGACATGGGCGCGTACTCCTGCTATCCGTTCACCGCCGGGATCGAACCGCTGATGGCCTCGGCCGAGATGCCCGGGGTGTACAAGGTGCCCGCCTACCGGGTCCGCGGCCGGGCGGTGACCACCAACAAGGCGCCCACCGCACCGTACCGCGGGGTCAGCAGACCGCAGTACGTGATGGTCGTGGAGCGGCTCTTCGAGCGCGCCGCCCGGGAGCTGGGCCTGGACCCGGTGGAGATCCGGCGGCGCAATGTCATCACCGACTTCCCCTACACCGGCGTCAACCACATCACCTACGACCCCGGTTCCTACCGGGAGTCGCTGGATCTGTGCGAGCGGGTGGTCAAGGAGGAGGGCTGGTACACGGCCCGTGCGGAGGCGGCGGCCCAGGGGCGCCATCTCGGCATCGGCTACGCGTGTTTCAGCGAGCGCACCGGCTACGGCTCCGCCGCCTTCGCCCAGCGCAAGATGGAGGTCGTACCGGGCTTCGACATCTCCGAGGTCCGGATGGACACCAGCGGCGCGGTGGTGGTGACCACCGGGACGATGAGCCACGGACAGAGCCACGAGACCACGATGGCCCAGATCGTGGCCGATGAACTCGGCCTGGACATCGCCAAGGTGCGGATCCACCAGGGCGACACCGACCGCATCACCTACGGCTGGGGCACCTTCGCCTCCCGGTCCATCGCGGTGGGCGGCAGCGCGGTCCGGCTGGCCGCGGCCAAGCTGGGCGAGAAGCTGTGCCGGATCGCCGCGGCCCGCTGGGAGCTGTCCCCCGACGCGGTGGAGCTGGTGCCCGGCGGGATCCGCAGACGGGACGGGTCCGGGGAGCCGGTGGGGTTCGAGGAGCTGGCCGACATCGCCTATCTCAAGGCGCATCTGCTGCCCAAGGACGTGGAGCCGGGTCTTTCCGCCACCGCCACCTTCGATGTGTTCAACGACGGTACGTTCTCCAACGCCACCCACGCAGTGGTGGTGGAGCTGCATCCGGGCACCGGACGGGTGGAGATCCTGGCGTATGTGTGCGTCGAGGACTGCGGGGTGGCGATCAACCCCCAGGTGGTCGAGGGGCAGTGCCGCGGCGGTATCGCCCAGGGCATCGCGGGCGCGCTGTTCGAGCAGGTCACCTATGACGACCAGGGCGAGCCGTCGGCCACCAGCTTCATGGACTACAAGGTCCCCACCGCACACGAGATCCCGGATGTGCTGATCCGCCATCTCGAGACACCGTGCGCCTTCACCGAGACCGGGGCCAAGGGCGCGGGCGAGGGCGGCACCATCGGGGCGCCCGCGGCCGTGCTCAACGCGGTCAACGACGCGCTGCGGCCCACCGGAACCGAACTCGACACCACCCCCATCACCCCGGAGACCGTGCAGCGCGCCTTCGGCCGGACCGTGGAGCACCCCTCATGACCGACACCGCCCCGCGGGAGCGGCAGCTCATCACGCTCGACGTCAACGGCGAGCGCCATGAGCTGCTGGTCGAACCGCGCCGTACCCTCGTCGACGCCCTGCGCCACGACCTGCTGCTGACCGGCACCCATGTGGGATGTGAACACGGCATCTGCGGCGCCTGCACCGTCCTGGTCGACGGGCGTCCGGCCCGCGCCTGTCTGATGTTCGCCGCGCAGGCCGAGGGCGCCCGGATCCGCACGGTGGAATCCCTCGCCGACGACGGCGAACTCAGCGATCTGCAAAGGGCGTTCACCCAGCACCACGGACTCCAGTGCGGTTTCTGCACTCCCGGGTTCCTGATGCTCGCCGAGGGCTTCCTCGCCGAGCGCCCGGAGGCGACCAAGGAGGAGATCCGCGAGGTCGTGGCGTCCAACCTGTGCCGCTGTACCGGCTATCAGACCATCGTCGAGGCGATCGACGACTGCGCCGCCCGGCGCCGGAAGGAGACGTAGATGCACCTGTCCAACACGGTCCCGGTCCCGGCGCCGCCGGACGCGGTGTTCGCCCTCGTCAACGATGTGGAACGGGTCGCCTCCTGTATGCCGGGCGCCACCCTCGACGGCCGGGACGGCGACACCTGGCGCGGCCGGGTGAAGGTCAAGGTCGGCCCCATCACGGCCGCCTACGCGGGCACCGTCCGTTTCCTGGAGGTCGACACCGAGCGGCGGCGGCTGCGGGTACAGGCACGGGGCGCGGATGAGCACGGCAACGGCGACGCGGAGGCCGAAGTCACCCTGGAGGTGGCCGAGGCCCCCGAGGGAGCCCGGCTGGAGATCTCCACCGACCTCGTCATCCGCGGCAAGATCGCCCAGTTCGGCAAGGGCGCGATCGGCGCGGTCTCCGACCGGATCCTCCAGCGGTTCGCACAGAACCTGGGCGGGCTGCTGGACCAGGACCGGGCCGTCGGCGCACCGGCGTCCCCCGCGCCGGTGGCCACGGCCCCCACCGCCCCCGCCGCCCCCGCGCCCTCCTCCGCGCCCGTGTCCCGGCCGCCCACGAATGCGGCGGAGCCCGCACTCGACGGGCTGTCGCTGATCGCCGGTCCGGTGCTCACCAAGTACGGGCCGCTGGCCGCGGCGTTCGCCTTCGGGCTGTTCGAGGGCTGGCTGCTGGGACGGCTGACCACCCAGGAGAAGTATCTGCGGGCGACGGGGAGGACCCGGTGAACGCGAGCACCTATGGCGAGGGGACCGACCGCACCTACGAGCGGGCCGGGTTCGGCGCCCCGGTACGCCGGGGCGGCCGCCCCGCCGTCGTGGTCGTGGACCTCACCCGTGGTTTCACCGAGGACACCTTCGCCTCGGGCACCGATCTGACGGAGGTGGTGGCCGCGACGTCGGCGCTGATCGAGGCGGCCCGGCCGGCCGCCGTACCGGTGCTCTTCACCGCCATCGCCTACTCCCCGGCGGAGGCCGCCGGAGACGCCGTCACCTGGCTGCGCAAGGCGCCGGGGATGCGGGCGATGGCCGAGGGCAGTGACGCGGTGGCGCTCGACCCCCGGCTGCCGCGGCGGGAGGCGGATCCGCTGGTGGTCAAGAAGGGCGCCTCGGCGTTCTTCGGCACCTCGCTCGCCGCCATGCTGAGCGGTCTCGGCCGCGACACCGTCCTCGTGTGCGGGGCGACCACCAGCGGCTGTGTCCGGGCCACCGCCGTCGACGCCGTGCAGTCCGGCTTCGATGTGCTGGTGCCGCGCGAGTGTGTGGGCGACCGCGCGGCGGGTCCGCATGACGCCAGTCTCTTCGACATCCAGGCCAAGTACGGCGATGTCATCGATCTCGCGGAGGCCGTCGGCTATCTCGGCCGGCTGTCAGCCGCCCGTCCCGCCCCGGTCCTGTGACCGGCCGCCCCCAGGAGGTGCCCGTGCCCGAACGGTCCGTGCTCCAGTCCGCGCTCGCCGATCTGGCCGATGTGCCCGCCACCGGGCGGTGGGTCCGTTCCGGCCGGTCCCGGTTGCATGTGCTCGACTACGGCGGTTCCGGGGTGCCGCTGGTCATCCTGCCCGGCATCACCTCGCCCGCCCTCACCATGGACTTCGTTGCCCGCGAACTGGTGGGCACGGTACGGCCGTTGGTGGTCGACGTCCGTGGCCGGGGACTGTCCGACGCGGGCGGGGCGTACGGCCTGGTGGAGTACGCCGAGGACACCGAGGCGGTGGTGCACGGACTGGGTCTGGACCGTCCACTGCTGCTCGGCCACTCCATGGGCGCGCGGATCGCGGCGGCGGTCGCGGTCCGGGACAAGGTGGCCCTCCGGGGCACCGTACTGGTGGATCCCCCGATGAGCGGGCCGGGCCGGGGTCCGTATCCGACGACCCTGGAGACCTTTCTCGGCCAGTTGGACCAGGCGCTGCGCGGCACCGACGCGGACGAGGTGGCCCGCGCCTGGCCGCGGTGGCCACGGCGGGAGCAGGAGCTGCGGGCCCGCTGGCTGTCGAGCTGCGACCGGGAGGCGGTCGTCGCCACCCACCGCGGTTTCGAGACCGAGGACTTCTTCGACTGGTGGCCGTCGGTGCCCGGCCCCACGGCGCTGCTGTACGGCGCGGAGTCCCCCGTGGTCACGGCGGCGGGTGCGGAGGAGGCCGCCCGGATGAATCCTCCGGCGCGTCTGGCCGCCATTCCCGGCGCGGGTCACATGGTGTTCTGGGACAGCCCCGCCGCCGCGCTCGCGGCCGTCCGTGCGGCGCTGCGCCCCATGCTGGAGTGAGGGTCCGGTGCGCACCGGCCGGAGACCGCGCCACCGGTCGGAGCCGGCTCACCGCCCGTGATTGAGTGAGGCCATGTCTGACGAAACCGCACCTGCCGAGTCCCTGCCGATAGCTCCCGCCGCCCTGACCGCCGCCCCCGGCTATCAGGTCCGCCGCCTGTACCAGGCGTATCTGGCGGTCTGGGTGCGGGCGGTCGACTCGACGCTGACCGGCCCTCAGTTCGCCGTGCTCACGGCGGTGGACGCGGCACCCGGCCGTGACCAGCGGTCCATGGCGTCGGCGGTGGCCCTGGACACCTCGACCATGGCGGATGTGGCCCGGCGGCTGGAGAACCGGGGTCTGATCACCCGGCGGACCGCGGCGGAGGACGCCCGCCGCAAGCTGCTCTTCCTCACGGAGGAGGGCGAGCGGACCCTCCGGGCGGCCAACGACCGCGCCCGCGCCCTCGACGAGCGGCTGATGGAGCCGTACGGACCGGAGCGGCGCGAAGAACTCATGCACCTGCTGACGTCCCTCGCCGACCACTGGGAGGGGCTGACCCGGGAGCCGTAACACCGCTCGCCGCCACGGCATGGGGTGTCACGGACCCGGGTCACCACCGACGCGTCACCACCGACGCGTCACGACCGACGTTCCACCTTGCGATATCCGTGGAGGACCCCCATGCCGGATCACCACATAGGGCTGATCGTGCCCAGCTCCAATCTGACGATGGAGACGGAACTGCCGCGGATGCTGCGCGCCCGGGAGAGCGTGGCACCCGAGGACCGCTTCGTCTTCCACACCAGCCGGATGCGGATGCGGCACGTCACCCCCGAGCAGTTGCGGGAGATGAACGCGCAGACCGAGCGGGCCGCCCTCGAACTGGCCGACGCCCGGCCCGATGTGGTGGCCTCGGCCTGTCTGGTGGCATTGATGGCGCAGGGTCCGGGCCACCACGAGGTGGCGGAGGCGGAGATCGCCGCGGTGCTCGACGGGCAGGGGGCGAAGGCTCCGGTGGTCTCCAGCGCGGGCGCCCTGCTCAGCGGGATCGCGGCGCTCGGCGCCCGGCGGGTGGCCATCGTGACCCCGTATATGAAGGAGCTGACCTGTCTGGTGACCGGGTGCATCGAGGCCGCGGGGATCGAGGTGGTCGACGCGCTGAGTCTGGAGGTGCCCGACAACCTGGCGGTCGCGCGGCTGGATCCGGCCGATCTGCGCGAGCACTGGAAGCGGCTGCGGCTGGACGGCGCCGAGGCGCTGGTGCTGTCGGCGTGTGTGCAGATGCCGTCGCTCGAGGCGATCCAGGCGGTCGAGGACGAGTCCGGACTGCCGGTGCTGTCGGCCGCGACCGCCACCACCTTCCGGGTGCTGGAGTCACTGGGTCTGCCGACGGTGGTGCCGGGCGCGGGACGGCTGCTGAGCGGCACCGTCCAGGGCGGTCGGGGCGTGGCGGCCGTGCGCGCGACCGGGCGGCCGCACACGGCCGGGTAGATCGTCCCGCCGCGGCGTCCACGGCCTTAAAGTGACCCTCCTGTCGCTTATCGAGGAGGGGTCATCATGAGGATCGCCGTGGTCGGGGCGGGGGGCGTCGGCGGGTACTTCGGCGCGCGGCTGGCCGCCGCCGGAGGCGACGTCACCTTCGTCGCGCGGGGTACCCATCTCGACGCCATCCGGGAGAAGGGGCTCACCGTGCGCAGCCCGCTGGGCGAGTTGCGGGTGTCCCCCGGCGCGGTGGTTCCGGCCATCGCGGACATCGAGGGCGCGGATGTGGTGCTGGTGGCCGTGAAGCTGTGGGACACCGAGGACGTGGCGCGGCAGTTGCGCCCGCTCGCCGAGGGCGGAGCAGCCGTGATCTCGCTCCAGAACGGTGTCCAGAAGGACACCGTGCTGCGCCGCCACCTCCCGGCCGAATCGGTGCTGGGCGGGGTCTGCTACATCTCGGCGTTCATCGAGGAGCCGGGGGTCGTGGTGCACAACGGCACCCTGCAACGGATGGTGTTCGGCGGGTACGGCGGCGAGCGGTCCGGCCCGGCCCGCGCCCTGCTCGACCTCTGTCTGAAGGCGGGGATCGAGGCGGAGCTCAGCACGGACATCGAGCGCGCCATCTGGGAGAAGTTCGTGTTCCTGGTGGGTCTGTCGGCCGCGACGACGGCCGTGCGGCAGCCCATCGGCGTGGTCCGCGGCGACGCCGGGTCGCGCTCGCTGCTGCACGAGGTGATGGGTGAGGTGGTCGCGGTGGGCCGGGCCGGAGGAGTCGCCCTGGACCCCGGGTTCGCCGATGACCGCCTCGCGTTCTGCGACACCCTGCCACCGTCCATGACCTCCTCGATGCACAACGACCTGGAACGCGGCCACCGTCTTGAACTGGCCTGGCTCAGCGGTGCGGTGGCCACCCTCGGGGAGGAACTGGGCGTCGGGACACCGCGCAACCGCGCGGTGGCCGACATCCTCTCGCCGTACGCGCTGGGCGCCCCGGCCGTTCCGGAGGCATAGCGCACACCGTTCCCGGGCCGCCTGACCGCGGCGGTCCGGGCCGGTCCTTGGAACGATCAAAGCCATGGGAAACCGCTCTCGCGCCGACCCTTGACGCTCTCTCGCCGGGTCCGTACTTTCGTTTCAACTTTTGAAGATCCACCCGTCGACAGCACTCAACGCTCTTCAAGGGACGAAGACCATGAATGGTGTGCGTAGACGTACGGTGCTCGCCGCGGTCGGTGGTACGGCCGTCGCCGGCGGAGCCGCGACCGGCACCGCCCGAGCCGAGGAACCCCCCGGCGCGACAGCCTCCGAGCCGAAGGCCGCGGACGCCACCGCCCCCGGCGCCTCCGGTAGGAGCCCCCATGAGGCCAGGGTCCGGGCCCTGCTGGGGCGGATGACGGTCGAGGAGAAGCTCGGCCAGCTCCAGCAGTTGACCTGGGCCGGGAACACCGGGCCCGGCGGCGGCCAGACCGAGGCCGCGGAGGAGGCGGCCCGCAAGGGCAGGCTCGGATCGGTCCTCAACATCTACGGGGCGAAGTACACCAACGCCCTCCAGCGGATCGCGGTCGACGAGTCCCGCCTCGGTATCCCGCTGCTCTTCGGACTCGATGTCATCCACGGCTTCTGGACCACCTTCCCGATCCCGCTGGCCCAGGGGGCCAGCTTCGACCCCGCGGTGGCCGGGCGGGACGCCGAGGTGTCCGCCAAGGAGGCCCGCTCCAACGGGGTGCACTGGACCTTCTCCCCGATGATGGACGTCACCCATGAACCGCGCTGGGGACGGATCGCCGAGGGCAACGGCGAGGACCCCTATCTCACGGCGGCGTTCGCGACCGCCAAGACCCGCGCCTACCAGGGCACCGACCTGGCCGCGAAGGACCGGCTGGCCGCGTGTGCCAAGCACTTCGTGGCCTACGGCGGCGCCGAGGGCGGCCGCGACTACAACACCGTGGACGTGTCCGAGGCTCGGCTGCGCAACCAGTACCTCGGACCGTTCCGCGCGGCCGTGAAGGCCGGGATCGCCACCGTCATGGCGAGCTTCAACACCATCAGCGGGGTGCCCGCCCACGGCAACACCCACACCCTCACCGAGATCCTCAAACGGGAGTGGGACTTCGACGGCTTCGTGGTCAGCGACTACACCGGTGTCCAGGAGATGATCGCCCACGGTTTCGCCGCCGACGGCGCCGACGCGGCCCGGCTCGCCCTCAACGCCGGTGTCGATATGGAGATGGTCAGCACCAACCTCGTCGACCACGGCAAACGGCTGCTCAAGAGCGGGAAGATCTCCGCCGAGAGGCTGGATGACGCGGTGGCGCGGGTGCTGCGGCTGAAGTTCCGGCTGGACCTCTTCGACCACCCCTATGTGGACGAGGACACGGCCGTCGACAAGCCCGGCAGGGCGGCCCGTTCGGCCGCCCGCGAGACCGCGGCGCGGTGCATGGTGCTGCTCCGCAACGAGAAGTCGGCGCTTCCGTTGAGCACATCGGCACGGTCCCTCGCGGTGGTCGGCCCGTTCGGCGACTCCACCGACCTCCTCGGCACCTGGGCCGGGCCCTGGGGCGAGACATTCCCCGCGGTCACGGTCCTCGACGCGGTCAAGGACGCCGTGCCGGAGGCCGAGGTGACGTACGCCAAGGGTGTGGACGCGGGCGGCGAGGACACCGGTGGTATCGCCAAGGCGGTCGCGGCGGCCAAGGCAGCCGAGGCGACCGTCGTGGTGGTCGGCGAGGCGTCGGCGCTCAGCGGTGAGGCGAGCGCACGCGCGGACATCAGCCTGCCCGGGAGACAGGAGAAGCTGATCGAGGCCATCGCGGACTCCGGTGCGCCGTTCGTGGTGGTGCTGGTCAATGGGCGTCCGCTGACGATCGGTGGCTGGCTGGAGTCCGCCCCCGCCGTGCTGGAGGCGTGGCATCCGGGGCTCGAGGGCGGACACGCCATCGCGGACGTACTGTTCGGCAAGGTCAACCCCGGTGGCAAACTGCCGGTGTCCTTCCCCCGCGCGGTCGGCCAGATCCCCGTCTACTACAACCACGAGAACACCGGCCGCCCCTACGACCCGGACAACAAGTACACATCCAAATATCTGGATCTGCCGAACGGTCCGCAGTTCGCCTTCGGCTACGGTCTGAGCTACACCACCTTCGACATCGGCGAGCCCAGGCTCTCGGTGCGCCGGATCGCGGCCGACGCCCTGCGCGCGGGCGACACCGTCGACGTGGCGGTGGCGGTGCGCAACACCGGGCGGCGTACGGGAGACGAGGTCGTCCAGCTCTATCTGCGCGATCCGGTGGCCAGCATCGTCCAGCCGGTGCGCAGACTGTGCGGCTTCCGCCGGGTCACCCTCGGCGCCGGGAAGTCCACCACCGTACGCTTCCGGCTCAGCGCCGAAGAGCTGGGTTTCTGGACCCATGCCCCCGAGGGCGACTTCGTGGTGGAGAAGGGCGAGATCCGGCTGTACGCGGGCAACAGCTCCCAGGCCAAGGGCGAACACACCCTCACCATCACCTGAGGCGTTACGGCCGGTGCGCGCCGGGTCCGGGGCGGTCCCGCACCGGCCCCGGCGCGCTGTCCGCCCCGGGCGCGGGCGATTGCTTGTAGGGTGCAAGCTGTCCGTCCCGTCTGCCGGAGAACACCTCCATGACCGCCGCCGCGCACTGTCCCCGCTCCCCCGCGCTCCATCCGGCGGAGGCGGCACCGTGGGCGGTGTGATCACGGGCTTCGGTGTCATCGCGAGCATCATCGTCACCGGCTATGTGCTCGGCCGCCGCGGCTCCCTGGGCGAACACGGCCGGGAGGTGCTCACCCGGCTGTCCTTCGATGTGGCCTCCCCCGCGCTGCTGTTCACCACGCTCTCCCGGGCCGACCTCTCCGTCGTGGTCTCCACTCCCCTGCTGGTCACCGGGCTCAGCACTGGTGTGGTCGCCGGGGTGTTCGTGGCCGTGGGGGCCGTACGCCGGTGGAGCGTCGGGCGCACCACGATCGGCGCGCTGTGCGCGAGCTATGTGAACGCGGGCAACCTGGGCATCCCCATCGCCATGTACGTCCTCGGCGACGCCGGGGTGGTCGCTCCGGTACTGCTCTTCCAGCAGCTGGTGATGACACCGATCGCGCTCACCGTCATCGACCTCAGCCGCCCCGGGATCCGCCCCTCGGTCGTACGCAGGCTGACCACACCGTTCCGCAACCCCATCGTCATCGGCTCGCTGTGCGGGGTGGCGGTGACGGCGACGGGGTGGCGGATCCCCGGGCCGGTGCTGGAGCCGCTGACCCTGCTGGGCGGGATGGCCGTGCCCGCCGTGCTGCTGGCCTTCGGTCTCTCCCTGCCGGGCACCGCGCTGCCCGGCACGGGTGCGGAGCGCGGGCCGGTGCTGCTGTCGGTGGCACTGAAGTCATTCGCCCAGCCCGTGGTGGCATGGGCCATCGCGGCCGGGGTGTTCGGGCTCGACGGGCCCGCGCTCTTCGCCGCCGTGGTCACCTCCGCGCTGCCGGCGGCGCAGAACCTCTTCACCTATGCCACGCGCTACGGGACGGCCACCGTGCTGGCCCGTGAGTCGATCCTGCTCTCCACACTCCTCGCGGCACCCGTGCTGATGACGGTGGCGGCCCTGCTGGGGTGAGTCCCGTACGGCGCCGCGCGCACTCGCCCGTGGCAACCGCCAAAAAAGGTCGCCGGAGCGTCGATGGTTTACCCCCGGGTCCCCCGGGCAGGCGGTATTTCGTGCTTCGGACCGGAGGCACGCACCGCGGGAGCAGTGTGACATCCCGCAGGATGCGGCCCCCACCGGTCCTGTGCGCGCTTCCGCGATGCGGGCCCACTTCGGTCCCGGCAATCCCGTCAAACATCGCAGGAGGTGTGTTCCGTGACGACCACAGCGCAGCAGGACATGGCACGGCCCCAGACCGGCCCCAGGAAGCACTCGCACGACGACGCGCCTGACACCGGTGCCGAGTTCCAGGAAATCGCCCGTCTGCCGGACGGCCCCGAGAAGGAGGCGCTGCGGCGGCGGGTCGTGGAGGCGTGGATGCCGATGGCCGAGCGGCTGGCCCGCCAGTACCGCAACCGCGGCGAGTCCCTGGAGGACCTCCAGCAGGTGGCCGCGCTCGGTCTGGTGAAGGCCGTCAAGCGCTACGACCCCGAACACGGCACGGCCTTCGCGGGGTTCGCGGTCCCCACCATCGTCGGCGAGATCAAGCGCCACTTCCGGGACCATCTGTGGGTGCTGCATGTGCCGCGCCGGGTCCAGGACCTGCGCAACCGGGTACGGGCCGCGCACCGCGAGCTGTCCCACTCCCTCGACGACCGTGCGCCGCGCACCGAGGAGATAGCCGAGCGCACGGGCCTGACCGAGAAGGAGGTGCGGGCCGGGATGGAGGCGCTGGGCAGCTTCACCCCGCTGTCCCTGGACGCGCAGCTGACGGGCGCCGACGACGGCTACTCCCTGGTGGACACGCTCGGCGCCCAGGAGCCCGCGTACGACCGGGTGGTGGACCGCGAGGCGGTACGCCCCGGGCTGACCCGGCTGCCGGACCGCGAGCGCCAGATCCTCTACATGCGCTTCTTCTGCGATATGACGCAGAGCCGGATCGCCGAACAGCTCGGCATCTCCCAGATGCATGTCTCCCGGCTCATCAACCGCACCTGCTCGACCCTGCGCGACCAGGCGCTCGCCGAGACGGCCTGACCGGTCCGGGCGGCTCGGCCGGGCGGGGGAGCCGGGTGGGCCAGGAGGGTGATCGTGGCCCGCACCGGTGTCCCCGGCCGAACGGGAGCCGCCTCCCGCGTGACGATGAGGTCCGGTCACGGTCCGCCGCCGGGCCCGGAGGTGTCCCGGGCCGGGCGGCGGCCGGAAGGAGGACGTCATGGGCGCCACCGATGAGCCGCCGGGCCGGTCGCTGCGGACACCGCGGGCCGCCGGGGCCGCGGGGATCCTCTCCGCGCTGCTGCTGGGCACGGTGGTGGTCCTGGTCCACTCGGCGATCCCGGAGCATCCGATCGACGCGGGCGCCTGGCTCGCGGACGGCTCCAGCCGCGGCTCGCTGAACGTGGCGCTGCAACTGGTGCCGTTCGCCGGGATCTTCTTCCTGTGGTTCATGGGCGCGGTACGGGACTACGTGGGTCCGGCGGAGGACACGTTCTTCGCCACCCTCTTCTTCGGCAGCGGGGTGCTCTATCTCGCGGTGATCTTCGTCTTGGCGGCGGCCATCGGCGGACTTCTGGCGCTCGCGGGCAGTACGTCCTCCTCACAGTTGCAGATGTGGGAGTACGGACGCCATCTGACGCTGGTGCTGCTCTCGTCGTACTCCACCCGGATCGCGGCCGTGTTCGTCCTGTCGGCCACGACGCTCTGCCGCCAGCTGGGCGTCTTCCCGCGCTGGCTGGTGTGGGCCGGCTACGCGGTGGCCCTGGTGCTGCTGTTCGTGGTGAGCACCGACGCCTGGTTCGCGCTGGTGTTCCCGCTGTGGATGCTGGCCGTCAGTGTCCGGGTGCTGCGGGTGGCGCTGCGCTCCCGTACCCGGCCCGAGTGACCGGCCCGGTGACGACCTCTCGCGAAGCGCACACCTAGTGCGACAGGGCCGCCTTGGCGGCCACGATGACCAGACCGAGCAGCAGGTTGCCCACCCCGGCCAGCACGGTCAGCCGCAGCGACGCCCCGGCACGCCGGACGGCCACGCTCGCCCAGCCGACCTGCTCGGTCACCGCGACGGCCAGCGCCAGCCAGGCCGTGCCCTCCAGCCCCAGCCCCAGCAGCGGGCTGATCGCCACGGCGATGGCGGGCGGTACGGCCGCCTGCACGAGGGGCCACTCGTGGAGGGCCACCCGGCGCAGCTCCCGCCCGCTCAGCTCCCGTTCCCCCAGCCGCTCCCCCGCGAGCCGGGCGTAGACATGCGCGGCCCAGAACACCACGCCGGTGATGAGCAGCAGCGCGACCAGCTGGATCCGGGGGTAGGGGCCCGGGGTGCCGGTCCCGGCCACCACGGAGGCGGCGAGCAGTGAGCCGTAGACCGCGCCCGAGTAGTCGCGGGGGCGCGCGGGCGCGGTGCCGGCCCGCTGCTCCGCGGCCGTCATGCGGTGCTCAGGCCCAGCACGGGTCCCACCCATCCGGAGCCGTGGTCGAGCTGGTAGTCGAGGTTGACGGCGGCGTTGACCAGGGCGAGATGGCTGAACGCCTGGGGGAAGTTGCCCAGTTGCTCACCGGTGAGCCCGATCTCCTCGGAGAACAGGCCGAGGTGGTTGGCGTAGGTGAGCATCTTCTCGAAGATCAGCCGGGCCTGCTCCAGCCTGCCGGAGCGGGCGAGCGCGTCCACGTACCAGAAGGTGCACATGGAGAAGGTGCCCTCCGAGCCCGCCAGTCCGTCGGGTGAGGCGGCGGGGTCGTACCGGTAGACGAGGCTGTCGGACACCAGCTCCTCGTCCATCGCGTCGAGGGTGGACAGCCACATGGGGTCGCGGGGCTCGACGAAGCCGATGAGTGGCATCAGCAGCAGCGAGGCGTCGAGCACGGGCGAGCCGTAGTGCTGGATGAACGCCTCGCGGCTCCGGTTCCAGCCGCGGTCCATGATCTGCTGATAGACGGAGTCCCGGGTGACCCGCCACATGGTCTGGTGGCTGGGGCGGCCGCGGCTCTCGGCGATCCGCACGGCGCGGTCCAGGGCGACCCAGGACATCATGCGGCCGTAGGTGAAGTTCTGGCGGCCGCCGCGGGTCTCCCAGATGCCCTCCTCCGGGCGGTCCCAGTTGTCGCAGAGCCAGTCGATGACCCGGGACATCTCGGACCAGCCGCGGTGGCCGACCGTGATCCCGTGGGTGTCGGCGTGGTAGAGCGAGTCCATCATCTCGCCGTAGATGTCGAGTTGCAGCTGGTCGGCGGCGCCGTTGCCGATGCGCACCGGGCTCGAGCCGCGGTAGCCCTCGAAGTGGTCGAGGGTCTCCTCCACCAGATCGGAGCTGCCGTCCACCCGATACATGATCTTCATCGGCCCCGAGCCGTCGCCCGCCTTCTCCACCACGCGGTCGCGCAGCCAGTTGGCGAACGCCTCGGCCTCGGTGGTGAAACCCAGTCCGATCAGGGCGTAGATGGAGAACGAGGCGTCCCTGATCCAGGTGTAGCGGTAGTCCCAGTTGCGCTCCCCGCCGATCTGCTCGGGGAGCGCCGCGGTCGGCGCGGCCACCAGGGCGCCGGTGGGGGTGTAGGTCATCAGCTTGAGGGTGATGGCGGACCTGGCCACCGTCTCCCGCCAGCGCCCCGTGTAGCGCGAGCCGCGGGTCCAGCGGCGCCAGAAGCGGGTGGTCTCGTCCAGCATCCGCTGGAACTCCTCCTGGGGCACCCGTCGGGGGGCGACCGCGTGGCCGGCGTCCGCGGTGTCCAGGACGACGCCCGCGGCCTGGCCGGCGGCCAGGACGACGGTGGAGCGGATGTCGCCGTCGCTGGCGTGGATCTCGGTGTGCTCGGTGATCCGGTCGCCCGCGGGGTGCAGGGTGATGTCGACGGTGTCGCCGTGGAAGATGGCTCCCTCGTCGTGGACCTTCAGGGTGTGGCGTTCGCGTCCGTAGCCCGGCCGGGGGCGGCAGTCGATCTCGAACCGCATCTGGCCGCGCACCACGCGGATCATCCGGACCAGCCGGTGGTGGCCGGTGGCGGTGTCCGGGGCCACCGGCATGAAGTCGTACACCTCGCCGACACCGTCCGGGGTCATGAACCGGGTGATGAGAATGGCGGTGTCGGGGAGGTAGAGCTGTTTGGTGACGCAGTCCGGGTGTGCCGGTGTGATCCGGAAGTGTCCGCCGCGCCGCTGGTCGAGCAGGGCGCCGAAGATGCTCGGGGAGTCGAACCGCGGACTGCAGAACCAGTCGATCGTGCCATCGGTGGCCACCAGCGCCGCGGTCTGGAGATCTCCGATGAGCCCGTGGTCACTGATGTTCGGATAGGTGTCCATCGTGGGGTCCTCCCACCGGATTCGCCACCCGTGCTCAGCCTCGCCCCATCGTCGCACCGCACGCCCGGTCCCGCTCGCCGACCGGCGCTCACCCCGCGTTGCGCCGCTGGAACGATGTCCATCGGCTCAGTGGGTGACCGTGGTGCCCGTCGTGAGTGAGGGCGCCGCCCGGGGCTGCGAGGGTCATTGCGCCGATCCGGACGTCCCGCGAAGGAGAGCGCCAGTGAACGCCAGTGCCGACCAGCCCCGCCCGATCCCGCTGCCACCGCTGCTCACCGGGCAGAAGGCCCTGGTGACCGGGGCCAACTCGGGCATCGGCAAGGCCACGGCGCTCGCCCTGGGCCGCGCGGGCGCCGATGTGGTCGTCAACTATGTCTCCGACCGTCCCGCGGCCGAGGCCGTGGTCAAGGAGATCGCGGGCCATGGGGTGCGGTCCTACGCCCACCAGGCGGATGTGTCCCAGGAGGACCAGGTGGTCGACATGGTCGGCGCCATGGTCGACCGCTTCGGCACCATCGACGTCCTGGTGTCGAACGCCGGGCTCCAGCGTGACGCCCCGACGGTGCGGATGACCCTGGCGGAGTGGCAGAAGGTCATGGACGTCAATCTCACCGGCCAGTTCCTCTGCGCCCGTGAGGCGATCAAGGAGTTCGTCCGGCGCGGGGTGGTGCCGGAGGTGTCACGGGCGGCCGGGAAGATCGTCTGCATGAGCTCGGTCCACCAGATCATCCCGTGGGGCGGACATGTGAACTACGCGGCGTCGAAGGGAGGTGTGGGGATGATGATGGAGACCCTGGCCCAGGAGCTGGCACCGCAGCGGATCCGGGTGAACGCGGTGGCGCCCGGGGCCATCAAGACCCCCATCAACCGCAGTGCGTGGGAGACCCCGGAGGCACTGGCCGACCTGCTGACCCTCATCCCCTACGGCCGGATCGGCCTGCCGGACGACGTCGCCAACGCGGTGGTGCTGCTCGCCTCGGACCTGTGCGACTACGTGGTGGGCACCACCCTCTACGTGGACGGCGGGATGACCCTCTTCCCCGGTTTCGCGACCGGCGGCTGACGGAAACGCCACACCGCCGGGTCCTCTTCAGCCGAGGGCGGTGTGCGTGTTCAGCCGAGGGCGGTGTGCGTGGCGGTCGGGGCGTGGCCGGGGACGGTGGCCGGTTCCTCGAACTCGATGACCTTGTCCAGTTCGGTGCCCATGGCCACATTGGTGACCCGTTCGAGGATGATCTCCACCATCACCGGCACCCGGTACTCCGCCATCAGCCTCTTGGCCTCCTCCAGCGCCGGGAGGATGTCTCGCGGCTCGTGGACCCGGAGCGCCTTGCAGCCCAGTCCCTCGACCACCTTCACATGGTCGACGCCGTAGCCGCCCAGCTCGGGGGCGTTGACATTGTCGAACGAGAGCTGCACGCAGAAGTCCATGTCGAAGCCGCGCTGGGCTTGGCGGATCAGGCCCAGATAGGCGTTGTTCACCACCACATGGACGTAGGGGATGCGGAACTGCGCCCCGACGGCCAGTTCCTCGATCAGGAACTGGAAGTCGTAGTCGCCGGAGAGCGCCACCACGGTGGCGTCCGGATCGGCCGTCGCCACCCCGAGCGCGGCCGGGGCGGTCCAGCCCAGCGGACCGGCCTGGCCGGCGTTGATCCAGTGCCGGGGGCGGTAGACGTGCAGGAGCTGGGCGGCCTGGATCTGGGAGAGGCCGATGGTGCTCACGTAGCGGGTCTCCCGGTCGAAGGCCCGGTTCATCTCCTCGTAGACCCGCTGCGGTTTGACCGGGACGTCGTCGAAGTGGGTTCTGCGGAGCAGGGAGCCCTTACGGCGCAGACAGCTTTCGGCCCAGGCGGTCCGGTCCTTGAGCGCACCGGTGCGCCGGGCCTCCCGGGCGGCGTCGGCGAACAGCTCCAGCGCGGCCCCGGCGTCGGAGACGATACCGAGGTCGGGCGCGAACACCCGGCCGATCTGGGTGGGTTCGATGTCCACATGGACGAAGGTCCGGCCCCGGGTGTAGGTGTCGAGACCCCCGGTGTGGCGGTTGGCCCAGCGGTTGCCGATGCCCAGGACGAAGTCGGACTCGAGCAGGGTGGCGTTGCCGTACCGCTGGGAGGTCTGGAGGCCGACCATGCCCGCCATGAGCGGATGGTCGTCGGGGATGGAGCCCCAGCCCATCAGGGTGGGCACCACCGGCACCCCGGTCAGCTCCGCGAACTCCACCAGGCGGGCGGAGGCGTCGGCGTTCACCACCCCGCCGCCCGCGACGATCAGCGGACGCTCGGCGGCCTGGAGCATGGCCAGGGCTTTGTCGATCTGGGCGCGGGTCGCGGACGGCCGGTAGACGGGCAGCGGTGCGTAGGTGTCCGGGTCGAACTCGATCTCGGCCATCTGGACGTCGATGGGCAGGTCGATGAGGACCGGACCGGGACGTCCGGAGCGCATGAGGTGGAACGCCTGCTGGAACGCGCCCGGCACCTGGGCGGGTTCCAGGACGGTCATGGCCATCTTGGTCAGCGGTCCGGCGACCGAGGCGATGTCGACCGCCTGGAAGTCCTCCTTGTGCAGGGCGGCCACCGGCGCCTGACCGGTGATGCACAGGATCGGGATCGAGTCGGCGCCCGCCGAGTACAGCCCGGTGATCATGTCGGTGCCGGCCGGGCCGCTGGTGCCCACGCACACCCCGATGTTCCCGGCCCTGGCGCGGGTGTAGCCCTCGGCCATATGCGAGGCGCCCTCCACATGCCGGGCGAGGATGTGGTGCAGGCCGCCGTCGCCGCGCATCGCGGCGTAGAAGGGGTTGATCGCCGCACCGGGGAGGCCGAAGACGTGGGTGATGCCCTCACGCTTCAGGATCTCCACCGCTGCCCGAGCCGCGGTCATGCGCGCCATGGGGTCGCTCCTGGGGTCGGACCGGTTCTCCGGATTACTTTTCCGTATTGCGGAATCTGAATTTTGCTGAACGGAAAAGATGGTCCACCGATGAAGGGAGCCCGTCAAGGGGCGCGCACCGGACGGCGTCAGCCCTCCCGCCGGTAGAGGTCGGTCAGCAGCGCCACGGCGGCGGGTGCGGCCGGATGCGGATCGTCCCGCCACCAGATGAGCCGCACCGGGATGGGCGCGGCGTCCCGCAGCGGCCGGAACACGATCCCGGCCCGGGGGTACTGGGTGACGGTGGACTCGGCCGTGATCCCGATGCAGCGGCCGGTCGCGATGACGGAGAGCCAGTCGTCGACGTCCTGGGTGTACTCCATGACCGGACGGCGGTCGGGCGGCCAGAGATCGGCGGTGGTGGTGCCGGTGCGCCGGTCGATGACCAGGGTGCGTTCACCGGTCTCGGCGAGGCGGAGGGAACGGCGGCGCGCCCACGGGTCGTCGGCGGCCATCGTGCAGTAGCGCCGCTCGAGGCCGACCACCGCGCTCTCGATCCGCCGGTCCTCGGGCTCGGTGCGCACCACGGCGATATCGCAGGTGCCCTCGGCGAGCCCGCCCGTCGCGGAGTTGGTGCGCACCAGGTGCAGTTCGACATCGGGCCGCGCGGCGGGCCAGCGGCGCTGGAACTCCAGGGTGTGGCGACCCATCGCCGACCAGGCGTGGCCGATCCGCAGTCGGCTGTGGCCGGTAGTGGCCTCGCGCACCAGGTCGTCGGCCTCGGCGAGCAGACGTCGGGCGCGGGAGAGCACCTGGGTCCCGGCCGCGGTGGGCGCCACCTCCCGGCTGGTACGGCGCAACAGCCGTACGCCGAGGGCGGCTTCGAGCGAGGCGAGGTTGCGGGAGACGGCGGCCTGGGAGATGCCCAGGTCGATCGCGGCGTCGGTGAAGCTGCCCGCGTCCACGATCGCGACGAGACAGCGCAGCTGCCGCAGTTCGATGTGCATAACCCCAGCGTATGGATAACGCGTCCGATGCATTTTGTGAAAGAGCGGCGCGGTCCCACGCTCGGTGCATGCGGACGATGGCGCGTGGACAGCGGACGGCCGGGACCGGGGCGGAGACCGCGGTCACGGGAGGCGGGACGACGGGCGCCACAAGCGCCACGGGCGACGGTGAGGGGCGCGGCTGGCTCGCGGGGATCGCGATGATGTGCGGCAGCGGCCTGTCCAACCAGACCGGCGCCGCGATCGGCGCGCTGGCCTTCCCGGTGATCGGCCCGGCCGGGGTGGTGGCGGTACGGCAGTGGGTGGCGGCGGTGCTGCTGCTGGCCGTGGCACGCCCGCGGCTGCGGTCGTTCACCGCCCGGCAGTGGCGGCCGGTGCTGCTGCTGGCCGTGGTGTTCGCCACGATGAACCTCTCGCTGTACACCGCGATCGACCGGGTGGGCCTGGGTCTGGCGGTGACGCTGGAGTTCCTCGGCCCGCTCGCGGTGGCGCTGGCCGGTTCCCGGCGGGCGGTGGACCTGGGGTGTGCGCTGGTCGCCGCGGCCGGGGTGGTGGCCCTCACCAGGCCACAGCCGTCCACGGACTATCTCGGGATCGGCCTCGGGCTGCTGGCCGCGGTGTGCTGGGCGTCCTACATCCTGCTCAACGGGACGATCGGGCGCAGACTGCCGGGAGCCGAGGGCTCGGCGGCCGCGGCCGGTCTCTCCGGGCTGCTGTTCGTGCCGGTCGGCATCGTGGTCCTGCTCCACCATCCGCCGACCGGACCGGCGCTGGCCTGCGCGGCCGTGGCGGGGGTGCTGTCCTCGGCCGTACCGTTCCTCAGCGATGTACGGGCCCTGCGGCGGGTGCCCGCACGGTTCTTCGGGATCTTCATGAGCGTCAACCCGGTGCTCGCCGCGGTGGTGGGGCTGGTCGTGCTGGGCGAGTCGCTGACCTGGAGCGCCTGGGCGGCCATCGCCGCGGTCGTGGTCAGCAACGCGGTCAGCGTCCTGGCGTCCGGGCGCCGCGCCGGGTGACGCGTCGGCGGAAGGGCCGGGCCCTGTCCGGTGGATCTGTCGGGAGCGGGGCCTAGTGGGTCTGCACCCACCACGCCATCAGACCGATGGCCGCGGTGCCGCACGCGTAGGACGCGCCGCGGACGAAGTTCGCGGCGGCGAGCCGCCCGTATCGACGCCATCTGCTGGTGGAACGACTGGGTACGGGTGGGCGAACCTCCATCGTGTGCATGTGGAGCCCCTTTCGTGAACGGGGGAACGACGCGCTGAAGAAAGCATACAAAAGTGTGAACTTGCCCTATGTGTCGGACTCGCTGGGAAAAGAGAATTACGACCAAATGTCAGAACAGCGCTCCCAGCGGCACTTGGCCCTCGGCACCCGGCCACCGCGCCACCACCGCCGCCCCTGAACACACAAACGGCCGTGTCCCCGATCGTGTTCATGCTGGTGTCGTCGCTCAAGCCGGACCAGCAGATCTTCGGCGACCTGGACAGCGTCAAGGCGTTTCTGCCGGTCGGCC
>NZ_JBEZHR010000012.1:47879-218380 GCF_040650655.1 Streptomyces sp. NPDC048636 | reverse complement strand
CGCCCGGTTACATTTCGAACCCGGAAGCTAAGCCTTTCAGCGCCGATGGTACTGCAGGGGGGACCCTGTGGGAGAGTAGGACGCCGCCGAACAATTTTTAGCCTCGGTCCCGGACATTCAATGTCCGGGACCGAGGCATTTTTGCGTTCAGAACCGGTGCCGCACATTCAGGTTCCACTGGATCGGGTGTTCCACCGGATCGGGTGAAAAGGGATGTGTGCTCTGGCGTGGCGAGGGTCGGGCCGCTCAGAGTGGATTGCAAGGGGGGCCCGTTGACCAGTCGTCAGCGGGTCCGGTCGGTCGGCCAGTAGGAGCCGCAGGGGAGCGAGTCCAGCGGGCCGGAGGGAAGCCGGACCGGACGGAGGAGGGGGCAGGCTCACGATGACAACGCATCACACCGCGCATGACGCGATGACATCGCTTCAGCCGTTGCCCCCTCCACCGTCCTGTGTGGAGCGTTCGCGCCGTCTTTCAGGGCGTCAGACCGGCGTTCTGGCCGGTGTCCTGACTCTTTGTCTCGTAGCCGGGGACACCGGCGGCACGGGCGAGCTCGACGTCGAGTGCCTCGCGCCGGATGCGCTGGTCCATGTAGAGAAGGGCGGTCACACCGGCGCTGATCGGGAAGGTGAAGGTCGAGCTGATCACCCCGCCGATTCCGACGACGATCAGGAAGGTCCAGCCGACGGAGACGGCCTCGCCGGACAGCCAGTCCATCGCGTTGTCCCCACCGATCACCATGGCGGCCATGCTGGTCGGGATCTCGACGATGGCGCCGACGATGAAGATCAGAACGATCGCCAGGAGCTGGACGCCGAAGACGCGCCACCACGCACCGCGCACCAGCTTGGCGGAGCGGCGCAGGGCCGCGATGATCCCCTGCTTTTCCAGCATCAGCGCGGGGGCGGCCAGGCTGAGGCGTACCCAGAGCCAGGTGGCGACGCCCGCTCCCGCGAGCCCGCCGAGTGCGGCGAGGGCCGCGCCCTCGCTCTCCACTCCCGCGAGGGTGAGCAGCACCCCCGGGGCCATGCCCGCGGCCATCACGCCCGCGGCGATGAGGGGGATCAGGAAGAGCAGACCGCAGAGCTGAAGGAGATGGGGCCGGGCGCCGCCCCAGGCCTCTCCGGTGGACACCGAGCGGCCCATCACGGCCCGTGCGGTGACCACGGTCAGCAGGGCCGTGGTCAGGATCGTGCCGAGCACGCCGATCAGCAGGGTGACCGCGCTGTCCCCCATGGCGCTGCCGACCGCGCGCATGGCCTCACTCAGCGTCGCGTCCGGGTCCTTGAGCACATCGGTGCTGGTGGAGGCGTTGCGGAACCAGAGTCCGGTGGCGGCGGTGACCAGCCCTTGAGTGAGGATCGCGACCGCGAGCGAGATGCCGAGCACTGTGCGCCAGTGGGCGCGCATGGTGGCGATGGCACCGTCGAGGATCTCGGCGACTCCCAGCGGGCGCAGGGGGATCACCCCGGGGCGTGGGGTCGGTGGCGGCGTCCGCCATCCGTTGTTGGGCCATCCTCCGCCCTGGGGCGGGGGGCCCCAGCCTCCGCCCTGGGGCCGTCCTGGCGGGGTCGGTGGCGGCGGTGTGGGGGTGCCGCCGCTGGAGGCGGGCCAGCGTCCGGCGGGCGGCTGTCGCCGGGACCATCCGGCGCCCCAGACGGGCTGCTCGGGTCCCGGCTGCTCCGGCACCGGCCGGTCGGACGGTTCGCCCTGCTGCCGAGTGCCGTCGTCCGGCTCGTCGGAAGGGGACGATCCGGGCGGGATCCGGCCCGGAGAGTCGTTCATCGTCGCTCCGTAAGTTGTTCGTCGGCCGTTCGCGGGTGCGGCGGCGGGCGGTTGCCAGCCATCGTGCCACGGTGTGTCACGGCGCGGACCGGCCGCTGTGGGTGGCTCAGCACTTCATTAGTCGGTGCCGCACAGGGCAGACTGGGCGGATGGCTGATCAGCATCCGGTATCCCCGGAAGGCTCTGCTTCTCCCGTCGCTTTCGCACTGCGCTGGGATGAACCCCCGGAGGGGCCCGTTCTGGTGCTCCTGGACCAGACGAGGCTTCCCGCCGAGGAGGTGGATCTGGTCTGTGCCGATGTTCCGGCCCTGGTGGAGGCGATCCGGTCACTCGCCGTACGCGGCGCTCCACTGCTGGGGATCGCGGGTGCCTATGGGATCGCGCTGGCGGCCGCGCGCGGTTTCGATGTGGACGAGGCCGCCGTATCCCTGGCTCATGCCCGGCCCACCGCGGTCAACCTCGGATACGGCGTCCGCCGGGCCGCGGCCGCTTATGACGCGGCGGTCCGGAGCGGCGCGGATGGCGAGCGGGCGGCCGCGGCCGCCCTGGCGGAGGCCCGTGCGCTGCACCGGGAGGACGCCGAGGCCAGTCAGCGGATGGCGCAGCACGGCCAGGCGCTGCTGCATGAGCTGCTGCCCGCCGGTGGCTTCCGGATCCTCACCCACTGCAACTCCGGTTCATTGGTCTCCGGGGGCGAGGGGACCGCCCTGGGCGTGGTCAAGGCGGTGCATCGGTCCGGTCAGCTGCGGCGGCTGTGGGTGGACGAGACCCGGCCGCTGTTGCAGGGGGCCCGGTTGACGGCGTACGAGGCGGCCCGGGCGGGCATGGCGTACACGCTGCTCAGCGATAGCGCGGCGGGTTCGCTGTTCTCGGCGGGCGAGGTGGACGCGGTGGTGATCGGCGCGGACCGGATCGCGGCGGACGGCTCGGTGGCCAACAAGGTGGGCAGCTATCCGCTGGCGGTCCTGGCCCGCTACCACCATGTGCCTTTTGTGGTGGTGGCCCCGACCACCACCGTTGACCTGGACACTCCTGACGGCGCCGCGATCGAGGTCGAGCAGCGCCCTGGCTACGAGGTGACAGACATCACAATTCCACATGTTCCGGGCGCCGGGTCCGAGGCGGGCACCGGAGTGCCGGTCGCACCCCTCGGTACACAGGCCCACAATCCGGCTTTTGACGTCACACCACCCGAGTTGGTGACCGCGATCGTCACCGAGGGTGGCGTCGTCTCACCGGTCACCGGGGGCGGAATCGCAGAGCTGTGCGCCAGGTCACGATCGGGTAATGGGATGATGTCGATATGAAGGGACGCGTCCTTGTCGTCGACGACGACACCGCACTGGCAGAGATGCTTGGCATCGTGCTGCGCGGCGAAGGCTTTGAACCGTCGTTTGTGTCGGACGGCGACAAGGCTCTAGCCGCCTTCCGCGAGGCCAAGCCTGACCTGGTGCTGCTTGATCTCATGCTGCCCGGTCGGGACGGCATCGAGGTGTGTCGGCTGATCCGGGCTGAGTCCGGGGTGCCGATCGTCATGCTCACGGCCAAGAGCGACACCGTCGATGTGGTGGTCGGGCTGGAGTCCGGCGCCGATGACTACATCGTCAAGCCGTTCAAGCCGAAGGAGCTGGTGGCCCGGATCCGGGCGCGGCTGCGGCGCTCCGAGGAGCCGGCGCCCGAGCAGCTGGCCATCGGCGATCTGGTGATCGATGTGGCCGGGCACTCGGTGAAGCGCGACGGCCAGTCGATAGCGCTGACACCGCTGGAATTCGATCTGCTGGTGGCCCTGGCCCGTAAGCCGTGGCAGGTGTTCACCCGTGAGGTGCTGTTGGAGCAGGTGTGGGGCTATCGGCATGCCGCCGATACCCGGCTGGTGAATGTGCATGTGCAGCGGCTGCGGTCGAAGGTCGAGAAGGATCCGGAGCGGCCCGAGATCGTTGTGACCGTGCGCGGTGTCGGATACAAGGCCGGGCCCAGCTGAGATGTCGCGTGGTGGTACGGCTCCGCAGTCCGGTGGACCGGGGGGCGGGGTTCCGGAGGGCGCCCGTGAGGGGCGTCCTGACCCGGCGGGTGAGATACCGCTGCTCCGAAGGTTGTGGAGCGGCGGGCATCTGCTGCCCGATGGGGCGTCCGGTGGGCCGGCCCACCCGTTGATCCGGCTGTTCGGACGGTGGGTGCACCGTCCGCTGCTCCCCGCCGCCCGGCTGTGGCGGCGGAACATCCAGCTGCGTGTGGTCGCCACCACGCTGCTGATGTCCCTGGGCGTGGTGATCCTGCTGGGCCTGGTGGTCATCGGCCAGGTGCGCAACGGTCTGCTGGACGCCAAGCGCCATGCCGCGCAGGGCCAGGCCGCCGGTGGGTTCGAAGTGGCCGAGCAGATGGCCGACCGCACCAGTGACACCCGGGGCCAGGACAGCGCCGGGGCGTCCGGCAGGGGTTCCCAGGACTCCGGTGCCTGGCTGAACGCACTGGTGGAGCAGCTGGCCAGTGGTGGCAAGGGCGCGTACTCGGTGGTGGCGCTCAGTTCGGACTCGGGTGAGACGCCGTATGTGGCCAGCCGCGGTCCGCGTGCCTCCGGCGATGTCAGGCCGGACAGCGTCCCCGCCGATCTGCGCGGCGAAGTGGACGAGGGGACGACGCCGTACGAGCAGTACGGGAAGATCGTGCACGCCGCGTCGGGCGAGGCCGAGCCCGCGCTGATCATCGGCAAGCGGCTGGACGACAACCACGGTGACGCGTACCAGCTGTACTACCTCTTCCCGTTCACCCAGGAGGAGAAGTCGCTCAGCCTGGTGAAGGGCACGCTGGCCACGGCCGGGGTGTTCGTGGTCGTGCTGCTCGGCGCGATCGCCTGGGTGGTGGTCCGGCAGGTGGTCACACCGGTGCGGATGGCCGCCGGGATCTCCGAGCGGCTGGCGGCCGGGCTGCTCCAGGAGCGGATGAAGGTCACCGGCGAGGACGACATCGCCCGCCTCGGTGAGTCCTTCAACAAGATGGCGCAGAACCTCCAGCTCAAGATCCAGCAGCTGGAGGAGCTGTCCCGGATGCAGCGCCGCTTTGTCTCGGATGTCTCCCATGAGCTGCGCACCCCGCTGACCACGGTGCGGATGGCCGCTGATGTGATCCATGAGGCGCGTGAGGACTTCGATCCGGCGACCGCGCGCTCGGCGGAGCTGCTGCGCGGCCAGCTGGACCGCTTTGAGTCGCTGCTCGCCGATCTGCTGGAGATCAGCCGGTTCGACGCGGGCGCGGCGGCCCTGGAGGCCGAGCCGATCGATCTGCGCGATGTGGTGCACCGGGTGGTCGACGGGGCCGAGCCGCTCGCCGAGGCCAAGGGCACCCGGATCGTGGTGCGCGGTGCCGAGGCGCCGGTGGTCGCCGAGGCGGACGCCCGCCGGGTCGAGCGGGTGCTGCGGAACCTGGTGGTCAACGCCGTGGAGCACGGCGAGGGCCGGGATGTGGTGGTGCGGCTCGCGACGGCGGGCGGCGCGGTGGCCGTCGCGGTGCGTGACTACGGCGTCGGGCTCAAGCCCGGCGAGGCGACGCGGGTGTTCAACCGCTTCTGGCGGGCCGACCCGGCCCGGGCCCGTACCACTGGCGGCACCGGTCTGGGGCTGTCGATCGCGGTGGAGGACGCCCGACTGCACGCCGGCTGGCTCCAGGCGTGGGGCGAGCCGGGCGGAGGCTCACAGTTCCGGCTGACGCTGCCGCGTACCACCAGCGATACGCTGCGTGGCTCCCCGATCCCGCTGGAGCCCGAGGACTCCCGGCGCAACCGTCGTCCGGACGATGCGGCTCCGGCGAGGCCGGCGGCGGAGCGGCTGGCGTCGGTGCCCGCCCAGCCGCGCACCGGGCTGCCCTCCGGTGAGCTGCCGCTGCCGCCGGCGGAGGCCCCGGCGCCGTCCGCCGACCCGACGGCGCTGCCGGGGAGCGGCGCACGGGTGGTGCGTGGTGCGCAGGAGGCGTCGCAGGGCTCGTCGGCCGGCCGGCCGACGACACAGAACGAAGGGGAGGGCCGCCCTCGTGGGCGCTGACCGTGCCGACCGCCATCTCTTCCGTCGCCGCTGGAACCTGAGCACGGCCACCCTGCTCTCCTGCGGGGCGCTGTTGCTGACCGGCTGTGCCTCCATGCCGGACAGCGGGGATGTGCGGCGGGTCGACTCCTCCCCGCGCTCCGACGTCGATTCGCAGGTCCGGGTCTACGGGGTGAGCCCGGGCAAGGGCGAGCAGCCCGCCGAGCTGGTCTCCGGCTTCCTGGAGGCCACCACGAGCGACGAGGAGAACTTCGCCACGGCGAAGGAGTACCTCACCAAGGGCGCGGCCAAGAGGTGGGACCCGTTCGCGCGCACCACGGTGCTGGAGGAGGCGCCGGACGTACGGGTGGAGACCGACCCGGGTGACCGGGACGGCAGCGGAAAGACAGTGGTGCTGTCGGGCAAGCGGATCGCCAGTGTGGACGCCGCGCACGCCTATAAGCCGGACGAGGCGCGTTACGAGGAGCGCATCCATCTGAGGCTGCGCGGTTCGGAGTGGCGGATCGACGGGGCGCCGCCGGGGCTGGTGCTCGGCGAGTCCGACTTCGAGCGCATCTACCGTTCGGTCAACAAGTACTACTTCGCCGATCTGGGGCCGGACGCCGAGGGCTCGCGGGTGGGGGACCATGTGCTGGTGGCCGATCCGGTCTATCTGCGGCGGCGTATCGATCCGGTGACCTCGACGGTGAAGGCGCTGCTGGACGGTCCGACCGGCTGGCTGGATCCGGTGGTCAGCACCTCCTTCCCGACCGGTACGGCTCTTGGGCGGCGGGGCGAGAAGCTGTCGCTGGACGACTCGAACACGCTGAAGGTCCGGTTGAACGACCGGGCGGCGAATATCAGCCGGAGCCGCTGTGTGCGGATGGCGGCCCAGACGCTGTTCACGGTCCAGAATCTGAGCGAGGGATCGTCCGAGGTCAGCACGGTGAAGCTGGAGCGGATGAACGGTTCGGAGCTCTGCTCGCTGTCGAGCGACGCGGCGCGCGCCTATGCGCCGGACCGGGTCAACGGCCAGCCCCACCATCAGTACTTCGTGGACTCCGAGCACCGGATGGTGCGGCTGTCCGATGAGGAGGACCGGTCACGGCCGGTGCAGGGCCCGTTCGGCGCCGATGGCGCGGGGCTCGGCGCGGTGGCGGTCTCGCGCGACGAGCGGGACGCCGCGGGGGTCACATCGGACGGCCGGTCGCTGTATGTCACGGAGCTGGCGTCCGGTGCCGAGCGCGGCCGGGCCCGGCTGCACAGCCAGGGCGGCAGCTCCGAGCATGGGCTGACGGCGCCGAGCTGGGACGGTCTGGGCGGGCTGTGGGTGGCCGACCGGGATCCGGAGCGGCCGAGGCTGCTGCGGCTGCGCGGGGGCACCGGTCCGGCGGACGAGGTGCGGCTGCCGAAGCTGGGCGGTGGCCGGATCACGGCGCTACGGGTCTCCGCGGACGGCACCCGGATCGCCATGCTGGTCAAGCACTCCGGTCACACCACGCTGCGGCTGGGCCGGATCGAGCGGAAGGGCACCGCGGACGAGCCGAAGCTGTCGGTGGTGGGCGTGCACACGGTGGCGCCCAAGCTGGAGAACGTCGACACGGTCTCCTGGGCGGGTGACAGCCGTCTTGTGGTCGCGGGCCGGGAGCCGGGCGGTGTGCAGCAGCTCAAGTACGTGGAGACGGACGGCTCCCCGGCGGACGTTCCGGAGGTGCCGGGTCCGAACGGGGTGGAGGCGATCACCGCCTCCGAGGACCAGACGCGTCCGCTCATCGCCCAGACCAGGGAGAACGGCATCGTACGGCTGCTGCCGAACACCGACTGGACGACGGTCGACGAGGACGGTACGGCTCCGGTCTACCCGGGGTAGGACTTCCCGGGCCCGGGGCGGGGCCTGCCGGTTGTCCACATGTGCGCCGATATCCACAGGGGGTGGCGCACCGGCCCGGCCGCCGGGACAGTGGACTCATGCGGGGCTGGTGGCAGGAGATGACCGACCTGGTGCTGCCGGCGGACTGCGCGGGATGCGGTCGGCCGGGCGGCACTCTGTGTGACCGATGTGGGGGGCTGCTGTGGGGATCCGGGCCGTGGCGGGTGGAGCCGAGCCCGGTGCCGCCGGGGCTGCCGGTGGTCCATGCGGCCGCCGCATACGTGGACGAGGTGCGCGCGGTGCTGCTGGCGCACAAGGAGCGTGGCGCGCTGCGGCTGGCGGGGCCGCTGGGAGAGGCGCTGGCGGGCACTGTGCGGGCGGTGTGCTCCCGGGCCGGAAGACCCCTTCCGGGCGGCCGGGCGCGGACCGGACCGGTGTCGACCGGACCGGCGCGGGCCAGACCGGTGCGGGCGAGACCGGTGTCGAGCAGACCGGCGCGGACCGGACCGGGGTCCGAGGGGCCGCTGCTGCTGGTGCCGGTGCCGTCGGCGCGGCGTGCGGTGGGAGCCCGGGGCCATGACCCGGCGCGAAGGATCGCGCTCGCCGCGGCGGGTGTGCTGCGCGCTGCGGGGTATTCGGTGCGGGTCCCCTCGGTGCTGCGGCAGCGGCGCAGGGTACGCGATCAGTCGGGGCTTGGCGCGCGGCAGCGGCTGGTGAATGTGTCGGGTGCGCTGGGGGTGGTCCCCGGCGGTGGGCGGCTGCTGTCCACGGGCCCGGCCGTGCTGGTGGACGACCTGATGACCACCGGTGCCTCGCTCGCCGAGGCGGCGCGGGCGGTGTCAGCGGCAGATGGCCTGGTCGTCGGTGCGGCGGTAGTCGCCGCACCCCCCGATTGCAGCAACCGGAACTGAATACGAAGCCGCATCGTTGCAGGTGGTGAGGACAGCAAAGCACCTGTTCGGAGGTACGTGCCGGTAGGGGGTGCCGACATCCGTCCGGGCGAGCTATGTTCGGTTGTGAGGAATGGCTAGTGCTATGACTCACAAATCCGCTTGGCGTGTTTTGCCTGCATTCACGTGAGCCGTGCATCAAGTGGGGTGGAGTTCTTCCCCGTGGGAAGGAGGAGTCGAAACCGCCAAGTCGGTGGCTCCGGAAGACGCCGGAGCCTAGTGCACAAGGGATGAAGCTCCGGCTGCGTCCGGAGTCACCCGGGAACGGAGTTCTGCGTGGACATCGTCGTCAAGGGCCGGAAAACAGAGGTGCCCGAGCGGTTCCGGAAGCACGTGGCCGAGAAGCTGAAGCTGGACAAGATCCAGAAGCTCGACGGCAAGGTGATCAGCCTCGACGTCGAGGTGTCCAAAGAGCACAACCCGCGGCAGGCCGACCGCTCGGACCGAGTGGAGATCACCCTGCGCTCCCGTGGTCCGGTGATCCGGGCAGAGGCCGCGGCAGCCGATCCGTACGCGGCGCTGGACCTGGCGGCCGGCAAGCTGGAAGCACGGATGCGCAAGCAGCACGACAAGCGCCACACCCGCCGTGGCAACGGTCGCATCCCGGCCAGCGATGTGGCTGTGACCGTCCCCAACGCGGCGCGTATCAATGGGCATGGCGAGATCGCCGCCCAGCGCACGGCCGTGGACACCGTCCCCACCACCCGGATGGGCCCCCTCGAAGTGCAGGGCGAAGGCCCGCTGGTGGTCCGGGAGAAGACCCACGCCGCCGCCCCGATGACGCTTGACCAGGCTCTCTATGAGATGGAGCTGGTCGGGCACGATTTCTATCTGTTCGTCGACTCCGACACCAACCGGCCCAGCGTCGTCTATCGGCGGCACGGCTATGACTACGGGGTGATTCATCTTCAGCCGGAGGCGTTCGTCGGCGAGGAGCCCGGCGGGGCCGGTGGAGCCCTCGGCGGCTGACCGGCCCGGCGTGAGCTGACCCGGCCTGATCTGAGCTGACCGGCCGGGAGTGAAGGGATAAGCGAGTGGGATCGCGCGGCGGGCGCCGCGCGATCCTGCACGACCGATGGCCGCGCGCATGTCGACCACGCGGGACCGGCGGAATTGAGTGCAACGGCCCAGTTCTCACGTACTGATGGCTGTGCACACGCCACGGATTCAGCCACAGACGCATACGGGGGTGGACGATGTGATGCCCCGGAGCGCCAATGCGCCCCCCGGGGCTTCTCCGTGCGACCACGGCGGGACCATTCCGCCGCCCGGGCATGAAATCATGGCCCCTCAAACGGCCAACCGGCGTGACGAGAGGACTGGTTGGTGCCGTATCGCACCGAGCACCGCAGAGTGCAGACCGCAAGGGCCATGGCCTTCAGGGGGAGGAACGATGGCGGACAGCTTCGGGCCCGTCTCCGGCGACGGCGATGATCATGGCATCGCGTCGGACAGGGACGAGTCGCGCGGCGAGCCGCGCAAGGAGCCGATTCGGGTCCTCGTAGTGGACGACCACGCCCTGTTCCGGCGTGGGTTGGAGATTGTCCTCGCCCAGGAGGAGGACATCCAGGTCGTCGGAGAGGCCGGGGACGGCGCCGAGGCCGTGGACAAGGCGGCCGATCTGCTGCCCGATATCGTCCTGATGGACGTGCGGATGCCCAAGCGGGGCGGGATCGAGGCATGCACCTCGATCAAGGAGGTGGCGCCCAGCGCCAAAATCATCATGCTGACGATCAGCGATGAGGAAGCCGACCTCTACGACGCGATCAAGGCGGGTGCCACCGGCTATCTGCTCAAGGAGATCTCCACCGACGAGGTCTCCACCGCGATCCGGGCGGTCGCCGACGGCCAGTCGCAGATCAGCCCGTCCATGGCGGCCAAGCTGCTGACCGAGTTCAAGTCGATGATCCAGCGCACCGATGAGCGGCGGCTGGTGCCCGCGCCCCGGCTCACCGACCGTGAGCTGGAGGTGCTCAAGCTGGTGGCCACCGGGATGAACAACCGGGATATCGCCAAGGAGCTGTTCATCAGCGAGAACACCGTGAAGAACCACGTCCGCAACATTCTGGAGAAGTTGCAGCTGCACTCCAGGATGGAGGCCGTGGTCTACGCGATGCGGGAGAAGATCCTCGAGATCCGGTGAGCCGGACCGCCCCGGGCGGGGCGGTCAGCCGACCGCCGCCGTGAGGGGCGCGGCCAGCTCCGGGCGGTCGACGCGCTCGATCCGCACCGTGTCGCAGCCCACCCATCCGGCCGCCTCCCGCAGCGCCTCCGCCATCGGGGCCACCGCCTTGGCCGACTCCAGCGACACCTGCCGGGCCACCAGCGTCCGGCCCTCGCGCGCCGGGTCCACCCGGCCCAGCAGCCGCCCGCCCGACAGCAGCGGCATGGCGAAATAGCCGTGGATCCGCCGGGGCTTGGGCACATACGCCTCCAGCCGATGGGTGAAGCCGAAGATCCGCTCGGTCCGCGCCCGGTCCCATATGAGCGAGTCGAAGGGCGACAGCAAGGTGGTGCGGTGCCGTCCGCGCGGTGTGGTCGCCAGCGCCTCGGGATCGGCCCAGGCCGCCTTCTCCCAGCCCGCCACCTCCACCGGCACCAGTCCGGAGTCCGCGATCACCGCGTCCACCTGCTCGCCCTTGAGCCGGTGGTAGTCGGCGATATCCGCGCGCGTGCCCACGCCCAGGGACCGCCCGGCCAGCCGGACCAGCCGCCGCAGACACTCCATATCGTCCAGCTCGTCATGGAGCAGGGCGTCCGGCACCGCCCGCTCGGCCAGGTCGTACACCCGCTTCCAGCCGCGCCGCTCGACGCACACCACCTCGCCGAACATCAGCGCCCGCTCCACGGCGACCTTGGCGGCCGACCAGTCCCACCACGGGCCGCCGTTCTTGGCGCCGCCCAGCTCGGTCGCGGTCAGCGGGCCCTCCGCGCGCAGCCGCTCGACCACCGTCCCGTATGCCCCGTCCGGCAGTTCATGGCCCCAGTGCGGGCGGGTGCGGTAGGCGCGGCGGCGGAACGCGAAATGCGGCCACTCCTCGATTGGCAGCACACAGGCGGCATGCGACCAGTATTCGAAGGCATGGGCGCCGGACCAGTAGGCCGAGTCGACCGCCGGGCGGCCGACCGGGCCCAGCCGCGCGTAGGGGATCAGCTCATGCGAGCGGGCCAGCACCGAGATCGTGTCCAGCTGTACGGCGCCCAGGTGGCGCAGCACGCCCCGCACTGCGCCGCGCCGGTCCGGGGCGCCCAGCAGCCCTTGGGCGCGCAGCGCGATACGGCGTGCCTCGTCGGCGGACAGGGCGGTCTCGGGCTTGCGGTCCGCTCCGGACCCGGGCGCGGAAGTCGTCATGCGCGTCACGGTAGCGGCCCCCACTGACAACGCCCCCGACAAGGCCCGTCTCAGACGGGCGACGGCTCGTCCGAGGACTCTCCCGCCCCGCCTCCCGACGTCCGCGCAGGGAGACCGGGCGCCGGGAGGCGGGGCAGATAGGGCGTGGCCGACGGCAGCCGCCAGTCCGAGGGCAGCAGCGCGCCCCGCCAGGCGTCCCGCCGCGTCCCCCGGTGCACGATCCGCGCCCGGTCCGTCCCCTCCATCCGGAACCCCACCGCGAGCGCGACCGCGCGCGAGCCCTCGTTCCCCGCCTCGGCGCACCACTCCAGTCGCTCGACCCCCAGCGCGGTGAACGCCCACGCGATCACCGCCCGCGCGGCCTCGCCGGTGTAGCCGCGCCGCCGGTGCTCGCGGACCGTCCAGTAGCCCAGCTCGGCCTGGTGGTCCGGGCCGTACAGCCGTTCCAGCCGGACCAGCCCCATCGCCCCCACCAGAGCACCGTCACTCTTGGTGAGCACCGCGAAGTCGTACGCGGTATCGCCCCGCCAGTTCTCGGGGGAGGTCCGCCCGGTGAAGTCCTCCGCGTCCCCGCGCTCGTAAGGGGAGGGCACCAGGGTCCAGCGCTGGATGTCAGGGTCCTGACATGCGGCGTGGACCGCGTCCGCGTCGGAAGCGCGGAACGGGCGCAGCAGGAGGCGTTCGGTGGTGAGGGTGACAGGCTCCATCCGGCCGAGTCTGCGTTCCTCCCGTCACTCACCGCGAGCGGTTTTGGCGAATCGGGGCACCTCGAGCGCGTCTCGAGCGTTGAACCGGTGAGGTGACACCTGGTCCTCGTGGTGACGGACCTCCCGGCGTGGCGGGGTCTGTCTTACGATGGCCGTTGCGGCGGGGCCTGCGCCCCTCGACACATGCCGCGCCAGCGCACCCGACCGCCAGGCCCGACCGGCAAGGAGCCAGCCTACGTGTCCGTTCTCAACAAGCTCATGCGTGCAGGCGAAGGAAAGATCCTGCGCAAGCTGCACCGCATCGCGGACCAGGTCAATTCCATCGAAGAGGACTTCCTGTCCCTCTCCGACGCCGAGCTGCGGGCCCTCACCGACGAGTACAAGCAGCGGTACGCGGACGGGGAAAGCCTCGACGACCTGATGCCGGAGGCCTTCGCCACGGTGCGCGAGGCCGCGAAGCGGGTGCTCGGCCAGCGCCACTACGACGTCCAGCTGATGGGCGGTGCCGCGCTCCACCTCGGCTATGTCGCCGAGATGCGCACCGGTGAGGGCAAGACCCTGGTCGGCACCCTCCCCGCGTATCTGAACGCGCTGTCCGACAAGGGCGTCCACCTGATCACGGTCAATGACTACCTGGCCGAGCGCGACTCGGAGTGGATGGGCCGGGTGCACAAGTTCCTCGGCCTCGAGGTCGGCTGCATCCTCGCCAACATGACCCCGGCGCAGCGCCGCGAGCAGTACGCCTGCGACATCACCTACGGCACCAACAACGAGTTCGGCTTCGACTACCTGCGCGACAACATGGCGTGGTCGCAGGACGAGCTGGTGCAGCGCGGGCACAACTACGCGATCGTCGACGAGGTCGACTCCATCCTGGTGGACGAGGCCCGTACGCCGCTGATCATCTCCGGTCCGGCCGACCAGGCCACCAAGTGGTACGGCGACTTCGCCAAGCTGGTCACCCGGCTGACCAAGGGTGAGGCGGCCAACCCGCAGAAGGGCCAGGAGGAGACCGGCGACTACGAGGTCGACGAGAAGAAGCGCACCGTCGGCATCCATGAGTCGGGCGTCACCAAGGTCGAGGACTGGCTGGGCATCGACAACCTCTACGAGTCCGTCAACACCCCGCTGGTCGGCTATCTGAACAACGCCATCAAGGCCAAGGAGCTCTTCAAGAAGGACAAGGACTACGTCGTCATGGACGGCGAAGTCATGATCGTTGACGAGCACACCGGCCGTATCCTCGCGGGCCGCCGCTACAACGAGGGCATGCACCAGGCGATCGAGGCGAAGGAAGGGGTGGACATCAAGGACGAGAACCAGACCCTTGCCACGATCACCCTCCAGAACTTCTTCCGCCTCTACGGCAAGCTCTCCGGAATGACCGGTACGGCCATGACCGAGGCCGCCGAGTTCCACCAGATCTACAAGCTCGGCGTGGTGCCGATCCCGACCCACCGCGATGTGGCCCGGCTCGACCAGTCCGACCTCATCTACCGCACCGAGGTGGCCAAGTTCGACGCGGTCGTCGAGGACATCGCCGAGAAGCACGAGAAGGGCCAGCCGGTCCTGGTCGGCACCACCTCCGTGGAGAAGTCCGAGTACCTCTCGCAGCAGCTCGCCAAGCGCGGGGTGCCGCACGAGGTGCTCAACGCCAAGCAGCACGACCGGGAGGCGACCATCGTCGCCCAGGCGGGCCGTAAGGGCGCCGTCACCGTCGCGACCAACATGGCGGGCCGCGGTACCGACATCAAGCTCGGCGGTAACCCGGACGACCTGGCCGAGGCCGAGCTGCGCCAGCAGGGTCTGGACCCGGTGGAGCACTCCGAGGAGTGGGCCGCCGCGCTGCCCGCCGCCCTGGAGAAGGCGGAGGCCGCGGTCAAGGCCGAGTTCGAGGAGGTCAAGGAGCTCGGCGGGCTGTATGTGCTGGGCACCGAGCGCCATGAGTCGCGCCGGATCGACAACCAGCTGCGCGGCCGTTCCGGCCGCCAGGGTGACCCCGGCGAGTCCCGCTTCTACCTCTCGCTCGGCGATGACCTGATGCGGCTGTTCAAGGCGCAGATGGTCGAGCGTGTGATGGCGATGGCGAATGTGCCGGACGACGTCCCGATCGAGAACAAGATGGTCACCCGCGCCATCGCGTCCGCCCAGTCCCAGGTCGAGCAGCAGAACTTCGAGACCCGTAAGAACGTTCTGAAGTACGACGAGGTGCTGAACCGGCAGCGCGAGGTCATCTACGGCGAGCGCCGCCGGGTGCTGGAGGGCGAGGATCTCCAGGAGCAGGTCGGCCACTTCATGGACGACACGATCGACGCCTACATCCAGGCGGAGACGGTCGAGGGCTTCGCGGAGGAGTGGGACCTCGACCGGCTGTGGAGCGCGTTCAAGCAGCTCTACCCGGTCAAGGTGACGGTCGAGGAGCTGGAGGACGAGGCGGGCGACCGCGCCGGGATCACCGCCGAGTTCATCGGCGACTCCATCAAGGACGACATCCACGAGCAGTACGCGGCCCGTGAGGAGCAGCTCGGCTCCGAGATCATGCGTGAGCTGGAGCGGCGGGTCGTGCTGTCGGTCCTGGACCGCAAGTGGCGCGAGCACCTCTACGAGATGGACTACCTCCAGGAGGGCATCGGGCTGCGCGCGATGGCCCAGAAGGACCCGCTGGTCGAGTACCAGCGCGAGGGCTTCGACATGTTCCAGGCCATGATGGACGGGATCAAGGAGGAGTCGGTCGGCTATCTGTTCAACCTGGAGGTCCAGGTCGAGCAGCAGGTCGAGGAGGTTCCGGTCGAGGACGAGGCCGCGCGGGCCGAGGCGGCCGAGTCCGTGCAGGACGCGGTCCCGGCGGGCGCCCCCGCAGGCCCCCCGGCGCGGCCCGAGATCCGTGCGAAGGGCCTGGAGGCTCCGCAGCGGCCGGACCGGCTGCACTTCTCCGCCCCCACGGTGGACGGCGAGGGCGGCGTCGTGGAGGGCGACTTCACCAACGGTGACACGCCTCCTCCGCCGCGCTCCGAGGCCGACGGTCTGACCCGCGCCGAGCGCCGCAAGGCCAACAAGGGCGGCCGCCGCCGCAAGAAGTGACGCGCGGGCGGATGTTCTGACGAACGGCCGGCGGGCCGGGGCCAAGTGGCCCCGGCCCGCCGTCGTATGCCCGCCCTGACCGGCGGGGCCACCGGAGGGGGGCGGGCCGCCGGGCCGACTGGGCCACCGCGTGGCCGCCGGAGCGACGGGGGCTCCGGGCGCGGCCGGGGGACCGGGTATACGTGGTCGGCCGGGCCAGGCGGCGGCCCTGGGTGTGGGCGGTCGGCCCAGGGCGCGGGCCGGGCCGGGGCTCAGACGGGTGTGGCCAGGCTGGGGAGGGCCGGACCGAGGTCGACCGCGGCGCAGCGCCAGCGGGCGTCGGCGCCGAGTTCCAGCCGGAACGCGAGTGCGCTGAGCCGTTCGCCGGAGGCGATCCGGGCGAACGCCTCGATCACCCCGTGCCGGGGCCGGTACTCCCCGCAGCGCTGTACGACGGGCGCCGTGGCCCGGCTGTCCGCCGGGCGCAGCGGCGCCCGTGGCGCGAGTTCGACCAGCAGGTCGTAGGCGGCGGGGAGGGTGTGGCCGAGGAGGGTGTGGACGGGGCGCTGGCCGCTGAGGGTGAGCAGCAGCTGGTTGGCGAACCAGTAGCGGGGGAGCCGTTCGCGTTCGCGGCGCTGCGCGGCGGCGGCCGCGGTGCGGGATACGGCGGGCGCGGTGGGGCGGGGGCGGCGTGTGTCCCGCCGCCCCGGCGGTCCGCTCCGTCCCGCCCCGCCGCCACCCCGCCGTCGCAGGCTCTCGTCGCTGACTCCGGTCTCGCGCATATGCCTCACCGCCGCTGTGCCGGGCCCGGTTGATACCGGGCAGTAGCTTCATCGTCGGGAGTCTTCTACCGATACGTTTCCCCGCCCCGCAAAGCGGTGCGGGGGCCTCCGCGGGGCCCCGGCGGTTCACCTATCCGGGCGACGGCCCCCGCCGCGCCCGCCCCGGCAGCGGCGCCCGGCGCCCCACCAGCCCGCCCCCGGCCCCTGCCCGGTACCCCCGAAGGGGTACGGCCGGGTCGTCGGCCAGAAGCCCCCCAGAGGCCCTTGCGGACCGCCCTTGCGGTCCCTACGGCCCCCGACGGCGCCCTACGGAGGGGTGGCCCCGGGACCGGCGAAGGGGGCCCGGTGACGGGTGCCGAGGCCGTGCCGTCCCCGGCCCGCTGGCCAGTCCCGTGCCCGTCGTGGGCCCGCCTCCGGCGCGACGGTTGGGGGACGCCCCGGAGCCGACGTGCGGGACGCGGCCCGGGCGGCCAGGCCCGTGGCCGTCCTCGGCCCTGGTGGGGGCCTGGGTCGGGGGCCGGGGGGGCGCCGGAGTGCGCGTGCGGGTGGGGGTGCTGTACGGGCCCCATACCGAGGCCGTGACGTCCTCCGGCCTCCGTGGTGGGCCCCTCCGGGGTGGCACCGGGGACACGTGCCCGTGGCGGCCCCCGGACGGGGCGGGGATCGGGGCGGGCGGGGGTGGGGCGAACGTATGCTGGCTGGGCCCGAACGGTCACTCACGAAAGCGGCAGCCATGCGCGTCTACGTCCCCCTGACCCTCTCCGGTCTCGCCGAGGCGTACAAGGCGGGCGAACTGGGGCCGGGGCCGGTCACCGCCTATGCCGTCACACCGGCCCTCCGCGAGTGGTACGTCTCCGACGACATCGAGGAGCTGGAGTACGCCGCCCTCAGCCGGGCCGCGCAGGCGTCGCTGCGCTCGCTCGCCGTGGACCGGCAGGCGCCCCGGCGGCGGGTCGTGGTGGCCGTGGACGTGCCCGACGGGCAGGCCGTCGCGGACCCCGACCGCGGGCTCGACCAGTCCTCGCTGGGCGAGGTGCGGATCGCCGACGCCGTGCCGCTCGCCAAGGTGGCCGCCGTGCACATGGACGCCGACGACGCGCGGGCGGACATCACCGCCGCCGCCGAGGCGCTCGGCGCGGCGGACCTCGGCGACGACGACGCACAGTTCACCGTGGACGGCGCGGAGGACCACGAGCTGCTCTGGTACGCCGCGCAGGAAATTCCGCATCTCATCGACTGACCTCGCCAGGTACGGTCGTGGGATGGGGAAGACGCAGGTAACCCACATCGTGTGGGACTGGAACGGCACGCTGTTCCACGACATCGACGCCGTGATCCTGGCGACGAACGCCTCGTTCGAGGAGGTCGGCCTCGAGCCGATCACCCTCGAGCGCTACCGCGACCTGTACTGCGTGCCCGTTCCCCGTTTCTACGAGCGACTGATGGGACGCCTGCCCACCGACGAGGAGTGGGAGGTCATGGACGAGGCGTTCCACCGGCACTACTGGGCCTTCGCGGAGACCGCCGGGCTCGCGCTCGGCGCCCGGCAGCTGCTCACCGAGTGGCAGGAGGCCGGGCTCACCCAGTCACTGTGCTCCCTGGCACCGCATGATCATCTGCTGCCCATGGTGCGCACCCACGGCATCGAGCGCCATTTCATCCGCGTCGACGGCCGGATCGGGCAGAGCACCACCGGCAAGGCCGAGCAGATGGTGCGCCACCTCGCCGCGCTCGAGGGTGTGCCCCCGCAGCGCGTCGTGGTGATCGGGGACGCCCTGGACGACGCCGTGGCGGCCCGGCACGCGGGCGCTCACGCCGTGCTGTACACCGGTGGCTCCCACAGCCGGGCCAGCCTCCAGACGGCCGGTGTGCCGGTCGTGGACACCCTCACCGAGGCCGTACGGGAGGCCGAGCTCCTCGCCGACGCGTGAGGAGCGTCGGCCCCTCCCCGAGGCCCCCGGTCGGCTCCTCGGGGCGAGTCCTGGCCCCGGCCCCGCGCGGGGCCGGGCGCCCCTTCCGCCTCGGTGCGCCCGTCGTGCGCCCCCGACCACCCCGTCTCAGATCACCGGTGACTTCACCCGCAGCACCGACAGAAACTCCCGCATCCACGCCGGATGGTCCGGCCAGGCCCGCGCCGAGACCAGCGTGCCGTCCACCACCACCTCCGTGTCCTGGTACTCCGCGCCCGCCGCCTGGATATCCAGCTCCAGGGCCGGATAGGCGGTGACCCGGCGGCCGTTCAGGGCGCCGACGGCCGCCGTCAGCAGGGGGCCGTGGCAGATCTGGGCCACCGGCTTGTCCGCGTCGAAGAACGACTTGCAGATCTTGCGCAGCTCGGCGTCGTTGCGCAGGTACTCCGGGGCCCGGCCGCCCGGGATCACCAGGCCGAGGTAGTCGCCCGGGTCCACCTCGGCGAAGGCCAGGTCGGCGGGGAGGCTGTAGCCCGGCTTCTCGGTGTAGGTGTCGAAGCCCTCCTCGAAGTCATGGACCACGAGGCGCAGCGTCTTGCGGGCCGGGGCCGCGATATGGACCTCGTACCCCTCCTCGCGCAGCCGCTGGTACGGGTAGAGCACCTCCAGCGACTCGGCCGCGTCACCGGTCACCAAAAGGATCTTCGCGGCCATGCCGCCCACCTCCACGTTTGCAGGCATATCTCCGTGCACGTCACGGTGCCCGGCGGGGACCCCTTTGCCAAGTGGGCACGCCATGGGGGTGTGCGCCCCCTGCGTCGCTGTCCAATCCGTCAAACTTCCAGGCCGGGTTTTGTACACGAACGGCTCATGACGAGTCCCTGGGGAGGAGCGATAGCCTTACTGCGTGATCAGCGCGATAGTCCGTGAGGGCAATGGAGCCCTCGCTCCGAGCCCGGGGTGCCACCGGGCGCGAGCCGACGCTGATCCGAGCCGCGTGGGGTCTTGGTCACTTACGGCCGAGTACGCCGCGGCCATCCCCCGATCCGGCATACCGTCGTCTGAGACCGGATTCACCGCGTCGCGGCGTCATGCCACCGCCATCGATGTCACGCAAAGGCGCGCGACAGGAGCCAGAGGACATGCAGACCAAGCTGGACGAAGCCAAGGCCGAGCTGCTCACGCGGGCCGCCCGGGTAGCTGAGAACAGCCCTGCCGGGGGGCAAACACCGGTTCAGGGCCCGGGCCCGGAGACCCTGAACGACTACCTCCAGCACTACTACCTGCACACGCCCCCGGAGGATCTCGCCGACCGTGACCCGGTCGACGTCTTCGGCGCGGCGCTCTCCCACTACCGGCTCGCGGAGTCGCGGCCGCAGGGCACGGCCAACGTCAGGGTGCACACCCCGACCGTCGAGGAGCACGGCTGGACATGCAGCCACTCCGTCGTCGAGGTGGTCACCGACGATATGCCGTTCCTGGTCGACTCGGTCACCAACGAGCTCACCCGGCAGGGCCGCGGCATCCATGTCGTGATCCACCCGCAGGTGATCGTGCGCCGTGACATCACCGGCAAGCTGATCGAGCTGCTGGACGTCTCGTTCGACCGCAAGCCGGGGCGGAAGCTGCCGCATGACGCGGTGGTGGAGTCCTGGATCCACGTCGAGATCGACCGCGAGACCGACCGGGGGGATCTGAAGCAGATCACCTCCGATCTGCTGCGCGTCCTGTCCGACGTCCGCGAGGCGGTCGAGGACTGGGAGAAGATGCGCGACTCCGCGCTCCGGCTCGCCGACGCGCTCCCCTCGGAGCCCAAGGCCGACGAGGTGCGCGAGCAGGAGATCGAGGAGGCCCGTGAGCTGCTGCGCTGGCTCGCGGACGACCACTTCACCTTCATCGGCTACCGCGAGTACGAGCTGACGCAGGCGCCCGCCGAGAGCGGGGGCGAGGAGGATGTGCTGAGCGCGGTGCCCGGCACCGGCCTCGGCATCCTGCGCTCCGACCCCAGCCACAAGGACACCGGCGACAGCGCCCATGACACACCCGCCCCGGTGTCCCCCTCGTTCAACCGGCTGCCCGCCGACGCCCGCGCCAAGGCGCGGGAGCACAAGCTGCTGGTGCTGACCAAGGCCAACAGCCGCGCCACCGTCCACCGCCCGTCCTACCTCGACTACATCGGCGTGAAGAAGTTCGACGCCGAGGGCAATGTGATCGGTGAGCGCCGCTATCTGGGCCTGTTCTCGTCCGCCGCGTACACCGAGTCGGTGCGCCGGGTCCCGGTGATCCGCCGCAAGGTCGACGAGGTGCTGGCGGGCGCGGGCTTCGCGCCCAACAGCCACGACGGCCGGGACCTGCTCCAGATCCTGGAGACCTACCCGCGCGACGAGCTGTTCCAGACCCCGGTCGACCAGCTCCGCTCCATCGTGACCAGCGTGCTGTACCTCCAGGAGCGCCGCCGGCTGCGGCTGTTCCTGCGTCAGGACGAGTACGGGCGCTACTACTCCGCGCTGGTCTATCTGCCGCGTGACCGCTTCACCACCGATGTCCGGCTGCGGCTGACCGACATCCTGCTGGAGGAGCTGACCGGCCGTCCGCCGGTCGACTTCACCGCCCTGCACACCGAATCGGTCCTGTCCCGGCTGCACTTCGTGGTCCGGGTGCAGCCCGGCAGCGAGCTGGCCGACCTCACCGACGCCGATGTCGAGCGGATCGAGAACCGGCTGATCGAGGCCGCCCGCTCCTGGGCCGACGGCTTCACCGAGGCCCTGATCTCCGAGGTCGGCGAGGAGCGCGGGGCCGAGCTGCTCCGCCGCTATCAGCACGCCTTCCCCGAGGGCTACAAGGCCGACCACTCCCCGCGCGGCGCGGTGGCCGACCTCCAGCACCTGGAGCGGCTGACCGCCGCCGCCGAGGGCAGCGGCCAGGACTTCGCGCTCAGCCTGTACGAGCCGGTGGGCGCCGCCCACGCGGAGCGCCGCTTCAAGATCTACAGCATCGGCGGCCAGGTCTCGCTCTCCGCGGTGCTGCCGGTGCTCAACACCCTCGGTGTCGAGGTGGTCGACGAGCGCCCCTACGAGCTGCGCTGCGCGGACAAGACCACCGCCTGGATCTACGACTTCGGGCTGCGCCTGCCCCAGCTGCGGGACAACGGCGATCTGGCCGACGACGCCCGTGAGCGCTTCCAGAACGCGTTCGACGCGGTGTGGACCGGCCAGGCCGAGAGCGACGACTTCAACCAGCTGGTGCTGGGTGCCGGTCTGGACTGGCGGCAGGCGATGGTGCTGCGCGCCTACGCCAAGTACCTGCGGCAGGCCGGGTCCACCTTCAGCCAGTCGTACATGGAGGACACCCTCCGTAACAACGTCCACACCACCCGGCTGCTGGTGTCGCTGTTCGAGGCGCGGATGTCGCCCGAGCGGCAGCGGGCCGGGACCGAGCTGACCGACGCCCTGCTGGAGGAGCTGGACGCGGCGCTGGACCAGGTGGCCTCGCTCGACGAGGACCGCATCCTGCGCTCGTTCCTCACCCTCATCAAGGCCACTCTGCGCACCAACCACTTCCAGAAGAACGGGCAGGGCAAGCCGCACGACTACCTGTCCATCAAGCTGGACCCGCAGGCGGTGCCGGATCTGCCCGCGCCCCGCCCGGCGTACGAGATCTGGGTCTACTCGCCGCGGGTGGAGGGTGTGCACCTGCGCTTCGGCAAGGTCGCCCGCGGTGGCCTGCGCTGGTCCGACCGGCGTGAGGACTTCCGCACCGAGATCCTGGGCCTGGTCAAGGCGCAGATGGTGAAGAACACCGTCATCGTGCCGGTGGGCGCCAAGGGCGGGTTCGTCGGCAAGCGGCTGCCGGACCCCTCGGTGGACCGGGACGCCTGGCTGGCCGAGGGCATCGAGTGCTACAAGACCTTCATCTCCGGTCTGCTGGACATCACCGACAACCTGGTCGCCGGTGAGGTCGAGCCGCCGAAGGACGTCGTCCGCCACGACGGCGAGGACACCTATCTGGTGGTCGCCGCCGACAAGGGCACCGCGACCTTCTCCGATATCGCCAACGAGGTGGCCCAGGCGTACGGCTTCTGGCTGGGTGACGCCTTCGCCTCCGGCGGTTCGGCCGGTTACGACCACAAGGGCATGGGCATCACCGCCCGCGGCGCCTGGGAGTCGGTCAAGCGCCACTTCCGGGAGCTGGGTCACGACAGCCAGACCGAGGACTTCACGGTGGTCGGCGTCGGCGACATGTCCGGTGACGTCTTCGGCAACGGCATGCTGCTCAGCGAGCACATCCGGCTGATCGCCGCCTTCGACCACCGGCATATCTTCCTGGACCCGAACCCGGAGGCGGCCGCCTCCTACGCCGAGCGCCGTCGGCTGTTCGAGCTGCCGCGGTCGTCCTGGGAGGACTACAACGCCGAACTGCTCTCCGCGGGCGGCGGGATCCACCCCCGGTCGGCGAAGGCCATCCCGATCACCCCGCAGGTGCGGGCCGCCCTGGGCATCGAGACCCGGGTCGCCAAGATGACCCCGGCCGATCTGATGAAGGCCATCCTCAAGGCCCCGGTCGATCTGCTCTGGAACGGCGGTATCGGCACCTACGTCAAGGCGTCCACCGAGAGCAACGCCGAGGTGGGCGACAAGGGCAATGACGCGATCCGGGTGGACGGCCAGGATCTTCGGGTCAAGGTCGTCGGCGAGGGCGGCAACCTGGGGCTGACCCAGCTCGGCCGGATCGAGTTCGCCTCGAACGGCGGCAAGATCAACACCGACGCCATCGACAACAGCGCCGGTGTGGACACCTCCGACCACGAGGTGAACATCAAGATCCTGCTCAATGCCCTGGTCACCGAGGGCGATCTGACGGTCAAGCAGCGCAACAAGATCCTCGCCGAGATGACCGACGAGGTCGGCGCGCTGGTGTTGCGCAACAACTACGCGCAGAACGTGGCCCTGGCCAACTCGGTCGCCCAGGCGCCCAGCCTGCTCCACGCCCATCAGCGGCTGATGCGCCGACTGACCCGCGAGGGCCGGCTGGACCGGGCACTGGAGTTCCTGCCCACCGACCGCCAGATCCGGGAGCGGCTGTCCGCCGGACGCGGGCTGACCCAGCCCGAACTGGCCGTACTGCTCGCCTACATCAAGATCACGGTGGCCGAGGAGCTGATCACCACCGGGCTCCCCGACGACCCGTACCTCCAGCGGCTGCTGCACGCCTACTTCCCGCAGGCGCTGCGGCGGCAGTTCCCCGAGCACATCGACGGACATGCGCTGCGCCGGGAGATCATCACCACGGTGCTGGTCAACGACACGGTCAACACCGCCGGTTCCACCTTCCTGCACCGGATGCGGGAGGAGACCGGGGCCTCCACCGAAGAGGTGGTGCGCGCCCAGACCGCGGCCCGCGCCATCTTCGAACTGGGCGCGATCTGGGACGAGGTCGAGTCGCTGGACACGGTGGTCGCCGCCGAGATCCAGACCCAGATGCGGCTGCATTCGCGGCGGCTGGTCGAGCGCGGCACCCGCTGGCTGCTCAACAACCGTCCGCAGCCGCTGGAGCTGGCCCAGACCATCGAGTTCTTCGGTGACCGGGTCGCCGAGGTCCGCGCCCAGCTGCCCAAGCTGCTGCGCGGGGCCGATATCGAGTGGCACCAGCGGATCCTGGACGAGCTGACCGCCGCCGGGGTGCCGGAGGACCTGGCCACCCGGGTGGCCGGATTCTCCTCCGCCTTCCCGACGCTGGACATCGTGGCCATCGCGGACCGCACCGGCAAGGAGCCGCTGGCGGTCGCCGAGGTCTACTACGACCTGGCCGACCGGCTGCGGATCAGCCAGCTGATGGACCGGATCATCGAACTGCCGCGCGCGGACCGGTGGCAGTCCATGGCCCGCGTCTCCATCCGCGAGGACCTGTACGCGGCCCAGGCCGCCCTGACCTCCGATGTGCTGTCGGTGGGCAACGGCGGTTCCACGCCCGAGCAGCGGTTCAAGGCGTGGGAGCAGAAGAACGCGGCGATCCTCCAGCGGGCGCGTACCACCCTCGATGAGATCCAGTCGTCGGAGACCTTCGACCTGGCCAATCTCTCGGTGGCGATGCGCACCATGCGGACGCTGCTGCGTACCCACATGTAACCGGTAGGGAAGTTCCCGGCCCGCGGCGGCGCTGTGTTCAGCGCCGCCGCAGCCTGTTGCGCAGCGCCGCCACCAACCGCACCGGGGCGACCCGCAGTTCCAGGGTCGTCTGTCCGCGGCCGGTCAGCGGTTTGGCGTAGTACGGGCGGCCCCGGCGCAGCCAGCGGGCGCCGGGCAGCCGTGGGGGCGGCGGTACGGGGGCGGCGCGCGGCGGGCCGTCGCCGCGGGCTCCGTCGGGGCCGACCAGGGCCAGTGTCACCGTCCACCGGCCGCGGCCGAGGTCGCGTACCGACAGCCGGGCGGTGAACGCGCCCGCGGGGTGGCCCGCGGCGAACCGCACCGGATGGTCGTGGATCCGGCCGTCGGTGTGCTCGGCGCGCAGCCGCAGCACCCGGCCCCGGGCCGGGCTGCCGGGCGGCAGCAGCCGTCCGGCGACCACGAGCGTGCCCTTCTCCGACGGATGCCATACGGCCTCGGTCACCTCGCAGGGCGCCCCCTGCGGGGCCGGTCCGACGTCGAGCGAGAGATTGCCGTACGGGGTGGTGAAGTAGGGGGTGACCCGGGCGCGCAGCCCGCGGCCCGCGGTCACCACCCGGCGGGCGGTGGTGATGTCGAGACCGTCGTCGTGGCGGCCGCCGAACCGTACGGTGCGGCTGATGCCCTGGGCGCGGACGTCGAGGTAGAGGTCCCAGACGCCGGGGCGCAGCGGGGCGCCCGCCTCGGCGGTGGCGATGTCGATATCGGCCGTGAACTCCCCGTCCTCGCCCGCGGTGACCGGGGCGCGCAGCTCGTCGGTGGCCTCGCGGCGGCGCAGTACCAGTGCGGTGCGGTCCTCGGGGCCGGGGGTGAGCCCTTCGATGGCGGCGCTGCCGCGCACCCGCAGGGTGCTGCGGCCGTGCCAGCCCGCCCCGGCCAGATGGTGGCCGACCGGCAGCCGGTCGGTGACGTCGAAACAGGCGTCGGGGACGTCGGCCGCGGGGTCGCGGAAGTAGGGGTGCAGCCAGTAGACGCGGCCCTTGTCGACGAGATGGCCGCGGCCGGCGTCCCGTTTGGCGTCGCGGAGGACGGACAGCAGATCCTCGAAGCGGTCGGTGCGCAGCAGGTGGACCATCAGACGCTCGGGGGCGGTGAGGGTGCGGAACAGCGCGTCCGAGCAGTGTTCCTGGGCCCAGCCGCGCAGTTCGGGGAAGAAGCGGGTACGGGCCTCGGTGGGGTCCTCGCGCGGCAGGGCGCGCAGCGCGCCGCAGAGCTCCCACTGGATGTGGCGCCGCATGACCGTGTCGCGGCGGGGTCCCGGCCGGGTGTGGCGGGCGGCGGTCTCGAACAGCGCCCGCATGGCGTCGATGCGGTCGGTGAGCCCGGCGGCGGTGCGGGTGAGGTTCTGGCCGTTCGCGCGGTAGTCGATGTAGTAGCAGTCGTAGTCGGCGACCACGGAGATACCGGAGGCGTTGAGGTAGGCGGCGGCGGTGAAGGGTTTGTCCTCGCCGTTGCGGCAGAGCGGGAAGCGCAGCTGGTGCCGTTCGATCAGGGAGCGGCGGAACAGCTTCCAGGGGCCGAGGGTGGAGTAGGCGTGGGAGCTGTAGACGTCGGTGCGCAGCTGGTTGTGGCGGAAGACGGCGCGGGGGACGCCGCGTCCGCTGGAGGAGACCATCTTGCCGAGCACCACATCGGTGCCGTTCTGGTCGGCCATCGCGACCATGCGGCGCAGCGCGTCGGGGCCGAGGTGGTCGTCGGCGTCGAGGAAGAAGACGAAGTCGCCGCGGGCGAGGTCGAGTCCGGTGTTGCGGGGGCCGCCCGCACCGCCGCTGTTGGGCTGGTGGACCACGCGCAGGGCGGGGCAGTCGGCGGCGATCCGGTCCAGCTCCTCGGCGGTGCCGTCGGTGGAGCCGTCGTCGACCGCGATGATCTCGATACGGCCGATCCCGAGGGTCTGGTTGCGCGCGGAGTCGATGGCGCGGACGAGTTCGGGCAGGGCGTTGTAGGCGGGAATGATCACGCTCACACGGGGCGGGCCGGGGCGGGGGGTGCGCGACATGCGGGGCTCCGGGGGTGAGGTGGGGGGCTCAGGCGGCGTCGCCGGTGGCCGCGGGCGGGGGGTCCTGCCGGCGTACGTCGATGACATGGCCGGTGAGGGGGGACAGCAGGACGTCGAGCGAGGTGCGGGCGACCGCCTCGGAGGAGAGCAGCGATTCGGCGGGCTCGTCGCCGAAGGCCCGGCGGCGCATGGGGGTCCGGGTGCGTTCGGGATTGACGCAGTTGACCCGGATGCGGTCGGCGGCCCATTCGTCGGCCAGGGCCTGGGTGAGGTTGACGGTGGCCGCCTTGGCGGAGGAGTAGAGGCTGTAGCGGGCGCGGCCGCGGGTGTAGCTGCTGGAGGTGTAGAGCAGCAACTGCCCCTGGGTCTCGGCCAGGTAGGGGTAGGCGCAGCGCGCGATATGCACCGGGGCGAGGTAGTTCACCAGGGTGGACAGCTCGATGGTGCGGGCGTCGGCGTGGGCGAGTTCGCCGACGCGCAGGATGCCGGCGGTGTTGACGACGTAGTCGATCCGCCCGGCGGTGGAGTGGGCCTGTCGCAGCGCCTCCTCGACCTCGGCGGCCACCTCGACATGGGTGCCGCTGCCGGAGCGGCTGAACGGGAAGACGGTGGCGCCGTAGCCGCGGGCGAGGGCGGCCACATCGGCGCCTATGCCGTAGCTCGCGCCGAAGACGACCAGCACCTTGCCGGTGAGCAGCCGCCGGTAGGCCGCCTCGTCGGACTGGGCGGGGGCGGTCTGGGAGGCGAGCTGGAAGAGCTTGTCGGCGATGAAGATGTCGACCGGCTCGGTCACCTTCATGTTGTGCTCGTCGCCGGTGACGACGTGGATGGGGACGTCGGGCAGATAGCGCAGCACGACCGAGCAGTCGTCGGTGGCGTGGAACAGCGGATCCTCGGCGGCCAGTTGGTAGGCGCGCCGCAGCACCGAGAGACGGAAGCCCTGTGGGGTCTGGCCGCGGCGCAGCCGGGAGCGGTCGGGGACGTCGGTGATGAACTCGCCGTCGTCGCCGTGGGTGCGGGTGACCACGATGGTGTCGGCGGACGGGATGGCCACGTCCACCGCGTCGTAGCGGGTGAGGGCCCGGACGCAGTCCTCGATGATGCGGGTGGACAGCAGGGGGCGTACGGCGTCGTGGAAGAGCACGCCCGGGTCCTCGCCGTCGGTGAGCCGCGCGTCGAGGGCGGCGATGGCCGCGCGGGTGGTCTCGTTGCGGGTGGCGCCGCCCGGGAGCACCGCGCGGACCTTGGTGAACCGGGCCTCGGAGACGATCTTCTCGACCTCGGGGACGAAGTCCGGCGTCATCATCACCAGGATGTCGTCGACCGCCGCGGCGTCCTCGAAGATCTGGAGCGTGTGCTCGATGATCGGCCGTCCGGCGATCTTGAGCAGCTGTTTGGGCAGGGTGAGTCCGACCCGCTGGCCGGTGCCGCCCGCGAGGACGACGGCGGTGGTGCGCTGGCTGCCCATGGTCGCTCCTGACTCCTGGGGACTCCCGGTGGGATTCCTGGTGGGGTGTCGGCTGCTCCGGTGGGTGGTGGTGCGACGGCTGCTCGGGGGCGGGGGTCGGGTTCCGCGGGCCGGGGTCATGCTGCGGGCCGCGGGTGAGGTGCGGATGTGGGGCGGGCCGCTAACGGGTGACGGACCAGCGTCCGGTGGCCGGCAGCCGGGCCAGCCGCAGACCCAGCCGCCCGGACCGGTCGCCGCGCTCCAGGTGCAGTTCGCGGTCGCCGTCCAGCTGGTGCGCGGGGACGCGGAAGGTGAGCGCGGGGAGTCCGGGCCCGTCGGGCGGGGCGATCTCACCGTCCAGCCACAGCGGATCGGCGCCGTCCCGCTCCAGCCGTACGGTGACCGGTACATGGACGTCCAGCGGGGCGATGGTCAGCGGGATCCCGACGGCCAGCTCCTCGCCCTCGGGGTTGACGGTGATCCGGGAGAGGTCCCGCACCGCGCGGTTGAGGGGATCGAAGGAACCGTCCACGGACAGGCTCAGATTGCCGTGGTCCTTGGTCCAGTAGGGGTTGGCGAAGGAGGGGCCGCGGCCGGTGAAGGCGGGCATCCGCTCCTGGTCCACCCCGCTGGCGCGCAGCGCGCCCAGCCGTCGGGCGGTGGTCCAGCCGCAGCAGTCCAGCCGGACGTAGGCGTCCCAGACGCCGCCGAGCGGACGGCCCGGGTCGGCGGTGGCCGGGTCGATGGTGAACTCGGCCTCGAAGCACACCCCGTAGAGCTGTTCACCGGACCGGGCGGAGTCCGCCGTGGCGTCCTCCCGGGGGCCCCGCCGCAGCAGCCGGGCCAGCAGCGAAGGGCGGGTCCCGGCGTCGTCCGCGGCCGGGAAGTCGGTGGCCCGCTGGGTGGTCGGCAGCAGCAGCTCGGTGGCCTCGTCACGGTGTTTCAGCTGGCCCGTGACGGTGGCCCGGCGCATCTCGGCGGTGAAGTCGGCGGCCTCGGCGACGCCCGGGAGCCCGGCGACGGCCGGTGGCAGCTGCCACCGGTAGCGGTCGTCCGCCCGGGAGAAGAGCACCGGGGTGGTGCGCCCGCGGGAGCCGGTGTGCACCAGCCGGGTGCTGATCCGCGCCACCAGCGTGCCGCCGCGCCACTGGAGTCCTTCCAGCCGGGGTTCGTGGGTGGTGCCCGCCTCCAGGGCCGCGTACGTCTCCAGCGGACCGCGCTCACCGTGGCGGACCAGGGCGGAGACCACCCGTTGTTTGGCCGGGAGCTTGGTGTCGACCTCGGGCGGGACGCAGTCGGTGACGAGCGAGCGTACGGCGGCGAACAGCTCCTCCCGGTAACCGGCGGGCTCGGAGAGGTACTTCTTGCCCTGCACCTGGGCCAGCACCTTGCCCGCGTACCAGTGGGCGATCAGCTTGTCGCGCAGCGGACCGGGTTCGACGTGGTCGCGCACCATCCGGATGATCTTCCGGACGCTGCCGAGGTACTCCTCGGGTTCGATCCGGCCGAAGCTGATGTGGTGGGCGTCCTCGCGCCGCATCCAGTGGTAGCAGGTGTAGTCGTGGACGGTGGCGACCTTCTCCGCCAGCAGGTAGGCGCGGAGCATGAACAGGTGGTCCTCCAGCCGCACCCGGCCCTCGGGGAAGCGGATGCCGTGCGCGGTGAGGAAGTCCCGGCGGAACAGCTTGTGCACGGTCATGCTGGACAGCAGCACGGTGTCCCGGCGCAGATTCCCCGCCGTCATCGGCTTGGTGTAGAGCACCCGGGCGACGGTGCGGCCATGTCCGGCCGTCCGTCCGCAGACGATATCGGCGCCGGTCTCCTCGGCCCGTGCGTACAGCCGTTCCAGGGCCTCGGGGGCGAGCCGGTCGTCGTCGTCCACGAAGTGCACATAGCTGCCCCGGGCGGTGTCCATGCCGATGTTGCGGGGGCGGCCGGGCCAGCCGGAGTTCTCGCTGCGCACCAGATGGAAGTTCTCCTCGGCCGCGATCTCGGAGGCGATCAGGTCGGGGGTGTCGTCGGTGGAGCCGTCGTCGACCCAGATGACCTCGAACTCCCGGCGGGGCAGGGTCTGTTCACGGAAGGAGGTCAACCCGTCCATGACCGTCTTCCCCGTGTTGTGCACCGGGACGACCACGCTGACCTTGATGCTCATCGAGTTCTCCCTCGCGGATGGTCTGGAGTTCCCGCAGCCGGATGACCTCCTCGCCCCGGGCGGCGGCGTGGGCCACCGCCTCGCCGAAGCGCTGGACGGAGGGTGGGGAGGCGGGGCCGAGCAGGAACTCCCGCAGCTCATGGCGGGCGGTGCGCAGCTCATCGAGGGCGGGGTCGAAGAGCAGCCGCAGCAGACGGTCGGTGCCGGAGCCGTCCGGGTCGAGCAGATAGGCGGCGCGGGCGGCGGTGAACTGCCGCCGGAACTCCGCCTCGCCGAGCCGCGCGGTGTCGGTCAGGGCGTACGGCTTGAGGCTGGCGATGAAGTCGGACACCACGCTGGAGATATCGCTGATCAGCAGATCGGCCTGGTCGAAGCAGTGGTAGAGGGTGGGCACGGGGCCCTCGACCACCTGGTGGAGCCAGGGCGGCGCGGCGGCCCGGTGGGCGCGCTGCCACTGCCGCCGCAGCTCCTCGGCCTCGGCCCGGACGGCCGGGTCGGGCTCGGCGCTGTCGCGGGTGAGCATCGCCTCGTCGGCGTCGGCCCGTCGCAGCCGGGCCTCGAGTTCGGCGATGCGGTGGGTCAACTCGTCGCGTTCGCGGGCGGCTTCGGCACGGGCGGCGGTGATGTCGGCCGGTTCCTGGGCGAGCGGTCCCGCGGCGCGCCGTTCGTTGGCGGCGCCGATCAGGGCGACCACGCGTTCGTGGGCGGCGCGGGCCCGGGGACAGCGGCTGCCGGTGAACGGATGCGGTTTGTACACCACCCGGACCGGGCGTTCGCTCTCCAGGAGGTTTCTGACCAGGTGTTCGCCCGCCGCGATGAGCGAGGTGTTCCCCGGCTCGTCGGTCCAGCCCTCCCAGGTGGGGGCGTACAGCACGGTGGGGACGGGTGCCGGGGCGCGCTCGCCGTCGGCCACCAGCACACCGTCCAGCTGGGGGCGGCCGACCTCGACGATATCGGCGTCCCGGACGCCGACGGCGGCCTCGGCGTACCGCAGCCGTCCCGCCTCGCCCGCCACCCACACCTGGTCGTAGACCTTGCTGTAGGGGTTGACGCTGGCGATCTTGTCGCTGTCGCCATGGCCGAGGAAGACATGCTGCATGGTGGGGACGCGCAGCAGATGGATGTTCTTGCCGACATTGGCCGGGTAGAGCGCCACCCGCACACTGCCGAGGTCCAGGTTCATCAGATGCACCGCGCTGGGGACGCAGAGCACCGGCAGCGGGGTCGGCGCCAGCTCCTCCACCAGATGGCGTTCGCGCAGGACGACCAGGGAGGGGGTGGGCAGCGCGGCCAGGGTCCCCAGCCACATATTGACCTGGTACGCGGAGTCGCGGGAGCCGGAGAAGTACAGCACCGTCTCCGGCCGGTGGCGGATCAGCCAGGCGTCGACCTCGGCCAGCATCTGTGCGGCGCCGGGCATCCGGAAGGCCCGGACGAGGTACGGAACGAGTGCGAGCACCGTCACCAGACAGCCTCCGGCGGCCAGTGCGAGACCGGCCACCACCCAGCGGGCGTCCTCGGTGACCAGCGTGGCCGTCAGTCCCAGCAGGGTGACCAGCTCATAGGTGAGCATCCGCTGGCCGGGCCATTCGGTGAGCCGCCGGGGCGGCCGGTCGCCGATGGCCAGTCGGCGCAGGTCGATATTGCGGGTGACGACCGCGAGCCTGCGGCGGCGCCGGATGAGAGTGCGCATGGCGGAGTGCAGGGCCTGGCCGCCCAGCAGGCACAGCACCAGCGTCATGGCCGCGGTCAGCCCGATCGGACCGGTCAGCCGCAGTCGGCCGAGCAGCAGGAGCAGCAGCACACAGCGCAGTTCGAAGCGCAGGGTCGCACCGATGTGCAGCCGCCCCAGACGGGCCATCAGCTCGGGTTCGGTGCGGTGCAGCAGCAGATCGCTGAGGCAGCCGAGCAGCCCGGCCGCCGCGAAGAGCCCGCCGGAGCCGGTGACGGCGGCCACCGCCGCGATCACCAGACACCCGGCCAGCGTGGCGAAAGCCACGAGGCCGCGGGGACTCTTGATACCGAGGCGGTTCATGACGCGGGCCCTTCACGGCGGATAAGTCGTACTGGTTGGAAACTGTAGGTGAAGGTACCTATTCGCGCCTTTTGTCATTACTCGAGGGAGCGCTGCCCGGTCAGCGCACAGCGGGCCCCCGGGGCCCGCCCCCGCCTTTGATGTCACCCGGACGGTCCAACGCCGCCGCTGCCGGGCGGCGGTGGACCGACGGAGGGAGACGGCTCACTCAGGTCACCGGGTGGCGTTCGGTCACCGGGAGGAGGTCGGCACCTCCCCGCTGCGGCGGCGGCCCGGCACCAGCGACCCGGGCCGTCCGGCCGTGGCACCCGGGCCGAGCGCCCGCCGGGCGAAGGCGGCCGCTCCCGCCAGCCACCACCGGCCGGGGTAACCGCCGGGCAGCCCCGGGCGCGGGTCCCTCGGCCGGTAGGGCGCGTTCCAGCCGTAGGGGAAGGACGCCTTGTCGGGGGTGAGCAGATTGGTGGTCTCGTCGCAGGCCAGGATGGCGATCAGCCACTGCCGTACGGCCCGGTGGAAGGCGGGGGTCGGCGGCCGCGGGGCCAGCAGCCAGTCACGGCACTGGGCGCTCACCGCGGGCCGGTAGGTGGTCTCGTCATAGCGGTGCCAGGGCGCGTCCGGGGCGATCGGGTAGAGCCCGTAGTCCATGGCGGTCAGCGGCGCCAGCGCCGTACGCAGCGCGTCATGGTCCGCGCTCGGCAGCAACTCACAGACGATCCACGGCCGGTGGCGGCGGACCGTGGACAGCGCCCCCTCGAGCACCGCCGCCTCGAAGGTCTCCACATCGATCTTGATCAGATGCGGGGTGAGCCCGCGCTCCTCGGTGACCGCGTCGACCGTGGTGACCGGCACCGACACCGAGGCGCTGTGCTTGCGGTGGGCCGGGTTGAGCGAGTTGGACGACTCCGACTTGTGCGAGAAGTACAGCTCGGCGGTGCCCGGCTCCCGGGAGAGCGCGGCCTGGTGCACCTCGAACCCCAGCCGGTTGCACTCCCGGATCCGGCGGCACAGCGCCGCGGTCTCCGGCGTCGGCTCGAACGCGATGGTCCGCGGTCCGCCCTTTCCGTACACCGCGGAGATCAGGGCCGAGTAGAGCCCGATATGGGCGCCGATGTCGTACACCGCGCCGCCCGGCGGCGCCTGCTGGGCCAGCGCCAGCAAGGTGGCCTGGGTGGTCGGCTCGTACCCCGCCAGTCCGGCGCGCCGCAACTGCCGCTGTACCGCGGTCTGTTTGCGGCTGAGCACATTGAGCGCCCGCGGATACGGGCCGCTGGTCCGGAGGACCTCGGGGTTCAGCGGGAGAGTGATGGCGAGGGGCATGGCCGGCGCGTCTCCTGTCGGGACGGAGCCCGCTCCAGCGGGCTGGGAAGGGGGAAGTAGGCGTCGAGGAACGGGTGGAGGACGGCCAGCTGGTCCGCGAGGTCGTGCACCGAGGAGACCGTGTCGTTGAGGCAGAACGCCTGGCAGTGGCGGGACCGCAGCAGCCTGGCCAGCCGGGAGCGGATGGCGGGCTGCGCGAGGTCGAAGTAGTCGTAGCGCAGTGAGGAGGGGACCGCGCGGCCGGTCAGGAACGCGTAGTAGTGGTGGAGCGAGGACGGTACGGAGACGTCCGAGGACGAGCGCACCCGGTTGGCCATGGTGGCCCGGACCTCCTCGGGGAACTCCCGCTCGATCTCGGCGAGCACGCTGCGCCGCACCGCGTGCGGGGTGTGCTTCATCTTCTGGGTGACGGTCGCGCCGAACCGGCTCTCCAGCAGCGCCCGGTTGTTCTTCCCCGCCGCCGACACCGGTACGTCATCGGCGTCCAGGGGTGCCAGCGGGATCAGCGCGCGGGAGGGGAAGAACTTGGACACCCCGTTGGCCAGGAAGAAGTCCTGGGGGGTGACCGGGGAGCCGAGGAAGACATCGTCGTTGAAGTAGAGGAAGTGCTCGGCCAGTCCGTCGATATGGTGCAGCCGGGTCTCGATGGCATGGGAGTTGAACGTCGGCAGCGCGCCCGGATCGTCGAAGACGTCCTGGTGGTCGACGACGGTGATACCCGGGTGGGAGACCGCGAGCCAGTCCGGTACCTGACGGTCCGTCACGATGTAGATATGGCGGACCCAGGGGGCGTAGAGGTGGAGCGAGCGCAGTGAGTAGCGCAGCTCGTCGCGGTTGGCGTAGCGGGCGGCGTTGGCGGCCTGGGCGTGGTAGCCCTCGCCCGCGGCGGCCGCGCGGCGCCGCTGCCACAGCGGGTCCGAGCCGTCGACCCAGGTGTAGACGACGTCGATGGGGAACCGCACCTCGTCCGGCAGCCGGGTGAGGAACTCCGGCCGGGTGCGCACCAGCGGCCCCGGCCGCCAGCCGTCGGCCGGGGCGAGCCGGGTGAACAGATGGCCCGAGGCCCGGACCGGTTCGCCGACCAGGGGCACCGAGGCGGTGGTGCGGTTGAACCGCGGCGCCAGCAGCAGTCGCCCGCCGCCCTGCTCACTCTGGTCCGACGGCTCCCAGAACTCGACGTCACAGCCGTGCGCGGGGCCCAGCACCAGCCGCTCCCCGGACCGTCCGGCCCCGGCGTGGTAGCGGGTGAAGCGGAGGACGGGGGCGTCCTTCAGCCGTCGCCACGCGGTGGCGGTGGTGCCAAGACGCGGCGGTGTCGCCGGATGCCCGGGGCGCGCGGGCCGGGAGACATAGCCCGCTTCCCGGGCGCACAGCGCGGCGAGCGCCGCGATCACCCGCCCCCGCTGATCGGCCCGTACGCCCACCGCCGAGGCGAGGTTGCTGTGGCAGCGGACCACGAAGTGGTCCAGTTCGGCGCGGTCCAGGGCCTCGCACACCAGCCGCAGATTCTCGGCGCGGGCGGACAGCGGGGTGGGCACGGGCGCCATGGTCGCCACCCGGACGCCGCCCCGCCGGTCGGCGATCAGGATCCGCTCGGCGGAGCCCAGCAGCCCCGCGCGGCGCAGCCGCTGGCGCGCCCGGCGCAGCCGCAGCGCACCGGAGACCGCCGACACACCGCCGAGACCCCGCATGGCCGCGCGGCGCAGACCGACGCCGGTCACGGCGACGACCGCGCGGCGGACCGGCATCGGGACCGCGCGCCGGTAGCCGCGCACCAGGGGCGGCGGCTCGGCGAGCCAGGGGCGGGGACGGGCGGGCGGTGCGGTGAGGGGCATCGTGCGTCCTGGGTCGGGCGGCCGGGGGCGGGTCTTGAGCGGGCGGCCTGGGCGGGTCTAGTGGCGGCGGCTCCGGTGGGGGAGCGCGGCGGCCGTGGCGGACGCTCCCGCGGGCGAGGCGTCCGCCGGGGACGGACCGGCCACCACGGCGGTGGGGAGGTGGGCGGCCGGGGCGGGGCGGCGCTTGGCCAGCGGCACCACGGACGGCAGGAGTTCGGCGGGCTGGCCCAGGAACACCCGGCGCACCACGCGTTCGGCCGCCCGGCCGTCGTCGTACGGGCAGAAGTGGGCCCGGAAGGCGGCGCGTTGCGCACCGGCCCGCGCGCCGTACCAGGCGTCCGTGGCGAACAGGGAGATCAGCTCGGTCTCGGAGCGGGAGACCGGGCCGGGCGGATGGGCGGTGATGTCGAAGTAGGTGCCGCGGGTGGCGCGGTAGGCGTCCCAGTCGTCGGCGTGGATGACGATCGGGCGGTCGAGGTTGGCGTAGTCGAACATGATCGACGAGTAGTCCGTGATCAGCGCGTCGGCGGCCAGGCACAGCTCCTCGACGCTGATGTGCGCCGAGACGTCGATGACCCGGCCGGTGCCGCGCGGACGGGGCCCGGCTCCGTAGAAGTAGTGCGGCCGGACCAGGAAGGTGAAGCCGGGGCCCAGCGCGGAGGCCACCCGTTCCAGGTCCAGACGGGGTACGAAGCCGCGCTGGTAGTCGCGGTGGGTGGGCGCGTAGAGCACGGCGGTGCTGTCCGCCGGGATGCCCAGCCGCTCCCGCAGCCGGGCCACATCCGTGGCGGTGGCGCGCTGGAAGACATCATTGCGCGGGGAGCCGTAGGCGAGCGTGGTGTAGCCGGAGGGATAGACCCGCTCCCAGGTCAGAGTGGTGTGACGGTTGGCGGAGAGGCTGAAGTCCCAGCGGTCCACCCGCTCCAGCAGCTTGCCGAAGTCCATACCGCGCGCGGCGGCCGGACGGTCCAGCAGATCGAGACCCATGTGCTTGAGCGGGGTGCCGTGGTGGGTCTGGAGATGGATCTGCCCGGGCCGCTTCCGCATCCGGGGCGTGAAGTTGACGTTGTTGACCAGGAACCGGGCCCGGGCCAGCGCCGTCCAGTACGCGGGCGAGCCGGGCTGGATCCGGCGCACCCCGGGCGGCAGGCTGTCCGCGTACTCGGCGGTGGTGATCCAGGCGGTGCGCACCCCCGGGACCAGCTCCCGCACCTTCGCCTCGATCGCCGCCGGGTTGCAGGTGTAGCCCCGGTGCCAGTACGCGGCGAACACCGCGAGCCGGGGATCGACGGGACGGCACAGCTGCGCCCGGTAGTGCAGCCACAGCACGGCGTTCCGCAGCCGCGCGTACACCACGGGGGTCAGCGCCACGGCCCGCCGCCGCACCCGGTCGGCGCCGCGCAGGAACTGGAACACCCGCCGGGCGCCCAGCCGCAGCAGCAGACAGCGCCACCAGGCGCGGCCGGGCGGGGTGGTGGCGTCACCGGGGCGGTAGCGGCGGTGATGGGCGCCCGCCCGCCGGAAGAACTCGGCGCGGGACCCGGCCGGAAGCCGTCCCGGCGCGCTGAAGACCGCCGCGAAGTGGTCCACCATCCGCTGGAACAGCGCCGGACGCCAGTGCGCCAGCTCGGGCCGACCGTCCAGGAACCGGAAGACCCGTTCGTACTGGTCGAACACATCGAGGTGACGGCGGCTGGTGGTGCGCAGGATCCCGCCGCGCCGCCGCTGCCGGTAGCGCACACACACCCGGTCCAGTACGGCGATGGACCCGGCGGACAGCAGGACCGGAAAGGTCCAGGGAGTGTCCTCGTAGAAGCCGGACGGGAAGGCGAAGCCCTCGGCGCGGATGAAATCGCGGCGGTACGCCTTGTTCCACGCCACCATCAGCAGCCGCAGCAGCTCCGGCCGCTGGTCCAGGGTGAAGACCTGCGGGCCGTCCTGGCGCAGCAGCTCGGCGCGGACGTTCCGGGTGGCCAGACCGGTCCAGTCCACCCGGGCGTAGTCATAGACCAGCACCTGGGGATCGCCGGTGCGGACCAGCCGGTCGGCGATGGCGCGCAGGGCGCCGGGGGCGAGGCTGTCATCCCCGTCGAGGAAGATCAGGTAGTCGCCGGTGGCCCGGCGGATCCCGGCGTTGCGGGCGCGGCCGAGCCCGGCGTTCTCGCCGAGGTGCACCGGCCGGACCCGGGGGTCGCGGGCCGCGACCTCGTCGATGATGGCCCCGCACGCGTCGGGGGAGTGGTCGTCGACCGCGATCAGCTCGAAGTCCGCGAAGTCCTGGTCCAGGACGGAGCGCAGACAGTCGTGGAGGTATGCCTGCACCTCGTATGCGGGCACGATGACGCTGAACCGGGGCACGGGGGATCCCATCGGTCGACGCGGTGCGAATGGTTTCTCACACCATCATCTGAACGTCGGGTGCGGGGCGGGGCGGCGTGGCGGTGGAGGCCGCAAAGTGCCCTCGATCGGCCCAACGCCCGGCGCGTCCGCCCCGGGGCGGCCCGTCCGCCGCGGGGGCCGGGCCGCCCGCTCCCCGGGGGGGGGGGGAGGGGGGGGCTACTGCCGGGTCGCGGTGTCCGGGCCGTCCGCTCCGGGGGTCTCCTGCCAGGTCGCGGTGTCCGGGTCGATGCCGTGGGCGCGTGCGCTGGCGTCGACGATCCGACGGAACCAGCTGGCGAGGCCGGGGCGGATGCCGTCGTAGTGGGCGGCGAATTCCGGATCGGCCTCGTACTTGCGCCCGAGACAGACCTGCATCTGCCTGGTGAGGGGAAAGTACGCGGCGAAGACCTCGCGGTGCCGCTCGACGAGCTGATGCGCCTCCGGACTACCGGGTGTGACACCGGCGTCCATCGCCTCCCCGAGGGCGCGGTCGAGCCCGGCCACCGCGTCGGTGATGGCCTGCCACTCCTCCGGACCGCGCGCGGCCGCGCGTTCGGCGTACTGCGTCCACTGCGTGGTGTGTCCGTAGTGCCGACGGGCCTGGGCGAGCCAGTCCGGGTTCCACTCGGGGCCGAAGATCGCGGCCTGTTGCTCGACGGTCAGCAGCAGACCGCGCTCATGGGCCTCGATCATCCGGTCCAGTCCGGCGCCGAGCCGCTGGAGGTGGTCGATCCGTTCCACGACCTGGGCGCGCTGCGCGCGCAACGCGCCGGACACATCCGTGGTCGAGTCGTCCAGGAGGGCCCCGATCCTGTCCAGGCCGAGACCGAGCTCACGGTAGACGCCGATGCGGTGCAGACGTTCCAGATCACCGGCGGTGTAGAGCCGGTATCCGGCGGCCGTGCGCAGCGACGGCCGCGCCAGACCGATCTCGTCCCAGTGGTGCAGCGCGCGGACCGTCACGCCCAGACGCGTCGAGACCTGCCCGACGGTCAGGCCCTCGGCGTCACTGGCATCAGCCATGCTCCTCATTATTGTCGTCGCCGCGACCGGTGCCCGGTGGGGTGATTCCGATGGCTTCAAGGTTCCGTGCCTCCTGACTGGCCGGATCGAGCGGCTTCGCCGCGGTGAAGACGATCCGTGCGTTCTCGGGGGTGATCACTTCCACATCGCGGGTGTTCCAGGGGGTGTCCCGTGGCCCCTCGACCGAGTCCGGGCGCACCGCACGGCATGCCTCGACGATCGAATCGACCTGGCTGAGCACACACGCGAAACTGAGGCGCATCGCCGGTGCCCGCTCCGGAACGCTCGCCGCCGGGACGAGGAGTACGTCCTGGAACGCCCACCGGCGCAGATGCACCAGCCTGCCGGGGATGCCGAACAGCTCGAAGAACCCGAGCCCACGCACCCAGAAGTCCACCGACGCCGCCAGATCGCTCGTGGGGATCGTCACGAACGCGGGCATTCCGTAGATGCCACGGAACGGCTCCGGCGGAACCGCGTCCGGGCCGGGGGCGGGCACGGGGCTCATCTCGAACGCCTCGTAGTAGTCACTCATGCGCTCCACGCTCCAGCCTCACGCGACGTGAGGGTCAACCCGCGTTCGCCTCGGTACGCTGCACAGCATGATCAACTCATCCGCGTCATCCGCGAGTTCCGGCGATGCCGAGGTGGCGATAGCCGGGGCAGTCGCCGGTGCGGACGTGGTCCGCACCCTGTACGGCCGGCGGCTCACCCGCATCGACAAGGGCGCCGGGGACTTCGCGACCGCCGCCGATGTGCAGGCCGAGGAGGCGATCCTCGGCGTCCTCCGCGCCGCTCGGCCCGATGACGCGATCCTCGGCGAGGAGGGCGGACAGCGGGGTGCGGCCGACGCCGTGCGCCAGTGGCTGGTGGATCCCTTGTGCGGCACGCTGAACTACGCCGTCGGCAACATGCTGGTGGCCGTCAACGTGGCGCTGCGCGACGGGGCGGCGGCGGTGGCCGACCCGTTCAGCGGCGAGGTCTTCTTCACCGACGGCACAACCGCCTGGGTGCGGCACGACGGGGCCGACGAGCGGCTGGCGCCCACCCCGGCCACCCGGCTGGTGGACGTCAACCTGGATCCGCCGTTCCCGGGCGGCGCCCGGATTCCGCGCCGTGGAGCTGCTGGCCCACCCCGAGTTCCTCGAGCGGTTCCGGCCGCGGGTCGTGTCCACGACCCTGGCGTTGGCCTGGGTCGCGGCCGGCAAGCGCGCCGCGTACGTCACCGACGGCGGTGACCTCTCCGGGAGCGTGCACTTCGCCGCCGGTATCGCCCTGTGCCGGGCCGCCGGCTGCGTCGTCACCGGAATCGACGGCGCCCCGATCGGGCGGACGGGCCGAGGGCTTGTGGCGGCCGCGGACGCCGAGACCCACGGGCTGCTGATGTCGATGATCCGCGGCCGAGACTAGGCTCTGTCGCTCCGCTCTTGGATACCGAGGGCAGGTAAGCGGGCGGCCGCCTCTAACGTCTGCACCGTGAAAGTCCACCGATCATGTCGGAGTGCAGGTGCTGGAGGTCTGTCAGGCCAACTCGAACTGCGCGTGTGGCGTCGCCCGTTTCCACACGGCCTCGAAGGCCGACTCGCACAGCTTCACCACCTCCGCGTCCTCCGTGAGTTCCATCTCCATGTTCTCGCCTTCGCCGTCGAAATGGTTGACGAGGACGAGCCCCGAGTCGAACAGCCAGAAGTCGTTCCCCGGAAGTGCGAGGTCGGTTGCGTTGCGCCGGGTGAGCCAGCGCACCTCTTCACCAGCAGCGATGTTCAGCCCGTCCGTCACGTCGTACTCGAAGCGGATGTACTCGCTGACGGGGGTCGAGACGATGCGGGCTCGACGGACCTCGACGTCTCGCGAAGCCGCTTCCGTGACGATGGTGTGCCAGTCGGCCCAGCGCTCGGCGGGGTCGAGGACCTCACCGGCCTTCCAGTCGACGAAGGCAGGGTCCAACTTCATGTAGGAGTCGCGCATCTCCAAGTGGACCGCGGTTCGTCGGCACTCGCGGAACAGCTCCTCAAACGTCGGGGTTCTGGTCACCCTTCTTCACCTCCAAGAAGTACTGCACCATGCGCCGGGGGATTTCCACCACTGTCTCGTGACCGGGGATGTCCATCTGCCCCAGCCGCTCAGCGTCTTCCACCTTCCACCCCTGCACGAGGTAGTTGTCCTTCTCCTCGTCCAGGTCGACCGTGGGGGAACCACCGCTGGGACTCTCCGGATCTTTACCGAGCCTACGTAGGGCCATGATGTCCTCCTCGGATGCCCGTAACGCTCTCCATGCCCGAGCTTGCCCGTCGTTGCGAACCGGAGCGAGGAACTTGCCGAAACTTGCCGGGGAGCGTCATCTGCTCAGCAGGCCGTGCGCAGGCCCTCGCCGGAGGCGGTGGTCGTGGGCGCGTTGGATGCGGCTCGGCAGTCGCGGCAACGGCCGCCGTTCGCGGAGCGGAAGGCACGGTCGCAGCCGTCGCAGGTCCGCAGGGGGAGGGTGGGTGGCGCACTGGCTGGGGCGGTGGGCACGGGGAGCGGGGGCTCGCTGAGGCGGTAGGCGAGGATGCGGGCCGGGCGGGTCAGCAGGCGGTCGGGGAGTCCCGCGGTGAGCGCACGGGTGATCTGCGCGGGTCCCACCCCGGCGGAGAGCCATTGGGCTACGGCGGGAGCTAGTTCGACGACGTCCCGGCGGGACAGGACGAGCCGGGGGTCGGCGACGCGCAGTGAGGCCAGGACGGTGATGGCCCGCTCGTCGACCTCGGTGCGTGAGGGAACGGGGCCGGACTCGGCAGTGGCTTCCGGTTCGGGCGTGCGCCGTGCCGTACGCGCGGCGGGTGCCTCCCGCACCGGACGTGGTGGGGCGGGTGTGCGGGGACGCGGTGGAGCGGGTGCGCCACCGCCCGGTACGTCGTGGAAGTAGGTCCGGGTGCGGATGAGGCCCCCGGGGCCGCGTTCCCGCCGTCGTTCCAGGTAGCCGGCGGACTCCAACTCCCGTAAAGCGCGGGAGATCAGGATCTCGCCCTCGGTGAAGTGCTCGCACAGTGCGGCGATGCTCACGGGCGCACCGTCGGGCAGGGAGGCGATGTACGCCGCGACACCGATCGTGACCGCGCTTCCGCGCCGCTGTGCGAGGGCGTTGGCGATGACGGTGAAGTCGGCGGTGAGGCGGGTGCGGATGTGGATCACGCCGGAGGTCGGAGCTCCGGCGTCGGCGCGCGCGGGCGCGTTAGACTGCGGGTCAGCCATCGGGAAGGTCCTGCTTCCTGATCGGTCAGGCCCTCGATCGGGATGCCAGTCCCGGCCGGGGGCCGTTGTCTGTTTGCGGTTGTTGCGGTGAACGTAACGACCGGTGTGCGCGGCCCGCAAGCCGGTCACTCGTACGGGTGACCGGAAGGAAGGGTGGGTGGGCGGGTAGTTCTCTATCCCGGTTCTTTGGGGGAGTTCGTGGCCCACCGGGCCCCAGTAGGCGGGGGTCCGGCGGGGCGGGAGGACCGATGGCGACCGGCTCCCGGCCGACTCAGGGGCGGTGGCCGGCCGCAGGCGGCATCCTTATCACCAGCCATCAAAGGAGACCTGCGGGCCTCCCGTGAGATGCCGGTGGAGTGCGCTGAAGGTGGTGTCCACGAAGTCCTCAGGGATGGCGTCGGCATCGACCCAGCGGACCTGGGAGTGCTTGCGGGGTTCGCGGTTCTCGGGTTCACCGGTCCATTCGTGGGCGGCGAAGACGACGGTGAGGAAGCCGTTGGGGGCTTCGACGCCCCAGGCGCCGTGGATGATGTGGGCGACCTTGAGGGACTCGGGCTTCACAGTGAGGCCGGTCTCCTCGTAGAGCTCCCGAACCGCTGTCTCTGTGATGGGCTCACCGGGCTCGCTCTTGCCGACCGGGAGGTCCCACATGCGCTGGGCGAACTTGGCCTTTTCGCTGCGCTGGAGGAGGACGACGCGGTTGGTGGCCTTGTCGTGGACGATGACGGCGGCAACCAGCGGGGTCATCGATTCGAGCGCCGGTGAGAACGCAGGGGCTCAGTCTGCTGGGCCTCGGCGGCCACCTCTTCCCCAGCAGGTCCGGATACGTCAGGCGAGGGCCTCACGGGCGTGGCGGGCGAGGTCCGCAGCCCCGGGAACTCTGCGACGCTGGTAGACCGCCAGGGTGGGGCGGATCGAGGTCATTGCCTTACGGGCGCGGTCGGACGTCATCCCGTCCATGAGGCTGAGCGCTTGGGCCCATGAGGCCACCGCCTCGTCGGCACGGGCCTGGTCGGCAAGGCTGTCGCCCAAGTCGGCGTAGGTGAGAACGTGCACGCGCTTGAACTTGATCGGGTCCCAGCGGGTGAGAGCATCGCGATGCTGCTGTTCCGTACCGACGAAGTCTTTCATCTCGGTCAGTGCCTTGGCCGTGTGGCTGGCCACGGTGCCCGCGGCTGGACCGCTCAAAAGGGAAAAACTGGGCTGTGGCCCGTCCTCTCGGAGGAGCGCATCCTCCGCAGCGAGAAGAGCACGGCTGGCCGAAGCGTTCTCGCCGACAGCAGCGCAGGCGCGGGCATGTGTGATGTGGAGCAGTGCCTCGGTCTGTCCGTCGACATGGCCGACTCCGCGGGCAAGAGCCCCCTCGACAAGGTCGACGCAGTGGTGAGGCTGCTTGAGCTTCAGGGCTTGGTGAGCCAGAGAGCGCATCATCCAGGCGGCATGACCGTGCGGATCAGCCTCGCAGGCGAGCTGGTAGCCCACGTGGTAGTAGCTCTGGGCAGCACCCTCCTGGCCCAGGTCGTGGTGTTTCCATCCGGCCAGGTAAGCGAGTTCGGCCACGGCACCGAAGGCTGCTCGGCGTAAGGGTTCCGAAGAGAAGCGTCCACGGAGCATCGGAGCCGCCGTGTCGGCGAGGTACGCGGTGACGGTGGTCAGGCCGTGGCCGCCACCGAGGCGTTCGTCCGCGGAGCTGAAGGCCGCAGTGATCTGGCGTACAACATCGATGTCCTCCGCTCCGACAAGAGAACGGCCGGTGCGGGCACGGAGGACCCGGGCAGTGGCCTCGTGGTCGTGCAGGAGCGGCATGGCGACGCCAGCTGTGGTGAATGCCGCAACGGCGAGGAAGCGGCGGCGTTCGACGTCGGCGCGGCCCAGGTCGGTGACGGCGAGGACGGGGTCGGATTCCGCCGGCGCCTCGGCATCACCGACGTGGAGGCCGATCTCGGTCTGAGTGACGACGCGGCCCAATCGACGGGAGAGGGCTTCTGCGAGGTACTGGCCTGCCCGACCGGAGGGCGTGCGCGTGCCGTTCGCCCAGTGAGAGACGGCCGACTTGTTGGTCTGGAGGAGTTCGCCGTTCTCTGCCGCGATCCGGCGTACGTCCTTGGCCAGTGCCTCGTAGGTGCATCCAGCAGCATGGATGGTTTCGGACAGGCGTGAGTTGGGCTTCTTCGACGCTGGCACGTTCCTCCGTCCGGAGCTGTAAACCGCGTATACCGCTTCGACTCCGTCACACCGTACCCACTCTGCGTAGTGGACGGTTCACTTGTCGACAGATGCCCCCGGGCCGGGGCGGCCCCCAAGTTCCGTACGCCCCACCGGGCTCGGGCATTCCCGCGCCCGAATCCCGGCCGACCAGAGACGGAGACACGGTGACCACCATCGACACCCAGGCCATCACGGTCGAACTGCCCGAGGCGTTCGACCCGCGCTGGAGCCGCCTGCCCGGCATCCAGGTCGACAACCGGTGCATCACGATCGACCCGGCCGAGTACTTCTTCCGCTTCGAGTCGAACAGCTGGCTCGTCGCCGACTGGGAGCTGGTCAAGTCCCAGCTCCTCGGTGTGGACGAGACGACCGAGAGCGCGGTCGAGCAGCTCGCGCTCGACTTCATCAAGCAGCACGGAGAGTCCACCTCCGACGCGGCCCGTGTCCTGGCCACCGCGTACGAGGTGTACGCCCACCTCTTCCGTGACGAGCACCTCGCCGGTCTCGGACTCCCACAGGTCACCGCCGAGCACCTGCGGATGCTCCGCGAGGCGGCCACGTTCATGGCGCTCAACAAGGTCGAGCTCGACGGGCACATCTCCAACGTCGGCCCGTGCTGGTTCTTCCCCGCCGCCACCTCCGTCGTCTTTGACCTGGGCGACGAGATGGGCGGCATGCTCGACGAGGTCTACCACGGCGGCTGGTTCAACGAGCACCGCCGGATCGAGTCCATCAAGGCCCACACGGCGCTCGGCGGCCGGCTCGTGCACGGCTGCCAGTCCGTGCCGGACCAAGCCGGCGGCGTCGTCGCGCCCTACGGTGCCTCGATGGCCAACTTCCGCGATGACCTGGCCGCCTTCAAGGCTGGCTGGATCGAGCAGGTCTACGCCCACCGCGTGAACCCCGCCGCGTAACCCGCCACCCGATCAGGCTCCGGGGCGGGCCGACGCTTTTCGCCCCGCCCCGGACGCCTCCCACTGACCGGAGCCCCAATGAGCCCGAACCCCAGCACCGAACTCCTCGACAACCTGCTCACCGTGGTCGGTCAGGCCACCGCCGTAAGGGAGGAGGTGCGCGTGTGGTCCATGTCCGGAGTCGAGCGCGTGACCTTCCCCGACGGCTCCACGGCCGTCTTCAAGTACGCCAAGAAGCCCTTTGACAGCGAGGACCAGGCTCTCCGCCTGGCCCACACCCTCGGCGTTCCCGTCCCGAAGGTCCACGCCTCCGCCGTTCTGGGCGGTTGGCTCGGCATGCTCATGGAGGACCTCGGACCGTCCGTCCGCGAGGCCGATGATCTCGACGGCGTCGCAGCCGCCGTGGTCCTGCACGGCACCCGTACGGCCCCGCCCTTGCCTGTTCTCGACCAGGACCGGCTGCGGAGGCTGCCGACCCGGGCGATGGAGCATCTCGAACGGCTGCGCAAGGCCGACCGGTGGCAGGACGCCGACGACGTCGAGGACGCGCTCGAGAAGATCGCCCGAGCCGCCGAGGCCCGCTCGGCCGGAGCCCCGACGGCGCCCTTCGGCTGGGTGCACTCCGAATTCCACTCCACCAGCCTCCACATCGGCGAGCGCGGGTGGCGGCTGCTCGACTTCGCCCGCGCCTTCACCGGCCCCGGCCTGCTCGACCTCGCCAGCTGGCACGGCACCATCGAACCCCCACACCCCGTACGCCTGCGCGTCTTCCTGGAGCAGTACGTCACCGCCGGCGGTACCCCCGACGCCCTCGCCCCGCGCGGCGGGCTCACCGCCGAGAACTGGGCTTTGGGATGGCACCGCATGTGGGCCGTCGAGTGGTTCATGGAGCAGTCCATTCGCTGGATCGACGACCCGGCCACCGACCCCGCCTACGCCAAGGCCGTCCGCCGCCACCTCACCGACGTCCTCCACCTCCTGGAGATCTGACGTGCTCGCCCAGGCATCCCCATGGCACACCCATGCCCTCCAGCGCACCGCCGCCGGACTCGCCGAACCCCTGGCCGTACCTGCCCGGATGGAGTGGACCACTCGACCTGGTCAAGGGCCCGGAGCCGACGTCCTCGGCCCCGACCTGCACGGCAAGCGGCTCCTGGAGCTCGGCTGCGGCCCCGGCCACAACGCCGCCCACCTCGCCACCCGCCACGGCTCCCACATCACCGGCGTCGACCTGATCGGGCTCCAGGTCCGCCGCGCCCGCTCCCACTACGGACGGCTGACCAACCTCATCTTCGTCGCCGGGCACGCACTGCACTATCTGCAAGCCTCCGAGGAGCAGTTCGACGCGATCTACTCCGTTTTCGGCGCCATCGGCCTCGTCACCCCCGAGCTCCTGCTCCAGGCCATCGCCCAGCGCCTCGCGCCCGGACGAGTGCTCGCCTTCTCCGTCCCCCACCCGGAGCGTGGCGGTCGAAGCCCTTCCGGCGACGACCGGCCCCGCCGCGACTACGTCACCCTTCCCGACCGCACCCGGCTCCCCATTGCCCGCTGGGAGTTCTCCATGGCCCGGTGGGAGAAGCACCTCAGCCGGGCGGGCTTCCGGCTCACCTCTGCCCAGGAGTTCCGCGACCCCCTCATGGGCCACTGGCCCACCACCTTGCTGCTCCGCGCCCGCAAGCTCTGACAGCCGCGTTCATCCGGCCCATGGAGGACCGATGCGCCAGCCCTACCTGCTTCTCGACATCGACGGCGTCCTCATCCCCTTCCCCAACTCGGACGGCTCGATCCCGGCCACGCACGCCCGCCACGACGTCGTCCCCACCGGCCGGAGCGCCGACAACCCGCTCACCGTCTGGCTCAACCCCGACCACGGCCGCCTGCTCATGGACGTCATCGGCATTGGCTCGGTCACCCCGGTCTGGTGCACCAGCTGGCGCCAGGACGCCACCACCCTCATCGGGCCCCTCCTGGGCCTCCCGACGCTGCCGTGCATCGACCTGCCGCGCCCGCAGATCACCACCAGCCACCCCAACGGCTACCTGTGGAAGCGCGACCACGTCGACGCCTGGCTTGGCGACGCCCCCGCTGTGTGGATTGACGACGACTTCACCGGCCTCGACCACGCCTGGGCCGCAGAGCGCGCTGCCAGGGGAACAGGGACCCTCCTCGTGCAGCCCGACCCGCGCCTCGGGCTGCAACCCGAGCACCTGACCGAGGTGACGACGTGGGTAACGCAGCTACCCACAGCCCGTGCCGCCTGACGACTGATGGCGTCACGGATTATCGATCGGACGGAAATGGACAACACCGTGCTGAAGCCGACCACGGCACCGGACCCCGAGCGCGAGCCCGAGCTCCGAGAACTCATCCGCCAGTTACCCGCCACGCCGCGCGCAGCGCACCTCGCTCGACGGCTCGCCGTGCGGCGCATGGCGGAGTGGGGTTATCCGCCCGCGTCGGACGCTTCCTGCACGGTGGCCCTCCTGGTGGCGGAGCTGGCCTCCAACGCCGTACGCCACGGCCGCGTACCCGGGCGGGACTTCCGTCTCCGGCTCGTCTGCGAACCCTCGGCGCGGACGATCCGTATCGAGGTCTCGGACGCCCGTGAGGACTGCCTCCCGGCCGCTCCGCAGACGCCGACGACCGACGAGGAGTCGGGCCGTGGCCTGTTTCTGGTGGATGTGCTGGCCACCCGCTGGGGTACGACGCCTCGTCTCCCCGTCGGCAAGACGGTATGGGCGGAATGCGATGTGCCATGACCGGAACAGGGGGCGGCCCGGCGCGCCCCTTGGGAGGGGTGCCGGGCCGCTGGCCTACGAGAGGGGGCGGTTATTTCACCGCGCCCGCCATCACGCCCGCCACGAACTGGCGCTGGAAGGCGAAGAAGACCGCCAGCGGGATCACCATCGACACGAAGGCACCGGGGCCGAGGATGTCGATGTTGTTGCCGAACTGCCGGACCTGCTGCTGGAGGGCGACCGTGATCGGCGGGTTGCCGCTGTCCGCGAAGATCAGGGCCACCAGCATGTCGTTCCACACCCACAGGAACTGGAAGATGCCGAGCGAGGCGATGGCCGGAGCGCCCAGCGGCATCACGACCCGCAGGAACAGCCGCAGCTCACCGGCGCCGTCCAGCCGCGCCGCCTCCAGCAGCTCCCGGGGGATCTCCGCGAAGAAGTTGCGCAGCAGGAAGACGGCGAACGGCAGACCGAAGGCGGTGTGGAAGAGCACCACGCCGGTGGTGGTCTGGAAGATCCCGACCTCGCCGAAGAGCTTGGCCACCGGGATCAGGGCGACCTGTACCGGCACCACCAGCAGTCCGACCACCAGCAGGAACCACCAGTCGCGGCCGGGGAAGTCCATCCAGGCGAAGGCGTAGCCCGCCAGCGCCCCGATCACCACCACCAGCAGCGTGGCCGGAAGGGTGATCGCCAGGGTGGTCCAGAGGGAGTCGGTGATCTGCTGGTTGCTCAGCAGTTTGTCGTAGCCGCTGAAGGTGAGCTGGCCGGGATCGGTGAAGACCTTCCACCATCCGGAGAGGTCCACGTCCGCCGGATCCCGCAGGGAGGACAGCAGCAGCCCCGCGGTGGGCATCAGCCAGAACAGGCCGATCAGCACCAGGGCGACCCGCATCACCCCGCCACCGGCCCGGGCCGCGATCCGTGCGACGAGGGGCTGCTTCGCAGTTACGACCGTGTCCGCACTGGTCATCGGCGGCTCTCCCTTCGGATGCGGCGGATGTTGATGAACATGACGGGGAGTACGAGCAGCAGCAGGAACACCGCGATGGCGCTGCCGAGGCCCTGGTTGACATCGGTTCCGAAGGAGGACTGGAACAACTGGAGCGCCAGTACGTTGGCGTCGTCCTGCGAGGGGCCCGGGGCGATGATGTAGACCAGGTCGAAGATCTTCATCACGTTGATCATCAGCGTGACGACCACGACCGACAGCACCGGAGCCAGCAGCGGCACCGTGATCCGCCGGAACACCTGCCATTCGCTGGCGCCGTCCATCCGCGCGGCCTCCATCAGCTCACGCGGCACCCCGGCGAGGCCCGCCGCGATCAGCACCATCGCGAAGCCCGCCCAGATCCAGACGTAGGAGCCGATGATGGCGGGGGTGACGAAGGACGGGCCCAGCCAGTCCACCCCGTTGTACGGCTCGGAGAAGTTCCAGGCGGGCAGCCGGAGTCGGGCCCCCTCCGCGCCGGCCGGAAGGGTGTACGTGCCGTCCGCCGCGGTGGTGGCTTTGGCCACCACCTTGCCGTCCTTGACCGCCTCGACCCTGAGGTCGGCCATGCCCTTCTCGCCCTTGTCGATGACGCCCTGTTCACCGCGGCCGCCCCGGGTGAAGTCGAACCAGACGGTGCCGGTGACCTTCCCCGGCTCGGGCTTCGCCCGGTGCGCGGGCTGCGCCCCGCCGATGTCGTCCCGCTTGGCGGCCACCAGCGGAATCGAGGACGGGGAGCCCTGCTCCGCGGTCGCCGAGGTGGTGTACGCGCCGCCCGAGGACTCGATCAGCCCGGCGTCCGGACGGGGGTGGGCGCCGGGGAACGGCGGCGACTCGGTGAACGAGTCATGCACGCTCACCCACATGGCGTTGGCCACGCCCTTGTCCGGATCCTGCTCATAGACCAGCCGGAAGATGATGCCCGCCGCCAGCATCGAGATCGCCATCGGCATGAAGACGATCAGCTTGAAGGCGGTCGCCCAGCGGATCCGTTCGGTGAGCACGGCGAAGATCAGCCCGAGGGCGGTGGAGACGGTGGGGGCCAGGATCAGCCAGATGATGTTGTTCTTGATCGCCGTCTTGGTCGCGTCGTCGGAGAACATCTCCTGGTAGTTGTCCAGGCCGACGAAACCGTTGCCGCTCGCATCGAAGAAGCTGCGGTAGACGGAGTAGCCGATCGGATAGACGACGAGCGCGCCGAGCAGGACCAGCGCGGGCAGCAGGAACACCGCGGCCAGCCACGGCCGGGTGCCCATCACACCCTTCTTCTTTTTCCGGTCGCGTGCTTCAGCCGGTGGTACGGACGGTGCCCGGCCAGGCGTGGCCGCGCCGTCCGCTGTCGCGGTCGACATGATGTGGATCTCCCGGTCGGGTCGTCAGTTCTGGTACGCCTTGGCCGCGTCGGCCTCCAGCTGGCGCTGGATGCCGGTGACGTTCCTCGGGTTCTTGAGGAAGTCCTGGAGCGCCTTCCACTCGCCCTGGGCCGGCTTTCCGCCGAAGGAGGCCGGGGCCTGGTCGGACATGTCGAACCGGAAGTCGTCGCCCGCCGAGATCAGCGCCTTGGCGATATCGCGCAGCGGCGCGTTGGGATAGGTGCCGAGGTCGAGCGACTTGTTCGCCGAGATGAACCCCCCGGAACCGGCCCAGATATGGGCCGCGTCGGGGGAGGCGAGGAAGGTCAGCAACGCCTGCGCCGCCTTGCTCCGCTTCAGCGCCACGGCCGCGTCGCCACCGGTGACCACCGGAGGCTTCTCGCCCACCGCCGGGAAGGGGAACACCTTGGCGTCGGCGTCGAGCTCCGCACCCGCGTCGGCCACGTTGGCCGCGACGAAGTCACCTTCGAAGACCATGCCCGCCTCCGGCTCCGCGGCGTTGGCGAAGGTCTTGGAGACCGAGTCCGGGAACGCGGTGTGCAGCGCGCCGTCCCTGCCGCCCGCGAGCAGCCCCTTGGTGCCCCACAGCTCGGCCAGGGTGGTCAGCGCCTCGGTGACGGACGGATCGGTCCACTTGATCTTGTGCTGGGCCAGCTGGTCGTACTTCTCCGGGCCCGCCTGGGAGAGATAGACGTTCTCGAACCAGTCGGTGAGCGTCCAGCCGTCCTGGCCGCCGACGGAGATCGCGTCGGTTCCGGAGTCGGACACCAGCTGGGCCTGGGCGAGGAAGTCCTTCCAGGTCTTCGGCTCCTTCGCGCCCGCGTAGTCGAACGCCGAGGTGTTGTACCAGACCAGGGACTTGTTGCTGGCCTTGAAATACACCCCGTACTGGGTGCCCTTCCAGGCGCCCAGATCGCGCCAGCCCTTCGCGAAGTTCTTCTTCAGCTGTGCCTCGGTGGCCGCGTCGACCGGTTTGGCCCAGCCCTTCTGGGCGAACTCGCGCAACACCCCGACCTGTCCGACCATCGCCACATCGGGCGGCGCGCCACCGGCGATCTTCGAGCCGACGAAGGCCGACATGTCGTCACCGCTGGGCACGAACGCCACCTCGGCACCGGTGCGCTTCTCGAACTCCTTCAGAACCTTGGTGAAGTTCTCCTGCTCGGTACCTGTCCAGACCGCGGTCACCTGGAGCTTCTGACCCTTGAGGCTGGGCAGCTTCACGGTGACCGGGGGCGGACTGCCGCCCGCCGCGTCCCCGTCGTCACCGCCGCAGCCCGCGGCGGTGAGTGTGAGCGCTCCCACCGACAGCAGGGCCACCGCGGCCCGCGTGGAACGCTTCGTACGAAGCGATACGTGCATCCCCGTGTTCCCTCCCATGGACCGGCCCCCGCGCGGCCGTGTTCCGTGCGTCAGTACTACGCCCCGTAACCGAACGTCGCAATACCGCTTTCGGCTTCAACTCACCGATCGTGACCGGGACGTGATGAAGAGTCAGGAGGGAACGGGGCAGGGGGGTCAGAGGGGAGGATGGGAAGATCGACACGGAAAGCCGGGCAGGAGCGGCCACAGCCGGAACCAGCCGGAACAGCCGGGCGGAACGGTCAGATCAGCGCGGGCGCGGTGGTGGCGTCCGCCGACTGCGCGGCCCGCTGGAGCGCGCTGGCGAGCAGTGCCAAGTCCGTTGGCCCATTGCCGAGTTCGCGTAGCGGCCGCCGGGTGGGCGGATCGCCCATCCGCGCCCATTCGAGCGGCACCACGGTGGGCCGCTGGGTCGCGGTACGCGGTATCCGCCCGGTCACCCGCCCCGCCTGGAACGGCGTCACCGCGCCGCCGCCGGGGCCGAACAGCCGTCCCCGGCCGGGGGCGTGCTCGCCCGGGGCGGACGGGGTGGTGGTGCCGGGCCGCTCGGAGGGGGTGGGCGGGGCCGGTTCGGGGGTGTCATGGGGGCCGGGCCGGGACTCCAGGGTGACCCGGAGCCCGGCGCGCCCGACCGCCGCGGTCTCCGCCGTACGCTCCGGGCGCCCCGATGCCGCCACCAGGTGCACTCCCAGCCGCGCCCCGTCCCGCGCGATGGCCTCCAGCGCCCGCACCACGGACCCGGCGGCCGGACGGCCGGGGCTGCCGAGCGCGGGGGCGACCAGCGCGTCGTAGTCGTCGACGAGCACCACGAGCCGGGGGAGCGGGCGCCGGGCGCGCTGTTCGTGCTGCCCGTGCTGCCCTCCGTGCTGGGTGCGCAGGTTGAGGGTGCGCAGGGTGTCCCCGGTGTCCCCGGATGGCGGATCCACGTCCCCGGCCACCCGGGGCGCCACCACCCGCGGGCCCCGCGACGGGTCGGTGGCGGCGCCGGACGAGCCGGTGGCGCCGGACCGGCCGGTGGCCTGGGCAGCGGAGCCCGGCCCCTCGCCGGTTCGGCGCTCGGGATGCGAACGGCCACTCGCCTGGGCGCCGATGGTGGCGCCGCCGGTGGGTTGTCCGGTGGGGGCGCCGGGTTGTCCGGTGGGGGCGCGCCCGCTCGACATCGACTCCGGGCCGCCGGTGGCGGACCGGCCGGGCGCGGCGCTGCCCGTCGCCTGGGCGCCGATGACCGGGCCGCCGCCTGTGGGCGGGCGGCCCGATTCCTCGGGAACGGTGCCGGGGAGGCCGGTGTGCCAGGTGGTGAAGTCCTGGGGGCCCAGCAGCTCCGCGCGGCGCTTGAGCTCCGAGCTGAGCGCCTGCGCGAACTCCCGCATCCGCACCGGATCGGAGGCGGCCAGATACGTCGAGACATGCGGCAGGTCCGTGCACACCCGCAGACCCTCGCCGCCGCCCGCCGCGCTCGCGCCGGACCCCGATCCGGCGCCCGCGCCGTCGACCAGGACCAGCTCCAGCCGGTCCGGCCGCTCGGCCGCCGCGAGCGAGGCGGCCAGCGACCGCAGCAGCTCCGTCTTACCGGTGCCCGCGGCTCCGTCGACCGCCAGATGCGGGCCGTCCGCCGCCAGATCGACCGCCAGCGGGCCGCGCGGCCCGGCGCCGAGCACCGCCTGTGCCCGGCCGCCCGCCGGGACCTCGTCGGCCGCCGCGGCCCAACGCGCCAGCAGCGACGCGGGCGTGGCCCGGGCCAGCCCCAACTCGTCCAGCAGCCGGGCGGTGTCCGGCAGCGGGGTGGTCGGCAGACGGCCCGGACCGTCCGTACCGCCCTGTGCGGACGCGGCCGGGCGCAGTGGCGCGAGCGCCCGCGCGAACCGCTCGGCCCACGCCCCCGACACCGCGTCCACCGTCACGGTCGTCGTGCCACCGGCCGATTCGAGGGAGTGGTGGGGGTCGTCCCGGTGCACGATCTGCAACCCCGTGGCCACATCGCCGCTCAGCAGCGCGGCCACGCCACAGGCGGCGAAGGCGGTGGACGCCGAGCGCGCGGCCGCGTGGCTCCGCGACACCGGCGACGCGGGTGAGGTGGCCGGGGCCTCGGCCAGACACACCAGATGGATTCCGGCGGCCGGACCGCCGGCGGCCAGTGCCGCGAACGTCTCGCGCAGCGAGGCCGGTCCGGGGTCGCCATCCACGAGCACCACGGTGTACGGCCCGGAGTGGCGGGCCGCCGCCGAGGCCACGGCGGCCGGGGGAGAGCCGGCCCATGACGGGCCCAGCGGCCCGTCCTCCAGCCGCCGCGTCAACTCGGCCGCGCGGGCCGTCGCCTGCTCGGTGTCGTACGCAAGCAGCAACCGGCAGTCCTGCCCGCGCAGCGGGCGCACCTGCGGCAGCCAGCCCAGCCATGACCACTCGGCGAGCCGGTCCTCGACGGCACGGGCGCGGTCGGTGCTGATCAGCACGATCTCCAGCGCGGAGGGCGAGTGCAGCGCCGCGAGCTGCGCCACCACCGACCGGGCGAGCCCGGCCAGCCGGGCGCGCGGTCCCGCGAGTCCCAGCGAACCGGCCCGGCGCAGTGAGACGGTGACGGGGGCGGCGGGCAACAGCGCGCCCTCGGAGGCCAGTCGGTCGGCGGAGCCGAGCCGTACGGCGAGCGTGTCCGGATGGTCCGGGGCGCGCTCCCACAGCCGGGGGCCGGGGCCGAGCGCGGTCATCAGCACGGCGGCGAGATCCGGCCACCGCAGCTGAAGGGCCTCCGCCTCGGCCGCCGCCCGCTCCGCCGCGTCGCGCGCGCCGCCGTCGTCACGCCCACCGGCCCGCTCGCCCTTCCCGGCGGCGAACTGCCGCACCCAGGCCCCTATCCCACGCCGCCGCGGCTGCGCCCCGGGAACGTCGAAGGTGTACGCCCGCGGATGCGCATGCGTCCCGTCCAACCGCCCCCCGGGGCTCCGCTCGCCGTCGCGCCCGGCCCGCGCCCCGGAAGCGCCCGGGGCGGGGTCGTTGTACGGCGTCCTGCCGTGGCCGGGGCGGCCGTCGTTGGCCTCCTGACCGGTCCGGTCCGCGTCGCCGTACGGGTCGGCGGTGTCCCACCGGCCCTCGGCCGCCCGCTCGCCGCGCGCCGTGGGGGCGTCGTACGGCGTGTCGCCGTGGCCGCCGGTGGCCCGGGGGCCGTCGGCGCCTTGGCCGGTCCGGCCCGAGCTGCCGGTGTCCCACCGGCCCGCGCCGCCCCGGCTCGCGCCCTCGCCATCCTGGCGGCGCGGTGCCCGAGCGCTCGTATGGTCCGGCTCCGTCCTCGGGTCAGGGGTCCACGCCTCCGGCGGGCGCATGTGGCGTTCGTCACCTTCGCCGCTCGGGCCGTCGTGGTCACCGTCCGTGCCGGGGTGGTGCGCCAGGGGCGTCCAGGCGCCCTCGGTGAAGTGGGTGGCGCCGGTGCGGGAGCCCTCCGTATGGCCGAGCGGACCGGCGTCCGGCCGGGGTGCGACCCGCAGATGGCCCTCGCCGTCCGGGTGGGCGGGGAGGCGGGGCGGGGGCGAGGGGGCCGCCCCGGGCGTCCGCAGCCGCAGCGCGGACTCGCCGATCCGCAGCAGCGCCCCCGGCGCCAGCGGCACCGGATGAGGGCCGACGGGGGCGCCGTCGGCCGCCGTGCCGTTGGTCGAGCCGAGGTCGGCCACGGTCACTGCGCCGTCCTCGGTGACCGTCACCGCGCAGTGCAGCCGGGAGACGTCGGGGTCGTCGAGGGGTACGTCCGCGTCCGCGGAGCGGCCCACCCGGACCTGGCCGCCGTGCAGCAGATGGACCCCGCCCGCGTCCGGCCCGGCGATCACGTCGAGATGGACCGCGGCCTCGGTGACGGCCGCCTCCGGCAGCCCGGGGGAGCCCGTGTACGCCGGGGAGCGCTCGGGGTCGGCCGGGGCGTGCAGCGAGAGCACCGCGCCGTCCACGAGCGGCGGCTCGCCGAGCGCGCAGCGCTGCGGGTCCAGCCGCTCGGTCCCCGCGTACAGCACGACCGCCCCGCCGCCCCCGCCCGCGTCGCTCCCGGCCGCGGCCACCGCCGTGGCCAGCCCGCTCGCCACCGAGGCGAGGGCCGTGCCGACCGGGGCGGTCACGAGCACGTCCACCGCGCACACCGGCGCGTGCGCGGCGGACGGATGGCCGGAACGGCCCGGGTGGGCGCCGCGCGGCCCGAGGACGGTCAGCCGAATCTGCATCGCCGTCAACGGTCCCTTCTGTCCGGGAGGCCGGGCAGGGGTGCCGATCCCCACCACCGCCCCCAGGCCCTTCGGCACGTACAGGTCCGTACGGGGTCGTACGGGTCACGGAGCGTGAGCCTCCCGCCGCTCGGCGCTTCGTGCTGCGTGCATCCTCGCACCTGCCGCTGACACTTCGCCCGCCGCCCGGCGTTACATGATCTTGATTGGTCGGCTGGTCGGCCGAAAGTGGTTGATTGCGACCGGATCGACGGTGGTTGCGACGGTGCCGGGGCGCGGGGCGCACCCCCCGAGTGGCCACACATGGCAACCAACTGTCCGCAGCGCACGTCTTCCCCCCAAACCCCGCCGGGACCGCGAGACCCGCGAGGAGGGGCGGGCGGGACACCGCTCCCGTCCACTCGTGTGGTGATCAGTACGGACGCTCGCGCGTCCCCATTACAGTGGGGCGGACGGGTACGACCCAGCAGGACAAGCGGTGCGACAGACCGCGCCGTGGACGACGCAAGCGAATGAAGACCACGATCAGGGAGCGCATGACGTGCGGCCGGTAGGCAGCAAGTACCTGCTCGAGGAGCCGCTCGGACGCGGAGCCACGGGCACCGTCTGGCGAGCCCGCCAGCGGGAGACGGCGGGGGCCGAGGCCGCCGTGGCCGGGCAGCCCGGCGAGACCGTCGCGATCAAGGTCCTCAAGGAGGAGCTCGCGAACGACGCGGAGATCGTCATGCGCTTCCTGCGCGAACGCTCCGTGCTGCTCCGGCTCACCCACCCCAATATCGTCCGCACCCGCGACCTGGTGGTGGAGGGCGATCTGCTCGCCCTCGTCATGGACCTGATCGACGGTCCGGACCTCCACAACTACCTGCGCCGCAACGGCCCGTTCACCCCCGTCGCCGCGGCCCTCCTCACCGCCCAGATCGCCGACGCGCTCGCCGCCAGTCACGCCGACGGCGTGGTGCACCGCGATCTGAAGCCCGCCAACGTGCTGCTCGCGGGCACCGGTGAGGGCCAGGAGATGCACCCGATGCTGACCGACTTCGGCATCGCGCGGCTGGCGGACTCGCCCGGTCTCACCCGCACCCAGGAGTTCGTCGGCACCCCGGCCTATGTGGCGCCGGAGTCCGCCGAGGGCCGTCCGCAGACCTCCGCGGTCGACATCTACGGCGCGGGCATCCTGCTGTACGAGCTGGTGACCGGCCGTCCGCCGTTCGCGGGCAACACGGCGCTCGAGGTGCTGCACCGCCACCTCAGCGAGGAGCCGCGCCGCCCCACCACGGTGCCCGAGCCGCTGTGGACGGTCATAGAGCGCTGTCTGCGCAAGAACCCCGACGAGCGCCCCAGCGCCGAGAACCTGGCCCGCGGCCTGCGCGTGGTCGCCTCCGGTGTCGGGGTGCACGCCTCGGCCGCGCAGGCGGAGGCGGCGCTCGGCGTCGCCGGGCTGCTCGCGCCGGACCCGGCGCCCGCGCCGGTGCCGGACACCGGTCCCGCGGGCGCCGCCGACCCCACCCAGGTGCTGCCGACCAACGCGCCCTCGTACGACCCGGCCGCGGCCACCAATGTGCTGCCCACCACCGGGCCGAACGCCGACCCCACCCAGGTGCTGCCGACCGGCTCGGGACCCGGCGGAAACGGCGATCCGACGCGCGCGATGCCGCCCGTGCCGCCCGGCCAGCCGGGCGGGGACGACGCGCACCCCTGGCAGAACCAGCTCCGCGCGGCCCGCGACCGTAATGACCAGACGCAGGTCCAGTACCTGGACCCGAGCGAGGACCCGCTGCGCCGCCGCCCCCAGCGCCGCCCGGCGCCCCAGCAGCCGCCGCAGTCGTACCAGCAGCCGCAGCAGCCCCATCAGCCGCCGCAGCGTCAGCAGCGCCGTCAGCAGCCGCCGCCGTACCAGCAGCCGCAGAACTACGCCCCGGCGCCGCACCACCCCCAGCAGCCGCAGCCGCAGCGCTACGCCCCGCCGCCACAGCAGCCGCAGCAGCCCGAACCGCCGCGTCAGCGCGGCTCCAACCCCAACCGGATGAAGATCCCGGGCCTGGGGTGCCTCAAGGGCTGTCTGTTCGTGATCGTGGTCCTGGTGGTGGGCTCCTGGCTGGTCTGGGAGCTGACCCCGCTCAAGGACTGGGTCGCCGAGGGCAAGAGCTACTGGGACGCCGTCAGCGACTGGATCTCCGACATCAGGCAGTGGATCTCCGACCTGGGCGGCCCGAGCTGACCGGCTGACGGACCGACGGGTTGACGTGACCGACGGGTTGACGGACCGACCGATTGACGGACCGACGGGTTGAGGACCGACCGGCTGACCGGTCGTCCGAAACCCTCGGCTGTCCGGACCGACCGGTCGTCCGGAGCCGTCCCCGATTCCGCTCCGCTCCCCCCGACTTCGGTGATTTGTCGACATCCGAAGGGTGTTTTCCGCCGCAGAAGTGACAGTTGGCGTGGTCTGGCGCACCCAACGCGCCAGTAGCCGCGTAGCTTTGTCGCCAACGTGCCCCCCTGTCGGAGGATTCGGAGCAGTCTTGTCACGGAAGATCGGCAGCCGGTACACCGCGCACCAGGTCCTGGGACGCGGCAGCGCCGGCACGGTGTGGCTGGGCGAGGGGCCCGAGGGCCCCGTCGCCATCAAGCTCCTGCGCGAGGACCTCTCCTCCGACCAGGAGCTGGTCGGCCGATTCGTACAGGAGCGCACCGCGCTGCTCGGCCTCGACCACCCCCGGGTGGTCGGCGTGCGCGACCTGGTGGTCGACGGCAACGACCTGGCGCTCGTCATGGACCTGATCCGCGGTACGGATCTGCGTACCCGGCTGGCCCGCGAGCGGCGGCTCGCCCCGGAGGCGGCGGTCGCCATCGCCGCGGACGTGGCGGACGGGCTGGCCGCGGCGCACGCCGCCGGGGTGGTGCACCGCGACGTCAAGCCGGAGAACGTGCTGCTGGACATGCAGGGCCCGCTCGGCCCCGGCGGCTCCCACCCCGCCCTGCTCACCGACTTCGGCATCGCGCGCCTGGTCGACGCCCCCAGCCGGATCCGCGAGCGGCACCCCGGCCGCGGCCAGCAGCAGGGCCAGGGTCAGGGCCGTTCGCCGAATCCGCGCAGTGTCATCGGCACCCCGGACTATCTGGCCCCGGAGATCATCGAGGGGCTGCCGCCGCGGGCCAGTGTCGATGTGTACGCGCTGGCCACCGTGTTGTACGAGCTGCTGGCCGGGTTCACCCCGTTCGGCGGCGGCCACCCCGGCGCGATCCTGCGCCGCCATGTGACCGAGACCGTGGCCCCGCTGCCCGGGATCCCCGATGAGCTGTGGCAGCTGCTGCTCCAGTGTCTGGCCAAGGCGCCCGCCTCCCGGCTGCGCGCCTCCGAGCTGGCGACGCGGCTGCGTGAGGTGCTGCCGAGCCTGGCCGGATATCCGCCGCTGGACATCGACGAGCCCGATGACGAGCAGGAGGAGGACGGCGAGGGCGGCTATGAGGAGCCCGCCCACCGGGGCCCGGCCGCCGGGCCGCAGCCGCGGCGGCGCGGCGCGGTGCCGCTGGTCCCCGGCGCCGTACCCGACTCCAGCCGGGACACCCACACCAGCATGCGGGTGCCCAGCGCCGACGAGCTCGCGGGCGGCGCCCACGGCACCGCGCGCGCTCCTCGGATGCACGGCCAGCGCCGGGCGGGCTCGGCCCGTAACCGGCCCTCGGAGGCGGTGCGCCGCCGCCGGGTGAAGGCCGCCGTGGTCTCGGCGGCCGCGCTGATCGCGATCGCGGTCGGTGGATGGCTGGCCACCGGCGGCGATGACGGGGGCGATCCGCCCAAGGGCGGGGAGCACTCCAGCTCCCAGGACGCCGGGACTCCCTGACCGGGGCCGGTCAGTCTGCCGCAGCGGTTACGCTGGTGCCGTGGCAGTCGTCGATGTATCCGAAGAGCTGAAGTCCCTCTCCTCGACCATGGGGTCGATCGAGGCCGTCCTGGACCTCGACAAGATGAGGGCCGACATCGCCGTGCTCGAGGAGCAGGCGGCGGCCCCGTCCCTGTGGGACGACCCGGAGAGCGCGCAGAAGATCACCAGCAAGCTGTCCTATCTCCAGGGGCACCTTCGCCGGACCGAGGAGCTGCGCGGCCGTATCGACGACCTCGAGGTGCTCTTCGAGCTCGCCGCGGACGAGGGCGACGAGGACGCCCGCGCCGAGGCCGAGGCCGAGCTGGAGGCGGTGCGCAAGGCCGTCGACGAGATGGAGGTGCGCACCCTCCTGTCCGGCGAGTACGACTCCCGGGAGGCCCTGGTCAACATCCGCGCCGAGGCGGGCGGGGTCGACGCCGCCGACTTCGCCGAGCAGCTCCAGCGGATGTATCTGCGCTGGGCCGAGCGCCATGGCTACAAGACCGAGGTCTACGAGACGTCGTACGCGGAGGAGGCCGGTATCAAGTCGACCACCTTCGCCGTCCAGATCCCGTACGCCTACGGCACCCTCTCGGTCGAGCAGGGCACCCACCGGCTGGTGCGGATCTCGCCCTTCGACAACCAGGGCCGCCGTCAGACCTCGTTCGCGGGTGTCGAGGTGCTGCCGGTGGTCGAGCAGACCGACCATATCGAGATCGACGAGTCCGAGCTGCGGGTCGATGTCTACCGTTCGTCCGGCCCCGGCGGCCAGGGCGTCAACACCACGGACTCCGCGGTGCGGTTGACCCATATCCCGACCGGCATCGTGGTCTCCTGCCAGAACGAGCGCTCGCAGATCCAGAACAAGGCCACCGCGATGAACGTCCTCCAGGCGAAGCTGCTCGAGCGCCGCCGGCAGGAGGAGCAGGCCAAGATGGACGCGCTCAAGGGCGACGGCGGCAACTCCTGGGGCAACCAGATGCGTTCCTACGTCCTGCACCCATACCAGATGGTCAAGGACCTGCGTACCGAGTTCGAGGTCGGCAATCCGCAGGCGGTGCTCGACGGCGAGCTGGACGGCTTCCTCGAGGCCGGGATCCGCTGGCGGAAGCAGCAGGAGAAGTAGGACCGATCGGTCCCCAAGTGGCCGCGTCCGCGCGCTTTTTGGTCACAGTCCTGTACCCATGCATCACTCAAGGAAATGCATAGCGGACATCTCGCACGGAAATGACCTTGACGGTGATTTCAGAACCCGGAAGGCTGACGCGCGGCATGCGTATGTCCTGGGGCGCGTGTGAACGGGGACCGGCGGACCGCCAGTTGCGGCGGTGACCGCGGAACTGCACCCCGACGGCCGTGGCCCCGTGCATAGCTGCTCCATCGACGAGTACAGCTACTGGGGGTAGCAGGCAGATGACGAAGAAGACGCGGTTGCGGATCGCGCGCATAGCAGCCGGCGCGGTGATCGCCGCCGGTGCGTCGCTCACCGCCGCCGGCGCCGCATCGGCCGTGGGTGTGGACGTCGGCATCGGAGGCGTCGGAGCCTCCGTCAGCGCCGACGAACAGGGTGTGGACATCGGCGCGAGCGTCGGCAACCCCGGCCCGACCGACGAGCCCACGGACGACCCGACGTCCATTCCGACGGACCCGCCGACCGGTGACCCGACGGACCCGCCGACCGATGAGCCCACCGACCCGCCCACGGACGACCCGACCGTGCCGCCGACCGGCGAGCCGACGGACCCGCCCACGGACGAGCCGACGGACCCGCCGACCGATGAGCCGACGGACCCGCCGACCAGCGAGCCCACCGACCCGCCGACCGGTGAGCCGACCGATGAGCCCACCAAGCCCGCCCCGGGCGGTGGCGGCGGTGACCAGGGTGGGGACGACTCCAACACCTGCACCGTGGATCTCGACAGCACCAACTGCGACGACAACACGGACACCGACAACGTCGGCTCCAAGCCGGTCGAGCAGGGCAAGGCCAAGGAGCAGCTGGCCGAGACCGGTGCCGGTGAGACCACGTTCCTGCTGCTGGGTGCCGCGACGATGATCGCGGGCGGGATCGGCTTCCGCTTCGTGCCGCGTCTGGTCAACCGCAACAACGTGGCCTGACCACAGGACGTAGCCACGATGGCCTGATCGATTACAGGCCGTGAGCACGACGAGGGGCCCGGAGCGTAGAGCTCCGGGCCCCTCGGTATGTCGGGGTGCTCGGCCTGGGGCCGAACGTCACGCCGTGGCGCCGGCCACCTCATGAGCCAGCACGACCACCGCGATCAGCGCCAGCAGCAGCGCTATCAGGGCGGCCGGCGTCATCCCGCCGAAAAGGCCGTCCTGCTGCTGAAGGCGCTCTCTGCTGGCCCGGCAGACCGGGCAGCGGCCCTCGCTGACCGGACTCGCGCAGTTGGCGCAGACGAGCCTGTCGTACGTCATGCGCTTTCTCCTCCCGCACGGCGGTGCCGCAGTAGACACGGGGCCAACGCTCAGGAAAATCGGTTGGTTCCCCTTCCACTGTGCCAGGTTCCGCCCGGTTCGGCGCGCCCCGTGCGATTCCGTGCCGTAGCCGTACGGGTTCCTGGCCACCACGGATGGCACAGCGGTCATTTTGTCAACCGTTTGCCCCCAATAGTGCCGTGAATAAACGCACCAAGGTGGATCGGCGCTGCGCGGCCGCACACGGTTCGCGTATGGTCACGCACACCGACGGGAGCCGCCCAGGCAGCTGCCCGTACCGCTACCCAGGTCGACCGTGGTGCTTCAGTGATCCGATTCGACAACGTATCCAAGACTTACCCCAAGCAGACCCGCCCCGCACTCCGGGACGTCTCGCTCGAGATCGAGAAGGGCGAGTTCGTCTTCCTGGTGGGCTCCTCGGGGTCGGGGAAGTCCACTTTTCTGCGTCTCCTCCTCCGGGAGGAGCGGGCCAGTCACGGCGCGGTCCATGTGCTGGGCAAGGATATCGCGCGGCTGTCCAACTGGAAGGTGCCGCATATGCGCCGCCAGCTGGGGACGGTCTTCCAGGACTTCCGGCTGCTCCCCAACAAGACGGTCGGCGAGAACGTGGCCTTCGCGCTCGAGGTGATCGGCAAGCCGCGCGCCGCCATCCGCAAGACCGTGCCCGAGGTGCTCGACCTGGTGGGCCTGGGCGGCAAGGACGACCGGATGCCCGGTGAGCTCTCCGGCGGTGAGCAGCAGCGAGTGGCCATCGCGCGCGCGTTCGTCAACCGCCCGATGCTGCTGATCGCCGATGAGCCGACCGGCAACCTGGACCCGCAGACCTCGGTCGGGATCATGAAGCTGCTGGACCGGATCAACCGGACCGGCACCACCGTCGTCATGGCCACCCACGACCAGCAGATCGTGGACCAGATGCGCAAGCGCGTGATCGAACTTGAGAAGGGCCGTCTCGTCCGCGACCAGTCTCGCGGCGTCTACGGCTACCAGCACTGAAAGGACGCCATGCGCGCCCAGTTCGTCCTGTCGGAGATCGGCGTCGGTCTCCGCCGCAATCTCACGATGACCTTCGCGGTGATCGTCTCCGTCGCCCTCTCGCTCGCCCTGTTCGGCGGGTCCCTGCTCATGCGCGAGCAGGTGAGCACGATGAAGGGCTACTGGTACGACAAGGTCAACGTCTCGATCTTCCTCTGCAACAAGAACGACAAGGAGACCTCGGCCAACTGTGCCAAGGGGGCCGTCACCGAGGCCCAGAAGGAAAAGATCGAATCCGAGCTCAAGCAGATGAACATCGTGGAGTCGGTGCACTTCGAGACGAGTGAGGAGGCGTACAAGCACTACAAGGAGCAGTTCGGCGACTCGCCGCTGGCCGACTCGCTGACCCCGGATCAGATGCAGGAGTCCTTCCGGATCAAGCTGAAGGACCCCGAGCGCTATGACGTGATCTCCACCGCCTTCGCCGCCCGGCCCGGGGTGCAGGAGGTGCAGGACCAGAAGAAACTGGTCGACGACCTCTTCAACCTGCTCAACGGCATGAACTTCGCGGCCCTCGCGGTGATGACGCTGATGCTGGTCGTCGCGTTGATGCTGATCGTCAATACGGTCCGGGTCTCGGCGTTCAGCCGCCGCCGGGAGACCGGGATCATGAGACTGGTCGGCGCGTCCAGCTTCTATATCCAGATGCCGTTCATCATGGAGGCCGCCATCGCGGGGCTGCTGGGCGCGGGCTTCGCCTGCGTACTGCTGGTCAGCGGGCAGTACTTCCTGGTCAACAACTGGCTGGTGGACAAGATCGACGTGATCAACTTCATCGGCTGGGACGCGGTGCTCGCCAAGCTGCCGCTGGTGCTGGCGATCGGGCTGCTGATGCCCGCCCTCGCGGCCTTCTTCGCGCTCCGCAAGTACCTCAAGGTGTGACATTCGCCCAGGGCGCCGTACCGGACAACCCGCCGTACGGCGCCCGTTGGTGCCCTACACTCACCGGCATGTCGGGCCCGAGTCTGTTCGTCCAGCCCCGCCGCGTTCGCCGCGGGGCCGCCCTGGCATTGATCTTCGTCAGCGTGCTGGCCACCGGCGCGGCCGTGGGCTCCTGGGACGCGGAGGCGGAGAACGGGCGCGATTCCGCGGCACACCGGATACCGGCGCACTCGGTCATGGGGTCCGTGGAGAGCGACGAGGTGAAGGCGGCCGCGGCCGCCGCCCAGCAGGACGGCAAGTCCGGCTCCGAGGCGGCCCGCGAGGTGGTCAGCCGCAGCGGCGACCGTTGGGGCGCGGTCTACAGCGCCCGTGAGTACGAGGGGTTCCGCCGCAATCTCAACGGTGCCTATGTGGGCACCGGGATCTCCGCCCGCCAGGGCCGCGAGGGCCGGATCGAGGTGGACCGGGTCCAGCCCGGCAGCCCCGCCCGGGAGGCCGGGATCCGCGCCGGTGACCGGCTGCTGACCGTCGACGGCGTCCGGGTGACCGGGCGTCCCGTCACCGATGTCGTCGCCCGGCTGCGCGGCCGCGCCGAGCGGACCGCGGGCAGCTCCGTGGCGCTCGGACTGCGGCGCGACGGGCACAGCTGGCACCGGACCCTGCACCGGGCCCGGCTGGCCACCGAACCGGTGACCGTGGACCGCCTCGGCGGTCCGGACGCCGGGGCCGTCCGTATCAAGGTCGGCTCCTTCACCCGGGGCTCGGGCGAGCGGGTCCGGCGCGCGGTACGGAGCATCCCGGACGGCGAGGGGATCCTGCTCGACCTCCGCGGCAACTCCGGCGGGCTGGTCACCGAGGCCGTGACCGCCGCCTCCTCCTTCCTCGACGGCGGACTGGTCGCCACCTATGACGTCCGCGGTGAGCAGCGCGTCCTCGACGCGAAGCCCGGCGGTGACACCGACAGCCCGCTGGTGGTCCTGGTCGACGGCGGCACCATGAGCGCCGCCGAGCTGCTCACCGGCGCCCTCCAGGACCGCGGCCGCGCCGTGGTCGTCGGCTCCCGCACCTTCGGCAAGGGCTCGGTACAGATGCCCAGCGAGCTGCCGGACGGCTCGGTCGCCGAGCTCACCGTCGGTCACTACCGCACTCCGGCCGGTCGCAGTGTGGACGGGGAGGGCATCTCCCCCGATCTGTCGGTCAAGGGCGACGAGGGACCCGGCGCCGAAGCCCGGGCCCGCACAGTATTGAGTGGCCTCGGGGGCGGGTCATAGTGCGAGAATGTCCTCGCTATGGCTAAAGAGACGGGTCGCAAGCTGATCGCGCAGAACAAGAAGGCGCGGCACGACTACCACATCCTGGACACGTACGAGTGCGGGCTGGTGCTCACCGGTACCGAGGTGAAGTCGCTGCGTCAGGGGCGGGCCTCGCTCGCCGACGGCTTCGCCCAGCTCGACGGCGGCGAGGCGTGGCTGCACAACGTGCACATCCCCGAGTACTCGCAGGGGACCTGGACCAATCACTCCGCGCGGCGCAGGCGGAAGCTGCTGCTGCACCGGGCGGAGATCGAGAAGCTGCTCGGGAAGACCCAGGAGACCGGGCACACGCTCGTCCCACTGGCCCTGTACTTCAAGGACGGCCGGGCCAAGGTCGAGGTCGCCCTCGCCAAGGGCAAGAAGGAGTACGACAAGCGCCAGACCCTGCGGGAGAAGCAGGACCGGCGCGAGACCGACCGGGCGGTCTCGGCCGCCCGGCGCCGCCAGCGGGCCTGACCCGGGCGGCGGGCGCGCCCCGGCGGGCGGGAATCATGTGGCCCCGTCGCGCGTTGTTCACCTATGATGGCGCTGTGCCCCTCCGAGGGCATGGCACCACCTTTGAAAACACCACATGGGGATGATCGGTTTCGACAGCGGCTGTCGAAGCAGGGGAAGCGAGCCGAGGAAGCGGCAATGATCTCGTAAACCATATGTCGCAACCAATAATCGCCAACACCAAGCGCGATTCCTTCGCCCTCGCTGCCTAAGTAGCGACTTGCGAAGTGTCAGCCCGGGGATGTTCCCGACCCGGATCCTGGCATCGACTAGGGAACTAAACCACTAGACCCGGTCACGGGGTGTAGTGGGAAATCAAACAGTGACTGAGCCCGTCGGAGACTTGTCCGCGTGATCTCCGGGGCCGAGAAAATCACAGCGGACTGCGCTCGGAGAAGCCCTGTTTCCGCACCGGTGGACGCGGGTTCGATTCCCGCCATCTCCACTCATCCCATGTACGACGAAGGCCCCGCCGGAAGGCGGGGCCTTCGTCGTGCCACGGGTGGCGCCCTGTCGCCGCGGCCGACCGTGCGGGATGCTCCGGTGGCATGAGGAGACCTGAGAGTCGCGTGAACCGCCGTACGCGCGTCTGGATCTGGCCCGTGGTCATCGGGCTGGCCTGCACGCTCAGCTGGAGCTCCCCGGCCGGTGCGGACAGCTCCCGCCCCGGGCTCGGCCGGGCCATCGACACCCTGCTCGACGACCCGTCGCTGAAGGGCGGCGCCGCCGGGGTGGTGGTCGCCGACGCCGGGAGCGGCGCCATGCTCTACCGGCACCGGCCCGACGACCGGCTGATGCCCGCCTCCAACACCAAACTGCTCACCTCCGCCGCCGCCATGGGAGTGCTCGGCCCCGACCACCGCTTCCGCACCGACGTACTGACCGACGGCACCCGCCACGGCCGCGTGCTGCGCGGCGATCTGTATCTGCGCGGCACCGGTGATCCGACCCTGCTCGCCGCCGACTACGAACGGCTGGCCAGGTCCGTCGCCGACGCCGGGATCCGCCGGGTGACCGGGCGGCTGCTCGCCGACGACACCCGGTTCGACGCCCAGCGGGTCGGCCGCTCCTGGGCCGCCGACGACGAGTCGTCGTACTACGCGGCTCAGATCTCGGCGCTGAGCGTGGCGCCGGACACCGACTACGACGCGGGCAGCGTCATCGTCGAGACCGCACCGGGCGCCCGGCCCGGCGCCCGGCCCACCGTCACGCTCACCCCCAAGACCTCGTACGTACGCGTCGAGAACCGCGCCACCACCGGAGCCGCGGGCAGCGGCAGCACCCTCACCGTCGAGCGGGGCCACGGCTCCAACACCCTCACCCTCAGCGGCAGCGTCCCCGCCGGGGCGGCGGCCGCCAAGGAGTGGGTCAGCGTCTGGGAGCCCACCGGTTACGCCGCCGCCGTCTTCGCCGACGCGCTGGAACGGCACGGGGTGCGCGTCGCCGGTGCCACCCGGCTGGGCCGGGCCACCCCGGACGGCGCCCGGCCGCTGGCCGCCCACCGCTCCATGCCGCTCAAACGGCTGCTGATCCCCTTCATGAAGCTGTCCAACAACATCCACGCCGAGGTGCTCACCAAGGCCATCGGCTATGAGACGGCGGGCCGCGGCACCTGGACGGCGGGGCTGACCGGTATCTCCGACTGGCTGAAGAAGCGGGGCGTGGACGTCGGTTCACTGCGCCAGGTCGACGGCTCGGGGCTGTCCCGTATGGACAACGTCACGGCCGGGCACTTCAGCGCACTGCTGCTGTCGGTGCGGGACGAGCCCTGGTACGCCGACTGGTACGCCTCGCTGCCGGTGGCCTGCGACGCCGACCGCTTCGTCGGCGGCACCCTGCGCACCCGGATGTGCGGCACCCCGGCCGCGCACAACGCCCGCGGCAAGACCGGCACCCTGACCGGCGCCTCCGCGCTCTCCGGGTACGTCACCGACGCGGACGGCAGGGAGCTGGTCTACAGCGTGGTGCTCAACAACTTCCTCGCGCCGTCGGTGAAGAGCCTGGAGGACGCGATCGTGGTCACCCTGGCGAAGTCCGGCGAGGACGGCACACGGCCCATCCGCCCCCGCGCCACCCCCCGCCGGTCCGCCCCCCAGACCCTGGAATGCGCCTGGACCAAACCCCACCCCTGCTGACGCCCGGGTCCGGGGCCGCGGCCCCGGACCCATGGCCGTTCGTCCGCCTCCTCAGCGGAGTGTGAACGTGGTGAGGCGTACGCCTTCGCTGAGGATCAGGTGGATGTCGTGGCGGCCCTTGGCCGAGGTCAGGGGGGCGATCACCGTGCGGTAGGTGTAGCGGGAGCCGGTGCTCGGGATGTGGGCGGTGGCGGCCAGGGGGCCGGTGGGGGAGTCGAGGCGGACCTCCACGGTGGCCGGGCCCGGGGTCTCCTTCGCCGCCCGTACGGTGAACACCGACGCGCCACGGCCCAGCTCCGCGTCCCGGAAGACCAGGCGTCCGCCGTGCGGGCCCGCGGCGACCGCGTCACCGCGCACCTTGGAGGCGTCGACCAGCCGGGTTCCCGCGTAGTCGTCGAAGTCCGCCGCCCGGGTGCGGTGTGCGAGAGCGCGGGCGGGGATCGTCTCGCCGTGGACCCGCCACGCCGTGCGGGTGCGGATATCGGCCGAGGAGGCGCCCACCATCAGGTCGTAGACCCCGCTCTCCACGACCCAGCGGCGCCGGGTGACGTCCCAGTGCGCCAGATCGGCGGTGCGCAGCGGCAGCCGGACCGTGGCGGTTCGGCCGGGCTCCAGCGACACCCGCCGGAACGCCCGCAGCCGCACCCGGGGCTGTTTGTCGCGGGAGGCCCGCTGGTGGGTGTAGAGCTGGACGACCTCGTCGCCCGCCCGGGAGCCGGTGTTGGTGACCGGGACCTCCACCCCGCCCGGGACCCGCTTCACCTGGCCGTAGCGGAACCGGGTGTACGACAGGCCGTGGCCGAAGGGGTAGAGCGGACGGCCGCGGAAGTACTGGTAGGTGCGGTCGGAGCGGATGATGTCGTAGTCCAGGATGCTCGGCAGATCCCGCTCCGAGCGGTACCAGGTCTGGGTGAGCCGCCCCGCCGGGTTCACCCGGCCGAAGAGGACGTCGGCGAGGGCGTGGCCGGTCTCCTGGCCCGCGTGGGTGGTCCACAGCAGCGCGGGGGCGTGCTCCTTCTCCCAGTTGAGGGTGGTGGGGTAGCTGTTCTCGACCACGACGACGGTACGCGGGTTGGCCCGTTCGACCGCCCTGACCATCTTCTCCTGCTGCCGGGCGAGGCCCATGTCGGTGCGGTCGTGGTCCTCCTTGCCGTTGATGAGCGGCATCGAACCGACCACGACGACCGCGGCGTCGGCGCCGCGCGCCGCCTCGGCGGCTTCCCGCGCCCCGTCGCGCCGTACCTCCCGGGTGTAGTGGGTGGCGTCCTCGGCGGTGACCAGGGCGACGGTGCCGTCCTCGCGCGCCGCCAGGTACTGCTTGTCGCCGAACCAGCTCTCCTGGGTGTCGTAGCCCGCGTAGCGCAGCAGACAGGTGCCGTCGGGCTGCCGCTCCAGCCGGAACTGCTGCTGGACGAACCAGCCGTTGGGCTCGGTCTGGTCGTTGACGAGGGTGCCGTCCTCGTGCAGCCCGACGTACCGGCCGTTGGCGACGGCGCGCAGGGCCGCCACCCCGCCGCCCCAGTCGAAGACGTCGAACTGCTCGGCCGCCCCGGCCGGGGTGGCGCTCTCCCTGAGCGGGGCTCCGGCGGTGCCGCCGCCCGCGGTGAGGTAGCGGCCGGTCTCCGCGTTCCGCAGGGCGATGCGGTCCACGCCCTCCCGGCTGGTGACGGAGCCGGTGCCGGAGCCGGACGACGCCAGCCGCTCGGCGATGCCCGCCTTCGGGGTGACCTTGTAGGGCAGGGTGCCGGAGTACCAGTCGGTGTAGAGGGTGTCGGCCAGCGGGCCGACGACCGCGACCCGCCGGGTGCGCGCCGGATCCAGCGGAAGGGTCTTGTCCCGGTTCTTCAGCAGCACCATCGCCTTGGCGGCCGTCTCGCGCGCCAGCGCACGGTGGGCCGGGCTGTTGATGACCGACGGGCCGATGTCGCCGTAGGGGCCGCCGCCCGGGTCGAACTCGCCCAGCCGGACGCGGAGGGAGAGGGTGTGCCGGACGGCCCGGTCCACATCCGGGACGGTGATCAGCCCGCGGTCCAGGGCGCTGTGCAGCGCGGCCCGGGTGGGGCCGGGGTCGGTGTTGTCGTTGGTGAAGCTGTCGATTCCGGCCTTCAGCGCGGCGGCGTCCGCCTCGGGGGGCGTGGCGTAGTAGTTCTGCACCCCCGGCAGCAGATTGCCGGGCCCCTGGGCGTCGGTGACATGGAACAGCTCGCGCCGGGTCCACCGGCGCACGGTGTCGTTCAGATCCGGATTCACCGTATTGGGGCGGCCGTTGACCAGGTTGTACGCCGACATCACCCCGGTCGCGGCATCGGCGGAGAGGGCGGGCTTGAACGCGCCCTCGTCGTACTCGTGCTCGACCCGGGGGCGGAGCTGGGAAGAAGTGGTGGTGCGGTGCCACTCGTTGTTGTTGGCGAGGTAGTGCTTGAGGGTGGGGGCGGTCTTGAGGTGGCCGGGGTCGTCGCCCTCCAGCCCCTTGCCGTACGCGGTGGAGACGGCGCCGGTCAGGAACGGGTCCTCGGAGTAGCCCTCCTCGTTGCGGCCCCAGCGCGGATCGCGCAGCAGATTGACCACCGGGGCCCAGACGTTGAGCCCCCAGCCGGCCGGACGCTCCTGCTGGAAGCCGCGGGTCTCGTCGCCCACGGCCGAGCCGACCCGCCGGACGAGCGCGGGGTCCCAGGCCGAGGCGAGCCCGATCGCCTGCGGGAAGACGGTGGCCTTCCCCAGCCAGGCCACTCCGTGCAGGGCCTCGGTGCCGGTCTTGAACGACCGGATACCGAGCCGGGGGATGGCGGGCTGGTACTGGTGGAGCAGGGAGATCTTCTCGTCCAGGGTGAGCCGGTGCAGCAGATCGTCCACCCGCGTCCGCAGCGGCAGCCGCGGATCGCGGAACGGATGGCCGGTCTGCGCCCCGGCCCGGGCCGGGCCCGCCGGTGGTAAGCCGGTCAGCAGGGCGGCGGCCAGGGCGGCCGCGGTGAGTGCGCGGAGGGCCACGCGGCGGCGGTGGGGCCGGGTGGGGGTGGCTGTCACGAACACGTACGTCCCCTCGGGTAGCGGCGGTTCGACGTCCGGGCGCGAAAACCGCACCGTAGCGCCGCCGTCCACCCGCCCGCGCCCCCCACACCCACGCGTTGCCCCCATCGGCCCATCGGACGACAGGCGAGGCAGCCATCGGATGTCAGGCGTCGCGTCGGCGCCCCGCCCGCCAGCCCGCCAGGAGCGCGGCCGCCGTCCACAGGGCCAGCACCGCCCGCCCCTCCCACGGGCCGACGCCTCCGGCCGGGTCCTCGAGATCGTGCGGGCATACGCCTGGTCGCCGAAGGCGATTCACCGCTCTTCCCGGCGGCGGTACGGCGGTCGGCCGCCTCGTACGGCGAGGACCCTCGTACGGCGAGGACCGGGGCAATGCCGCGCGGCCTAGGAGTCCGGCTTCGTGTCCCCGGCCTGAGACGGCGTCGGGCCGGGCCGCCGTCGGCCGCCGCGCCATCCCGCGAGGGCGGCGGCCAGGGCGAGGGCGGCGGCCACCGCCGGGGTGGTGTACGGCGAGACCGTGCCCAGATGGTCGGCGGTCCAGCCGCCCGCCGCGGCGCCCGCGGAGATACCGATGAGCAGCCCGGTGTAGACCGTGGTCATCCCCTCGTTGAGCCGGGCGGCCGGGACCAGCCGGTGGACCAGCGACATCCCGGTGATCATCGTGGGAGCGGTGGCCATCCCCGCCAGGAGGAGCAGCGGGGCCAGTGTCGCCAGCCGCTCCGCCGCCAGCAGCGGGAGGACGGCCACCGCCATGGCGGCCACCCCCGCCACCAGCCGGGTGGACGGCGCGCCGCGCGGCGGGAGCGCCCCGAAGACCAGCCCGGCCGCGCACGATCCGGCCGCCTGGAGGGCCAGGACCGCGCCGCCCGCCCCGGCACCGCCGAGGGACCGTACGGTGGCGACCGTCGCGACCTCCAGGGAGCCGAACACCGCGCCCGTCGCCAGGAACGTGAGCAGCAGGGCCCGTAGCCCCGGGACGCGCGTCAGCGGGACGGCGCGCTCCCCGGTGGCGGGGCGCGGATGCGGCGGCGGTTCGGTCCGGCGCTGGGCGGCGAACAGCAGGGTGCCGGTCACCAGCAGCGCCGCCGCCATGAGCAGCCCGGCCTCCGGGAAGAGCGCCGTGCACACCACCATGGCCAGGGCCGGGCCCGCCATGAAGCACACCTCGTCCACCACCTGCTCGAAGGAGGCGGCCGTGTGCCGGGCGGCCGCGTCGTCGTGGTGGAGCGCCGCCCAGCGGGCGCGGGTCATCGAACCGAGGCTGGGGACCCCGGAGGAGCCCGCCGCGCACAGGAACAGCGCCCAGGCCGGGGCGTCGTGGTGGACGCACAGCACCATCGCGGTGGCGCCCAGCGCGAACACGGCCACCGAGGGCACCGCGACCCGCGCCTGTCCGTACCGGTCCACCAGCCGTCCGAGCGGCGGTCCGGTGACCGCGGTGACCGCCACCCCGGTCGCCGAGACGGCACCCGCCAGCGCGTAGGAGTCCCGCGCCATGGCGACCATGAGCACATGGGCGACGCCGAGCATCGCCCCCGGCAGCCGTCCGGCGAACGCCGCCAGCGTGAAGGCCAGCGCACCGGGGGCGGCGAAGAGCCGTCCGTACGGGGTCAGAAACGCCGTACGGCGGCGCGGACGGCGACGGGTCCGGCCACGGGCGGGCGGCGGCGGGACACGGCGGACGACGGGCCGGGAGGCAAGGAAAAGGATCACCCCCTTACGGTCCCGGCCGCCCCCGTCACCGGTCCAACACCTGATCGGGCCCCATTGACGCATCTGGGTTGTCAATATGGAGGGGTGAACCGGGATATCGAACCGCGACTGCTGCGGGCCTTCGCCGCCGTCGCCGACGAGCTGCACTTCACCCGTGCCGCGGCCCGCCTCTATGTGGCACAGCAGGCGCTGAGCCGCGATATCCGCAGGCTCGAACGGGAGCTGGGCGCCGAGCTGTTCGTCCGCACCACCCGTCAGGTCGCCCTGACCGCCGAGGGCGAGCGGCTGCTGCCGTACGCGCGGCGGGTGCTGGCGGCACAGGACGAGCTGGCCGCGGCGGTCGGCGGCGGGACCGGCCGTCCGCTGCTGGTGGACGTGGGCGCGCCGGTGAGCACCGGCAGCCGGGTGCTGGACGAGGCGCGGCGGCGGCTCACCGCCGACACCGAGCTGGTGGCCCGCTACCACAGCGGGCTCACCGGCGCCGCCGCCGAACTGCTCGCCGGACGCCTGGACGTCTCCTTCGGCCGCGCCCGCGGTCTGGACCCGGCCGTGCTGGCCGGTCTCGAGCACCGGCCGGTGCGCTACGAACGGCTCGCGGTGGTGCTGCGCGAGGACCATCCGCTCGCCCACCGGGAGCGGATCCCGCTGGCCGCCCTCGCGGGCGAGACCCTCTACGCCGCCGCGGGCAACGCCTCCACCGCCGAATGGACCGATCTGGCCCGGCAGTTGTTCGCGGGGCGCGGGATCGCGATGGCCGAACCGTTCCCGGAGATCGAGGGCGACGCGGAGTTCATCCGGGTGGTGACCAAACGGCGCTGGTCGGTGCTGGCGAGCGAGGTCTTCATCGATCTGCCCGGTACGGTGCTGCGCCCGCTGATCGACCCGGTGCCGCTCTCACCGGTCTCCGTCGTCTGGCGCCGGGGGCTGCGCCACCCCGGGCTGACCGCCCTGCTCGCCGCCGCCCATGACCTCGGCGCCCGGCACCGCTGGCTGGACCGGCCCCGTCACGCCTGGCTCCCGCGCCCGGAGGCGGCGCACTGACACCGGGCGGGCCCCCGCGCCCCATGGCTGTACGCCCCACGGCCGTACGCCTCACCGCCCCGCGTTCCGCCGGGTGAGAGCAAGGTTTCGCCGGTGTCACCTGCCGCCACAGCGCGGTAACGCGCCGTCCCTAGCGTCGGCGGGGACACCGAGCACCGTGGAGGCGACGCGATGACTGCCCCGACCACCACCACCGCACGCAAGGGGGGCCGCTGGATCGAGCGGTGGGACCCGGAGGACGAGACCTTCTGGCGGCAGACGGGCCGCCGGACCGCCGCCCGCAACCTGGTCTTCTCCATCCTCTCCGAACATATCGGCTTCTCCCTGTGGAGCCTGTGGTCGGTGATGGTCCTGTTCATGGGGCCCGAGTACGGGGTGGACCCGGCCGGGAAGTTCTTCCTGGTCGCGATGCCGACCCTGGTCGGCGGGGTGCTGCGGGTGCCGTACACCTTCGCCGTGGCCCGCTTCGGCGGGCGCAACTGGACGGTGGTGAGCGCCGCGCTGCTGCTCGTCCCGGCCGTCGCCGCCGCCGTGGTGATGGAGCCCGGCACCTCGTACACCACGTTCCTGGTGGTCGCGGCGGTCACCGGGGTGGGCGGCGGCAACTTCGCCTCCTCCATGACCAACATCAACTCCTTCTACCCGCTGCGCGAGAAGGGCTGGGCGCTCGGCCTCAACGCCGGGGGCGGCAATATCGGCGTGCCCGTCATCCAGCTCGTCGGCCTGCTGGTCATCGGGACGGCGGGGGCCGCCCATCCGCGGCTCGTGCTGGCCGTCTACCTCCCGCTCGTGGTGGTGGCGGCGGTGCTCGCGGCGCTGTTCATGGACAATCTGGCGCCGGTGCGCAACGACACCGGCGCGGCCCGGGAGGCGGCCCGCGACCCGCACACCTGGATCATGGCGCTGCTCTACGTCGGCACCTTCGGCTCGTTCATCGGCTACAGCTTCGCCTTCGGTCTGGTGCTCCAGAACCAGTTCGACCGCACCCCGCTCCAGGCCGCCTCGCTCACCTTCATCGGCCCGCTGCTCGGCTCGCTCATCCGCCCGGTCGGCGGGCGGCTCGCCGACACCTACGGCGGGGCGCGGATCACCCTGGTGAACTTCGCCGCCATGGCCGCCGCGACCCTCGTGGTCGTCTACGCCTCGGCCCAGCGCTCCCTGGGGATCTTCCTCACCGGCTTTATCGCGCTGTTCGTCCTCAGCGGTCTGGGCAACGGCTCCACCTACAAGATGATCCCCGGGATCTTCCAGGCGAAGGCCGTCGCCCGCGGCCTCGCGGGGGAGGAGGCCGCGGCGTACGGGCGGCGGCTGTCCGGCGCGGCGATGGGGCTGATCGGGGCGGTCGGCGCGGTCGGCGGGCTGGGGATCAACCTCGCCTTCCGGCAGGCGTTCCTGACCGCCCACTCCGGCACCCCCGCCTTCGTCTCCTTCCTGGCCTTCTACGCCCTGTGCTCCGTGCTCACCTGGGCCGTATACCTGCGCGCCGGCTCCGCCGCGGGCGGGACGAGCGCGGCCGGGACACATGAACCGCGGTCCCGGCGGCAACCCGCCTACGCGGACATCTGAGCCCGCGTGCAACGGCTGTACGGCCGGTGGGAAGCCCTCGGCCGTACAGCCCGTTACACCTGGGTAACCTCCGCGAACCGCGACCGTCATGGGACGGCGGCAGGATGCGGGATCCGGAGGCGCCCATACGACAGTGAATCGGGACGAGAACCATGCACCGAGACCAGAACAGCGCGGCGGGCGGCGCCTCTGCGCCCCGGCCTCCGGCGAGCGGCGCGGCCACCGGGGACGCCCCCGTCGGCCCGCTGGCCGGGTTCACCGTCGGCGTCACCGCGGCCCGCCGGGCGGACGAGCTCGGCGCCCTCCTGCGGCGCCGCGGCGCCGAGGTGATGCACGCGCCCGCGCTGCGCATCGTGCCGCTCGCCGACGACTCCGAACTGCTCGCGGCCACCAAGCGGCTGCTCGACCACGCCCCCGACGTGGTCGTGGCGACTACCGCCATCGGCTTCCGCGGCTGGGTCGAGGCGGCCGACGGCTGGGGGCTCGGCGAGGCGCTGCTGGACCGGCTGCGCGGCGGGCGGCTGCTGGCCCGCGGGCCCAAGGTGCGCGGCGCGATCCGCGCCGCCGGCCTCACCGAGGAGTGGTCACCGGTCTCCGAGTCGATGGCCGAGGTGCTGGACCGGCTGCTGGAGGAGGGCGTCGACGGCCGCCGGATCGCCGTCCAGCTGCACGGCGAACCGCTGCCGGGCTTCGTGGAGTCGCTGCGCGCCGGGGGAGCGGAGGTGGTCGGGGTGCCGGTCTACCGCTGGATGCCGCCGGAGGACATCGGCCCGGTGGACCGGCTGCTGGACGCCACCGTCGCCCGGGTCCTGGACGCGGTCACCTTCACCAGCGCCCCCGCCGCCGCGAGCCTGCTGGACCGGGCCGAACAGCGGGGCATGCGCGAGGAGTTGCTCGACGCGCTGCGCCACGATGTGCTGCCCGCGTGCGTCGGCCCGGTGACCGCGCTGCCGCTGACCGCCCACGACGTGCCGACCAGCCAGCCCGAACGGTTCCGGCTCGGCCCGCTCGTACAGCTGCTGGCCCGTGAACTCCCCGGCCGCGTCCGGTCGTTGCCGGTGGCCGGACGACGGCTGGAGATCCGCGGCCATGCCGCGGTCGTCGACGGCGAACTGCGCGTCGTACCGCCCGCGGGCATGGCCCTGTTGCGCGCCCTGGCCCGGCGCCCCGGCTGGGTGGTCTCCCGGGCCGACCTGCTGCGCGCGCTGCCGGGCGCGGGGCGGGACGAGCACGCGGTGGAGACGGCGATGGCCCGGCTGCGGACCGCGCTGGGCGCCCCGAAGCTGATCCAGACGGTCGTCAAACGCGGCTACCGGCTGGCATTGGACCCGGCCGCCGACGCCAAGTACGACGACCTCCCGCCCAAGAAATGACGCAGGCCCCGGATGGGGGGACCGGGGCCTGCGGGGCGGAGATGGGGAGGGAGCCCTTCCTGGTAACCGGCCCCCGCCCGGGGCCGGCTTCTCGGACTCCAGTACGTACCGAATACCCGGAAGCGTTCAGTCCGGAATTGGGGCGAACGTCACAGGAATCCCGGTGAACGCCGTGCCATTCCCGCCCGTACCCCCCTCGACCCGGCGGCTTGCGTACGCAAAGATGCCCTCGTGACCGAGAGGACGACACCGGACGACGCGCTGATGCGCGCGCTCTACGCGGAGCACGCGGGCCCGCTTCTCGCCTTCGTCCTGCGCCTGGTGGCGGGCGACCGGCACCGCGCCGAGGACGTGGTCCAGGAGACGCTGCTGCGGGCCTGGCGCAACGCGGACCAACTCCAGCGCGCGGGAGGGTCGGTGCGCCCCTGGCTGGTGACCGTGGCCCGCCGCATCGTCATCGACGGCCACCGCCAACGCCGCGCGCGCCCCCAGGAAGTCGACGCCTCACCCCTCGAGGTCATGCCCGCCGCGGACGATATCGACCGCGCCCTGCGGCAGATGACCCTCTCCGACGCCCTCGCCGATCTCACCGATGCGCACAGACAGGCGCTCGTGGAGACATACTTCAAGGGACGGACGGTGAGTGAGGCGGCCGAGGTGCTGCGCGTACCTCCGGGGACGGTGCGGTCCCGGGTCTTCTACGCGCTGCGCTCCCTGAAGCTCTCGCTCCAGGAACGGGGGGTGACGGCATGATGCCGGCAGCGGACGACCAGCAGCACACGGCCGTCGGCGCCTACGCGCTCGGCGTTCTCGACCCCGCCGACGCGGCACGCTTCGAGGAGCACCTCATCGGCTGCGACCGGTGCGCCGCCGAGCTCGACGAACTGATGGGCATTCCGCCGCTGTTGGCCGAGTTCGCCACCGCCCCCGACGGACGGCCGCTGCCGGATCCGGCAGGGCTCACCGCCCGCCCCGGGCCCGAGTTGCTCGACCGGCTGCTGTCCGATGTCAGCGCGAAGCGCAAGGCGTCCGGCAGACGGCGTCTCTACCTCGTCGCCGCGGCCGCCGCCCTCATCGTCGGCGGCCCGCTCGCGGGTGCGGCCCTCACCTCCGCCTCCTCCGACGACGGCGGCGGCGGCAAGCCGGTGGCGGCGGCCAAGCAGGTCTACGACCAGGGGCAGAGGAAGTTCACCGCGGTCGACCCCGTCACCAAGGTGGACGCCTCCGTCTCCCTCGAACAGAAGGGCTGGGGCACCGCCGTCGCCCTCAAGCTGGGCAATGTGAAGGGCCCGCGCTCCTGCGACCTGGTGGCCGTCGGCAAGGACGGCCACGAGGAGACGGTGACCACCTGGGCCGTGCCCACCTCGGGCTACGGCGTCAAGGACGGCGACGGCTCCCGCTGGAGCAAGGAGCCGCTGTACGCCCAGGGCGGCGCGGCGATGAACCAGGAGGACATCGCCCGGTTCGAGATCCGCACCCTGGACGGCGAGCGGCTGGCCAAGGTCGAGCTCTAGGCCCCGTCCGCCCCGTCCGCCGGACAGCGTCCACACGGTCACCGCCGGAAACGGCGGTGACCGTTCCGACCTGCGCACCGGACCCGTACGGGAGACACCCGACACGGCGCAAAAGGGGTGTACGGTTGACGGCTGCCCTAGGGACACAGAAGGGGGCTTGGGTGGCCGCGCAGAACGCCACGCATGACAGCCGCACGGCTCCGCCGCCGGGCGGCGGGGACGGGATCCGGGACCGCGAGGTCCGGACCGAGCAGGCACATCTGGACCGGGTGTACCGGCGTCTCGAGGAGAAGATCCACGAGGCGGAGTTCCTCATGGACGACGCCGCCAAGCGCGGCCAGGTCGGCACGCCCGGCGCGCTCGCCGAGCGGGACGCCCAGGTGTTCCGCGCCGGAGTCCACCTCAACCGGCTGAACAGCGAATTCGAGGACTTCCTCTTCGGCCGGATCGATCTGCTCCTCGGCAAGGACGGCGCCCGGGGGCCGGACGGCGCCTACACCTCCGTGGAACCCGCCGACGAGGCCATTCGCTCCGCGGAGGACGGCGACCGCGCCGAGATCGCCGAAACCCTGCACATCGGCCGCATAGGGGTGCTGGACGCCGACTACGCCCCGCTGGTGATCGACTGGCGGGCGCCGGCGGCCGCGCCGTTCTACCGCTCCACCCCGGTCGCCCCCGGCCGGGTGGTCCGCCGCCGGGTCATCCGCAGCAAGGGCCGCCGGGTGCTCGGCGTCGAGGACGACCTGCTGCGCCCGGAGCTCACCGCCACCCTGGACGGCGGCGCGCTCCCGGTGGTCGGCGACGGGGCGCTGATGGCCGCGCTCGGCCAGGCCCGCGGCCACACCATGCGCGACATCGTCGCCTCCATCCAGGCCGAACAGGACATGGTGATCCGGGCCCCCGCCGCCTCCGTCACCGAGGTCGAGGGCGGCCCCGGCACCGGTAAGACGGCCGTCGCGCTGCACCGCGCCGCGTATCTGCTCTACCAGGACCGGCGGCGGTACGCGGGCGGCATCCTGATCGTCAGCCCCACCCCGCTGCTGGTCGCCTACACCGAGGGCGTGCTGCCCTCGCTGGGCGAGGAGGGGCAGGTCGCCATCCGGGCGGTCGGCTCCCTGGTGGACGGCGCGGAGGCCACCACCTACGACGAGCCGGCGGTGGCCCGGATCAAGGGCTCCTCGCGGATGCAGCGGGTGCTGCGCAAGGCGGCCCGCGGCGCCCTGGAGCTGCCCGGCGGCGGCAGACCGGCCGCGGCCACCGGGGCGAGACCCGACGGCCCGCCCGAGCGGCTGCGAGTGGTCGCCTTCGGCGCCCGTGTGGAGCTGGAGGCCGATGAGCTGGACCGGATCCGCCACCACGCGCTGGGCGGCACCGCCCCCGTCAATCTGCTGCGCCCCCGCGCCCGCAGGCTGCTGCTGGACGCGCTGTGGGCGCGCTCCGGCGCCCAGCGCCGCTACACCGACCCCGAACTGGCCGCCGAGGCCCGCGAGGGGTTCGACGAGGACATCTCCACCGAGGACGCCTTCCAGGAGTTCCTGGACGCCTGGTGGCCCGAGCTGACCCCGCGCTCGGTGCTCGCCGCGATGGCCGACGAGCGGCGGCTCGGCCGCTGGTCCCGCCGGGTGCTCAATCCGCGCGAGACCCGGCTGGTGGCCCGCTCCCTCACCCGGCTGGGCGAGGACGGCCAGGGCCCGCTGTCCGTCCATGACGTGGCGCTGCTGGACGAGCTCCAGACGGTCCTGGGCGCCCCCGTCCGGCCCGCCGCGCCCCGTGAGGCGGATCCGCTGGACCACCTCACCGGACTGGAGGAGCTGACCACCCACGCGGAGCGGACCGCCCAGCGCCGCGCCGACCGGCTGGAGCGCGAACGCGCCGACTACGCCCACGTCATCGTGGACGAGGCACAGGATCTGACGCCCATGCAGTGGCGGATGGTGGGGCGGCGCGGCCGACACGCCACCTGGACGGTGGTGGGCGACCCCGCGCAGAGCTCCTGGTCGGACCCGGACGAGGCGGGGGCCGCGCGGGACGAGGCGCTCGGCACCCGGCCGCGCCGCCGCTTCACCCTCACCGTCAACTACCGCAATCCGGCGGAGATCGCGGAGCTGGCGGCCAGGGTCCTGGCGCTCGCCATGCCCGGTACGCCGTCCCCCGAGGCGGTCCGCTCCACCGGTGTGGCACCGCGGTTCGCCCGGGGCCGCAACGGCGACGTGGGCGCGGCGGTACGGGCGGAGGCGGTCCGGCTGCTGGGCGAGGTGGACGGCACGGTCGGCGTCGTCGTCGCCATGAACCGGCGTGAGCGGGCGCGTGGATGGCTGGACGGCCTGGGCGACCGGGTGGTGGCGCTGGGCAGTCTGGAGGCCAAGGGGCTCGAGTACGACGCGACGGTCGTGGTCTCCCCGGCGGAGATCGCCGATGAGTCCCCGGCGGGGCTGCGGGTGCTGTACGTGGCGCTGACCCGGGCCACCCAGCGGCTGACGGTGGTGTCGGGCAAGCGCGACGCACCGGACGCGGACGGCGTCCCGGACCTGCTGCGGGAGTGACGGAAGGGGCCCGCCCGAGGGCCCCGGAAATCAACCCCCGAGGAGGGAATCGCTTCCGGGGATGGTTTGTTAGCCTTGCTGTGGCACCGGCTCGATCCAAGCCCCCGGGCCCAACCTTCGTCGCTTCGAGCGACCACTTGCCGCGAGGCGAGCATGGCGGGTCGGTGCCACCCTACGCATCCGGAAGAGGTCCGCGTCCTAGCCCAGGACGCGGACCTCTTCGGCTTGCGGACCCTTGCGGCCCTGGACGATCTGGAACTCCACCCGCTGGTCGTCGGCGAGGCTGCGGTAGCCGCTCCCGTCGATCGAGCTGTAGTGGACGAAGACGTCCGGCCCGCCGCCCTCCTGGGCGATGAATCCGTAGCCCTTTTCGGCGTTGAACCACTTGACGGTGCCCTGAGCCATGCCGGCGCTCCTCTGTCCCTCGACTCTGTGCGCGCCAGAGCCTAGGACGGCGGGGCCGCGGGACACTCCGCCTCGCGGGCGGTTCGCGCGAAGGAGTGGGGCTTTTCCACTCCGCTGACCCCACTCTCGTATGTCAGAACAATATGTCCGAAAGTCGGGCCGGGTTACCTGGTACCGGAAGGTAGGTGTAACCATCTGAGGATGGCGGCCGCTACCCCGTGGCCGCATACCTGAAACAAGGGAAAGCAGAGGAAGACGGCCATGGCAACGGCGCCCAGCGTCTCGTACTCGATGACGGTCAGGCTGGAGGTGCCCGCGAGCGGTACCGCGGTCAGCCAGCTGACCACGGCCGTGGAGTCCTCCGGTGGCTCCGTCACCGGCCTCGACGTGACCGCCTCCGGTCACGAGAAGCTCCGTATCGACGTCACCATCGCCGCGACCTCCACCGCCCACGCGGACGAGATCGTCGAGAAGCTGCGGGGCATCGACGGAGTCACCCTCGGCAAGGTCTCCGACCGTACGTTCCTGATGCACCTCGGCGGCAAGATCGAGATGTCGTCGAAGCACCCGATCCGCAACCGTGACGACCTCTCCATGGTCTACACGCCCGGTGTCGCCCGGGTCTGCCAGGCGATCGCGGACAACCCCGAGGACGCCCGGCGGCTGACCATCAAGCGGAACAGCGTCGCGGTGGTCACCGACGGCTCCGCGGTGCTGGGCCTGGGCAATATCGGCCCCAAGGCCGCGCTGCCGGTCATGGAGGGCAAGGCGGCCCTCTTCAAGCGGTTCGCGGGGATCGACGCCTGGCCGCTCTGCCTGGACACCCAGGACACCGACGAGATCGTCGCGATCGTGAAGGCCATCGCGCCGGGCTTCGCCGGGATCAACCTGGAGGACATCTCCGCGCCCCGCTGCTTCGAGATCGAGGCCCGGCTGCGCGAGGCCCTGGACATCCCGGTCTTCCACGACGACCAGCACGGCACCGCGATCGTGGTGCTCGCGGCCCTGACCAACGCGCTGCGGGTGGTCGACAAGAAGATCGGCGATGTGCGGGTGGTGATGTCCGGCGCGGGCGCGGCGGGCACCGCCATCCTGCGGCTGCTGATCGCCGCGGGCGTCAAGCACGCGGTCGTGGCCGATATCCACGGGGTGGTGCACGCCGGGCGCCAGGACCTGGTCTCCGCCGACCCGGAGTCCCCGCTGCGCTGGATCGCCGACAACACCAACCCCGAGGGCGTCACCGGCACCCTGCGCGAGGCGGTGCGGGAGGCCGACGTCTTCATCGGCGTGTCCGCCCCGAACGTGCTGGGCGGCGAGGACGTGGCCGCCATGGCGGATGACGCGATCGTGTTCGCGCTGGCCAACCCCGACCCCGAGGTGGACCCGGCGATCGCCCGGCAGACCGCCGCCGTGGTCGCCACCGGCCGCTCCGACTTCCCCAACCAGATCAACAACGTACTGGTCTTCCCGGGTGTCTTCCGCGGGCTCCTGGACGCGCAGTCCCGTACGGTGAACACGGAGATGATGCTGGCGGCGGCCCGCGCGCTGGCTGATGTGGTCCACGACGACGAGCTCAACGCGAACTACATCATCCCCAGCGTCTTCAACGACAAGGTGGCGGGCGCGGTCGCCGGAGCGGTGCGCGACGCGGCCAGGGCTGTGACCGGTACCACGGCGGTCTAGGCCGGGCACGGCGCGTCGCATGCTGTGGGGTCCACGGCGCACCCATAGGGTGGCGGGCAGAAAAACGACCGCCCTGGCGCTTTTCGTGTGACTCATCCGGGGTTCCGGATTGGCTTTCCCGCCACAGGTGGGGGCAGGATGCGTTCCGGGCGCGAGGGTCTGAACAGCAGACCCGGGTCCGGGGACTGTCCGAGGGCCCTGGCAGCATCGGCTTCGATCTCACGCCTCATTGGCAAGATGAACACGGGAGTACAACATGAACCGCAGTGAGCTGGTGGCCGCTCTGTCCGAGCGCGCCGAGGTGACCCGCAAGGACGCCGACGCCGTTCTGGCCGCCCTCGCAGAGGTGACCGGCGAGATTGTCGCCAAGGGCGACGAGAAGGTCACCATCCCCGGCTTCCTGACCTTCGAGCGGACCCACCGTGCGGCCCGCACCGCGCGTAACCCGCAGACCGGCGAGCCGATCGAGATCCCGGCCGGCTACAGCGTGAAGGTCTCCGCGGGCTCCAAGCTCAAGGAAGCCGCGAAGGGCAAGTAACCGTCTGTACGAAGGGGCGGCCATCCGGTGGGGTGGCCGCCCCTTCGCCTTGTTCCGGGGCCGCTGAGCCGCCTTCTGGCGCCGTTCTCGCCCCGTACACACCGCGCGCCGGGCCGCTTGGAGCGGCCCGGCGCGCGGTGTCGTGGCCGGTCGCGGGGCGGAATGCCTGGAGTCGGCCGGTATGTCTCAGATGGTGTCGCCACCGCCCGGCAGCTCGACCTTGGCGCCCAGCTCCATCAGCTTCGCCATGAAGTTCTCGTAGCCGCGGTTGATCAGGTCGATCCCGTGCACCCGCGAGGTGCCCTGCGCGGCCAGTGCCGCGATCAGGTAGGAGAAGCCGCCCCGCAGGTCGGGGATGACCAGATCGGAGCCCTGGAGCCGGGTGGGGCCGGAGACAACCGCCGAATGGAGGAAGTTCCGCTGGCCGAAGCGGCAGGCGGAGCCGCCCAGGCACTCCCGGTAGAGCTGGATGTGCGCACCCATCTGGTTGAGCGCGGAGGTGAATCCCAGCCGGGACTCGTAGACCGTCTCGTGCACGATGGACAGACCGGACGCCTGGGTGAGGGCGACCACCAGCGGCTGCTGCCAGTCGGTCTGGAAGCCGGGGTGGACGTCGGTCTCCAGTGCGATGGCGTTGAGCTTGCCGCCCGGGTGCCAGAACCGTATGCCCTCGTCGCCGATGTCGAACGCGCCGCCGACCTTCCGGAAGGTGTTGAGGAAGGTCATCATCTCGCGCTGGCGGGCGCCCCGGACGAAGATGCTGCCCTCGGTCGCCAGGGCCGCGCTGGCCCAGGAGGCGGCCTCCAGGCGGTCCGGCAGGGCGCGGTGGTTGTAGCCGCCGAGTCTGTCCACACCGGTGATCCGGATGGTCCGGTCGGTGTCCATGGAGATGATGGCGCCCATCTTCTGGAGCACGCAGATGAGGTCTTCGATCTCCGGTTCGACGGCGGCGTTGGAGAGCTCCGTCACACCCTCGGCGAGCACCGCGGTCAGCAGCACCTGTTCGGTGGAGCCCACCGACGGGTACGGCAGCCGGATCTTGGTGCCGCGCAGCCGGTGCGGGGCCTCCAGGTACTGGCCGTCCGCGCGCTTCTCGATGGTCGCGCCGAACTGGCGGAGCACATCGAAGTGGAAGTCGATCGGACGGCCGCCGATGTCGCAGCCGCCGAGGCCGGGGATGAACGCGTGGCCGAGGCGGTGCAGCAGCGGACCGCAGAAGAGGATCGGGATCCGCGAGGAACCGGCGTGCGCGTCGATGTCGGCGACGTTGGCGCTCTCCACATGCGTGGGGTCGAGCACCAGTTCGCCGGACTCCTCGCCGGGGCGCACGGTGACCCCGTGCAGCTGGAGCAGACCGCGGACCACCCGGACATCACGGATGTCGGGGACGTTGCGCAGCCGGCTCGGCGCACTGCCGAGGAGAGCGGCGACCATGGCCTTCGGCACGAGGTTCTTCGCGCCGCGGACACGGATCTCGCCCTCGAGCGGGGTGCCGCCATGGACGAGCAGGACATCGTTCTCGCGGGTCATCTGGTCTCGCGTTCCTGAGACGGGCAAGGGGCCAAAGGGCAAGAGTAATGGCCGCGCGGACCCCCTCCATAAGCCTCGTGCGGCGGTCGTGACGGCATGAATCGGGCAGAACACGTTCCGTGCCGGTCAGGGAGCCCACAGTCATGTGCGCCGCTCCTGCTGTCGTACGCCCCGACCTGCTCTCATACGGGAGTCGGATTCCACTCCCCGTCCGGAGGGGATTTGCGGGATCATGTGGCCATGACGGAGGTGTCCTCGCTCACAGGACGGCTGCTTGTCGCGACACCGGCGCTTGCTGACCCGAACTTCGACCGTGCGGTGGTGCTGCTCCTCGACCACGACGAGGAGGGCTCCCTCGGCGTGGTGCTGAACCGCCCCACCCCGGTGGGGGTCGGCGACATCCTCGAGTCCTGGGCCGCGCTGGCCGGGGAGCCGGGTGTGGTCTTCCAGGGCGGTCCGGTCTCGCTGGACTCCGCGCTGGGCGTGGCCGTCGTGCCGGGTGAGAGCGGCCGGGAGCCGGCGCGCAGCGAGGACGGACCACTCGGCTGGCGCAGAGTGCACGGGGCGATCGGACTGGTCGATCTGGAGGCGCCGCCGGAGCTGCTGGCGGCCGCCGTGGGCAGTCTGCGGATCTTCGCGGGGTACGCGGGCTGGGGGCCGGGCCAGCTGGAGGACGAGCTGTCCGAGGGCGCCTGGTACGTGGTGGAGTCCGAGCCCGGGGACGTCTCCTCACCGGCGCCGGAGCGGCTGTGGCGGGCGGTGCTGCGGCGCCAGCGCAGCGAGCTGGCGATGGTCGCCACCTATCCGGACGACCCGTCGCTGAACTAGTCCGGCGAACTGGGCCCGGTCCGGGGCGATCCTGAGCCGGTCACCGGCAGGAACGTGGCCCGTCGCACATCCGCCGCACCGGGCGGGCATGAGTACCCTAGGGCTGTATGAGCACTCTTGAGCCCGAGCGCGGGGCAGGCACGGGGACCCTCGTTGAGCCGACACCGCAGGTGTCGCACGGTGACGGCGACCACGAGCGCTATGCCCACTATGTGCAGAAAGACAAGATCATGGAGAGCGCGCTCTCCGGATCTCCGGTGGTCGCACTCTGCGGCAAGGTGTGGGTCCCGGGCCGGGACCCGAAGAAGTACCCGGTGTGCCCGATGTGCAAGGAGATCTTCGAGGGCATGGGCTCCGGCGGCGATGACAAGGGCAAGGACGGCGGCAAGGGTGGCAAGGGCGGCGGCCAGAAGTAGCCACCCGGCGCCCTGACCGGCGCCACCCCCTCCCGCTCCACGGCCCCGCGCGCGGTACGTCCGGCCCGCGTCCCCCCACCCCGGGGACGCGGGCCGGACGTACCGCGTTCCGCTGTGCCCGGACGGCGTCGGCGACGAGGTGTGAGGGTTGACGCGTTCCCGGCGCCGCGGCGGTGCCCGCCCAGTAGGGTCGCCCCCATGAGCGGGCGTGCGGAGAGCGGATCGGAGTCGCGCGCGGTCTGTCTGGTGTTCGGGGCGCGGGAGGTCGACGAGCCCGACACGGAAGCCGCGGGCATCTACTGCCAGTTCGAGAAGGACTGGGACGCCCAGCTGGAGCGCTGTGGACGGCTGGCGGAGGAGCGCGGCTACGCGGCCGCGGGCAGCTGTGTGGTGTCGGCGTCACAGCCGGCCCTGCCGCGGCTCCTGGAGTGGGCGGACGACCCGGGGTGCGAGGTCGTCCTCGTCGCGAGCGCCCGCGTACTGGCGCGTATCGAGAGCTCCTGGCCGGACTGGCCCGAGGTGACGGGCCGTCTGAAGACCTCCGGCGCGAGGGTCGAGGCGGCCCCGTATCCCGAACCGTCCTACCCCGGAGAAGAGTTGCCGAAGCGGTAACGGCAAACTTCCTGTGTCACGGAGTGGTTGAGACCTCTTGTCGTGGACGCCCAACATTCCTTAGCCTCACGCATATTGTGCTGAGCGAAATGCGCGTTGCGTTATGTGCAACGCCCTGGTGCTAAGGGTGTCCATGAAGCTGTCCAAGCCCCCCATGCTCTCCCGACGTGTCGCCGCCCCCGCGGCGGCGCTGGTCCTCGCGGGGCTGACCGCCACCGCGTGCGCGCCCTCCACGTCGGACAACAGCTCCAAGAACGACGAGAAGACCGGCACCATGCGGGTGTGGCTCTTCCGCGAGGTCAACAACAAGCCGAAAGAGGACGTGGTCGACGAAGCCGTCGCCGACTTCAAAAAGGAACATGCCGACGTAAAGGTCGATGTCAGTTACATTCCCGTCAACACCCGGGCACAGAAGATCAAGGCGGCCTTCAACGACCCCAAGAGCGCGCCGGACCTGATCGAGTACGGCAACACCGACACCGCCGGGTATGTGAAGGACGGCGGTCTGATGGACATCAGCAAGGAGTTCGGGGCCTGGGACGAGGCCATGAACACCGACCCGACCACGGAGTACTCGGTCACCATCGGCGGCAAGGTGTACGGTGCGCCGCTCTTCGTCGGGGTGCGGGCGCTCTATTACCGCAAGGACGTCTTCAAGGAGCTCGGCCTCAAACCGCCGACCACCCAGGACGAGTTGATTTCCGACGCCAAGAAGATCCGCGCCAAGCATCCGGACATGTACGGAATCGCGGTGGGTGGTGCCTCCACCTATGCCGCGATGCCGTTTATCTGGGCGCATGGCGGTGATATCGCGACGGAAAAGGGCAAGTTCGGCTCCAACCAGTACGACGCGGCCATTGACAGCAGCGACGCCAAAAAGGGCATCAAGGCGTACACCTCGCTCTTCCGCGACGACAACTGCCCGGCCGCCAAGTGCGCCCAGTGGGGCGGCAACGACACCGTCCAGTCCTTCGCCTCGGGCAAGGCGGGCATGGCCATCGCCGGTGACTTCAATCACCAGGCCATCGAGGCGGGGAAGGCCAAGGGCAAGTACGGGGTGGTCCCGCTGCCGGGTGTGAAGAAGGGTGAGGTGGCCCCCGCGTTCGCAGGTGGGAACAATCTGGGCATCCTCAGGAGCACCAGCCACCGCACCCTCTCGGTGGACCTGCTGAAGACCCTCGCCGGGAAGAAGACCCAGACGAAGCTGTTCAACGCGATGGGCTTCCTGCCCACCTTCACCGACGTCCGGGGCGCGGTCGCGCAGAAGCAGCCGTTCGTCAAGCCGTTCGTCAAGACCCTCTCGGACAGCGCCAAGTTCGTCCCGGCCAGCCCCGGCTGGGCCGCGATCGACGCCCAACTGGTGCTGCCCACCATGTTCCAGGAGGTCGTCAGCGGCCGTAAGAGCGTCGATGACGCGGCCTCCGACGCGGCGAAAAAGATGGACGAGGCATTCGCACAGTGAGTCCCGGCACCACCACCAAGCACGCCAGGCCGCGCGCGGCCGCCCCTGCCCACCGTCGCGGTGGGCCGGGCAACGGAGTCGGTCAGGGAGCCAGGCGGCGGAGGGCCTGGACTCCCTGGCTGTACCTCGCCCCGGCCCTGGTCGTCCTGGGCGGACTGCTCGTCTACCCCATCTACCAGCTCGGGCTGATCTCCTTCCTGGAGTACACCCAGGCACAGGTGAGCGGCGGTGAACCGGCGACCTTCCAGGGCTTCGCCAACTACTCCCAGCTCTTCGGCGACAGCCAGTTCTGGGAGGTCACCACCGCCACCCTGGTCTTCGCCGCCGTCTGCGTGGTCTCCACCCTCACGGTGGGCTGCGCGCTGGCGGTGCTGCTGACCCGGGTACGGGCCCTGCCGCGGCTGGCGCTGATGCTGGCCGCGCTGGGCGCCTGGGCCACCCCGGGCATCACCGGCTCCACCGTCTGGGTCTTTCTCTTCGACCCCGACTACGGGCCGGTCAACAAGGTCCTGGTGTGGTTGGGGCTCTCCGGGTTCGAGGACTTCTCCTGGACCTATGACCGCTACAGCGCCTTCGCGCTGGTGCTGTTCGAAGTGGTCTGGTGCTCGTTCCCGTTCGTCATGGTCACCGTCTACGCGGGCATCAAGTCCATCCCGGGGGAGGTGCTGGAGGCGGCCTCCCTCGACGGCGCCTCCCACTGGCGGACCTGGCGCTCGGTCATGGCGCCCATGCTCCGGCCGATCCTGATCGTGGTCACCATCCAGTCGATCATCTGGGACTTCAAGGTCTTCACCCAGATCTATGTGATGACCGACGGCGGCGGGATCGCCGGACAGAACCTCACGCTCAATGTGTACGCGTACCAGAAGGCGTTCGCGTCCTCGCAGTACAGCCTGGGCTCGGCGATCGGCGTGGTGATGCTGCTGATCCTGCTCGTGATCACCCTGGTCTACCTGCGGCTGCTGCGACGTCAGGGAGAAGAACTATGAGCCGTTCCCGTATCTCCCTGCGCGTGCGCCGCCCCTGGCGGCTGCTGGCGGAGGCCACGGCCCTGCTGGTGGCCGCCGTGGTCGCCTTCCCGCTCTACTGGATGGTGCTGTCCGCCTTCAAGCCGGAAGGCGAGATCCAGTCCACCGAGCCCCGCCCCTGGACCACCTCGCCCTCGCTGGACTCCTTCCGGCGCGTCTTCGAACAGGAGGACTTCGGGCGGTACTTCCTCAACAGCCTGTTCGTGGCCGCCGTGGTGGTGGTCGCGTCCGCGCTGATCGCCTTTCTCGCCGCGACCGCGGTCACCCGCTTCCGCTTCCGGTTGCGCACCACCCTGCTGATCATGTTCCTGGTCGCCCAGATGGTGCCGATCGAGGCGCTGACCATCCCCATGTTCTTCCTGATGCGGGACCTGGGGGAGACGGTGCCGGGCATCGGGCTCAACACCCTGGGCTCGCTGATCGTGCCGCATATCGCCTTCTCGCTGCCGTTCGCCGTCTGGATGCTGCGCGGCTTCGTCAAGGCGGTGCCCGAGTCGCTGGAGGAGGCGGCCCATCTCGACGGCGCCAGCCGCTCCCGCTTCCTGTGGCAGATCCTCTTCCCCCTGGTCTTCCCGGGACTTGTCGCGACGAGCGTCTTCTCCTTCATCTCCGCCTGGAACGACTTCCTCTTCGCCAAGTCCTTCATCATCAGCGCCACCGAGAACTCCACGCTCCCGATGGCGCTGCTGGTCTTCTTCAAGGACGAGGGCAACGACTGGGGAGGCATCATGGCCGGGTCCACCGTCATGACCATCCCCGTACTGGTCTTCTTCGTACTCGTACAGCGCCGACTGGTCTCCGGGCTGGGCGGCGCCGTGAAGGACTAAGGACACATATCCATGCCCGGACCCGCCGGTCCCCGTCCCGACCCGACCCCCGACCCCGCGGGCGCAGCCGCCCACGGTCTGATCCCGGCCCCGCGCACCACCTGGGCCACCCTGCCCGGCGGCGAGGGGCGGGCGGGGGGATATGTGCTCGACGAGCACACCCGTATCGAAGCCCGCCCCGGCACCGAGCGGGTGGCCCGCTGGCTGTGCGCCACGGTCGGGGCGGCCACCGGACTGCCGCTGGCGCCGCACACCGCCGCGGACGGCGACGCCGGACGCGTCCTGCTGCGCCTCGACCCCGAACTGGAGCGCAGACTCGGCGCCGAGGGCCACCGCGTGGTGGTGGACGACCGCGGGGCCGTCATCGAGGGCGGCAGCGAGACGGGCGTCTTCTGGGGCGCCCAGACCTTCCGTCAGCTCCTCGGCCCGGACGCCTTCCGCCGGGCCCCCATCGACCCCGCCCGGCACCAGTGGCGGCTGCCCGCCCTCGGCGTGGAGGACGCGCCCCGCTTCGGCTGGCGGGGGCTGATGCTCGACGTGGCACGGCACTTCATGCCCAAGGACGGCGTCTTCGCCTATCTCGACCTGCTGGCCGCCCACAAGCTCAATGTGCTGCATCTGCATCTCACCGACGACCAGGGCTGGCGGCTGGAGATCCGCCGCTACCCCGGACTCACCGAGGTCGGCGGCTGGCGACCGCGCACCAAACTGGGCCACCGCGCCTCACCGCTGTGGGATCCGCGCCCGCACGGCGGGCACTACACCCAGGACGACATCCGCGAGATCGTGGCCTACGCCGCCGAGCGGCACATCACCGTCGTGCCCGAGATCGACATCCCCGGGCACTCGGGCGCCGCCATCGCCGCCTATCCGGAACTGGGCAACTCCGATGTGGTCGACACCTCCTCGCTCGGGGTGCTCACCACCTGGCGCACCAATCCGAACGTACTCTCGCCCACCGACAGCACGCTCCGCTTCTACGAGAATGTGCTGGAGGAGGTGCTCGAACTGTTCCCCGGGACCTTTGTGCACCTCGGCGGCGACGAGTGCCCCAAGGACCAGTGGAAGGCGTCCCCGGCCGCCCAGGCGCGCATCCGTGACCTCGGACTGGCGGACGAGGACGAGCTCCAGAGCTGGTTCATCCGGCACTTCGGGCTCTGGCTGCGGGAGCGCGGCCGCCGGCTGATCGGCTGGGACGAGATCCTCGAGGGCGGCGGCGAGCGCGGCGGCGGTCTGGCGCCCGGCGCCGCGGTGGCCTCCTGGCGCGGCTACGCGGGCGGCGTCGCCGCGGCCCGCGCCGGTCACGACGTGGTCATGTGCCCCGAACAACAGGTCTACTTCGACCACCGGCAGGCGGCGGGCGATGACGAACCGGTGCCCATCGGATATGTCCGTACCCTGGAGGACGTCTACCGCTTCGATCCGGTTCCGCCGCGGCTCGACGACGCCGCCGCGGAACGGGTGCTGGGCGCCCAGGCCAATGTCTGGACCGAGGTGATGGAGGACCGCCGCCGCGTCGACTACCAGACCTTTCCCCGGCTCGCCGCCTTCGCCGAGGCCGTCTGGTCCGCCCTGCCGCCGCCGCCCGAGCGGGACTTCACGGAGTTCCAGGGGCGCATGGCGGCGCACTACGCGCGGCTGGACGCGCTGGGCGTGAGCTACCGCCCGCCCACCGGGCCGCACCCCTGGCAGCGGCGCCCCGGCATCCTCGGACGTCCGCTCGACGGATCGCCCCCGATCGTGTGAGCCGCCCGCAAGCGGTCCACCCCGGCGCCCCGCCCCTGCCACCGTGGGACCCACGCAAGCCCAAATCGCACAAGGGTCCCTGAAACGTGGCAATCCACACCGGGCGGAGACATCGTCGCAAACCCGTACCATCCCCCAGGTCAGGGACGGATCCATGGATCACGGACCCTCGTGACGGTGGACTCGGAAGATGTGCCAGAGTTGCCACGTCCGGGCTGTCAGCACGTACCGTACGGCGCAACAGCCGGGACACCGGGGAAGGGGCAGCTGGGTTGACCACGCACGCACCGCAGGCGGCGCACACGGTGACGTTGCCGGGCTCGCTCGATGAGGCCGTGGCGGCACTGACCGCCATGCCCGCCGCCGTGCCCGTCGCCGGCGGCACCGATCTGATGGCCGCGGTCAACTCCGGCCTGCTGCGGCCCGCCGGACTCGTCGGCCTCGGCCGGATCAGCGAGATCCGCGGCTGGCGCTATCTGGACGGACACGCCCTGCTCGGCGCCGGACTCACCCACGCCCGGATGGGCCGCCCCGACTTCGCCGCGCTGATCCCGGCGCTGGCCGCGGCCGCGCGGGCCGCCGGACCACCACAGATCCGTAACGCGGGCACCCTCGGCGGCAATATCGTCAGCGCCGCCCCCACCGGCGACGCGCTGCCGGTGCTCGCCGCCCTGGAGGCCACCGTCATCATCGCCGGGCCCGAGGGCTCCCGCCGGGAGATCCCGGTCAGCCATCTGCTGGCCGGGGTCGAAATGCTGCGCCCCGGGGAACTCGTCGGATTCGTCCGGGTCCCGCTGCTGCACGCCCCGCAGACCTTCCTCAAGGCCACCGGCCGCACCGGTCCCGGCCGGGCCACCGCCTCGGTCGCCGTGGTGCTCGACCCGGCCCGGCGCGGAGTGCGCTGCGCGGTCGGGGCGGTCGCGCCGATGCCGCTGCGCCCGCTGGAGGCCGAGCGCTGGGTCGCCTCGCTGATCGACTGGGACGGTGAGCGCGGTCATCTCGACCCGCAGGTCACCACGGCCTTCGGCGAGTACGTCGCCGCCGCGTGCATCCCCGACCCGCCCCCCGCGGAGGACGGCGCCGAGCAGGTCACCCTGCCGCCCGCCGCGCTCCACCTGAGGCGTACGGTGGCAGCCTTGGCCCGCCGAGCACTGGGGAGGGCACTCGCGTGAGTGACGAACAGCGGCCGCACCGACCGGAACCGGGCAGCGGCTGGCAGCCGATGCCGCACGGCTCCGACTGGGACGCCGACTCGACGGCCTTCGTACAGCTGCCGCCCGACTACGCCTTCCCGGACCCGTCCGACCCCTCCGGCAGCTGGGATCCGCTCGCCGCGCCCGGTACGGGCTACACCCCGCCGCCGGTGACCGGCGGCCCCGATGGACACGACGGCCAGGGCGGCCAGGGCGCGCCCTCGCAGGGCGGCCAGTGGCAGCCCCCGCACGGTCAGCCGGGCCACGGCCCCGCGGCGCACGGCCAGGGCGGCCATGACCCCGGTGCGACCGGGCAGTGGACCATGCCCCCCGCCACCGACGGCTCCGGCTACGGCTACGGCGGCCAGCCCGACCCGTTCACACCCCGCGCGAGCCAGTGGCCGGCGCCCGCCGAGGACCCGCACGCCCCGCAGACCGGTCACTGGCCGGTGCGCGGCGCGGAGCCGGTGGACGACTGGCCGGTGCCCGCCTCCTCCGACGACGGCACCGGCGCCCCGGTGCACACCAGCCAGTGGACGATCCCGGTCGCGGGCGACGAGGTGGACGAGACCGGTGAGTACCGCGTCGACGACCACCCCGGCCCGGCCGCCCCGCCCTACGGCGGCGCCCAGGGCGGCCCCCGGGATCCGCAGACCACCGCCGAGTGGCGGATCCCGTTCGCCGACGCCGGACCCGGCCGCCAGCAGGGCCCTCAGCAGCCGAGCCAGCAAGGGGGGACCGGCCAGTGGTCGATCCCGCCCGACGCCGAAGGCGCGGAGCGGTCCGGCGAGTACGCGGCCGAGGGCCGTTCCGCGCCCGCGCCGCGCCCGGCGCCCGCACGGCGTCCGCTGCGGATGCCCGGCACCGGGGACCGCGCGCAGTCGAGCGGTCCCGGCGCCGCCCCGGAGGCGGACCCGGCCACCGATCAGAGCTGGCACGGCTCCGCCGGGGACTCGGGCGAGTTCCCCGGCGCCGCCGCGCACACCGGCCTGCGCACCCCGCCCCACGGCAGCCCGGTGCCCGCGGCGCCCGACGACCCGGCCTGGCCCGCGCCCGGTGACTCCGGTGCGTACCCGGTGGACCCCGAGCACGGGGGCCGCAGCACCCCGCCGCACGGCAGCCCGGCGCCCGGCCTGCCGCGACAGCCGGGCCGGCAGGGCGAGTTCACCGGGGAGACCCACGCCGGGGACAGCCACGGCCGGGACGCCCTCGGCCACGCCGCCCCCGAGAACGAGCCCGGCGCGCGCGCCGGTGACACCGCGGACCGGACCGCCCCGCATCCGGATGCCGAAGCCGAGGGCCAGGAACGGCCCGCGGCCGAGGACGAGTTCACCGAGGCCCCGGCCGAGGCCCCGGCCGAGGCCCCGGAGACCCCCGGGACGGCCGCGCCCGCCGAGGACCCGGCCGACGCTCCGGAGGCCGCCGACGACCCCGCCGAACCCCTTCCGGCCGACGCCCCGTCCGACCCCGGGGCCGACGCCCCGGAGCGGGACGGCGCGGCGGCCGCCACCGGCGGGACCGGCACCGACGCGGAGCCGCCCCACAGCGAACACCCGCAGGCCTCCTACGTCCTGCGGGTCAACGGCGCGGACCGCCCGGTGACCGACTCCTGGATCGGCGAGTCCCTGCTCTATGTGCTGCGCGAGCGGCTGGGCCTGGCCGGGGCCAAGGACGGCTGCTCACAGGGCGAGTGCGGCGCCTGCTCGGTCCAGGTGGACGGGCGGCTGGTCGCCTCCTGCCTGGTGCCCGCCGCCACCGCCGCGGGCTCCGAGGTCCGTACCGTCGAGGGCCTGTCGGTGGACGGCCGGCCCTCCGACGTACAGCGCGCCCTGGCCGAATGCGGCGCGGTGCAGTGCGGGTTCTGCGTACCCGGCCTCGCGATGACCGTGCACGACCTGCTCGAGGGCAACCACGCCCCCACCGACCAGGAGACCCGTCAGGCGATCTGCGGCAACCTCTGCCGCTGCTCCGGCTACCGCCCGGTGGTCGACGCCGTCCGCGAGGTCGTCGCGGGCCGCGAGGCGGCCGAGGAGGCCGCGGCCGGGGGCACCGAGGACACCGAAGGCGGTGCCACCCAGGACGGGGCCCGCATTCCGCACCAGGCGGGCCCGTCCGGCCCGCCCGGGATCGGCGGCCACGGCAGCGCGAACGGAACCGGCAGCGGCAGCGGAAGGGCATCATGACCGGAATCGCGGACGGCGCCGGAGCCGTCACCGCCACCCCCGCGGCCGGTACCCCCATCTCGCCCCCACCGCCCACGATGGGCCTGGGCATCTCGCTGCCCGCCGCCGAAGCGGTGGCCAAGACCTCGGGCACCTTCCCGTACGCGGCCGACCTGTGGGCCGAGGGGCTGCTGTGGGCCGCCGTGCTGCGCTCACCGCATCCGCACGCCCGTATCGTCTCCGTCGACACCACCCAGGCCGCCCGGATGCCCGGCGTCCACGCGGTGGTCACCCACTCCGACGTACCCGGTGACGTCGCCCACGGCCGCCGGGTCGCCGACCGCCCCGTCTTCGCCAAGGACGTGGTCCGCCACCACGGCGAGCCCATCGCCGCCGTCGCCGCCGACCACCCCGACACCGCCCGGCTCGCCGCGGCCGCCATCGCCGTCGAGTACGAGGTGCTGGACCCGGTCACCGACCCCGAGCAGGCCTTCGCCGCCGAACCGCTGCACCCCGACGGCAATCTCGTCCGCCATATCCCGCTGAGCTTCGGCGACCCCGATGTCGTCGGCGAGGTCATCGTCGAGGGCCTGTACCGCATCGGCCGCCAGGACCCCGCCCCCATCGGCGCCGAGGCGGGGCTCGCCGTACCGCGCCCCGACGGCGGGGTGGAGATCTACACCGCCTCCACCGATCCGCACGCCGACCGCGACCTCGCCGCCGCCTGCTTCGGCCTGGAGCCAGAGCGCGTCAAGGTCGTCGTCACCGGTGTGCCCGGTGCGATGGGCGAGCGCGAGGACCCCGGGATGCAACTCCCGCTCGGGCTGCTGGCGCTGCGCACCGGCCACCCCGTCAAACTGGCGGCCACCCGTGAGGAATCCTTCCTCGGCCACCCGCACCGCCACCCCACCCTGCTGCGCTACCGCCACCACGCGGACGCCGAGGGCAGGCTGCTGAAGGTCGAGGCCCAGATCCTGCTGGACGCGGGCGCCTACGCGGACTCCTCCGGCGACTCGCTCGCCGCCGCCGTCTCCTTCGCCTGTGGCCCCTACGTCGTCCCGCACGCCTTCATCGAGGGCTGGGCGGTACGCACCAACAACCCGCCGTCCGGCCATGTGCGCGGCGAGGGCGCCATGCAGGTGTGCGCCGCCTACGAGGGCCAGATGGACAAGCTGGCCGCCAAGCTGGGCATCGACCCCGCCGAGATCCGGCTGCGCAACGCGATGGCCACCGGCGATCTGCTGCCGACCGGACAGACCGTCACCTGTCCGGCCCCGGTCGCCGAACTGCTCCACGCCGTACGGGACGCCCCGCTGCCGCCCCTCCCCAAGGACGACCCCGAGGAGGAGTGGCTGCTGCCCGGCGGCGCCGAGGGCGCGGGTGACCCGGCCGCCGTGCGCCGCGGTGTCGGTTACGCGCTGGGCATGGTCCATATGCTCGGCGCCGAGGGCACCGACGAGGTCTCCACCGCCACCGTCAAGGTCACCGGACCGGTCGCCACCGTCATCTGCGCGGCCGTCGAGACCGGCCAGGGCTTCACCACCCTGGCCCGCCAGATCGTGCAGGACGTCCTCGGTATCGAGGAGGTCCACGTCGCCCCGGTCGACACCGACCAGCCGCCCGCCGGTCCCGCCTCGCGCGGCCGCCACACCTGGGTCTCGGGCGGTGCCGTCGAGCGCGCCGCCAAGATGGTCCGCACCCAGCTCCTCCAGCCGCTGGCCCATAAGTTCGGCATGTCCACCGAGCTGCTGACCATCGCCGACGGCAAGATCACCTCCTATGACGGGGTGCTCAGCACCACCGTCGAGGAGGCCCTGGAGGGCAAGGAGCTCTGGGCCACCGCCCAGTGCCGCCCCCACCCCACCGAACCGCTGGACGAGACAGGCCAGGGCGACGCCTTCGTCGGCCTCGCCTACTGCGCGGTGCGCTGCGTGGTCGACGTCGACATCGAGATCGGTGCCGTCCGCGTCGTCGACATGACCGTCGCCCAGGACGTCGGCCGGGTCCTCAACCCCCGCCAGCTGCGCTCCCGGATCGAGTCCGGCATCACCTTCGGCATCGGCACCGCCCTCACCGAGAACCTCCGCACCTCCCGTGGCGTGGTCCGCCGTCCGGATCTCACCGGCTACGCCCTGCCGACCGCCCTGGACGTCCCCGACATCCGGATCGTCAAACTGGTCGAGGAGCGCGATGTGGTCGCCCCGTTCGGCGCCAAGGCCGCCAGCGCGATCCCCATCGTCACCTCCCCGGCCGCCGTGGCCGCCGCCGTCCGCGCCGCCACCGGCCGCCCGGTCAACCGCCTCCCGATCCGCCCGCAGTCCGCCGTGGTCAATCGCTGACGAGCCGCCACCGGCGGGCCGCCGACAAGGCCCCGATCACCTCCCAACTCGGGCCCTGTGCAAGGCTTGGCGGTGTATTCGGCCCACATATGTGCCCACATATGTGCTGAAGAACGGGGATGAGCATGGCAGTTGAGGAAAGCGGGCGTATCGCGGGGCTGATCGCCGCGCAGGAGAAGGCGATCGCCCTGTTCGCCGAGGTCGAGGCGCGCGGGCTGGTGGCCCCCGGCCGGGGCGAGCGGGAGGTGAGCGACCACATCCGCGACCTGGCGAACGAGATGTTCGGCACCACCAAGCACTGGCACAAGCGGATCATCCGCTCCGGTCCCAACACGTTGCGGCCCTACAAGGACAACCCGCCGGACCGGACCATCGGCGAGGACGACGTGGCCTTCGCCGACTTCGGCCCGATCTTCGAGGAGTACGAGGCCGACTTCGGCCGTACCTACGTCTTCGGCGACGACCCCGACAAGCACCGGCTCCTGGCGGACCTGCCGCGCATCTTCGACGCCGGTCGCGCCGTCTTCCGGAAGACCGAGGACATCACCGGCGCGCAGCTGTACGCGGAGGTGGAGCGCATGGCCGCCGAGGCGGGCTGGGAGATCGGCATCTGGCACGCCGGGCACCTGGTCGGCGAGTTCCCGCACGAGACCAACGACGGGGTGAAGGCCGAGTCCTACATCACCCCCGAGAACCACACCCCGCTGCGCCGCACCGACCGGTCCGGCCGTATCTGCCACTGGATCCTGGAGCTCCATTTCGTCGATCGGGCGAAGGGCTTCGGCGGCTTCTACGAGCAGCTGCTCGATCTCGCGTAACCCTCACGGCCGTCCCGACCGGCGGAGCACCGGATGGTCGAGATCGTCATTGCCGACCACGATCGTGGCGTGTGCGGCGGGGTCGATCTCGGCCAGATAGTGCCGGCAGGCGGCGTGGTAGCGGGTGTCGAAGGCGTGCTCGGCCCGGTCCAGGCCGCCGAACAGGCCGGTGTCGCGCCGGGTGCCACGGCGGCGCGCCACCGGGAAGCTGGTGTCGGTGAACACCACCTCGTCCCACAGACCGGCCAGTTCGGGGCGCTGGAGGAAGCTGCCGTCCACCACGAGCACCGCGTCGGCCGGGGCGGTGACCGGGGGTTCGTCGACCGGCCGGTCCTCGGCCAGGTCGATGAGGGCGCGCCGGTAACGGTGGTCACCGCCCGGCCCGAGCGGGAGAAGGACCGCGTGGGCGAAGCCGGGGAAGTCGTAGGCGTCCTGGTAGTACCCGAGTGCGGAGTCGCGGCCCTGCCGGTGCCGGTGCGCGCGCGGGTGGTGGAAGCCGTCCATGGACAGCTGGATCGCCGGACGGCCCCGCCGGTCGACCTCGGCGGCGATGGCGCGGGCGAGGGTGGTCTTTCCGGCGCCGGTGACGCCGTCCACCGCGACGCGCAGCGGATGTCCGGGGTGGCGGGCGATCAGCTGGTCGGCGATCCGCCCGATCACCCGGTCCCGGGTGGGCGCGGTGGTGTCAACGCTCCCGGTGGAGCGGGCCGGTTCGATGGTCATGGTGCGGCTCCCCCGCGTTCCCTCCCGGGCGTCTGCCCGGGACTCCTTGTGAGTTCCGAAAGGGAACCTACTAGACGTTCCTCGTCTCAACAGGCCCTGGCCCGTTCCCTGGTACGGGAATGTGCGAGATCCGTAACAGATGGATCCTTCTTCCCTCATATTCCGTCCTCCTGGGTGCGAAAGCGGCAGAGAAGACATGAGGAGCGGCGGACATGGGACGGCACCGGATCATGGGGACGAACGGCCGAGTGCTGATTGCGGCCGTCGGTGTGGCGGGGGTGACCGCCCTGGCCGCCGTGTGGACCGCCCAGGCCGGATCCATCGAGTCGGTGCCGAGCGCGGCACCGAAGCCGAAGCCGATCGTGGGCCAGACCTCCAAGCCGGACCCCGAACTGCCCGACCCCAAGGTCAACATGGATATCGCCCACGCCTCCGACAAGGGCCCCAAGGGCGTCAACATCACCATCGACGACGGCCCGGACCCGAACTGGACCCCCAAGGTCCTCCAGGTGCTCAAGGCCCATCACGCCAAGGCCACCTTCTGTATGGTCGGCCCGCAGGCCCAGGCCCACCCGGACCTGGTCAAGGCGGTCGTGGCGGCCGGACACCGGCTCTGCGACCACTCGATATCGCATGACACCGGTATGGACAAGAAGTCGCGCGCCTACCAGTCCAAGGAGGTCCTGGAGGCCCGGAGCATGATCGTCAAGGCGTCGGGGGGCGTCAAGCCGCTCTACTACCGCGCCCCGGGCGGTGCGTTCACCCCGTACAGCCGCCAGATCGCCGCCGCGAAGGGCATGCGGCCGCTCGGCTGGAACGTGGACTCCAAGGACTTCGAGAAGCCGGGCTCCGCCGCCATGGTCAACACCGTCAAGAACGAGATCTCCAACGGCCCGACCGTGCTCTTCCACGACGCGGGCGGCGACCGTGGCCAGACCGTCGAGGCGCTGGGCCAGATCCTGCCGTGGCTGAAGCAGCAGGGCTACACTTTCGGTTTCCCGGTCCGCTGACGGCGGCCGCGCGGTCCCGCCTCCGGCCAAACGCCGGACACAACTCCGTCCGGGTCACCCCCGTTGTCGTACCCCCGCGCTACGGTGCCGCCATGGCTGAATTCGTACTCGTGGCAGGGGCCTGGCTCGGCGCGTGGGCCTGGGACGACGTGGTGCCGGAGCTGCGCGCCGCCGGGCACGGCACCCATCCGCTGACGCTCTCTGGCGTGGCCGACAAGCGGGGCGTACCGGCCGGACAACAGACGCATGTCCGGGACATCGTCGACGAGATCGAGCGCCGTGATCTGAGGGACGTCATCCTCGTCGGCCACAGCTACTCCGGGATTCCGGTCGGCCAGGCCGCCGAGCGGATCGGCGCCCGGCTGGCCCGGATGGTCTTCGTCGACGCCAATGTCCCGGTGGACGGTGAGTCGTTCGTGATGAGCTGGCCGGAGGGCCGGTCGATCGTCGAGGCGTCCTGCGCCGACCACGACGGCTTCTGGGCCCCGCTCACCGCCGCCGACTTCGCACACCAGGGCCTTACCGACGAGCAGATCGGCCGCATCGTCAGCGGTGCCACCCCGCACCCCGGCGCCACCCTCACCGAGCCCGCCGCCCTCGCCCGCTCCCTCGGCGGGCTCCCCGCGACCTATGTCAAGTGCCTCCTCGACGGCACCGAACCGTCCCCCGACGTCGCCCGGCTGCTCACCAGCGACCGCTGGCGGCTGGTCCGGATGGACACCGGCCACTGGCCGATGTTCTCCCAGCCCCGTGAGCTGGCCCGGGTCCTGCTCGACGCGGCGGGCTGAGCCGGGGGAGGATCCCCCTCATGGCCATGTTCGTGCATCTGACGTCGGCGGCCGACGCCCCGCGCATCCGGCGGTCCGGCATCCGCGCCTCCGGCCACGGTCAGGGCGGGGCGCGCGGGGTGTACTGCTTCCCGGTGCTGCCGTCGTACACCCTCACCCACCAATGGCTGCGCGAGCTGGCCCGGTTCGGCCGAAGGGGCGGGCTGGTCGCCGTCCACGTACGGCTGGACGACGCCCAGCCCGTCCTGACCGGCCACTACGGGGACCGCGCGCGGGACGCCCAGGAAACGGTCCCCGCCGCCGAGGCGGTGCGGCGGATCGCGGCGCTGGACGATCCACGCGGCTGGGAGGTGTTCGTCCCCCGGGCGATCCGTCCCCGCGAGATCCACCGCGTCCGCACCGCCCCCCAGGTCGTCGGCTGGCGGTACCGGCCGGACGCGCACGGCGTCCGCCCCTGCACCTGCTTCGGCTGCCGGGTGCGCGGCGATTACGGATCGCGGCGGCTGCGCGAGCGGCTGCCCCATCCGCTGGACGGCCCGCCGCCACCGCCCCGGGCGCTGCTCGCCCGGATCGCCGCCGCGGGCACCCCCGGCGACCCGGCCGCGCTGCGGGAGGTACTCCACTGGTTCGGTATGCGGCGACGGGGCCCGATCGACCAACTCGCCCCTCTCGCCGGCCATCCCGACCCCACGGTGCGGGAGGAGCTGGTGTGGGCGGTCGGCCGCTGGACCACCCCCGGCGTCGGCGAGCTGCTGGACGGCCTCGCCGACGACCCGCACCCGGACGTCCGCGAGGCGGTGGCGGAGGTCCGTGAGCCGTGGTGATCACTGACTCCCTGTCGTGCCGGACCCGGGGCCGCCCCCGCTCGTGAGGCGCGCCCCGGGTGCGGGTCAGCCCGCCTGGCCGGTACCGGGGTCGCCGCGGCCGTCGTCCCCGCCCGGCTTGGGGTTGCCGCCGCCGGGGCTGTCGTCGTCCCCGCGCTCGACGGGGCTGTTACCGGTGGTGTCGTCCAACGCGGGCTCATCCACCTCGACGGGGCGCCAGGAGGAGGGCTTGTCGCCCAGGGCCATGTTCCCGTTGAGGCCGTTGCCTATCATGCTCACCCCAGGCTGCATATGGCTGCCCTGGCCGGCGCTCCCGGCGAGCACGGACTGGATCCGGTCGCCGGTCAGACCCCACTGATGCGCCGGGTCGTTGGGGTCACACTGCGCGGTGTCCGTGTACCAGGCGTCGCCGCTCTGCCTCGTGACGAGGCACTTGTCGCCCAGGACCGACAGCATGTACGTGCCGGGCGCGTTGCTGTAGCGCACCGTGACGCGGAGACGGGGATCGTCCGCGGCCGTCTTCTCGTCGAACGGGACGAGCTGCGGCACATCCCCGATCGCGAGGGCCTTGCCCGTCTCTTCCGCGGACTCGAAGCGGTAGGTGCGGCCCGGCATCGGGGCGTTGCAGTCGGCGCCGTCCCTGCGGCAGTTCTCGTGCACGAGCCGTAGGAAGAAGTGGTCGGCGGTCTCCGCACCGCCGGGGCGGTCGAGGCTGAGGGTGCCGTTGTTCCGGTCGCCCAGCAGCCAGTAGTCCAGCTCCCGCCCGCCCTGGTGGGTGGGCTGGCCCGCCATGATCACATGGCGCTGGAGAGGGATCGGAATGCTGCCGGGCTCGTTGTTGAAGTCGGCCATGAACAGCCAGTCCGCGTTCGGGGCATGGTTGTTCATGAAATCCCTGGCCCTGTTGTACATCTGCACCTGGTCGTTGGGCTGATTCCCGAGGGAGCGGGCGTGCCCGGTGAAGTACCAGTCGTTGCCGAGCTGGACCCCCAGGATGGGCCTGGAGCCGGGTGCGACCTCCAGGCTGACCACGTCCACCGCGGTCTCCCGGGTGACGAAGGCCAGCCCGTTGCGCTGCTGTCCCACGTCGGCCCAGTAGATGTTCGCGGTGGTCCGGTCGGGAGTGCGGTCCGACGAACCGGCCTGCCAGATGTATTCGTGGACCGTCGACTGGGAGAAGCGGCGCTGGGTCCGGACCCCGGGCGGCTCGTTGCCCGCCTCCTGGAGGGCCAGGACGTCGGTGTTGTCCCACCGGGACACAATGCTGTTGGACCAGCGCGACTCACGTGTCCTGTCGTCCATGCGCTGGAACTGGCCGTTCATATTCCACGAGGCGAGCCGCCGGTCCGTCGGACTGGCCTGGGCGGGCGTCCCGGTGCCGGGCAGGATCGGCACGACGAGCCCGAGCGCCAGCAGGGCCCCCAAGAGGGAGATGCGGGTGATCCGTGCGAGGCGGCCCCGTGCGGGGCGTACTCGATGTCGTAACAGCATGCGCGTGGTGGTTCCTCTCCGGGAGAGTGTCGGTCGGTTCGGGTGCGGAAGTGGCCGGACTGAGCGCACTGGAGTGTCAGCTGGTCCCGCTGTCACCGGGGACGGCTTCCTGCGGTGAGGTGTGCCAGTTGGTGGCGACCGGCCTGTCGACCGTGATGCTGCCGGTGGACAGGCTGACCGGATCGGTCTGGTCGTCCCCGCTCACCTTGACGACGATGCTGTCCAGCTCCTTGCCGTTGTCGTCGTTGGTGGTCTTGGGGTTCACCCCGGAATAGGCGACGGTGCCGCCGCTCAGCTCCACCTCCTCGGTGACCGCCTGCTCGGCCGGCCCCGCCTCGGTGCCGTCGGACCCGAACGCCACCACCGGATGCTGGCCCGGCAGCGTGCAGGTGATGCCCGGCTTGGCCTTCACCGAGATCTGGATGTAGCCGCCGGCCTGGGTCTTCGATGTGGCGGTCCAGGACAGGTCATTGGCGCCGCAGACCTGTCCGTAGCCCTCCTTGTCCCCGCCCTCACTGCCGCCCGTCGAGCCCGAGCCGCTCCGGCCCGGGTCCTTCGTCCCGGAACCCGCCGGGGCTGGGGTCTGCGCCCCGGGGTCCTCCGACGCCGTGGGAGCGGAAGAAGACGGGGAGTTGCCCGCGTCGTTCTTGCCGTCGTCGCCCTGACAGGCGGTCAGCGAGAACGTGGCGGCGGCGGCCACGGCCACGAGGCCGGTGGTACGTAACGTGCGGCGGGTACGACGAGCTGTCTTCACAAGGTCCTCCACGGGTGCCGGATGTCTGTTCCGGGCGTTCTGTGTCATTCACGTCATCCTGCGGCGCGGCGCCCCCCTTCCGGATCAACCGTCCAGCCGACCCGGCCGCCCGCCGGTGAGCCCGTATCGGCCGAAAGTTGGAGGTACGGTCGGCAAGCCCGGCCGTAACGTGAGGAAGCGTGATCCCCGCTCTCCCACTCAGCTCACCTCTCCGCCGGGCGCTGCTGGCCCTGGCGGCCGTCCTGGTGTCGGCCATGCTCGTCGCCGAGGGGGCGGCCACGGGCTATGTGCCCACGGCCGTCGCGACCGTCGCCACGGGGGCGCTGTGCGTGGCGGCGCTCCTCGTCCCCGTCAGCCGCTTCCCGCCGGCTGCCGCCGTCGCTGTGACGGCGTCCGGTGCGTTGTCCGTCGTCACCGTGCAGCTCACCCACCGGCCGGAGGTCACACCGGGGGCGATGGAGATGGGGGCGCTGCTGCTGCTGGTGTCCCGCGCCGTACGGTGCGCGCGCCCGGCGCTCGCGGCGGCCCTGTCCGCCGCGGGTGGACTGGCCGCCGGGCTGCTGCCGCTGCGGCTGCCACCTCCGGAGTACATCAACGTGATCAAGCTCGGCGAACCCGTGATCTTCTTCTGCCTGGTGCTCGCGGTCCTGCTCGGCCTCTATCTGCGGCTGCTCGACACCTTCCGCGCCCGCGAGCGCGAGGCGGACCGGCAGGCGCAGCGGCTGGAGTACGCGCGAGAACTCCACGACTTCGTGGCGCACCACGTCACGGCGATGGTCGCGCAGACCAAGGCGGTGCGGTACGCCTCGGCGCAGGGTCACGCGCCCGCACCCGACGCCCTTGACCGGATGCTGGCGGGTATCGAGCGCGCGGGGTCCCAGGCGATCGAGTCGATGCGCGGCATGGTCACGGTGCTCCGCGCGCCCGGCGAGGGCCCGGCCGCCACCCGCCCGGCCGGAGATCTGGACGGGGAGCTGCGCGGTCTCACCGAGGAGTTCACCGCATCGGGCCCGGCCACCGCCGAGGTGTCCCTCGCCCCCGAGCTGACGGCCGCGGGGCACGGGCTCCGTCCCGAACTGACCACGGCCGCGCACCGGGTGGTGCGGGAGTCGCTGACCAACATCCGCAAGCACGGCGAGGGGGTGCGGTGGGTGACCGTGGACGTACGGCCGTCGCCCGGCGGGACGCTCACCGTGACCGTCACGGACGACGGCCGCGCGTCGGCCCACGCCACGGCGGCGGGGGCGGCGCGGGCCGCCGGGAGGGCAGGGACGGCGGACGGCAGCGGGATGTCCGGGCGGTCGGGCTTCGGCCTGACGGGGCTGGCCGAGCGCGTCGAGACGCTGGGCGGAACCTTCACGGCGGGCCCGCGCGAGGACGGCACGGCGGGATGGCGGGTCACGGCCGAACTGCCTCTGGAATCATGGAAACCGTGAAGGGCAAGACGATCCGCGTGCTGCTCGCGGACGACCAGGAGATGGTCAGGGCGGCCTTCCGGATGATCCTCGAAGCCCAGCCCGACATCGAGGTCGTCGCGGAGACCGCCGACGGCGCGACCGCGGTCGCCGAGGCGCGCCGCCTGCGCCCTGACGTCTGTCTTCTCGACATCCGTATGCCGGAGCTGGACGGTCTGGAGGCCACCCGGCAGCTCGCCGGGCCCGAGGCACGGGACCCGCTGAACGTGCTGATCGCCACCACCTTCGACCTCGACGAGTATGTCTACCGGGCGCTACGCGACGGGGCCTGCGGGTTCCTGCTGAAGCACGGCTCGCCCGCGCTGCTCGCCGAGGCCGTGCGCGCGGCGGCGCACGGCGAGTCGATGATCTCCCCGTCGATCACGGTGCGGCTGCTGCGCCATATGACGCCTCCCACCGCCTCCGCCCCCGCGAAGACCACGGCGCCCGTTCCCCCGCGCGCGCCCGCGAAGGCTCCCGTCGAGCCGCTGACGGAGCGGGAGTTGGAGGTCGTACGGTGCGTGGCGCGCGGCCGGACCAACGAGGAGGTCGCGCTGGAGCTGCACGTCACCGTGTCGACGGTGAAGACCCACCTGGGCAATGTGCAGCGCAAGCTCGAGGCCCGCAACCGTGTCGAGATCGCCGCGTGGGCGTGGGAGTCGGGCCTCCTCGGCTAGCTCAGGCTCTCAGGGGCTCAGCTCGGCCCACACCGTCTTGCCGACCAGGCCCGGGATGACGCCCCAGCGGTCGGCGAGCTCCTCGACGAGCAGCAGCCCGTGGCCGGACTCGCCCGGCGCCTCGCCCTCCGGTTTGCTGCGCACGGCGGGCAGCCGGTCCGTACAGGCGTCCCGCACCTCGATGCGGAGGGTGTCACCGCTGAACTTGAGCGTCAGTCGGACGTTCCGCCCCGGTACGCGGCCATGGAGCGCGGCGTTCGCGGTCAGCTCGGCGCTGATCAGCGCCGCGTTGTCCACCGGCAGCCCCCAGGTGACAAGCCGTTCGGAGGCCATTAACCGACCGAGCCGGGCGCCTTTGCGGGTGGCGGAGAGCAGCACGGTGAAGTGCGAAACGGAGGTGTCGGTTCGAGTGATTTGTTGGCTCACGTCACTCAGAGTGGCCGTCTGTGCTTAGGCTGAAAAGTAGCGACGTCAATACGGGCGGTGACTGTCCGTCGGTTGTCCGGCCATGTCCGGACGGCGTCGGGTGGCGGGTCTCAATCGGGAGGTGGGCCGGTATGGAAGACGAGGAGAGCGCGGCTGTACTGCGGGCGGTCGGCCGTCAGATCAAGCTGTGGCGCGAGGCGGCCGGGCTGAAACAGGCCGAACTGGGCGCGGCGATCGGTTACGGAGAGGAACAGGTCTCGGCCGTCGAACGGGCCAGGCGGATCCCCAGCCCTGGCTTCCTCGACAAGGCGGATGAGGTGCTCGGGGCGAGCGGCAAGATCGCCGCGATGAAGAAGGATGTCGCGGAGGCGCGGTATCCCAAGAAGGTTCGCGATCTGGCGAAGTTGGAGGCCGAGGCCGTCGAGTTGGGTTCGTATGGCACTCACAACATGGTCGGCCTGTTGCAGACCGAGGAGTACGCCCATGCGCTGTACCGCATGAGGCGGCCGCTCCTCACGGAGGAAGACATCGACCAGCGGGTTGCCGCTCGCATGTCCCGTCAGGAAATCTTCGTACAGCAGCCCGCGCCCATCTTCAGCTTTGTCCAGGAAGAGGTGACGCTGCGCCGCCCCATCGGGGGCAAAATGGTTCAGCAGCACCAGCTTGAACACCTGCTGGAACTAGGGAAGTTGCGGAACGTCGAGATCCAGGTGATGCCGACGGAGCGCGAGGACCATGCCGGGATGGGCGGCGAACTCAAGCTCCTGAAGCTCAAGGCAGGAACCACCGTGGGCCACGTGGAGGTGCAGCGGTTCAACCGCCTCGTCTCCGATCCCCATGAGGTGCAGACCCTGGAGATCCAGTATGGGATTATCCGGGCGCAGGCCCTCACACCGCGTGAGTCCCTGGCCTTCATCGAGAAACTGCGGGGAGAGACATGACCCTCAAGCCCTTTGAGTGGATCAAGAGCAGCTACAGCAGCAACGAAGGCCCCGACTGCGTCGAGGTCGCGTGGATGAAGAGCAGCTACAGCAGCAACGAGGGTCCGCAGTGCGTCGAAGTTGCCTGGGCCAAGAGCAGCTACAGCAGCAACGACGGCCCCGAGTGCGTAGAGGTCGCCGCCGACCCCTGCGGCACCATCCACGTCCGCGACTCAAAGGTGCCCGACGGCCCCCAACTCGCCGTCACTCCGGCCGCCTGGACCGCCTTCCTCGGCTACGCCTCACACCGCTGAGCCCCCTGCCGCACTGACCTCACCGGCGCCGGGACTCCGGGCCCAGCCAGGGCCTGCGTCCCGGTCCGGTCGGGTGTGTACCGGTGACGCCCATGACCACCGAGTAGAGGCTGGTCTGGGCGGTGATGAAGAGACGGTTGCGCTTGGCTCCGCCCCAGGCGATGTTGGCAACCGCCTCGGGGACGTCGATCCGTCCGATCAGCGTGCCGTCGGGGTCGTAGCAGTGCACTCCGTCGGTCATCGCGGCCGCCCAGAGCCGTCCGCCCTCGTCGAAGCGGAGGTTGTCGAAGCGGGCCGCCCCACGGGCTCCGGCCTCGGCGAAGATCTCGCCGTCCGACAGCGTGCCGTCCTCGCGTACGTCGAAGACCCGGATGAAGCCCGCCCGGGTGTCGGAGACGAAGAGCTGCCGCTCGTCGTGGGAGAAGACGAGGCCGTTCGGGGCGCCGAAGCAGTCGGCGACCAGCCGCACTTCGCCGCTTGAGGGATCGACGCGGTAGACGTTGTTGGCGCCGATCTCGCTCTCCGCGCGGTAGCCCTCGTAGTCGCTGGTGATCCCGAAGTCCGGGTCGGAGAACCAGATCGAGCCGTCGGACTTGACCGCCGCGTCGTTCGGGCTGTTGAGGCGCTTGCCCTGCCAGCGGTCGGCCAGCACCGTGACCGTGCCGTCGTGTTCGGTCCGGGTCACCCGGCGGTTGCCCTGCTCACAGCTGATCAGTCGGCCCTGGGCATCGAGGGTGTTGCCGTTGGTGTGCCCGGCGGAGCGGCGGAAGACGCTGACGGCCCCCGTCTCCTCGTCCCAGCGCAGCATCCGGTCGTTGGGGATGTCGCTCCAGATCACCTGCCGCCAGGCGGGCAGGTAGATCGGCCCCTCGGCCCAGCGGCAGCCGGTGTACAGGACTTCCAGGCCGTCATCGCCGTTCATGCAGCGGCCGGTACGGAACCGGTCGTCGAACATCTCGTACAGGGAGGGACGCTCGCTGGTCATGTGAGTCCTTCTCATTCCGGCACATGCCGAATGTGCTTCGGCATGTAGTGGAGATTGCAGTATGAGATACGGTGACGGCAAGCTAATCCCGAATGGAGAGTTGTGGATCACATCGACCGCACCCTGCTGGCGCGGCTCCAGCAGGACGCCACCCAGTCCTACGCCGCGCTGGGCAAGGCCGTGGGCCTCTCCGCCGGGGCCGCTCATGAACGCGTACGGAAGCTGCGGGAGCGCGGCGCGATCCGGCGCACCACCGTCGAGGTGGACCCGGCGGCGGTGGGCAATGCCGTCCTGGCCTATGTGATGGTCAACTCGGACTCGTGGATGGGGGATTCGGCGGAGAGCTTCGCCGCGCTCCCCGAGATCGTGGAGGCGCATGTCATCGCGGGCAGCGCGTCGCTGCTGGTGAAGGTCCGGACCGCGACCACCGAGCAGTTGCAGGATGTGTTGCGCCGGATCTACGCGATCGACGGGGTCAGCGGGACGCAGGCCACGGTGGTGCTGGAGACGTTCTTCGAGCGGCCGGTCCCGCCGTACCCCGCCGACCAGGAGTGATCCCACAGGGGCTGGGCCCGCACGCCGTTGCCCCGGCGGCCTGGAGTGGCTGCCGGGGCAACGGGGTGTGTACGCGTGGAGCCGGGAGGGCTCAGGCCGGGGTCGGGCCCAGCAGGGCGGGCTCGCGTTCGCCCTCGCGGGCCGCGAACGGACACTGCCAGTCCGCGGGCTTCGGGCGGCCGGAGTAGCGGCGGGCCTCGGAGAGCTGCTCGTACTCGAGCAGATTGGGGTTTATATCGCCCTGGAGCTGGATGTCCTGCTTGCGGATCTTGTCCGCGAGCCGGTCCCACATGTTGGCGCCCTTGATGCGGTCGAACTGCTCATGGGAGTTGAAGGCCAGCATCGGGAAGGGAGGGCGGCGGCCCCAGCGGCGGTGGGTCTCATGCAGTCCGATGACGAAGAAGGGATGACCGGCGACGCTGTAGGCGAACTCCTCGGCCTGCGGATCGGACGAATAACCATCGGCCCATCGATAGGACCGGGCGTCCTGTTCGTGCAGCAGCTGGAGCTGTTCCCACAGCAGCTCCTCGAACCGCAGCTCGTCCACCCCGCGAGGCCGCTCGAAGGTCGCGATGAAACTCGTGAAGGACCGGGCGCTCCAGTCCGCCGCATCCACGAAGTCCGCGAGATCGAGTGCCATCAGCCGGGCCGAGTCCTCGGAGCCCATCAGGTCGTAGTGACGATGGGTGATACCACCCTTGCGCCAGGCGGAGCGTCCCGCCAGGCAAGCGAACCGGTCACCCAGGATGAACCGCTCCACCTCGTCACGTGCGTCCAACGTCATTGCCAGCCTTCCTTCCAACTACGTGCCTCCTCGCTGGGAGCTCATCTCCTTCTCACATCCGAAGGCGCCCACCCTGATCACCCGCGTGTCGAGAGCAGGGGAGCGGAGAGGGTCGCCTCGCCGATTGTGACCGGCGAGGGCCCATCGGCGAAATCCGTTTGCGGAACGGATGTCTAGGTGCGGGTGTGATGTGCGTCGTTCAACAGCGCGTGATGTTTTCGGCGCGTTCGGTGACGGTTTGGGGCCGCTGTCTCCCACCGGGTCTGGTCACCGGACCACCAGCTGCACGATCGCCACCGTGCCCACCGTGACGATGAGCGCGCGCAGCACGGCCGGGCTGAACCGGCGGCCGACCGCGGCTCCTATCTGGCCGCCCAGCGCGGAGCCGACGGCGATCAGGGCGACGGCCGTCCAGTCGTAGTGGGCGACGAAGAGGAAGAAGATCGCGGCGACGGTGTTGACCACGGCGACATAGACGTTCTTCGCCGCATTGAGACGTTGCAGGGGTTCATCGAGCAACATGCCCATCAGGGACATATAGATGATCCCCTGGGCGGCGGCGAAGTAGCCGCCGTAGACACTGGCGAGGGTCAGACCCGCGAAGAGCAGCGGGCCGCCGTCCCGGTGGACGGGGCCACCCCGCTTCTCGCGGCGCTCGCGGACGGCCCGGCTGATCCGCGGCTGGAGGATCACCAGCACCAGCGCCAGGCCCACCAGGACCGGCACGATCATCTCGAAGGCCGTACTGGGCAGTGCCAGCAGCAGGGTGGCGCCGGTGAGTCCGCCGATGAGGGCGGCCCAGCAGAGCTTGAGGATCCGCCGGGCCTGGCCGGTGAGCTCCTTGCGGTAGCCGATGGCGCCGCTGATGGAGCCGGGGACAAGACCCAGGGCGTTGGAGACGGTGGCGGTGACCGGGGGCAGGCCGGTGGCCAGCAGAACGGGGAAGGTGATCAGCGTGCCGGAGCCGACGACGGTGTTGATCGCGCCCGCACCGGTGCCCGCCGCGAAGACGGCGGCCATCTCCCAGGGGGTCACGCTGCCTCTTTCGTCGTACGGCTGGTGCTCATCGCCCTCGACGGTAGATCACGATCCGTTCGGTGACCAGCGAACTGTTTCCGGGGACGGGGACGGGGCCGGGGCGGCTGCCCCTGGGAGCCGCCCCGGCCCCGTCCGTCGGCCTCGTCCGTCAGCTCCGGGCACGGCGCAGCGCGGCGGCCAGCACCGGACCGATCCGGGCGAGCGACTCCTCCCGCATCATCCGGTAGTGGTGGTCCCCGACGCCGTGCACCTGGAGGCGGCCGCCGACATACGGCCGCCAGGCGCCGGGGACATGCAGCGGATCGCGCCGGTAGCCGGGGATCTCGTCCTCGGCCATGAAGAGCAGCATGTCGCCGTCGAACCGCTCGGGGGCGAACTTGCGCATCAGCTCCTGATCGTTGAGGAGGATGTCCAGCAGCGGGAAGCCGCGCTCGCCCGTCAGCAGCCGTTCCGGCAGCCCGGTCTCCCGGCTGAGGTCGGCCACCAGATCATCGGCCCCGCCGTTGTCCCCCTCCACGCCGTCGGGATGGGCCGCCAGCCAGCCGGGGGCGAAGACATCGCCGCCGCCGATGTCGTCCAGCAGCACTCCGAGCCACTGCCGCTTGGTCAGCTCCGGGGCGTTCGGCAGCGCCTGCGCGTTGTCGGGATAGGCGTCGACCACGGCCAGCACCCCGACCTCGGCGCCCTCGTTCCGCAGCCGGGTCGCCATGGCGTGGGCGATCAGACCGCCGAAAGACCAGCCGAGGAGGTGGTACGGACCGTTCGGCCACACCTCGCGGATCCGCCGCAGATAGTCGTCCGCCATCTCCTCCACACTGGCCGGGAGGATGTCCGGCTCGGTCAGCCCGCGCGCCTGGAGGGCGTAGACCGGCTGGTCCGGGGCGAGGTGGCGGAGCAGTCCGGTGTAGGACCAGCCGAGGCCGCCACCGGGGTGGACGCAGAACAGGGGAGGGCGCCCGCTCCCGCCGCGCAGCGGCAGCAGGATGTCCAGCGGCGGGGGCTCGGCCGCGCCGGAGGAGGCGGGCGCGGTCGCCATCCGCTCCACCAGCCGCGCGACCGTCGGCGCCTCGAACAGGTCGCGCATCGACAGCGCCTCGCCGAGCACCGGGCGGGCCTGGGCGACCAGCTTCGAGGCGAGCAGCGAATGGCCGCCCAGCAGGAAGAAGTCGTCGTCGATGGTGACACCGGGGACGCCGAGGGTCTCGCCGAAGAGGGCGCGGAGGGCCTCCTCGGCCGGGGTGCGCGGCGCCCGGCCGGACGCCGTCGCCTCGAAGGACGGCGCGGGGAGGGCGGCGCGGTCCAGCTTGCCGTTGGCGTCCACCGGGAGCGTGTCCAATACGACGTACGCGGCGGGCACCAGATGCTCGGGCAGCGTGCGGGCCAGGGCCTCGCGGGTGGCGACGGGTTCGGGCACGACGGGTTCGGCGGCTGTCAGATAGCCGGTCAGCCGCTGCTCACCGGCCTCGTCGGTATGCAGCGCGGCGGCCGCGTCCGCGACCTCAGGCAGCGCCCGCAGCGCGGCCTCGACCTCGCCCAGCTCGATCCGGAACCCGCGCAGCTGGACCTGGCCGTCGGTGCGCCCGAGGTATTCCAGGGTGCCGTCCGGGCGGCGGCGGGCCAGATCGCCGGTGCGGTACATCCGGCCGCCGGGGTCGTCGAAGAGCGCGCCGAACGGATCGGGGACGAACCGTTCGGCGGTCAGCTCCGGGCGGTTGAGATAGCCGAGGGCGAGCTGCGCCCCGGCCGCGTACAGCTCACCGGTCGCCCCGGCCGGGCACGGCTTGAGGGCGGTGTCGAGGACATAGAGCCGGGTGTTGTGGACCGGGGTGCCGATCGGCACCGGTCCGTCCGCGCCCGGCCGGACCAGGTGGTGGGCGATCTGGATGGTGGTCTCGGTGGGGCCGTAGAGGTTGTGCAGCGGGACGCCGGGCAGCGCCGCGTGGAACCGCTCGGCCGTCTCCCGCGGCAGCGCCTCGCCGCCGCTGGAGGCGCGCCGCAGGGCGCTCGCGCAGGAGGCGGCGGCGTCCGGGTCGGCCAGCAGCGCCCGGAGCATCGACGGTACGAACTGGAGCGTGGTGATGGACTCCTCGCGGACGGTGCGCGCGAGATACGCCGGGTCCTTGTGGCCGCCGGGCCGGGCGAGCACCACGGTCGCGCCGCTGATCAGCGGCAGGAAGAACTCGCAGACGGAGGCGTCGAATCCGGCCGGGGTCTTCTGGAGCATCCGGTCCTCGGAGGTGAGGCCGTACAGCTCGCGCATCCACTCCAGGGCGTTGACCACGGCCCGGTGCGGGACCACCACGCCCTTGGGGCGGCCGGTGGAGCCGGAGGTGTGGATGATGTACGCGGGGTCCTCGGGGGCCGGGGCCGCCGGGGGAGCGGTGTCGTCCGCGGCGCTCGTCCCGTCCGTGGCGCTCGTCTGGTCCGCGGCGCTCGGGGGTCCCTCGGGGGCGTCCAGCAGCAGCCGGGGAACCCCGCCCGCCGGGGGCAGCGCCGTGGTGGTGTCGGTGACCACGAGCGCGGGCGCGGTGTCCTCGAGCAGATACGCCAGCCGCTCCGCCGGATGGTCCGGATCGAGCGGCACATAGGCGGCCCCGGACTTCAGCACGGCCAGCAGGGCGACCACCAGCTCGGCGGAGCGGGGGAGTCCGACGGCGACGGCGCGGCCCGGTCCCGCGCCGTGCGCGCGCAGTCGGCGGGCCAGCCGTCCGGCGGCGGTGTCCAGCTCCGCGTAGCTCAGCCGGGTGCCCTCGTGGACCACGGCGGGTGCGCCGGGGGTGCGGGCGGCCTGGGCGGCGATCAGCTCGGGGAGGGTGGCGGTGGTGGCCGGGCGGGCCGTGGCGTTGGGCTCGACGATCAGCCGGTGGATCTCCTCGGCGGTCGGCAGGTCGAGACCGCCGACCGTACGGTCCTTGTCCGCGGCGGCGGCCGGATCGGCGAGGGAGCGCAGCAGCCGCAGATAGCGCTCGCGGTGGCCGATCAGCTCATCCTCGGTGTAGAGGTTCGAGTTGGCGTTGAGGTCGATACGGATACCGGTGCCGTCGGACCGGTCGTAGCCCATGATCGAGAGGTCTTCGACGGTGCCGTTGGAGAGGTTGTGGCCCATGACCCGGTGACCGGCGAAGCCGAAGTCGTAGTCGTAGGTCATGATGTTGACGTGCGGGCCGAGGAAGCCGTTGCCCCCGTCCGGCATCCGCAGATCCCGGGCCAGATCGATACGGCGGTAGCGCTGGTGCCGCAGGGCCTGCCGGACTTCCCGGGAGACCTGGCGCACCAGCTCCCGTATTCGCATACCGGCGTGCACCCGGACGCGCAGCGGCACCACATTGGCGAACATGCCCGGAATGGAACGGGCGGTGGCGTCGGTGCGGGCGGAGACCGGCAGCGTCAGAATGATGTCGGATTCACCGGTCATTCGGTGCAGATACACCGCGGTGGCTGTGATGATCATCGCAGACCAATGGGTCGCGTAAGCGCGGGCGGCGGCGCGCAGTTCGACCGCTTCCGCTTCACTGAGGTAAGCGGTCCGCCGCCGGACGGTGGAGAGCTCGTTACCGGGGCGGCCGGCGAGCCGGGCCGGTCGCGGGGAATCCCCGAAGTGGTCCGTCCAGTAGGCGCGGTCCCTGGCGAAATCCTCGGACGCCCGGTATTCGGCGTCCTGGTCGAGCATCGCCCGCAGTGAGCCGAAGGCGCTTTCCGCGGCGGTGGGTTCGGTGCCTTCCGCAAGGGCGGTGTAGAGCTCGGCGGTACGGCGGGCGAGAAGGGCCGCCGATCCCGCGTCCGAGACGATGTGATGGGTGCCCTGGTACCACAGGAAACATTCCGGGCCCAGTTTCAGCAGGGCGAAGGAGAACGCCGGGTGGTCGCCGAGCCGGAGCCGGGTGGCGAGGTCGTGCCGCATCCACCGCTCGGCCGCCGCGCGGGGCTCGGGCTCCCCGCTGACGTCGGGTTTCGGCAGCTCCCAGTCGGTCACCGGGTCCAGCGCCTGCCACGGCACTCCGTTGTCCTCGCCGACCCGCACGTTGTACGGCTCGGCCTCGGCGACTGCCCGGCGCAGCGCCCTCTCGAATATCTCCGGATCTATCGCGCCTTGTATCTCCAGGTATTCACCGACCCGGAAAGTCGTGCTCTCCGGCGGCTCCAACTGCTCGATGAACCAGATCTCGCGCTGGCCGGTAGTCAACGGCAGACGGGCGTCCGGTACGGCGGGCTGCACATTTCCCCCACATGGAAAAAGAACTCGGCAGAAACAAAGGTGCCTGTCGGTCGGGGCGTTGTCCGCCGTACGACCGCAGGCACCACTGTGACCCTAGGAGACAAACGCACCGGGGACGGAACACCAAGACCGTATGTCCAGGGGAGTTGACGTGATCTTAACTATGCGCCCGAAAGTATTCGCACTCAGTGGGACGGCGTGGAAACCGTCCAGTGGTGAGAATGTGAAAGCGGGAAGCGCGTCGGTGAACGCGGCGAGAAGAAAGCCGTGACCGGAATCGAACCGGGCGGTCAGCCGGTGGGCACCTCGAACCCGAGGGCGGCCAGGGCCTCTTCGGCGGCCCGCTGGTCCTGCTCGTAGCTGCCGCCGGAGATTCCGAGCCCTCCGACGCACCGGCCGTTGTCGATGATCGGGTAGCCGCCGCCGACCGCCATCAGCCGGGGGTGGCCGCCCAGCGGCGCGATGTTCGGATTGGCGAGGTAGTTGTTCCACGTGTGGGTGGGGGTGCGGAAGGAGGCCGCGGTCCAGGCCTTGTCGACGGCGACCTCGGCGGTGAGGAAGGGCGCGTCATCGGCGCGGTCGAACGCCTTGAGGTGCCCGCCCGGGTCGGTGACGGCGACAGCCGCCGTGAAGCCGATCCGGGCGGCGGCCGTCTGTACCGCTGCGATCAGTGCGCCCGCCGCGACCTGGGTGATCGAGGAGGCGGGGAACGACATTGCGAGTGGCTCGGTGCTCATGGCTGGTCCCTTTGTGACGTGCTGTGCGGGTGGCGCCGCTCCGGGCGCGAGTGGTCCGGCCGGGTCACCGCAGTGGTGAGGCGGGAGTGGGGGCCACGCTCTCCTGAAGAGGCAACACTGCGGAACTCCCTTGGCGGGCCCTCCCGTTGACGTCGGCGACGCTATCCCCGGGGATATAGTTACCTTCAAGGTCTGGTACTTCCCATTGGGAAGTGACCTGGTGAGGAGAGTGAGCATGACGACCACCTGCCCCAGCGGCCAGCACGCGCACCATGACGTCTACGCCGCCCAGTGCCCGTGCCGCGCGCTGCTGGACCTGCTCGCCAACAAGTGGTCCGCGCTGGCCATCGGCGCCCTCGAGGACGGGCCGCAGCGTTTCGGGGAGCTCCAGCGCAGGCTCCAGGGCGTCAGCCCCAAGGTGCTCACTCAGACGCTGCGCCGCCTCGAGGACTTCGGCATCCTCGACCGCACCGTCTACCCCGCCGTGCCCCTGCACGTCGAGTACGCCCTCACCGCCGTCGGGCGGAGCGCCGCGATCCCGCTCAACGCGCTCCGGTCGTGGGTGGAGGAGAACATCGACCACGCCTTCCGGCCCGAACCGGTCGCGGGGTGAACGGTCCTGTGCTCCAGCACGCGCGGCCCCGTGCGACAGGACTGGCGCCTTGCGGCGGCCGGTGGGAAATGGAGGCCGTGACCGGATTCGAACCGGCGTAACTCGCTTTGCAGGCGAGCCCCTCAACCACTCGGGCACACGGCCGATGCTGTGCCTGTGCGTCGACGGTAGGACGGGGGCCGGGAGGGAATCAATGATTCGGCCGGGGCTGCCATACGACTGACATGCCGCGTTCACAGGGGGCGGCGCCCGGCCCGGCCTGGTGCGTCAGGGACCGCCGGGGCGCCCCGCGAGGAAGTCCTCGACCAGCTGCCGGAAGAGATCCGGCTCGTCCACCCACGGGTAGTGGCCCACACCGTGCAGCGGATGGTTCCGGCCGTCGGGGAAGGACTCCGCGACCAGCTCCCCGGCCCGTACCCCGGTCACCGCGTCCCGGTCGCCGGTCACCGTCAGCACCGGGCAGGCCACCTCGCGCAGCCGGGCCAGCACCGCGCGGCGCCCCGCCTCGTCGACGCCCTGCCAGAAGCCCGCGCGCGGCACCGGGCCGAGCTGTTCGCCCTCGGCGGCGGCATGGGCCCGCTGCGGTTCCTCCCAGCGGCCGTACGCCATCGGGGCGGCCCGGAGCAGCAGTCGGCGCACCTCGCCGAAGTCGCCGGTGTCGGGCAGCAGCCGCACCGCGTCGGACGCCTCCTGCCACCACGGCTCGTCCGCGCGGGACTCGAAGATCTCCCGGGCGTCATCGGGCAGTTCACCCTGGAGCCGGGCGCCCGGACAGACCAGGACGAGATGGGTGAGGTGCTCGGGGTGTGCGGCCGCGTACGCCTGCGCCGTCGCGGCCGCCGCGTCATGGGCGAGCAGCGGGAAGCGGTTCAGCCCCAGATGGCGGCGGAGCGCCTCCAGGTCCTCCGCGAGACCGGGGAAGGAGTAGCCGCTGGGCTCACCGGCCGGAGGGGAGTCCCCGGTGCCGCGGCTGTCCGGGATGATCAGTGTGTGCCGGGCGTCGAGGCCGCCGAGGTCGCCCAGGTAGGCGGCGTCCCGCCCGGGCCCGCCGGCCAGACAGATCAGCGGCGGCCGCGCGGAGCCGTCCCGGGCCTCCAGGACGCGGTAGGCCAGCTCGGTGTTGTCGTACGACGTGTAGTGCGGCATGTGGTCAGCTTGCCCGAAGCGGCCGGACTCAGCCCGAAGACACCGGGGCGTGTGGCGTCCGTCATCGGCCGCGGGGGTGGGGAGACCGGCGATCGGGTGTGATCGGTGACTCAGAAGCGACGGTGGGGGTGATCTTCCCCCGACCCAAAATGTGCTTATGTTTTCCGCCTATGATGCGAGGGTGTTCGATTCCCGGCACATCAAGACGTTCCACGAGGTGGTCAGCGCCGGTTCCTACTCGGCCGCCGCTCGTGCGCTCGGCTATACCCAGCCGGCCATCACCCAGCAGATGAAGGCGCTCGAACGGGCCGTCGGCAGCCCGCTGTTCATCCGGGTCGGCCGCGGGATGCGGCTCACCGAGGCGGGGGAGACCCTGGCCCGCCACGCGGACGCCATCCTGTCCAGCATCTCCACCGCCCAGCAGCAGATGAACGCGATCACCCGGCTGCGCTCGGGCCGGGTGCGGGTGTGCGCCTTCCCCAGCGCCAACGCCACCCTCATCCCCGAGACCATGTCCCGGCTCGCCGCCGCCCATCCGGGGGTGCGGGTGGAGCTGCTGGAGGGCGAGCCGCCGGAGTCGCTGGGGCGGGTGGTGCGCGGCGAGTGCGACATCACGCTGGCCTTCACCTATCCCGGGCTGCGTGAGGAGGTCCCCGCCGAGCTGGTCGAGATCCCGCTGCTGGAGGACCAGCTCACGGTGTTGCTGCCGACCGGGCATCCGCTGGCCCGGCGGCGCGCGGTCAAGCTGGCCGAGCTGAGCGAGGAGCGCTGGATCGCCGGTTGTCTGCGCTGCCGCGCCAACTTCCTGCACGAATGCGCCGAGCAGGGCTTCGCCCCCGACATCGCGTTCACCACCGATGACAACCTCGTGGTGCAGAGCATGGTCGCGGCGGGGCTGGGGGTCGCGATGATGCCGGGTCTGGTGCTGTCGTTCCTGTGCCACCAGAAGGTCACCGGACGCGCCCTCGACCCCGCCTCGCGCCGCCATGTCTCGGCGTACGTCCTGCGGGAGCACCTGGAGATACCGGCGACGGCGCGGGTGCTGGAGGAGCTGAGGACGGTGGCCGGGAACCGGGTCGGCTGCTGACCCCGCCCGGCCGGGATCCGGTCGCCCCTCACCCGCCATCCATAAGCGGAATTTGGGGTCTGCCAAGAAACCGTCGTTGGACGTGATGGAGCGGGCGGCCGCACGCTGCCACCATGACCACCACGCCGACCGAACCCACCGTCTCCCGCGTCACGGCGCGCCTGGGCGCGTTCGTCGACGGCGTCCGCGAGGCCGTCGGACGCGGTCTCCCGCCGGATGTGACCGCCTACCTCGTGGGCGAACGGCTCGCGCCCTTCCTCGGCGCGGCCGATCTGCTCACCCCCGAACAGCGGGAGGGCCATCCGGACACCTACCGCCAGCACGTCCTGCACGCCGAGCCGGACGGCAGCTTCTCGATCGTCGCCCTGGTCTGGCTGCCGGGACAGCGCACCTCGATCCATGACCATGTGTCCTGGTGTGTGACCGGGGTGCACGAGGGCGAGGAGCACGAGCGCCGCTACCGGCTGGTGCCGGACGGGCTGAGCTCCCGGCTGGTCGCGGAGAAGGACGTGGTCAACCCGCAGGGCTCGGTCTGCGGTTTCGCACCGCCCGGGGACATCCACAGGGTGTGGAACGCCTGCGAGGGCACGGCGATCTCGATCCATGTCTACGGCGCGGACATCGCGCGGCTGGGCAGCAGCGTCCGCCGGGTGTACGAGCTGCCGACGGAGGACGAGCTGTGAGCGCGCGCCGCTCCCTCCGTATGCGTCCTCCGCTCCGCGGCGCGGTGACGGCGTGGCGCTGACGGGGGCGCGGGCCGCCGGGCGGATGACCGCCGCGCCCTCCGTCGTCCGGTCGGCCGGTTCGGCCGCGCCGGGCCGTCGGCTGCCCGCCCCCGCGTACGGGCTCGCACTCGCGGCGGCCGGGGTCGGGGTCGCCTGGTGCGTCCACTGGCTCGTACCGGCCGTGCCGCTGCTCACCGCGGCGGTGGTGCTGGGCATCACGGCCGCCCATCTGCCCGGGGTGCGCTCTCTGGTGCGCGGCGGATGCCGCGCCGGGCTCTCGTTCGCCGGGAAGCGGCTGATGCGGCTGGGGATCGTGCTGCTGGGTCTCGGGCTCGGCCTCGGCGATGTGCTCGGCCTGGGCTGGGCCACGGTGGCGATGGTGTTCGGCGTGGTGGCGGCCACCTTCTTCGGCACCTGGTGGCTCGGCCGCCGGATGGGGCTGCGCGGGGACCAGCCGCTGCTGATCGCCACCGGCTATTCGATCTGCGGTGCCTCCGCGATCGGCGCGGTCAGCGAGGTGTCGGAGAGCGACGAGCGGGACGTGGCCACCTCGGTGGCCCTGGTGACGCTGTGCGGCACGCTCGCCATCGCCGTACTGCCGCTGCTCCAGCACCCGTTGGGGCTGAGCGACGCGGAGTTCGGCCGGTGGGCGGGTGCGAGTGTGCACGATGTGGGCCAGGTGGTGGCGACCGCGCAGACCGCCGGGGGCGCCGCGCTGAACGAGGCGGTGCTCGTCAAGCTGGTGCGAGTGGCGCTGCTCGCACCGCTGGTCGCGGCGCTGGCGCTGTCCGTACGGGCACGCCGGGCGGCGGCCGGGACGGCCGTGCCGACCAACACGGCCGCGGGGGAGGGCGGGGCCGAGGGGGCCGAGGGCTCGGAGCGGGCGGGGACGCGGCGACCGCCGCTGGTACCGCTCTTCGTCCTCGGCTTCCTGGCCATGGCGGGCGTGCGCAGTACGGGTGTGCTGCCCACGACCGTGCTCGACACCGCCGGAGACGCCCGTGAACTCCTCCTCGCCGCCGCCCTCTTCGGCCTCGGCAGCGCGGTCCACCTGCCCTCGCTGTCCCGGACGGGGGCGCGGGTGGCGGCGCTCGGGCTGTGCGCGTGGGTCGTCATCGCGGGAGTCTCCTACGCCGGAGTGCTGCTCACGGCGTAGCGGGGCCCACGGGGGGACGGGGCCCGGCATCCGCCGGGCCCCGTCCGTGTTCCCTGGAGCGTCGTTCCCCGGGGAGCCTTCTCCGGGGAGCGTTCTCCGGGGAGCGTCAGGACGAGTAGAGCTCGGTCATCTCGGTGATCTTGTTGCCGGAGCCGACCGCGACGTCGTAGAAGTTCTGCCCCCAGCAGTCCTCGGCGTTCGTCTCGCTCTGGCCGCCGTCGTAGTGCTCGCCCTTCGGGTCCGCGCAGGTCTTGACGTGCGCGATGCCGCCCTTCTGGGCGGTGAGGGCGTGCCGCTTGCCGTCCTTCTTGCTGATCACGGTCACCTTGGCGGTACCCGAGGCGACGGAGTAGGTCTTCACCTCGCCGGTGGCCTCATAGGCCGCGCCAGCCTGGGACTTCGGGTCGCAGTGCGGTGTGGCGTCCTTGGCCAGGACGTGATTCATGGCGCCTTCGACGTTGTTGACCCATATGACCTTGTGGCCCTTGGCGAGCGTCGGGCAGTTGCCCTTGCCCTGGTCGTCCTTGCCGCCCTTGGCGTCCTTGGCGGCGCCCTCGGCACCGGCGCTCGCCGTGGAGTCGGCGCCCGAGGAGCTGTCGTCCTCCGGGCCGCAGGCGGTCAGGGCCAGCGCCGCGGAGACGAGCGCGGCGGTGGCGAGAACATGACGGATGGAAATGATGACCCCCGTGGTACGAGCCCGGACAGACGTGACCGGGTGTGCAGTGGACAGACAGCCGCGCTCGGCGATCGCGGATGCGGAGGCGGCTGGCCGAAAGTGTAAGTGCATGAACATGGCGAGTTGATCGTGGTGCCTCGCTCACGCCCGGCCGCGGTCGGGAAAGCGATAACCCCCGGTGAACGGCGGGCGGTAGGGCGGGCGCGGTGTGAGCCTGGTCCCACCGCCGGGTGGTCTCGCGGTGTAACCCCGAAGCGTGAACGGCGGCCCAGGTAGGCTGACGCGGTTCCCGAACGAACCCGCCGAGCCAGCCCGACGGAGACCGTGAGTACTACCGCCTCCAGCACCAGCCATCACCTCTCGCCCGCCTTCCCGGGGCGGGCCCCGTGGGGTACCGCGAGCAAGCTGCGCGCCTGGCAGCAGGGCGCGATGGACAAGTACATCCAGGAGCAGCCGAAGGACTTCCTCGCGGTCGCGACGCCCGGCGCGGGCAAGACGACCTTCGCACTGACCCTCGCCTCCTGGCTGCTCCACCACCATGTGGTGCAGCAGGTGACGGTCGTCGCGCCCACCGAGCATCTGAAGAAGCAGTGGGCGGAGGCCGCGGCGCGGATAGGGATCAAGCTGGACCCGGAGTACAGCGCGGGCCCGCTCGGCAAGGAGTACCACGGTGTCGCGGTGACCTACGCGGGCGTCGGCGTCCGCCCGATGCTGCATCGCAACCGCAGCGAGCAGCGCAAGACCCTGGTCATCCTGGACGAGATCCACCACGCCGGTGACTCCCGCTCCTGGGGCGAGGCGTGCCTGGAGGCGTTCGAGCCCGCGACCCGGCGGCTGGCGCTCACCGGTACGCCCTTCCGGTCCGACACCAACCCCATCCCCTTCGTCACCTACGAAGAGGGCGACGACGGTATCCGCCGCTCCTCCGCCGACTACACCTACGGCTATGGCAACGCGCTCGGCGACGGTGTCGTCCGGCCGGTCATCTTCCTCTCCTACAGCGGCAATATGCGCTGGCGCACCAAGGCGGGCGACGAGATCGCGGCCCGGCTGGGCGAGCCGATGACCAAGGACGCCGTCTCGCAGGCGTGGCGTACCGCGCTCGATCCGCGCGGCGACTGGATGCCGAATGTGCTGCGCGCCGCCGACCAGCGGCTGACCGAGGTCCGCAAGGGCATCCCGGACGCGGGCGCGCTGGTGATCGCCGCCGACCAGGAGTCGGCCCGCGCGTACGCCAAGCTGATCCGTGAGATCACCGGCAGCAAGGCCACGCTGGTGCTCTCCGACGAGGCCGCGGCCTCACAGCGGATCGAGGACTTCAGCCACTCCGACGACCGCTGGATGGTCGCGGTCCGGATGGTGTCCGAGGGGGTGGACGTGCCCCGGCTGGCGGTCGGGGTGTACGCCACCACCATCTCCACACCGCTCTTCTTCGCCCAGGCCGTCGGCCGCTTCGTACGGTCGCGGCGGCGCGGCGAGACCGCGTCGGTGTTCCTCCCCACCATCCCGATGCTGCTCGGCTTCGCGAACGAGATGGAGGTCGAGCGCGACCACGTCCTGGACAAGCCGAAGAAGGACGGCGAGGAGGAGAACCCGTACGCGGAGGAGGAGAAGCTCCTCGAGGAGGCCGAGAAGCAGCAGGACGAGGAGACCGGCGAACAGGACCAGCTGCCCTTCGAGGCACTGGAGTCCGACGCGGTCTTCGACCGGGTGCTCTACGACGGCGCCGAGTTCGGGATGCAGGCGCACCCCGGCAGCGACGAGGAGCAGGACTACCTCGGCATCCCCGGGCTCCTCGAACCGGACCAGGTGCAGATGCTGCTCCAGAAGCGGCAGGCCAAGCAGATCGCGCACAGCCGCAAGCGGCCGGACGCGGAGGCCGATCTGCTGGAGATGCCGGCCGAGCGGCGGCCGGTGGTCACCCACAAGGAGCTGCTGGAGCTGCGCAAGCAGCTCAACACGCTGGTGGGGGCGTATGTCCACCAGAGCGGCAAACCGCATGGGGTGATCCACACCGAGCTGCGCAGGGTGTGCGGGGGGCCGCCGAGCGCGGAGGCCACGGCGGGGCAGATCCGGGAGCGGATCAAGAAGGTGCGGGAGTGGGCCACGCGGATGCGGTGACGGCCGTGGTCACCGCTGGGGTGGTGCGGGGTCACCAGTGGGGTGGTGCGGCGGCCCGCCGGGGTGGTGCGGTGTGCGTTCGCACTACCCCTCGCACCCTTCACAACCCCTTTTATGGAGCCCCATCAACTCGCCACTGAATATCCGGGCATATGGCGCTAAACACCTCAATCCACAGCCTGACAGGGCGATGACACCGGAAACCTGTGCTCGGATTCTGGACGGACTCTTCCGCTGAGCGGACCGGCTCGCTAGCGTTCGGGCACGCACACGCCCCGTGGCAGCGCCGCCGCGGAGCGCAGCCGGATTGCGTACCAGCCACCGCGACCGGCGGCCTCTGCGCGCGCCGTCGTCGAGACCGGCGGTGCACCTCCGCGAAGGGCCGCCACCCATCACCGAGGAGGGGGCGTCGTGACCGCGGAGACCTCCCAGACGCTCGACCGGGGACTGCGCGTCCTCAAACTGCTCGCCGACACCGACCACGGGCTGACCGTCACCGAGCTCTCCACCAAGCTCGGCGTCAACCGCACCGTCGTCTACCGACTCCTGGCCACCCTCGAGCAGCACTCCCTGGTCCGCCGCGACATCGGCGGCCGGGCACGCGTCGGTCTGGGGGTGCTCCAGCTCGGCCGCCAGGTGCATCCCCTGGTCCGGGAGGCGGCACTGCCCGCGCTGCGCTCCCTCGCCGAGGACATCGGCGCCACCGCCCACCTCACCCTGGTCGACGGCACCGAGGCCCTCGCGGTCGCGGTGGTCGAGCCGACCTGGACCGACTACCACGTGGCCTACCGCGCCGGGTTCCGCCACCCGCTGGACCGGGGCGCCGCGGGCCGGGCGATCCTCTCCGCCCGCGCGGCCCGCCCCGACGACCCGGGGTACGCCCTCACCCACGGCGAGCTGGAGGCGGGCGCGAGCGGTGCGGCCGCCCCGCTGGTGGGGGTGACCGGGATAGAGGGCAGCGTGGGTGTGGTGATGCTCTGCGACGCCGTACCGGACCGGGTCGGTCCGAGGGTGGTGGACGCGGCCCGGGAGGTGGCCGAGGCGCTGAGGTGACGGGCGGGGCGAAGATCGCCCGGGGCGTCAACTAGATTCACTCCATGCCTGCCGTCTCCCCCCGCGCCCGCACTCTGCTGATCTGCTCGGCGATCGTGCTCGCCCTGCTGGCGGTCGCCGCGTTCGCCCCGCTGCCGTTCACCGTCGCCCAGCCGGGCACCACCGTGAACGTCCAGGGCTCCGACCACGGCAGGCCGGTGATCAGCATCTCGGGCGCCGAGACCCGTAAGACCGGCGGACAGCTCCGGATGACCACGATCCAGGCGACCGGGCCGGACGCCACCGTGCGGCTCAAGGATGTGATCGGCGGCTGGCTGGAGACCGACCGCGCCGTGATGCCGCGCGACTCGGTCTATGTGGGCGGCACCACCGAGGAGATCGAGCGGCATAACGCGCGGGAGATGGCGAAGTCGCAGTCCACCGCCACCAGCGCGGCGCTCGGCTACCTCCACCGGTCGCCGCGCGAGGTCAAGGTCCGGCTGCGGCTGGCCGACGTGGGCGGGCCGAGCGCCGGGCTGCTGTTCTCGCTCGGCATCGTCAACAAGCTGGACGGCGACGGCAGCGGCGGCGATCTCACCGGCGGGCGGACGATCGCGGGCACCGGCACCATCGACGCCAAGGGCAAGGTCGGCGCGGTGGGCGGCGTACCGCTGAAGACGCAGGCGGCCGAGCGGGACGGCGCCACGGTCTTCCTGGTGCCCAAGGACGAGTGCGCGGACGCGGAGGCCGAGCTCCCGAAGGGGCTCCGGCTGATCCCCGTCACCACCCTCAAGGGCGCGGTGTCGGCCCTACGGGCGCTACGGTCGGGCGGCCCGGTCCCGCACTGCTGAGCCCCGCCGTGACCGGGGCCCCTTTGTCCGGACAGCCTCCGGCCGGGGCGGCGGTGGCCGGGGCGGTGGCGGCTGGGGCGGGGGTCGCCGGTTCGCCGTTCGCCGGTTGGCCGTTCGGCGGTTGGCCGTCCAGGCCGCGCCAGACGGGGAAGACCAGTGGGCTCAGCGTGGTCAGGAAGTAGATCCCGCCGGTCACCAGGAACGCGGCCGTCAGCCCGGCGCCGTCCACCAGATAGCCGGCGGCGAGGCCGCCCAGCGGGACCACCACCCACACCCCGGCGGTGAGCGCCCCCATCACCCGGCTGCGCAGCTCGTCCGGTACGGCCTCGTACGTCACCGTGGTGAGGATCGGGTTGAGCATCCCCGCCGCGAGCCCGCTGATCACCATCGTCACGGCGAGCGGCGGAAGGCCGGGGACGAACGCGGCGACGGCGAACCGCGGCAGTCCGCAGAGCAGGAAGCAGACGCCGAAGACGGTACGGCGGGAGAACCGCTCGCCCACCGCCCCGTACAGCAGCGCGCCGGTCAGCGCGCCACCGCCGAACAGCGCGGCCACCAGCCCGAGATCGACCGAACCGCCCAGGTCGCGTTCGGCGTGCACCGGCAGCAGCACCGAGGAGTAGCCCTGGTCGAGCCCGTTGGTGGCCATCACCATCAGCACGATGGCCAGCAGCAGCCGGTGGCGCAGCAGGAACGCGTACCCCTCGCGGAGTTCGGCCCGGTACGCGCGCAGCGAGACCGGCGCGGTCGCGCGGCGCGGGGCGGCGGCGGCCAGTCCCCGCAGCCCCGCCGCGATCAGCAGCGCCGAGAACCCGAACGTCATCGCGTCCAGCAGCAGCACCGAGGCCGGGCCGAGGAAGGCGATGAGCACGCCGCCGAGGGCCGTCCCCAGCATCCGGGCCCCGCGCGAGGCGCCGTCGAAGAAGCTGGCCGCGCGGCTGAGGGTGGTGCCCGCCCGTTCGGCCAGCGCGGGCACCAGCACCCCGCGGGCCGTCTCACCCGGGGCGTGGAGCAGTCCGGAGACCGCCATCAGCGCGCACAGCTGCCAGAACCGCAGCAGTCCGGCGAAGTGGAGCAGCGGGATCGCGGCGACCGCCACCCCGCACAGCGCGTCCGAGGCGATCGAGACCCGCCGCCGCCCCAGCCGGTCGATGACCGGTCCGCCGACGACGGCGGAGACCACCACCGGGAGGGTGGCGCAGAAGGCGACGAGCCCGGCCCTGGTGGCGCTGCCCGTGGTCTGGAGAACGAACCACGGGACGCCGATCAGCGTGAGTGAATTGCCCGCGATGGAGATGGCGTTGGCGGCGAGGACGAACGCGAGCGGCCGACGGTCGGGACTGCCGTCGGGTCTGCCGTCGGGTATGCCGCCACTCTCGCCGTTGTTGTCGTTCATGATCCCCCCTGTACGTCTCGGTCAGTAGTCGAGCCGCGCCGTCAGTGTCGCCTGCGGACCGCGCGGTGTCGCCATCCGCAGCCCGACCTCCACCAGCGTCCAGCCCAGCCGGATGCGCAGCGGTGGGGCGTCGGGGCGGGGCGCGGGTGCCTCCCGGGCCTCCTGCCGGAGGTGTTCGGCGCGAATACGGTGCAGCCGCAGATGGATGTCGTCGCCGTGCATGGTGTCTCCCCCTGGCTCCGTCATTCCTCGTCGCGCGGGAAGGCGTGCAGATGGACCCGGTACCGGGCCGAGTTCTCGGTGTCCTGGTCCACCTCCTTCTCGCGGTAGCTCTCGATCACTTCGTGCAGCTTGTCGCGCATTTCCTCGGCGAGTTCGGGCGTCAGCCGAAGCTTGAAGTCGCTCAGGTCCGAGGCACGACGCCACTCCGGGGACCAGGTGTGCAGGGTGCCGATCCAGGTCGACACCTCCTGACTGTGCACCGTGGCCCATTCATGCAACAGGGTGTTCATCGCTCCGCGCACGGCCGGATCGGGATGGGTGCCGAACTCGTCGCCCACGCGGATGCCCCGGTGCGCCGGCTTCCACCACCGCTCCCGGCCCTTGCCGCGCTCCGGATCGTCGGTGACGAAGCCGTGCGCGGCGAGCTGCCGCAGGTGGTAGCTGGTGGCACCGCTGGACTCGCCCAGCCGCTCGGCCAGTTGGGAGGCGGTCGCCGGTCCGTACTCGCTCAGCGCGGCGAGCAGGCGCATCCGCAGCGGATGGGCGAGCCCGCGGAGGGAACGCGGATCGAGCTGCCGTACGTCGTCGGGCAACGGCTTCTCGTTCTCTGCCATGTCCGGGAGCGTAAGCATGCAAAGGTTTCGTTGCAAGTACTTCTTTGCAACGAAACCTTTGGATCCACTCGCCGCGCTCGGACCAGTCCTGTGCCGCTCAGTCCTGTGCCGCCTGCCGCACCAGCGGGATGATCCGCAGCGGTACCGCGTTCTCCATCACGATCGCCGTCGAGGCCCGGACGATCCCCTCGAACCCCACGACCAGGTCGATCACCCGCTGGAGATCGGCGTTGGAGCGGGCGACGAGACGGCACAGCATGTCGCCGTGGCCGGTGGTGGTGTGCAGCTCCAGCACCTCCGGGACACCCGCCAGATGCGTCCGCACGTCCGCCCCCTGGCCCTGCTTGATCTCCAGCGTCGCGAACGCGGTCACCGGATAGCCCAGCGCCGCCGGATCCACCTCCGGGCCGAAGCCGCGGATCACCCCCTGCGCCCGCAGCCGGTCCAGCCGCGCCTGCGCCGTACCGCGCGCCACCCCGAGGCGGCGGGACGCCTCCAGCACCCCGATCCGCGGCTCGTGTGCGAGCAGCTCGATCAGTCCGGCGTCGAGCCCGTCGATTCCCATGGACACCTCCCGGCACAGGGCGACCACCGCTGTGATGGTGGTCACTGTGTGCAGAATGCCGCGCGGAACGTCGATATGGCTATACAGAATGCTCAGCGATTTCGCGAACTGTTGCGCACCCTGAACCTCGGGGAGACGCTTCAGGTATGACTGAGATCCTGAACCCCACCCCGTCCACCGCGCGGCAGGCCGACCCCTTCCCGGTGAAGGGGATGGACGCGGTGGTCTTCGCGGTCGGCAATGCCAAGCAGGCGGCCCACTACTACGCCACCGCGTTCGGTATGAAGCTCGTGGCCTACTCCGGACCGGAGAACGGCAGCCGCGAGACCGCCAGTTACGTCCTCGTCTCGGGCAGCGCCCGCTTCGTGTTCACCTCGGTCATCAAGCCCGGCACCGAATGGGGCCGCTTCCTCGCCGGGCATGTCGCCGAGCACGGCGACGGGGTCATCGACCTGGCCGTCGAGGTGCCGGACGTCCGCGCCGCGTACGCCTACGCCGTCGAGCACGGCGCCACCGGTATCGAGGAGCCGCACGACGTCAAGGACGAGCACGGCACCGTGGTGCTCGCCTCCATCCGCACCTACGGCGACACCCGCCACACCCTCGTCGAGCGCACCGGCTACGACGGCCCCTACCTGCCCGGTTTCGTGGCCGCCGACCCCCTCGTGGCCCCGCCGGCCAAGCGCACCTTCCAGGCCATCGACCACTGCGTGGGCAATGTCGAGCTCGGCAAGATGGACGAGTGGGTCGCCTTCTACAACAACGTCATGGGTTTCACCAACATGAAGGAGTTCGTGGGCGACGACATCGCGACCGAGTACTCGGCGCTGATGTCGAAGGTCGTCGCCGACGGCACCAAGAAGGTGAAATTCCCGCTGAACGAGCCCGCGATCGCGAAGAAGAAGTCGCAGATCGACGAGTACCTGGAGTTCTACGGCGGCCCCGGGGTCCAGCACATCGCGCTCGCCACCAGCGACATCGTCTCGACCGTCCGGACCATGCGGGCCGCCGGTGTCCAGTTCCTCAACGTCCCGGACTCGTACTACGACACCCTCGGCGAGTGGGTCGGCGACACCCGGGTGCCGATCGAGGAGCTGCGCGAGCTGAAGATCCTCGCCGACCGCGACGAGGACGGCTATCTGCTCCAGATCTTCACCAAGCCGGTCCAGGACCGGCCGACCGTCTTCTTCGAGATGATCGAGCGCCATGGCTCGATGGGCTTCGGCAAGGGCAACTTCAAGGCCCTGTTCGAGGCGATCGAGCGGGAGCAGGAGAAGCGCGGAAACCTCTGATCCGGAACCATTGATCCACCCCGCTGACGGCCCCGGGCGACCCCCCACCGCCCGGGGCCGTCGTATGCCGTCGTATGCCCCGAGCAGATGCCGCGGACGCCCGCACGGCCCTTCGCCGGTCCCGCTCGAAAAATCCGAACCCCGGGCGGGAGGGCGACCTCCAGCGTCTACACTCTCGGCGACCTGTTCACTCCAACAGGGCGAGATCGCAGGGGAGTTGTGGAGTTCGCATGTCCGAGGACACCCAGGACACATATGACGCGGGGCGGTTGACCCGGCGCAGGTTCGCCCTCGCGGGCGGCGCGGCCGCCGCGGGAGCGTTCGCGGCCTTCTCGGCCCGTACCGAGGCATCGGCGGCGACCGAAGGGGGCCGGTTCGATCTGACCGCGCCCTCCACCCGGCTGCTGCGGGAGAAGACACCGCACAACGCCACGGTGCTCCAGTCCTTCGCGTTCGACGACACCCACCACCACCTCTACGTCCTCCAGCTGATGGAAGGCGGGATCCAGCTCGACGGCGAGCCGGGACCCGTCTCCGGCGCCGACCGGGCCGCGCACGGCGATATGTGCCTCACCAGGATGTCGCTCGCCGGTGCCGAACTGGGCTCCATGTATCTCAAGGGGTTCGGGCACGGGGCGGCCATCGGCTGTGAGCCGGTGGGCGGCACCGCCTATCTGTGGACCGAGTCCGACGCCGACCCCGCCTCCGGCTACGGGCGCGCCATCAGCCGCTTCCGGTTCGCCGCCGGGACCGTGCTGTCCAGCGGTTCGTCCTCGCTGGTCAAGCACCGGCCGGTGGCCGGTTCGACCGCCAACCAGCCCGCCGTCGACATGCTCGACAAGCGCCTGCTGATGCGCTACCGGCTGAACGGGGTGCCCCGCTACCGGCTGATGAGGCTGGCCGACGTCACGGCCGGGAGGTACACCGCGCTGTACGACATACCCCAGGCCGGGGTGGCCGCGAACGAGACCTTCCGGGGCTTCGCGGTGCTCGGCGACCACGTCTACCAGCTGACGGGCACCGCCTACACCGACGAGGGCGGCGCCAACCCGCCCTCCGGCCACGGCAACACCCACGTCTCCTGCGTCGACCTGCGCACCGGCGAACTGGTCCAGCGGGCCCGTACCGAGGCCGCCCACTCGCTCGGCTACCGCGAGCCGGAGGGGATGGCGATCCAGCTGACCGACCCCCGGCGGCTGTGCATGGGCTTCGCCTCGGGCGCCACGGGCGACCGCAAGGTGAGCGTCTACTACAAGCCGCAGTAGGCCGAGGCGGCGCCACACCGTCGCGATCTTCCCTGGCGGGCGGCCGGGTGCGACGCTGGAGGCATGACCGACCTCATCGAGCTGCTGCGGGAGGGCCTCCCCGAGGAGGCGGTGCTGACCGACCCCGATGTCACCGGGGCGTACGCACACGACATGGCCAGCTTCTGCGAGGCGGGCACGCCCGCCGTGGTCGTCCTGCCCCGCACCGTCGAGCAGGTGCAGCACATCTGCCGCACCGCCACCGCGCTGCGCGTCCCGATCGTCCCCCAGGGCGCGCGCACCGGACTGTCCGGCGCGGCCAACGCCTCCGACGGCTGCGTCGTGCTGTCCCTGGTGAAGATGGACCGCATCCTGGAGATCAACCCGGTGGACCGGATCGCGGTCGTGGAACCGGGCGTGGTGAACGCGGCACTGTCCCGCGCGGTGATGGAGAAGGGGCTGTACTACCCGCCGGACCCCTCCAGCTGGGAGGAGTGCACCATCGGCGGCAATATCGGCACCGCGTCCGGCGGGCTGTGCTGTGTGAAGTACGGCGTCACCGCCGAATACGTCCTGGGCCTGGACGTGGTGCTGGCGGACGGACGGCTGTTCAGCACCGGCCGCCGCACCGCCAAGGGCGTCGCGGGCTATGACCTCACCCGGCTGTTCGTCGGCTCCGAGGGCAGCCTCGGCATCGTCGTACGGGCGGTGCTCGCGCTCAGGCCCAGCCCGCCCGAACAGCTCGTCCTGGCCGCCGAGTTCCCCTCCACGGCCACCGCGTGTGACGCCATCTGCCGGATCATGGAGCGCGGGCACACCCCCTCGCTGCTGGAGCTGATGGACCGCACGAGCGTCCGCGCGGTCAACGCGATGGGCGGGATGGGGCTGCCGGAGACCACCGAGGCGCTGCTGATGGCGGCCTTCGACACCCCCGACCCGGCCGCCGACCTCGCCGCCGTCGGTGAGCTGTGCGCGGCGGCGGGCGCCACCGAGGTGGTCCCGGCCGATGACGCCGCCGAGTCGGAACTGCTGCTCCAGGCCCGCCGGATGACCCTGACCGCCCTGGAGGCGGTCAAGGGCGTCACCATGATCGACGACGTCTGCGTACCGCGCTCCCGGCTGGCCGAGATGATCGACGGCACCGCCGCCATCGCCGAGAAGTACCGGCTGACCATCGGCGTCGTCGCCCACGCCGGGGACGGCAACACCCACCCCACCGTCTGCTTCGACGCCGCCGACCCCGATGAGTCCCGGCGGGCCCGGGAGTCGTTCGACGAGATCATGGCCCTCGGTCTTCAGCTGGGCGGCACGATCACCGGCGAACACGGCGTCGGAGTGCTCAAACGGGAGTGGCTGGCCCGCGAACTCGGCCCGGTGGGCGTGGAGTTGCAGCGTGGTATCAAGGACGTCTTCGATCCGCTGGGCCTGCTGAACCCGGGCAAGCTCTTCTGATCACCGGGAGGGGACCGGGGAGGACGGGCTGCCGGACCCCGACGGGCTGGGCGTGGCCGTCCCCGACGGTATGGGCCCGGGGCGGCCGCTCGACGAGGGCTTGGGCGGCCGGGGCGTGTGACTGGGCCGCCGCGTCGGCGTCTCCTTGGGCGGCTTACGGGTACGGGTGGCCGACGGCGGGGCGCCGCTCTCCTCGGCCGCCGGTTCGCTGGCGCCGGGCGACGGCCGGGGCGGGGTGGTCGTGGGCGGGGGAGCGGTGAACGTGGGCCGCCCCTGACGGCTGGCCCGGTCCGGCGCCCGCGACGCGGGCGACACCGCGGTGCCGGGTGTGGACTCCGACGTATCGGCCTCGGGCTCCCCGGGCGTCTTGCCGTCCCGCTCCGACACCGTATGCGACGGGCCCTCGGAGCGCTGCGTCAACAGCAGCGAACCGGCGGCCAGCCCGCCCACCACCGCGAGCGCCGCCACGGCCACGGCCCTGCGCCGCCGCTTGCTCCGCCGTACGGGGCTGGGCTGGGTGAGCGTCACGGCACCGAGCTGAGCGGTCAGCGGGGCGACGGCCTCGGCCGTGTCCTCTCTGCGCTCGGGCCCGAAGACCTGCTGGGCGATGGCCCGCGTGCTCAGCGCCTTGGGGTCGGCCGGTCCGGCCAGCGGGTCGTACGCACCGCATTCCGGACAGGTGACAACCCCGTTGAGAGTCCTGCGGCACGAGGCGCAGTAGTCCATCTGTTGCCCTTCCATTCGTCGGCAGGTCCCGTTCCGCGTCGCCCGTGGGCGGGCTCGGTTCCCTGCCGGGGGTGGTGCGGTCCGCCGTCCGGTGCGGTCACCTCACGGTAACGGCCGACCAGAACGAGGTACGCCGGGCCGTCCCCCGGTGTTCAACTCCGCGCCGTGGCCAGCCTCACACCGCCGCCGCACGCACCGAGGCCCCCACTCCGTGGAGCGGGGGCCTCATGCAGGTCACACGCGGGCGGGGCCCGCGTGCCTCAGCGGATCAGGTCGAGCAGGTGTCGTCGTTCAGCTTCTCGGCGCTGGTGAAGACACCGACCATCGGCAGGGCCGCGTAGAGGTCGGTCTCGCCGGGCTTGACGCACAGCAGCTTCTCTCCGCCGGGGTTACCCGGAGCGCTGTTGTTGTAGTACGTCACACGAATCCGGTAGTTGTGATCGTTGCAGTTGATGTACTTCCTGAGGTCCTGGAAGCCACATTCCCGCTGCACGGACACCTTGCCGCTCTCGCCCTTCGCCGTACCCGATGCCGCCGACGCGGCGCTCGCTACCGCCGGTGTCCCCACGACCAACAGTGCCGACAGTCCCAGACCGGCGCCGATCATGCGCTTGGCTCGATGTTTCATCATCGTTCCTCCGTGCTGTCGTTCTCGCGAGAAGACGGCATGGTCAGTGCGCCGTCCCCCGTTCTCTGCGATGTCCGCCCCGCGCGGTTTGACCTCCGGTTCACGAGGTACGCGAAGGCGAACGATCAATAACGTCCCACGAGTTGACCGAATGCGTCAATAACCTTTCAGATCAGTCCAGTTACTGACAGGTCAGGTCAAATCGCTCGCCACGTGGGCCGGTGCCGGGGGCTCGGGGGGTCGGGTACGGGTCGCACGGGAGGGTGGTGCCGGGGGATGACGGGCACATGACGCCGTCACGTCTGATAGACCTTGACCCGCGCGCTCCGGGTTGCGCTGCGGCTCTTCTACGGCAGACTGCTTGGGCCCCCCACCCGCGAGGCACCACTCAGGCGCAGCGCAGGACAGCACGGCTGAAGCAGATACGGGACATCGGAGATCATGAGCGCTTCTACCTCAGGATCCGCTGACGGCAGCTCCATTCCTGGCTTTTATCCGGATCCGTCCATCCCTGGCTACATCCGTTACTGGAACGGCGCGGCCTGGGTGCCGGGCACCAGCAGGCCCGCGCCCTCCGAGGGCGAGTCCATGCCCGCGCCGCCGCCCGGGGTGACCCACACCCAGGTCATCGCCCCGGCGGGGGACGAGACCGGGCCGATGTTCCTGGACGAGGACCCGGCGTCGGGTCCCGCGCAGGGGACCGGTGGGGCGCTGCCCGAGGTGCGCCCGCGCGGGGAGATGGATGTCCGGGACGGTGGGACGGCCGGTGCGGGGGCCCAACCGGTGCCGCCCGGCGGGACCGCGGCCCCGGTGGACTGGGACGATCCACGGCGGTTGCACGGCTCCCGGCCCGAGCCCGCCACGGCCTGGCAGGCCGATGCCTCGCGGCAGGCGGGGTACGGAAGTGAGCAGGACCGCCGGATCTTCTGGGGCTCGGAGCACGACGGCCCCGGCGGCGCCCAGGCCGGGCCGCTGCCCGGGGTGCCCGATCCGCGGCGCGCGGCGGAGGACCCGGCGAGCGGCGGTGACCAGCCGGGTGGTGGCGACCAGCAGGGCGGCGGCCCGGACAACTCCACGCTGACCATGCGCGGAAGCGGGACCCGGACGCCCAAGGACCGTTCCACCCAGGCCCTGCCGCCGGTGCGGCGGAACCCGGAACTGCCCCCGGCGGACGGCGGAGAGGACACCCCCGCCCCTGGCCAGGGTCAGGGCCAGGGGCGGGACCAGGGCACGATGGCGTTCCGCACGGTCGCGGGCGGCGGTCCGGGCCAGGGTCCCGCGGCCGCCACACCCCCGGCCCAGCCCCAGCAACAGCAGCAGCAGCAGCCGCAACAGCAGCAGCCGCAACAGCAACAGCAGCCTCCGCAGCCGCAACCCCCGCAGCCGCAACCGCAGCAGTCCTACGGTGGCCCGCCCCCACAGAGCGGCGCCCCGGGCGCCCCGCCCTGGCAGCAGCAGGTGCACCAACTCGCCCAGCACGGGCAGCAGCAGGGGCACCAGCACGGGCAGCCGCAACCCGGCGGCGGCCAAGGCGCACCCGAGGGCGTCATCCCGTGGAAGCCGCCCGCCGACAACCCCTTCCTCCAGGCCGCGCAGGCCCAAGGGCGGCCCGCCCCGCTCGGCCGCCGTCTCCTCGCCCGGCTGATCGACACCGTCGTCCTGCTCGGCATCGTCGGCGCCGCCGCGCTGCCCCTGTGGGCAAAGGCGGGCGACCATATCGACGAGAAGGTGGAGACGGCGAAGCGGACCGGCGAGACCGTCACCGTCTACTTCCTGGACGGCACCACCGGCGGCTATCTGGGCATGGTGCTCGGTCTGCTGCTGGTCCTCGGCATCGTCCTGGAGGCGCTGCCCAGCGCCGTCTGGGGCCGCACCCTGGGCAAGAAGCTGGCCGGGGTACGGGTCCTGGACATCGAGGGGCATGACAAGCCGTCGTTCGGGGCCGCGCTGCGCCGCTGGCTGGTCTACTCGGTGCTGGGACTGCTGGCGATCGGCGTGCTGAACGTGATCTGGTGCCTGTTCGACCGCCCCTGGCGGCAGTGCTGGCACGACAAGGCGGCGCGCACCTTCGTGGCGGCCTCCGGCTGAGGCGGATGGACCAGCCGGGTCGCCCGAAGGGGGTACGCCGGATGCGGCGGCCCCGGCTCCGGGTTCGACTCGGGCCATGAGCACCGACCAGCCGCCCCCCGGGGCCGATGAGCCCCGGGACCGGGGCAGCGATCCGTTCGCCAAACACCCGCCGACCGGCGGCCCCGAGGACAGCGGCGGTACCGGGGGCACGGGCGGCGGCACCAACGGCACCCCGTACGGCGAACACCGCGACGAGGACGATCCGCTCGCGGGCATGCCCCCGCTGGCGCATCTGGGCCGCCGTCTGATCGCCCGGATCATCGACGCGCTGCTCGTCGGCATCCCGGTGGGGCTGGTCATGGCCGCGATCCTGGGCGGTTATGACCCGGTGGACGGAAGCGCCCGGTCGTCCACGGTCACCATCGTGTACGCGCTGGTGTACTTCGTCTACGAAGGATTGATGCTCACCCACTACGGCCAGACGGTGGGAAAGAAGGCGATGAAGATCCGGGTGGCGATGCTGGAGAACGGCCAGCCGCCGGTCGGCCAGCCCGGCTGGGTGCGCGCCGGGGTCTATGCCCTGCCCGAGATCGTGCCCTGCTGCGGTTTCATCTTCTGGCTGATCAACGTCTTGTGGTGCACCTGGGACCGGCCGTATCGGCAGTGTCTGCACGACAAGGCGGCCAAGACGGTCGTGGTCTCCACGGTGTCCTGAGACCGCGTACGCGGAAGGTCCGGTCCGACCCTGAGGTACCGGGCGGTCAGGGGCTGCTGATGTAATCGGGGCATGAGCCCCGAGCCGCTGTCGCCGCCGCAGAACCCCCAGCTCGCCGGGATGCCGCCGCTGGCGACACCGGGTCAGCGCCTGGCCGCCCGGCTTCTCGACACCCTTGTCCTCGGCGTCATCTGGACGGTGGCGCTGGTGGCGACCGGGGCGCTCCAGTACGCGGTGGACCACCCGGGCAAGCAGGACATGGGCAGGGTGATCGTGGCGCTGGTGCTCACCATGGCGGTCTATTTCGGCTATGAGGGGCGGATGCTGTCCCGTACCGGCCAGACCCTTGGCAAGAGGGCGCTGCGGATCCGGGTCGCGATGCTCTCCGACGGGGATGTGCCGGGGCGGCAGGGCTGGGCGCGGGCGGCGGTGTACACCCTGCCGGGGATGCTGGTGCCGCTGCTGGTCGGCACGGTGTTCTGGCTGGTCAACTCGGTATCGCCGCTATGGGACAAGCCGTACCGGCGCGCGCTGCACGACAAGGTGGCGCGGACCGTGGTGGTGACGGCGTGAACCGAGCGGGATCAGCCGTGGAACGAGTGCTCGCCGACGCCCGCCGTCTCGGCTGAGGCGCGCGCCGGAGCGCTCGGCCGCGGCCGGTTCGTCCGGACCGTACGAGAGCCCTGGGGCGGGTGGGGCGCACGGGCCGCGCGGGCGAACGGCCCGGTGACGGCGACCAGGAGGCCGAGCAGCAGACCTGCCATCGCGATGACCCCCACCCACAGCGCTGACCTGGCCTCGGACAGCAGCAACAGGGCGAAGGTCGAGACCACGACGGTGGCCGAACCGTAGGCGAGCTGTGCAGGAGTCGGACGCGGCATGGCGAGATCCGTCCTCGAGGCATCGGTATGCGGGGGGTATGCGTCTGGCAGGAGTCAGGCTGATGTGCACCGCCGAATTGACTCTACGGTGCTGAATGCCCGAGGGGAACGCGTGTAAGCGTGACCTCACCCACGGTGCCGTTGCATGAGGGGCGCACGGAATCATCACGCCGTCCAACTGACGAGATGGACGCGCCCGTTGACGTCCGGTAACCGGTATCCGGCGGACCGGTTAACGTACTTGTCCCACCAATCCAAGTCAAGGTCTGTCTTTTCTCCTGCCACTCCGGTCAAATGTCCGCACCGGCGTAAAGGGGAGGAATCAACAAGTGAACAGTCAACGGAGGGCGGCCAGATCGGCTGCCATAGCCACGGTGGTGGCCGCGCTCGGCGCTGCGGCCCTGTCCACCGGCATGGCACAGGCAGACGCACCGTCTACGCGAGTTGAGCGTCAGGACCCGGCGCCCGCGAAGACGGATGTGAAGCACGATCTGGCCGGCCCCTACAGCAAGACGCAGGAAGCGCAGCGCGAGGAGGCCCTGCGTCAGGTCATCTCCGGGGACGCGAAGGCCGCCAAGCGCGGCGGGTCGCAGGTGGTGAAGCTCGGCAAGGGGAAGTACGTCGAGCTGGCCCGGGAGAAGACCGACAAGATCTTCACCATCCTGGTCGAGTTCGGCGACAAGGTCGACAACACCACGATGGTCGACCCGGACGGGGACGGTCCCAAGCCCCCGGTGAAGAAGTACGGCGGCGACCCGGGCCCGGCCCACAACACCATCGCCGAGCCGGACCGCAAGGACGACAACAGCACCGACTGGCAGAAGGACTTCAACCGCAAGCACTTCCAGGACATGTACTTCTCCAAGGACAAGAAGAAGGAGTCCCTGAAGAAGTACTACGAGCGGCAGTCCTCCGGCCGGTACTCGGTCGACGGCGAGGTCTCCGATTGGGTCAAGGTCGACTGGAACGAGGCCCGTTACGGGTCCAACTACTGCGGTCAGACCAACTGCTCCAACGCCTGGGACCTGATCCGCGACGGGGTCAACCAGTGGGCCAAGGACCAGAAGGCGGCCGGTCGCACCGACGCGCAGATCAAGGCGGACCTGGCCAAGTACGACCAGTGGGACCGCTACGACCACGACAACGACGGCAACTTCAACGAGCCCGACGGCTACATCGACCACTTCCAGATCGTGCACGCCGGTGAGGACGAGTCCGCGGGCGGCGGCGCGCAGGCCGAGAACGCGATCTGGGCCCACCGCTGGTACGCGTACGGCACCGACGCCGGTCGCACCGGCCCGGCCGAGAACAAGTCGGGCGGCACCCAGATCGGTGACTCCGGAATCTGGGTCGGCGACTACACGATGCAGCCGGAGAACGGCGGACTCGGCGTCTTCGCCCATGAGTACGGCCATGACCTCGGTCTGCCGGACGAGTACGACACCTCCGGCAAGGGCGAGTCGTCCGTGGCCTTCTGGTCGCTGATGTCCTCCGGTTCCTGGCTGGGCACCGGCAAGGACTCCATCGGTGACCTCCCCGGCGACATGAACGCGTGGGACAAGCTCCAGCTCGGCTGGCTGAACCACGCCACCGCCAAGGCCGGGAAGAAGTCGACCCACACCCTGGGCGTCGCCGAGTACAACACCAAGAACAAGCAGGCGCTGGTCGTCGAACTGCCCGCCAAGCCCGTCACCACCGAGGTGGTCAAGCCCGCCGAGGGCGCCAAGCAGTGGTGGAGCGGGATGGGTGACGATCTGAAGAACACCCTGAGCCGGTCGGTGGACCTCACCGGCAAGTCCAAGGCCAGCCTGGACCTCCAGGGCTGGTGGGACATCGAGGAGAACTACGACTACCTCTACGCCGAGGTCTCCACGGACGGCGGCGCCAACTGGACGCCGGTGGACGGCACCGCGGACGGCAAGGCCATCCCGCGGGACGCCGGTGACAAGCCGGCCCTGACCGGCACCTCCGGCGCGTACAAGAAGCTCTCCTTCCCGCTGGACGCCTACGCCGGCAAGAAGATCGACCTGCGCTTCCGCTACCAGACCGACGGCGGAGTGGCACAGAAGGGCTTCGCGGCCGACGCCATCACGCTGACCGCGGACGGCTCCCCGGTCTTCTCGGACAACGCCGAGGGTGACGACAACGGCTGGACGACCAACGGCTTCTCGCGCATCGGCGGCTCGTTCACCAAGGACTACCCGCAGTACTACCTCGCCGAGAACCGCCAGTACGTGAGCTACGACAAGACCCTCAAGACGGGTCCGTACAACTTCGGCTGGACCTCCACCCGTCCCAACTGGGTCGAGCACTTCCCGTACCAGAACGGTCTGCTGATCTGGAAGTGGGACACCTCGCAGCCGGACAACAATGTGAGCGCCCACCCGGGCACCGGTCAGATCCTGCCGGTCGACGCGCACCCGACCGCCGAGAAGTGGGCGGACGGCACGCTCATGCGCAACCGGTTCCAGGCGTACGACTCGCCCTTCAGCACGTACCGCAGCGACGGCTACACCGTCCACAAGGACGGCAAGGCCGCGAAGGTCAAGAGCAAGGCGGGCATTCCGGTCTTCGATGACGGAAAGAACACGTACTGGGACGAGAGCAACCCCACCGGTGGTGTGAAGATTGCTGACACCAACACCCGGATCAAGATCCTCAAGGAGCGCAAGGACGGCTCCATGATGACCGTACGCGTCGGACCGTCAGCTTCATAAATCAACAAAACTGCGTTTTCGCAGGTCAGAGCGGTAGCGGCCGTCGCCCCCTAGCGGGCGGCGGCCGTTCGCGTTTAGATGCCCCTACGACCTTCTTATTGACACGACGTCTCACGGGGGACATGAACCGCAATGGCCGATGGAGGATTCACCAAGCTGCCCGGCGGCAGTGTGGTGGTCGCGATCACACTGCCGCGCCCGCTGGGCGACGGCGGCGTACGCGTCCTGGTACACGCCGCCAACCGACAGCGCGCCCTGACCAGGCTGCGCAATCTCGGGCTCCGCGCCGTCTATCTGCGCGGTAACGCGGCACCGCCGACACCGGATGAGGTGACGGCGGTCCTGCACCATCCGGACGGACTGGTCTGGCGCACCGCGCCGGACGGCGGAGGGGAGCTCTGGCACCCCATCGCCGCCCTGCTCAGGCCGCCGGCCGCGCATACGCCCTAGCCGTACGGCACACACCAGGGCCCCTCACCGCACCGCGATGAGGGGCCCTGGGCGCGCTCCCACGGGGTCAGACGACCGGGGCGCCGGTCAGCTCCACCCCCGCGGCCCGCATCTCCTCCACGGCGCGCCGGGTCGACTTCTCGGCCACCCCGGCGGTCAGATCCAGCAGCACATGGGTGACCAACCCCTCACGGCGCGCGTCCAGCGCGGTGGCCCGCACACAGTGGTCGGTGGCGATGCCGACCACGTCCACCTCGGTCACCCCGCGCTCGCGCAGCCAGCGCGCCAGCGGGGTGCCGTGTTCGTCGCTGCCCTCGAAGCCGCTGTACGCCGCGGTGTACTCACCCTTGTCGAAGACCGCGTCGATCGCCCCGGAGGCGACCGCGGGCGCGAAGTTCGGGTGGAAGCCGATGCCCTCGGTGCCCGCGACACAGTGCGGTGGCCAGCTGTCCATATAGTCCGGGCGGGCGGAGAAGTGATCACCGGGGTCGATGTGGTGATCGCGGGTGGCGACCACATGGCGGTAACCGGCGGTCGCCGCCCCGATCAGATCGGTGATGGCCGCGGCGACATCGCCCCCGCCCTTCACGGCGAGGCTGCCTCCCTCGCAGAAGTCGTTCTGGATGTCGACCACGATCAGTGCCCGGTGCATGACACATGCCTTCCGACGAGGAACGGACAGGACCGGGAAACGCCTCGGCCCGAAGCGGATGATGTGGTAACGGCTGTCACCGAGGGTAGAGACTCGGCGCCGGATGCGGCAGTGGGCACGCTCCGCGCCTCCTTCAGCTCCGCGGGTATTCGGTGGGGATCACCGGTTCACCGCGCGAGAGCTGGGTCGCCGACAGAGGCAGCCCCGCCCGCGCCACCTTGTGCCGGTCACGCGCCGCGTCCAGCGGTTCGCGCCCCACGATCTCGCCCCCGCGCACCAGCTCCACCAGCAGCTCCCGCCCGGCCAGCTCCGCCGGGACCGCACCGCCGCCGACCACCTCGGCCTCGGCCACCCCGTCCTCGTCCAGCCGCCGCGCCGCCCATTTGCGGCCGCCCACCGAGCCCTTGGCGCCCATGGACTTCTTCGCCACCGGCAGCAGCGGGGCCCCGGGGTCGTCCGAATCCGCCCGCGCGACCAGCTTGTAGACCATCGAGCAGGTGGGGTGGCCGCTGCCGGTGACCAGCTGGGTGCCCACCCCGTACGCGTCCACCGGGGCCGCGGCCAGCGAGGCGATGGCGTACTCGTCGAGATCGCTGGTGACCACGATCCGGGTGCGCTTCGCGCCCAGGTCGTCCAGCTGCTGACGGACCCGGTGGGCGAGCAGCAGCAGATCGCCGGAGTCGATACGCACCGCGCCCAGCTCCGTCCCGGCGACCTCCACCGCGCTGCGCACCGCCTCGGCCACGTCGAAGGTGTCCACCAGCAGGGTGGTGGCGCTGCCGAGCGAGTCGACCTGTGCGGTGAAGGCGTCGTGCTCGGTGTCGTGCAGCAGGGTGAAGGCGTGGGCGCTGGTGCCCACCGTCGGGATGTTGTAGCGGAATCCGGCCGCGAGATCGGAGGTGCTGGCGAAGCCGCCGACATAGGCGGCGCGCGAGGCGGCCACGGCGGCCAGTTCATGGGTGCGGCGCGCGCCCATCTCGATCAGCGGGCGGTCGCCCGCGGCCACCGACATCCGCGACGCGGCGGCGGCCACCGCCGAGTCGTGGTTGAGGATGGAGAGGATGACGGTCTCCAGCAGCACCGCCTCGGCGAAGCTGCCCTCCACCCGCATCACGGGTGAACCGGGGAAGTAGACCTCGCCCTCGGGATAGCCCCAGATGTCGCCGGTGAAGCGGTAGTCGGCGAGCCAGCGGAGCGTCGGTTCGTCCACGATCCGGTGGTGCGCGAGGAAGTCCAGCACCGCGGTGTCGAAGCGGAAGTTCTCGACGGCGTCCAGGACGCGGCCGGTTCCCCCGACAACTCCATAGCGACGGCCCTCGGGCAGCCGCCGGGTGAAGACCTCGAAGACCGCGCGGCGATCGGCGGTGCCGGACCGCAGCGCGGCCTGGAGCATGGTGAGTTCGTACCGGTCGGTGAAGAGTGCGGTCGACGGTACGTCCACCGGCAGTCCCAAGTCCGCAGTGTCCATGGAGCCGATGCTACCTCATTCTCGTCAGAGTGACGAGATAGGGGTGCCGGTTTGCGCGACGGCCCATACCGGGTGGCAGCATTGGGGGTGTGAGCGTCCCCGTGGAGATCGAGCGTCCAGAATCCCGTGAAGCGCCGTCGATGGTGCCGGAGCCCGACGTTCCCTGGGTGACGGTGGTGCACAACGACCCCGTCAACCTCATGAGCTATGTGACATACGTCTTTCAGAGCTACTTCGGCTACTCCAAGGACAAGGCGCACCGTCTGATGATGGATGTTCACCACAAGGGCCGCGCGATCGTCTCGAGCGGCAGCCGCGAGGAGATGGAGCGCGACGTGCAGGCGATGCACGGCTACGGCCTGTGGGCGACCCTCCAGCAGGAGCGCTGATGTCGGGACGATTCGAGCCGCTGCCCGGCGGTGGTGCGGCGCTCGCCCTGGACGAGGTCGAGATCTCCATTCTGCGCAGCCTGGCCGTACAGCTCGCCGAGCTGATCGGCCCCGGTGACCAGCCGGAGGGCACGACCGATCCGCTGGACGCGCTGTTCGCCGAGGGGCCCAGCAAACCGCCCGCCGACCCGGCGCTGGCCCGGCTGTTCCCGGACGCCTATGTGGCGCCGGACGCGGAGCTGGGCGCCGAGGAGGAGAAGGAGGCGCATGCCGCCTCCGCCGAGTTCCGCCGCTTCACCGAGAACGATCTGCGGGCGCGCAAGCGCGATGACGCCCTGGCGATGGTGCGGGACCTGGACGCGCTGTCCTCCGCCGAGGTCAGCCAGGTCCCGGCGGTGCTGGAGCTGGAGCCGGAGCGGTCCCGGCAGTGGCTGGGCGCCCTCAACGACCTGCGGCTGGCCATCGGCACCCGGCTCGAGGTGACCGATGAGGACGACGGCGGCGAACTGCTCGGGCTGCCGGACTCCGACCCCCGCAAGCCCATGGTGATGGCCTACTTCTGGCTCGGGGGCCTCCAGGAGACCCTCATCGAATCGCTCATGCCGTAGTGACGGAGTGTTCGTTTAGAGGATGCTCAAGTCCGGATAACGATCGAGTCACCTCCACCGTTCACTTTGTTACGCCGGTTTACATTTGTCCGGTTCTTCCTGTGGCCTGCCCCACAAACGCCTGAGTGGATCAGTGCTGCGAGCGTGGTAAATCTTCACGATCGCCAGCCGCCACAGAAGGAAAGGCGCAGCAATATGACCTCAGTGGCTCCTGAAGAGGGCTATGAGCGCGGCCTCGGCAGCCGCCAGGTCCAGATGATCGCCATTGGTGGTGCCATCGGTGTCGGCCTGTTCATGGGCGCCGGTGCGAACATCGCCAAGGCAGGACCCAGCATCATCCTGATGTACGCGCTCGCCGGCGTGATCATCTTCTTCATCATGCGAGCGCTCGGCGAGCTGCTCCTCTACCGGCCGGTCTCGGGCTCCTTCGCGGAGTACGCCCGAGAGTTCCTCGGCCCGTTCTTCGGTTATGTCACCGGATGGACGTACTGGCTGATGTGGGTGGTGACCGGGATGGCCGAGCTCACCGCCGCGGCCATCTATATCCACTTCTGGTTCCCCTCGATCCCGCAGTGGGTCAGCGCCCTGGTCTTCCTGGTGGTGCTCTTCGGGGTCAACCTGATCTCGGTCAAGATCTTCGGTGAGGTCGAGTTCTGGTTCTCGATGATCAAGGTCACCGCGATCATCGGCATGATCGTCATCGGTCTCGGCGTGCTCACCCTGGGCTTCTCCGACGCCGGTGACACCGCCGCCGCCTCGAACCTCTGGTCCCACCACGGCGTCTTCCCGAACGGCATCGGCGACAGCCTGATGACCCTCCAGGGCGTCATGTTCGCCTACCTGGCCGTCGAGCTCGTCGGCGTCACCGCCGGTGAGTCCGAGAACCCGGAGAAGACCCTGCCCAAGGCGATCAACACGCTGCCCTGGCGCATCCTGATCTTCTACGTCGGTGCGCTGGTGGTCCTGCTGGCCGTCGTCAAGTGGACCGAGTTCTCCGCGGGTGAGAGCCCCTTCGTGCACGCCTTCTCGAAGATCGGCATCCCCTTCGCGGCGGGCATCGTCAACTTCGTCGTCCTCACGGCGGCGCTGTCCTCCTGTAACTCCGGTATGTACTCCACCGGCCGGATGCTGCGTGACCTCGCCTCCAACCGCGAGGCCCCCGGCGCCTTCGGCAAGCTCAACTCCCGTAAGACCCCGGCCGTGGGCATCACCGTCTCCGTCGCCCTGATGGGCATCGGCGTGGTCCTCAACTACGTCGTCCCGGAGAAGGCGTTCACCTACGTCACCTCGGTCGCCACCGCCGCCGGTATCTGGGCGTGGATGATGATCCTCGTCAGCCACATCAAGTACCGCCGCGCGGTGGTCCAGGGCCGCCTCCCGGCCTCGTCCTTCCCGGCCCCGGGCGGCTCCGCCTTCAGCTGGGTCGCGCTGATCTTCCTGATCATGGTGACCGGGATGATCGCCTACGACAAGGACGCCCGTGTCTCGCTGTACGTCGGTGCGGGCTGGGCGGTCTGCCTGGTGATCGGCTGGATGGTGCTCAAGCGCCGCGGCCGCGTCTCCGCCCTCCCCGGTGCCGAGCAGCGCACCGAGGGTGAGAAGGAGTTCGCCCGTAAGTAACGGCGACGGCGGCGCCCCCGGACGCCGGCCGTGAAACGGGCCCCGGACCGCCGTCCGGGGCCCGTTCCCGTGCTCCCGGGTGAGCCGGGGGCGAAGGCCCCGCGCGCGCCGCCGGACGGCTTTTCTATTCTGTGGCCATGCTGACCATCACCCAGGCCCTCCATGACCAGATCGTCGCGCACGCCCGCGCCGACCACCCCGACGAGGCGTGCGGCGTGATCGCGGGCCCGGCCGGGAGCGGCCGCCCGGAGCGGTTCATCCCCATGCTGAACGCGGCCCGCTCACCCACGTTCTACGAGTTCGACTCGGGCGATCTGCTCAAGCTCTACCGCGAGATGGACGACCGGGACGAGGAGCCCGTCGTCATCTACCACTCGCACACCGCCACCGAGGCGTACCCCTCCCGCACCGATATCTCCTACGCCAACGAGCCCGGCGCCCACTATCTGCTGGTCTCCACCGCCGACGCGGACGGCGCGGGCGAGTTCCAGTTCCGCTCGTTCCGGATCGTGGCCGGTGAGGTCACCGAGGAGCAGGTGGAGATCGTCGAGGCGTACTGAACCCCTCGCCACCCCTCGCCGTCCCTCCGTGCCCCCGATATCCCGCATGCCGGTACCTACCTGTCCGTATCCCGGGACACGCTTCCTGGGGGCCGAACGGGAATCGATACGATGAGTCCATGGTTTTCGATGATGTGAGCGACAAGACGCCGGGCATGCTGCTCGTGGCGCGGCTCCACGTCGACCTGTGCAGGCTCGCCAGCGCGATCTGTCCACACCGCGCCGTGGCCGCCTGACCCCGCGGCACCCGCACCGCCAGCCCCGCCCGGCGCCGTCGTGCGCACCCGTGACGCCCGCCCGGAGCCTTCCGGGACCCGCCTTCCACTCCGCCCTCCGACAGGAGCCCCTGACATGGCCATCGAGGTCCGCATCCCGACCATCCTCCGCACCTACACCGACGGCCAGAAGGCGGTGGAGGGCAGCGGGACCACCGTGGCCGAGCTCTTCGCCGACCTCGAGTCCCGGCACAGCGGAATCCAGGAGCGCCTGGTCGACGGCGGCGAGCTGCGCCGCTTCGTCAACGTCTACCTGAACGACGAGGACGTCCGCTTCCTGGACGGCATCTCCACCAAGCTCTCGGACGGCGACAGCGTGACGATCCTCCCGGCCGTCGCGGGCGGGGCTTCCGGGGCGAAGCCCCGTCCTGCCGGGGTGGCGGCCGGGCGACGGCTGGGCATGCGCTGATGCGGTACGACAGCCCCTTGGCCGCGGTCGGCAATACGCCGCTCGTCCGCCTGCCGCGGCTCTCGCCCTCCTCCGAGGTACGGATCTGGGCGAAGCTGGAGGACCGCAACCCGACCGGCTCGATCAAGGACCGCCCCGCGCTCCATATGATCGAACAGGCCGAGAAGGACGGCCGGTTGACGCCGGGCCGCACCATCCTGGAGCCCACCTCCGGCAACACCGGTATCTCGCTCGCCATGGCGGCCAAGCTCAAGGGCTACCGCATCGTGTGCGTGATGCCGGAGAACACCAGCGAGGAGCGCCGCCAGCTGCTCGCCATGTGGGGCGCGGAGATCATCTCCTCGCCCGCCGCGGGCGGCTCCAACACGGCCGTCCGGGTGGCCAAGGAGCTGTCCGCCGAGCATCCCGACTGGGTGATGCTCTACCAGTACGGGAACCCGGACAACGCGGGGGCCCACTACGCCACCACCGGCCCGGAGATCCTGGCCGACCTGCCCTCGGTCACCCACTTCGTGGCCGGGCTCGGCACCACCGGCACCCTGATGGGCGTCGGCCGCTTCCTGCGCGAGCACAAGCCGGACGTCCAGATCGTGGCCGCCGAACCGCGCTACGACGATGTGGTCTACGGCCTGCGCAATCTGGACGAGGGGTTCGTCCCCGAGCTGTACGACGAGTCCGTGCTCACCACCCGCTTCTCCGTCGGCTCCGAGGACGCGGTCACCCGCACCCGTGAACTCCTCGCCCAGGAAGGCATCTTCGCGGGTGTGTCCACCGGCGCCGCGCTGCACGCCGCGCTCGGTGTGGCCCGTAAGGCGGAGCGGGCGGGCGAGAGCGCCGATGTGGTCTTCGTGGTCGCCGACGGCGGCTGGAAGTACCTGTCCACCGGTGTCTACACGGCGGCCACCACCGAGGAGGCGATCGAGACGCTGCACGGCCAGCTCTGGGCGTAGCGGTCCGCGGACGGCCGCCGGGAGGCCGCGGGAGGGCCATGGGGAGGCCGAGGGGGCGGCGAGGCCGGGCTCCCCCGGCTCCGTCCTGGTGATTCCGCCCACAACGCGGGCCCATGGAGGAGCTACCAGGGCTTTAGCGCCTTACGCTCGGGGGCACCGCATGACCCCCGCACCCGCCCATGGCCCTCGGCATGGGGACCCCCCAAGGAGGTTCCTGCTCCATGAAGCTCACCGTCGTCGGATGCTCAGGGTCGTTCCCGTCCGCGGAATCGGCCTGTTCGAGCTACCTCGTAGAGGCCGACGGCTTCCGGCTGCTCCTCGACCTGGGCAATGGCGCCCTCGGCGAGCTTCAGCGCCACTGCGGTCTCTACGACCTCGACGCCGTGCTCCTCTCCCATCTGCACCCCGATCACTGCATCGATATGTGCGGATACTTCGTGGCGCGCTACTACCGCCATGACGGCGGCCGCGCCGAGGCGATCCCCGTGTACGGGCCGGAGGACACCGAGCGGCGGCTGGTACAGGCCTACGACGACGTCCCCGACGAGAAGGCCATGCGGGAGGTCTTCGACTTCCGCACCCTGACCCCGGGCACCTTCGAGGTCGGCCCGTTCACGGTGCGCACCGAGCGGGTCTGCCACCCCGTGGAGGCGTTCGGCTTCCGGATCGAGCACGGCGGGCGCTCCCTGGTCTACTCGGGCGACACCGGCCCCTGTGCGGCCCTGGTGGAGCTCGCCCGGGACGCGGATCTCTTCCTGTGCGAGGCGGCCTTCACCCACGGCAAGGAGGACATCCCCGAGCTGCACCTCAACGGGCGGCAGGCGGGCGAGCACGCCCGGCGGGCGGGAGTCTCCTCCCTGGTGCTGACCCATATCCCGCCGTGGACGGATCCGCAGATCAACCAGCGGGACGCGCAGGCGGTCTTCGGGGGCCCGGTGGAGCTGGCGAAGGCGGGCGCGGTCTACGAGGTCTAGGCCCCGGCGGACACGTGAACAACGGCGATGCGCCGGACCGGATCTCTCCGGTCCGGCGCATCGCCGTTGTGGTGCGAGGAGGAGGGCTCAGCCCTTCTTGGCGCTCACGGTGGTCGCCGCGGCGTCGTCCACCGTGTCGTCCGGTTCCCGGCCCGGGGTCGGGATATTGAACTTGGTGATCACGAAGCGGAACACCACGTAGTAGACGACGGCGAAGGCCAGTCCGATCGGGATGATCATCCAGGCCCGCTCGCTGTGCGACCACCCCAGCAGATAGTCGAAGAGCCCGCCGGAGAAGGTGAAACCGCTGCGTATGCCCAGCGCCCAGGTCAGCGCCATGGAGACACCGGTCAGCACCGCGTGGATGCCGTAGAGCACCGGCGCGATGAACATGAACGAGAACTCGATCGGCTCGGTGACGCCGGTCACAAAGGCGGTCAGCGAGACCGAGAGCATCATGCCCATCACGGCCTTGCGGCGCTCGGGGCGGGCGCAGTGCGCGATGGCCAGACCGGCGGCGGGCAGGGCGAACATCATGATCGGGAAGAAGCCGGTCATGAACATTCCGGCCGACGGGTCGTCGTGGAAGTAGCGCGCGATATCACCGTGGTAGGTCTGGCCGCCCGCGGAGAAGTCACCGAACTGGAACCAGGCGAACGAGTTCAGCAGCATGTGCATGCCGACGGGTATCAGCAGCCGGTTGACCACGCCGAAGATCCCGGAGCCCGCGGCGCCGTTGTCCGAGAGCCACTCGGAGAAGTTGTTCAGGCCGTCGCCGAGCGGGGCCCAGAGGTAGCCGAAGGCCACACCGTAGAGCAGACCCGCGAAGGACATCAGGATGGGGATGAAGCGGCGGCCGCTGAAGAAGCCCAGCCAGTCCGGGAGCCGGGTGCGGTGGTACTTCTCCCACAGCACCGCGGCGGTGATGCCGACCACGATGCCGCCGAGCACGCCCGGGTCCTGCGGCTTGCCGGTGACATCGCTGACAAAGCCGGTCAGCACGTTCTTGTAGACGAGGAAGCCGACGAGACCGGCGAAGGCAGTGGTGCCGTCGGACTTCTTCGCGAAGCCGATGGCCACACCGATACAGAAGAGCAGGGCCAGGTTGTCGAAGAGCGCGCCGCCCGCGTGGGCGAAGATCTCCGCCAGCTTGTTCCAGCCGAGACCGTCCTTGCCGAACACGTCGTCCTGGCCGAGTCGGCTCAGGATGCCCGCGGCGGGCAGCGCGGCGACGGGCAGCTGGAGGCTGCGCCCGATCTTCTGCATGCCCTTGATCAGACCGGCACCCCGCTTCTGGGCGGGCGCAGCCGAGGCGGTGGCCGTACTCATCGGATTCCTCCTGGTGAGGCGGGCTCTCGGAAAGGGGGGGCGGCCCGCAGTATGGTCTACACCACAAGTGGTGTAGACCTGTTGTAGCACGTGAGGATCCGATAAAGGAATCCATCGTTGTCTGTGGTCTGAACCACCGATGTCCAGGGGTGCCAGGGTGCCATCCAGGAGGTCAACCCGCATAATGGTGTAGACCACTTGGGAGGGCGGACCGACATGGCCCTGCGAAGGTGGGCCGGCGTGGTTAACGTAGATGGACCGCTCGCCGGTATCCCGGATCCGAAGGGCCGACACAACAGGAGTGGACATGGCCAGCAAGGCTGAGAAGATCGTCGCCGGGCTCGGCGGACTCGACAACATCATCGAGGTCGAGGGCTGCATCACGCGGCTGCGCACCGAGGTCAAGGACCCCTCCCTCGTGGACGAGGCCGTCCTGAAGGCGGCGGGCGCGCATGGCGTGGTCAAGATGGGCAGTGCGATCCAGGTCGTCATCGGCACCGACGCCGACCCCGTCGCCGCCGATATCGAGGACATGATGTGACCACCCGGTGAGCCCCGGCTCCACCGTGTGAGGGCCCCCGTCCGGCCGGACCGGGGCCCCTCGCGTTCCCGATAGGCTCATCCCATGTCTCGTATCGACGGCCGCACCCCTGATCAGCTCCGCCCGGTCACCATCGAACGCGGATGGAGCAAGCACGCCGAGGGCTCCGTCCTCGTCTCCTTCGGCGACACCCGGGTGCTGTGCACCGCGAGCGTCACCGAGGGCGTACCGCGCTGGCGCAAGGGCAGCGGCGAGGGCTGGGTCACCGCCGAGTACGCGATGCTGCCGCGCGCCACCAACACCCGCGGCGACCGCGAATCGGTCCGCGGCAAGATCGGCGGCCGTACCCACGAGATCTCCCGCCTCATCGGCCGCTCGCTGCGCGCGGTCATCGACTACAAGGCGCTCGGCGAGAACACCGTCGTGCTGGACTGCGACGTCCTCCAGGCCGACGGCGGCACCCGCACCGCCGCCATCACCGGCGCCTATGTGGCCCTCGCCGACGCGGTGGAGTGGGCCCGCGGCAAGAAGCTGATCAAGGCATCCCGGCAGCCGCTCACCGGCACCGTCGCCGCCGTGAGCGTCGGCATCATCGACGGCGGCCCGATGCTCGACCTCTGCTACGAGGAGGACGTGCGCGCCGAGACCGACATGAACGTGGTCTGCACCGGCGACGGCCGCTTCGTCGAGGTGCAGGGCACCGCCGAGGGCGAGCCCTTCGCCCGCGACGAGCTCAACGCCCTGCTGGACCTCGCCGTCGCGGGCTGCGGCTCGCTGGCCGGAATGCAGCGCGCGGCGCTCTCCGACGAGGGCTGAACGCTCCCGCGGCCGGGACTCCCGCGGAGCGGGACTAGGGAAACGCGGGAGATTGAGTAATCGACCGGGCAACTCCCCTCCGGCCGACGGCGTGTAGTCAGGTAGCACACTGACCGATCCACGGTCCCGGGGCCCGCGTCCACGCGCCCCGGGACCGCTTCACGGGAGGAACCGTTCCATGGCCGCGCGCCGTCCCCATCGCCGTACCACCACCACCCTCGCTCTCGCCGCCGTCGCTCTCACCGTCCCCCTGGCAGTGGGATGCAGCGCCGTGGAGAAGGCATTCGACTGCGCACAGCTCGCGGTCGACATATCCCACGATGTCGACAAGCTCCAGAAGGCCGTGAGCGGTGTGGCGGCCGACCCCACCGAGGCCGGACAGGCGGTCGACAGCCTCGACAAGGACATCGACAAGCTGGACGACCGCACCGACAACGCGGACGTCAAGAAGGCCGTCAACCACCTCCAGACGGCCGTGCACAACGTCAAGAAGGACCTCGACAAGGGCAGCACCCCCGATATGACCGCGGTCAAGGAAGCCACGAACGAGCTGACCAAGGAATGCAGCCCCTGACCGCCCTTGATAATCGAGAGCTATGGAACGTTCAGAGGGACATCCCCCGCACACCCGCCGCCTGATCCTCGCGACCCGCAACGCCTACAAGATCACCGAACTGCGCTCGATCCTCGGCGAGTCCGGGCTCGACGTCGAACTCGTGGGCGCCGACGCCTATCCGGAGGTCCCCGACGTCAAGGAGACCGGGGTGACCTTCGCGGAGAACGCCCTCCTCAAGGCCCACGCCCTGGCCGACGCCACCGGGCACCCCGCCATCGCCGACGACTCCGGCCTGTGCGTGGATGTCCTCGGTGGCGCCCCGGGCATCTTCTCCGCCCGCTGGTCCGGCCGCCACGGCGACGACCGCGCCAACCTGGAGCTCCTGCTCGCGCAGATCTCCGACGTCCCTGATGAACACCGCGGCGCCCACTTCGCCTGCGCCGCCGCCCTCGCCCTCCCGGACGGCACCGAACACGTCGTCTCCGGCCGCCTCACCGGAACACTCCGTCACCAGCCCACCGGCGGCGGGGGTTTCGGCTACGACCCCATCCTCCAGCCGGACGGCGAGACCCGCACCTGCGCGGAGCTGACCCCCGAGGAGAAGAACGCCATCAGCCACCGAGGGAGGGCCTTCCGCGCCATCGCCCCGGTGGTACGTGAACTCCTGGGCTGAGCCCGCCCGTCGGAACGCCGCAGGCCCGGCCCGCTCATCGGCGGGCCGGGCCTGCGTCTTCCGTTCGTGCGGCCGGAGGGACTCGAACCCTCACGGGAGTTACCCCACTGGGACCTAAACCCAGCATGACTGCCAATTCCATCACGGCCGCCCGGCACGGTCATGGTACTGCCTGGTGAACGCCGGGCGAGGTCAGAGCCCCAGGTCCTTGATGATCTTGGCTACGTGGCCGGTGGCCTTGACGTTGTAGAGGGCGCGTTCGACCTTGCCGTGTTCGTCGACGATCACGGTGGAGCGGATGACGCCGGTGACGACCTTGCCGTAGAGCTTCTTCTCGCCGTAGGCGCCATAGGCCTCGAGGGTCTGCTTGGAGGGGTCACCGACGAGGGTGACCTTGAGGTTCTCCTTCTCCCGGAACGTGGCCAGCTTCGCCGGTTCGTCGGGGGAGACGCCGATGACGTCGTAGCCGTGGCCGGAGAGGAAGGCGAGGTTGTCGGTGAAGTCGCAGGCCTGCTTGGTGCAGCCCGGGGTGAGGGCGGCGGGGTAGAAGTAGACGATGACCTTGCGGCCGGCGTGGTCGGCGAGCGAGACCTCCTTGCCGTCCGCGTCGGGGAGGGTGAAGGCGGGGGCGGTGTCGCCGGGCTGAAGTCGCTCGCTCATGGTTCGGGTGCTCCTCGTGGCGTCGGGTACATACCGACATTAGCCAGCTTTGCGACCGGGGGTGCCATGGGGCGGGGACGAGGGCGAGCTGACAGACTGTCCATCACGAATCATCGAGACTGACGGAGGCAGCGCGGTGTCGGATGCCAGGACCCCTGCGCAGATCGAGGCGGACATCGCCCGCAGGCGGCAGGAGCTCGCCGTGACGCTCGACGAGATCGGGGTGCGGCTGCACCCGAAGACGATCGTCGGGGACGCGAAGGCGAAGGCGGCGTCGGCCGTGGACCGGACCGCCGGGCGGGCGTACGTCTCCGCCAACCGGATGGTCACGAATGTGCGCGGCCAGCTGGTGGGCGAGGACGGGGCGCCCCGGATGGAGCGGATCGTGCCGGTCGCGCTGGTCGTGGTGGGGCTGGTCGGCCTGCTGACCATGTCCTCGCGCCGCCGCCGCGGCTGACGGTCCCCGTGCGGGCCGTGACGGTGCGGGCTGTGACCGCCCTGGGGCCTCGGCGCGCGCCGAGGCCAGGTACGGTCATGTCGTGAGTACGAACACGTCCCATGACAAGCTGCCCATCCGGATGCTCCACGACCGCGTGCTGGTCCGTACCGACATCCCGGAGGGCGAGCGCCGGTCCACCGGCGGCATCGTCATCCCCGCGACCGCGGCGGTCGGCAAGCGGCTGGCCTGGGCCGAGGTGGTCGCGGTCGGGCAGAGCGTACGGACCGTGGAGCCGGGCGACCGGGTGCTCTACGACCCGGAGGACCGGGCCGAGGTCGAGGTGCGCGGCGTGGCCTATGTGCTGATGCGGGAGCGCGATCTGCACGCGGTGGCCGCCGAGCGGCTGGAGGGCGCCGAGGACTCCACGGGGCTCTATCTGTAGCCGCGTCCGCAGCCGCTGGCGATCGGCGGCAACAACGCGCGACGGAGGGTGGTGACCTGGTCACCACCCTCCGTCGCGCTGTCAGCCGCCGTCCAGGCCGCCGCCGGGATCCTCCTCGCCCCCGCCCTCGTCGCCCTCCCCGTCGCCGGGGTCCTCCACCGGTGGCTCACCGGTCGGCAGCCCCGTGGGCGGCTCGAAGGTCGGGAGGTCGGTCGGCACCTCCGGGATATCGGTGGGCAGGGAGGGGACCGAGGTGTCCGGCGGGCTGGCCTCCGGCGGTGTGGTCACCACCGGCGGCGGGCTGGTCGGGGGGTCGGGGGTGGCCGGGAGCTCGTCCGGGGTGCCGCTGCCGTCCTCCAGCCGCAGATCGAACTCGGCCGGCGGCTTCCCGTCCAGCGCGCCGGAGGTGTACTCGGCCCAGATCTCGGCGGGGTAGCCGCCGCCGTTGATCCGGTCCAGCCCGGTCGCCCCGTACAGCGGCTTCTGCACACCGGTGTTGGAGTCCTGGCCCATCACGGCGACGACGGTCGCCAGGTCCGGGGTGTAGCCCGCGAACCAGGCCGCCTTGTCCTCCTCCGCGGTGCCGGTCTTGCCCGCCGCCGGGCGCTCGGCGGCCTGGGCCGCGGTGCCGGTGCCGCCGTCGACCACGCTCTGGAGCACCTGGGTGGTGGTGTCGGCGGCGACCCGCGGAATGGCCTGCCGGGTGTCCCGGGACGGCAGCTGGACCTGTGCACCGTCCTTGGTGATCTCCGAGACCAGGGAGTAGTGCCCGTGCCTGCCGTGGTTGGCGATGGTCGCGTACGCCTCGGTCATGTCCAGCACGCTGGCGGTGGCCGGGCCCAGCGCGATGGAGGGGGAGGCGTGCAGATCGGGGGTCTTCTCGGGGACGCCGAGGTCGAGCGCGGTCCGCTTGACCTTGCCCGGACCGACGTCCTCGGCCATCTGCGCGTACACCGAGTTCACCGAGTTGTCGGTGGCCGTGGTGACGTCGATGTCGCCGTAGTCGACGTCGTCCTCGTTGGCGGGGGAGTAGCCGGTCGGGCCGTCCCGGCCGATCACCTCGCGCTTGTTGTCGCCGTTGTAGAGGGTGTCCGGCGTGATCGTCTGGCCGTCCTGGGTGGTGGCCCCGTAGCGCACCGCCGAGGTGAACACGAACGGCTTGAAGGTGGAGCCCACCTGGTAGTCACGGCGGGTCGCGTTGTTGACGAACTGCTTGGTGTAGTCGATGCCGCCGTAGAGCGCGACCACCTTGCCGGTTCCGGGATCGATCGAGGCGCCGCCCGCGCGGACGTAGGAGTCGACCTTCCGGTCCTTGCTGAGCTTGCTCATCAGCCGCTCGCGCACGGCCTCGGCGAAGGCGTGCTGCCGCTCGGGGTCGATCGTGGTGGTGATGCGGTAGCCGCCGCGCGCCAGGGTCTGTTCGTCGATGATCCCGTTGCTGGTGAGGTAGTCCTGGACGGCCTCGATCAGATAGCCGCGCTGGCCGGACAGACCGGAGGGGGCGCGGGCCGCGGTGGGCGCGGGGAAGGTCATCTTCTGCCGCTCGGCCGCGCGCAGCCAGCCCTTCTTGACCATGCCGTCCAGGACGTAGTTCCAGCGGGCCACGGCCTGCCGCTTGTTCTGGGGGTGGGCGACGACGTCGTACGCGCTGGGGGCGTTGAGCAGGGTGGCCAGATACGCGCTCTCGGCGGTGTCCAGCTCGCCGATGTCCTTGCGGTAGTACGCCTGGGCGGCGGCCTGGATCCCGTACGCGTTGCGCCCGAAGTAGCTGGTGTTGAGATAGCCCTCGAGGATCTTGCCCTTGCTCACCTCGCGATCCAGCTTGATCGCGATGAAGAACTCCTTGGCCTTGCGGGTGACCGTCTGTTCCTGGTCCAGGTAGTAGTTCTTCACGTACTGCTGGGTGATGGTGGAGCCGGACTGCTTGCCCTTGCCGGTGGCGGTGTTCCACCCGGCGCGGACCATGGCCACGGGGTTGATCGCCGACTCGGAGTAGAAGTCCCGGTCCTCGGCGGCGAGCACCGCGTGCTGGGTGGTCTTGGACACCTGGCTGAGCTTGACGTTCTCCCGGTTGACCTTGCCGTCGCGGGCCAGCGGGCTGCCGTCGGAGTACAGGAAGACATTGCTCTGGGCGATGGCGGCCTTGTTGGCCGGGGGGATGTCGACGAGCAGATAGCCGGTCACGAGTCCGCCCGCGACCAGCGCGACGATCAGCAGGAAGCCGCCCAGCACCACGCGCCAGGTGGGGATCAGACGGCGCCAGCCGGTGCGCCGGGGACGGCCCTTCCTGCCCTTGCCGGGCCGTGTGGACCTGCCGCCGCTACCGCCTCTGCCACTCGGGGCGCCCGTGCCGGCCGCGCGGCCGACGATCAGCTGGGGCTCGTCGCTCATGTCTCCTGAGACTCCTCGGCCGCCGTCGAGGGTTGCGCCGCGGCGGAATCGTACATCGTTGGGCGATTCGCGTCGTACGCCCCATAAAACACTGTCGCATCATCCGTTCCGGGCCGTGGTCGTGGCACGCACCCGTGATGGGTCTGTGACCGGCTGAACGGATGATTTCCCTCACACCTTCCGGTGAAAAATCACTGGCTGGTTATCGGCCAGCCGGGCTAGGCTCCTGCACTTTGGTGCCGTTCGGGGCTGGTCACCGCCGGTCGGGGGACAAGGCGGGCCGGGGAGGGCCGTTCAGGGAGGGGGAGCGGGCGGATGCGGCTGTACGCGGCCGTCGCGGTGAGCGCCTTCAAGCGCTACGCGACGTACCGGATCGCCACCGTCGCCGGGGTGTTCACCAACACCGTCTTCGGCCTGATCCTCGCGTACACCTACAGCGCGCTGTGGAACGAACGCCCGCACCTGGGCGGCTATGACCTCGCCCAGGCGCTGACCTTCGTCTGGCTGGGGCAGGCGCTGCTCGCCGCCACCGCGCTGATGGGCGGCGGCTTCCAGGACGAGCTCCAGGAGCGGATCCGCTCCGGGGATATCGCGGTCGACCTCTACCGCCCGGTCGACCTCCAGCTGTGGTGGCTGGCGGGGGATCTGGGGCGGGCGCTGTTCCAGCTGCTCGGGCGCGGTGTGGTGCCGCTGCTCTTCGGCGCGCTGGCCTTCCGGCTCACGCTGCCCGGTTCGCCGTTGACCTGGGTGTGGTTCCTGCTGTCGGTGACGCTCGGGGTGTGTGTGGGGTTCGCGGTGCGCTATCTGGTGGCGCTGGCCGCGTTCTGGCTGCTCGACGGCACGGGGCTGACGATGCTGAGCGGGCTGCTGTGTCTGTTCTTCTCCGGGATGATCCTGCCGCTGCATGTCTTCCCGGGGCGGCTCGGTGAGGTGGCCCGCGTACTGCCCTGGTCGGCGATCCTCCAGGTGCCCGCCGATGTCTTCCTCGAGCAGCACCGGGGGACCGGACTGCTGTGGGCCTTCGGCTTCCAGACCGCGTGGGCGGTGGTGCTGTTCGCGGCCGGGCGGCTGCTCCAGTCGGCCGCCACCCGGAAGGTGGTGGTCCAGGGTGGCTGAGCGTACGGCCGACCGGCGCGAGGGCGACCGGGGGGCGGGGCCCGTACTGCTCCACGGACTGCGCGCCTATGTGCTGATCGTGGGGATGTGGGTGCGCTCGACGATGGCGTACCGCACCTCCTTCGTCCTCATGACGCTGGGGAACTTCGCCGCGACCGGGCTGGACTTCGTGGCCATCGCGCTGATGTTCTCGCATATCGGCAGCCTCGGCGGGTTCACCCTGCCGGAGGTGGCCCTGCTCTACGGCACCACCAGCATCGCCTTCGGCCTCGCCGATCTGCTGCTCGGCAATATGGAGCGGGTCGGCCGCCGGGTGCGCGACGGCACGATGGACACCCTGCTGGTGCGGCCGGTGCCGATCCTGGCCCAGGTGGCCGCCGACCGGTTCGCGCTGCGCAGGCTCGGCCGGATCACCCAGGGGGCGGCGCTGCTGGGCTGGGCGCTGTACCGGCTGGACATCGACTGGACGGTCGACCGGGTGCTGCTGGTGCCGGTGATGCTGCTGAGCGGCGGCGCCATCTTCGGCTCCGTGTTCGTGCTCGGCGGCGCCTTCCAGTTCTGGGCCACGGACGCCAGCGAGGTGCAGAACTCGGTGACCTACGGCGGGAACACGCTGTTGCAGTATCCGCCGACGATCTTCGCCAAGGAGCTGCTGCGCGGCGTCACCTTCGTCATTCCGCTGGCCTTCGTCAACTGGCTGCCCGCGCTGCACATCCTGGGCCGCCCCGATCCGCTGGGGCTGCCCGGCTGGATCGGGTTCGCCGGGCCGCTGGTCGCGGCCGGATGCGCGGCGGTGGCGGGGCTGGCCTGGCGGGCGGGGCTGCGGGCGTACCAGAGCACGGGGAGCTGAGGGATGAACGGTACGGGCGGTACGGGTGGTTCGGGCGGCTCCGGCGAGGCCCTGATCGAGCTGGAGGAGGTCGAGAAGGTCTTCGAGGTACGGCGCCGCGCCGGGCTGCTGCGCCGCGAGCGGCGTCAGGTGCGCGCGGTGGACGGCATCAGCTTCCGGGTGCGGCCCGGTGAGATGGTCGGCTACATCGGCCCCAACGGCGCCGGGAAGTCCACCACCATCAAGATGCTGACGGGGATTCTGCTGCCCAGCGGAGGGCGGCTGAGGGTGGCGGGGATCGACCCCGCACGGGAGCGGACCCGGCTCACCCGCCGGATCGGGGTGGTCTTCGGCCAGCGCACCACCCTGTGGTGGGATCTGCCGCTGCGTGACTCCTACGCCCTGGTGCGGCGGATGTACCGGATCCCGGACGCCCGGTACCGGGAGAACCTGGACCGCTGTGTGGAGCTGCTGAACCTCGGCGAGCTGCTGGAGGTGCCGGTGCGTCAGCTCTCGCTCGGCCAGCGGATGCGCGGGGACATCGCGGCGGCGCTGCTGCACGATCCGGAGGTGCTGTACCTCGACGAGCCGACGATCGGGCTCGATGTGGTCAGCAAGGCGAAGGTGCGGGAGTTCCTGCGCGATCTGAACGCCGAGCGCGGCACCACCGTGCTGCTGACCACCCATGACCTCACCGATATCGAACAGCTGTGCCGACGGGTGATGGTGATCGACCACGGCCGGCTGGTCCATGACGGCGGGCTGGACGCGCTGCACGCGGTGGGCGACAGCGAACGCACGCTGGTGGTCGACCTGGAGCGGGAGACCGCGCCCATCGAGATCCCCGGCGCCCGGACGGTACGGGTCGAAGGGCCCCGGCAGTGGCTGGCGTTCCCGGCGACGAGCAGCGCGGCGCCGGTGATCGCGGCGGTGGCCGACGGCTATCCGCTGGTGGACCTGTCGCTGCGGGAGCCGGATATCGAGGACGTGATCGCGCGCATGCTGCTCCCGGGGCGGCCCGACGCGGTGCGTGAGGGGCGGCCCGACGCTCCCGGCGCGGTACGTGACACCGCCGGTGACGCGGCCGACGCGACGGGAACGTAACGCCGCCAGCCGGTCGGCCGCCCATTACGCTGTCCGTATGACAAGCGCTGGATCTTCCCAGGGGGAGAACCCCGACGTTCCGGGCGAATCCCAGATGCGGGCCTCCGACGCCGAGCGCGAGCGCGTCGCCGAGGCGCTCAGGGAAGCCGTCGCCGAAGGCCGCCTGGACATGGACGAGTTCGAGGAGCGGCTGGACGCGGCGTACACGGCGCGCACCCACGCCCAGCTGGAGCCGCTGGTCCGGGACCTCCCGGTGCCCGGCGCCGCCGCCCCGCCGTCCGCGCCCGCCCGCCGCGAGGACCGCGAGGACTGGGACCAGCGGATCGGGGGCACACCCACCTCCCGCGTGGCCGTCGCGATCATGGGCGGCTTCCAGCGCAAGGGCACCTGGACCGCACCGCGGCACTTCACCGCCTTCACCCTCATGGGCGGCGGGGAGATCGATCTGCGCGACGCGCGCTTCGAGGGCCGTGAGACGGTGATCCGCTGCTTCGCGCTCATGGGCGGGGTGCAGGTGATCGTGGGGCCGGACGTCGAGACGCATGTCGGCGGCATCGGCATCATGGGCGGCTTCGACCAGAGCGGGGAGGCCGACGGCGAGCCCGGCGCGCCCCGGGTGAGGGTCACCGGGCTGGCGATCTTCGGCGGGGTCAGTGTCGAGCGCAAGCTGCGGAAGGCGGAGGCGCGGCGGCTGAAGGCCGAGCGCCGCCGGCTCAAGGCCGAGCGCCGGGAGCGCCGTGCGGTGTCCTTCGAGAAGGACCGCCCCGACGACTGACGCGCCCCGGCTGGGAGGTTCCCCGGCCGACCGGAGCGCCCCGGCGGCTTCAGAGGGTGGCCGCCGCGGTGCCCTTCAGATCGTCCAGGTCGAGCGCCCGCGCCATGGCCCGGTAGCCCGCGTCGCTCGGGTGCAGATGGTCGCCCGAGTCGTAGACGGGCCGCAGCCGCAGCGGGCTGATCGGGTCGCGCAGCGCCTTGTCGAAGTCCACGACCTCGTCGAAGACCTTCCCGGCGCGGATCCGGGCGTTGATCTGCTCCCGTACGGCGTCCAGCCGCGGGGTGTAGCCGCGGTGGCCGTAGAAGGGCGTCAGGGTGGCACCCACGACCCGCAGACCCCGGGCGTGCGCCTGCTCGGTCATCCGCTTCAGCCCGGCCACGATTTTGTTCGGGTCGGTCTGATGGGGGATGCGAAGTATGTCGTTGACGCCCAGTTCGATGACCACGGCCTTGACGCCGGTGCGGGAGAGCACATCGCGGTTGAACCGGGAGAGCCCGCTGGGGTTGTTGGGCGGGTACTGGGTGCCGTCGCTCAGCACCCGGTTGCCGCTGATCCCCTGGTTGAGCACGCCCAGCCGGGGCGCCCCGGGCTCGGTGCGCAGCCGCTCGGCGAGGAAGTCGGTCCACCGGCGGTTGGCCCCGGCGGTGGAGGTGATGCCGTCGGTGATCGAGTCGCCGATCACGGCGACCGCGCCCTGCGCCTCCTTGGACCACACGTCCACACCGGTCAGATAGCGCCAGTACGGGCTCTGCTCGGTGTACGCCGCGCCCGCGGTGTCCTCCGTGCGGTCGCCGCGCGCCATGTACGAGGTCTGGCGGGCGTGCGGATGGTAGGTGACCGAGCCGGACGCCTCCGGGGTGTAGGTGGTGACCAGCAGGTCCGCGGCGTCCGGGACATTGAGCCGGACCGGGTCGCTGGTGACCGCCTTACCGGGCGGGATGGTCACCCAGGTGCGGTTGGAGAAGCTGAGGCGGCGCATCGTACCGGCCGCCGCGGTGGGGTTGCTCGGGGCGGCCGCGAGCGCCACCGAGGCATGCGTGATCCTCAGCGGGCGGGCGCTGTAGAAGTTGGAGAGCTGGATCCGGGCGCTGGAGCCGCCGATGCTGGTGCGGATCACATTCCGTATCGACATGCCGGACATACCGCGGAGGGTGGTGTTCGGCTCGGCGGCCGCCGCCGAGGTGGACCAGGTGCCGACCCAGGAGCCGGACGAGGCCGGGGCGGCGGAGCCGCGGGTCCGGGCCCCCGTGTCCAGATCGTCCCCGTCGCCGCCGACCCCGACGAATATCGCGGTCGAGACGAGGATCACCACGGCCGCCAGCGCAGCGAGCACGGTGTAACCCGTGCGTCTGGGCATAGGGGGCACGCTCATGGGCGGGGGTCTCCTCGGGCGACGGAGCCCGAGGCTCCGGTACATGGACGGGGAACTGCGAGTGTGTCAGCAGCGCCGTAAGGGTCCGGTCGGTCCCCCCATGATCCCATGGCGGGCTGTCCCTCCGCCCGTCGGCCTGCCCCCAGTGTGCGGGATCGCTCCCTCGGACAGACGACGGGAACCCGCCGTTCGTTCCACAAGTGGGCGACTGAAACAGGAAAGAGACAATGCATGAGGGGACGGCGCGACCGGGTGGAGCGAATGGACCGGACAACAACGGGTGATACGGCGCACAGACCGCCCGGCGGCGGTCCGGGCGGCCTCACCGCGGACACCCCGCTCGACCAGGAGCGGCGGCGCGGTGTGCGGCGGATGAAGGCGTTCGCCACCGGTCTGCTGCTCGCCGTCGCGCTGGTGTACGCCCTCGCCAAGTGGGCAGGCTCCGCCGGGGCCGGCGGCTGGGCCGGATATGTCGCCGCGGCCGCCGAGGCGGGCATGGTCGGCGCGCTGGCCGACTGGTTCGCGGTCACCGCGCTCTTCCGGCGGCCGATGGGGCTGCCCATCCCGCACACCGCCATCATTCCCACCAAGAAGGACCAGCTCGGGATGAGTCTGGGCGAGTTCGTCGGGGAGAACTTCCTCTCCGGCGACGTCGTACGGATGCGGCTGCGCTCGGTCGGCATCGCCGAGCGGCTGGGCACCTGGCTGGCCCAACCCGCGCACGCCGACCGGGTGACGGCCGAGCTGGCCACCGCGCTGCGCGGTGCGCTCCGGGTGCTGCGGGACTCCGATGTGCAGGCGGTGGTGGGCGAGGCCATCACCCGGCGGGCCGACGCCCAGGAGATCGCGCCGGGCCTCGGCAAGCTGCTGTCGCACATCGTCGCGGACGGCGGCCACCACCGCGCCGTCGACCTGGTGTGCATGCGCGCGCACGACTGGCTGGTCGAGCACAACGAGTCGGTGATGGACGCGGTCACCGGCGGCGCCCCCGGCTGGACGCCGCGGTTCGTGGACCGCAAGGTGGGCGAGCGGGTCTACCGGGAACTGGTGCGGTTCGTGAGTGAGATGCGCGACATGCCCGCCCATCCGGCGCGCGGCGCCGTGGACCGCTTCCTCACCGACTTCGCCCATGACCTCCAGTCGCACACCGACACCCGGGCCCGGGTCGAGCGGCTCAAGGGCGAGGTGCTGGGGCGCCCCGAGGTGCAGGACCTGATCGCCTCCACCTGGGCCTCGGTGCGCTCGATGATCGTCGCGGCGGCCGAGGACGAGCACAGTGAACTGCGGCGCAGGGCGCGCGAGGCCATTCTGTCGCTGGGCACCCGGATGGTGACGGACACCCGGCTGCGCGGCAAGGTGGACGGGTGGCTGGAAGACGCCGCCGTCTATGTGGTGACGACCTATCGGGACGAGATCACCTCGCTGATCACCGAGACGGTGGCGGGGTGGGACGCCGAGCACACCTCGCGGAAGATCGAGGCCCATATCGGGCGGGATCTCCAGTTCATCCGGATCAACGGCACGGTGGTGGGCGCGCTCGCCGGGCTGGTCATCTACACCGTCTCGCGCGCGCTGGGCGTTTGACGGACGCCCTTCTCTGGCAGGTGCGAGCGGCAGGCCCTATGGTGCCCCTCCCCGGAGGGAGACCGGTGTGCGACGTCAACGAGACCAGGGGCCGCGGAAGCGGCGGTTACGGCGGAGCGTCGCGGGGCGGGGCCGGGAGCGGCGCGCGGTGGCCGCCCGGGTGCTGTGGACCGCGGGTGAGCTCGCGGTCACCCTCGGCCTCGTCATGCTGCTCCTCGTCGTCCATCAGCTCTGGTGGACCAACCGCCAGGCCCGGCAGGGCGCCCAGCGCGAGGTGGCGGCCCTGGAGCGGGAGTGGCGTACCCGGGGGCCGGGGGACACCGCGCCGGACGCGGACCCGGGGGACTCCTCCCCGGCCGGTCGCGGCCCGGACCGCGACCGCGCCACCACCGCCCGTACCGGCTCCGGGGCCGGTGCCGCCCGTGCCCCGGGGCGGGACCAGTCGTACGCCGTGCTGCGCATCCCCCGTATCGGGCTGACGGCCCCGGTCGCCGAGGGCGTCAGCCGGTCCGCCGTCCTCAACCGGGGTTACGTGGGCCACTATCCGGGCACCGCCCAGCCCGGCCGGGCGGGGAACGTCGCCCTCGCCGGGCACCGCAACACCCACGGTGAGCCGTTCCGCCGGCTCGACGAGGTACGCCCCGGGGACACCGTACGCATCGACACCGCGGACGCCCGCTACACCTATGTGATCGAGCGCACCCTGCCGCGGACCTCGCCGTCCGACGGCACGGTGATCGCGAAGATCCCGTACAGCTCGACCCATCCGCGTCAGCGGTACAGCGACCCCGGCTACTACCTCACCCTCACCACCTGCACCCCTGAATTCACCTCCCGCTACCGGCTGGTGGTGTGGGGACGGCTGAAGACGGCGGTACCGCGCGCGGCCGGGTAGCGCGCGCGGATGCCTACACTGGGCGGAACGGAAGCACCTGGGGACACGTGGGAAGCAGGGGGAACGGCGGGATGACCCACCGGTTCGAGCGGCTGCGGATGCACCTGGGTGTGTGTCTGTTCCTGCTGACCGGGGCCCTGCTGACCCAGACCGGGCTGGTGAGCGCCGTCGCGTTCGCCGCCACCACGGCCGCCACCGCCGCCGTCGCGGCGGCGCTGCTGACCTGCGCGCTGCTGGCCTCCCACGGTCGGGTTCCCGCTCCACCGGGCCGGATCCGTACCGCGATCAGGGACCGGGAGCGCCGTACCGCCTTTCTGCCGCAGCGGGATCCGGACGCCTCGGGGCGCCCCCGGCCGCGAGCGCCAGGCCGTCGTCCGCCGACGGCCGCGCAGGCGTAACGCGCGGGGTCACCAGCACACTCCTGGCCCACGCACTGGCGCACCTTCATCCGTACCGCCACGCCGCGCGGTTCGTCACGCCGATTCACCCCATCCGGCACGACGAGATCCGCGGAGTTCTCCCATGTCCCTCTTCTCCTGGCTCGGCAGTCTGTTGTCCATCCTCGCCGACCAACTCGACCCGCTGTTCGGGGCGTCCGCGACGGCCGCCGCGATCGTGGTCTTCACTCTCTGCGTCCGCGCCGCGCTCCATCCGCTGACCCGCGCCGCGGTGCGCGGCGAGAAGGCGCGGGCCCGGCTCGCCCCGGAAGTCGCCGAACTGAGCCGACGCCACCGCGACGACCCCGAGCGGATGCGGCGCGCCCTGGGCGAGTTGCGGGCCAAGGAGGGTGCCTCGCCGGTGGCGGGCTGCCTTCCGGCCCTCGTCCAACTCCCCGTCTTCTTCGTCATGTACCACGTCTTCTCCACCGGCAGCGGCGCCGGTGACCTGCTCGACCACACCCTGGCGGGCGCCCCGCTGGGCGGCCGGTGGGACGGCGCGCTGGGCGGTTCGCAGGGGCTCGTCCACCTGGTCCTCTTCGCGCTGATCGCGGCGGTGGCGACGTGGACCTGGCGGCGCGCCCGCAGGACGGCGGTGCCCGGGGCGCCCGGTCTCACCCGCGTGCTGCCGCTGTTGTCCTTCGGGACCGTGGTCACCGCCGCCCTGGTGCCGCTGGCGGCGGGTCTGTACCTCGCGACCAGTACGACCTGGACGGCGGTGGAACGGGCGCTGTTGCACCGCGGCGGAAGCTGACGGCCCCGCCCGGGTGACCCGGACCGGACCGCACCGCACCGCACCGGACCGGTGGGGTCCGGTTCGGTCCGGTCCGTGAACAGGGTCTTGCGGAGTGGACAGGGCTCTTGGAGGATCATCCGACCCGGCCGTCCCCCGGACTTGTCCCTTCGACCACGGGAGTCGTGACATGAAGCTGCTGCGTGTGGGACCGGCGGGCGCGGAACGCCCGGCGCTGCTGGACGAGACCTCGGGCACCCTGCGCGACCTGTCCGGCCTGGTGGCGGACATCGACGGGGCCCTGCTCGCCGATGACGCCGCGCTCGCCCGGATCCGTGAGGCGGCCTCGGCGGAGGGCGCCGGGGCGCTGCCCGCGATCGAGGACGAGGGGGTACGGATCGGTCCGCCGGTCGGCCGAATCGGCAAGATCGTGTGCATCGGGCTGAACTACCACGACCACGCCACCGAGACCGGCTCCGCCATCCCCCAGGAGCCGATCCTCTTCATGAAGGCCCCGGACACGGTGGTCGGCCCGCACGACACCGTGCTCATTCCGCGCGGCAGCGTGAAGACCGACTGGGAGGTCGAACTCGCTGTGGTCATCGGCCGTACCGCCCGCTACCTCGACTCCGACGAGGCGGCCCTCGGCGCGGTCGCGGGCTATGCCGTCGCCCATGACGTCTCCGAGCGCGCCTTCCAGATCGAGCGCGGCGGCCAGTGGGACAAGGGCAAGAACTGCGAGACGTTCAACCCCCTGGGGCCCTGGCTGGTGACCGCCGACGAGGTCCCCGATCCGCAGTCGCTGGGCCTGCGGCTGTGGGTCAACGGTGAGCTCAAACAGGACGGCAGCACGGCGGACCAGATCTTCGGGGTCGCCCATGTGGTGCGCTACCTCAGCCAGTTCATGACCCTCTACCCGGGCGACGTCATCAACACCGGCACCCCGGCGGGGGTGGCGCTGGGCCGTCCCGACCCCAAGCCGTATCTGCGGGCGGGGGATGTGGTGGAGCTGGAGGTCGATGGACTGGGGCGCCAGCGGCAGGAGTTGCGTGGCGCTTCCCGCTGAGGGGTCGCCCGCGGTTTGGCCGCGGGTGCGTTGTCGTTCGGCCGCGGGTGTGTGGTGGCTGGGCGCGCCGTTCCCCGCGCCCCTTCGGGGCGCACCCGTTCCGCGACCTCAGGCCGTCGCGGACAGGTGGCGCTCCAGGGCTTCGACCACCAGGGCGTGGTCCTCCGCCTGCGGGAGGCCCGAGACGGCTACCGTGCCGATGACCCCGGTGCCCGTCACATGGAGCGGGAAGGCCCCGCCATGGGCCGCGTAGCGGTCCGGGTCCAGCCGCGAGGACTCCTCGAACGTGGTGCCCTTGGCCCGGAAGCGGGCGCCGACGAGGTACGACGCGGCCCCGTAGCGCTCCACCACCCGGCACTTGCGGTCCAGCCAGGCGTCGTTGTCCACGCTGGTGCCGGGCAGCGCCCGGTGGAAGAGGCGCTGCCCGGCGCGGCGCACCGAGACGGTGACGGCCGCCCCGCGCTCCCGCGCGAGGTCGGCGATCAGACAGCCGAGCCGCCAGGCGTCGTCGTTGTCCAGCCGGGGCAGCCGGAGCCGTCGCTCCTGCTCCTCAAGCCGGGCGATCAGATCCGTGGTCTCGTCGGCGCTCATGCCGTGGCCTCCAGGGGGACCGTACGGTGCTCGGCGGCCGACAGCCGGGCCGCCTCCAGGACGTGCAGGGCCGCCGCGGCCTCGGCGGCGGTGACGGGCGGGCGGCCGCCTTCGCGCAGGGCGGCGGCCACGCCCGCGTAGTAGGCGGGGTAGTCACCGGGCAGGGTCGGGACAGGGGTGCCGCCGCCGGTCAGCGGCGACTCTCCGGCGCCCAGCCGGCCCCAGGCGCTCTCCGGCTCGGCGCCCCACGGGGCGGCGTCCGGACCGTCGGGGCGCAGGCCCTCGCGGAGGGCGGCCTCCTGGGGGTCCAGACCGTACTTCACATAGCCCGCCTCGCTGCCCAGCACCCGGAAGCGCGGGCCGAGTTGGGCCGTGATGGCGCTCATCCACAGATGTGAGCGGATGCCGTTCGCATGGGTGAGGGCGATAAAGGTGTCGTCGTCGGTCCGCGCCCCGGGCCGCCGTACGTCCACCTCGGCGTAGACGGAGACGACCGGCCCGAAGAGGGTCAGGGCCTGGTCGACCAGATGGCTGCCCAGGTCGTAGAGGAGCCCGCCCACCTCGGCCGGGTCGCCGGACTCCCGCCAGCCGCCCTTCAGTTGGGGCCGCCACCGCTCGAAGCGGGACTCGAAACGCTGGACACGGCCGAGCGCGCCGTCGGCGATCAGCTTCCGGAGGGTGAGGAAGTCGTTGTCCCAGCGGCGGTTCTGGAAGACGCTCAGGAGCAGTCCGCGCGCATCGGCGAGCGCGGCCAGCTCCTCGGCCTCGGCGGCGGTCGCGGCGAGCGGTTTGTCCACCACGACCGGCAGCCCCGCCTCGAGCGCGGCGCGGGCGAGCGGCACATGGGTGCGGTTCGGGGAGGCGATGACGACCAGGTCCAGCTCGTCCGCGCGGCCCCACAGCTCCTCGGCGGAGTCCGCCAGCACCACATCGGGGTACTCGGCGCGGGCCTGCCGCTGCCGCTCGGCGCTGGAGGTGACGACGGTGTCCAGGACAAGGCCGTCGGTGGCCGTGACCAGGGGCGCGTGGAAGACGGAGCCCGCCAGGCCGTAGCCGATCAGTGCGACGCGGGAGGCGCTGTTCTGGTGGTCATCCATGGCACCACTTTGACAACGCTGTTGCGAAAGTGCAAGCGCGCGCCACAATGGAAGGGTGAACGGTTCCCTCTCCGGGGCGGCCGGGTCCGGCGCCAATCTCTCCGCCCTGCGCGGCCATAATGCCGCGCTGGTCCTCGGCCTGCTCCGGGACGCGGGTGAGGAGGGCGTCAGCCGACTGGAGCTGGCCGCCCACACCGGCCTCACCCCGCAGGCCGTCAGCAAGATCACGGCCCGGCTGCGGGCGGAGGGCCTGGCCACCGAGGCCGGGCACCGCCCCTCCACCGGCGGCAAACCGCGCACCGTGCTCCGGCTGGTGCCCGGCGCCCGCCACGCCATCGGGCTCCACCTCGACCGCGATGAGCTGACGGCCGTCCTCGTCGACCTCGCGGGCACCCCGGTCGCGGTGCGGACCGCGGACTTCGACTTCGGAGCGGGCGCCGAGCGGGCGCTGACCGCCGCGTCCACGCAGGTCCGGGCCCTGATCGAGGACGCGGGTGAACTGCTGGCCCCGGCGCCGGACCATACGGCGTACGGAGAGCCCGGCGGCGGGCCGGGCGGTGAGACGGACGGCGGCGGACTGCTCGGGGTCGGCGTCGCCGCGCCCGGCCCGCTCGACCACAGCTCCGGGGTGCTGCACAGGGTCACCGGCTTCCCCCAGTGGGACGGCTTCCGGCTGCGCGACGCGCTCGCGCGGCGGCTCGGCCTGCCCGTCGTCCTCGACAAGGACACCAACGCCGCCGCGCTCGGCCTGGTGACCGCCGAGTCCTCCGCCTATCTGCACCTGGGCACCGGCCTGGGCGCCGGGCTCGTGCTCGGCGGGGGCGTGTTCCGGGGCACGCGGACGGACGCGGGGGAGTTCGGCCACCAGGTGATCCAGCTGGACGGCCCGCGCTGCGGCTGCGGTAACCACGGCTGTCTGGAGGCGCTGTGCCTGGCGGCCGTCGCACGCGGCGAGACGGCCGTGGCCGCCCGGCTGCTCGGCGTCGGCGCGGCCAATCTGGTGCGGCTGCTCGATATCGACCGGGTGCTGCTCGGCGGCCGGGTGGTGCTGGCCGACCCCGGGCCGTACGTCCACGGGGTGTCCAGGATGCTCGCCGAGGACTCGGCCCGGGCCAGCCGCCCCGTCGTTCCGGTGGAGGTCGTGGAGCGCGGTAACCGCGCGGTGGTGGAGGGCGCGGCCCAACTCGTCCTCGCACCGCTCTTCGCCCGCGGCCGAGGTGCCATGGGGGTGTAGCTGTCGGGCCGCGAGCCGAGGCGGGTCCGACTGGGCCGATCGTGTGGGTTGTTGACCGCCATGCGAGCGCAATCGGCGGCCCTTACGGTGTGTCGGCGTGCGGAGGTGGAAGGGAACTGAGTGCTCGGGGAAACGCCGTGTCTCTCCAGAGGGTTCACTCATGCGCCGTTCCACCGCACTGTCCCTGCGTGCCGTCCTCCCGGCTGCCGCCATCGCGCTCGTCCCGGCTCTGTACGGGCTCGCGCCTCCCGCGGACGCGGCCGACACCGGGGCCGAGCCCAGACCCGACACCACAGCGGAGAGCAGACCCGGGGACGCGGCGGCGGCCGCGCCGGTCTGCGGCAGCCAGGACAGTACGGAGTTCCCGATCGCCACCAGCCTCCACGACGGGCCCGACCACTACGCCCGCGGTGGCGCCTGGCGCACCTGGCGCCTGGAACTGCGCAACACCACGGACACCGGCTGCACGGCCGTCCACCCCATCGCCGTCCTCGTCGACCGCGCCCACGCGCTGCGGCCCGAGCACATCCGCTTCGAGTTCCTGGACCCGGCCGCCGACGGCGGCACCTGGCGGCCGGTCTCCTTCGAGACCACGGACCAGGACGAGAACCTCGGCGTCTTCGACGACCACTTCAAGGGCTTCACCGTGCCCGCGGGCGAGGCCGTGGACGTCCAGGTGCGGACCCGCTTCGGCGACGACGCGCCGCGCGGGAAGGTGACCACCAACGTCATCGCCGTCCAGCGCCGCGAGGACGACGGCGACTGGGTCGGGCAGTCCAACGACTACGAGTTCAGCGTCGACGACGCCGGGACGGAGGGGACGGAGGGGACGGACGTGACGGGCGACGCGGTCGGTACGGATGACGAGACCGGCTCCGACGCCACGGCGCACCCCAAGGACCCCAAGGGCACCGACGGCGCCTCCGTGAGCCCGAGCCCGAGCGCGAGCCCGCCGTCGACGCGGAGTCTGACCCCGCCCCGGGCCAAGCCCGCGTCGCCCAGCCCGAGTCCGAGTCCGTCGGAGTCGTCCGGCACCGGTCTCAAGGAGAGCAGCCCGGCGCCGCCCAGTGCCGACACCGAGCCCAAGCCCAAGCCGACACCCACCGGTACGGACGGTACGGACGACAGCGGGGACGACGAGGACACCGGAGTCAGCGTCGACCCCAGTACGCCCCCCGGCGACACCGGAACCGACACCGCTACGGAGGACCCGGGCACCGGTACCGCTACGGAGGACCCGGGCACCGGTACGGAGGACCCCGGCACCACCGACCCCGGTGACACGGGAACCGGCACCGAAGACCCCGGCACGGGTACGGAGGACCCCGGTCTGGAGGACCCGGGCACCACGGACCCCGGTGACACCGGAGACACCGGAACCGGCACTGAGGATCCGGGTCTTGAGGACCCCGGCACGGGTACGGAGGACCCCGGTCTGGAGGACCCGGGCACCACGGACCCCGGTGACACCGGAGACACCGGAACCGGCACTGAGGATCCG
>NZ_JBEZHR010000012.1:0-47781 GCF_040650655.1 Streptomyces sp. NPDC048636 | reverse complement strand
CGGGCACCACGGACCCCGGTGACACCGGAGACACCGGAACCGGCACTGAGGATCCGGGTCTTGAGGACCCCGGGACCGGTACGGAGGACCCCGGTCTGGAGGACCTGGGCACCACGGACCCCGGTGACACCGGAGACACCGGAACCGGCACTGAGGATCCGGGTCTTGAGGACCCCGGGACCGGTACGGAGGACCCCGGTCTGGAAGACCCCGGAACCACCGACCCCGGTGACACCGAAGACCCCGGCACCACCGACCCCGACCACACCGGGAAGACCGGAACCCGGCCGCCCGAGCTCGCCGAGACCGGTCACAGCGCCCTGCTCGCCGGGCTCGGCCTGCTCAGCCTCGCGCTGCTGACCGGCGGCACCGTCCTCGTCGTGAAGTCCCGCCGCCCGGAGCGGTGAGCGCGGGCGGCGGGCGCGGACGGCGGTGATACGACCGCGACGGTTACTGGCCCCGGGGCCCCTCGCCCCGGCGGCGCAGCTCGTCATCGAGCTTGTCCGAGCCGGTCTGGATCTGTTCCGAGTGCTTGCCGCCGGTCTTCTTGTCCGCGACGTCGGCACCCTTGCGCGTGGCTTGCCGGGTCTTGTCCGGGTTCTTGCCGAGCGCGCCCTTCAGCTTGTCCATCATGCCCATGACGGTCTCCTTATGGTCCGGCTCGTTCCAGGGGCGGAAGCCACCCCTCCACTCAGGATCAGACACCTGTGCTGGTCTGTCGCGCTGGACGGCCGCATCCCGCGGGAGCACGGCTGGTAACCCCGCTGTCCAGCCCGGTTAGGCTGAGGGCGTCGCCAGGCGGTCGGCCCGGCCCCGAGGTCGTGCCGACTGTCAGTGGTCAAACCGAGCGTGGTCGAACCGAGCGGAGAGCAACCAGTGGCAGAGCGCAAGCCGATCGAGTCATGGCTCACCGACATGGACGGCGTGCTGATGCACGAGGGGATACCGGTTCCCGGTGCGGACCTCTTCGTGAAGCGGCTGCGGGAGACCGGGACGCCCTTCCTGGTGCTCACCAACAACTCCATCTACACCCAGCGCGATCTCCAGGCCCGGCTGTCCCGTATCGGACTCGAGGTGCCGACGGCCAATATCTGGACGTCAGCGCTGGCCACCGCCCAGTTCCTGGACGAGCAGCGCCCCGAGGGCACCGCGTATGTCATCGGTGAGGCGGGGCTGACCACCGCTCTGCACGACATCGGCTACGTCCTCACGGATGTGGAGCCGGACTACGTCGTGCTCGGGGAGACCCGTACCTACAGCTTCGAGTCGCTGACCAAGGCCATCCGCCTGATCAACGACGGTTCGCGGTTCATCGCCACCAACCCCGACGAGATCGGCCCCTCCGCCGAGGGCGCGCTGCCCGCCACCGGTTCGGTGGCCGCGCTGATCACGCGGGCGACCGGCCAGGAGCCGTACTTCGTCGGCAAGCCCAATCCGCTGATGATGCGGGCCGGGCTGAATGTGATCGGTGCGCACTCCGAGACCAGCGCGATGATCGGCGACCGGATGGACACCGATGTGCGGGCCGGGCTCGAAGCGGGTATGGAGACCTTCCTCGTGCTGACCGGTGTCACCAAGGGCGAGGAGGTCGACCGGTTCCCGTACCGGCCGTCCACCGTGGTCGATTCCATCGCCGACCTGGTCGGCCGCATCCGCTGAATGCCCTGGTGAACGCCTGGACTTCCGCGCCGCGCCGGGCGACCCGTTCGGCGCAGTCGAGGTCCGCAGCGGATGCGGTGTCCGGCCGGGCGCGTGAGCCTCGTGGTGGAGGAGGTTCACCATGCGCTCAGCCGCCCTCACTCTCTGTACCGTTGCTCTGGGCACTGTCACTCTCTGTTCCCTCGCCGCGCCGGCCCTCGCCGACCAGCGGCACGACGGCTCCGCCACGATCCGGGTCAGCCCGCTCACCATTCCCCCCGGCGCCGAGGTGGAGGTGCGCGCCTTCGGCTGTCCGGGCAAGGCGGCCACCGCCTCGTCACCGGTCTTCGTCGACGACGCCGAGCTGACCCCGGACGGGGACGCGCTCTTCAGCGAGGCGACGATCCGTTCCACCGCGGCGCGCGGCGCCCACCGGGTCACCGTGGACTGCGGTGACCGGGCGAGCGCCGCGGACGCGGGGGAGAAGGTGTCCGTCGCCGTCGAGCGCCCGCCCTCGCCCATCGCCCCGGCGCACGCGGGCGGCGGGGGCAGCGCACCCGTCGACACCCGGATGCGCGAGGACTTCGGCGGCGCGGAGGCGTACGGCCTGGTGCTCTCCGGCGGTACCGCGCTCGCCGTCGGCGGCCTCGCCGTACACCGGCGGCGCCGCCGTCCCTCCGGTTCGCGGGCGGGCTGAGCGCCATGGACGGATACGGATATGGATACGGCCTGGGAAGCGGCCGGGACGGCGGCCCCGGCGACGAGGACGGCGACGGCGGCGGTGGCCGGAGGTTCCGCGGCACCGGGCGGCTGGCCATGGGTGTCGCCTGGGCGGTGCTGCTGCTCGGCCTGTGGATGTGGGGCCGGGACACCACGGAGGGGACGGGCGGATCGGTGCCGATGACCGGCGATGTGGCCGCGGTCGGACGCCCGCCCGCGCATCCGCTGCCCCCGGCGCACGCACCGCTGCCGTCCGCGCTGCCGAAGAGCGTCGAGATCGACGCGGCGGGGGTACGGGCCCCGGTCGTCGCCAGCGGTCTGGACGGTGCGGGGGCGCTCAAACCGCCGCCGTACGACCGGGCCGGTACGGTCGCCTGGTACCGCGCGGGACCCGAACCCGGGTCCGCGGGCGCGGCGCTGCTGGTGGGTCATCTCGACACCAGGTCCAAACCGGCCGTCTTCCACGGGCTGGGCGAGCTCAGGCGCGGGGCGGCCGTGCGGATCGCGCGGACCGACGGCACCACGGCGGAGTTCACCGTGGAGAACGTGGAACTGGTGCCCAACGAGCGGTTCGACGCCCGGCGGGCGTACGGGGCGCGCACCCGCGACCGTGCCGAACTGCGGCTGATCACCTGCGGGGGCCGCTTCGACAAGGCGACGCGGTCCTACACCGCCAATGTGGTCGTCTCCGCGTATCTGACGGGCACCACCGGGCGGCCCCGGCATCCGGTGGGCGCCGCGGGCGGCGACTCCGGCTGACGGTGCCCGCGGGACGGCGAGCCTGCCCGTCGTCCGCCGTCGCGCGCGGTGCCACCGGATGTGAGACCCGCCACGCACAGCCCCGCTGACTAGTGCGGCGGGGCGAAACCAGGGTCCTGGGTCGCCGATGCGCGCCCCCGCCTCCGGCGCGGTGTGTAAGGATTGATTCGACCGGTCTTGTCCCGCCGGGGGACCACGGCGTGTTCCTCGCGCGTGCACCCAAGGGGGAGTGGATGTACGGCAGTTACACTGGCCGTCGGCATCATGTTGTCCGTCTTCGCAGCCGTCGTGCCCGTGGCCGTACCCGCGCGCTCTCGACCGCCGGAGCCCTGCTGTCACTTGTGACGCTCTCCGGCTGCTTCGGCTCCTCGAGCAGTGGCAGCGGCGACCACGCGGCTTCGGCCGAGCGCCCCCGGCAGCGGCCCAAGGCCACCGTGCCGTACTGGGTGAACCCGGACGGGAGCGCCGCCAAGCAGGTCGCGGCGTACCGCGAGAAGGGCGACCGGAGCCAGGCGAGGCTGATACAGAGGATCGCCGGTCAGCCGGTCGCGGAGTGGCTCGGACTGGACAACCCCGAGGGGCAGGCGAGCGGTTTCACCCACGCCGCGGCCGCGGTCGACCGCAGCGCGCTGCTGGTCTTCTACGAGATCCCGCACCGTGACTGCGGGCAGTACAGCAAGGGCGGCGCCGCCGACGGCAACGCCTATCGCGCCTGGCTGGACAAGGCGGTCCGGGGGATCGGCAACCGCCCGGCGACCGTCATCCTGGAGCCCGACGCGCTGCCGCATGTGGTGGACGGCTGTACGCCGAAGAAGTTCCACGAGGAGCGGTACGACCTGCTGACCGGCGCGGTGGACAAGCTCAAGGGGCTGCCGCACACCAAGGTCTATCTGGACGCGGGCAATCCGCACTGGATCAAGGACCCGCGCCGGATGGCACAGCCGCTGAAGCGGGCGGGTATCGCCAAGGCCGACGGCTTCGCGCTCAACATCTCCAACTACCAGACGACCAAGGAGAACACGGCCTACGGCAGGAAGCTGTCGGCACTGGTCGGCGGCAAGCCCTTCGTGATCGACACCAGCCGGAACGGGAACGGACCGGCGCCGGGCAAGGACGACCCGCAGGCGTGGTGCAATCCGAAGGGCCGCGCGCTGGGTGAGTCGCCGACCACCGACACCGCTGACGAGAATGTCGACGCCTATCTGTGGATCAAGCGTCCGGGCGAGTCGGACGGGCCCTGCAAGGGCGGTCCCAAGGCGGGCCAGTGGTGGCCCAGGTACGCGCTCGATCTCGCCCGTAACGTCGAATAGCCACGCCGCGCCGGATAGTCCGTAGAGCCGGATGTGTGAGGCGGCGCCCGCACGGGCGCCGCCTCCGCTGTACTCAGTCCCGCTTGGCCTTGGCGCCTGCCTTGAGGGCCTTCTTCCCCTTGGCCTTCGCGCCCAGGGTCCTGGCGCCGTCGGCACCCTTGGCGCCCTTGGCCTTGGCGGCTTTGCCGCCGGGCACCTTCACCCAGACCGCCTTCGACGGGGTGCCCTGCTTGTCGACCGCGTTGAGCATGTACCAGCCGGGCGGCACCAGCGAGGAGTCCTTGGGCAGCCGGACGGTGATGCCGTCCTTCTTCCGCTTGAAGTCCACCGCGATCGACCGCTGCTCCACATTGGTCACATGGGTGAAGGAACTCGGCCGCATCAGCCGTACCTTCTTGATCGCCGAGGGGCGGGAGGTGGTGTAGGTCGTCTCGCCGCCGCGCTTCACCGTCCGGGGCTCGGTGTCGGTGAACTTCGGGCGGGAGTCCCGGTAGAGATACGGCGGGGAGTAGATGTCGATCTGCTGCTGGAACTCGCCGGGCTTGGTGTTGGCCTTGTCGCTGAAGAGCGAGTCCGAACCGAAGGTCATCACCCGGCCGTCCGGCAGCAGCAGCGCACCGGAGTGGTAGTTGCGGCCCACCAGCGGGTCGGCCACCGAGCGCGAGGAGTTGGTCCTCGGGTTGTAGATCTCGGCCTTGAGCACGTTGCTGTCGCCACGGCCCCGGTAGTCGCCCGAGCCGTTGGTGGTCAGCACGGTGTCATCGGGGAGGACCACACTGCTGGGGTAGCGGGCCTTGGCGTACAGGTCCGGGCCGTCCTTGAAGCGCGGATCGCTGGCGTGCAGATCGACGATCCGGGTCTTGGCGGTGGCCCGCGCGTCCTCACCGACCCCGCCGCCGCCGAGCACCATATAGCGCTGGTCCTGGGCCGGGGGCAGCAGCACCGACATCGAGGTCTCCAGCAGCCGGGGGTCACTGATCCCCGGCACCACATCGAACTTATTGCTCTTCAGATCCCAGACACCGGGGACGCGGCCCTTGTCGTCGGGACCGTATCCGGCGTTGGAACCGGTGTAGAAGACGCGGCCCTTGTCGGTGAGGAAGAGCGCCGGGTAGGTCGGGAAGAACCGCTTCTTCTTCAGGTACTTCCACTTCTTGGTCTTCGGGTCGTAGATCTCGTTCTTGCCCGGGACCACCTGGCCGATTTCATCCAGACCGGAGACCGAGAGCACCTTGCCGTCCTGAAGGGTGGTCAGCGTCGGGTACCAGCGGGCCTCATGCATGGGGTCGACCGTGATGTAGCGCTCGGCCACCGGGTCGAATTCATAGGCTTCCTTGATGCCCTGGAAGTCCTTCTTGTCGAACGAGAGCTTCTGCGCGATGCCGTAGAAGTTCCGCTTGTCCTTGCCCTTCAGCCCGGAGATCCGGTAATTGTCCTCGGTCCCGGTCTGGTACTTCTTCCCCTTCCGCAGCGCCTCTACATAGACGCGTGCGGTGCTGGGGGTGACACGGACCTTTCCGGTCCTGGCGCTCTTGGTCTTCTTGGCGCGCGGGACCAGCAGCGGGTCCTTGGACGCGAAGGTCTTGCCGCTCTCCTTACCGGTGAAGCGGGTACCGGCCGGGAAGGTCTTGGGCTTGTCCGGATTCTCGTTGTGGACGAACATCAGTCCGCCCGCCTTCTCCACATCGCCCCTGAGCTTCTCGTAGCGCTGGGTGCCGCCCGCCACCAGCAGCTTTCCGTCCGGGAGTTGGGTGTGCCCGGCGCAGAAGAGGTCCTTGGGGGTCGGGATGTTCTTGTAGGTGTTCTTCTCCGGGTCCCACAGCACACTGCGGAAGGACTTGGCGTCGAAGTTCTTGGCGTTGTTCCCGGAGCCCGCGACCAGCAGCACCTTCCCCGTATGGAGCAGTGCCGCGTGGATGGTGTTGATGCGGTATTCCTCGGGGACGTTCACCACGGCCCAGTGGCCGTTGTCCGCCTTGTACTCCGGTTGGTTGATCTTGTACGCGTGATACTTGTCGGAGCTGAAACGGTAGAGGGCCGGGCCATTCATCCCGGCCACCACGATGATCGCCGCCGCACCGATCCCGAAGCGACGGGTGCGGCGACTCGGTCGGTACTTCACTTCTTATCGTCCCCCAAGGGCGGGCTGCGTTTTCCGTTTCTCCTGGCGGACGGTCCACCACCAGGCGATGATCGGCGCGGCTGAGACAGCCAGGGCGAGTGATGCCCAAACGGTCATCGCTGGATGACTGTGGCCGAAGTAGAAGGAAGAGGCGAGCGACCCGCCGAAGACCACCAGGAAGAAAAGATGGATCCTGAAGGTACCGAAGAGGGTGTCGGGGCTCGAGGAGTCGCCCTTGGGGGTCACCACGAAGCGGCTCTTACGGCGTAGTACGGCATCGAAGAGCGACCGGGCGTAGACGGGCGCGGCCAGCGCGGACATCACCATTCCGGCGACCCCGCCGGACCCTTCCGGCTCATGCGGGGAGACATTGTGCCGGCGGTTCCAGACGTAGAGCCCGATCTGGAGGGCGGAGGCGTTGCCGTAGAGCATCATCCAGATGGCGGGGTCGATCTCGATACCGGAGGCCCCGAACCCCAGGAACAGCGCACAGCTCAGCGCGGCCAGGATCCAGTTCAGCGCCGACATCGGATAGAAGATCACCATCAGCGTGTAGTTGAACAGCTTCCCCGGCGGCAGGCTGAACGGCGCCTTCCAGAACTGCTTGAGGATCGTCTCGTAGGTCCCGCGCGACCAGCGCAGCTGCTGGGTGAAGAAGTCGGTCCAGGCGGTCGGTCCCTCGCCGACGGCCAGCACGTCCGGGGTGTAGACCGAGGTCCAGTGGCGGCCGGTGGCCCGGTTGCGGTGCCGGTGCAGCTCGAAGCCGGTGGCCATGTCCTCGGTGATCGAGTCGTACAGCCCGCCGATGCCCTTGATGGCGCTGATCCGCACCGCGTTGTTGGTGCCCACGAACATCGGGCCCCGGTAGGCGTTGCCCGCCCGCTGGATCAGCGCGTGGAACAGGAACTGCTGGCTCTCGGCGGCCTTGGTGACGGCCGTGTCGTAGTTGCCGTAGACCTGCGGGCCGACGACGAAGGCCACGTCCGGGTCGCGGAAGTAGCCGAGCATCCGCTCCAGGTAGTTGGGCAGCGGGACATGGTCGGTGTCGACCGAGGCGAAGAACTCGTAGTCGTCGCCGTGGGCGTCCAGCCAGGCGTTGTAGTTGCCGTGCTTGGTCTTGGCCCGGTGCGGGCCCTTGGCCTGGTTCCACCGCGCCACGCCCTTGCGGGAGAAGTGGTGGACGCCCAGCCTCCGGCAGACCTCCTTGACCTCCGGGTCGTCGCCCTCGTCCAGCAGCCAGATGTGCAGCACGCCCCGGTGGCGCAGCCGGATCGCCGCCTCCAGCGTCTTCGTCACCATCTCCAGCGGCTCCTTGCCGGGGACGAAGGTGGTGATGAAGGCGACCTTGGTCCCGGACTCGGGGATGACGGGTATGGGGTCGCGGGCGACGAGCGTCGCATGGGCGTTGGACACCACGTTCATCGTGCGGAACAGCTCGATCAGCCCGATGGACACCAGCATGACCGCGTCCAGCGCGACCATCGTCGAGCTCATGCCCTCCCGGCTGGTCCAGTGCGAGGGCTGCATCAGCCAGATCAGCAGCCCGAGCGACACCAGCGGGGCCGCCCCCAGCAGCAGCGCCGCCCGTACGCGGTGCGGTTCGTCCGCGAGCAGACGGCGGTAGCGCACCCGGTACGGCCGGTCCGGCTCGGGCCGGGTGAGCGGTCCGGCCAGCCTGCTGTAGTGCTCGTAGTCGTACTTCGGCAGGGGCCGTCGCCGCCGGTGCCGGACCGGTCCGCTCCGGAGCTGGCGCGGGAGGCGCAGCCGGGTGGTGGCGGACGGGTCGTACGGCTGGTGCGACCCGGGCGGCCCGTGCTGTCCCTGCCGCCCCTGCGGCCCGTGCCGCTCGGTCGGCTCGTATGCGGGCTGCCGGGCGCCGGTAGGCGTCGACGTCATGAGTCATTCCCCCCGCACGCGTGGTCTGGCGCGTGTTGTCGGTGCTGTCGGCCGGAATGCCCCCTCGGCCGTAGGCCGCACATTAGTGGAGGCACACACCTGTACGGATGCGGAACGGGTATCTTCTGGTTGTTTGCTGAGTAAATCCTGTGCAAACCGATCCCGCATGTCCGGCGAGCGGGACGACCATCAACTTTGCTGCTGCGAGCCCTTGTTGTCCCTCGGAACCGCCCGTTCCGGGGCTGGTCGCGTTCGCCCGGTCACAGGGGCGAACCGGGGCGGGCAGGGCAAATCCGCGCGACGGAGAACGTCGAGCGGTGGCCGGAAATCGACTACTCGGGATGGGGGGAGGCGAGCCGGGCGCGGATGTTCCCGAAGTGCTCGCGGATGGCCTCCTCGGCCCGCAGCGCGTCCCCCGAGCGCACCGACTCCAGGATCTGCCGGTGCTGCTTGCAGGTCACCTTGGGGTCGGTCGGAATGTCGACCAGATCGGTGCGCACCCGGTGGAAGGCGTCCCAGAACGCCTCCAGCACCTCGCTCAACAGCGTGTTGTCCAGGCTGCCGTAGAGCGCCGCGTGGAACGCCCGGTCCGTCTCCGCCCGTACCGCTCCGGCTCCGGCCTCGGCCTCCATCCGCTGGACGATCGCGTCCAGCTCATCGAGGTCCGCCTCCGGTATCCGCCCCGCCAGTCGCGCTATCAGCCCGGTCTCCACGGCCTCGCGCAGCTCCAGCAGCTGGAGCAGGCTCTCCTCGCCCCGGTAGTGCCCGGCGACGGTCCGGAAGATCAGCCCCTCGATCATCGGCGCCATCGACATCGGCCCGACGTAGGTCCCGAAGCCGTGCCGGATCTCCACGATCCCCATGGCCTGGAGGGCCTTCAGCGCCTCGCGCACGGAGTTGCGGCTGACCCCGAGCAACTCCATCAGCTCGGTCTCGGTGGGCAGCGGAGCCCCCGACGTCAGCCGCTGGTCGACGATCAGCCGCTTGATGCGTTCCTGGATGTCACGCGCCATCCCCCGCGTATGCGCCGCCACGGCCACCGCCACCTCCGATCCGAACAGCTTACCGGGGGAGGCACGCGGTGTCGGTGCTCAGAGCTGCGCGGTGAAGGCGGCCCAGGCGCGGTGGCTGACGGCCAGTTCTCCAGTGGCGGTGTCCTTGGAGTCGCGGATGTGGACGGTGTCGGGGCGTATGGCGACCTCGACGCAGTTGCCGCCTCCGCCGCCGCTGTAGCTGCTCTTGAACCAGTCGCGTTCGGTGGTGCTCACCGGGGCTCCGCCGCGAAGGTGGTGAACGCGGCCCAGGCGTCGTGGGTGACGGCCAGCGAGCCGCAGGTGGTGTCTTTGGAGTCGCGGATGTGGACGGTGTCGGGGCGTATGGCGACCTCGACGCAGTTGCCGCCCCCGCTTCCGCTGTAGCTGCTCTTGAACCAGTCGCGTTCGGTGGTGCTGCTGCTCATAGCGCTCCTCGCATCTGCTCCAACAGGCTCGTGCTGGCCTGAGGGCTCAGAGCCTGTGAGCGCAGTTTGCCATAGCGCTGAAGCATCGCACTGATGGCTTTTGGGTCGGTGATCAGAGCGCTCGTGTCATGTGCTTCGACATAGCCCACCCACCGGTGGTCTTCCGTCTCGGCGAGGTACATCGGCCCATCGCTGCCGAAGTGATCCTCCTGTCGCAGAGGCATGATCTGGATCTCCACGTTCCAGCGGTGTTGCTGTTCAAGCATGTGGTCGAGAAGTGCCTCGGTGACTTCAGCACCCCCGAATTTACGGTCCAATAAAGCCTGTTCGACCACGAAGCAGAACGCGGTGTTCAGCCTGTCAGTGAACAGCTGCTGCCTGGCCAGGCGCGCGACCACTTGTTGTTCCAACTGCTTCGGCGAGATGTGCGGGATGCGACGCTCGAAGATGGCGCGGATGTACGGCTCGGGTTGAAGCAGACCCGGAACGACCGCGCACTCGTACGTGAGGAGCGACACCGACTCCTCCTCGATCCCTGCCCACCGCAGGAACCACGACGCGAGTCCCACCTTCCGTGTCAGCGTCCGGTACGCCGCGCCCAGGATGCGGGCGGCCGGGGCGCCCAGGACTTCCTCCGTGCGCGGGATCAGCTCCTTCGGCGGGAAGCGCCTGCCCTGCTCCATCTTCGCGATGTACGTCGCCGAGTACCGCACGCGTGGGGCGAACTGCTCCTGGGTCAGGCCCGCCTCGTCCCGTAGCGCCTTTAACACCGCACCAAAGGTCTTGAGGCTCTCCGACGTTTCCGGTTCCCTGTCTGTTGTCATACCCGTATGGTCACGGGCAGTGACCGAGGCGGTCCAGTGCGTGCACTGGTACAACGCGAACTGGGTGGGTGTCGGACCTGGCTGACAGCCGGTCGTCACCGGAACGCTTCGGCCATGACCGCTCCACAGGGCCAAGCCCCCGTCACCGTACGTACGTTCGCGCAGCGATTCTCCGCCACCCGGCGCGGCGCCCGGCTCGCCCGGCTGCTGGCCGCGCAGCAGCTCGCCGACTGGGGAGTCCTGGGCGGCCAGGACGCCGCCGTGCTCGTCGTCGCGGAACTGTCCGCCAACGCCGCCCTCCACGGGCGCGTCCCGGGACGGGACTTCACCCTGTTACTGCGGTACGACGACATCGCGGGCCGGGTCGAGATCGAGGTCTCGGACACCCATGACGCGGAGCCCGTGCCCAAGATCCCCGCGTCCGACGACGAACAGGGCCGTGGGCTGCTCCTGGTCGAGGGGCTGGCCGACCGCTGGGGTGTGCGTCCGCGCCGGGGCCCCGGCAAGACCGTGTGGGCCCATGTCGCGGCGGCGACGTGAACCATCCACGCCAAACCGCCAGTCTCCCGGGACGTCCGGAAAGCGGCGTTGCGGACTCCGCGCCATAGTTCCATGGCGGCTTTGCACGCGAGGGCGGCCGGAAAGGAAGTTCCGTGTGACCGAGTCCCGTATGGATGCGGAGGCTTCCGCCCTGCGCGAGCAGATGGTGGAAGGTCTGCGAGAGCGAGGGGCACTCACCTCATCTGCGGTGGAGGCTGCCTTCCGTAAGGTGCCGCGACACCTCTTTGTGCCCGAGGTATCCGCCGAAGAGGCGTACGGGGCACCGGAAGCGGTCTTCACCAAGCGCAACGCGCAGGGCAAGCCGGTCAGCTCGGTCTCGGCTCCGTGGCTGCATGCCCGGATGCTGGAGGCGGCCCAGGTGGTACCCGGTATGAGGGTGCTGGAGATCGGCTCCGGAGGGTGCAACGCGGCGCTGTTGGCGGAGTTGGTCGGTGAGCAGGGGTCGGTGACGACCATGGACATCGATCCCGACATCACCGCGCGGGCGCGCAGGCTGCTTGGAGAGGCGGGCTACGGGCAGGTGCGGGTCAGGGATGCGGACGGTGCCCGGCCGGTCCAGGACGCTCCCGTCCAGGGATTCGACCGCATCGTTGTCACCGTCGGCGCCTCCGATCTGTCGGTGGCATGGCTGGATCAACTCGCTCCAGCGGGACGGCTGGTGGTGCCGCTGCGGTTCCGTGGCCTCTCCCGCACCATCGCCTTTGCCCGGGAACGGGATCACCTGCGCAGCGACACGCTCATCGTCTCCGGCTTTGTCGCCATGCAGGGAGACAGCGCGCACGCGCCACGTGTCGTATGCCTGGCCGGGCGCGAGGTGCGGCTGGTGGTCGACGAGGATCAGCCCGCCGACGCCGACGCACTGACCGCGGCGTTCACCGGCCCCCGGCATGAGCGGTGGACGGGGGTGGAGCTGGGCGGCTCGGAAGGACTGCTGCCCCGGTTGGACGTGTGGCTCGCGGGCGCGGTCGCCCCCTACGGCAGGCTGCGCGCCACGCAGGCAGCGTCCGAGCGTGGCTTGGTGGGCTGGGTACTGAGCAGGGGCGCGCCCGCGGTGTGGGAGCACGACTCGCTGGCCTACGTCACGCTGCGCCAAGCCCCGCAGGCCACTGAGGAGCGTTACGAACTGGGGGTCATCGCCCACGGCCCGCAGCGCGAACGCCTCGCGGCCCACCTGGCCGAGGCTGTCCACCGCTTCGACAAGGTGATCAGGGACGAGGGAGAGCCCGTCGTGCGCGCCTACCGCCGTGACAGCCATGAACCCGGCCCCGGTGGCGTGACGGTCGACAAGCCCAGCGTCCGTTTGGTGATCACCTGAAGACGCGGACCGCCCCGCTGGGGCGGTCCGGATCCACGCCTCCCGGCGTCGAGCGCGGGGAGGCCCGAGTGGAGGGAGTGAAGATGGCATTACCGACACCCCAAGCAGTACCGAGAACCCCGGCACCGCCGACCGAGGAACTGGCCGGGCTGCCCGAGGGGCTGGCCGACGTCTTCGACCTGGACCCTGTCGAGGGGGAGATCGGGAGGCTGGACGTCTGGCTCGGCGGCGACGGCGACGACGACGAGGGCGACACCACTGGGGACGGCTGCGGTGAATCCCCACCGCAGGGTCCGACGACCGGCTGCTGACGGTACTCCGGGCCCGGGCGCGCGCAATGCGTGCCCGGGCTTCCCACTGGCGGGCCCTCACGACGGGATGGTGTGATGCGGAGGCTTTTCGACCCCTGCGCCGTGGCGATGGCCCGGATCCCGCTGTGCCCCCTCCTCGACCCCGTCGGCAGCGACTGCGACGGTGTGTTGAACGAAGGCGTGTTCCTGGCCGGTCGGAGCGCTGCGCAGGCGGTTGCCGAGGGTACGGAGCGCGGACGAGTGACGCGCTGTGCCTACGATCTGCGCTCCCGTATGCGGACCACTCCGCAGGGGGTGTTCGCCGGGGTCGCCCCCGCTGTGTTCGCCGCGCCTGCCCCCGGCATGCGACTGGGGGCCGCCCACCGGACCGTCACCAACCTCAGCCCCGCCTGGCTGACCGCGATAGCGGACCGGTTACTCCACGACGAGCCCGATCTGCTGCCCGCGCTCTCCCTGACCGCCGCATCCTCAGCCGCCATCAGAGGGGACCGGCTGGAAATCGAGCATCCCGCCTCCGCAGGGCCACGGTTCGCCAGCGTGCGCGCCACCGAGGTGTCGCGTCGGCTGCTGGAAGCCAGCCGCGCCGGAGCGTCGGCCGCTGACCTTCTCACCGACCTTCTCAGCCGCCATCCCGGGGCCACCCTGCACCAGGCCGCGCGGGCCGTGGTCGACATGATCGACACCGGTCTGTTGCTGACCGATCTGCTCCCGACCGACGTGCGCGCGGACCCGCTGATCCATCTGCTGGACAAGCTCCCGGCCACAGCGTCGGCACGGACTTCCCTGACCCGCCTGGACCAATTGCTGAACCGAGCCGATGCGCACCCGCCCGGCAACCGGCACAGACGGAAGCTGCTGGAGGAGGCCCGTGACCTGGCGGACACGCTGCATCGGACGAGTAGGCCGCTGGTCGTCGACACCCTCGCGGATGCGGAGATCGCCCTGCCTCCTTTGGTGGGCGAGCAAGCTGCCGAGGCCGCCTCGCTACTCTGGCGGATCGGTCACCGAACCGGTCCGTTGACCGACTATCACCGGCGCTTCTGCGCCGCCTACGGCCGCCACCGGCTCGTACCGCTGCTGGACGTCCTCGACCCCGTCACCGGCCTCGGTCCACCTGGGCCTCACGACGCGATCGGCACCGATGAGGCCCCCGACGCACGCCGCACCGCCGTGCTGGCCGGGCTGCTCTCCGACGCCTTGTCGGAAGGCAGGAACGAGATCGTCCTCCATGAGCGGCACATCGACCAGCTCACCCATCCCTCGCCACTGCCGCCGCCGCGCACCGCCGAGATCCATGTCCAACTGCTGCGCGACGCGGAGGGATTGCGCATCGCGGTCTGCCCCGGCACCGGCTCGCAGAACGCCGGAGCCGCACCCGGCCGCTGGACGAGGTGGCTCCCGGACCTCGCCCCCCGGGAGCAAAGCGACACCGGCAGCGGCCCCATGATCGCGGAAATCGTCTGCCGACCCCGTACCACCGCCGGCGCACTGGCCGCCGAGAGCGGCTCCGCTCCCTGGCGCATCCCGGTCGATGTCCCCGCCCGCCCCGGTGACCTCGTACCCCACAGCCTCGCCGTCACGACTGACGGAACCCACCTGCAACTGTGGTCCACCCACCATCAGCGGCCCGTCATTCCCGTGCTCCACAACCGCGTCGCGCCTCGGCTTCTGCCCCCGGCCGCGCACTTACTCCACCTTCTCGGGCACTCCGGAACCCGGCCGTGGCACCCCTGGAACTGGGGCCCGCTGTCCTGCTGGCCCTACACCCCGCGCGTGCGCTACCGCGACACTCTGCTGGCCCCCGCCCGCTGGCGGGTGCCTGACGCTCTCGTCGCATCCACAGACCGCCATGCCGCTTTCGAAACGGACCTCATGGCGTGGCGCACCCACACGCGGCCGACGCCGCCGCCCGTGCTCGTCGCCGAGGAGGCTGACCGCCGTCTCCCTCTCGACCTGCGCCAGCCCGACCAGCGCGAGTTGCTGCGCCGCAGCATCCGCCGTGGCACCCGCACGCTCGGAGAACCCTTCGCCGCTCCCGAGGAACTGGCCGTGGTCGACGGGCCAAACAGAACCGGCCACCTGATCGACCTCGTCGTCCCTCTCATCCGGCGCCACACTTCCCACCACGCGCCCTCCGATCCGCGGTACGCGCTGCGTGCCGCCGGAACCGGCACTCATCTGCCCGGCAGCTCTTGGCTGTCCGCCGTACTCTGCACCCCCGGCCACCTGCACGACACGGTTCTCACCGAGCTCGCCCCGCTGCTGGCCACCCTCCCCGACGATGTCGACCGCTGGTTCTGGTTGCGCTACACCACCCCAGCCCTCGGACCCCATCTGCGTCTGCGGTTCCACGCCAACCCCCACAGCCTCGCCACCCATATCCAGCCACAACTGGCGAGCTTCGCCGACCGATTGCACCACCGCGGTCTCCTCGGGCCCGGCATGCTGCGCCTGGAGCCGTACGAGCAGGAGATCGAACGCTACGGCGGGGCGCAGGCCATCACCGCCGCCGAGCACCTCTTCTGCGCCGACAGCCGTCTCGCCCTGGCCGCCCTCACCCATACCGAGGATGTGCGCTTTCTCGCTGCCGCCGTCACCGCCGCCGAGACCGCCCGCACTCTTGCTCCCGAGCAGGCCCGCTCGGCCCTGAACCCTGGCCGCCTCACCCGGGACCAGCGCCGTCACCGTGACGCCCTGCGCCCGCACCTCGCGGACGAGCCCCACCCGCTCCTCCCCGCCGATCTGGCCGCAGCGCGCGCAGAGCACCGCGCCGCGCTGATCGCCTACCGGGACGCCGTTCCGCCGCGGTTCACCGCCCGGTGCGCCAGCGATGTCATTCACATGCACGCCAACCGCATGCTTTCCATCGACCCCGGAGTCGAACGGATCATGCGGACCTTGGCCGCCGATCTCCTGCACCGCTCATGAAAGCCGACCTCCACGCCCGGGCCGCCGCGTGCGCCCTGGACATCGCCCGCGATCTACGCGTCCCCAGCGACGTCACCGCTTCCCTGTCGGACCGTGCCGCCCACACCTTGTGCCACGGGCTCGCAGGCACCGCGCTCCTGCACGCATGCCTCGCCGAGGCGGAACCCGGATCGGCCAAAACGGCTGCGGCCCACTGGGACGCTGCGGCACGCCTGCTGGGCAAAGCACCTCCGGACGGCATGCACACCGGCCCCGGAGCCCTTGCCGCTTCCCTGATCATCGGTACCGGCTATCTGGCACCTCACGACCCGCACCAGGCCCTGCTGCCCCGCGCCACGGCCTGGCTCTCGGCTCGTGCCGCCGCGCTCGCTCGCCACCACTTCCATCGGGCCGCCCGTGCAGAAGCAACCCCTTGGGCGGTCTACGACGCCATCAAGGGGCTCACCGGCATCGGGCGCGTCCTTCTCGCTGCTCACACCCGCGGCCACGGCGCCGAAGCCGAGCCGGGGTTGAACGCCGCTCTGACAGCCCTCACCCATATGATCCTCGCCAGCACCGGAACCCGACCGGGCTGGTGGCTTCCGGCCACCCTTCACCCACCCACCGTCCGTATCCCTTCCTCCGGCGCAGCCACCACCGGCCTCGCTCACGGCATCGCCGGTCCGCTCGCCCTCCTGGCCACAGCCCATCGGGCCGGACACACCGTTCCCGGCCAGAACGACGCGATCCACACCGCCGCTCAGTGGCTCCTGACCTGGCAAACTCCCCAGCGCACATGGCCACCCCACGTCAGTGGAACCGCCTTGGACGACGGCCCCAGTGGAACCACCACCCGCATCACAGGGCGCACCACCGCCTGGTGCTACGGGACCCCGGGCATCGCCGCAGCGCTCACCGGGGCTACCCACGCCCTTGGCCTTCCGGCACTCAACCGCACCGCCGCCGCAGCCATGGCCAGCCTCGCCGCCAGGTCACCGGATCACTGGGACACCGAAGGCACAGCCCTCTGCCATGGCAGCGCAGGCATCCTGCAAAGCGCCCTCCGCCTCTCCTGCCGCCCTCTGGTGGACATGGCCGCTCATGCCACGCTGCTCGGCGCCACGACCGCGCGCCCGCACGGCTTCCTCACCGGCCGGGCAGGCACCGCACTGACTCTCGCCGACCTCGGCGGACTGTTGTCGGCCGGACCGACCGCCACTTGGGACTGCCTCCTGCTGCTGTCGTAGCCACGACGGTGTGGGCCCATGTCGCGGCGGCGACTTGAGACATGCTCGAAGGGCGAGAGCCGTTGGGGTGCACACCCCGCGTGATCAGCGCGCAGACCGTGGCGCACACCCCGGTGCGCCGGGGTTCCGGTCTTGGCCGGTCGGCCCCGGATGCGGGAAATTCATCGGCGGGTCAATCGTGACCCTCACACCTTCTTCCTCCAGGAGGGGATATGTCGCGCATTCGTGCCTTAGCCGTCGCTGTCGTCGTCGCCGGGGTTCTCGCCGGTACTGGTACCGGCGCCTCGGCGTTGGCCGCAAGCCGCTTCGACGACGGCAGCTTCGAGACTCCCAGGGCGCCCGCCAACTCGTTCCAGACGGTGTCGGCGGGAGGCACCATCGGTCCGTGGAAGGTCACGTCCGGGAGTGTCGATCTGATCGGGGCCGGGTACTGGCAGGCGGCCGAGGGTGACCAGTCGGTCGACCTCAGCGGCCAGACCGGGGGGACGGTGGCGCAGACGTTCACGACGGTCCCGGGGAAGCGGTACACGGTGACGTACTCCCTGGCGGGCAACCCCGGGTTCGGCCCGGCCGTGAAGACCGGGAAGGTCTTTGTCGACGGGCAGAACTTCCAGGACTTCACCTTCGACACCACGGGCAAGTCCACGACGAACATGGGCTATGTGACCCGTGAGGTGAGCTTCGTGGCCACCGGCACCACCACGACGCTGGCGTTCGCCAGCACCACCAACACGGCCGCCGGACCGGTCCTCGACGACGTCAGGGTCCGTGAGTGCGAACCCTGTCCCTCCTGCTGATCCAGGGCACAGAACCCGGAGCCCCGGCGCGAGCGCGCCGGGGCTCCGGTGCGCAAGGGGAGTCGGCCCGCGCCGAAAAAGCGACTGGGGTTTCTCGGTGAACCGAGAAACCCCAGGTCAGTGGCGAAGCCACGGTGCGCCGCCAGGGACTCGAACCCCGGACCCGCTGATTAAGAGTCAGCTGCTCTAACCAACTGAGCTAGCGGCGCTTGCTGACGGCTGAATCTTACCGGACCCCGGAGGGTGCTCCGGACCGGGGCGGTGGGGGTCCGCATTGGTATGGACATGTCCAAAACCGCTCGCTAATCTCGGACTTGGTCTAGACCGCAATGCACGGCTCACGGACTCCCCACGTCTTCAGGAGCGAAGCATGCGCAACAAGATCCGCGCTGCTGTCATCGGCATCGGTCTCGCGACGGTCTCCGTCCTCGCGACCGGCGGCAGCGCTTCCAGCCACGGGTACACCGACTCACCCATCAGCCGTCAGAAGCTGTGCGCCAACGGGACCGTCACCGGGTGCGGGGCCATTCAGTACGAGCCGCAGAGCGTCGAGGGGCCGAAGGGGTTCCCGGCGGGCGGGCCGGCGGACGGGCTGATCTGCGCGGGCGGGAACAGCCGGTTCGCGGAGCTCGACGATCCGCGGGGCGGCAACTGGCCCGCGACCAGGGTCGGCGCGGGGCAGAGCTATACGTTCAACTGGCGCTTCACCGCCTCGCACGCGACCACCGACTTCCGGTACTACATCACCAGGAACGGATGGGACCCCGGCCAGCGGCTGACCCGCGCGAGCCTGGAGCCGCAGCCGTTCCTGACCGTGCCGTACCACGGGCAGCGGCCGCCGTCCTCGCTCTCCCACGCGGGCACGCTGCCGGGCGGGAAGAGCGGCAGGCATCTGATTCTCGCCGTGTGGACGGTCGCGGACACCGGCAACGCCTTCTACGCCTGCTCGGACGTCCAGTTCTGAGCGAGGCGGGGGCCAGGGGTGCGGTGCTGTCCGGACGGCACCGCACCGTGGTGGACCAGACCGGCGATCAGGGCGATGGTGGCCTCCGCCGACAGCGCGCTGTCCACGATCCGGCCGAAGGCGTCGGCGAAGACCCGGACGTCGTCGGCGCCCTCGACGTAGGTGGGGCCACAGACGTTCTCCTGGGTGACCACGTCCGGCAGCGGACCGCGGAAGCCGACGAGGGTGAACGCGCCCGCGTCACCGGGGTGCGGGGCGGCGTCCAGCGGGATCACCTGGAGGGTGACCGTCGGCCACTCGGCCACCTCCAGCAGCCGCCACAGCTGGGCGGTCATCAGGGCGGGGCGGCCGGTGAACCGGCGGCGCAGGGTGGCCTCGTGGATGACCGCCCACAGTTTCAGCGGAGCGGCGGGGCGGGTGAGGACGGCCTGCCGGGCGAGGCGCACCTCGGCGAGCGCGTCGATCTCGGCCCCGTCGCCGGCCACCGCCCGGGCCGCGATGGTCTCGCGTGCGTAGTCCGGTGTCTGGAGCAGCCCGGGGAGGACCAGCGGGGCGTAGTCGCGGACGGACTCCGCGTCCGACTCCAGGGAGATGTAGTCGGCGTAGGCGGGCGGGACGACCCCGCGGTAGGTCTGCCACCAGCCGCGTTTGGCGGCGTGCTGGGCCAGCACCTCGAGTGCGGTACGGGTGTCGGAGTCGTCGACCGCGTACGCCCGTAGCAGGGTGCCGACCTCGGTGGTGCGGATCGTGGCGTTGGCGTTCTCGATCCGGGAGAGCTTCGGCGCCGTCCAGCGGCGGGCGTGCGCGGAGCCGCTCTCCGCGGCGTTCAGGGCGTCGGCGGCCGCGTCCAGCGTCATCCCCGCCTCCGTGCGCAGTCTGCGCAGTGCGGCCCCCAGGCGCCTGCGCCGGACCGTGGGCACTGGCTGGTAGGACATCCGACCAGTCTGACGTACCACCAACTCACGGGTGGCCGGGGGCATATGCCAGTCTGATGGCCCAGGGGTCGAAACATTGCGAGTGGTACGCCCATGGGCCAGGATCCTCGGGTGAGGCGGCACGCGCCGTGCTTTGGAGGGGCCCCGGACCATATGGCTGAGAACATTCCGCAGCGGTACGTACTGCGCCTCCGTGTCCATCCGCAGACCCTCGCCGAGGTGCGCCGCGCGGTGGGCGCCCGGCTGCGCCGGTGGGGGCGCGAGGAGCTGATCACCGCGGCGGCGATGTGCGTCACCGAGCTGCTGTCCAATGTGCACAAGCACGCCGCGTCCCCCGAGTGCGAACTGACCCTGGAGAACCGCCGGTACGGCGTCTACGCCGCGGTCAGCGATACCGAGTCCGCGCTGCCGGTGGTCAAGGAGCCCGACTTCCTCTCGGAGAGCGGGCGGGGGATGTTCCTGCTGAGCAAGACGGCGCATGCGTGGGGCGCCGATCTCACGCCCACCGGCAAGACGGTCTGGTTCACCCTGCACGCCGAAGTGGTGGATCCCTGACCCACGGCGCCGGTAGCGTGGTGTCCCCCGGTCGCTACACCGTCCCGCATCCGCTGTCATCACCCCCGGATGGGGGTGATTTGTGGTCAGCTCCCCGCTGGCAGGTACCGGACAGCGGCCGGAAACGACGGTCGCGAAGTGTTGTGGGCCCGCTGCGCTGCGTGCGCCCGTCCGGTGTACAACTCGGCGGTTCCCGTAACTTGTTGACAGTTGGACTCCCACGAGGGCGTGCGCGGTCGTGTGCGCCACTGCGCCACGCACCGTTTGGGCAACTCTTTACCTTACGCCCCGCGTTGACGTCGTCGCTGTGTGCGAATTAGTGTCGAGTGGATTTCGCGCAATGCTGCCTCGGTATTGAGGCAAAGGAAATACGAGAACCAGGCCGGTATTTGGAAAAGTAAGTTTCTGAAGCCCTCAGGGGAAGTCATGGTTGGTCTAGTCCGCGCATCCGAGCCTTCTGCCGAGAGTGCGGCGGCGGCTCCGGGCATGGCCCCCGACTACGTGGAGCGCGCTCTGCTCGCGGCGCGCGACCTGATCGAGTCGACGGTCGTACGGCACCGCAGGGAGCTGGCCCAGGACTCCTGGGCGGGGACGGCTCTGGAGAAGGTGCCGCTCGCGGAGGTGATCGACACCCTGGTCGGCGGTGCCGAACGGACCGTGCAGATGGTCATGTCGGGCAGCGAGGAGCAGACGGACGCCCTCTGTGCGACGCTGGCCCGGCCCGTCGGGGGAGCCCGCCGGAATGTGGCCGTCCGGTTGCTCTGCGTGGAGCGCGCCGCGGCCGCGAACGGGATACGCGCGCTGGCGCGCACCGATCCGCGGTGCGAAGTCCGGGTCGGCGACGGCGTACTGACCGAGGCCCTGCTGATCGACGGCCAGCTGGTCTACGTACGGGGCGGGGGCGGCGGCCGGACGGATCCGGCACGGGGCGGCGGACGGCAGGCGGCCCTGGTCGAGGACCCCGCCACGGTACGGGCCCTGGAGCTGATGTTCACCGGAGCCTGGGGAAACGCGGTGGAGCTCGAGGACTACCCGCGGCTGGGCGGGCGGCTCTGCCGGGATTCCGCCCGGCGGATACTGGAATGTCTGCGCACCGGCCACACCGATGAGGTGGCCGCCCGCGAGATGCGGGTTTCGCTGCGCACCTATCGTCGCTATGTCGCGGAGATCATGCGGGAGCTGGGGGCCAGCTCCCGCTTCCAGGCGGGGGTACGGGCGGTGGAAATGGGGCTGCTGCCGAGCCGTCACTGACGGCGCTCGCGACCTTGACCACGTCATCGAGCGGGAAACCCGTGCGGGAGACCCGTACGGGAAACCCGGGCAGGAAATGGGGAGATGAACGACCGCGGACGCGATCCGGGGCCGGAGGCCACATACGCGGGGGACGGGCTGGACCGGACACTGCGGGAGGTGCGGGCGCTCATCGAGTCCACGGTGGTGGAACACCGTGCCCGGCGCTCCCGGAACGAGCAGTTCGCCGAGGTGGGAATTGAGGATTCCGCATTTCTGGCCGCCGCCGAGCAGGTGATCACCCATGCCCGGCGGGGGGTGGACGCGGTGTTCCCGGAGGCCACGGCGCGGATGGCGCCGGCGCACGCGGCGCTGGGGACGCTGCTGACCGGTCTCGACGGCGCGGTGCGGGTGCGGGTGCTGCGCGGCAGATCCGGTCCCGGTGGCGGTCCGCCGCCGGGACCCGCTCCGGTCTCCGTGCCGCTGCCCGGTGCCGAGCGGACGGCGGGGGGCGCGGCGGGGAGTGCGGGGAGTGCGGCGGGGGCCTCCGCACCGGCCGGTTCCGGGAAGTCCCGTGCCGGTGAGGCCGGTTCGGGGGAGTACGGTCCCGGACGGTCGGGTGGGCCCGGGGGTGCCGACGGCACGGGGGGTGCCAGTGGCGCCGGGGGCCAGAGCTCGCACCCCTGCCCCCCTCAGGTGCGTACCGCGGCGATCGCCCTGCCCACCGCCGTCATCGCCGACGGCCGGACCGCGCTGGTGTGCGTCGAGACCGACGAGGGGCGCCGGACCTCGGTGATCCAGGACCCGCTGGTCGTCGGGACCCTGTACGGCATGTTCACCACGATCTGGGCGAGCGCCGTACCGGCCGCCCGCCCCCTCGACTTCGGCAACCGCGCCCGCACCGAGATGGTGCGGCGGGTGCTGGCCCGGCTGCGGGACGGGGTCACCGACGAGGCGGCCGCCCGCGATCTGGCGATCTCGGTCCGCACCTACCGTCGCTATGTCACCGGGATCCTGGAGCTGCTGGAGGCCGGCTCCCGATTCCAGGCGGGCGTCCGCGCCGGTGAACTGGGCATACTCGGCGATCCGCCCAAGCCGCCGCCGGATACAGCGGCCCGCTGACATCCGGTGGCCACCGCCCGCCGGAACGCAAGGTGTCCGGTGGCCTCTTGCGGTCATCCTCGAGGGATTCTCTACCAGCGGCTTACGGCCCGTTCCTACCCTGACCGCGGGGCCGCACACCGTCCGCGTGCCCGGAGTCACGGGGGGATGTCCTATGCCGGAGAGCGACACAGCCAGTGCCCGCGAACGGGTGGCCGCACTGCACCGGCTCAAAGGCGAGGTGCGCGCGGGCGATCCCCGGGCCACCGCGGCCCAGCACGGGAAGGGCAAGCTGACCGTCCGCGAACGTCTTGAGCTGCTGTTCGACGAGGGGTCGTTCACCGAGCTGGAGCCGTTGCGCAGACACCGGGCCACCGGCTTCGGGCTGGAGGACAAGCGGCCGTACACCGATGGCGTGATCACCGGCTGGGGCACGGTGCACGGCCGTACGGTCTTCGCCTTCGCCCATGACTTCCGGATCTTCGGCGGGGCGCTCGGCGAGGCCCATGCCCAGAAGATCCACAAGCTGATGGACCGGGCGCTGGCCGCCGGGGCGCCGCTGGTCTCCCTCAACGACGGCGCGGGCGCCCGGATCCAGGAGGGTGTCTCCGCGCTCGCGGGCTACGGCGGGATCTTCGAGCGCAACACCCGGGCGTCCGGGGTGATTCCGCAGATCAGTGTGATGCTCGGGCCGTGCGCGGGTGGGGCCGCGTACTCCCCGGCCCTGACCGACTTCGTGTTCATGGTCCGGGAGACCTCGCAGATGTTCATCACCGGGCCCGATGTGGTCCAGGCGGTGACCGGCGAGAAGGTCTCGCAGAACGGACTGGGCGGCGCCGATGTGCACGCCGAGACCTCCGGGGTGGCCCACTTCGCCTACGACGACGAGGCGAGCTGTCTGGAGGAGGTGCGCTATCTGCTCTCCCTGCTGCCCGCCAGCAACCGCGAGACCCCTCCGCGGGTCCCCTGTGACGATCCGCCCGACCGCCGCTGTGACGCGCTGCTGGACCTGGTGCCGCTCAACGGCAACCGCCCGTACGACATGCGCGCGGTCATCGAGGAGATCGTCGACGACGGTGAGCATATGGAGGTCCATGAGCGCTGGGCCACCAGCGTGCTGTGCACCCTGGCCCGGCTGGACGGCCATCTGGTGGGCGTCGTCGCCAACCAGCCGCTGTCGCTGGCCGGGGTGCTGGACATCGAGTCCTCCGAGAAGGCGGCGCGGTTCGTCCAGTTCTGCGACGCGTTCAACATCCCCCTGGTGACGCTGGTGGACGTGCCCGGCTTCCTGCCCGGGGTGGACCAGGAGCACGGCGGCATCATCCGGCACGGCGCCAAGCTGCTCTACGCGTACTGCAACGCGACCGTGCCGCGTGTCCAGCTGATCCTGCGCAAGGCGTACGGCGGGGCGTACATCGTGATGGACTCCCGTTCCATCGGCTGCGATCTCTCCTTCGCCTGGCCGACCAACGAGATCGCGGTGATGGGCGCCGAGGCCGCGGCCAATGTGGTCTTCCGCCGCCGGATCGCCGCCGCCGAGGACCCCGGCACCGTACGCGGCCAGCTGGTCAAGGAGTACGCGGCCGAGCTGATGCACCCCTACTACGCGGCCGAGCGCGGGCTCGTGGACGATGTCATCGATCCGGGGCTGACCCGGCAGACCCTCATCGCGGCGCTGGAGATGCTCCGCGCCAAACATGCCCCGCTGCCTGCGCGAAAACATGGAAATCCACCGACGTAACTATTTCGTTTTCCCCATCGACATTGTAATCGGCGGTGTGCGGGCGATAGGTTGCACGCGGGCGTGCCGAGAAGGCAACAGCCGGTATTGCAAGGGGATTTGGGGATGACCGAAGGGGACGGAAGGGGTGCGACCGCCACGGCGGCCGCGGGCGGCGAGCCGAGGACCACGGCGCCGCATTCACCCCGACCGGGACGTGCACGAAAGTCCGGCGACACCACCGGAAAGGCACATCGCGGGGGCAGGAGTCGGCAAAGCAACAGGGGTTCGCATGGCCGTCACGTTCCGGTGAAGCGCCGCCGGACCGTCTTCCACGGGGTGCTGCCACCCCTGGTAATGGGGCTGCTGCTGCTTCTCGTATGGGACATCGTCACCCGTACCGGAATGGTTGCGGAGTTTTATCTGCCCGGTCCGGGCGCGCTGGCGAGCCGATTCCTGGACGAGGTGCGGAACGGTCAGCTCCTGGACTACACCCAGGAGACGGTGTGGGAGGCGCTGGCGGGCGGCGGGCTCGGGATCGCGGTGGCGCTGCCGCTGGGCTATCTCATCGCCCGCAACGAGCTGGCGGCCGCGGCGCTCCAGCCGTATGTGGCCGCCTCGCAGGCCATGCCCGCGGTGGCGCTGGCCCCGCTGTTCGCCCTGTGGCTGGGCTATGGGCTGCTGCCCATCGCGGTGCTCTGCGCCCTGCTGGTGTTCTTTCCCATCCTGGTCAACACCGTGCTGGGGCTGCGCTCACTGGACCCCGACGTGATGGGGGCCGCGCGCGTGGACGGTGTGGGGTGGTGGGGGATGCTCTGGTACATCGAGCTGCCGCTCGCCCTGCCCAGCATCCTCGCCGGGGTGCGCAACGGCCTCACGCTCTCCATCACCGGCGCCGTCGTCGGTGAGTTCGTGATGGGCGGTGAGGGGCTCGGCCAGCTGCTGACGATGCAGCGCCAGGAGGCCGACACCGAGGGGCTGTTCGCCTCGCTCGTCATGCTCTGCCTGCTGGCCGCCATTCAGTACGGGGTGGTCCGGCTGGTCGAGAAGCTCGTTCAGCGCGACTGACATCGTTCACTCAAGAGGAGAAGCAGTGCGTTTTGTGAGGACCTCCACCAGCCGTACCCGCAGATACCGGGTCACGGGGGCGGCTCTTGCGTCGGTCGTGGCGCTGGCCACGCTGACCTCATGCGCCGAGGAGCCGGAGGGTGCGGGGGGCAAGAGTGGCGATGGCATCACCGTGGGGCTGACATACACGCCCAATATCCAGTTCGCACCGTTTTACGCGGCCGCCGAAAAGGGCTACTACAAGGACGCCGGGCTGCATGTGACCTTGCGTCATCACGGCGCGGCCGAAGACCTCTTCGGGGCCCTGAAGTCGGGCAAGGAAGATGTGGTCTACGCGGGCGGCGACGAGATGCTCCAGGCTCGTTCCAAGAATGTGCCGATCGTGGACATCGCCACCTTTTACCAGAAATACCCGGTGGGTCTGATCGTGCCCAAGGACTCCGGCATCCGGAAACCCGAGGACCTCAAGGGCCGCAAGATCGGCACCCCCGGCCCCTTTGGCGAGACATATTTCGGTTTGCTGGCGCTCCTGAAGGAGGGCGGTCTTTCCGCCAAGGACGCCAAAATCCAGAACATCGGCTTCACCCAGCAGGCCGCCCTGACCGGAAAGAAGGTCGACGGTGTCATGGGCTACCTGAATAACGACGCCATCGCCTTCAAGGAGGCGGGAACCTCGGTACGGTCGATTACGCTCGACTCGGGTGCCGAGGGAGAACCGCTGGTCGGCGTGGGTCTGGGGGCCAAGAAGGACACGCTGGACAAGCGTGGCGACGAGATGAAGAAGTTCGTCGACGCCTCGCTGCGCGGTATGCAGTACGTGATGGATCACCCGGATGACGCCATCGAGCTGAGCCAGAAGTATGTACCGAGCCTGCGCGGTGAGAAGCAGCAGAAGAACGCGCGCGCGGTGCTCAAGGCCACCACACCGCTGCTGAAGAACGACCAGGGCGAGGTGGGCGTCAATGACCCGCAGACCTGGACCCGGATGGCGGACTTCATGTACGGCCAGGGGCTGCTGGAGAAGACCGTGACCCCCGAGGACGCCTACGACAACGCGTATCTGCCGAAGTCGTGAGCCGGGGCCGGTGGGCGTGAGCCACGGCAGGTGAGAGACGCCGCGGGCGGCGGGCGCTTTACGCGTCCGCCGCCCGTGTCACATCCGCCGCCCGCCGGTGCAGGGCCGCCGCCACCGCGAAGGCCACCGCGGCCCCGGCCGCCAGCGCCACCCAGCTGCCCGTGGCCGAGGTCCGGGAGATCACGAACAGTCCGATGGCCGGGCCCGAGGCGGTGCCCAGGTTCCAGGCCAGCGAGGCCAGCGCGCTCGCCCGGCCCACCGCCGTCTCGCCGGACCAGCGCAGCAGCAGCGGATAGAAGGCCGACGAGTACGTCAGCTCACCCGCCGCGAACACCACCGCGAAGGCCAGCAGCAGTCCATGGCGCACTGCGGCCGGGGCCGAGGGACCGGCCAGCGCCGCGCCCAGGCCACAGCCGAAGGCCCCGGCCCACAGCACCGGTCCGGCCGCGAGCCCGACCGTCTCCGGCAGCCGCTCCAGCCAGCGGCTCAGCAACGGCTGAAGGGCCACCAGGGCGAAGGAGTTGGCCGCCACCACGGCGCTCACCCAGCCCAGGGAGACGCCCATATGGTCGTGCATCAGCAGCGGGACGGTCGCCTCGATCTGGGTGAATCCGACGATCGCGAACAGTGCCTGGGCGACCACCAGCAGGGCCATGGTCCGGACCCGCAGCAGCGTGCGGTAGGTCGGCCCGGACGGGCCGCCGCCGGTTTCCGGCGCCTCCCGCGTGGTGTGCGCCTCGGCCCCCTTCGGCCGTAGCGCCCGGACCACCACGACCAGCGGCACCGCCGCCAGCGCGTTGGCCAGATAGAGCCAGCGCAGCGTCCCGGCCGGGGTCGAGGCGCCGTGCAGGGCGAGCCCGGCCACCACCGAACCGAACCCGATCCCGGCGTTGTTGACGATGTGCCGGACGGTGAACGCCGTCCGGCGGCCGCTCTCCGGTACGGCGAGGTCCACCACGCCCACGATCGAGGCGTAGAAGAGCCCGAACCCGACCCCGACACAGGCGCCGGAGACCAGTACCAGCGCCACCCCGTCGGCCGGGGCCAGCAGCCCGTACCCCACGGCCAGCGCCGCACCGCCGATCGCCGCCACCCGGTGCGGACCCCGGCGGTCGGCCAGCGGACCGCCGAGGAGGGCCGCGGCGAAGCTGGCCGCGGCCATCGCGAGGAAGTAGCCGCCCGCGGCCCGCGAGCCGAGCCCCAGCAGTCGGCTGATGTAGATCGCGGTGAACGGGAAGCACAGGCCGTTGCCCAGGCTGGAGAGCAGCAGTACGCCCATGAGCAGGCCGAACGGCCGGCCCAGGGGCGTACGGGCGGCGGACCCGGGCCCGGCCCCGGTCTTCTCGGGACGCGTCCCGGTCACGCGGTGAGCGCGGCGCGCACCTTGAGCAGCTCCTCGACCGTGCGCAGATCGTAGGGCGCGGGCAGCGAGACCACGATGTGCACCGCCCCCGCCTCGGCGAACCCCTCGACCAGCGGCAGCTGGTCCGGGTTGACCATGACCGTACGGGCGACCGCACCGGGGTCCCGGCCGACCCGCTCGCACCACTGGTCCAGCACCCCGCTCAGCTCGCGGAACTCGGCGACCGGGTCCTCGGAGGCCCAGCCGTACCAGTTCCACCAGTCGGCCTCCCGGGCCACCAGCTCCAGGGTGCGCCGCCGCCCGCCACCGCCGATCAGCACCGGAAGCCGCCCGGCGGGCCCGGGGTTGAGCCGGGCCAGCCGCTCCTTGACGGCCGTGACGGCGGCGGCGAAGGCGTCCATGCGCGCGGCCGGACCGGGGAACGGGATGCCGTACTCGGTGTGCTCGGCCTCGAACCAGCCCGCGCCCAGACCCAGTACCAGCCGTCCGCCGCTGAGCTGGTCCACGGTGCGGGCCATATCGGCGAGCACATCCGGATTGCGGAAGGCGGTGCAGCTCACCAGCGGGCCGATGGTGGCGCGCTGGGTCTCGACCGCCATCGCGGACAGCAGCGACCAGCATTCGTAGTGGCGTCCGGACGGATCGCCGGTGTGCGGGAGGAAGTGGTCCCACGTCCACAGGGAGTCGACGCCGAGGGCGTCGGCCTCGCGCCAGGCGGTGCGCAGTTCCGCGATACCGGTGTGCTGGGGGTGGAGTTGTACGCCTACGCGCAGGGACACGACGGTCCTTTCTCACAGGTGCCGGGGTGGTTCGGATGCGGTGTCGGACCCGCCGGGTTACGGGGTGACGACAACCCGGTAGACGGGGGTCTCGGCGGTCTGCTGGAGCGCCTTCTCCACCTCGTCGAGCGCGTAGCGGGCGGTGACCAGCGTCTCGAGCCGTTCGGAGAGACCGCCGCCGCGCAGCAGTTCGGCCGCGGCGCGCCAGTCGTCGGGCTCGTGGCTGAAGGAGCCGGTGACGGTGAGCTGGCGGCGGTGCACCTCGTAGCCGGGCAGTTCGGCGGGCGGGCCGTCGGGGCCGCCGCCGAAGAGCACGATGGTGCCGCCGTCGGCGACGGCGGCCAGGGCGGAGGCGATGGACTCCTTGGACGCGATGGTCACGAACACCACGTCGGCGGGCGGGAGCTGACCGATGTCGGCGGGGGTGACGGCCGCGTCCGCCCCGGCCCCGGCGATGGCGGCGAGCCGCCGCTCGTCGCGTTCGACCACACAGACGCCGCGGGCCTGGAGGTGCCGGGCGACGGCGAGGTGCAGCTGGCCCATATAGCCCGCGCCGATCACGGTGACCCGGTCACCGGCGCGGAATCCGCCGCGGCGCAGCGAGTGGACCACACAGGCCAGCGGTTCGCCCATGGCGGCCACGGCGGGGTCGGTGTCGCCCACCGACCACACCCGGGAGGCGGGCAGCACGATGTACTCGCCCAGCCCCGCGCCCATGGCGATGGCGCCGTCCTCGCGGACCTGGCCCTGGAGGGCGACGCAGATGGCGGACTGGCCGCGGCGGCAGGCCCGGCAGGTGCCGCAGCGGGGGAGGCCGTCGAGGGTGACCAGGGAGCCGACGGCGGGCATGTCCTCCAGACCGGCGGCCTTGGCGCCGACCTTCTCCACCCAGCCGGATATCTCATGGCCGGCGGCGGCAGGGTAAACGTTCATGCGCCCGGCGTACAGATTGGCCTCCATGGTGCAGATGCCGCACGCCGCGATGCGTACGAGCACCTCGGAGTCGCCCACGTCGGGCACAGGTATCTCTCTGATCTCCACCTGGCCGGGCGCGGTGATGACTGCGGTACGCATGGGAACTGCCTTCCGGATAACGGACGTTGTGCCCGGAGGCTATGTCGCGCCGTCACCGGTGGCAAGAAAAGGTCAGTGGCCGGAACCTGACGAGGAGGACGCGCGCCGGAAGGTCCACCAGATGATCGCGGCCCCGGCCGCGGCGGCGATCGCGCCGACGACGGAGGCGACATGCATGGCGTGGACGAACCCCTGGTCCGCGAGGTCGGACAGCCGCGGCATCCGCAGCCGGGCGCCGACCAGCCGGGTGGCCTCGGGGGACTCCCGCGCGGAGTCGGCCGCGCCCCGGGGCAGCTTGTCCAGATCGGGGGTGATCCGGTCACGGTAGACGGTGACCAGGACGGAGCCGAGGACGGCGACCCCGAGGACACCGCCGATCTGCCGCATCGCGTTGTTGACCGCGGATCCGGCGCCGGTGCGGTCGGCGGGCAGCACCGCCATGATGGCCTCGGTGGTGGGGGCCACGGCGGCGCCCATGCCCAGGCCCTGGAGAACGAGGAAGACCCAGAACAGCGGCAGTCCGCTGTCCTCGTCGAGGAAGACATAGGCGCAGAAGCCGGTGGTGGCGATCAGCATGGCGGTGGTGACCACCGCCCGCACCCCGTACGCCCGGACCAGCTTGGCCGAGAGCGGCGCACCGAGTAAGACGCCCAGGGCGACGGGTGCGATGGACAGGCCGCACTCCAGCGGGGTCTGCCCGTGCACGCCCTGGAGATAGAAACTGGTGTAGTACATCGAGCCGTTCAGGCCGAAGAAGGTGAGCATCACCGCCACGCTGGCGCCGGTGAACCGGATGTCCCGGAAGAGCCGTACGTCGAAGCTGGGATTGGCCACCCGCAGCTCGACCAGGACGAACACCACCACCAGCAGCGCGCCCCCGGCGAGCGCGGCGACAATGGCCGGATCGGTCCAGTCGTTGCGGTGGCCGCCCTCGATGACGCCCCAGACGATGGCGAAGAGACCGGCGGTGGAGAGCACCACGCCCAGCGGGTCGAACTTCTGCCGGACCCGGGTGGCCACCCCGGGCAGGAAGACCAGCGACCCGGCCACGCACAGCACCACGATCGGCACATTGACCAGGAAGACCGAACCCCACCAGAAGTGGTCCAGCAGCGCCCCGCTGAGCATCGGCCCGGTGGCGATGGCGATCCCGCTGGAGCCGGACCAGATGGCGATGGCGGTGGCGCGGTGCCGCTCGTCGAAGACCTGGGCGATCAGCGCGAGGGTGGCGGGCATGATCAGGGCGCTGCCGATGCCCATCGCGCCCCGGGCGACGATGAGTTCGGTGGCCGAGCCGGAGTAGGCGGCCCAGGCGGAGGCGGCGCCGAACACGACCATGCCGGTGAGCAGCAGCCGACGGTGCCCGTAGCGGTCGGCGAGCACCCCGCCGGTGAACAGCAGCACCGCGAAGACCAGGGTGTAGGAGCTGATGCTCCACTGGAGCTCGTTGGGGCTGGCGCCGAGCCCCTCGTCGGGGTCGGCCAGGGTCTTCAGCGCGACGTTCAGCACGGTGTTGTCGAGCCAGACGGCCAGCTGGGACAGGACGAGGACGGAGAGCGCGAGCCATTGGCTGCCGGTCGGTGAGGGCGATGGTGCGGCCGGTGCGGTATCGGTCGTCGCGGCGTTCTGTGCAGCCATGGGGGCGGCGCCTTTCGGGACCACGGAGAGGGAGGGGGGTCCGCGTCGTACGTCAAGGGACGGCTTGCTGTCTCATGCGCTGGCTCAATGAGGAAGTTACCAATCGGCCGAGCTGAGGCGCAGCCCCTTGGTCACACCGGCCTGTTCAGCGGCTGTAGGACGAGGGTATTCCCCGGCGAGAACTGTCCTATAAGTAACGATCTTCCTTGCCGTACGGGAGACGTCTCGTTACTGTGCGGCATAAGGGAACGGGGGTGTCCTTTTGAGCCACTTCGGAATTCAACTAAATGACCGAACGGTCATTGACGGTATCGACGATATTGACAACGGGGCGGGTGCCGGCGGGACGGTTCGCAGGGAACCGGAAGCCAGGTCGGACAACTTGGAGCAGGCTCTGGGAGAGGCGTTACGCCTGCTGGAGTCGGCTGTTCATCATCATCGGCGCAGCGCCATGGCCTCCGCGACCGCCGAACTCCCGGTGGCCGGGGAAGCGGTGGCCGGATGGGTCGCGCGGCTGGTGCTGCGCGCCGAGCGCGATGTGATCTGGAGTCTGCCGGAGGTGACGTGCGAGGAGCACGCCCGGCTGATCGCGCAGACGCTGCTCCAGCTCGCGGGCAAGGGGGTCAGGACGCGGATGCTGTGCCCGCCGCGGGTGATCCGCGGGGCCGCGTGGCAGCGTTCCGTCGGCACCGTCGAGCGGCTGGACGTCCGCGTCTTCGACGGGGTGCGCCAGGAGTTGGTGGTGGTGGACGGTGGCGCGGTGATCGCACCCGATGCCTCCCCGGGGGAGCCCGGCGGATCCCGGGCCTCGATGATCCAGAACTCGACCGTGGCCGACATGCTGCACCAACTGCTGTGCGGGATGTGGGACACGGCCCAGCGGCCGATGCGGCCGCTGTCCTTCGAGGGCGGTGCGCGCGGCCGGGTGCTGCGCGAGGTGCTGACGCTGATGGCCGAGGGCTACAAGGACGACGCCGCGGCCCGCAAACTGGGCCTCTCGGTGCGTACCTACCGTCGCTATGTGGCCGACATCATGCGTGACCTGAAGGTCGAATCCCGGTTCCAGGCCGGAGTGCGCGCCGCGCGCGCCGGGCTCATGGAGCCCGACGGCGACTGACGCCATCTGCCGGGGGAGGTCGGATTCCGGGTGATATGCGTGGTCTGCACGTCAGCTTCCTGACAGATTCTTGCGGAATCCACGGTCATACGTTTCAGTAACCGGCCTCCACCGGCAGCTTTATGACAGCCACCGAGGGCAGCCAGCAGGGTTCATCGGGCACATGACAGCTAGTGGACTCTGGGGTTGTCGGGCTGGGTACCGGCGCATAGCGTCACTGGCAGGTTCGCCGCTTTGCCCATGCCCAAAAATGGAGGTGCGCGGTAATGTCCGCCATCGTCGAAGAGCACCGGGAAACCATCAAGGAAATCGTTACCGATATTCTTGAGATAGATCCCGACGAGGTCACCGAGACCAGTCTCTTCAAGGAAGAGCACGACGCGGACTCGCTGCGGGCCATTGAAATTCTTGCGGCGTTGGAAAAAAATTTCAACGTTGTCATCAATCAGTCCGAACTCAGCCGGATGGTCAATCTGCGCGGCGTCTACGAGGTGGTTTCCGACGCGGCGGGCTGGTGACGGACTCTCGGCGGATTCGTCGGAAGGCAGAGCGATATGCGTGGTGAGCCGGGTCGCAGGGTGGTCGTCACGGGCCTCGGAGCGGTGTCGGGCATAGGCATCGGCGCCGCCGAATTCCTCGCCGGGCTGCGCGCGGGGAAGAGCGCGGCCAAGCCCATCACCGCCTTCGACACCGAGGGCTTCGAACACGCCGTCGCATGTGAGGTCACGGATTTCGACCCCGGGCAGTGGATCCGCAATCTGCGGCCCCGCACCCTCGGCCGGGCGAGCCAGTTCGCCGTCTCCGCCGCGCGGATGGCGGTGGCGGACGCCGGGCTCCCGGAGAGCGAACTGCGGGAACTGTCCTGTCTGATATCCGTCGGCACCACCGACGGAGAGTCCAGGGATCTGGACCATCTGGTCGAGGTGGAGGTGGACCTCGGCCCGGAGCGGATGGACCCGGTCATCGCCCGCCGGGTGCCGGCCGGACGGCTGTCGGCCACCATCGCCCATGAGTTCGGCCTCACCCGCGCCGAGGCCGTCACCCTGCCCACCGCCTGTGCCGCGGGCAACTACGCGATCGGCTACGGCTTCGACGCCATCCGCGACGGGGACGTGGACATCGCCCTGTGCGGCGGCGCCGACGCCCTGTGCCGCAAGACCTTCACCGGCTTCTACCGGCTGGGCACCATCGCCCCCGAGCGCTGCCAGCCCTTCGACAAGGACCGCAAGGGCATCCTCACCGGTGAGGGCGCGGGCATCCTGGTGCTGGAGAGCCTGGAGTCGGCGCTCGCCCGGGGCGCCCGGATCTACGCCGAGGTCCTCGGCTACGGCCTCAACTGCGACGCCGACCACCCGGTGGCCCCCAACCAGGACAGCGTGGCCCGCTGTATGCAACTGGCCCTGGACAACGCCCGCGTCAAGCCCGCCGAGGTCGACTTCATCTCCGCGCACGGCACCGGCACCCGGGCCAATGACATCACCGAGGCCCGCGCCATCCACCAGGTCTTCGGCGAGCACACCGCACCGCGCACCGTCTCCGTCAAGTCGATGATCGGTCACTCCATGGGTGCCGCCGGGGCGCTGGCCTCCATCGCCTGCGCGCTCGCCATCACCGAGGGGTTCGTCCCGCCGACCATCAACCATGTCGAGACCGACCCCGAGTGCGGGCTCGACTGTGTGCCCAACCGGGCCGTGGCCGCCGATCTGCGGGTGGTGCAGAACAACGGCCTGGCGTTCGGCGGCAACAACGCCGTGGTGATCTTCGGCAAGCACGGTTCGGTCGGATCATGAGCCAGCTGGTGACCGGCGCGGGCGCCGTGACAAGCGTGGGCGAGGGCGTCGACGAGATCTTCCAGGCCCTGTGCGCCGGCACCAGCGGACTCCATGAACTGCGCGGCTTCGACAAGGACCGGTACCGGGGCCGCCACGCGTACGAGATCGACGACCGGCCGGTCGGCGGTTCGGACGTACCCGGCCGCGCCACCGCCTGGCTGCTGCGCGCGATCGAGGAGGCCATCGCCAAGGCCGGTCTCGACGAGGACCTGAGCGAGGTCCCCGTCCTGGTCGGCACCGGGCTGCGGGAGCTGCGCTCGGCCGAACTGGCCTGGCGGGACCGCACCGGATTCGACATCGGGCGGCTGCACTTCGGCCCCGCCCTGCGCGAGCGGTTCCGCGCGGTGCGCACCCACACCTTCGCCGGGGCCTGCTCGGCCTCGCTCTACGCCCTCGCCCTCGGCAGCGATCTGCTGGCGAGCGGCGCCGCGGACACCGTCGTCGTCGCCGGGGTCGACACCCTGACCGAGAGCATGTACGGGCTGCTGGACCGGGTGAACAGCGAACCCCCCGACCGGGTACGGCCCTTCGACCGCTCCCGCCGCGGTGTCCTCATGGGCGACGGCGCCGCCGCGGTGGTGCTGCGCCGCGAGGAGCCCGGCGCCGCGTCCGCCGCGCTCGGGCGGCTGCTGGCCGTCAGCATGAACTGCGACGCACGCCATGTCACCGCCCCCGACGCCCAGGGCATCGCCGACGCGGTGCACGAGGCGCAGTGGCGCGCGGGCGTCAAACCCCGCGATATCGACCTGGTGCTGCTGCACGGCACCGGCACCCAGCTCAACGACACCGCCGAGGCCACCGCCCTGGCGGACGTCTACGGCTCCGATGTCGGCGGACCGCTGATGACCGCCATCAAGTCCATGACCGGCCACACCTCCGGCGGTTCCGGGCTGCTCAGCCTGATCGTCGCGCTGCGGTCGCTGGCCACCGGCCAGGTGCCACCCACCCTGCACCTGACCGATCCGCTGCCGGAGGCCGCGGAATTCCGCTTCGTCCGGGAGCCGGTCAGCGGCGCGGGGCTCACCCTCGCCCAGATCGACGCGTTCGGCTTCGGCGGGGTCAACGCGGTGGCCGTCGTGGAGAGGACCTGCCGATGACCGCGCACCCCGACGCGGTCCTCATCACCGGAGTCGGCCTGGCGCTGCCCGGCGCGGACACCCCGGACGCGCTGCTGGGCGACGCCCGCCCCGCCGCCGCGCCGTTCGACACCACCGCCCGGATCGGCCGCCGCGGCCACCGCTACAAGGACCGGGCCACCCGGCTGGCGCTGTGCGCCGCCCTCGAGGCGCTGCGGGACGCCGCCCTGGTCTCCGGCGAGGACGCCGAACTGACCGTGCCGGGCGCCACCGTGGGCGTGGTCGGCAGCTCCAACCTCGGCAACCTGGACACCGCGTGCCTCACCGCCGCCACCATCGCCGAGGAGTCCGCAGGCGGGCTGAGCCCCATGAGCCTGCCCAACGCCTCCAGCAATGTGATCGCCTCCTGGGTGGCGATCCGGCACGGACTGCGCGGCCCCAACCTGATGCTGTGCAACGGACCCGCCTCCGGCCTCGACGCCGTTCACTGGGGCGCCACGCTCGTCGCCGCCGGACGGGTCCGCCGGGCCCTGGTGGTCGGCGTCGAGACCCATAACCCCGTGGTGGAGGACCTGTCCGGCGCCCCGGCCGGAGACCTGCTCGACGGCGCCGCCGCCGTCGTCGTCGAAGGCGCCCGCTGGGCGGGCGCGCGCGGGGCACGGGGCGCCGCCGTCCTCGGCCCGTACGAGCGGCGGCCCGGGCTCGGCCCGTGTGTGGCGGCGCTGCTGCCCCAAGGCCCGCCCCCCGGCGTCTGGTTCACCCCCGAGCGCTACGAGGCCCCCGACGCCGACGCCACCGGCGCGGCCGCACCGGTGTCCGCCACCGTGCCCCGGCACGACCTCAGCCTCGCCTTCGGCCGTGCCTCCGGCGCCCTCGGCGTCCTCCAGTGCGCCGCCGCGGTCGGCTGGCTGGCCGCCGACGGCTCCGGGGACGCCCTGCTCACCTGCGGCGACGACACCGCCGACGCCGTGGCCGGGCTGCTGCTGCGCCCCATGACCGCCCCGCGCCCCGGCCAGGGCGGCGCCTCCCGTTCAGCGACGTCAGCGACGTCAGCGACGTCAGCGATATCCGCGTTTTCCGCGTTTTCCGCGTTTTCCGCGTTCTCAGCGATTTCAGCGATGGAGAGCCCCTGATGACAGCCGCCCCGCCGATGCGGACCAAAGCCCTGCTGGCCGACACCACCACGGTGCGGCTGCGCCCGCGCTACGAGGGCTCCAACATCTGCACCTGGATCGGGTTCAAGCACGTCAACTACCTCGTCGAGGAAGCCGTGCTGATCCACTTCGCGCGCTGCGGGGCACCCGCCCGGCTGCTCTACGAGGAGCACGGCCTGGGGCTGGACATCGTCTCCCTGAACACCCGGATCCTGCACGCCTTCCACCTGGACGACGAGGCCGAGGCCGAGGTGGTCCCGGCCACCTCCGACGGCGACACCACCCTCGGTTTCACCGTGGTCCTCCGCGTCGGCCGCGACGGCTCCACCCTCAAGGCCGTCACCGCCACGGTGCGCGTCGCCCTGCGCACCGACACCTATCTGGACGCGCCCGCACAGCCCCCGGGCGAACTGGCCCGCTTCACCACCGGGCGGCTGGGCTCGGACGCGCCGCCCGCCGGAGTGCCGGTGCCCGCACTGCCCGCGGACGCCGATGAGCGGGCCGTACTCGACGCGCTGACCGAGGGCCGCAACGCCCACGGCTGGAAGTGGACGATCCCGTACCCGTACTGCCACTTCACCGAACGGCTCCAGATGTCCGGCTATCTGCGGCTGATGGAGGAGGCCAAGGACCGTTTCGTGGGTGCCCGCGGCATCTCCATCAAAACCCTGCTGGACGACCGGAGGTGGATCCCCGTCGTGCCGCGGTCCGAGCTGCGGATCACCGGTGAGGCGCTGATGGAGGAGGACCTCTACACGGTCTACACCGTGGAGGAGGTCTTCAAGGACCTCACCTACACCGCCCGGATGGACTGCTACGTCCTCCGCGACGGCGCCCTCGCCCTCACCGCCACCGGCCGGATCGTGCACGGCTACGCGCTGATCGAGAACCGCCGCGACTGGCGGCTGGTCCCCTTCGACCAGCGGGTGCTGGAGGCCATCGGCGGGAAGGCGAGCGCCCCCTGATGGACGATGTGCTGATCACCGGGCTCGGGGCGCTGTCCCCGCTGGGCTCGGGCGTCGACGCCCTCTGGCGCGGGATGCGCACGGGGGACACCGCCCCGGTGAAGGTGCCCGATCCGCTGGCCCGGATGGACCATCCGCTGATGTATCTGGTGCCCGAGGCCGATCTGCCGGACGGGCCCGCCGAGTGGGACGGGCTGCCGCTGGGCCGTGGTTCGCAGTTCGCCCTGGAGGCGGCGCGCCAGGCCGTCGAGGACGCCGGGCTCGGCCGCGGCGGCGAGGGGCCCGATCCGCGCCGGGTGGCCGTCATCCTCGGCAGCGGCATGGGCGACACCGACCTCCATGAGCGCTGGTGGACCGGGGCCGATCCGGGCTCCGGCCGCTGGGCGCCGGTCTATCCGCTGGCCGCGGCGGTGGCCTCGTGGTTCGGCGCCCAGTCCACCGCCACCTGTGTCAGCAACGCCTGTGCGGCCAGCGGTTACGCCCTGTCCGAGGGGGCCGACCTGATCCGCTCCGGCGAGGCGGACGTGGTGATCGCGGGCGGTGCCGAGGCGTACTCCCGGGTGGCCCTGGCCTGTTTCAACCGGCTGGGCGCGATCGATCCCGAGCGCTGCCGCCCGTTCGCCGCCGACCGCGACGGCACCCTGTTCGGCGAGGGCTCGGCCGTCCTGGTCCTGGAGTCCGCGTCCCACGCCCGCGCCCGCTCCGCCCGTACCGTCTACGGCCGTCTGGCGGGCACCGGGTGGAGCTGCGACGCACACCACCCGACCGCGCCCGAGCCCGGCGGCGCCCAGATCGAGCGGGCCATGCGGGACGCGCTGCGGGAGGCGGGGGTGCGCGGCACGGCCGGGGAGCGGGGCCTGGGCTTCGTGGTGCCGCACGGCACCGGCACCGATCTGAACGATGTGGTGGAGAGCCGGATCCTGGACGCGCTGGCCGACGGCCCCGAGGCGCCCGCCCCGCTGTACAGCATGAAGGCGCTGATCGGGCACACCGGTGGCGCGGCGGCCGCGTTCGCGGCGCTGGCCGCCCTTCTGGTGCTGCACCACCGGACGCTGCCGCCCAATGTGCCGGTCGGGGCGCTCGACCCCGAGTGCCCGGTACGGCTGCCGTCCGAGCCGTCCCCGGTCACCGCGGCCTACGCACTGGTCAACGCCTACGCGTTCGGTGGCAACAACATCTCGCTCGTCTTCGGGGAGGCCGGGGCATGAACGGCACCGATCTGGTGGTGGCGGGCGTGGGCACGGTGAGCGCCGACGGCTTCGACTTCCGCACCGCGCTCGGCCGCCGCGGGTACAAGTACCTGCCCCCGGCCAGCCAGTACTTCCTGGCCGCGGCCAAGCGCGCGCTGGCCGCCGCCGGTCCGGACGCCCTGGAGGCGACGGAGCCCGAGCGGCGCGGTGCCGCGGTGGGCACCAACAGCGCGGCCGTCGCGCTCCACCGGGCCATGGACGACACGGTGACCGGGACCGGCGCCGGGGGGCTGAGCCCGGTGCTCGCGCCCTACTTCTCCATCAATCTGTTCGGCAGCCGACTGGCCACCGAATACGACCTCAAGGGCTTCAACCTGACCCTCACCACCCCCAGGGTGGCCGGGTTCGAGGCGCTTCGCACCGGCCAGCGCGCGGTGGCCGCGGGCCGGGCGCGGCTGCTGATCGCCGGGGCCACCGAGGAGGCGCTGCCCGAGGGCGAACCCGGCGCGGACACCTCGGAGTCCGGGGCGGTCGCGCTGCTGCTGGAGCCCGCCGCCTCGGTCGCGGCCCGGGGCGGGCGGGCGCTGGGGCGGCTCGGCATCCGCACGTCCTTCCTGCCGCCGCAGCTGGCCACCGCCGCCGACGGTGCCGACCGGGCGGCGGCGCTGGTCCGGGACGCGCTCGACGCCCTCGGCCACCGGCCGGACGCCCCGCTGACCAGCACCGCCCTGCTCGACGGCTCCCCGGTGGGGGAGGCGGTCGCGGCGGCGCTGGAGGAGATCACCGAGGACGGGAAGTACGAGCGGATCCCGGCGGGCGCGGGCGCCCTGGCACCGGTGGCGCGGGCCGCCGCCGCCCTGGACGGTGACCCGGGCCGGGCACACGCGGTCGTCACCGCGGCCGCCGAGGGACATCTCGCCGTCTGCCTGGTCACTCCGGGCTCCACCGGGACCGGCGTCGACGGACACCCGATGAGCACACCGCGGAGGGCGGACGACCGATGATCACCTCACTCGACGGATCCTGGTGTCTGGTGCTCGGCGCCTCCAGTGGGATGGGCCTGGCCATCGGCCATGAACTGGCCCGCGCGGGCGTCAACATCCTGGGCGTGCACTTCGACACCGCCGACGGACAGGAGAAGGCCGCCGTCGCCCGCGAGGAGATGCGCGCCCACGGCGTCCAGGCGCACTTCTACAACGCCAACGCCGCCTCCGCCCGTACCCGCGAGGAGCTGCTGCCGCGATTCGCGGAGCTGACCGGGGAGACCGGTGTCCGCATCGTCGTCCACTCACTGGCCTTCGGCACCCTGGTGCCGTACATCGCCCCGGAGGGGGAGGAGGGGCTGACCTCACGTCAGATGAACATGACGCTCGATGTGATGGCCCACTCCCTCGTCTACTGGACCCAGGACCTGTTCACCGCGGGACTGCTCCGCCAGGGCGCCAAGGTGTACGCCATGACCAGCGCCGGGGGGAACCGGGTGATGCCCCACTACGGCGCCGTGTCCGCCGCCAAGGCCGCCCTGGAGTCCCATGTGCGCCAGCTCGCCCTGGAGCTGGCGCCCTCCGGGATCGCCGTCAACGCCCTGCGCGCCGGGGTGACGCTGACCCCGTCCATGCGACGGATCCCCGACAGCGAGCGGGTCGCCGCCCGCGCCACCGGGCTCAATCCGCACCGGCGGCTGACCCGGCCCGAGGACGTGGCCGAGGCCGTCTCCCTGCTCTCCCGCACCGACTCCTCCTGGATCACCGGCAATGTGATCGGGGTCGACGGCGGCGAGCTCCTGACCTGACGAGGACACGCACATGACTGACCATCTGCTCATCGAGAGCGGCGGACCGCAGACCGGACCCGCCTGCGAGCGGTTCGTCGGCGACGCGGTGCGGCTGGCCGGGGACGGCCACCGGGTGGTGCTGTTCCTCGTCGAGAACGGGGTGACCGCCGCAGTGCCCGGCGCCTCACCGGCCGTCGCGACCCTGCTGCGCGACGGCGGCGAACTGTGGGTGGACGCCTTCTCGGCCGCCCAGCGCGCCCTGCCCGCGGCCGATCTGCTGCCCGCCTCCCGGCTGGTGGAGATGGACGAGGTGGCCGCCGAGCTGCTGGCGCCCCGGGTGCGGGCGGTGTGGCACTGATGCCCCGGCCCGTACCCCGTACCGAGGTGCTGCTCAATCTGTTCGGCGCGCCGCACCAGACCGACCTGGTCACCTCCGCGCTGCGGCTGGCGACCGCGCTGCTCGACCGCGGCGCCCGGGTACAGATCTGGAGCTGTGGCGACGCCACCAGGCTGACCTCCGCCGCGCTCGGCGACACCGCACCGCGCGACCTGTCCGACCCGGGGCGGGAACACCCGTCGGTGGCCCGGGTCGTCCGGGATCTGATCGCCGCGCACCCCGACCGGCTGTACTGGTACGTCTGCCGTTTCTGCGCCGACCAGCGCGGAGCGGGCGAGCAGATCCCCGAGGTGCGCGTCCGGGCGCCGTTCGTCTTCGCCGAGCATGTCCGCGCCGCCGACAAGAGCCTGATCATGGGGGTGTGCTGAGCCATGGCGGACCAGGCGCGCTGGCTGCTGATCATGGAGAAGGCGTACCGGGGCTCGGTCGAGACCCAGTTCGCCGACGCCCTCTACTGCGTCCCCGAACTGCACCGGCAGAGTGGTGGATGCGATCTGGTGCTGCGCGGCCCCGCCGCCGGATACGCGCTCGCCACCGACTTCACACCGGCCGTGCGCGTCGGCGGCCGGACCTTGGCCTCGCTGCCCGACCCGGGTGGTTCGGTGACCCGGCTGATGGCGGCCGGGGTGACCGTCATGGTCGAGGAGGACGGGCTGACCGCGCTGGGCCGCACCGCCCGCGACCGGCTGCTGCCGGGCGTCCAGGTCATCGAGGGCGGCGCGCTGGCGTCCCGCTGGCCCGGCTATGAACAGGTGTGGTTCCTGTGACCGCGCCCGCCGCTCCCCCCGCCACCACCGCCGTCACCACCGAAGGAGTCCACGGATCCATGAACGCTGCCGCCGGGGCCGTCCCGGTCATCTCGGCCTGGACCGCCGTCTCGCCCCTGGGACTGAGCGGGGCGGACTTCACCACGGGGCTGCGGTCCGGCCGGAAGGCCGGTACCCCGCTGGACCCCGAGGAGTGGTCCGCGCCGTTCCGGGAGGCGTGCCTTGTCCCCGGCTTCCACATCCGGCAGATCCTGGGCCGTAAGGGCACCCGCTCGATGGACCGGGCCACCGGTCTGGCGGTGATCGCGCTCCGCGCGCTGCTGCACGGCGAGAACGGCGAGCACACCGCCGAGGGCGGGAGCGGCGCGGGCGAACGGCTCCCGGGCGTCGGCGAGCACACCGGACTCGCCCTGGGCACCAGCACCGGCAGCGCCCAGAGCATCATGGACTTCACCCGTGACTCGCTCGTCAGCGAACGGCCCTTCTTCGTCGACCCGGCCCGTTTCCCCAACACGGTGATGAACTGCGCGGCCGGACAGTCCGCCATCTGGCACGGGCTCAAGGGCCCCAACACCACCATCGCCGGGGGCCGCGCCACCGGACTGCTCGCCCTCCGGTACGCGCTGCGGCTCCAGCGCGCAGGACGCGCGGGCCCGGTGCTGTGCGGCGCGGTCGAGGAGTTCTCCTCCGCCCGCGCCTGGCTGGAGTGGCACACCCGCGCCGACGAGGACGCCGCCGCCGTGCTCGGCGAGGGCGCGGCCGTCTGGCTGCTGGAGCCGGAGGCCACCGCGGCCGAACACGGCCGCCGGGCCCTCGCCGAGGTCACCGGGCTGGAGTTCGGCTGCGCCCCGGGCGCCGACGCCGTCCGCACCGTGCTCGCCGAGGTGATCCGGCGCCTGCTGGACCGTACCGGGGTGGACCCCGGCGAGGTGCGGATGGTCGCCGACTCCCGGGCCCCCGGTGCCGAGGGCGCGGCCGAACGCGCCGCCCTCGCCGAGGTCTTCGAGAGCCATCGGCCGCCCGTCATCTCGGCCGCCGACCTCATCGGCGACACCTGCGCCGCCTCGGCGGCCTTCCAGATCGCCGCGGTCCTCGCGCTCGCCGAGCGCGAGGGCCTCGCCCCCGGCGGGCACGCCCTGGTCACCTCCGCCGACCGGGACGGCGTCGTCGGGGCGGCCCTGTTGCGGATCCGGTGAGGGCCGGCCGCCCCGAGCGCACAAGGAGTTGGTTGATATGACGGGCAGTGATGTGACCTCCGGAGAACCGGCGGACGCCCCACCGCGCACCGCGCTGGTCTTCCCCGGCCAGGGCGCACAGAAGGCGGGCATGGGCGCGGCATGGCGGGACGCCCCGTCCTGGCCGCTGGTGGCCGGGATCTCCGAGTACACCGGGATCGATGTCGAGGAGCTGCTGCTCAAGGCGGACGACGAGACGCTGCGCCGGACCGACCTCGCCCAGATCGCGGTGTTCACCATCGAGGTGCTGGTGCACCGGGAGGCCAGTGCGGCCGGAGTGCTGGGCGAGGTGGTGGCCTGTGCCGGGCACAGCCTCGGCGAGTACTCCGCGCTCTACGCGGCCGGGGCGGTACCGCTCGCCGACGCCGCCCGGGTGGTCGCCGCCCGCGGCCGGGCGATGCGCGCCTGCGCCGAGCGTTCCCCGGGCACGATGGCCGCCGTGGTCCGGCTCGGCGCGGAGACCGTGGAGGACCTGGTCGCGCGGGTCCGGCAGGAGGGCCCGGAGATCTGGGTCGCCAATATGAACGCGCCCGGCGCCATCGTGGTCTCGGGCACCGCGGCGGGCGTGGACCGGCTCGCCGAGCTGGCCGTCGAGGCCGAGGGCAAGGTGATCCGGCTCGCCGTCGGCGGCGCCTTCCACAGCCCGCTGATGGCGGCGGCCGCCGACGAGCTGCGCGAGGCCCTGGCCGCCGTGCACTTCGCCCCCGAGCATCTGCCCGTCGTCGCCAATGTGGACGCCCGCGCCCACCGCACCGGCGCGCGCTGGCGGGAGCTCGAACTCGACCAGCTCACCAGCCCGGTGCGCTGGGAGGCGGGCGTCCGCACACTGGCCGCGGAGCTCGGCTGTACCCGGTTCGTGGAGCTCGGCCCCGGCCGCCAGCTCACCGGGATGATCCGGCGGACCGTCGAGGGGGCCGTGACCGTACCGGTCGACTCGCCCCAGGCGCTCGCCAAACTCACCACCGATCCCCGCTGACGCGGCGGAAGGAGACACCCCCATGGCTGACACCACCACCGTCGACAAGGAAGAACTGCGCACCTTCGTCGCGGATGTGCTCGATGTGGACGAGGAGGACGTCACCGACGACGCCGACTTCGTCAAGACACTCGGCGTGGACTCGCTCATGGCCCTGGAGGTCATGGTCGTCCTGGAGAAGAAGTACGCGGTGAAGCTGGAGGAGCAGGAGATGAAGGACATCACCTGTCTGCGGAAGGTCCACGAGCTGCTCGTCTCGAAGCTGGAGAAGTGATGACGACGGCGTCCGCGTGCGGACCGGTCGACGGCACCGTGGACGTCGTCGAACCCGGCGCCCCCGGTGAGCGCCCCGCCCGGTGCGAGGTCGGGATCCCGGAGACGGAGCGGGTGCTCGCCGGGCACTTCCCCGGCTTCCCCATCCTCCCCGGGGTGTGCGTCGTGGAGTACGTCCAACGCGGCGCCCTCGCCACCCTGCCCGGGCCGGACCGGCGCTGGCGGCTCGCGGCCCTGGAGTCCTCCCGCTTCCTCAGCCCGGTCTACCCCGGCGACACCCTCAGCTGTGAGCTGAACTGGACGCGGGAGGGGGCGGACTGGCGCTGCCGGGCCCGCGCCGCCACCGGCCGCGGCCCCGCCGCCCAGATCCGGCTGCGCTTCACCGAACGTACCGCCAAGGGGGCCGCCGGATGATCGGGGTCGGCGAGATCAAGCGGATCCTGCCGCACCGCTATCCCATGCTGCTGGTCGACCGGGTCACCGAGGTCGTCCCCGGTGAGCGGGCCAGCGGGCTGAAGGCCATCACCTGCAACGAGCCCTGGTACGCGAAGGTGCCGGACGACGCACCCGAGGAGGACTACCACTACCCGTGGACCGTCCTGCTGGAGTCCTGGTGCCATGTGGCCGGGGTGCTGGTCGCCCGGGAGCGGCCCAACCCGGACGTCCGGACCGGGATGGCCATGCTGCTCGGCGGGGTCACCGACACCGGCTTCCACCACCCCGTCGTCCCCGGCGATGTGGTGGAGCACCACGTACGGCTGGCCCGCCGGGTCGGCGACACCTATGTCTTCGAGGGCGAGAGCCTGGTCGGGGACACCACCGTCCTGACCGTCGGACGGCTGACCATGACGATGCGTCCGGCGTCCGAGCTCACCGACGCCCCCGCCGGCGCCTAGGAGGAACCCCACCGCATGTCCGACAACGAACGACGGGTCGCACTGGTCTCCGGCGGCTCCCGGGGGATCGGCCGCGCCACCGTGCTGCGCCTGGCCCGGGACGGCTTCGACGTGGCGTTCTGCCACGGCTCCAGCCCCGAGGCGGCCCGTGCCCTGGAGAAGGAGGCGGCCCAGGCGGACGGCGGGCGGGTGATCGGCAGGCGGACCGACGTGCGGGACATGGCGGCGGTCCGCGACCTGGTCGCGTTCACCGAGGACGAGCTCGGCCCCGTCGATGTCGCGGTGACCTCGGCGGGCGTCACCCGTGACAATCCGCTGCTGCTGATGCGGGACGAGGAGTGGCGGGGCGTCATGGACGTCAACCTGGACGGCACTTACCACGTCTGCCGCTCGGTGGTATTCGGAATGATGAAGCGCAAGTCCGGATGCGTGGTGACCATATCCTCGGTGGCGGGGGTGCACGGCCATGCCACCCAGAGCAACTACGCCGCCTCCAAGGCCGGGATCATCGGCTTCACCAAGTCACTGGCCAAGGAGGTCGGACGGTACGGCATCCGGGCCAATGTGGTCGCACCCGGCTTTGTCGACACGGATATGACGGCGTCGCTGCCGGACAGTGTGCGGAAGGATGCGGAGAAGAGCGTTCCGCTCCGTCGCTTCGGCCGCCCCGAGGAGATCGCCGACATGGTCGCCTATCTGACCACCGCGGAGTATGTGACCGGTGCGGTGTTCCAGGTCGACGGCGGCGTCGTCATCTGAGCGGAGTACCAAGGACCGGACGGACCGAGGAGGGGGACGGACGTGGCAGCCAAGCGCAGCAAAGTGCCGCGGTTCTATTTCAATTTCCGCAGCCCGTACAGCTGGATCGCCTACCGTGACCTGATGGACCGCTATCCGGATGTCGCAGCGGCGGTGGAGTGGCACCCCTGGTGGGAGCCGGACGCGGACGGCGAGCGCCGGATGGCCGAGCGGCGCCGCCGCTTCCCGTACACGGCGATGTCGCGGGACAAGCATCTGTATGTGCTCCAGGACGTGCGCAGGCTCACCGCCGACCGCGGCCTCACGGTCACCTGGCCGGTGGACATGGACCCGGTCTGGGAGGTGCCGCACCTGGCGTACTTCCTCGCCGTCGACGCGGGACTCGGCCCGGCCTTTGTCGAGCGCGTCTACCGGGCGCGCTGGGAGGAGGGCCGGAACATCTGCGACCGGGTGACCGTCGCGGAGATCGCCGATGAACTGGGGCTTCCGGCCGGTCCGCTGGCGGACGCCGCCGACGACGCGGAGCTGCGCGGCGGACGGGGGCTCGCGGCGCTGCTCGCGCTGAGCGAGGACGGGGCGTTCGGAGTGCCGTTCTTCACCCTGGGCTACGACAAGTACTGGGGTGTGGACCGGCTGCCCGTCTTCGCCGACGCGGTCCGCTCCCGGAGCGCCGGTTCCGGTTCCGCCTCCGGCACCGTGCCGCCGCCCGCGGACGCCGTGCCCGGCGGCGCCGACTTCGCCGCGGCCCGCTCCGGCGACCTGGGCCACGCCGGAGGGTGCGGCTGACACCCGTACTCCCACCGCCCCCCTCCTGAGAGCTCCGCGCCGCCCACGGGCCGCCGACCCCCCACCCGTCCCGACCCGAGACGAGACCGCCCTGACCGCCGACGGACAGTCCATCCCCTCCTGGAGGACGCAGATGCCCGAGCCACGCCAGAAGTCGCTGCGCCCTCCCTCACTGGTGGCCCGCGCCTTCTCGGCCGCGGCGCTTCCGGTGGCCCCGCTGTACGGGGCCTCCCTGGCGTATCTGGCCTTCCACCCGCGTAACCGCGCACAGCGGGCGGACCCGGGCGACCACGGACTGCCGTACACCGAGCTGAAGATCCCCTTCAGCGGCCGGAAGTACGTCCACGCCTGGCTGTGCCCCGGGGCCACGGACCGGGTGGTGGTGCTCGGGCACAGCCTGGGGACCAGCAAGGACCACAGCCTGCGCCATGCGCGGTTCCTGCACGACGCCGGATACACGGTCTGCCTCTTCGACCACCGCAACCACGGCGCCAGCGGCGACGACCGCTCGCTGCTGGGCCTGGGCGACCGGTTCGCCAGCGATGTCATAGCCGTGGTGGAGCGGCTGCGGGAACGCCACGGCTACGCCACCGCGCGGATAGCCGTCTACGGCTTCTCCTTCTCGTGCTTCTCGTCCATGTGGGCGCTGACGCACGACGGGTTCGAAGTCGACGCGCTGGTCTGCGACAGCGGGCCGGGCCACGATGTGGCGCCGCTGCTGCGCAAGTTCCTGGAGGCGGAGGCGCTGCCGGTGCCCGCGCCGCTGAGCGCGGAGCCGTCCCGTTCGGTGGTGACCCGGGCGCTGTGCGCGCTGGGTCCGGCGATGCTGCGGGCGCAGTGGCCGCCTCCGGTGACCGGTACGTTCGCCAAGATCCCGCTGCTGTTCATGTCGGGCGAGCACGATGCGATCGTGCCGCCGTCCTCGGTGGACGCCCTGGCCGAGCGTTATGACCAGGCCGAGACCCACGTCCTGCCGGGTGCCGGGCATCTGCTCGGACTGGAGACCGACCCCGAGGCGTACGCGAGCGTGGTGCTGGACTTCCTCGAGCGGGCCCTGGGGTAGCAAACGTGACCGTCCTCGCCGGGCGGTACTTCTGGAAGAGGGAAGAGAGAGCATGCAGAAGGTGCTCATCGCCAATCGTGGCGAGATCGCTGTTCGTGTTGCCCGTGCCTGTCGGGATGCCGGAATCGCCAGCGTGGCCGTCTACGCCGATCC
>NZ_JBEZHR010000011.1:0-226790 GCF_040650655.1 Streptomyces sp. NPDC048636 | reverse complement strand
GGGTGACCGGTGGAGTTGACTGGTACTAATAGGCCGAGGGCTTGTCCTCAGTTGCTCGCGTCCACTGTGTTGGTTCTGAAGTAATGAACCGTGTCCATGTTCCGGTTTGTTTTCTTCATAGTGTTTCGGTGGTCATTGCGTTAGGGAAACGCCCGGTTACATTCCGAACCCGGAAGCTAAGCCTTTCAGCGCCGATGGTACTGCAGGGGGGACCCTGTGGGAGAGTAGGACGCCGCCGAACAAATTGTACAAAAGCCCCCGAAGGGAACGATGTTCCTCTTCGGGGGCTTTTTGTTGTCTCTTCTGCCCCGCCCCGGTGCGAGGGCGGTCCGCTCCTACCGGTAGGGTCATGAGGCATCATCGGAACGTTCTCGCAGGAGGCTCCCGGGTGGAGGTTCAGGAGACACGCGTTCAGACGGACCGTGTACTCACGATCCCGAACATCCTCAGCGCCGCGCGCCTCCTCGGCGTGCCGCTTTTCCTGTGGTTGATCCTCCGGCCCGAGTTCGGCGGGCCCAAGAGCGATGGCTGGGCCCTGCTCGTACTGCTGCTCAGCGGTGTGAGCGACTATCTGGACGGCAAGCTGGCCCGCCGCTGGAACCAGATCTCCAGCCTTGGCCGGATCCTCGATCCCGCGGCCGACCGCCTCTACATTCTGTCTACACTCGTCGGTCTCACCTGGCGTGAGATCCTTCCCCTCTGGCTGCCGGCGGCGCTCCTCGCCCGGGAGCTGATGCTCCTTGTGATGGTGTGGATCCTGCGCCGCCACGGCTATCCGCCACCGCAGGTGAACTTCCTCGGCAAGGCGGCCACGTTCAACCTGATGTACGCCTTCCCCTTGCTCCTTCTGAGTGATGGAAGCGGCTGGCTTCACACGACCGCCGCTATTTTCGGATGGGCGTTCGCCGGATGGGGTACAACACTCTATTGGTGGGCAGGAGTCCTCTACGTGGTTCAGGTCCGCCGACTTGTCAGGGCGGACGCCGCCGCCGACTGAGCTCGCCGTAGCGGCAGCCTGTTGAGGCCGGGTGCCCGAAGTGCGTTCCAGGGCTATCGGGCGTGCGCGGTCGGCATGACCGTCGTCTCTTCAAGGAGGACGCTTCCGACATGAAGGCCGTCGTGATGGCGGGAGGCGAGGGAACTCGTCTGCGCCCGATGACCTCGACCATGCCCAAACCGCTGCTCCCCGTGGCCAACCGGCCCATCATGGAGCATGTGCTGCGGCTGCTGAAGCGGCATGGGCTGTCCGAGACCGTGGTGACCGTCCAGTTCCTCGCCTCTCTGGTGAAGAACTACTTCGGTGACGGTGAGGAGCTCGGTATGGAGCTCACCTACGCCAACGAGGAGAAGCCACTCGGAACCGCCGGCAGCGTCAAGAACGCGGAAGAGGCACTCAAGGACGATGCCTTTCTGGTCATCTCCGGTGATGCTCTGACAGATTTCGACCTCACCGAGCTGATCCGTTTCCATAAGGAAAAGGGTGCGCTCGTCACCGTCTGTCTGACCCGTGTCCCCAATCCGCTGGAATTCGGCATCACCATCGTCGACGAGGGCGGCAAGGTCGAGCGCTTCCTGGAGAAGCCCACCTGGGGCCAGGTCTTCTCCGACACGGTCAACACCGGTATCTACGTCATGGAGCCGGAGGTCTTCGACTACGTCGAGCCCGATGTTCCCGTGGACTGGTCGGGCGATGTCTTCCCGCAGCTCATGAAGGAGGGCAAGCCCATCTTCGGCTATGTCGCCGAGGGCTACTGGGAGGACGTCGGCACCCATGAGAGCTATGTGAAGGCGCAGGCCGATGTTCTCGAGGGCAAGGTCGATGTGGAGATCGACGGCTTCGAGATCTCGCCCGGTGTCTGGGTCGCCGAAGGTGCCGAGGTCCACCCCGACGCGGTGCTCCGCGGCCCGCTCTACATCGGCGACTACGCCAAGGTCGAAGCGGACACCGAGATCCGGGAGCACACCGTCGTCGGCTCCAATGTCGTGGTGAAGAGCGGCGCCTTCCTCCACAAAGCGGTCGTGCACGACAATGTGTACGTCGGCCAGCAGAGCAATCTGCGCGGCTGTGTCATCGGGAAGAACACCGACATCATGCGCGCCGCCCGGATCGAGGACGGCGCGGTCATCGGTGATGAATGCCTGATCGGCGAGGAGTCGATCGTCCAGGGCAATGTCCGCGTCTATCCGTTCAAGACCATCGAGGCGGGCGCGTTCGTCAACACCTCGGTCATCTGGGAGTCCCGCGGACAGGCCCATCTGTTCGGCACCCGTGGTGTCTCCGGGATCCTGAACGTGGAGATCACCCCGGAGCTCGCGGTGCGGCTCGCCGGGGCGTACGCCACCACCCTCAAGAAGGGCTCCACGGTCACCACGGCGCGTGACCACTCCCGTGGTGCGCGCGCCCTGAAGCGGGCGGTGATCTCCGCCCTCCAGACCAGCGCCATCGATGTGCGGGACCTGGAGAATGTGCCGCTGCCGGTGGCCCGTCAGCAGACCGCGCGCGGCAGTGCGGGCGGCATCATGATCCGTACCTCGCCCGGGGTGCCGGACTCGGTCGACATTATGTTCTTCGACGAACGCGGCGCGGATCTGTCCGCCGCCCGGCAGCGCAAGCTCGACCGGGTCTACGCACGTCAGGAGTATCGCCGCGCCTTCCCCGGGGAGATCGGCGACCTCATCTTCCCGGCGAGCGTCTTCGACTCGTACACCGGGTCGTTGCTGCGGGCCGTGGATATCAGCGGTATCGCCGAGTCCGACCTCAAGGTCGTCGTGGACGCCTCGAACGGAAGTGCCGGTCTGGTGCTTCCGAGCCTGCTCGGCCGGCTCGGGGTGGACGCCCTGACGATCAATCCCGGTCTCAATGAGTCGCGTCCGACGGAGACCGCCGACGCCCGCCGCTCCGGTCTGGCCCGCCTCGGTGAGATCGTCGCCTCGGCCCGCGCGGCCTTCGGGGTGCGGTTCGACCCCGTCGGCGAGCGGCTCTCGCTGGTGGACGAGCGGGGCCGCATCGTGGAGGACGACCGGGCGCTGCTGGTGATGCTGGACCTGGTGGCCGCCGAGCGGCGCAGCGGGCGGGTGGCCCTGCCGGTGACCACGACCCGTATCGCCGAGCAGGTCGCGGCGTACCACGGCACCCAGGTGGAGTGGACGACCACGGCCGCGGACGACCTCACCCGGGTCGCCCGTTCGGAGACCACCGTCTTCGGCGGCGATGGCCGCGGTGGCTTCATCATCCCCGAGTTCAGCAGCGTCTTCGACGGTACGGCGGCCTTCGCCAGGCTGATCGGTCTGGTGGCGCGGACCCAGTTGACGTTGAGTCAGATCGACGCCAGGATTCCGCGTGCGCATGTGCAGCGTCGTGATCTGGCCACCCCCTGGGCGGTCAAGGGTCTGGTGATGCGGCATGTGGTGGAGGCCGCGGGCGACCGTTCCGTGGACACCACCGACGGTGTGCGTGTGGTCGAGGCGGACGGACGCTGGGTGATGGTGCTGCCGGACCCGGCCGAGGCCGTCACCCACCTGTGGGCGGAGGGCCCGGACGACGCCTCCGCGCAGGCCCTGCTGGACGAGTGGTCCGGCGTCGTGGACAGCGCGGGGCGCTGACGCGAGGCCGTTCCATCCCCTTTTCACGCGTCGGGGCGCCGCCTCCCGGCCCCGGATCCGGCACGCCGGTGGGGCCATTGGGTGACGGCGCCCACGACGTGCGACGATGTGCGGCATGTCGCAGCAGCCCCCCGTTCGGAGCACAGAATCGCCGCGCCCGCGCCCCCGGCTCGACGCGTCCATGTCGCTGCTGACCAATGTGATGGACCACAGCCTCGACGACGGTTACGCGGAGGCGGCCGCACGGCGCGGGGAGACGGGGCGTTCACGGCTGCCCCGGACACTGCGCGGCAGGCTGGGGCTGGCGTTCGGACTCGTGCTGGTGGCGGTCGTGGTGACCATCGGTGCCGCCGAGGCACGGATATCGGCTCCTACGCTGGCCAAGGAGCGGGGAGAGCTCATCGACCGTATCGAGCGGGGAAACTCGGACGCGGACAAGCTCGCCAAGAGCGTGGACAAGCTCCGCGGCGAGGTCGGGGAGAAGCAGCGGCAGGCGCTGGAGAAGCACGGCGGGGCCAAAGCCGAACTGATCGCACTGCTCGCGGGGGCGACCGAGGTGACCGGCCCCGGTCTGAAGCTGGTCGTCAATGACGCCAAGCACGCCGAGAGCGGCGGTGGGGGGCCGCGGGAGAGGCCCGACTTCTCCGACACCGGGCGGGTGCGCGACCACGATATGCAGCGCGTGGTCAATGGGTTGTGGGAGGCGGGGGCGGAAGCCGTCTCGATCAACGGACAGCGGCTGACCGCGCTGTCGGCGATCAGGGCGGCCGGGGACGCCATACTGGTCGACAACAAGCCGCTGGCGCCGCCCTATACGGTGCTCGCGGTGGGGGACGGCCAGCGGCTGAGCACCCGCTTCCAGGACAGTGCCGACGGACAGTATCTCCATGTCCTCAAGGAGAACTACGACATCCGCACCAGCATTACCGCCCAGGACAAGGTCCGGCTTCCGGCCGCGCCGAGTCTGATCGTACGTACCGCGGAACCGATAGCCGGTGGCGCAGGCAAGGGCGGCGCCGAATCCGCCGACACAGGGAAGGGCACATCGTGATCGCCGTATTGGGCCTCATCGTGGGAGTCGTGGTCGGACTTGTGGTCCGACCCGTGGTGCCGACGGTGGTCGAGCCCTATCTGCCGATCGCCGTCGTCGCGGCACTCGACGCGGTCTTCGGCGGCTTCCGCGCGATGCTGGACGGGATCTTCGATGACAAGGTCTTCGTCGTGTCGTTCCTCTCCAATGTGGTGGTGGCCGCGCTGATCGTGTTCCTGGGCGACAAGCTGGGCGTCGGAGCCCAGCTGTCCACGGGGGTTGTGGTGGTCCTCGGCATCCGGATCTTCTCCAACGCCGCCGCGATCCGGCGTCATGTGTTCCGGGCGTGAGGCGGATGACGACTGACGACACCCCCGAGAAGCCGGAGCGGCCGGAACCGCGACCGGAGCGGCCCGCGGAGTCCGAGCGGCCCGAGCCGTCCGAGCGGGCTGAACGATCCGAGCGATCCGAGCGTCGTGACGCCGAGGCCGGGAAGGATGAGCGACCGGAGCGGAACGGCAAGCCCCAGCAGCCCCATGCCCCTCGGCCGCCCCAGCGGCCGGGCGCCCCGGACCGGTCCGCCGGGGCCGCGGCCGGGCGACCGCTTCCGCCGGAGCGGCCGCACCGTGAGAGCGGAGAAGGCGAGCCCGGCGGCGCCCAGCCGCCGAGGGCCGGAGGCGAGCCGTCGTCGGCCACGTCCGGTGAAGAGCCCCGTAAGGGTGCCCATGACGCCGCGGGCCCCGGGCCCGAGCGCTCCGCCGAGGACGATGCCGACAAGCCGCTCACCGGTCGTCAGCGGCTGGTGAAGGGGCTGTGGCCGCCCCGGATGACCCGCGCCCAGCTGATCGTCGCGCTGCTCTTGTTCGGCCTCGGCCTCGGTCTGGCCATCCAGGTGCGCTCGACCAACGAGAACAGCGTGCTGCGCGGCGCCCGCCAGGAGGACCTGGTGCGGATCCTCGACGAGCTGGACGACCGCACCCAGCGGCTCCAGGACGAGAAGCGCCGGCTGGAGGGCCAGCGGACCGAGCTGGAGAACAGCTCGGACCAGGCCGAGGAGGCCCGTAAGCAGACGCTCCAGAAGGAGCAGCAGCTCGGGGTGCTCGCCGGTACGGTCGGTGCGCAGGGGCCCGGAATCACGATGACGATCAACGACTCCCGGGGGGCCGTGGAGGCCGACATGCTGTTGGACACGGTCCAGGAGCTGCGGGCCGCGGGTGCCGAGGCGATTCAGATCGGCAAGGTCCGGGTCGTCGCCAACACCTACTTCGCGGATTCCGGCGGAGGGGTGGAGATCGATGGACAGAGGGTGACGCGCCCGTACGTCGTCAAGGTGATCGGCAAGCCGGAAGATCTGGAGCCGGCGCTCAACATTCCGGGTGGTGTGGTGCAGAGTCTGGAGAAGGAGCAGGCCACTGTGGGCATCGTGCGGCAGAAGAAGATCGTTGTGGATGCCTTGCGGTCCACGAAGCGGCCTGACTACGCTCGGTCGTCATCACGGTGAGGCGGTTCGAAATGAAGGTCTCTCAGCGAGACCATGTGGACGCGGGGGGTCAACGCACCGGAAGAGTCCCGCGTGATGGAAACTGTCTGGTGGTCACGGACGTTGTGAGGGTGTCCGGACCGTCTGGTGTGTGCATCGAGGGTTTGTCCTGCCCCACGGGCGGGTCTGTTTCAGTCAAGGGGAATCGCCCGTGAAGTTGTTCGGGAAGTTGTTCGGCAAGAGTGCACGCCAGGATGGCGGCAGCAGCACCGCTCGCCACCGTGCCCCGCGTGCCGCGGAAGAGAGTGGAGGGGGGAGCGAGGAGCGGCCGCTGTTCCGGGATCAGGTCGGCGGTGCTCAGGGCGGCGACATTTCGGGCGGCCAGGGCGCGTCTTCTGTTGACCCCTCGGCGGCCGGGCGCATAGGTTTCGAAGAACCATCGACCTCGAGTGGTGGAGGGTTCGGCTTGCCTGTTTGTACGAGGTGCGGACATCGGAACGCCGAGGCCAGCCGGTTCTGCTCCAACTGCGGTGCGCCGCTGCGCGGCGGTACGCCCGAGCGCGCCTCCGAGACCACCTCGACCATCTCGATCTCCGGCCTCGAGGCGTATGACTCCGAGGTCACCGGGCAGACGCAGCTGCCGTCGCTCAGCCCCGAGGCCCAGGCCGCCGTCGAGGCGCTGCCCCTGGGATCGGCGCTGCTGGTGGTCCGCCGCGGCCCCAACTCCGGCAGCCGGTTCCTGCTGGACAGCGATGTGACCACGGCCGGCCGTCACCCGCAGAGCGACATCTTCCTGGACGACGTCACGGTCTCCCGCCGCCATGTGGAGTTCCGGCGCGGCCAGGACGGCAGCTTCACCGTCGTGGATGTCGGCAGCCTCAACGGGACGTATGTCAACCGCGAGCAGATCGACGCGCCGGTGGTCCTGGCCAGTGGTGACGAGGTGCAGATCGGGAAGTACCGGGTGGTCTTCTACCCGAGCCAGCGGGGTGCCGGCATCTGACCCGTCAGGGGAGGTCCATGCTTCAGACACCGTCGGGCGGTGCCGACACCGGCACCGCCCCCGCGGGCGGCCGGACGATGAGCATCGGCACCGTGCTGAATCTGCTGCGGGACGAGTTCCCCGAGGTCACCCTCTCCAAGATCCGCTTCTTGGAGTCGGAAGGGCTGGTGGAGCCGCGCCGCACCCCGTCCGGCTATCGCAAATTCAGCCAGAGTGATGTGGAGCGGCTCGCCCTGATCCTCCGGATGCAGCGTGATCACTATCTCCCGCTCAAGGTCATCCGGGAGCATCTGGAGGCTCTGGAGCGCGGTGAGCGGCCTCAGCTGCCCACCGGACGGCAGGGGGAGCAGCAGGGTGAGCTGCTCGACCCCACCGCCGAGGGGCTCCAGGACGGCCCTACGGCCGCCCGGCTGGGCCGCGCCGAGCTGCTGGCCGCGGCCGAGGTCAGCGAGGGGGAGCTGGCCGAATGGGAGTCCTACGGTCTGATCGCGGCCGCCGGGGACGGCGGATACGACAGCGAGGCGGTCACCGTCGCCCGGCTCATCGCCGAGCTGGGCCGTTTCGGTCTGGAGCCACGTCATCTGCGGATCATGAAAGCGTCCGCCGAGCGGGAGGCCGGGCTGGTCGAGCAGGTGGTCGCTCCTCTGCGATTGCATCGAAACCCGCAGACCAGGGCCCATGCGGAGGCCAGCGCGCGGGAGCTGGCCACCCTGTCCGTACGGCTCCATGCGGCCCTTGTGCAGACCGCTCTGCGGGCCCAGGCGCACTGAGCGGCCGGGCCCCGACTATCCAAACCGACCGCGCACGTCCTAGGGTTGCTGTGTGAACGAGCTCGACGTCGTGGGTGTCCGGGTGGAAATGCCCTCCAACCAACCGATCGTGCTCCTGCGCGAGGTGGGAGGCGACCGCTACCTCCCGATCTGGATCGGACCAGGGGAGGCGACGGCGATCGCCTTCGCCCAGCAGGGCATGGCACCGGCACGCCCGCTGACCCACGACCTCTTCAAGGACGTGCTCGAGGCGGTCGGCCAGCAGCTCACCGAGGTCCGGATCACGGATCTGCGCGAGGGGGTCTTCTACGCGGAGCTGGTGTTCGCCAGCGGTGTCGAGGTCAGCGCACGGCCCTCGGACGCCATAGCGCTCGCCCTGCGTACCGGGACGCCGATCTACGGCAGCGACGGCGTGCTGGACGACGCCGGAATCGCGATCCCGGACGAGCAGGAGGACGAGGTGGAGAAGTTCCGCGAGTTCCTCGACCAGATCTCGCCCGAGGACTTCGGCACCAGCAGCCAGTGACCTGCCGACACGACCGTGCCGACACGACTGGCCAGTGGCCGAGTTTGCCGGTTCTCGCTAGAGCATTCGAGTAGCCTTTCCCGGAAGAGGGACACGGGAAACCACCCTTAGGGTGATTATCACTCGGCGTGGCGAGTGTGGCGATCGTTGACGCACCCCGGGTGACTGCCTACCTTCAAGATGGCAGGTCGAGGACGGAGGTCGGCGTGAGAAGCACCGGCGACGGCACGGCAGCCGGCGGTCCGTTTGCGCTCCAGGGGGGCGCACCGGCCGATCCGGCACTCAAGGCTCGGGTCGCGGCACAGATCGCGCCACCCGGCGGGGCGCCAGCCGCAGGGGGGACGGAGCAGGTCGGCTACCGCGGGCCGACCGCGTGCGCGGCCGCGGGCATCACCTACCGCCAGCTGGACTACTGGGCCCGTACCGGTCTGGTGGAGCCCAGCGTACGGCCCGCCTACGGCTCGGGGAGCCAGCGGCTGTACAGCTTCCGGGACGTTGTCGTCCTGAAAATCGTCAAGCGGCTGCTGGACACCGGTGTGTCCTTGCAGAACATCCGGGCCGCCGTCCAGCACCTGCGCACCCGCGGGCTGGACGACCTCGCCCAGATGACCCTCATGAGTGACGGCGCGACCGTCTACGAATGCACCTCGCCGGATGAGGTCGTCGACCTCCTCCAGGGCGGCCAGGGTGTCTTCGGGATCGCGGTCGGCGTGGTGTGGCGGGATGTCGAGAGCGCGCTGTCCCAGCTGCACGGGGAGCGGGTGGAGACCGGCGAGACGCTGGTCGGCCACAATCCCGCCGATGAGCTGGCCCGGCGCCGTAACCGGGCGGGCTGACGCGAGGGACCCTTCGGCGCCCCGGCGGCGGACCGGGTCCCGGGGAATTGTCAGTGGCGTAGGGCAGCATCGGTAGATGTGAGGGCTGCGCCGACCATCCTGCACCTGGACATGGACGCCTTCTTCGCCGCGGCGGAGCAGGCGGCCAAGCCCAGCCTGCGCGGCAAGCCGGTGATCGTGGGCGGTCTCGGTCCGCGAGGTGTGGTGTCCACCGCGTCCTACGAGGCGCGGGTCTTCGGGGTTCATTCGGCCATGGCGATGGCGCAGGCCCGTCGGCTGTGTCCGAACGCCGCGTATCTCACCCCCCGCTTCACCTTGTACCGCCAGGTGAGTGACGCCGTGATGGCCCTGCTCCACACGTTGTCGCCGCTGGTGGAGCCGCTGAGTCTGGACGAGGCGTTCGTGGACCTGGAGGCGGGCGGCACCGAGCCCACCATCGAGGCGGCGCGGGCTGTGGCGGAGCGGCTGCGGGCCGATATCCGGGCGGGGACGGGGCTCACCGGCTCGGTGGGGCTGGCCGGGTCCAAGATGCTCGCCAAGATCGCCTCGGAGCAGGCCAAGCCCGACGGCCTGGTGGTCATCGAGCCCGGTACGGAGCGGGAGCTGCTCGACCCGATGCCGGTGCGCACGCTCCCGGGCGTCGGCCCGGCCACAGCCGAGGCGCTGCGCCGGGCCGGGATCCATACCGTGGTGGAGACCCGGGAGGCGGGCGAGGCGGAGCTGGTGCGGCTGCTGGGCAGGGCCCATGGGGCGTCGCTGTATCTGATGGCCTGCGGGCGGGATGAGCGCCCGGTGCTCGCCGAGCGCGATACCAAGTCCGTGTCCGTGGAGGACACCTTCGATGTCGATCTGACCGATCGCACCCGGGTGCAGCTGGAGGTGGCCCGGCTCGCCGACCGCTGTGTGGGGCGGCTGCGGGCGGCGGGCCACTCGGGGCGCACGATCGTGCTCAAGGTGCGGCGGTACGACTTCTCGACGATGACCCGCTCGGAGACCCTGCGCGGGCCCACCGACGACCCCGCGGTGGTGCGGGAGGCGGCGGCCCGGCTGCTGGAGGGCGTGGACACCACGGCGGGGGTGCGGCTGCTGGGCGTGGGGGTGAGCGGTCTGGCGGACTTCACCCAGGAGGATCTGTTCGCACAGGCGGCACAGGCGGCACAGGCGGCACAGGCCGCGCGGGCGGCACACGGGGCGGCGGAGGACGCGGCGGCGGACCCGGCCGGCGGGGGATCCGAAACCGCCGGAGCGGGCGCGGAGGAGGCCGCCGAGCACTCCGGCCCACCGCGCCGCTGGCTGCCGGGGACGGATATCCGGCACGGCGAGTTCGGCGCGGGATGGGTGCAGGGGAGCGGGGTGGGCCGGGTGACGGTGCGCTTCGAGACGCCCTGGTCCGAGCCGGGCCGGGTGCGGACCTTCGCCGTGGACGACCCCGCGCTGGAGCCGGGCGAGCCGCTGCCGCTGGTCGCGCCCGTGGAGGAGGGGGAGGCGGGCTCAGGCCCGCAGGACGGCCCCGGCGCCGCCGCGGCCCCGGACCAGGGCTCCGACCAGGGTCAGCCGGTGACGTCCAGTCCGTAGTGGTGGTAGAGCTGGAGCTCCTGCTCGGGCGAGAGATGGCGGCCGACCCCGAAGTCCGGGGCGTCCTTGATCAGCGCCCGGTCGTAGGGCACCCGCAGGGTGTCGCCGACCACCTCGCTCGGCTCCAGCGGTACGAACACATCGCGGCTGAACAGCCCGGTGCGTACCGCCGCCCATTCGGGCTCGCCGGTCGCGTCGTCGAGATAGACCTCGTCCACGGTGCCGATCTTGGAGCCCTCGCGGTCGAATGCCTTGCGGCCGATCAGGGTCCGCGGGTCGATATCGGTCTGCACGCTCTCTCCCACAGGTGGCAATTGTCCAGTGATAACTACAAAAAGCCACATCGCCGCGCCCGGCCACTCGAGCGGTCGGCACCCCGACCGTGCCACAGATGCGCTGGTACGCTGGCTGTGGCTGTAGACACCGCGCGGGAGAGCTCTCCGTCGATCGCTGTCGGAGGCGCCGAAGGAGCAAATCCTCCCCGGAATCTCTCAGGCACACGTACCGTGCGGGTGAGGTCACTCTGGAAAGCAGGTTGGGCCACGGGCGGGCATCGCTCCGAAACCCCTCCTCACCGACGGTGAAAGCCGGTCAGGCGGTACGCGGGCCGGTGAAGCTCTCAGGTTGATGACAGAGGGGGAGGCCGTCCGGGCACCGTGCCGTGGTGCCCCTCGTCGGTCGTTACAGACCAGGAGGCCCCCGCAGATGACCGCCAACCGCATCTCGCTCTCCGACCTGGAGCGCGGTACTCCGTTCGAGCAGCGCCACATCGGTCCCGACAGTGGGGCGCAGGCCAAGATGCTCGCCCAGGTCGGCTTCGGCTCGCTCGACGAACTGACCGAGACCGCCGTCCCGGACGTCATCAAGACCACCGAGGCGCTGGACCTGCCCCCGGCCCGCAGCGAGGCGGAGGTCCTCGCCGAGCTGCGCGGCCTCGCCGATCGCAACCAGGTGCTGCCGTCCATGATCGGCCTGGGCTACTACGGCACCTTCACCCCGCCGGTGATCCTGCGCAATGTGATGGAGAACCCGGCCTGGTACACCGCCTACACGCCGTACCAGCCGGAGATCTCCCAGGGCCGGCTGGAGGCCCTGCTCAACTTCCAGACCGCCGTCTCCGATCTGACCGGACTGCCCACCGCCGGTTCCTCGCTGCTCGACGAGGCCACCGCCGCCGCCGAGGCGATGGCGCTCTCGCGCCGGGTCGGCAAGGTCAAGGAGGGCGTCTTCCTGATCGACGCCGACTGTCTGCCGCAGACCATCGCGGTCATCCGGACCCGGGCCGAGCCCACCGGGGTCGAGGTCGTCGTCGCCGATCTGGCCCAGGGCATTCCGGACGAGGTCGCCGAGCGCGGTGTCTTCGGTGTGCTGCTCCAGTACCCGGGCACCTCCGGCGAGGTGCGGGACCCCCGCCCGGTCATCGAGCGGGCGCATGAGCTCGGTGCGATCGTCACCGTCGCCACCGATCTGCTCGCCCTCACCCTGCTCACCTCACCCGGTGAGCTGGGCGCCGACATCGCGGTCGGCAACAGCCAGCGGTTCGGCGTGCCGATGGGCTTCGGCGGCCCGCACGCCGGATTCATGGCGGTCCGCGACACCTTCGCGCGCAGCCTGCCCGGCCGTCTCGTCGGCGTATCGGTCGACGCCGACGGCGACAAGGCGTACCGGCTGGCCCTCCAGACGCGTGAGCAGCACATCCGCCGGGAGAAGGCCACCAGCAACATCTGCACCGCCCAGGTCCTGCTGGCCGTCATGGCCGGGATGTACGCGGTCTACCACGGGCCGGACGGACTGGCCGCCATAGCCCGCCGCACCCACCGCTACGCCACCGTGCTCGCCGAGGGGCTGCGGGCGGGCGGCGTCGAGGTGGTGCACGGCGCCTACTTCGACACCCTCACCGCCCGGGTGCCCGGCCGCGCCGCCGACATCGTGGCCGCGGCCCGTGAGGCCGGGGTCAATCTGCGGCAGACCGACGCCGACCATGTCGGTATCGCCTGTGACGAGACCACCGGGCGCGCCCAGCTGGCCGCCGTCTGGTCCGCCTTCGGCGTCGACGGCGGCAGCGGCGAGGGCACCGCGATCCCCACGGTCGACGAGCTGGACGCGGTCGCGGGCGAGGCGCTGCCGCGGGAGCTGCTGCGCGGCGACGGCTATCTGACCCACCCGGTCTTCCACCAGTACCGCTCCGAGACGGCGATGCTGCGCTATCTGCGGCGGCTGTCCGACCGGGACTACGCCCTGGACCGGGGCATGATCCCGCTCGGCTCCTGCACCATGAAGCTCAACGCCACGACCGAGATGGAGCCGGTCACCTGGCCCGAGTTCGGTGCCCTGCACCCCTTCGCGCCGATCGAGCAGGCCCAGGGCTATCTGACGCTCATCCGCGAGCTGGAGGAGCGGCTCGCCGCGGTCACCGGCTACGACAAGGTCTCCCTCCAGCCCAACGCCGGCTCCCAGGGCGAGCTGTCCGGGCTGCTGGCCGTGCGCGCCTATCACCGGGCCAACGGCGACACCCAGCGCACCGTCTGCCTGATCCCGTCCTCCGCGCACGGCACCAACGCGGCCAGTGCCGTGATGGCGGGCATGAAGGTCGTCGTGGTGAAGACCGGCGACGACGGCGAGGTGGACACCGACGACCTGCGCGCCAAGATCGAGCGGCACGGTGACGAACTGGCCGTCCTGATGGTCACCTACCCCTCCACCCACGGGGTTTTCGAGGAGCACATCACCGAGATCTGCGCCGCCGTGCACGACGCGGGCGGCCAGGTCTACGTGGACGGCGCCAATCTCAACGCGCTGGTCGGGCTCGCCGAGCCGGGCCGGTTCGGCGGCGATGTCTCCCACCTCAACCTGCACAAGACCTTCTGCATCCCGCACGGCGGCGGCGGGCCGGGCGTCGGCCCGGTGGCGGTGCGTGAGCACCTGGCCCCCTACCTCCCCAACCATCCGCTACAGCCCGCCGCGGGCCCGGCCACGGGCGTCGGCCCGGTCTCGGCCGCGCCGTGGGGCTCCGCGGGCATCCTGCCGATCTCCTGGGCGTATGTCCGGCTGATGGGCGGCGAGGGGCTGCGCCGCGCCACCCAGGTCGCGGTGCTGGGCGCCAACTACATCGCCAAGCGCCTCGAGCCGCACTACCCGGTGCTCTACACCGGTCCCGGCGGTCTGGTGGCCCATGAGTGCATCGTCGATCTGCGTCCGCTCACCAAGGCGACCGGCGTGAGCGTCGACGATGTGGCCAAGCGGCTGATCGACTACGGCTTCCACGCCCCGACGATGTCGTTCCCGGTGGCCGGAACGCTGATGATCGAGCCGACGGAGAGCGAGGACCTGGCGGAGCTGGACCGCTTCTGCGAGGCGATGATCGCCATCCGCGCGGAGATCGACAAGGTCGCGTCGGGCGAATGGGCCAAGGAGGACAACCCGCTGCGGAACGCGCCGCACACCGCGGCGTCGCTCGGCGGGGAGTGGGACCACGCGTACAGCCGGGAGGAAGCGGCCTTCCCGGCCGGGGTCTCGGCCGCCGACAAGTACTGGCCGCCGGTGCGCCGGATCGACGGGGCGTTCGGGGACCGCAACCTCGTCTGCTCCTGCCCGCCGCTGGAGTCCTACGAGGGCTAGATCCGGGGCTGGATATGCGAACGGGGTGCCGTCGGGCACCCCGGGATGCGGGGCCGGTTCGGCGAAGCGCGCCGGGCCGGCCCCGGTCTTTCTGCGCCGCTTCCGGTCGCGAGGGCGTCCGGTCGGCGATCAGGTGACGCCTAGGCGGCGGTCACGATGTGCTCGGAACCCCGCGGTCGGCACGGGGCGATGACCCGCCCGTCCGGCAGCAGCTCACCGGTGTCCTCGAAGAGCAGGACGCCGTTGCACAGCAGGCTCCAGCCCTGCTCCGGATGGTGCGCCACCAGATGGGCGGCCTCCCGGTCGGCTGAGTCGGCTGACGGACAGGGCGGTTGATGCTGGCACATGGCAGGGTTCTTTCGCTGCGGTGTGGTGAAGGTGCTGCGGTTCCTCGCGGCTTTCATGGCCGCCCCCCGTGGTGAGTTGGTCGGTTGCTCACAGTGTTGCCCTACGGGCGGGATTCCGCAGGGATTTAGCGGTACCGGTCTCGCTAGATAATGACGCATCACCCGACCGGACGGTTCATCGCGGCGGGACTGTTACGAGGACGCAGCGAAGCGCCCTGTGACCACCGGGTCACAGGGCGCTTCGCTCCTGGTGAAAGTGCTGGTCAGGCAGGTGTGCCCAAGAGCCGTGCCCGGGTGAGCCGCAAGGTGAGGGCGGGCAGAAGTTCCGCCGCGCGGTGGGCGCGGTGGGCGGCGATCCCGGGTGGGGCCGGGGCCAGTGGCACCAGCAGATCGCCCGCGCCCAGAGCGCCGTCGGCCGCGTCCGCCGCCGGGTTCTCATGCAGCCACAGCGTGACCATGTACATCTCCGGGATCGACAGCAGCCGCGGTTGGTACCGCACCGGCAGCGACTCCGCCTCGCGCAGGGCCAGTTCGGCCGATGCCACATACGGCCCCTCGGAGAAATGCGAGAACGCCCAGCCGTCCGCGGTGAGCACCGCCTCCGCGGCGGCCACCGTACGGCCCTCGTCACGGATCATGAAACGCCATCCATGGAGCCGGGTCCGCGGCGCTCCGGCGGGTGCGTCGATGGCGTCCAAGACATGGACGGGCAGCGGGAGTTCGGGTTCGAAGGGGCCCGGAAGGGCGGCGAGCCCCGGGGTGCGGACCTCATGGACGGCGGTGGGGGAACCGAGGGCCGTGAGGACGCTGCGCAGGGCGGGCGCGGGAGCCGGGGGCACGAGCAGCGGCATGGTGGGTGGCCTCTCACTCAGGAGACACGGTGAAGCGGCAGCGGAGCGATGGTGCAGACGACATCGACAACGCTGTCGGTGTGCGGGGGTCCTACGCGGGTCAGAGGGGGCCGGGACAAACTGTCCGGGCGTTATCTCTCCGCCTCGTAAACCGAGTTTATACGAACCATGTTCCCGGCATGTTTCCGCTAGCTGTGCGCAGTATTGCCCACAAGAGGTATTCAGGACCGCGCGGGCGTGGGGATTTTCCCCGATTCTATGCCAGATGCACGGATATGACCTGGCTTTTTGTCGTCACCGCGGTAGGCTGGATCTCGCCGGTGCATTTCCCCGGCCCATTGCGTCGTAGTTGAGAGCGTACCGGCTGGACAGTCCGCACGGGGCGTTATCGATCACATTGGTGGGCATCATCGAGCGTGGTGTACGCGGCTGAGGCCGGTGATCCACTCGAGGAAGGACGCTTCGATGGGGGAGAAGGTCGTAGCCGGTGAGTTCGACCCGTCCGGTCGGCAGCGGCAGCGCGGTCGGCTCCGGCAGTGCCTGGACGGGCTCGGCCGGCTCCTGGCGGAGAAGCGATTCGACCGCCCGCGCAATCTGATGGGGCTGGAGATCGAGCTCAATCTCGCCGGGGCCGACGGGATGCCCAGGATGATGAACGCGGAGGTTCTGGAGCGCATCGCGAGCCATGATTTCCAGACGGAACTCGGGCAGTGCAATCTTGAAGTGAACATCGTGCCCCACCGATTGCACGGGCGGGTTCTCGATCAGCTCTCCGAGGAGCTTCGAACCGGACTGTCATATGCCGACCGCAAGGCGCGGGAAGTGTCCTCCGAGATCGTGATGATCGGAATTCTCCCGACTCTCGCCGCCCGGGACCTGGGATCGGCGAACCTCTCCTACGACGACCGCTACAAACTTCTCAACGAACAGATGCTGGCCGCCCGCGGCGAGGATTTCCTCATCGACATCGAGGGCCAGGAGCGCTTCGGCTACGCCAGCGCCTCGATCGCCCCCGAGGCCGCCTGCACCTCCGTACAGCTCCATCTCCAGGTCACCCCGGGGCGGTTCGCCGCGGTGTGGAACGCGGCGCAGGCGGTGGCCGCGGTACAGATCGCGGTCGGCGCCAACTCCCCGTTCGTCTTCGGGCGGGAGGTGTGGCGGGAGTCCCGTCCGCCGCTGTTCCTCCAGGCCACCGATGTCCGTCCGCCGGAGTACGCCACCCAGGGCGTCCGGCCGCGCACCTGGTTCGGCGAGCGCTGGATCAGCGACGCCTATGAGCTGTTCGAGGAGAACCTGCGCTACTTCCCCCCGCTGCTGTCGGCCGGTCAGGACGAGGACCCGCTGCGGGTGCTGGACGAGGGCGGGGTGCCCGCCCTCCACGAACTGGTGCTGCACAACGGCACGATCTACCGCTGGAACCGGCCCGTCTACGACATCGCGGGCGGGGTGCCGCATCTGCGCGTGGAGAACCGGGTGCTGCCCGCGGGCCCCACCGTCACCGATGTCATCGCCAACGCGGCCTTCTACTACGGACTGGTGCGGGCGCTGGCCGAGGAGCCCCGCCCGGTGTGGTCGCGGCTGCCGTTCACCGCCGCCGCCAACAACTTCGACGCGGCCTGCCGCCATGGCATCGACGCGGTTCTCCAGTGGCCCAAGCCCGGCCGCTCGGCCGCCCTGGCGCGGACGCCCGCGGTCCGCCTGATACGTGAGGAGCTGTTGCCGCTGGCCGCGGCCGGACTGGACGGCTGGGGAGTCGAACCCGCCGACCGCGACCGCTACCTGGGAGTGATCGAGGAGCGCTGCAAGCTGCGGACCAACGGCGCGTCCTGGCAGGCCGCGACCTATCACCGGGCGCTGGGCAGCGGACTGGGGCGGGAGGCGGCGCTGGCCGCCATGACCCGCCGCTACTGCGCGCTGATGCGCACCGACGCACCGGTGCACACCTGGCCGACCGACCTGTCCGGCTGATCCGGGGCCGAGGGCCGGCGCGGGGTCACTTCTTGAGGGGCTGGGTGAAGCGCAGCAGGTTGCCCGCCGGGTCGCGGAACGCGCAGTCGCGGACGCCGTAGAACTGGTCCATGGGCTCCTGGAGCACCTCGCCGCCCGCGGCGCTGACGCGCTCGAAGGTGGCGTCGCAGTCGGCGGTGGCGAAGATGACGCCGCGCAGCAGGCCCTTCGCCATCAACTCGGCCATGGCCTGCTTATCGGCCGGGGAGGCGTTCGGGTCGGCGAGGGGCGGCTCCAGGACGATGTTGACATCCGGCTGCGAGGGCGCTCCGACGGTCACCCAGCGCATCCCCTCGTAGCCGACGTCATTGCGCACCTCGAGGCCGAGTACATCGCGGTAGAAGGCGATCGCCTTGTCGTGGTCGTCGACGGCGATGAAGCAACTGGAAAGAGTGATGTCCATGCCGCTCACGCTACGGCTGCGCGGCGGGGCGCGCTTCTCCGTTCCTGACCGGTCGGGTATGGATCTTGGCGATGCACGCCGGGATGGCGGCGGCGTGGTCATGGCTCCGGGCGCGGTAGGCGCTCGGGCTCTCGCCGACCAGCTGGGTGAAGCGCGAACTGAACGACCCCAGCGACGTACAGCCGACCGCGAAGCAGACCTCGGTCACCGTGAGGTCGCCGCGCCGCAGCAGCGCCTTGGCCCGCTCGATACGGCGGGTCATCAGGTAGCCGTACGGGGTCTCGCCGAAGGCGGCGCGGAAGCTGCGGGAGAAGTGGCCCGATGACATCAGGGCGCCGCGCGCCAGCGCCGGGACGTCGAGCGGCTCCGCGTAGTCGCGGTCCATCCGGTCACGGGCCCGACGCAGCCGGACGAGGTCGTCGAGATCCTGCCGTTTCACCGGATCAGTTTCCCACGGCGCCGGACGCGGGGAAACAGTTCGCCGGACCGGTCAGGATTGGAGAAGCGCCGGTCACCGGGGCGTACCTAGCCTGACGGCCATGGACTCGGCCTCGTCGGCCAGCCGGACCCTCGCCGCGATCGCGCGGGCGAACGGGAACCAGAAATACTGCACCCAGCCGGTCAGTGCGGGCCAGGCGATACCGAGACGGATGGAGAGACCATGAGCAAGGCCGAGAAGCCGGACAGCCGGTCGCCCGCGCCGCACGCCGCCGACAGCCACGACCTGATCCGCGTGCACGGGGCGCGCGAGAACAACCTCAAGGACGTCAGTATCGAGATTCCGAAGCGCCGGCTGACGGTGTTCACCGGAGTCTCCGGCTCGGGCAAGAGCTCGCTGGTGTTCAACACGATCGCCGCGGAGTCCCAGCGGTTGATCAACGAGACCTACAGCGCCTTCGTACAGGGCTTCATGCCGTCGATGGCGCGGCCCGAGGTCGACGTCCTGGACGGGCTGACCACCGCGATCACCGTCGACCAGCAGCGGATGGGAGGCGACCCCCGCTCCACGGTCGGCACCGCGACCGACGCCCACGCGATGCTGCGCATCCTCTTCAGCCGACTCGGCAAGCCGCATATCGGACCGCCGAGCGCCTACTCGTTCAACACCGCGTCCGTGCGGGCCAGGGGTGCGATCACCGTCGAGCGCGGCGCCAAGAAGACGGTGAAGGCGACCTTCAACCGCACCGGCGGTATGTGTACGCGCTGCGAAGGGCGGGGCACGGTCTCCGATATCGACCTCACCCAGCTCTACGACGACTCCAAATCGCTCGCGGAGGGCGCGTTCACCATCCCCGGCTGGAAGTCGGACAGCTTCTGGACCGTGCGGGTCTACGCCGAGTCGGGCCTGCTCGATCCGCATAAGCCGATCCGGAAGTTCACCAAGAAGGAGATGGAGGACTTCCTCTACCGGGAGCCGACCAAGGTCAAGGTCGAGGGCGTCAACCTCACCTACGAGGGGCTGATCCCCAAGATCCAGAAGTCGTTCCTCTCCAAGGACAAGGCGGCGCTCCAACCGCATATCCGGGCGTTCGTGGAGCGGGCGGTCACCTTCGCCACCTGCCCCGAGTGCGACGGCACCCGGCTCAGCGAGGGGGCCCGCTCCTCGAAGATCGAGCGGATCTCCATCGCGGACGCCTGCGCGATGGAGATCAGGGACCTGGCCGCATGGGTCCGCGGCCTCGCCGAGCCGTCGGTGGCGCCGCTGCTCACCGCGCTGCGGCACACCCTCGACTCGTTCGTGGAGATCGGACTCGGCTATCTCTCGCTCGACCGGGCGTCGGGCACGCTGTCCGGCGGGGAGGCACAGCGCGTCAAGATGGTCCGCCACCTCGGCTCCTCGCTCACCGATGTCACCTATGTCTTCGACGAGCCCACCACGGGGCTGCACCCCCATGACATCCGGCGGATGAACGAGCTGCTGGTGCGGTTGCGGGACAAGGGCAACACCGTGCTCGTCGTGGAGCACAAGCCGGAGACGATCGCGATCGCCGACCATGTCGTCGACCTCGGCCCCGGCGCCGGTACGGAGGGCGGCACCGTCTGCTTCGAGGGCACCGTCGAGGGGCTGCGGACCGGCGGCACCGTCACCGGCCGCCATTTCGACGACCGGGCCTCCCTCAAGGAGACGGTGCGGACGCCCACCGGCAGACTGGAGATCCGCGGCGCGACGGCGAACAACCTGCGCGACGTCGACGTCGACATCCCGCTCGGGGTGCTGGCCGTGATCACCGGGGTCGCGGGTTCCGGCAAGAGCTCCCTGGTGCACGGGTCGATCCCGGCCGACGAGGGTGTGGTGTCGGTCGACCAGAGCCCGATCCGTGGCTCACGGCGCAGCAATCCCGCCACGTACACCGGACTGCTCGACCCGATCCGCAAGGCGTTCGCGAAGGCCAACGAGGTGAAACCGGGGCTGTTCAGCGCCAACTCCGAGGGCGCCTGCCCCACCTGCAACGGCGCCGGGGTCATCTACACCGATCTGGCGATGATGGCCGGGATGGCCACCACCTGTGAGGACTGCGAGGGGAAGCGGTTCCAGCCCGCGGTTCTCGACTACCGGCTCGGCGGCCGTGACATCAGCGAGGTGCTCGCGATGCCGGTGACCGAGGCCGAGGAGTTCTTCGGCGCCGGGGAGGCGCGCACCCCGGCCGCGCACCGCGTCCTCCAGCGGCTCACCGACGTAGGGCTCGGCTACCTCACCATCGGCCAGCCGCTGACCACGCTGTCCGGCGGTGAGCGGCAGCGGCTCAAGCTGGCCACGCATATGGCGGAGAAGGGCGGTGTCTACCTCCTCGACGAGCCGACCGCCGGTCTGCACCTCGCCGATGTCGAGCAGCTGCTCGGTCTGCTCGACCGGCTGGTCGACGCCGGGAAGTCGGTCATCGTCGTGGAGCACCACCAGGCGGTGATGGCGCATGCCGACTGGATCATCGACCTCGGCCCCGGCGCCGGTCACGACGGCGGCACGATCGTCTTCGAGGGCACCCCCGCCGATCTCGTCGCCGCCCGCTCCACCCTCACCGGCGAGCACCTCGCGGAGTACGTCGGCGCCTGACACCGCGCGGTCCTGGCCCGCCCGCCCGGCAACCCCCGGGCTCACCGCACGTCCACCCCGGCGACCACGTATTGTCCGGTCGGGAAGGGCCGGTGAGGCCGGGGTGACCGGAGCCGTCCGGGGCGCGGACGGCGCGGGCAGCCCCGGAGGGAGTGGAGGCAGGAGTGCGGTCACAGGCGCGCGACGCGGAGCTGCCCGTGTACGGGGGCGGGCTCGCGCGGCGGACCCTGCGCAACGAGACGCTGCTGGTGCTGGCGTTGTCGCTGGGGGCGAGCGCGCTGTCCGCGCTGATCGACTTCATCGGCTCGGTGACCCGGCCCGGTGGGCTGAAGGACCAGACGGCTACCCTCAACGGCTCCGATGCCCCGGGGCGGCCCTGGCTGGACCTCGTCTGGCAGCTCTTCGGGATCAGCACCGCGCTGGTTCCGGTCGCGCTGGTGGCCCATCTGCTGCTGCGGGAGGGCGCGGGGCTGCGCGCGATCGGCTTCGACCGCACCCGGCCGCGGTTCGACCTGGGGTGGGGAGCCGTGGTCGCGGCGGGCATCGGCGGCACCGGACTGCTGCTCTACCTGGGCGCGCGGGCCGCCGGAGCCAATCTGACGGTGGTGCCCGAGGCGCTGCCCGACGTGTGGTGGAAGATCCCGGTCCTGATCGCCTCCGCGGTACAGAACGCCGTGCTGGAGGAGGTGATCGTGGTCGGCTATCTGCTGCGCAGGCTCGGGCAGTTGGGGTGGACCCCGATGGCCGCGCTGCTGGCCAGCTCGGTGCTGCGCGGCTCGTACCACCTCTACCAGGGGATCGGCGGCTTCTTCGGCAATATGGCGATGGGCGTGATCTTCGTCCTGCTCTACCGCCGGTGGGGGCGGGTCGGACCGCTGGTGGCCGCCCACGCGCTGATCGACATCGTGGCGTTCGTCGGTTACGCCCTGCTGGCGGGCCGGGTGGGCTGGCTGCCCACCCCCTGACCGGGCCCGTGCTGCCCACCCCCTGACCGCGCCCGAACGGGCGCGGTCAGGGCGCTGCGCCGGGCAGGGGCTCAGACCAGCAGCTCTCCGTCGATGACCGTGACCGCGCCGCCGGTCAGCAGGGTGCGGTCGCCGCGCAGCGCGGTGCGCACCAGTCCGGTCCGGGCCGACGCCTGGAGTCCGGTGAGCTCGGTGCGGCCGGTCCGGGCGGACCAGAACGGCGCGAGCGCCGTGTGGGCGCTGCCGGTCACCGGGTCCTCGTCGATGCCGACGGCCGGTGCGAAGACCCGTGAGACGAAGTCGTAGCCGCGGGCCGGGTCCTCGGCGGCCGCGGTCACGATCACGGCCCGTCCTGCCAGATGGGAGAGCGGCGCCAGATCGGGGGCGAGGGCGCGCACCGTCTTCTCGTCGGCCACCTCCACCAGGATGTCGCCGACGTGCGGACCGGTGTCATGGGCGGAGAGGACCTTCACCCCGAGCGCTTCGGCCAGAGCGTCCGGCACCCGCATTTCGGTCAGTTCGGCGGTCGGGAAGTCCAGAGTGATGGTGCCGGAGTCCTCGGCGGTCGCGGACAGCACCCCGCTGAGGGTGGCGAACCGGACGGTGCCGGTCGTGGTGCCCGTGGTGCCCAGGATGTGGGCGGTGGCGAGGGTGGCATGACCGCACATGCTGACCTCGGTGGTCGGGGTGAACCAGCGCAGCGCCCAGTCGGCCCCGGCCGACTCGGGCAGGGGGTGGGCGAACGCGGTCTCGGAGAGGTTGACCTCGGCGGCGATCCGCTGGAGCCGGTCGTCGTCCGGGAAGGCGTCGGTGTCGAAAAGCACGACCCCCGCCGGGTTCCCGGCGAAGGGGCGGTCGGTGAACGCGTCGACGATTCGTATGCGCATGGCTCGACCGTAGGCGGGCTCCGACGGTGATGACCATGGCCAATTTCCAGGGTGTGGCCCGGCCGGGTGATATCGGGACCTTGTCATTCGATCGGTTCCGATATATCGTCGAAGCATCGTGATGGATCGACGATGAAAGGAGCGTCACGATGCGTACCCAAGGACACCGACATGGACAGTGCGGACCCGGCGGCAGGGGCCGGGGTGAGAGCGAGGGGCGGCGTGCGGCCTTCGGCCCGTTCGGACCCCCCTTCGGCGGGCCCCCGTTCGGGGGCCGGGGCCGAGGCGGACCCGGCGGCGGGCGTGCACGGGGCCGGGCGCGGCGCGGCGATGTGCGCGCCTCGATCCTCGCCCTGCTGAAGGACCGCCCGATGCACGGTTACGAGATGATCCAGGAGATCGCCGAGCGCAGCGGAGGAGCGTGGAAGCCGAGCCCCGGCTCGGTCTACCCGACCCTTCAGCTCCTGGAGGACGAAGGGCTCATCAGCAGCGAGAGCGAGGGCGGCAAGAAGCTGTTCGCGCTCACCGAGGAGGGCCGTACCGAGGCCGAGGCCGGGGCGCGGGCCCCCTGGGAGGAGGCCGGGCGCGGCGTCGACTGGGAGGCGGCGCAGGAGATCCGGCAGGCCGGCTTCGGCTTGATGGAGGCGTTCGGGCAGGTCTGGAAGACCGGCACGTCCGAGCAGCGCAAGAAGGCCGTCGCCATCATCAACGAGTCGCGCAGGCGGATGTATCTGATCCTCGCCGAACAGGACGAGGAGGGCGGCGAGGACGGCGAGGGTGGCGGCCGCACCGCGAGCGGTGAGCGCTGATGCCGTAGGGGGGAGACGGCACGGAAAGCGCACGGGCGGGGGCCGGGGCCGAGGGGCTTCGGCCCCCGTCGGGCGTCGGGGGCGCCGGCCTCAGGCGACCAGGGCGCCCAGCTTGCGCAGTGACTCCTCCAGCGCGCCGGTCGCCGACTCCGTGAGCTTCCCGGCCATCAGGGATACCGCGCCCCCGGTGAACTGCCCGTCGATACGCACCGTGGTGGCATCGCCGTCCGGGGTGAGCGTGTAGCGCATCTGGAGGTTCACCCCCATCGGGCCCTTGCCGCGGGTGGCCAGCAGCCGGGCCGGTTCAAAGCTCTCCACGGTCCAGCTCACCTCGGCGGGAAAGCCCATGAGCTTCATGTTCTCCGCGTACGTCGTCGCCATGTCGAGGCGTTCGGGGCCGCCCTGCGGAAAGCCGGTGTGGGTGGCGTTCCAGTCCTTGTACGAGGAGAGGTCCGTGAGGGTGGCCCAGATCCGCTCGGCCGGTGCTTCGATATGTGCCTGCGCGCTGACCTCGGCCATGGGGCGGTCCCTTCCCTGTGCGGTACGTCCGCTACGCCGGGCGCCGCGGCTCGGGTGCCCCGGCGGCATCGCGCACCGTAGCCCCGGGGGCCTCAACCCTCAAGCCTGCTGGTGTGTCAGATCCGGCCTTCCGTGCGGCGGCCGCGCGGCGCGACGGCAGCGACATCCGGCGCCGGGCGGGCGGGCGCTCCAGCAGCCGGTCGACATGGTGGCGGCGCAGCCCGCGGCCCGGTTCGACCGGTATCAGCAACTGGTCACGCCGCCAGCGGGAGCGGCGCACCAGCCGGTCCGGCATGACGTCGTCGACCCAGGCGAAGGGGCGGCCCGCCGCGAACCGCAGGATCGGCGCCCACTTCCGTCCGGTCAGTAAATCCAGTACCGGCAGCTTGGGGTCGTCCGGCTGATCCTGGTAGCTGCTGAACTCCACGACCGGCAGCGTCGGCAGTTCGAGCAGTGGCGCGATGTGGCGGTTGGCCTCGTGCTCCCAGGTCGTCGCCCATACCAGGTCATAGCGGTCCGACAGCTCACCCAGCCAGTCGGCGTGGGTCGCCGAGAGCAGCACGGTGAAGTCGAGGATGTCGTATCCGGTGAACCCGTCGGCGGGCAGCACCGGGTTGAGTACGCCGTCGATGTCCAGGAACAACAGCGGCCGGTCGGTCATCGGACTCCTTCATGCGGCGTCGCGTGGCGGAATGGCGCGGTTGCCTCTGAGGGACGTCCGGTGGCCGGGCGGCGGTTGCAGTGCGGTGCACGCCGTTGTCCTCGAACCTCTCCTCCGGAAGGAGGAGATCCGGTCATTGGTGCACAACTACGGTGGGATGCCCACATGCTTCCCGGCGAGGATGCTCCGACCCCTCGGGGACTGATGGGGTGAGAGGGTGCGAAGTCGTACCCTTTCCACCGGCGCGGCCGCCGCCGGATTCGAGGACCGGCTCGGCGGGCGTCTGACCGCCGTGGTCGCGGGTGCCCGCAGAAGGGCGTTCCGCGACGGCGACAAGCACATCGACACCGCCCATCTGCTGCATTCCCTGGTCGAGTCCGACCCGCGGGTGCACGGCGCGTTCGCTGGCGGCCCGCCGCAGGTGGTGCGGCTGCTCGGCTATCTGGTGCAGCGCACCATCGGCTACGGCCTGGGGTGGAGCGGCAGGGTCGAGGAGTCCGGCGCGGGGGCGGCCGGGGCGCCGGGGCCGACGGGGGCGCGGGACGGCGGGTTGTCCGCGGCACCGGGCTGGGCCGCGCCCGGCTGGTCGCCCGCGGCGGCGGTCGCCCTGGAGGCCGCGGTCCGCCGCGCCGCGGCCCGCGGTGTGGCGAGCGCCGACGGCCCCGACCTCTTCGCCGCGCTCCTCCGTGACCGGGGCTGCCGGGCCGTGGAGGTGCTGCGCCGGTCGGGGATCGAGGTGGAGTGCCTGGTCATGAGGGTGGACGGAGAGCTCTGCCAGCAGTCAACGGGGTGACGGTCCTGACCGGAGCTGACATGATGTCCCGGTGCATGTATCGCAAGGTCGGAGTGGGAATCAGGAACGGAACGCGGCGTTGGGGCTCGCCCTGGCGTCGGCGCTCGCGTTCGGCGGGTCGGGGGTGGCCGCCAAACCGCTGATCGAGGCGGGGCTCGAACCGCTCCAGGTCACCTGGTTGCGGGTGATGGGCGCCGCTCTCGTCATGCTGCCCCTGGCCTGGCACCACCGTCGTCTGCTCATCCGGCGCCCCGCCCTGCTGGTCGGGTTCGGCCTGCTGGCCGTCGCGGGGGTGCAGGCGTTCTTCTTCGCGGCGCTCTCGCGCATCCCCGTCGGCGTCGCCCTCCTCGTCGAATACCTCGCGCCCGCACTGGTGCTGGGGTGGGTCCGGTTCGTCCAGCGCCGTCCGGTCAGCCGGGCCGCGGCGGTCGGTGTGGTGCTGGCCGTCGGGGGACTGGCGTGTGTGGTGGAGGTGTGGTCCGGGCTGAGCTTCGACGCCGTCGGACTGATGCTCGCCCTCGGCGCGGCCTGCTGCCAGGTCGGCTACTTCGTCCTCTCCGACCACGGCAGCGACGGTCAGGACCAGGCCGACCCTCTCGGTGTCATCGCCTACGGGCTCCTCATCGGCGCCGCGATGCTGACCGTCGTCGGGCGTCCCTGGCAGATGGACTGGTCGGTGCTGACCGGCCGCGCGGACCTCGGCGGCGCGCGGGTGCCGGCGGTGCTGCTGCTCGCCTGGATCGTGCTGGTCGCCACGGTCGTCGCCTATCTCACCGGCGTCCTCGCGGTGCGTCGGCTCTCCCCGCAGGTCGCCGGGGTGGTCGCCTGCCTCGAGGCGGTCATCGCGACCGTGCTCGCGTGGGTGCTGCTTGACGAACACCTGGGGGCCGTCCAGGTCATGGGCGGTGTGGTGGTACTGGCGGGCGCGCTGATCGCCCAGACCTCAGCCCCCAAGGCGGCCTCCGCGGAACCGGTGGCGGCGTCCGCCGCGCTGCCGGACGCCGCCGTGGCGGACGCCGACCGGGGGTAGTACGCGGCGTCGCGGTGGCGTGGGCGGGGGTGTGCGGTCCGTTGAGGCTCGGCTCGTGGGCCAGCGCCGGGAGTCCAGCGCCCGCGCCGGTGACGGCGGTACCGCTGGTGGTGTGCGACGTGCCCTCGGACCTGGCCGCGGCGGATGCCGACCGGAGGGTGGTTGGCCGGTGGGCGGTGTGTGGTCCGGCGGTCCGGGGGCTCCGGCGGTCCCCCTCGGCGGGCTGCCGTCCGCACTTGGGCCGCGGGATGGCCTGCGGGCTGGCGCCGAGAACCCCGCGCGGGGCGGTTCGGGGCGGTGCCCCGTCCACCTCGGCGTTGGGGCGTCGGTTCGGCCACTCCGCCCGCCGTCCCACGATGTGGCCTGCTCGGAGCCATGGTTGGGGCGTGGGTTAGCATCCGGTTATGCGACTCACTGTGCTGCCCCCTCCCGCCGTCTGACGCGGGCGGCCGCCGCCATGGCGATGGAGCCGGGCCCGGGGAATGATCCCCGGCCGACCGGTCCGTCTCGGCGTGCGATGCCACCGAGGGCTCCGGCAGACGACATCCGCGCCCGCTGACGATCACATCCGATCCGGCGGAGCGCTCCTCACCCATCCGGTCTGCCGGTTCACCATCGGCCCGCGACGACGCCCGGACCACCGGGCGCGTCCCGGCTGCCCGCATACGGAATGACGCGATCCGATTCATGTCTTCCGCGGGAGAACTCCTCGTGCTGCAAACTCTTTCACCGTCCTCTGCCCTGCCCGTGGGCCGGGGGCTGGTCTACGTCACCGTCGCCGCCACCGCCTGGGGCACCGCGGGTGCCGCCGCCGCGCTGCTCTACGGCGAGAGCGGGCTCGGGCCCATGGCCCTGACCTTCTGGCGGGCGCTCGGCGGGTGCGTCCTGCTGCTGGCCGTCCGCACGCTACGGGCGTGTCGCCGAAACGGGCGGGCCGCGCCGCGCCCGGCCGCGCCGCGCCCGGCCGAGTCGCCACGGCGCCGGGCGGTGCGGATCCTGGTCACCGGGATCGGGCTGACGGTCTTCCAGGGCGCCTACTTCGCGGCCGTCGAGGCGACCGGACTCGCCGTGGGGACCGTGGTGACCCTCGGCGCCGCGCCGGTGATGGTGGCCCTGGCCGGGCGGCTGACCATGGGCGAACGCCTGGGCACCGGCGGCGTGCTGGCCGTCGCGGGCGCGCTCACCGGGCTGCTGGTGCTGGTGTTCGGCGGTGACGGGGCGGGGACCGTCCGGCCCGCGGGTGTCGCTCTGGCGCTGCTGTCCGCCGCCGGATACTCCGTCACCACCCTCTACACCCGCCACCTCGGCAGCCGGGGCGCCGTCGATCCGTACCGCACCACCTTGGCGTCGTTCGCCGTCTGCGCGGTGCTGCTGCTGCCGTTCGCCGCGGCGGAGGGGCTGTGGCCGCAGTCGCAGGGTCTGGCCCGCACGCTGGTGTTGATGGTCTACATCGCGGCGGTGCCCACCGCCCTCGCGTACGGGCTGTACTTCGCGGGGCTCGCCGTGCTCCGCGCCACCACGGTCACGGTGATCACGCTCATCGAACCGGTGACGGCCGCGGTCATCGCCGTGGCGTTGCTGGGGGAGCGGCTGACCGTCGCGACCGTGGCCGGTACGGCCGTGCTGCTCGGCGCCGTCGCCGCGCTGGCCGTGGCCGAGGCGCGAGCCACCGTCCCGGCGGGCTACTCGCCCCGGCGCGTGGGAGCCATGGTCACCGCGCGCCGGAGGTGATGGTCCAGCACCGCCGCGTCGGCGGGGGCGGCGCGCCGGGCCAGCCCCTCCGCCGTGCGCCGACGCGCCGACTCCGGTTTGTGGCTGCCGTACTTGAACTTCGCCCGCACCTCGGACACCGTCAGCCGCAGCCCGCGGATCCCCGGCAGCAGCCGTCCGTACGGGGCCTCGCCGGGGGCGACCGGCCCGTGGTCGCCCCCGGGCTGGAAGTGCCGGAGCTGGGCCCGCAGCAGCGCCGCCTTCTCCTCCGGGTCGTCCACGATATGCGCGGTGCAGCGAAGTTGGACGGCGGCGTAGAAGCTGGTGGGCGTCCCGTGCTCGGGCGGCACCCCGTCGGGCGCCTGCCACGGGGCGGGGATGTAGGCGTAGTCGTCGACCACGCTCAGCAGCACCGTGGGGTTCGCCTCCAGCGCGGACCACAGCGGGTTGGGGCGGGCGAGATGGGTGGCCGCCTCTCCGCGCTCCGCGTCGTAGGCGAAGTGCAGCGGCTGTACGAACGGGGGCTCTCCGGGCGGGCCGTTGACCGCGAGCTGGCCGAAGTCGTGTGCGGCCAGCCAGGTCTGCCATTCGGCGTCGTCGTGCGGGGCGTCCCAGGGGTGGATGAGCATGCGCCGGACTCCTTCTGGCGGCGGTCAGTGCCGGATGAGATAGCCGGGCACGGGCGTGTCGGGCGCGAGGTCGTCGGCGGGCACCGGCGTGCCGTAGGTGCGGGCGACGGGCAGCACACCGCTCCAGTAGGGGAGTGCCAGGTCCTCGGGGTCGTCGCCGGGGCCGCCGGTGCGGATCTTGGCGGAGACCTCGGCCAGGTCGAGGCGGAGGACGGCGGTGGCGGCCAGCTCCTTGGCGTTGGCGCGGCGGGAGTCGGCGGCGCGGCCGGGCAGGACATGGTCCACCAGCGCGTCGAGGGCGGCGGCGCGCTCGGCGGGGTCGACGACCGGACGGGCGGTGCCGTACACCACCACCGAGCGGTAGTTGATGGAGTGGTGGAACGCCGAGCGGGCCAGCACCAGACCGTCCACATGGGTCACGGTGAGACATACCGGCAGCCCCGGCTCCTCGCCGTCGGGCCGCTCCTCCGCCGCGGTCCGCAGGGGACGGGAGCCGGTCGAACCGTGGACGTAGAGGCTCTCACCGACCCGCCCGTAGAGGGTCGGCAGTACGACGGGTCCGCCGTCGCGTATGAAGCCCAGGTGGCAGACGTAGCCCTCGTCGAGGATGGCGTGCACCACCTCGCGGTCGTACGAGGCGCGTTCGCGGGCGCGGGTCGGCACGGTCCGGTCGGTGGCTTCGTAGGCGTCCGGAGACATGGCCGGGGAGGTGTCGGAAGAGCTGGCCGCGGTCATTTGCGTCCTCCATTGTACTAGTGCAAAATAGTGTTTGTGCTAGGAGAATATCCGGTCAAGGGCCGGGGCGCAGCCGAGATCGCGGCCAGTGTGGAGCGCGCGGTCGGGACCGGTGAGCTGCCACCGGGCCAACTGCTGCCGCCGCTCAGGCAGTTGGCGGAGCGGCTGGGGGTCAATCCCAATACGGTCGCGGCCGCATACCGCGTACTGCGGGAACGGGGTGTGATCGAGACCGCGGGCCGCCGGGGGAGCCGGGTGCGCCGGCGTCCCGCCAGCACACCCCGCGAATGGATCCGGGTCGAGGCCGCGGGCGCGCGTGATCTGTCCACGGGCAACCCCGACCCCGCGCTTCTGCCTCCGCTCGGCGCGTCGCTCGCGGCGGCCGCGGCGCGCGCGGCCGAGCGGCCGACGCTCTACGGCGCGCCGGACGTCGCCCCCGGACTCGCCGAGCGGGCCCGCGCCGCGCTCGACGCGGACGGTGTGCCGGACGGGCCCGTGGCCGTCACCTCCGGCTCGCTCGACGCCATCGAGCGGGTGCTCACCGCGCACTTGCGGCCCGGTGACGTGGTCGCGGTCGAGGACCCCGGCTGGGGAAGTCTGCTCGACATCATCCCGGCGCTGGGCCTCGTGGCCGTCCCCGTCGGGGTCGACGACGACGGGCCGCTGCCCGGTCCGGTCGAGCGGGCGCTGCGCCAGGGGGCACGGGCGCTCGTCGTCACCGACCGGGCGCAGAACCCGACCGGTGCGGCGATCGGGGCCGCGCGCGCCCGGGAGCTGCGGGACGTCCTCGCCGCTCACCCCCAGGTGCTGCTGATCGAGGACGACCACGGCCACGGCATCGTGGACCTGCCACTGCACCCGCTCGCGGGCGGCACCGAGCACTGGGTGCTGGTCCGCTCCACCGCCAAGGCGTACGGTCCCGATCTGCGGCTCGCCGTGCTGACCGGCGACGACGTCACCCTGGACCGGGTGCGCGGCCGTCAGCGGCTGGGCCCGGGCTGGGTCAGCCACCTGCTCCAGGAAGCGGTGGTCGAGCTGTGGCGCGGTGAGGTGGTGGACCCCCGCGCCGTCGCGGCGTCGTACGGCGTGCGGCGCGAGGCGCTGGTGCGCGCCCTGCGCGAGCGCGGGATCGCCGCCCACGGCCGTAGCGGGATGAATGTGTGGGTGCCGGTCGCCGATGAGACCGGCGCGGTGGCCCGGCTGCTCCAGGCGGGCTGGGCGGTCGCGCCCGGGGCGCGCTTCCGCGTGGCGTCGCCCCAGGGGGTGCGGCTGACGGTGTCCCCGCTGGAGATGGGGGAGATCGGTCCCATCGCCGACGCGCTGGCGGCGGCGACAGGACCGGCCCCGGCGGGCCGTTTTGACTGAGCGGACGACAGCCCGGCCGTGCGGATCACACCCGCGGGACCCGCGTAGTCCCCCCGCGCGGACCTGCGCCGTGCGGACCTGCCCCGCGCAGGCCCGCCGTGCCGACCGGCCCCGCGCAGACCAGCCCTGCGGACCGGCGCCGTGCGGCCCGGCCACACGAAGTCCCGCCGTGAGGACCGGCTCCGCGAACACCCGCCGTGCGGATCGGATCCGGCGCCGCGCGGACCGGCCACACGAAGGGCTGCCGTGCGGACGGGCCCCGCGGACCCCCGTCCGCGTAGTCCCGCCGCGCGGCGCCGTCTTCAGGCCTTCGTGGGCTTCGGGCGGGTTCCGCGCGGCCTGCTCTGGGTGAGTGCCGCGCCCGCGAGTACCACCAGTGCGCCCACCGGGGTGTTCCAGGTGAGGTGTTCACCGAGGATCGCCACACCGGCGGCGGTGGCGATCACCGGGACGAAGTAGGTCACCATCATGGCGGTTGTCGGCCCGACCTCCGCCACCAGGCCGTACTGGATCAGGAACGCCACTCCGGTGCCCAGCGCGCCGAGGGCGAGCACCGACAGCAGCGGCAGCGTGGGGAACGAACCCGGTGTCGGCGCGAACACCGGGGCGACCACGGCGAGTTGTACCGTGCCCAGCAGCAGCTGGGTGCCGGACATCGACAGGTGGGAGGCGCCTGTCCCGGCCAGCGTGCGGCGGACGTACTGCCAGCCCACCGCGTAGCTCGCGGAGGCGACGAGCGCCAGTACGGTGCCCAGCGGGTCCTGCCCGGAGAACCCCTGCCAGGCGCCGAGTACGATCAACACGCCGATGAAACCGAGTCCGAGGCCCGCGACCCGCTGCCGGGTCGGCCGGTCGTCGGAGACCACGACCACGGCGAGCAGCATGGCCCACAGGGGCGATGCCGCGTTGCAGATGCCCGCCAGGGTCGAGGGGATGGTCAGCTCGGCGTAGGCGAACAGCGAGAACGGAAGGGCGTTGAGAAAGAAGGCGGACACCGCCAGATGCCCCCACACCCGTATGCCACGCGGCAGCCGCTCCCGCTTCACCGCCAGGACGGCGAACAGGACGGTCGTGCCGAACAGCATCCGACCCAGCGTGACGTAGAGCGGTGCGAACGCCTCGTTGCCGACCTTGATGAACAGAAAGCTGAAGCCCCAGATCAGCGAGAGCACACCGAACCGGATCCGCCAGTCGAGCAGGGGGCGGCGCGGGGCGGGGGAGGGGGCCGGGACCACCGGGGCAGGAGTGGTGGTCGGGGCGGGCGCTGTGGTCATGGCAACACCATGAGGGACGCGAACCTCTTAGAACAAGCGAGATTTAGTGCCAGGCATCGCGTAGCATTACTTACATGTTGAACCTGGATCGCCTACGGACCCTCCACGCCGTGGCCCGCCACGGCTCCGTGAGCGGCGCGGCCGAAGGGCTGCACGTCACCACCTCCGCCGTCTCCCAGCAGCTGTCGAAGCTGGAGCGGGAGACCGGGCAGCAGCTCCTCGCCAAGAACGGCCGCGGAGTGCGCCTCACCGACGCCGGAAGACTTCTCTCCGACCATGCGGCGCGCATCCTCTCCCAGGTGGAGCTGGCCCAGTCGGATCTGGAGGCCCAGCGCGGACACGCGGTGGGCGAGCTGTTGCTCGGCGCCTTCCCCACCGCCGTCCGCGGCCTCTTCTCCGAGGCGCTGTCCCGGATGCGTACCGAGCACCCCCAGCTGCGCGCCCGGTTGCAGGAGATGGAGCCGGATGAGTCGGTGCCCGCGGTGGTGCGCGGGGATATCGATGTCGCGGTGGTCCTGGACTGGTACAACAAGCCGCTGCCGATGCCCGACGGGCTGGTCAAGGCGCCGCTGATGGACGATCCGGTGGATGTGGCGATGCCCGCGGACCACCCCTTCGCCGACCGTTTCTCGGTCGAGCCGGAGGACTTCGTCGAGGACGAGTGGATCTCCTGGCCGCAGGGCGGGTTCTGCTACGACTGGCTGATGGTGACCCTGCGCAGCAAGGGCATCGAGCCCCGCATCCGGCACACCGCACGCGAGCACCACACCCAGCTGGCGCTGATCGCCGCCGGGCTGGGGGTCGCCGTGGTGCCGCGGCTGGGCCGTGGCCCGGTGCCGCCCGGGGTGCGGATGGTCCCGGTCAGCCCGCCCACGATGCTGCGCCACATCTACGCGGTCTGGCGGGCCGACGCCGATCGCAGGCCCTCGATCCGGGCGGCCGTCGAGGTGCTGCGCTCGGTGGGGGAGAAGATCTCCGACTGACCGCGCGGCGGGCGGCGCGGCCCCGGGTGCCGGAGCTCCGCTCCGCCCTCGCTCAGCCCCCGGTCAGCGCCCGGTCGCCGGAAGCGCTCCCCGGCCGGTCGCCGGGCCGGGCAGCTTGCGGAAGTCCCACGAGACGATCGTGTCCGGGACCAGCCGCAGCCAGGCGTGGCGCCCGTCGTACGGCATGGCGTCCAGCCCGAAGTACTTCGCGGCGAACAGCCGCTCCGGCGTGTTGAGTTCGGGACACGGCGCGCCGGAGCGCGGGGCCTCACCGACGGCCACCGCCTCTCCGGACAGCTCCGCACCGCGCAGCTCCCCGTAGTCGTGCCCGTCGTCGATGACCACGGCGATCCGGGGATCGCGGCGCGCCTGGGCCCAGCGGCGGCTACGGGTGAGGGAGTACAGCCACAGCGCGGTGCCGTCCCAGCCGAACCAGAGCGCGCTCACGTGCGGCCGCCCGTCCGCGCCCACCGTCGCCACCCGGCATACGCGCTGCTCGGCGAGGAAGGTGTCCAGCTCGTTCCGGGTCATCATGATGCGGCGGCCCCGCCGCTGGGTGACGGCCATCCGTTCGGCACCTCCCTGGCTGATGTGGTGCGGCACAGGATGGAGGCTCTTCCTTCCACAAGCAAGGGCCGCTAGCCTCCCGCGCCGTGACCCCACCCCCATCCGAACCACCTCGACGGGCAACCGGGTTGGCCGGGCTGCTGCGGCCCGGACACTGTGCGCTGCTGACCGTGGAGTGCCAGCGCGGAGTCGTCGGCCCGGACAGCGCACTGCCCGAACTGGCCACCGCGGCGCGGGAGTCAGGAGCGCTCGGGCGTGTCGCCCACCTGGTGTCGGCCGCCCACGACACGGGCGTACAGGTACTGCACGCGGTGGCCGAGCGGCGCGCCGACGGACGCGGTGCGAGCCGCAACGCCCGGCTGTTCCGGGCCGCCGAACGGCTGCCGGTCCAGCAGCTCACCGGGAGCGACGCGGTGCGCGTCGCCGAACCGGTCCCGGTCGCGGCCGAGGACCTGGTGGTACGGCGGCTGCACGGGCTGTCGCCGATCGCGGGCACCGAAGTGGACGCGCTGCTCCGCAATCTGGGCTGCCGCACCCTGGTCATCTGCGGGGTGTCGGCCAATGTCGCGATCCCCAACGCCGTCTTCGACGCGGTCAATCTGGGCTATGCGGCGGTGGTGCCGGAGGACGCGATCGCCGGGGTGCCCGCCTCGTACACCCCGGCGATGGTCCGCCACACCCTCTCCCTCGTGGCCGCCGTCACCACGGCCGACGAGGTGATCTCCCACTGGAGAGGGTGAGCCCGTCCGGCGGAGGAGCCGTCAGGACATCCGGATGGAGCTTCCCTCCACCTTGATCTGCGCGCCGGGCAGCGGCTTGGTGGCCGGACCGCCCTTCACACTGCCGTCGGTGATGTCGAACTTGCTCTGGTGGCACGGGCAGTTGATGGTCCCGCCGGTCACATCGCCGACCGAACAGCCCGCATGGGTGCAGACCGACGAGAACGCCTTGAACTCACCGGCCTTGGGCTGGGTCACCACGACCTTGTGGTCCTTGAAGACCATGCCCCCGCCCTCCGGGATCTGGGAGGTCTTGGCCAGCTCCATGCCGCCGCCTCCGCCGGAGCCGTCCGCCCCGCCGCTGTCCCCGGCGCCGGACTTGCCGCCCTGCGACGGCTGCCCGGCGCCCGCGTCCTGAGCACTGCCCCCGTCCTGCTTGTCCGACCCGCCGTCGTCGCTGCCGCACGCCGTGAGCGCGGCGGCGAGTCCGGCGGCCCCGGCGGCCGAGACGACGGCACGACGGGTGGATCCCCGCCCGGTGATGGCCGGCTGCGTCATGGTGGTGCCTCCTGTCAGGGGGACGATTCGCCCTTCCATACGGAGACGCCGGTCCTCTTGTTCAGATGGCGCGGTGCGTTCGGCCGGTGCTCAGTGGGCCAGCGCTTTCCGGAGGAAGTCCAGCTGGAAGCCGAGAAGGTGCTCGGTGACCGCCTCGTCGGTCGGCAGATGGCCCGCGGAGGGCAGCGGCAGCACGCTGTGCGGACGCCCGGCGGCGAGCAGTTCCGCGGAGAACCGCAGCATATGGGCGGGGGCCACATTGTCGTCCGCGAGCCCGTGGATCAGCAGCAGCGGGCGGCGCAGCTTATGGGCGTGGCCGAGCAGGGAGTTACGGGCGTAGTTCTCCGGCTCCTCGTCCGGGTGACCGAGGAACCGCTCCTCCCAGTGGGTGTCGTACAGCCGCCGGTCGGTCGGCGCGGCGCCCGCGACGGCGGCGTGGACCACATCCGGATGGTGCAGTACGGCCGCCGCGGCCAGCGCGCCGCCGAACGACCAGCCGCGCATCGCGACGCGCCCGAGGTCCAGGTCAGGACAGTGCCGGGCGGCCGCGTCCAGCGCGTCGAACTGGTCCTGGAGCACCGGGCCGAACCGGTCGCCGCGGATCGCCTTCTCCCACGCCGGACCGCGCCCCGGGGTGCCCCGGCCATCGGTGACCAGTACCGCGAAGCCGTGCTCGGCGAACCACTGCGACACACAGGCCCACCAGCCGCGGGCGGGCACCGCCAGCTGGACCCCCGCTCCGGCGTACGGATCGAGCAGCACCGGCAGTTTCCGCGCGCCCGGCTCGTACCAGGACGGCAGGTACAGCGCGGCGCGCAGGGCGCGCTCACCGAGCCGCAGCCGCCGCGGCGCGACCGGCAGCCCCGGCTCCTTCGCGTACGAGGCGATCCGGCCGACCGGCGCGCCGTCCCGCAGCACCGTCACCGACCCGCCGTCGGAGGTGAGGCTCGCCAGCACCGTCGTCCGGCCGCCCGCCGCGCCGTGGTGCGTCCCCGGCTCCCGGCTGAGCCGGACGAACCCGGTTTCGGGGTCGTACGACCACAGATGGCGCTCGGTCGGTTCCTCGCTCGCGGTGAACAGCACCCGCTCCCCGGTCACCCCGGCCACCTCGTGGACCTGGAGCCCCGGCGGGGACAGCGCCGCGCCGATCCGCAGCCCGCGCGTGTCGTCCCGCTCCACCACCCCGACCGACACGCCGGAGTCGGTACGGGCCGGAGTGCCGGGGACCAGCTGCACCCAGGCCGGATCGCGCCGCTCGTCCAGCAGCCGGGTCGCCCCGGTGGCCGCGTCCACCGCCAGGGTGCGCACGGTGCGCTGGTCCCGGCTCTGCACGGTGACCATCGGACCGTGGACGTCCCAGCGCGCGTCGACGACGTACTCGAAGGCCGCGCGGTCCCAGTCGACCTCGGTCCGCCGTCCGTCGACCGTCACCAGGTGCAGCGTCACCTCCGCGTTGGCCGTGCCCGCCGCCGGATAGCGCAGCGCGCGGGGCCGCCGGGACGGATCCGACGGATCGGTGAGATAGCGGATCCCCACCGCCCTCGGATCGGTCCGCGCGAGGAGCAGGGCGCTGCCGTCCGGTGCCCACCAGTGGCCGCGCGACCGCCCGATGGACTCGGCGGAGACATGGTCGGACAGCCCGTACGTCACCTCGGGCTCCTCCGGAACGGCCAGCGGGCGGTCCCCGTGACCGTCGAGACCGACGATGTGCAGCGCGCCGCCCGTCACATAGGCGATCAGCCCTCCGTCGGGGGAGGGACGGGGGTCGGTCACCGGGCCCGCGGCCGTCACCGGGAACGGCGCGCCGCCGTCGGTGCGCACCGCCCACAGCGCCCCGCCCAGGGCGAACACCGCGACTCGCAGCTCACGGTCGGCCGCGTAGCCGACCGCACCCTCGGAGCGCTCCCGGGCCCGCTCCCGCCGGGCGCGTTCGGCCGCCGGGACCGCGCCGCCGCCCGCCAGCCGCCGTGGATCCGCCAGCAGCCGTTCTTCCCCGTCCGGGCCCGCACCGCCGGTCTCCCACAGCCACAGCAGGCTCATCGGATCGGTGCCGCCACCGGTGCGCACGAACAGGACACGCTCGCCGTCCGGCGACACGCCGAAATGCCGTGGCACACCGAGGGCGAAGCGGCGGGTGCGGGCCAGCAGCCGCGGGAAACCGCGCACGGCCGCGGCGGTTCGGGAGCCATCCATGCGGGGACCATGCCATGCCCGAAAACGCGTTGCGCCCCTCAGTAGCCTGGGGAAATGCTTCCTGAAGTCACCGCCACCCGGTATGTCACGCCGTTGCGTGAGGGCGGGTCACTGCCCGGCATCGTCGAGGCCGACGACCTGGGCACCTATGTCATGAAGTTCACCGGAGCGGGGCAGGGCCGCAAGACCCTCGTCGCCGAGGTCATCTGCGGTCAGCTGGGCCGCCGCCTGGGCCTGCGCGTTCCGGACCTGGTACGGATCCAGCTGGATCCGGTGATCGGTCTGAGCGAACCGGACCAGGAGGTGCAGGAGCTGCTCAAGGCCAGCGGCGGGCTCAACCTGGGCATGGACTACCTCCCCGGTTCGCTCGGCTTCGACCCGCTGGCCTTCGAGGTGGGCCCGGCCGAGGCCGGACAGGTGGTCTGGTTCGACGCGCTCGTCGGCAATGTGGACCGCTCCTGGCGCAACCCCAACCTGCTGGTCTGGCACGGCCGGCTGTGGCTCATCGACCACGGCGCCACCATGATCTGGCACCACAGCTGGCGCGGTCTCGAGGCCGCTGCCGCCAAGCCCTACGACGCCTCCGAGCATGTCCTGACCCCCTTCGGCCCGGATATCGCCGCGGCCGCCGCAGCGCTCGCCCCGCGGATCACCGAGGAGCTGCTCACCGAGGTGGTGGCCGACGTCCCCGACGAATGGCTGGTGGACGAGCCGGGTTTCGACGGCCCCGGCGCGGTGCGCCGCGCCTATGTCGAGGTGCTGCTCGAGCGCGCCGCGACCGTGGGCGAGAAGATCACCGTTGGCGAACGCGCCGGGACAGGGCCCTCCCGGGCCCCGGACTGGCTGCGGGTGTGGGTCGACGGAAAGGCGAGTAAGTGAGCGGGCTGCACAACGGCCGGGATGTCTTCGAGTACGCGGTGATGCGGGTGGTGCCCCGGGTCGAGCGCGGCGAGCAGATCAACGCGGGGGTGGTCGTCTACTGCCGTGCGCGGTCCTTCGTGACCGCCCGGATCCACCTGGACGAGGCCCGGCTGCTGGCACTCGACCCCTCGGCGGACGTGGCGGGCGTACGCGCCGCGCTGTGCGCCGTGGAGGGCGTGTGCAGCGGGGGTGAGCGGGCCGGACAGGCGGCGGGCGACGACGCGGGACGGCGCTTCCGCTGGCTGGTCGCCCCGCGCTCCACGGTCGTCCAGCCCGGTCCGGTGCACACCGGGCTGACGGTGGACCCGGAGGCGGAGGCCGAGCGGCTGCTCGAGCTGCTGGTGCGCTGACCGGCGCACCCGGGTGCCCGCGGCTGAGCCGGGGTATGAGCCCGGAGGTGAGCCAGCCCATAAAGGAGGGTCGTTGACAGGCGGGGGCGGTCCTCATAGCGTCTCGTCTGCTGAAGCGACTAAGCGGTTGCTCACCGCCGGGACCGCGGAGGGTGAGCCGCTACCGAGGCGAGGAGAACCCGCATGTCCACCACCGAGCAGCGCGTTGCCATCGTGACGGGCGCGGCCCGCGGCATCGGCGCGGCGACCGCCGTGCGCCTGGCCGAGGAGGGGCGCGCCGTCGCCGTGCTCGACCTCGACGAGGCGTCCTGCGCGGGGACCGTGGAGCAGATCACCAAGGCGGGCGGCAAGGCCATCGCCGTGGGCTGCGACGTATCCGACGCCGCACAGGTGGAGGCGGCGGTCGGGCGGGTCGCCGAGGAGCTCGGCGCGCCGACGATCCTGGTCAACAACGCCGGTGTGCTCCGCGACAACCTGCTCTTCAAGATGAGCGACACCGACTGGGACACGGTCATCTCCGTCCATCTGCGGGGCGCGTTCCTGATGTCGCGGGCCTGCCAGAAGCACATGGTGGACGCCGGGTTCGGCCGGGTGGTCAACCTCTCCAGCAGCTCGGCGCTCGGCAACCGCGGTCAGGTCAACTACTCCGCCGCCAAGGCCGGTCTCCAGGGCTTCACCAAGACCCTCGCCATCGAGCTGGGCAAGTTCGGGGTCACCGCCAACGCCGTGGCGCCCGGTTTCATCGCCACCGATATGACCGCCGCCACCGCCGAGCGCGTCGGAATGGGCTTCGAGGACTTCCAGCAGGCCGCCGCCAGCCAGATCCCGGTGGCCCGGGTCGGCCACCCGGAGGACATCGCCAACGCCATCGCCTTCTTCACCGGTGACGCCGCCGGATTCGTTTCCGGCCAGGTCCTGTACGTGGCCGGCGGCCCGCTCAACTGACGGGAGTCGTGGACAACATGACCACAGAGATCAAGGCCAGCGGCCGGACGGCACTGGTCACCGGGGCCAGCCGCGGTATCGGATACGCCATCGCCGAGGCGCTGGTGGCGCGCGGCGACCGGGTGTGCATCACCGGCCGCAACGAGGACTCGCTCAAGGAGGCGGTGGAGCGGCTCGGCGCCGACCGGGTCATCGCCGTCCCCGGCAAGGCCCATGACGAGGCCCACCAGGCGCTGGCCGTCGAGCGCACGATGGAGGCGTTCGGCCGGATCGACCACCTCGTCAACAACGCCGGGACCAATCCGGTCTACTCGCCCATCGCCGATCTCGACCTCGGGGTGATACGCAAGGTCTTCGAGACCAATGTGGTCTCGGCGCTCGGCTTCGCCCAGCGCACCTGGAAGGCGTGGCAGAAGGAGAACGGCGGCTCGATCGTCAACATCGCCTCGGTCGCCGGACTGTCGCCCGCGCCGTTCGTCGCCGCGTACGGGGTGAGCAAGGCCGCGATGATCAATCTCTCGGTGCAGCTCGCCCATGAGTTCGCGCCCGGGGTGCGGGTCAATACGATCGCCCCCGCCGTGGTGAAGACCAAGTTCGCCACCGCGCTCTACGAGGGGCGTGAGGAGGAGGTCGCCGCGCGGTATCCGCTGGGACGGCTCGGGATGCCCGAGGACATCGGTGGTGCGGCCGCGTTCCTCACCTCCGACCAGGCGGCCTGGGTCACCGGGCAGACACTGGTGGTGGACGGCGGGATCTACCTCCACGCCGGAACCGGCTGACCGCGCACCGGATCCGGCCGTCCCCCCGTGCCGGCCGGATCCGGTGCCCCTCCCCGCCGCCCCGGGAGCGGACTCCGGGTGAGGCGTTGTCGGTGGCCGCCGGTAGGTTCTGTGTCCTGAACGGAACACCGACCGGAGGTTGTTGACGTGCCCTACGAGCTGCCCGAGTCCTGGCGCGGCGTCCTCGGCGAAGAGCTGGAGAAGCCCTACTTCAAGGAGCTCACCGAGTTCGTCGAGGAGGAGCGGGCCGGGGGTCCGGTCTACCCGCCGCGCGAGGAGGTCTTCGCCGCGCTGGAGGCCACCCCGTACGACCAGGTGAAGGTGCTGGTCCTCGGGCAGGACCCGTACCACGGCGAGGGCCAGGGGCACGGTCTGTGCTTCTCGGTGCGGCCCGGTGTGAAGACCCCGCCGTCGCTGCGGAACATCTACAAGGAGATGAGGGAGGAGCTGGGCCACCCCGTCCCGGACAACGGCTATCTGATGCCGTGGGCCCAGCAGGGTGTGCTGCTGCTCAACGCGGTGCTGACGGTCCGCGCCGGTGAGGCCAACTCCCACAAGAGCAAGGGCTGGGAGAAGTTCACCGACGCGGTGATCCGCGCGGTGGCCTCCCGTCCCGACCCGGCCGTCTTCGTGCTGTGGGGCAACTACGCCCAGAAGAAGCTGCCGCTGATCGACGAGGAGCGCCATGTGGTGGTGAAGGGGGCCCACCCCTCCCCGCTGTCGGCGAAGAAGTTCTTCGGCTCGCGCCCCTTCACCCAGATCGACGAGGCGGTGAAGGCCCAGGGGCACACCCCGATCGACTGGCGGATCCCGGACCTGGCCGCCCAGGGCTGAGCCCGGTCAGTCCGCCAGCTCGTAGTCGAGGGCGTAGACGATCTCCTTGACGCCGTGCGGGGCGGTGAAGGAACCCCGGCCGGTGAGCCCGGTCAGCTCACCGCTGCCGGAGCCGGGCACCACCTCGAACGAGCAGTGCACGGTGCCGTCCTCGCCGAACGTGCCGCGCTGTGCCAGTACGAAGCCGCCCCGGCGGCCGTCGAGTTCACCGTCCACCAGTTCGTGGCCGGTGAAGGAGCCGGTCTTCTCGGTGGTGTACACGATCGAGTACTGGCACACGGTGACCGGTGCGGTGATGGCGCCGGTGTAGCCGTTGGTGACCTGGGCGCGGGCGATCCTCGCACCGTCCGCGGCCTGCCCGGTCTCGGTCTCCTGCCAGTCGGCGAAGGTGAAGTGGCCGGTGGCGTGCGTGCTCATGGCGGGTCCTTTCGGCGGGGCCTCGGCCGCGGGTGGCGCGGGCCGTGGCGACCACGATGTCCGCCGTACCTGACATCTTTTGTCAGGTACGGCGGCACAATGGGAGCCATGCGCGCCGACCGTCTGCTCTCCCTGCTCCTGCTGCTCCAGCACCGGGGCCGGATGACCGCGCCGGAGATCGCCGCCGAGCTGGAGGTCTCGGTCCGCACCGTCTACCGCGATGTGGAGGCGCTGGGCGCCAGCGGGGTGCCCGTCTACGCCGACCGTGGCCCGGCCGGCGGCTACCGTCTGCTCGACGGCTACCGCACCCGGCTCACCGGGCTCACCGGCGACGAGGCCGACTCGCTCTTCCTGGCCGGGATGCCGGGTCCGGCCGCCGAACTGGGCCTCGGCGCCGACCTCACCACCGCCCAGCTCAAACTGCGCGCCGCGCTCCCGGCCGGTCTCGAGGAGCGGTCGCGCCGCATCCAGGAGCGGTTCCACCTCGACGCCCCCGGCTGGTTCCGGGACGCCGAACCGGTGCCCCACCTCGGCGCGGCCGCCGAGGCCGTGTGGGAGCGCCGGGTGCTGCGGGTGCACTACCGGCGCTGGCGCGGTGAGGTACGGCGCGATCTGCACGGTCTGGGCCTCGTCCTCAAGGGCGGTATCTGGTACCTGGTGGCGCGCGCGGACGACAGTGTGCGCAGCTACCGGGTCTCGCGCGTACTGGACGCCGAGCTGCTGGACGAACAATTCGAGCGCCCGGCCGGATTCGACCTCGCGGCCCACTGGCGGGAGGTGTCCCGGCGGCTGGAGGCGTCCCGCTTCCAGGGCGAGGCCGAACTGCTGCTGACCGAGCGGGGGCGGAAGCTGCTGCCGATGCAGTTCGGCGCGATCGGCGCGGCGGCGGTGGCCGCGGCCGGGCCGCCGGACGAGGCGGGGCGGGCGCGGGTCACGCTGCCCGTGGAGTCGCTGCCGGTGGCCGTCCACGACATGCTGCGGATGGGCACCGAGGCCGAGGTGCTGGGGCCGCCGGAGCTGCGGGAGGCTGTGGCCGCTGCCGTCGGGGAACTGGCCCGGCGCTACCGGCCGCCGGACCCGCGCCCGGGCTGAGACCCCGGTCCGGCCCCCGGGCTGAGACGCCGGTCCGGCGTTCGGGCTGAGACCTTGCCGGAGCGGCTGGCGCCGTCGCTGTGGTGGCTGGGGCCGTCGGAGCTGCGGGAGGCTGTGGCCGCTGCGGTCGGGGAACTGGCCCGGCGCTACCGGCCGCCGGACCCGCGCCCGGGCTGAGACCCCGGACCGGCCCCCGGGCTGAGACCCCGGTCCGGCGTTCGGGCTGAGACCTTGCCGGAGCGGCTGGCGCCGTCGCTGTGGTGGCTGGGGCCGCCGGAGCTGCGGGAGGCTGTGGCCGCTGCGGTCGGGGAACTGGCCCGGCGCTACCGGCCGCCGGACCCGCGCCCGGACTGAGGCCCCGGACCGGCCCCCGGGCTGAGACCCCGCCGGAGGCGACCGGTTGGGGTGGTGGCCACTCGGGCGGACCGCGACACGCCCGGCGCCCCGGCGCGGGCGGTTAGCGTCACCGTGAGCACCCTGGGCGACGGAGCGGGAGGCCGCGATGGCGGAGGCGCAGCGCACGGCCCCGGAAGGCGACGCCGTACTGACCCGGATCGGGCAAGCCGTGATGCTCCACCGGGGCGGCGACCGGGAGGAGGCGCGCCACCGGCTGGCCCTGCTGTGGCAGGAGCTCGGCCGCGACGGGGAGCCGTTCCACCGCTGCGCCCTCGCCCACTACCTTGCCGACACCCAGGACGACCCCGCCGATGAGCTGATCTGGGACCTGCTGGCGCTCGCCGCCGCCGACGGGCTGACCGGTGCGCGGGACGCGGACGCCGGGGCGGGGGAGCGGCGGCCCGGCGCGGCCGCGGTGCGCGCCCTCTACCCCTCCCTCCACCTCAACCTCGCGGTCGACTACGTGAAGCTGGGCCGGGAGGACGCGGCACGCGGTCAGCTGGCCCTGGCGCGAGCCAGCGCGGGCGCGCTCGGCGACGATCCGCACGGCGACGGCGTACGGGCGGCGATCTCCCGGCTCACCCTGCGGCTGGAGGGAAGCGGTCTGAGCGAGCGCTGATCACCGCGCGCACAAGGCCCACTCGCGGGTGACCCCGTCGATCCGCTCGAGCATGGTGCGTTCCTACGCGACGCGCGGCGGTGCGGACCGTTCGGCAGAGGTCATGCCTTCGGCACCATGCCGCGCAGCAACTCCTCGGCGCCGGTCCGCAGTTCCGCGCGGCCGGGCGGGTCGGCGTGGTCCACCCCCGCCGCGCATCCGAACATCAGCCCCTCGCACCAGGCGGTCAGTGAACGGCCGTGGCGGCGTGGCTCGGTGGACCCCGCGGCCGCCACCATCCCCTCCAGCAGCTGCCGGAAGCCCCGGCCCGCGGCGTCGTAGTACTCCCGGAGCTCCGGTCGCCGGGTGGCCTCGAGCGCCAGCTCGTAGCGGGCCACCAGCAGGTCGCGCTGCTGGGTCAGCGAGCGGTACAGGGCGAGGGAGAGGGCGTCGGCCAGGACGGCGACCGGATCCGCCGCCGTGCCGTGCGCCCGGTCCGGGCCGCCGGAGGGCGGGGGCATCTCCTCGGGGGCGAGGAGCCGCCCCTCCCGCTCCGCGAGCCGCCGTACCGCCGCCTTCAGCAGGGCGGCGCGGGTGCGGGCGTGGTTGGAGGTCGAGCCCTGCGGCAGTCCGGCCGCCTCGTCCACCGCGCGGTGCGTCAGCCCCCGCATCCCGCGCTCGGCCAGCAGCGCGAGGGCGGTGTCGGCGATCAGTTCGGCGCGGGACCCCGGTCGGGGCCGCCCGGACCGGGATCCGGTGGTGGCGGCGGGTCGATCAGCGGTCATGGCACCCAACCTACCTCTGGGACTACAGGTGTAGTAACTTCGGTGTCACTACACCCGTAGTGACTGGAGGAGTCATGCGCCACGCCCGTGCCGTCGTCATCGGCGGCGGAATCGGCGGTCTCACCGCCGCCGCGGCCCTGCACCGCCGCGACTGGTCCGTCACCGTCCTGGAGCGCGCGACCACCCTGGAACCGGTCGGCGCCGGGATCGGGCTCGCCCCCAACGCCCAGCGCGCCCTGGAGACGATCGGCCTCGGCGACGACGTCCGCGCGCTCGCCGCCTGGCAGGGCGACGGTGGGCTCCGCACCCCCACGGGCCGCTGGCTCTCCCGGACCGACAGCGCCGTGATGACCGAGCGGTTCGGCGGGCCGATGGTCCTCCTTCACCGCGCCACCCTCGCCGGGCTGCTGGCCTCCCGGCTGCCCGCGGGATGTCTGCGCACCGGCTCCGCCGCCGAGCTTGCCGACCCCGGCACCCCCAGCCGTCCCGCCCTGGTCAGCACCGATGACGATGTGCTGGAGGCCGAGCTCGTCATCGCGGCCGACGGGGTCCACTCGGGCGCCCGGCGCACCCTCTTCCCCCGCCACCCCGGGCCCGAGTACACCGGACTCACCGCCTGGCGCATGGTCATACCCCCGCCCGAGAGCGCCTTCGCGCCCCATGAGACCTGGGGCAGGGGACGGCTGTGGGGCACCCAGCCGATGAAGGACGGCCGGATCTACGCCTACGGCGCGGCCGTCGCCCCGCCCGGCGGCCGGGCACCGGACGACGAACGGGCCGAGCTGGTCCGGCTGTTCGGCGACTGGCACCGGCCGGTCCCCGAGATCCTGGCGGCCGTCGCCCCGCAGGACATCCTGCGCCATGACATCTGGCATATGACCCGTCCGCTGCCCGCCTACCACCGCGGCCGGGTGGCCCTGCTCGGGGACGCCGCCCACCCGATGGCCCCCACCATGGGGCAGGGCGGCAACCAGGCCATCGAGGACGCCGTCGTCCTCGCCCACCACCTGGGACCCGGGAGCGCGGACCTGTCGGCCGGCCTGACCGCCTACACCGCCGACCGGCTGCCCCGCACCATGGACGTGGTGCGCCGCTCCGACCGCGCGGCGCGCATGATCACCTTGACCGGCGCCGCCGCCGTGGCCCTGCGCAACACCGCCATCACCACCGTCGGCAGGCTCCGGCCCAACCTGGTGCTGCGCGCCTTCGACGGCGTCGCCGACTGGCGGCCGCCACGCGCGACGTATCCTTCGGGGTCAGGCGCGGGGGCACAGGCGGCGGAAGCCCAACCCCGGCACGCGCGACCGGACGGCGGGACGGACCAGGAGGCACTGTGAGGGTCGGCTGCATCGGCCTCGGCGATATCGCGCGGAAGGCGTACCTGCCCGTGCTGATGAGCCGCCCCGGCCTCGAACCGCATCTGCACACCCGCACCGCCACCACCCTTGAGCGGGTGGGTGATATCCACCGGGTGCCCGACGCCCAGCGCCACACCGATCTGGACTCCCTGCTCGCGACGGGCCTGGACGCGGCGTTCGTCCACGCGCCCACGGCCGTCCACGCCGACCTCGTCACCCGGCTGATCGAGGCCGGGGTGCCGACCTACGTCGACAAGCCGCTCGCCTACCATCTCGCCGACAGCGAACGGCTGGTGCGGCTCGCCGAGGAGCGCGGGGTGAGCCTGATGGTCGGCTTCAACCGGCGCTACGCCCCCGGGTACGCCCAGTGTCTGGACCACCCGCGTGATCTGATCCTGATGCAGAAGAACCGCGTCGGGCTCGCCGAGGACCCGCGCACCCTGGTCCTGGACGACTTCATCCATGTCGTCGACACCCTGCGCTTCCTGGCGCCAGGACCCGCCGACCACATCGACGTCCGGGCCAGGATCCGTGACGGGCTGATGCACCATGTGGTGCTCCAGCTGTCCGGTGAGGGATTCACCGCGCTCGGGGTGATGAACCGGATGAGCGGTTCCGCCGAAGAGCTGCTGGAGGTCTCCGGCCAGGACACCAAGCGCCAGGTGGTCAACCTCGCCGAGGTCGTCGACCACAAGGGCCAGCCGAGTGTGCGCCGCCGCGGCGACTGGGTGCCGGTCGCCCGGCAGCGCGGTATCGAGCAGATCACCGACGCCTTCCTCGACGCCGTGCGCGAGGGTGTCCTGCTGACCGCAGAGGACGCCCTGCGCACCCATGAGCTGTGCGAACGGGTCATCAGGGACGCGATGGAGTGCGCTCCGAGGACCTCCTGAGCACCACCCGCAGCCCCTCGTACCCGCCGTAGAGCACCAGCGCGGCCATCGCCCCGTACACGATCCACGGTCCGGTACGGACGTACGGACTGGTGCCCTGGCCCAGCGGCACCGTGTACACCGTGGCCGCGCTGGCGTCGGTGCCCATCCGGTCGCCGACCGGCTCACCGCGCGGCCCGTAGGCCGCGCTCACCCCGGTCAGCGTGGCATGCACCATCGGCCGCCAGGTCTCCGCGGCCCGCAGCGCGGCCAGCGAGGCATGCTGCTCGGGTGCCCAGCTCCGCTGGAACGTCGAGGTGGCCGACTGCACCACCAGCACCTGGGCGCCGTCCCGCACCAGCGAGCGGCTCATATCGGGGAACGCGGACTCGAAACACACCAGCGGTCCGATCCGCAGACCGTCGGGCAGCCGCATCACCACCTGTTCGGTGCCGCGTCTGCGGTCCTCGCCCGCGGCCTTGCCCACCGACGTGGCCCAGCCCAGCAGCGGCCGCGCCGGGATGTACTCGCCGAACGGGACCAGCCGCATCTTGTCGTAGCGGTCGCCGGTGGGGCCCTCGGGGCCGATCAGCACCGAACTCTTGTAGATCCCGGGCCGGTCGCTGCGCCGGGCGTCCACGTTCACCAGCAGATCGGCGTCGACCGCGCGGGAGAGCGCGGCCAGTTCGCGGCTCAGCGCCGGGCGCTGGTCCAGATCCTGGCCGACGCTGCTCTCGCCCCACACCACAAGATCCGGATGGTCCCCGGCCAGCCGCCGGGTCAGCTCCGCACTGCGCTCGAAACGGGGCAGCGGACCGTGGATCACGCCCGGCTGCACCACCGCGATCCGCGCCGTACCCGACTCCCCGGCCACCGGCGCCCAGGCCCATACCGCGCCCGCCGCGGCCCCGCACGCGGTGATCGCGGCCACCGCCACCGTGCGCGCCCGGGGAACGGCGATCAGCGCGGTCAGCGCCACGTTCACCAGCACCAGCAGGAAGCCGATCAGCCAGACCCCGCCCACCGAGGCGAACCGCAGCGCTGCCGGGACCTGCCACTGGCTCGCGCCGAGCAGCCCCCAGGGGCCACCCAGGTACTCCCAGGACCGTACGAGCTCGACCATCAGCCACGCCGACGGCACCAGCGCCAGGGCCGCCGCCACCCGGCCGGGACCCGGCCGCCCGTGCAGCAGCCGGTGGGTCAGCCAGCCCCACGGCGCCCACAACAGCCCCAGCAGGGTGGCCAGCACCACGATGAACACATGCAGACTCGGCATCAGCCAGTGGTGCACCGCGAGCAGGAAGCCCGTCCCGCCGAGCCAGCCGTCCAGCAGCGCCCGGCGGCCGGTGGGCGCCGTGCGGACGAGCAGCAGCCAGGGCACCAGCGCGGCGTACGCCAGCCACCACAGCGACGGTGCGGGAAACGCCAGCGCGGGCAGCGCGCCCGCCGCCAGGGCCATCCCACCGCGCCACCACCGCGAGGCGAGCCGACGCCTCCACCGGTCCCCGCCGCCGATCGACCAGCGCACTCCGGACACCCCCCTCCGCACGGACTTCCTCCCGGCCCTCGACCAGGCCGGTGACCAGTGTGCGGCAGTATCCCGATCATCGATAGGGCACATCGGCGCCCGCGTCGGTCCACCGGCTCTCATACCGCTTCCGGCAGGTCTTGTTCGGCCCAGATCAGCTTGCCGCCCTCGGTGTACCGGGTGCCCCAGCGGCGGGTCATCTGCGCGACCAGGAACAGCCCGCGGCCGCCCTCGTCGGTGGTGCGCGCATGGCGCAGCCGCGGTGAGGTGTTGCTGGTGTCGGCCACCTCGCAGATCAGCATGTCGTGCTGGATCAGCCGCAGCCGGATGGGCCCGGCGCCGTGCCGGATGGCGTTGGTGACCAGCTCGCTGACGATCAGCTCGGTGGTGGGCACCAGCGCGTCCAGCCGCCATTCGGCGAGCTGACGCACCGCGAGGGAGCGGGCGTTGGCCACCACGGCCGGGTCCGAGGGCAGATCCCAGGAGACGACATGGCCCGGGCCCAGCGCGCGGGTACGGGCCAGCAGCAGCGCCACGTCATCGCTCTGCTGGCCGGTCATCAGGGTGTCCACCACGGTCGAGCAGAGCTCCTCCAGGGGCATCCCGGGCTGGCCGAGGGTGTTCCTCAGCCGCCCGAGACCGATGTCGATGTCCTGGTCGCAGCTCTCGATCAGGCCGTCGGTGTAGAGCGCGATCAGGCTCCCCGCGGGCAGCTCCAGCTCCGCGGACTCGAACGGCAGCGAGCCCAGGCCCAGCGGGGGACCGGCGGGCAGCGGCGGGAAGGACACCTCGCCGCCGGGGTCCACCACCGCCGGGGTGGGGTGGCCCGCCCGCGCCATCGTGCAGCGCCCGGTGACCGGGTCGTAGACCGCGTACAGACAGGTGGCGCCCAGCACCGCGGCGGAGATGCCCTCCTGCCCGGCCTCACCGGCCTGTTCGGCCTCCTCGTCGGTGAGCCGGATGACCAGGTCGTCCAGATGGGCCAGCAACTCCTCGGGGGGCAGATCCATATCGGCGAGGGTGTGCACGGCGGTGCGCAGCCGCCCCATCGTGGCCGCCGCGTTGATGCCGTGTCCGACCACATCGCCGACCACCAGCGCCACCCGCGCCCCGGACAGCGGGATGACATCGAACCAGTCGCCGCCGACGCCGTCGCGCGCGTCCGTGGGCAGATAGCGCGAGGCCACGTCGATGGCCCGGCCACCGGACAGGGCGTGCGGCAGCAGACTGCGCTGGAGCGCCAGCGCGGCGTTGTGCTCCCGGGTGTACCGCCGGGCGTTGTCCACGCACAGCCCCGCCCGCGACACCAGCTCCTCGGCGAGCAGCAGATCGTCCTCCTCGAACGGCTCCGGATGCCGGGAGCGGATGAACGAGGCCACGCCGAGGATGGTGCCGCGCGCACCGATCGGCGCCACCATCAGCGAACGCATCCCGAACTCGCGGACCTTCGCGGTGCGCGCCGGATCGTCCCCGCTCCACGCCCCGATCGAGGCGTCCATCGCCGGGTCCAGCAGGGCCTCCCCGGAGAAGAAACAGCAGGCGAACGGGGACGCGGGGGAGATGGCCACGGCGTCCCCGGGCTCCGCGATGGACTCCGGGCACCCCTCGCGGATGGAGCTCTGGCCCGCGCGGCGGAAGGCGGGCAGGGTCTCACCGGGCTCCGACAGCGGCTCCTCACCGCGCAGCACCGACTCCAGCAGATCGACGGTGACGAAGTCGGCGAGCGAGGGCACCGCGAACTCGGCCAGCTCCTGGGCGGTGTCCCTCACGTCCAGGGTGCTGCCGATCCGGGCACTCGCCTCGTTGAGCAGGGCCAGCCGCTCGCGCGCCCGCCAGCGGTCGGTGACGTCCATGCCCATGTAGCACACGCCCACCACATTGCCGTCGGCGCCGTCGAGGCGGAAGAACGACGTGGAGTAGGCGTGCTCGCGGTGCGGCTCCGCCAGCGTCCAGCCCCGGTACTCGAAGTCGACGACCGGGTCGCCGGTCTTGAGCACCTGCCGCATCTGCGCCTCGATGGCCTCGGTGTCCAGGCCGGGGAGCATGCTGTTGGCGATCCGGCGGCCCAGCCGCTCGGCGCGCGGCACCCCGCCGTAGCGCTCCAGAGTGTCGTTCATCCATACGTACCGCAGGTCGGGGCTGAGCACGGCCATCCCGATCGGGGCCCGGGTGAGGAACGCGGTGAGCAGCGAACCGCTCACCGCCCAGGCCGGGACCTTGCCCATGTCGATCGCGGAGACAAGCCAGCACCGTCCGCCGTCCGGCCCCAGCATCGAGCAGACCCGCAGCCCCACATCGATCCGGCGGCCGTCCCGGTGGCGGATCTCCTCCATCCCGCCCCAGCTGCCGCCGGTACGGCATCGCTCGGCGATGACCAGGGCCTTCCCGGTGTCCTCCGGTGTCGCCAGCAGTGTGGTGGCCGGCCGCCCCATCACCTCGGCCGACGGATAGCCGAGCAGCTCCTCCGCCGCGGCGGTCCAGCCGATGACGGCCCCCGTCGCATCGATCAGCGCCGTCGCCGCATCCGCCATGTCGAAGGGGACATGGGTCTCGGTCGGCGCGATTCCCTCGGGGATGGCCATCGCACCCGTCCCATCTGCGGATACATTTCCCTTAATACTATGACTTCTGCCCCTTCTGGTCCCGGTGCTCACCTTCGACGGCGCCGACCCGGTGGCCGACGGCGGAAGTGAGGTGAGGCTTACCTGGGTCAATAGCCCGGAATCCCTACCTCCGGAATCTCTTGACAACGTTCAGGTGTGCGATTCAGGATCTCCCCGTGAACTTGTCAGACAGCCAGACAGGTGAGGGCTCGCTCCGTCGCGTCAGTGCGATGGAAGCGGTGCTCACCCATCTCCGGAGCGCCATCGAGCGCGGCGACTACGCGGTGGGGGACAAACTCCCCTCCGAGGCGGAGCTGTGCCGGCGCCTGGAGGTCAGCCGTCCGGTGCTCCGCGAGGCGCTGCGGGCCCTCCAGACCATGGGGCTCACCGCGTCGCGCACCGGCAAGGGCACCTTCGTCATCTCCAGCGGCCCGGTGGAGGACCCCACCTTCGGCGACTACGCCGCCAGCGACCTGATGGAGGTACGGCGGCATATCGAGATCCCGGTCGCCGGGTACGCGGCGGTGCGCCGCTCCGCCGAGGACCTCGACCACCTCTCCCATCTGCTGGAGCGGATGGAGCGGGAAACGGACACCACCGCCTGGGTGGCGATGGACACCCTCTTCCACCTCGCCGTGGCCCAGGCGGCCCGCAACCCGGTCTTCCGCAGGGTCATCGAGGAGATCCGCGATGCCCTGGCCCGGCAGTCGGCGTTCCTGAACGAGCTCGGCGGCCGACGCGAGCAGTCGAACCGGGAGCACCGGGCGATCATCGAGGCGCTCGCCGACGGTTCCGAGCAGGACGCGGTGGAGGCCATGGCCCACCACCTGGAACGGGTCGAGACCACGCTGACCTCCATCGTGCGGCCCGCCGAGGCGGACGGCCCCACCACCCCCGAGGCGCCGTAACCCCCCGGTACCGCACCGAGCCCCCGAGTCCCGGACGCCCTCGAGCTTCCGAGCCCCCCACGCACCGAACGCGTCGAACACAACGAACCCACCCCGGTACCGAACGCACGAGCGCACCACGGAAGGCGGACAGCAGGCGTGAGCGAGCAGTCCCTCCGGCAAGAAGTACGCCACCAACCCCCCACCGAGCCGCCCCCGCAGCATGTGGACGCGGGCGACGCCGGGTACAGCAAGTCCCTCAAGGCCCGGCACGTCAACATGATCGCCATCGGCGGCGCCATCGGCACCGGGCTCTTCCTCGGCGCGGGCGGGCGGCTAAAGGACGCCGGACCCTCCCTCGCCGTGGCCTACGCCGTCTGCGGCATCTTCGCCTTCCTGGTGGTGCGGGCCCTGGGCGAGCTGGTGCTGCACCGGCCGTCCTCCGGCGCGTTCGTCTCCTACGCCCGGGAGTTCCTCGGGGAGAAGGGCGCCTTCGTCGCCGGGTGGATGTACTTCCTCAACTGGGCCACCACCGGGATCGCCGACATCACGGCCGTCGCCACCTACACCCACTACTGGGGAATGTTCACCGATGTACCCCAGTGGGTGATCGCCCTCATCGCGCTCTCCGTGGTGCTCTCGGTCAACCTCATCTCCGTGAAGATCTTCGGTGAGCTGGAGTTCTGGTTCGCCATCATCAAGGTCGGCGCCCTGGTCGCCTTCATGGCGATCGGCATCTTCCTGCTGGTCACCCGCGAGCAGGTGGCCGGGAACACCCCCGGTCCGAGCCTGATCACCGACCACGGCGGGGTGTTCCCGCACGGTGCGCTGCCGATGCTGCTGGTCATCCAGGGCGTGGTGTTCGCCTACGCCTCCGTCGAGCTCGTGGGCGTCGCGGCGGGCGAGACCGAGAACCCCGAGAAGATCATGCCCAAGGCGATCAACTCCATCATGTGGCGGGTCGCCCTGTTCTACGTCGGCTCCGTGGTGCTGCTCTCCCTGCTGATGCCCTCCGGTTCCTACTCCGGCGACGAGAGCCCCTTCGTCACCGTGCTGTCCAAGCTGGGGGTACCGGCGGCGGGCGGAGTGATGAACCTCGTGGTGCTCACCGCAGCCATGTCCAGTCTCAACTCCGGTCTCTACTCCACCGGCCGGATCCTGCGCTCGATGGCCATGTCCGGCTCCGCGCCCAAGTTCACCGGCGCGATGAGCCGTACCCATGTGCCCTACGGCGGCATCCTCCTCACCGCCTTCTTCTGTGTGCTGGGCGTCGGCCTCAACTACGTGGTGCCCAGCGACGCGTTCGAGATCGTGCTCAACTTCGCCGCGCTCGGCATCCTCGCCACCTGGGGCATGATCATGCTCTGCCATCTGCTCTTCTGGCGGCGAACCCGGACCGGTCAGCTGTCGCGTCCCGGCTACCGGCTGCCCGGCTCCCCGTACACCGAGATCGTCACCCTGGGCTTCCTCGCCTCCGTCCTGGTCCTGATGTGGGCGGACGGCGGCGCCAGCCGGATCACCGTGATGGCGCTCCCGGCGATCGTGGCGGCCCTGGTCCTCGGCTGGTTCGCGGTACGCCGCGGGATGCGCGGCTCCCGGTGAACCACCCGTCCAGAACCTGGAGTTCCCCGGCCGGGGCCATCCGGCCGGGGCACCTCCCGTCACCCACCACCGCGACCACGAAAGCACTGTGATGACCACCCCCCTCGGGCTGCCGAACGACACCGTACGCCGTGTCCCCGCCGGGCCCCCCGCCGTCCGTGAACCCCGCCATGTGCCGCTGGCGCATCTCGTGCGCGGCGGGATCGTCGAAGGCGTGCACCACGGTTCGGCGGTGGTCCTGGGGCCCGACGGCCACACCGCCTTCGCGACCGGTGACACCGAGGTGGCGTGCTATCCGCGCTCCGCGCTCAAGCCGGTCCAGGCGGTCGCGCTGGTCCGGGCCGGGCTGCCGCTGGACGGCGCACCGCTCGCGCTCACCGCCGCCAGCCACTCCGGTCAGGAGTGCCACCAGAGCGGCGCGCGGCGGATCCTGGAGCGGGCCGGACTGACCGAGGACGCGCTGCGCAACGTCCCCGACCTGCCCTACGGGGCGGCCGAGCGCGAGGCATGGCTGCGCGCCGGACACGGGCCCACCCGGCTCGCCCAGAACTGCTCCGGCAAACACGCGGCGATGCTGCTGACCGCCCGGCTCAACGACTGGCCGCTGGAGAACTACCTCGACCCGGCCCACCCCCTCCAGCGGCTGATCGCCGACACCGTGGAGGACCTGACCGGACAGCGGGTCGCCGGGGCCACCGTCGACGGCTGCGGCGCACCGCTGTTCTCCGTCTCCCTGCGCGGCCTCGCGCGGGCCGCCGCGCGGATCGCCACCGCCGCCCCGGACACCGCCGAGGGCCGGGTGGCGGCAGCTCTGCGCGCCCACCCCGAGACGCTGTCCGGCGCCGGACGCGATGTCGCCCGGCTGATGGCCGCCGTGCCCGGACTGATCGCCAAGGACGGCTTCGAAGGCGTCCAGATGGCCGCGCTGCCCGACGGCCACGCCCTCGCCGTGAAGATCTCCGACGGCGCCGACCGGGCCCGGATGCCGGTCACCGCCGCGCTGCTCGCCCGCTGCGGCGTCGACCCCGAGGCGCTCACCGAGTTCGCCACCGCTCCGGTGATCGGCGGCGGCGCCACCGTCGGCCGGCTGCACGCCGTCGACGCCCTCACCCCGCCCACCGGCTGACCCGGCCCCACCGTCGTCCCCGTCCCACCGCCACACGAGGAAGCACCGGACCACCATGACCTCCACCGCCGGCCACCGCCGCGAACACGACCTGCTCGGCGACCGCGAGGTCCCCGCCGACGCCTACTGGGGCATCCACACCCTGCGCGCCTCGGAGAACTTCCCCGTCACCGGCACCCCGATCGCCACCTATCCCCACCTCATCAACGCCCTGGCCGCCGTGAAGGAGGCCGCGGCCCGCGCCAACGAGGACCTCGGACTGCTCCCTCCGGCCAAGGCCGACGCCATCGCCGCCGCCTGCGAGGAGATACGCCGGGGACGGCTGCACGACCAGTTCACCGTCGATGTGATCCAGGGCGGCGCCGGGACCTCGACCAATATGAACGCCAACGAGGTGATCGCCAACCGGGCCCTGGAGATGCTCGGCCACGCCAAGGGCGACTACGGCCACCTCCACCCCAACGAGGACGTCAACCTCAGCCAGTCCACCAACGACGTCTACCCGACCGCCGTCAAGGTCGCCACCATCATCGCCGTGCGTGAACTCCACGCCGCCATGGAGACGTTGCGCGGGACGTTCGCCGCCAAGGCCGAGGAGTTCCGCGACATCCTCAAGATGGGCCGCACCCAGCTGCAGGACGCGGTGCCGATGACCCTCGGCCAGGAGTTCTCCGCCTATGCCGTGATGCTGGAGGAGGACCAGAGCCGCCTGCTGGAGGCCGCCGGTCTGGTGCACGAGATCAACCTCGGCGCCACCGCGATCGGCACCGGCCTCAACGCGCCCGCGGGCTATGCCGAAGCCGCCCGCGGCCACCTCGAGGCCCTCACCGGACTCCCGCTCGTCACCGCCGCCAACCTGGTCGAGGCCACCCAGGACTGCGGTGCCTTCGTCCAGCTGTCCGGAGTCCTCAAGCGCATCGCGGTCAAGCTCTCCAAGAGCTGCAACGACCTGCGGCTGCTCTCCTCCGGGCCGCGCGCCGGACTGGGCGAGATCAACCTCCCCCCGATGCAGGCCGGTTCGAGCATCATGCCCGGCAAGGTCAACCCGGTCATCCCCGAGGTCGTCAATCAGGTGGCGTTCGAGGTGATCGGCAACGATGTGGCCATCACCATGGCCGCCGAGGCAGGACAGCTCCAGCTGAACGCCTTCGAGCCGATCATCCTGCACTCCCTCTCGGAGAGCATCACCCACCTCCGCGCGGCCTGCCTCGTCCTCGCCGAGCGCTGTGTCGCGGGCATCACCGCCAACACCGCGCGACTGCGCGCCACCGTGGAGAACTCCATCGGCCTGGTCACCGCCCTCAACCCGCATATCGGCTACGGCGCGGCCACCAGCATCGCCAAGGAGGCCCTGGCCACCGGCCGCGGGGTGGCCGAACTCGTCCTGGAGAAGGGCCTGCTGCCGCCGGACCGGCTCGCCGCCCTGCTGCGCCCGGAGGAGGTCGCCGGACAGCACTGAGACCGCCTCCGGTCCGCGATCACTCCTGGGCGCTCCGCAGCCGGACCACCGCCGGAGCCACGCTCAGCGGCAGCAGATCCCGGGGCCGGTCCGGCCGGGTCACCTCCAGCCGGATCCCGTCGGCGATGCGGTACGGGCGGTGCGCCAGCACCGCCCCCAGCCGACGGCGCAGCCGGGACATCGCGGCCCGTACGGTCACCATGCGCGTCGGATCGCCGAACAGGTCCTGGGCGAGCTGCGCCGCCGTACGCCCCTCGGGATGGGCGGCCAGCACCAGCAGCACTTCGGCGTGGCGGGCGCTCAGTTGATGGGTCCAGGTGCCCGCGGGGCCGGAGAAGGTCAGTGACCAGTGGTGCGGATGGCGGACGTCCAGCAGCAGACGGCCCGCCGCGGCGGGGGCGCCGTCCTCGTCGTACTCACCTTCCAGGACCCGCAACAGATGCCCGCCCGGCAGGGGTTCGACCCCGCAGGTGCCCAGCGCGGGCAGCCACACCGGCCCGTCCGCCGCCGCCTTCGGCAGCAGCAGCCGACGGTCCTGGGGGTTCACCCCGGTGACCCCGGCGACCCAGCCGTGCGGATCGACCGCGACGGCCTTGCCCCGGATCCGGGCGAGCACCGGCGCGGCGACCGCGCGCAGCCGGTCCAGCTCCCGGCTGTGGGCCAGCCGCAGTTCGCCCTCGGCCCACCGGGCGGTCGCGGTGACCAGGGAGAGCACGGTCGGATGGGCGGTGGGGGCCGGTCCGCTGATGTCGATGACGCCCAGCAGCCGCCCGTCCCGGGGGTCGCGCACCGGGGCGGCGGCGCAGCTCCAGGTATGGAAGGCGCGGACGAAGTGCTCCGCGGAGTGCACCCGGACCGGGGCGCGGACGGCGAGCGCGGTGCCGATCCCGGTCGTACCGGTGACCTCCTCGGCCCACTGCGAGCCCTCGATCAGCGCGATACCGTCGGCGTGACGGCGGATGCCGCGATGGCCGTCGATCCACAGGACCCGCCCCTCGGCATCAGCGATGATCATGAGATGACCGGCCGCCTCGGCCGCCTCCAGCAGCCCGCTGTGCAGTGTGGGCAGCACATCGGTCAACCGGGTCTGCTGCCGCCGCCGCTCCAGTTCGTCCAGGCTGAGCGCGCGTGGAGGGCCCCCGCGGTCCGGATCGAGCCCCAGCCGCAGCATCCGGTCCCAGGACTGGCCGATCACCGGGCGCGCGGGCAGGGGGAGTTGGCCGCGGCTCAGCGCGGCGTCCCGCATGACCGCCATCAGACGGGCCGATTCGGCCGGACTCAGCGCGGCCAGAGGATTGGCGTGGCGCGGGTGCTGGATTCGCATGGGTTGCGGCCTTTCGTTACACCGCGGGCCGCCACGGCGGCGGGCGGCGTGTCCGCCTGACGCCGGGTGCCATGGTGCAGCCTCAAGTCCGTGCTGAACAGGGCTTCGTTCTCTCCGCGATTGTAAGGTGGCCGCCACCGCGGACGGCACCGTACGCGGGGCGGATCCGGCCCCGGCGCGGAGCCTGGCGGCCGGGAACGGCCCGGAGCGGCAGGCGAGATCGTCCGGATGAGTGACCGGCCCGGCGCGCGGAGGCGATCCGGGAACGACGCGGGGGCCGCCGCCGTTCAGGGGGTGCGGACCGCCGCGGATCCCGCCAAGTGGACAGATGGCAACCACGGGGTGACGCGTCGTAAGCTGTGGGTCATCGGCTGCTGGGAGGTCATGGTGTCGCAAGGGGGGCCCGCTCGGGCGATGCTCACCGCCCTGCTGGCGAAGCTCTATCCGGAGGTGCGGTCGGTGAGGCGGGTGCTCGACACCGCCGATATCCCGGCCGGAATGGTGGACTTCGGCGGGGGCGCGTTCGATGTGTGGCACGCGGTGCTGCGCGAGGCGGACAACCGGGGCAAGCTGGAGGGGCTGCTCACGGTCGCCGTCAGCGAGTTCCCGGAGAACGCCGAACTGAGGGCGGCCCTGTCCGGGGCGCTCGACCGGTCCGCCGCGCCCGTTCACCCCGACCGGGGTGCTTCGGTCAGCGCCACCCACGCAGAGAAGCTGATGGGCAGTCAGAGCACCCTGCTGCCGCTGGCCTTCCTGGAGCAGGGGGTGCGGGCGGCCCGCTGCGTCGGGCTGTTGCGCGGACCGCTGGGAGCCCTGGGCACCGGCTTCCTCGTGGCCGGTGACTTCGTGGTCACCAACCACCATGTGCTGCCGGACGCGGAGACCGCCGCCACCGCCCGGATCGTCCTCGGCTACCAGGAGGGGGCGGACGGCGAGATCGACGGCGGCCGGAGCTTCCCGCTCGACCCCGGACTCGGCTTCGCCCTCTCCGAGGAGCACGATCTGGCCGTGGTGCGCGCCTCCGAGCCGCTGACCGCGGAATGGGGCGCGCTGGAGCTCGCGCCCTCCGGCGCGCAGCCCCCACAGCGCCTCAATATCGTGCAGCACCCCGTGGGCGGCCCCAAGAAGGTCGCGCTCTACCACAATGTGGTCAGCCACAGCGATGAGAACCGCCTGCTGTACTTCACCGACACCCTGCCCGGCTCCTCCGGCTCGCCGGCCTTCGACGACCAGTGGCGGGTCGCCGCCGTCCACCGCGCGGGCGGCAACCTCCCGTCGCCGGACGGCAGCGGGCGCGTCTATATCAACGAAGGCACACCGGTGCGCCGCCTGGTGGAGCTGCTCGCCTCCGCCGCCTCCTGAAGGCGCGTCCGTGGCGACCCCGATCGAACCCCTGCCACCGGACGAGGCCGCTCTCCTGGCCGAATGGGAGCGCACCCGCTGGTGCGGCCCGTTCGGCAAGGAGCTGGCCGAGCGCCTCGGCGACGCAGTCCCGGCCGTGCTCGCCCAGGCCGGGATCGATGTGGTGTGGCCGGCCGGTGGGCCCGGTCCGCTGAGGGCGGCGCTGGACGGCGTGCTGCGGCGCCATCTGCACAACGCCGACGCGATGGAGCGGCTGTTCACCGCGCTGCTGGAGGACTACGGCCCTCAGGAGTGGATCACCGAGCAGCGGGCGCGCTACCGGGCGATCCGGGCCGGGCGCCGGGGCGGGCTCCCGGCCCTCGCCCCCGGGTTTCTGGACCCGGAGGAGCGCGCCGACCTCCACACCCTGCTGGGCGACGCCGGATGCCCCGCGGAGCCGGGCGAGCTGTGCGAGGTGTTGTGGGCCGCGGCCTCTTCCCTGGGGCTCCCGGCCGCCCGGGACGGTCTGCTGACCGCGGAGAAGGCCGGTACGGTGACCGCTCTGGTGGAGGAGCTCGACACGCGTCACAGCCCGGGGGGACGGGTCCCCCCGCTGCTGGTCTTCCTCGAACACCTCGCCGCCCGCGCCGAGGACCCCGTCCGCGACGAGCTGCGGGCCTGGATCGACACCGTGGCCTCGGCCCGCGGCCGACGGGTGCCCGCGGCGCGGCTGGCCGAGGAGCGCGCCGCCGCGGATACCGCGGCCTCGGTGTCCGACAGCTGCCACGCACCGCTGACCAGCTGTCTGATCCGGGTCGAGGCCACCGGCCCGGGAGCCGACCGGTACCGGCTGGCCGCCTGGCTCTACCGCCGGGGCCGTTGCCTCGGCATCAAGGTCCAGGACAACACCCTGTACACGGTGGCCGAGATCCCCGGCGGCGCCGAGGAGTTGATCGCCCGGCTCCAGCCGTATCTCCAGCATCTCGACCCCGAGGCCCTGACCTTCGAGTTCCTGCTGCCCTGGGAGGCGCTCGGCTGGCCGGTCGACGAGTGGAATCTGCGCGGCGGGGGTCAGCTGGCCGTGGACCGCCCCATCGGCCGCTACGGCCGGGTGGTCGTCCGCTCCCTGGACCGGCTGCGCGACGGCTGGTCCACCACCCAGTGGGTGGCGCGCTGGGAGCGGCTGGACGGACCGTCCGCCGCCGACGGACCACCGCCCCGGGCCTGTTGGCTGGACGGTGCGGGCACTCCGGCGGACGAGTCCGACGACCGGCCGGAGGAGGATCAGCGACCGCTGGTGGCGGACGGGGCGGCGCCACAGGTGCTGGCGGCCGAGGTCGCCTCCCGCAAGGACATCAGCTGTCTGATCCTGACCTACCCCTATCCGCATCTGACCACCGCGGTGCCGGACGCCCTGCTGTCCGCCATCCAGGAGGGCGTACCGGCCGCCGTGTGGTGGCGCGGCCACCGGGACGGCGGGATACCGCCCGGACGCGCCCGGCGCGTCGCCGCGCTGGCCGAGGAGGGCGCCGGGCTCGCCGGGCTGCCCGCCACGGTGCTGACGCTGCGCCAGGAGGCCGCCCGGTGCGCCGACGGGGCCCATGACGGCACCGGTATCGCGGTGTTGTGGGACAACCCGGGCTGGCATCCCGAACGGCTCAGAAGACTCGGCGGCCCCAGGGCCCACAGAGGAGGCAACGGATGATCCCCGAAGAGCAGCAGTCGCCCGCCGAGGCGCCCGGGGCGGGGGCCGGGGTGCCGGAGGCGCGCGCCGGGGCCGATCAGGTGCCCGCGCCGCCGAGCTGGTGGATCTACTACGGCGACGGCGTCCGCCGCACCGGCTGGACGCTGCCCGAGGCCCCGCCCTGGCGGCAGTTCGACGGCAAGCGGCCCGAACCCGACGAGCCGGTCGCCGAGCCGGACACCGCGACCGACACCGCCGTCTCCGACACCGCCACCGCGCCGGACGCCGCCACCGCGCCGGACGCCGCCACCGCGCCGGACATCTGTGCCCGCCACCACGGCGAGAGCGCCGTGCGGACCGACCGGATCACCACCTACCGCGCGGAGCCGGAAGAGGCCCGTATGGTCAACGCCGCGCTCCATCTGCGCCGTCCGCTCCTGGTCACCGGCAAACCCGGCACCGGCAAGTCCAGCCTCGCCCGGGGCATCGCCCATGAACTGGCCCTCGGCCGGGTGCTGCGCTGGTCCGTCACCAGCCGTACGACCCTCGCCGACGGGCTCTACGCCTACGACGCGATCGGCCGTCTCCAGGGCGAGCGGCGCACCGAGGACCCCGGCGGCGGCGCCACCAAGCACCCCGTCGACATCGGCAAGTATGTGCGTCTCGGGCCGCTCGGTACCGCTCTGCTGCCCTCCGACCGCCCCCGTGTGCTGCTCATCGACGAGCTGGACAAGGGCGATGTGGATCTGCCCAACGACCTCCTCTCGGTGCTGGAGGAGGGGGAGTTCACCATCCCCGAACTCCAGCGGTACCCCGAGTGCGATGTGAGGGTGATGACCGACGACGGGCGCCGGGAGCCGGTCCGGCACGGGAGGGTGCGCTGCGCCGAGTTCCCCGTGGTGGTGCTCACCAGCAATGGCGAACGGGAGTTCCCACCCGCGTTCGTCCGCCGCTGTGTCCGGCTGGACATCTCCCCGCCGTCCCGGCAGAAGCTGGAGCGCATCGTCGAGGCCCACCTCGGCCCGGAGGTGCTGCGGGCCTCGGCCGCCCGTCTCGAGCGGTTCGCGCGCGACCTCGAAGAGGGCCGCAAGCTGCTGGCCACCGACCAGTTGCTCAACACCCTCCGGATGGAGAGCGCGACCGCGCACTCCGACGACCCCGAGTGGCCCGTCGTCCTGCGTGAACTCCTCCGCCCGCTGAACGACACGGCATGACGGACCTCACCCATCTCCTGGCCATGGCCAGGGAATTGACAGGCGACGACGAGCTGACCGCCCGTGAGCTGGCCGAACTGCTCTGGCTGGCGGAGGAGGTGCGAGGCGCCGCGCGGACGCCCGCAGCACCGGCCGAGCCACCGCCCGGCGACCCGCCCGCGCCGCCGTCCGCGCCCCCGGCCCCGCCACCTGAGGCCGAGCCGCCACCCGGGGAGCCCGCGGACGACACCCCGCCGCAGCAGCCGCCCGCGGAGGAGCCGCAGCGGCCGCCCGCCACCCCGCTCCACAGCCCTGTCGCGTCCGGACCCGAGGACGGCGGCGGAAGCGGCGGCGGCGTCGCGAAGGCCAGCCCCCTTCCGCTGCGGCAGCCCTCCGCGCTTCCGCACCGGCTGGAGCTGGCCCGTGCCCTGCGCCCGCTCAAGCGGCGGGTGCGCGCCCCCGGCCGCGGGGTGCTCGACGAGCCGCGTACCGCGGACCGTTCCGCCCGCGCCCGCCGTCCGCTCCCGGCGCTGTGCCACGCCTCCGAACGCTGGCTGGAGCTGGCCCTGGTCGTGGACGAGAGCGTGTCGATGTCCGTGTGGCGGCGTACCGTGGACGACTTCCGCGCGCTCGTCGAAGGCCATGGAGCCTTCCGGGACGTACGGATGTGGCGCTTCGACGCCGACGAACCCGAGCTTGTCCTCCGCTACGGTCCGGGCGGTGGTGACGGCCGCACCGCCCCGGGCGCCGAGGGGCGCAACCCGGCCGAGCTCCACGACCCCGCGGGCCGCCGTCTGATCCTCGTCCTCACCGACGGTCTCGGGGAGTTGTGGGGCACCCCGGCCATGACCGGGACCTTACGGCAGTGGGCGCGCCGCGCCTCGCTGACCGTCGTCCAGATGCTGCCCCCCGACCTGTGGCACCGCACCTGGCTGCCACCGGTCCGCGCCGCGCTGCGCGCCACCGGACCGGCCCGGCTGACCGTACGTCCCGTGGGCCCCGGCGGCACCTTCGTCACCGGCGGCGGCTGTGCGACACCGGACCTGGTGCCGCTGGTCACCCTGGATCCGGAGTGGCTGCGCCCCTGGGCCCAGGCGGTGTCCGGCAGCCGGACCACCTGGCGCCCCGGTTCGGCGGTGGACCTCGCCAGGGCGCCGTCCCACGGCGAGCCCGATCCGGTGACACATCCGGTGCCGGAGCACGAGACGTCGGCGGCCCGGCTGGTGGAGGAGTTCCGCACCTGGGCCACGCCCGACGCGGTGGAGCTGGCGTTCCTGCTCTCCGCCGCCCCGCTCACGCTGCCGCTGATGCGATGGCTCCAGCAGACCCTGCTGCCCGCCACCGGCCCGGCACAGCTCGCCGAGGTCTTCCTCTCCGATCTGCTGGTCCGCCCGACCGGACGGCGCCGGGGCGGGAACCCCGACCGGGTGGTGTACGAATTCCGCGACGGCGTCCGCGACGAACTGGCCTCCGGGCTCACCCGCACCCGTGCGTACCAGGTGCTCACCACGCTCATCCGGGCCCCCGAGGCGCTGGCCGAGCCCTTCGGCGGCTCACTGGACTTCCGGGTGCTGGCCGCCGACCCGGCGGGCTCACTGGAAATCGCCGACGGCCGGGTGTTCGCCACCGTGGCCGCGTCGGTGCTGGGCGGTCTCGGCGGTGAACTCACCCCCTACGCGGAGCGGATCGACGACGCGCTGGGGGACCTCGACCGCGATCTCGACCGCGAGCGCACCAAGGACGAGCCGCGCGGACGGGTCTGTGTGACCGCCGCCCAGGTGGCCGGGCGCGATGTGGTCGTCACCTCCGTCGGCGGTGAGCTGTGGATCTGGGACCTGACCACCGGCCGCGGCCGACTGGCCGCTCACGGCGGGAAGACGTCCGTCACCGCCCTCGCGTGCGCCACCACGGCGTCCGGCCGGGCGATGGCGGTGGCGCTGTACGCGGACGGTGTGCTGGCGGCGGTGGACCTCGCCGCCTACCGCTGGCCGGAGTCGTGGCGGCGGGGGGTGGGCGCCCGCCCCGGGGCGCTGGCCTGCGGTGAGGTGGCGGGCCAGCGGATCGTGGCGGTGGCCGGGCCCGACGGGATCGATATGTACGACCTGGACAGCGGGGTGCGGTTCCTGCCCACCGTGCCGGTCACCGAGGAGGTCTCGGCGCTGGCGGTGCTGACGCTCCAGGGCCGTTCGCATCTGTTCACCGGGGACACCGAGGGCGTGGTGCGCGACCGGGTCCTGGAACCGGGCGGCATGGGGACGCTCCCGGCGGCGAGTGGACCGGTCGGCCGGCGCTACTTCCTCAGCTTCGCCCTCGGAACCCCCGCCGACCCGGCCACCGAATCCGCCTGCCATCGGCTCGCCCTGGCCTTCCAGGCGTTCGGCTGCCACGTCCGCGTGGCCACCCAGCCGAGCGAGGGGGAGTACCGGGGGGTGCTCGACGAGATCACCTCGGGGCTCACCGAAGCGGACGCCCTGATCGTCCACCTGGCGGGCCATCGGCGGGGCGACGCCGACGCGCTGCTCATGCCCGGGGGCCGGGGCCCGGAAGGAGGGCGTCGGATGCTGATCGCGGACGGCTGCCAGGAAATCGCCCTCGACCGGTTCCCCCTCCTCGGCTTCGACACCCTCGTCGTCCCCGCGCCGGAAGTCCCTTCCGGGGTGCTCACCCATGCGTTCGCCGAGGCCCTGGAGCGCCTGGGCGACGCACGCCGGAGAGCGCCGAGCGCCGAGCCGTACATCCCGCTGACCGAAGTGGTGGACTTCGTCGGGCTGCTGGCCGACGAGCCCACGGCGCCCCACCCGGTGCTGAATGTGCGCCACACCCGCCGCCTCCACGACGAGTTCCTGCCCAACCCCGGATATGAACCCGCCTCGGAGCGGGACACACCCGTCCGCACCCTGTGGAGGTATCCGCAGGACGCGCCGACCTTCCGCACGCTGACCGGATGGATCGGCAACCCCTCCGCCTCTCCACGGCTGGCCCTGGTGCTCGGCCCCGAGGCGAGTGGCAAGACCACCTTGCTGGTCACGCTGACGCAGTGGGCGCGGCGGGAGGACTCCGGCCGCGCTGCCGTCATGGTGTCGGCCGCCGGGGCCAGCCGTACGGCCCTGACGCATCTGCTGGCCGCGCGGCTCGGCGAGGAGGACGAACCACCCTCCGGACTCGACGAATTGGTGGGACGGCTCGCCCGGCGGGGGGACCAGCCCCTCATCGTGGTCGACGCCCTGGACGAGACCCCGAACGCCCGCGCCATCGTGCGGGAACTGCTGCTGCCCCTGCTCGACGCCAGGGTGTGCCGGGTGCTCGTCGGCTCCCGCTCGGGGCGTCACACCAGGGAGCTGTTGGAGAACGACCGGCCCGCGCTCACCGTGCGACTCACCGCCACCCGCGATATGCGGCGGCGCGCGGTGCGCACGGTGTGCGAGGAGATGCTCGGTTCGGCGCCGTACTACCGCCGCCGGGACGACGCCTTCGTGCGCAAGGCGTTCAGCGAGGCCGTCGCCGCCACCGTGGTCCGGCGGAGCGCCCCCGGAGAACAGATCGTCATCGGCCGCGCCTTCGCCGGATTCATCGCCTCCCGGGGCGAGCCGCTGGAGAGCGTCGACGAGGCGGAGTGGGTCGGCTCCGGAGTGCCCGGGTCCCTGTCCGACGTGGTGGACCTGTTGCTCGCCGACGCCCGCAACCCCTGGACCCGGCCCGCGCTCAAGATCCTCGCGGATGCCAGGGGCGACGGGCTGGCGGACACCGACATCCAGCGCCGGTGCGCCACGTTCGAGGGCGCCCCGCCCTCGCTCTACGAGGTGCGGGAGGCACTGGTGCCGGTCCGGGGGCTGGTCACCACCACCGTGGACGCGCGGGGCGCCACCCGCTACCGCGTGGTCAACGTGGCCGTGGCGAACCGTGTGCGGTCCGCGCCGACCGCCGATCCCGACCTGGCCCGCGATCCGTTGCCGGTCCGCCCCTGGTCCGCACCGGCCACGGTGGCCCGGCAGCCGGGCGGTCTGCTCGCCATGGCGGTCGACGGCCGGTCCGCCGCCCCCGCGCTGGTGTTCACCGGCACCCGGGCACCGATGCTGTCGTGCTACTTCACCCACGGGGAGGACCGGCTGCGCCGGGTGCGCTTCACTCCGCGCGATGAACTCCTGCCCCAGCTCGGCTTCGTGGACTGGTCGGGGGGCAGGGCGGCGGTCCTGGGGTCCCGGTCCGGGCTGACCGTCCTCCCGCTGGACGGCCCGGTCGTCATCGAGGAAGGCGCCCTCGAAGGGGCGGGCGCGATCGAGGCGTTCACCGCCACCACCAGCGCCGCCGGACGTCCGGCGGCGGTCACGGTGGACGGCGAGGGAGTTCCACGGGGCTGGCACCTGGACCACGGCACCCCTTGGGGACGGCCCTGCGTCGCCGTGCCCCGGGTGCTGTTCCTCCACCCGTCCGAGCTGGACCCGTGGGCCGCCGGGCTGAGTTCCGGTCTGGCGAAGGTCGGTCTCCCGCTCGCCGCGGACAGTGTGGATCTGCGGACGGTGTCCTATCTGCCCGTACTGCGACCGGCCCCGGACGAACCGGACATGCTCGATCTGGACACCGTGGCCGCGGCGCAGCAGCTGCTGCCGGAAGGGTCCACCAGGAGCAGATTCTCCTTCCGGGGGCTGCTGAACTCCCTGACGCGGCGGCTCGGTGTGCTCCCGGACTGGCTGCCCGCCGTCACCCAGGAGTTCATCACCTATCTCGCCGACGACGCGCGCCGGGCGGCGGTGCAGAGCATGCTCGCGGAAGCGGTCGCCGCACAGCGGCCCCGGGTCCTGATCACTCATGGAATGGGCTCCGTCATCGCCTACGAGGCCCTGTGGGAGCGGCCCGAACTGTCCGTGGAGCTGCTGGTCACCATGGGCACCCCGATGGGTCTGGACGCGATCTTCCCCCGGCTCCAGCCCGCTCCGGTGGACGGCAGGGGGCGGCGGCCACCGGGTGTGCGGCGCTGGGTGAACCTCGACGGCACCCTGGATCCGCTGTCCTTCAGCCCGCTGTCCGAGAAGTTCGACGGCGTCGAGCTGAACATCGTGTGCGAGGGGATCGGAACGCTGCTGGAAGGCGGCCGCAGGAGCTATCTGAACTCCCCGTCCCTGGCCGAGGTCCTGACCCCCTATCTCCACCTCACCCCTCCGAAGGAAAGGACGCCATGACGGACGAACGGCGGCCCTCCGGCCCGCCCCCGGGCCCCGAGGACGACTCGAACTTCCTCGAACACTCCGCCGGTGACCCGCTGCTGCCGCTGCCCGGCCCCTCCTCCGGCTACGAGGTCTACCTCTTCCGGTGCGAGGTGTGCGGCGAGGAGTGCAGGATGATGTTCATGGACGCGGGGGAGTCGCCCCTGTGCGCCAGGGAGCCGGACCACGGGGCGGCCACATGGGTGAGATGAGCCGGCCGGCCCCCGGCGCGGCGCGGGGGCGCCGGTGAAGCTCGACAGCGTGGCGAAGCCCCTCTCGCCCGCGCTCTCCGGCCGGTTCTTCCTCGTCTCGACGCTCCCCACCGCGGCGGGCGCCGTCTTCGTCCTGGTGCTGCTGTGGGCGGGCGCCCCCGACGCGGTGCGGTTCGAGCGGGCGTGGCGGACCGCGGCCGGTCTCAAGGCGGGTGAGCTGCTGCTCCTCGTACTGAGCGTCACCCTGGTCGGCGTCATCACCATGCCGCTGCAACTCTCCCTGGTGCGCTGGCTGGAGGGGTACTGGCCGCGCTGGCTGGCCCGGCCCGCCGCCTGGTGCACGGCGCTCCAGCGGCGACGGCGCGGTCCGCTGGGCTGGCCGCACGGCAGCGCCGTACCCTCCGCGGCGCTCGTCCAGCGCGAGGGGGAGCGCGGCGCCTGGCGGCGCAGCAGGTTCCCGGTGGAGGACCATCTGTTGCGCCCCACCGGACTCGGCAACGCCCTCACGGCGGCCGAGCGCCGCGCCGGACGGCTGTACGGCCTGGACGCGGTGGTGGTGTGGACCCGGCTGGAGCCGGTGCTGAGCGAGCGGGTGCGCGGTGCGGTGGCCTCGGGCCGTGACGCGCTCGACGCCGCGGCCCGGCTCTGTGTCACCGCGGGCGCCCTCGTCCCCGTCTCCGTGGCCTTGCTGTGGCGTTCGCAGTGGTGGCTGCTGCTGGCGCTGGCCCCGGCCGTCATCTGCTGGGCCGCCTACGCGGCCGCGGTGCACGCGGCGGTGGCGTACGGCGAGGTGCTGGCGGTCGCCTTCGATCTGCACCGCTTCGACCTGCTGGCGGCGCTGCACCTGCCGCTGCCCGACGACCGCGCCACCGAGCGCACGGCCAACGCGGAGCTCAGCAGACTGTGGCGGCAGGGAGTGGGAAGCCCGGCGGCGATGCGCTACGACCATCCTCCGCGGGCCGTGGATCCGGCCGCGGCGCCGTCCCCGGCCCCCGGCACGGGGCCCTGACGGTGTCGACCTTCGCCCAAGGGGGAGGCGGAGGCGGGGTCGGGGAGCCGCCGGGCCGTCGGTCTCAGGCGGTCGGCGGCCCGGCGGTGGCCGCCGCCTCGGGGCGGGGGCCCGGGGTCCCGCCGGGGGAGACGAGCGCCGAGACGGCACGGGCGTGCAGCGAGTCCAGGGTCGTCAGCTGGTGCCCCGCCGCGTCCAGCAGCTCCGCGAGGCGGCCGGTCTCCAGACGGGAGTCGTGCACGGCGGCGGCGAGCAGGGTGCGCCACAGCAGGGCCTTGCCCTCGACGCCCAGCCGCAGCGCCTCCAGCTCCAGCACCGTGTTCAGCCCGGAGCGGCGGCGGGTGCGGCCCCGGGGCCGCAGCCGGGTGATCCGCTCACCCGCCCACGCCCCGTAGATCTTGTAGCGGCGGGTGGGTACGTCCAGCGCGGCCATGCACCACAGCAGCGCCTTGCGGTCCCGCGCGATCTCCGCCTTGAGCCGTGTGAGCTCACCGCTGTACGCCGAGTGCCGGTGCTCACGGGCCATCCGGCGGGCGAGCCCGACCCCGGCCGTGGCTCCGGCGAGGTGGTCGTTGAGATAGATCTGGAGCATCCGCGGCGCGGAGGCGCTCCCGGAGCGGGCCAGGGCCGGTACCGCCATCATCGTCCTCCCGAACGCCGGGGCCCCCGGGGACCCGTTCACGCCCAGGGGTACCCGGCCGGGGCGCGTGTCAAGGCCCCCCTCACCCGTGCCTCACCCGTGCGGGGTGCCGGAGGCGGCGGACGGGCTACCGCGGTCGCGGGTGGCCCGCTGGTGGAGGTGCTCGAGGGCGTCGCGGAGGACCGTGGCCTCGTGCCACTCGAGCCACGCGCCGCCCTGCGCGGCGAGCTGGGTGAGGAGCCGCTCCTCGCCCGCGCTCAGAACCCGCCCGGTCCGGTCCACATGGAGGGAGAACACTCCGACGACCCGGCCGGAACCACCGGTCATCGGGAAGCTGTGCACGGTGCGGGAGCCCGTGGAGAGGATGAGGGTGCGGGCGTCGTCGGAGAACACCCGGTCGGTCGCGACGTCCGACATGACGGGGCGGGCCCGCTCGGCCGCCAGGGAGCAGGGCGTCTCGCCGTCGCCGACCACGTCGAAGAAGTCGACGAACTCCTGGTCGAAGCCGTGGTGCTGTTCCATCCGCAGCCGCCGCGCCGGATCGATGAGCTGGAGGTCCCCCATCTGCGAGTCCACCGTCTCCAGCGCCTGGTACAGCACCCGCTTCACCACCGCGCCGCGGTTGGCGTCGCCCCGGTGCGCCTCGGGCAGCAGCGGCAGCGGAGGCGCCGGGCGGCGCACCCGGCCCGGGAACCACAGCGCACTGCCCGGTGCGGGGCGCGGAACGTCCACGAGCGCGGCCGCCAGGGTGCGCAGCTTTACGTTATGCGCCTGGGAGCTCTCCTTCAGCAGGCTGAACGCCACCTCCGGACTGGACAGTCGGTAGCGCTCCAGCAGAATGCCCTGCGCCTGTGCGATCAGCGGATGCGAGCGCAGCCGTCCGCGCAGATCCGCGGCCTCCCGGCGCAGCCGCTCGAGTTCCGACTCCCGGGCGGCGGCCGTCGCGGCCTCCGTCCGGGCCGGTGTCTCGGCTCCCGCCCCTGCTCCGGGGGCCGTTGGACGCGCGGGGGCCGCCGCCCGCCGGGCCTCGGCCACGGTGGGGAAGAGCCGTACGCCGGTCTCGACCAGTGTCAGCCGCAGCAGCCGTGCCACCGCCTCGGGGGCGGCGGCCAGCAACAGGGTGCCGCCCGCGGCGTGCAGCGAGCGCACACAGTCCAGCAGTCCGCGCATACCGTCGGCCGTCACCGAGTGCACCCGGGACAGATCGACGACCACGGCGCCCGAGGGCCCTTCCAGCCCGGCCCGCAGGACCGCGGCGAACAGCGGATGGTCCGGTCGGTCCAGGTCGCCGTCCGGACGCACCGGTCTCTCGGGGCCACGCATCTGGTACATCTCCGCCTCGATTCCGCCTCGTTCCCCGGGGCCTCTCAAAAGGGGACGTCGCCCCGGGATTCGCCCACCATGGTCGGCCCGGGCACCGGGAGTCAACGCCGGCCCCGGCCGCCCGGACGCCGGACGGACGGAGCCGCGGAGGGCGTCCACGTTCTGGTGGACGGGGTGCGCGGACGGCGCGCGCGGTCCCTGCTCGCGCCCCCGCTGTGGCGATGATCACTCGACCCGGCCATGGCAGAAAAGGTGGGAAGAGCGTCATTGCTGTCCTCACCGGCGGCGGTCAGCATGGAAGGCATGGAACGGCGCACCGTACTCATCGTCCTCTTCGACGGCGTGCAGAGCCTGGACTTCACGGGGCCGCTGGAGGTCTTCACCGGTGCGGCCGAGATGGTCCCCGGCACGTACGAGATCAGGACCGGCAGTCTCGACGGCTCACCGGTGCGCACCTCCAGCGGGCTGACGGTCACTCCGGACCTGGCGCTGCGCGGCGTCCCCGCCCCGCACACCCTCATCGTGCCGGGCGGTGAGGGCACCCGTGTGATGGACTCCGGCGTCGTCGCATGGCTGCGTGAGAACGCCCCGCTGGCGCGGCGTCTGGTGTCGGTGTGCACCGGGGCCTATCCGCTGGCCGCGGCCGGACTGCTGGACGGACGCCGGGTGACGACCCACTGGGCGCTGTGGGAGGGGCTGGCCGCGCGGTTCCCCGCCGTGGAGGTGGACCCGGACCCCATCTTCATCCGCGACGGGACGGTGTCCACCTCCGCCGGGGTCACCAGTGGCATCGACCTCTCGCTCGCGCTCGTGGAGGAGGACCTCGGCCGAGATGTGGCGCTCGCCATCGCCCGCTATCTGGTCGTCTTCCTCCGCCGCCCCGGCAGCCAGCGGCAGTTCAGCGTCCAGCTCGCGGCACAGAGCGCACAGCGCCGCCCGCTGCGCGACATCCAGCAGTACATCGCCGAACACCCCGGCGCGGACCTGTCCGTCACCGCCCTGGCCGAGCGCGCCCGTCTTTCGCCGCGCCACTTCGCCCGCGTCTTCCGCGAGGAGGTCGGCACCTCGCCCGGCCGGTACGTGGACCAGGTGCGGCTCGAAGTGGCGCGGCGGCTGCTGGAGGACACCGACGACGGGATCGAGGAGGTCTCGCGCGCCTGCGGCTACGGCACACCGGAGGCCATGCGCCGCGCCTTCGTCCGGGACCTGGGCGCCGCCCCGGCCGAGTACCGGCGCCGCTTCCACCCCTGAGCCCCGTACACCCCAAGTCTCCTTTTTCCAGGCCCCGTTACCCCAGGCCCCGTTTGCCCTGAGCCCCGTCCCGCGGGTTGTCCGCCGGGATGCCCTCACCACCGACCGAGAGGCACCATCGTGCAGATCGCGATCCTGCTCTACGAACACTTCACCGCACTCGACGCCGTCGGCCCGTACGACACCCTGGCCGGACTGCCCGGCGCACAGCCGGTGTTCGTGGCCGAACGCCGCGGCCCGGTGCGCAACGACAGCGGCAGCCTCCAGCTGGTGGCCGAGGCCACCCTGGAGGAGGTGGAGCGGCCGGATGTCGTGCTGGTGCCCGGCGGTCCGCTCCCGGGCGAGCAGCAGAAGAATTCGGCGGTGCTCGACTGGCTGCGGGCCGTGGACGCCACCACCACCTGGACCACATCGGTGTGCACGGGTTCGCTGATCCTCGGCTCGGCCGGACTGCTCACCGGCCGCCGCGCCACCACCCACTGGACCGCCATGGAGGAGCTGAGGGCCCTGGGGGTGGCGGCCGTCGACGAGCGCTATGTGTTCGACGGCAAGTACGTCACCGCGGCGGGGGTCTCCGCCGGTATCGATATGGGCCTCGCCCTGGCCGGGCGGCTCGCCGGGGACACCATGGCGCAGACCGTGCAGCTGATGCTCCAGTACGATCCGCGGCCGCCGTACGACAGCGGCTCACCGGACAAGGCGCCCGCGGAGCTGACCGCCAGGATGCTCCGGGAGGTCCAGGTCCAGAGCTAGGTCCTGGCGCACGGAGGACGGCGGCCGCTGGGATCCCGCCGTCCCCCGTGTCGGCCCGCCCCACCGTCACAGCTGCATATTGACCGCCTTGACCTGGGTGTAGAGGTCGATCGCGCCCTCGCCCAGCTCCCGGCCCCAGCCGGACTGTTTATAGCCCCCGAAGGGCATCGCGGTGTCGAAGGCGTTGTAGGTGTTGACCCAGACCGTTCCGGCCTTGAGCTGCCGGGCGACCCGGTGGGCCCGGGAAACATCCCGGGTCCACACCCCGGCCGCGAGACCGAAGTCGGTGTCATTGGCCTGCGATGCCACACCCTCCGCCGCGTTGAAGGGCTGGGCGACCACCACCGGGCCGAAGATCTCCTCGCGCACCACGCTCAACTCGGGCCGGACATCCACCAGGACGGTCGGCTGCACGTAGAAGCCGGTGTCCCCGTGACGGCCCCCGCCGGTCAGGGCCCGGGCGCCGTCGGCGAGCCCCTGCCGCAGATAGCCGGTGACCCGGTCCAGTTGCTCCTGGTCGATCAGCGGGCCGACCTGGGTGTCCGGGTCCAGCCCCGGGCCGAGTACGGCCTGTCCGGCGAAGTCCGCCACGGCCTGGGTGAACTCCTCGAAGATGGTGTCCTCGACGAAGAGCCGGGTGCCCGCCACACAGCACTGCCCGTGGTTGAACAGCCATGCGTTGGCCGAACCGGGTACGGCCGCGTCCAGATCCGCGTCGGCGAAGACGATATTGGGGCTCTTGCCACCGAGTTCGAGGGAGACCTTCTTGAGGTTGCCGCGCGCGGCGTCGACGATCTTCTTGCCGACCTCGGTGGAGCCGGTGAAGGCCACCTTGTCCACTCCCTCGTGCGCGGCGAGGGCGGCACCCGCCTCGCCATAGCCGGTGATGACGTTGAACACACCGGGCGGCAGGCCGAGTTCGAGGATGAGCTCACCGAGCAGCAGGGCGGTCAGCGGGGTCTGCTCAGCGGGCTTGAGGATCACGGTGTTGCCGGTGGCCAGGGCCGGGGCCACCTTGAACGCGGCCATCAGCAGCGGGAAGTTCCACGGGATGATCTGACCGCACACCCCCACCGGTTCACGGAGGGTGTACGCGTGCCACTGCGCGCCCGGCATCCAGGGCACCGACACCGGAATCGTCCGGCCCTCCACCTTGGTGGCCCAGCCCGCGTAGTAGTGGAAGATGTCCGCCGCCCAGGTGACGTCCACCGCTTGGGCCACCCCCGCGGACTTACCGTTGTCCAGGGACTCCAACTGAGCGAATTCCTCGGCCCGTTCGAGCAGCCGGTCGCCGATCCGCCAGACGATCCGCTGCCGCTCGGACGGGGTGATCCGGCTCCAGGGACCCTCGAAGGCACGGCGGGCGGCGGCGACGGCCCGGTCGACGTCCTCGGCGGTGCCGAGGGCCACATCGGTGAGCTTCCGCCCGGTGGCCGGGTCATGGGTGGCGAAGGTGGCGCCCGCCGCGGCATCCACCCACTCCCCGTCGATCAGCAGTTGTTTGCCGCTCGCGAGGAAGTCGCGGACGGTGGGGGAGACGACGCTGTCCAGCGTGGTGGTCATGGCTTCGTCCTTCTCTCGGGTGGTGGGGCGGGTGGTGGGGTCGGGGGGATACGGGAGGTGGGGGCGGGCGCGGCGGCTCATGGGACCATCAGGCCGAGGGCGCCCGCCGTGGCGAGACAGCCGAGCCCGGCCCGCGCCCGCCGGGTGCGGGTACGGCGCAGCAGCGCCCATCGGGCCGCGGCCCACAGGGCGATCAGCACCAGCGCGGCCACCGTGGCGGCCGGTGTCCCGTGGTACGGGGACGGTGAAGCGATGCCGGGTCCGGTGCCGGAGTGGCCATGCGCCCTCGCGGCGCCGGTGCCACCCCGCACCGTGGCGTACCAGTGCAGGTGGCACAGGCCCGCCATGGCCAGCAGATCGAGCGCCACCGGAAGCCGTACCCGTGGCGGATCGGTGACCGTCAGCGCAGTCCAGCCGGTGGCGGCGGCGAGGACGAGACACCAGATCGCGGGGCCGAGCGGACCGGCCGCCCCGGGCAGGGCCATGGCCACCATGGCGGTGGCCATGACCAGATGTGGCACCCAGCGGCGTGGCACCCGTTCGCGGTGGGCCGCCAGACAGCAGCCGCTGCTGATCAGCCCGAGCAGCGCCGCGAGCGCCATCATCGGAGACCTCTCCTCAGCCCTGGCCGTGACAGTGGCCGTTCGCGCTCGGCGGCACGTCCAGGGTGGGGTTGCGGTCGAAGAAGCCGACCGGCTTCAGGGTGAAGCCCGCGTAGTCCACCGGCATCACCGGCCAGTCCTCCGGGCGCGGGAAGTGGGTGAGCCCGAAGGTGTGCCACACCACGATGTCCTCGCCGTCCACCGCGCGGTCGGCCGCCGTCCACGCGGGCAGCCCGGCGCCGCCCGGGTGCTGGTTGACGAAGTCGCCCGCCGGATAGCGCTCGTCGGGGTGGTACGGGGTGACCCACAGATGGCGGGTGGCGAAGGCCGCGCGGCCGTGGATGACGGAGGATTCGTCGGCCAGCAGGGTGGGGCCGCCCTCGGGGTGGAGGGCGTAGCCGGTGGGGCGGCCGAACCGGTTGGTCTTCTCCGGGTTGACGATATGCCAGGTACGGGCCCGGCTTCCGTCGGCCGGGCGCTGGGCGAGCGATTCGCGGGTGAGCCGGGTGCGCTGTTCGGCGAAGGCGTTGCCGTACGGATTCTCCGGTCCGATGGGCACCCGCACCGCGTCCACCTCGTCGACCGCGTTGCACGCGCCGTCGACCATCATGTCCAGCCGGGCGGAGAACAGATGCTGGTGGTACGGGGCGCCGAGGCCGGGCGCGATCTCGCTCGCGAACCGATGGCCCTCCTCGGGGTAGGCGGAGGTGAACACCACGCCGGTGGCCTTGGTCTCGCACTGGATGGTGCCGTCCAGGTAGAGGTACCAGTAGAAGCCGTAGTCGTAGTTGCCGATGGTGGTGAAGAACGAGACCACCATGCGGCGCTGGCGGCGGGTCTCACTGGAGCCCGCGAACATATCGCTGTGCTTCCACAGCACGCCGTAGTCCTCCTCGTGCAGACAGATGGCGTTACGGATCACCGTGGGATCGCCGAAGTCGTCGGCGAGCACCACATCGGCGTAGGTGATCTCCCCGAGGCAGTCACAGCCCAGCTCGAGCGAGTTGGTGTAGCGGGCGAACATGTACTCGCCGCAGTCGAAGTAGTTCTGCCAGAAGCGCACCGGCGAGGGGTCGGCGTAGGGCACCACCATCTCGGCCACCGACGCCCGGTAGACCACCGGACGGTCGTCGAAGGCGATCTGGTGAAGGGTCAGCCCCTCGCGTTCGTTGAAGCCGATCCGCAGACTCCAGTTCTGCCAGCGCAGTTCATTGCCCTCGAGGGTGAAGCCGGGCCCCTCCGGCTGGGTGATCTCGATCGGCCGCAGCGTGGTGCGGTACGGGCCCGTCTGCGCGGGGTCGTCGAAGTTGCCCGGCTCGGCCGGGACCGGATGCGTCCGGTGGTCGATCACCCGGATCACCTTACGGCGGGTGAGGTCCACGAAGGCCACCAGACCGTCCACCGGATGGGCCCAGGGATGGTCCTTCTCGTGCAGCTGCTGGAAGCCCAGCGCGCGGACGATCCGGCGGCCCGCCTCACCGGGGCAGTCGTCGTACGCCCCCGCCGACAGCGGCACGGTGCGTACCGTGCCCGGGTCCAGCTCACGGCGTTTGAGGGCGGCACACCACTCCTCGCTGCCCAGCAGGACCTCTTCCACCAGGTCGAATTCGCTGTCGGTGATGGGGAGTTGACCGGTGACCGCCGGGTCGAGAGCGGTGTCGCGGTCCACCGCGGAGCGGGTGGCCGAGACGATCACATCGCGGGAGCCGCCGGTGGCCAGGTCCAGCAGCAGGGTCCGGAAGCGGCGGTCCACCGGTGCGCCGGGGGTGTGGGCCAGCACCGTGGCCTTGTCGGGCTCCTCCAGTGCGCAGAAGGCCATCCGTACGGTCCCGGTGAGCAGCCCGGCGCCGGTCAGTACCTCCTTGACGGTACGGATCTCCTGCTCGGTGGCCATGTCCAGCGGATGGGCGGCGGTGGCCGTGACGGGCGCGGTGCTCATGCCAGTTCCTCCAGTTCACGAGGGGTCGGGTCGTGTGGTTCCGGGTGGTGTCCGGTGGTGCGGGCCGCGTCGCGCCGTAGCTTCGCCAGGACCACACCGGAGGCGAAGAAGGTAGCGAGCACCGTCTCGATGGCCACGGCGAGAGCGGTGGAACCGCCGATGAGCAGCGGGAAGTTGGACACCGTCAGCACCAGGCAGCCGCACAGTCCGGCCAGGCCGAGCAGCGGGGCGACCAGGGTGTGCCAGGGGCGGGTGTCCGCCCGGGTGCGCCGGAAGAAGACGATGACCGAGAGACAGGTGAGCGACATCAGCACCAGCACCCCCAGCGTGGCGGTCCCGGCCATCCACGCGAACACCTGGCTCACCGGGTCGAGACCGGCCGTCACGAACACCGCCAGCAGGACCAGGGCGCCCGCGCTCTGCGCCAGCGAGGCCCGGTACGGGGAGCCGTGGCGGGGGTGGCAGCGGCCCCAGGCGGCGGGCAGGGCCGAGGACCGCCCCAGCGAGAACACATACCGCGCCACCACGTTGTGGAACGAGAGCAGCGCCGCGAACAGGCTGGTGGCCAGCAGGATCCGGACCAGGTCGCCACCCGTGCCGCCGAGGTAGCGGGTCACCGAGGCGATCAGCATGCCCGCAGGATCCGATCCCGCCTCGGCCACGGCCTTCCGGTCGCCCCACGCGGACACCAGCGCCCAGGACGACAGCGCGTAGAAGCCGCCGATCAGCAGCAGGGCGAGATACGTGGCGCGCGGGACCGTACGCTCCGGGTCGCGGGCCTCGTCCCGGAAGACGGCGGTGGCCTCGAAGCCCAGGAAGCTGGCGATGGCGAACATGATGCCGATGCCCGGCGATCCGGAGCCGATCTCCGACAGGTGCAGGGGCGCGGTGGACGGTCCGGAGTCCCCGCCCCGTACGGTCACCACCAGATCGAAGACCAGCACGATGCCGACCTCGCAGACCAGCAGCACCCCCAGCACCCGGCTGGACAGCTCGATATGCCGGTAGCCGAGCACCGCCACCAGACCCAGCGCGGCGAACGCGTACAGCGGCCACGGCAGCCCCGGGCCCCCGTAGTGGGTCACCAGCTCCCGCAGGGTGGCGCCGAGGTAGCCGTACACCGCGAGCTGGACGGCGGTGTACGCGGCCAGCGCCAGGAACGCCGAGCCCAGCCCGGTCACCCGGCCCAGCCCCTGCTGGACGTATGCGTAGAATGCGCCCGCGTGCGGCACATGGCGGGTCATGGCGCAGAAGCCCACCGCGAACAGCGTCAGGATCGCGCAGCACACCATGAAGGTGGCGGGGAAGCCCGCCCCGTTGCCGAGCGCGATGCCCACCGGAACCGCCCCCGCGATCACGGTGAGTGGGGCGGCCGCGGCCACCACCATGAAGACGACCGACCGGACTCCCAGCGAGCCGTCGAGCTTGGATGTTCTCCCCGCGTCCATGGATCCTCCCGGGGATCTGGTCGAGGCGGATGGCGATGGGCATTGACGTTCGCGGCGCCGCCACCCGGGGTCAAGGCGCGATCTCCCGGCCGGTAAATCCCGCCCCGCCGCTCTCGCGCAACCAGGGAATGCGGCGGCCCGGATTCTCATAACCCGGGAATCGCGCACCGGGAATTCTCATTCCGCCGGGGCGGTGGGCCGACGCGGCCCGGTGCGTTACCTTGTTCGCCACGAAGGACCCCGCGGGACACAATTCCCGGCCGCCTTCCGCGAGGTTTTCCCACGGCCCGGCCCCACAGCACACGGGAGGAGCCCGATGCGTCCCGGCGAGCGGAGAGGGCCTCCGGTGGAGGAGCGGCCGAGGCCGCCGCGCGCCGGCGGCTATGTGGCCCTGGCCGAGGCCGCCACCCGCGAGCCGCACCGGCTCCGCTCCCGTTCCCCCGTACACGGGCTGGACCGGCGGCGGCTCGATCCGCTCCAGGTGCTCGCCCAGTCGGTGTCCGGCGCGGCCCCGACCGCCGCCATGGCCGCCACCCCGGCGATCGTGGCCTCCCAGGCCGGGCCCGCCACCCTCTGGTCGTTCGCCGTCGCCACCGTCGTGGCCCTGCTGGTGGGCTCATGCGTCGGCCGGTTCACCCGGCGGATGGCCGCGGCGGGCTCGCTGTACAGCCTCACCGCCAAGGGGCTCGGCCCCACCGCCGCCTTCACCAGCGGCTGTGCGCTGCTGGTCGGCTATGGCGCGCTGACCATGGCCGCCCTCAGTGGATCGGCCGACTACCTCGGCATCCTCCTCGCCCGCGGCGGGATCGGCACCGGCCGTTCCGCCCCGGTGTTCATCGCCGTCCTGCTCGTGCTCGCCGCCGCCGCGACGGCCCTGATGGTCCTCGGCATCCGGCTGGCCGCGCGGGTGATGCTGCTGACCGAGGCGGCCTCGATCACCCTGATGCTGGTGATCTTCGGAACGCTGCTGGCCCGCCACGGCCCGCCGGACGGCCTCCCCGGGCTCGGTCCTGCCCGTCCCGACCTCGGCGCCACCGCCGCCGGAGTGCTGCCCGCCCTCGCCGCCTTCATCGGCTTCGAGGCGGCGGCCGCCCTCGGGGTCGAGGCCCGCCGCCCGTTCCGTACCGTGCCACGCGCCGTGCAGTGGACGGCCGGTGCCTCCGGGCTGCTCCTGCTGCTCGCCGCGTACGCGCAGCAGCTGGGCCTCGACGATGTGCCCGGCGGGCTGGCCGGGCAGCGGGAACCCGTCGGGGCCCTGGCCACCGCCCAGCGGCTGCCCTGGCTCTCGGTCCTGCTCGAGGGCGGTATCGCGCTGTCCTTCTTCGCCGCCGCGCTGGCCAGCGCCACCGCCCTGGTCCGGGTGGTGTTCTCGATGGGCCGGGAGGGCATCGCGCCACGCGCCCTGGGAGCCGCCCACCCCCGGCACCGTACGCCGCACCTCGCCATCGCCGTGGCCCTGCCGCTGATGGCCGCCGTACCCGTGGCGCTGCGGCTCGCGGGCGTGGACGCGGGCCGCGCGCTGCCGGTGCTGCTCAAAACCGCCGCCTTCGGCTACCTCGTGGCCTATCTGCTGATCTGCCTCGCCGCGCCCGTCTTTCTGCACCGCATCGGCGAACTCACCCTCGGTCCTGTGGTGGTGACGGCGATCTGCGCACCGGTGCTGATGGTGGTCCTGGGCGCCTTCGTCACCACCCAGTCCGGCTGGGCGCTGTGGGCGATCGGCGCGGTCCCGGCCGCCGGTGCCCTGTGGTTCGGCTGGCTGCGGCTGCGCCGACCGCGGGAGCTCGCGGCGGTCGGGATCTACGACGAGACCAGCGCCGCCGATCTGCTCCACGGCCCGGCCGCGCCGGAGGACCGCGGATGAGCCCGCCGCGGGAGCCCGCCGCCCTGTCCGGACGCCAGCCCCGGGCGGTGCGGAACGCCCTCGCCGTGCTGGAGGAGGTGATCGCCATCGGGCCGGGCGCCACGGCCAAGGAGATATCGCGCGCCCTCGGACTGCCCTCGGCGACCACCTACCGGCTGCTCAACCTGCTGGTCGCCGAGGAGTATCTGGTCCGGCTGCCGGGTCTGGGCGGTTTCGCGCTCGGCCGCCGGGCGGCCCGGCTGTGCGTCCCCGTCGCTCCGCCGCTGCCGACCGCCGCCCGCGCCGTGCTCGACCATCTGCGCGAGGTGATCCGCTGGGGTGTGCACCTGGCCGACCTCACCACCGGACGGATCGTGCTGACCGATCCCGACCCGGACCATCCGCCGTCAGAGGAAGCCCTGCTGGCCCGCCATCCCCACGCCTCCGCCCTCGGCAAACTGCTGCTCGCCGAAGAGGCCGGGGACGGGGAGTTCGCCGCGCACCTCCCCGAACCGCACCGGTTCACCCGCCACACCATCACCGACCCGGCCGGGCTGACCGCCGAGCTCAAGGAAGTGGCCGCCGCCCAACTCGCCCGCCAGTGCGGTGAGCTGCGCCCGGACCGCGGCTGTCTCGCCGTCCCGGTGCGCCATCCGGCCACCGGCGCCCTGGTCGCGGGACTCGCCCTCGCCGGACCGCCCGCGCGGGTGGCGCAGCCCAACGGCGAGCTGATCGCCGTGTTGCGCGAGCACGCCGACCGGCTGGCCCCGCTGCTGGCCTGAGACCCCCGCCGCTACGGCAGCAGGCCCCGGCGGCGGGCGACGACCACGGCCTCGAAACGGGTCCGGGCGTCCAGCTTGCGCATGGCGCCGCGCAGATACGCCTTGACGGTCTCCGGGCGCAGCGAGAGCCGGTCGGCGGCCTCGGCGTTGGTGCAGCCCAGCGCGACCTGGGCGAGGACGTCGAGCTCCCGGGGGGAGAGCGACCCGGCCGGTTCGGGGGTGGTGGAGCCGAGTCCGGCCAGCCGCCGGGAGGCGGCGCAGAGCCGGGCGCGCAGCGCCTCGTCCCCCACCGCCTGGGCGATCAGCCGCAGTTCGGCGTGGAGCTCACGGACCTCCTCGGCCCGGAACCGCTCCTCCGGGGTGGCCGGCTCGCACTCCGCCGCCCGCTGGAGCCGCAGCCGCCGGTCGACCTCGTCCCGTACGGCGAGCTCCCCGGCCAGCTGCCGTGAGATGTCCACGACCGCGTCCGTCGCCCGGTCCCCGAGGGAGGTGACGGTACGGCTGGCGCCGTAGAGCACCCCGCGCACCGCGCCGGTGACCACGACGGGGACCGCGACCACGGAACGTATGCCCTCCGCGGCCACCGGGCCGTCGTAGTCATGGGTGATCGAGCGCGATGCCTCGTAGTCGGCCACGGAGGCGGGCCGCCGACTGGCCAGGACCCGGCCGCCGAGGCCGGTCGCGGATCTGATGCCGAGCCCGCGCAGCGCCGCCGTCCGTACCCCGGCGAACTCCGACAGCCGCAGGACGCCCTCGGACACCTGGCCGCCGAAGACGACCGGGAGGTGGGAGCGCTTCTGGACCGAGCGGAGCGCCTGCCGGAAGGCGTCCCCGTCGTCGGGCCGCAGGGAGAGGTCGGTACTCGTTTGCATTGCCACTGCCCCTTTCCGGGGGTAGTCGGCTCCGTGCGTATCGCGCAGCATAAGACGGCGTAACGCCGCGGCAAAAGGCCCTGGGCCGGAAAAGAAAGGGAGTTGTTGTCCTCTTCGGTTCTCCGGATGGCCGCGCCGCCGAATTCCGGCGCGCTTGAACTCACCCGCTTCCCCTGCGCGTGAACTCGCCCGCGTAAGGCGTCCGATGTCCACTGCTAAAGTGAATCCGGCGGTTCTCCGGTGCGCACTCCCGGACCTCGCCGAAACCACAGAGGACAGGGGGACGGCCGGTGCCGACCGCGGATGAATTGCTGGGAGCCGGGGTGGTGGCGGATCTCGCCGCCCGGATGGAGGCCGTGGACCCGGCACGGCCGCTCACCGCCGTACGGCGGACGGTGACCGCGCTGGACGGCCTGGGGCTGCGGGAGCGCAGCGACCTGGTCCGTGACGCGCTGCTCACCGATCTGCCGGGCGACTACCCGGAGCTGGCGAAGCGGGTGCGGGCCGCGCTCGGCGACGTGGGGTTCACCGGCTGGCTGATCTGGCCGGTGAGCGAGGCCGTGGCGGTACGGGCGCTGGAGCACCGGGCGGCCGATCCGGACGGCCCGGGGGACACCTTCGAGGACGCGCTACAGCTGCTCGCCGCGCTCACACCCCGTCTCACCTGCGAGTACGCCATCAGGCGGCTGCTGAACGCCGATCCGGACCGGGCGATGGCGGTGATACGGGAGTGGACCGCGCACCCCGATGAGCATGTACGGCGGCTGGCCAGCGAGGGCACCCGGCCCCGGCTGCCCTGGGCGGTCCGGGTGCCCGCCCTCTCCGCCCGCCCCGAGGCCACGCTGCCCCTGCTGGACGCGCTGTACCGGGACCCGTCGGAGTATGTGCGGCGCTCGGTGGCCAACCACCTCAATGACATCAGCCACGACCGTCCGGAGCTGGCCGTGGAGACCGCCGCGGCCTGGGCCGCGGCCCCCGACGCCCGGACACCGCGGGTGATCCGGCACGGTCTGCGCACGGTGGTGAAGCGCGGGGATCCGCGGGCCCTGGCGCTGCTCGGCTTCGCACCGGTCACCACCCTGGCCGTGTCCGGTCCGACGGTGGCCGAGCCGGTCGTACGGGTCGGTGGTGAACTGCGCTTCGGCTTCACCCTGGAGAACACCGGGGCCACCCCGCTGCGGCTGGCCGTCGACTACCTCGTCCACTACCGCAAGGCCAACGGCACCACCTCGCCGAAGGTGTACAAGCTGACCACCCTGACACTCGGGCCGGGAACGACGGAGACCTTCAGCCGGGTGCGCTCCTTCCGGCAGATCAGCACCCGGGTGTTCCACCCCGGTGAGCACAGGGTGGAGCTCCAGATCAACGGGGAGCCGCGCGGCTCGGCCCCGTTCGAGCTGGTGATCCCCCGGCCCGTGGCCCCCTGAGCGCGCGGCGCGTACGGAGCCCGGAACGGCCACGCCGTCCGGGCTCCGGTCGTCCGTGGACGGCGGTCAGTCGCGTACCGTCCGCGCCCGCGCCAGCAGGGCCAGCGAACAGATCAGGGACACCGCCACCAGCACCATCTGGTAGATCACCACCGGCACGATCGAGCCGCCGGAGGTGTGCAGCAGCCACTCGCCGACCAGCGGTGCCGTCCCGCCGATGAGCGCCGAACACAGCTGGTAGGACAGGGAGATACCGGTGTAGCGGACGGCGATCGGGAACGCGGCGGCCAGCAGCCCCGCCAGGATCGCGTAGTTCATCGCGCCGGTGACACCCAGCAGACTGATCCCCAGCCCCGCCAGTGTGGGGTTCGAGGTCGAGACACAGGCGTACATCACCGGCACCAGGCAGAAGTTGAGTGCCAGCAGGGTGGCCACGGTCCGGCGCGGACCGAACCGCTCGGCCAGCACCACTCCGAAGGGCTGGACGAAGAACTGCACCACGCTGTAGACGAGCAGCACATTGAGCATGGTGGAGCGGTCCATGCCCAGATCGCCGGTGGCCCACGACAGGATGAACGTGGTGATGAAGTAGGTGGCGGCGATGCCGATCGAGCTCGCGAGCACACCGAGCGCGAGGGTTCCGGGATGTCCCGTGACCAGGTCCCGCAGCGGCACCCGCGCCACCCGCTTCTCCTCGCGCAGCCGGGTGAACTCCGGGGACTCCTCGACCTTCAGCCGCACCGCGAGACCGACCACCACCATCACGGCGGAGAACAGGAAGGGGATGCGCCAGCCCCAGGCGTCGAACGACTCGTCCGGAAGCTGGGTGAGCAGTGCGAACATCCCGGTGGCGAGGATCGATCCGGCGGGTGAACCCTGCTGGGCGAAGGCACCGAACGACAACGCCCGCCCCTTGGGCGCGTGTTCACTGGCGATGAGCACCGCACCGCCCCATTCGCCGCCGACCGCGATGCCCTGGAGCATGCGCAGCACCACCAGCGCGGCGGGCGCGGCCACCCCGACCTGGTCGTAGCCGGGCAGCAGTCCGATGAGGGTGGTGGCGATGCCCATCATCAGCAAGGTGGTGACCAGTGTCTTCTTACGGCCGATACGGTCACCGAGGTGGCCGAAGAGCAGACCGCCGATCGGCCGGGCGAGGAACCCCAGCCACAGGGTGCCGAACGCCTCCAGCGCGCCGGTCGTACCGCCTCCGCCACCGAAGAAGACATCGCCGAGGACGAGTGCGGAGGCGGTGGAGTAGATGTAGAAGTCGTACCACTCGACGGTGGTGCCGATGAAGGAGGCCAGACCGGCCCGACGGGCGGCCCGGGTACGGTCGGTGGCCCCGGACTCGCCCGTGGCCGCGGTGGTGGCGGTGGCGTGGTTCATGGTCAGCGTCCAGATATCCGGTCGGCGAGCAGGGCGATGGGGGAGGTGGTGGTGCGTCCGGCGGCCTCGGCGCGGTCGGCCGCGCGATAGGCGGCGTACATTCCGTGCACCCCGAGCCAGCGGAACGGCTCCGGTTCCCACTTGCGGGTGCGGTGGCCGACCCAGGGCAGCTCGGTCAGTTCGCTGGAGCGGCCCAGCAGCAGATCACACAGGGTGCGTCCGGCCAGATTGGTGGCGGCCACACCGTGGCCGACATAGCCACCGGCGGAGCCCAGCCCGGTGGCCGGGTCGAAGTCGATCGAGGCGCACCAGTCACGGGGCACGGCCAGCACCCCCGACCAGGCGTGGTCGATGGCCACGTCGGCGGTGTCCGGGAAGAGGGAGGTCAGGATGGAGCGCAGGGCGCGCACGGTGTCGGCCGAGGTCTGCCCACTCCGGTCGGTACGTGAGCCGAAACGATACGGCACCCCCCGGCCGCCGATCGCGATCCGCCCGTCGGGGGTGCGCTGGCCGTAGGTGTACGCGTGGGTGGCGTCGCTCAGCAGCTCCTGCCCCTCCCAGCCGAGCCGCTTCCACAGCCGGTCGGGGAGCGGTTCGGTGACGATCATCGAGGAGTTCATCGGCAGCCAGGTGCGCCGCTCGCCCTCCAGCGCGCTGGTGAAACCCTCGGTGGCGCGTACGATCCGGTCCGCGCGGACGGTGCCGAACGGTGTGCTGACCCGGCCGGGCGCGAGCGCGGTCACCGGGGTGGACTCCAGGATCCGCACCCCGCTCGCCGCCACCGCCCCGGCCAGCCCGCGCACCAGCTTGGCCGGGTGCACCCGGGCACAGTGCGGATTGTGGTAACCGGCCAGCGCGCCGTCCAGCCGCAACCGCTCGGTGACCTCGGGTGCGCTCAGCCAGGCAAGGTCCGCCATGCCCCAGTGGCGCGCCTGCTCGTACACCGCCCGCAGCCGGGGCAGCTGGGCCGCGCCGCGGGCGACGGTGAGATAGCCGCTGCGGACGATATCGGCCTCGATGCCCTCGGCCTCCGCCACCGCGATCACCTCGTCCACGGTCCGGACCATCTCCCGCTGGAGGGCGATCACGGCGTCGCGGCCCCGCCGCCCGGCGTAGGTGGCGGCCGATCCGGCGATCTTGCTGCTCAGCCAGCCCGCGTTCCGCCCCGACGCGCCGAATCCGGCGAACTCCCGCTCCACGACGGTGATGTCGAGCTCGGGCGCGGCCCGCTTGAGGTAGTACGCGGTCCACAGCCCCGTGAAGCCCGCGCCCACCACGCACACATCGGTGGTGAGGTCGCCGTCCAGCGGCGGCCGTCGTTCGGGGAAGCCGGTCTGGCGGTACCAGAAGGACACATTTCCGTTCAGCACTGCGGCACTCAGCCAATCGTGTAGTCCGGCCGCTGGTCGGGCGGTCGTGGTGGCCCGGTTTCTGAGGTGGCTGCGGGACGGGTCAGTAGCTGGGCGGGCTGATCACCCACAGCACTCGGGCGCCGGCCCCGGCCGTCTCGCACAGCCGGTGCGGTACGGCGGAGGAGTAGCGGATGCTGTCGCCACCGCCGAGGGTGAAACCGCGGTCGCCCAGGCAAAGCCTGACCGTCCCCTCGAGGACGTACAGGAACTCCTCCGAGTCACCGTGGCTGTACTGGGTGTCGCCCGTGGAGCCACCGGCGTCGAACTCCCCGAGGAACACCTCGAGATGGTGCTGCGGCCCCGGCGTCAGCCGGAACTTGCGTCCGCCGAGCACCCCGAGGGCCAGCCGCGGTGCCTCGTCGGCCCGCAGCACACTCGGCCCGCTGGTGAAGTCGTCGCCGAACAGATCGGCCACCTTCAGCCCGAGCGCGGAGGAGATCTGCTGGAGGGTGGCGATGCTCGGGTTGGCCTGACCGCGCTCTATCTGGCTCAGATAGCCCTCGCTGATCCCGGCGGACCCGGCGACGGCCTTGAGCGTCAGACGGCGGGCCTTGCGCAGGGTGCGCAGCCGCTCGCCCACGGATTCGTCGTCGCCCCCGGACCGCTGGACGGGGAGTTCGTGTTCCATGGCGTGCCACCGTAGAGACGGCTGAGCCTTGAGCACAAGGGTCTGTAGTAAGAACTCAGAAATCTTTACCGGGCCGCCCACTCGGCCTGCCCGGGTGACGCCCCGGCGAGGGCCGGCCGGTACGCGGTGCGACCGGCCGCCCTCGCCATGCGGACCTGGCTCAGGAGGCAGCCTGGTCCATGCGCTCCCGCAGACTGCGCGGCCGCATATCGGTCCACACCTCGTCGACATGGGCCGAGCACTCCTCCTTGGTGCCCTCCTTGCCGACCGGGTGCCAGCCGTCGGGCACCTCGAGATCGGCGGGCCACAGCGAGTACTGGTCCTCGTCGTTGCGCAGCACCTGGTAGCGGGCGTTGTCGTCCATGGTGTTCTCCTCTTGCGTGTCGGTTCGTGCCGAATGGTGAGGGGCCGGTCTGTCGGAAGTCGGTGTCAGCTGTCCTCGGGCTCCTCCTTCTCCGGGCGGCCCCGGGACATTCCGCGCAGCGTCGGGCCCGCGGTGGCCAGCACGGCCGCCACGGTGATACCGGCCGAACACACCAGGATCGCCCCGTCGCCCGGCAGCACTTCGGTGAGCAGACCGCCCAGCGCGGGGCCCGCCGCCCCGGCCGCGCCGCACGCCAGCACCAGCACACTGGTCAGCCGCCCGCGCAACGCGTCGGGTGTGCGCAGCAACTGGTCCGTCATGATGGCGGTGTTCGCCGTCGGCGGGAACAGCGCCATCAGCGCGAACAGCACCCCGGTGAGATAGCCGTCGCGCACCACCACGGTGACCGGGGTGAGCAGGGCCAGCGCCCAGAACACCGCCACGATGGCGCGGTAGGGACCGAGCCGTCGGTGCCAGGCCGGTGCCACCAGCGCTCCCACCAGCCCACCCGCCCCCAGCATGGCCGCCATGACCCCGACCTCCCCGGAGGGCACCCCCCGGGTCCCGGCCAGTACCACCACCACGATGTAGAAGGCGCTGAAGAACAGGTTGAGCACGATGGCGCACAGCACGGTCACCCGGATCGGGCGCTCCCGCCACACCCACCGCAGACCGTCCAGCACCTCCCGGCCCGGATGTGGCGCCGGACCCGCGGGCCGCTCCCGTCGCGGCAGCCGCAGGAAGAGCAGAGCGGTGAACGACACCGCGTGGGTGACCGCGTCAGCCAGGAACGGCACGAAGCGCCCCGCGGCGAAGAGGAAGCCACCGGTGGCGGTGCCCGAGAGCTGTCCCATCGAGGCGCGGGCGGTGTTCATCGCGACGGCCGTGGGCAGTTGGGCGTCGGTCACCAGCGCGGGCAGGGACGCGCTCTCGGCCGGTTCGAAGAGCGCGGCGCACGCCCCGAACACCGCGGCGACGGCCACCATATGCGCCACGGTGGCGGTGCCCGTCCACACCGCGACCGCCAGGCTGACGGCGGACACCGTCTGCGCCCCTTCGCACACCAGCATGATGGTCTTGCGGTCGTAACGGTCGGCCAGCACACCGGCGGGCAGCCCGGCCACCATCTGGGCGGCGGCGATGGTGCCCATGACGAGCCCGGAGGCGGCGCCGGAGCCGGTGAGCGCCAGCACCAGCAGCGGGAACGCGATCATCGTCGCGTGGAACCCGAACTCCGACAGCGCCTGACTGCCCCACAGCAGACGGTAGTCGCGGTTGCGGGACAGTGGTGTCTCCGGAACCTCCCGCCCCCCGGCCGTGACACCCGGCCCGTCCGGCGCCACGGCCCGCCGCTCCCCGGTCATCCGTCGCCCCGGCAGTCCCGGGCGATCCGGCGCAGCGCGTCCGCGAAGTCCGCGGCCACCGCCTCCACCGTCGACCGCTCATGTACCTCGGGGTGGTAGTACCAGGTGAAGCCCAGCCGTCCGTCCTGTACCGCGCCCACCACCTCCAGCAGATGGGAACCGCCCTGGCCCGGGTCGTGGTCCTGGCCGAAGGAGCCGTGCTCGGCGTGGAGAAGACCGCCCTGGGCCTGCGAGGAACGGGCGTCCCACTGGCCCAGATAGTTGAACACGATCTGCGGCCCGGGACCGGTGCCGGTCAGCCGCTCCCGCACCTCCGGCGCCCCGAAGGTCCGCAGCGCCCCGTAGCCGAAGCCGTTGCCGGGCACCGTGCGCAACTGCCGTCGCACCGACTTGACCAGTGCCCGCCAGTCGGTGGCCGCGCGGTCACCGACCTCCGGTCCGCCCGGCACCTCGAAGGAGACGGGGTACATCGTGGTGAACCAGCCGACCGTACGGGACAGGTCGGCGCCCTCGACCACGTCCTCCCGTCCGTGGCCCTCGAGTTCGACGGACACCCGGCCGCGCCCCGTCCAGCGTGCGAGGGCCAGTGCGAGGGCGGCCAGCAGCACATCGTTGATCCGGGTGCGGTACGCGGTGGGGGCCGAGCGCAGCAGCGCCTCGGTGTCCGTCTCGTCGACCTCGACCGGCACCGTGTCCGTCTCCGCGCCCGGGGCGTCGACGGTGTGGTCGACGGGCAGCGGCCGGGCCTCCAGCGCGGTGGCCCAGTGGTCGGCCTCGTGGTCGAGGCCGCCGTCGGCGACATGGGCGGCGAGCCCGGTGGCCCAGTCGCGGAACGAGGTGGACTTCGGCCCCAGGTCGACCGGTTCGCCCCGCAGGGCCTGCTGGTACGCGGTGTCCAGGTCGTCCAGCACGATCCGCCAGGACACCCCGTCGATGACCAGGTGATGGGCGGTCAGGAAGAGGTACGGACGCCGGGTGTCCCCGCGCCGGAACAGCGCCGCCTTCAGCAGCGGCCCCCGGTCCAGCGCGAAGCTCGCGTGCAGGGCGTCGGCCGCCCGCTCCATCGCCGAGTCCGCCTCGTGCGGGGGCAGCGGGGACAGATCGTGGTGGGTGAGCACGGTGGCGGTGGGATCGGGGGCCGGGTTCTCCTGCCGCCACTCCGCCCCGTCTCCGGTGACCTCCCGGGTGAACCGCATCCGCAGCGCGTCATGGTGGGCGAGCAGGGCCGCGAGGGCCACCTCGAGCGCCGTCTCGTCCGGCTCCTGGTGCAGCTCCAGCAGCGCCGACTGGTTGAAGTGGTGCGGACTGACGGTGTGGGTGGCGAAGAACCAGCTCTGGATCGGGGTGAGCGGAAGGGCGCCGGTGACCGGCCCCGAGCGGTCCTGGTCCCGTTCGGCCGTCACCACCTCCGCCAGCGCCGCCACCGACTGATGGGTGAACAGGTCCTTGGTGGACATGTGCAGCCCGGCCTGCCGGGCCCGCGAGACCACCTGGATGGAGAGGATGGAGTCCCCGCCGAGATCGAAGAAGTTGTCGTGGACGCCGACCCGTTCCAGCCCCAGGACATCCGCCCAGATCGCCGCGATCTTGCCTTCCAGCGCGGTGCGCGGTGCGACATGGCCGGGGCCGGAGGAGGCCGGGGCCGGGTCGGGGTCGGGCAGCGAGCGCCGGTCCACCTTGCCGTTCGGGGTGAGCGGCAGCGCCTCCAGCGTGGCGTACGCCGAGGGCACCATATGGTCCGGGAGGATCCGGCCCAGGAAGTCACGCAGGGACGCGGCGGTGGGGGAGGCGCCCGGTGCCGGGACCACATAGCCGACCAGCCGCTTCAGCCCCGACGGAGGTTCCATGGCGGAGGAGGTGTCCCGGACGGCGACCACCGCGTCCCGCACCTCGGGGCAGCGCCGCAACGCGGCCTCCACCTCCCCGGGTTCGATACGGAATCCGCGCACCTTGACCTGGTCGTCGGCCCGGCCGAGGAACCGCAGGGTCCCGTCCGCGTCCCAGCGCACCACATCGCCCGTGCGGTACATCCGCCCGCCCGCGGGGCCGAACGGATCGGCGGTGAACCGCGCGGCGGTCAGCCCCGCCCGGCCCAGATAGCCACGCGCCAGGCCCGGGCCCGCCACATACAGCTCCCCGGCCACCCCGACCGGCACCGGTCGCAGCGATTCGTCCAGCACATACGCGCGGCTGCCGGGGATCGGGCGGCCGATCGGCGGCGCCGCGGAACCGGCGGTCAGCGGCTCCGACCAGGTACTCACCACCGTGGCCTCGGTCGGGCCATAGGAGTTGATCATCCGTCGGCCAGGGGCCCAGCGGTCCACGAGGGCGGCGTCGCACGCGTCACCGCCGACGATCAGGGTGCGCAGCTCCGGGAGTCCGGTCTCCGGCACGGTGGCCAGGGCCGCCGGGGGAATCAGCGCGTGGGTGATCCGCTGCCGCTCCAGGACCTCGGCCAGCCGATCGCCCAGCAGCGGCCCCTCGTCGGCGACCACCAGAGTGGCGCCACTGGTCAGCGCGGAGCACAGCTCCAGCACGGAGGCGTCGAAGCTGGGCGAGGCGAACTGGAGCATCCGGTCCCCGGCGTGGACGCCGTAGTGCGCGGCGACCGCCGCCGAGAAGTTCGCCAGACCCGCGTGGCCGACCACCACGGCCTTGGGCACCCCGGTGGATCCGGAGGTGTAGATGACGTACGCCGGGTGGTCCGGGGTCAAGTCCCGCACGCGCGGCGGCTCTTCGGGGCCCTCGTCGACCCAGACGGCCGACCGGTCGTCCAGCACCACCGCGGGCGCGGCGTCCTGGAGCATGAACGCCCTCCGCTCCTCGGGATAGGCCGGGTCGACGGGCAGGAACGCACCGCCCGCCTTCACCACGGCGAGCTGTGCCACCACCATCTCCACCGACCGCGGCAGCACCAGCGCCACCAGCCGCTCCGGCCCCACTCCCCGTGCGGTCAACTGGTGGGCCAGCCGGTTCGCCGCCGTGTCCAGCGCGGCATAGGTGAGTTCACCCGCCGGGTGGCGTACGGCCGTGGTGTCCGGGACCGCCGCCACCTGCCGCGCGAACAGCTCGGGCAGGGTGGCGGGCGGCACCGGGAGCCCGGTGTCGTTCCACTCCCTCAGGGTGCGCCGCAGCTCCTCCGGAGTCGTCAGCGGCAGGGCGCCCACCGGCCGGTCCGGATCCTCGGCGATACCGGTGAGCAGGGCCTCGAGGGCGCCGCCCATCCGCGCGGCGGTCGCGGCGTCGAACAGGTCGGTGTTGTAGCCGATCAGCCCGCGCAGCGTGCCGTCCTGGGCCTCGGCGAACTCCAGGGTGATGTCGAAGCTGGCGGTGTGCACATCGAGTTCGACATCCTCCAGCACCAGTCCGGGCAGCTCCATCGCCGGCGCGGGGATGTTCTGGAGTACCACCATCGCCTGGAACAGCGGTGTCCGGCTGGTGTCCCGGGCCGGCTGCACCTCGTCCACCACCCGCTCGAACGGCACGTTCTGGTGGGCGAAGGCGTCCAGGACGGTACCGCGCACCTCGGCCAGGAAGTCGGTGAAGCCACGCCGGGGATCCACCGTGGAGCGCAGCACCAGGGTGTTGACGAAGAACCCGATCAGCCGCTCCACCTCGGTGCGGTCCCGCCCCGACGTCACCGTGCCCACGGCGATGTCCCGCTGCCCGGACAGCCGGGCCAGCAGGATCTGGGACGCCGCCACCAGCGTCATGAACAGCGTGGTGCGCCGGGTCCGGCCACGGTCCTTCAGCCGCCCCGCCACATCCGCGGGCAGGGTGAACTCGACGGTGGCGCCGTGACGGGTCTGCACCGCGGGACGGGGCCGGTCGGTGGGCAGCTCCAGTGGTGGCACCCCGGCCAACTGGTGCTTCCAGAAGGCGAGTTCCTCCTCGGCGTGCGGTCCTTCCAGCTCGGTGCGCTGCCAGGACGCGTAGTCCGCGTACCCCACCGGCAGTGGCGGCAGAGCGGGCGCCCGGCCGCTCAGCTCCGCCCTGTACAGCTCCCGCAGATCGCCGGTGAGCACCCCGGTGGACCAGCCGTCGGTGATGATGTGATGCGACGTCAGGGCCAGTACATGGTCCCGCGCGTCCATCCGGATCAGCGCGGTGCGCAGCAGCGGTCCGCGCCGCAGATCGAACGGGCGGGCCCGCTCGTACGCCAGCAGCTCCGCAAGCTCCGCTTCCCGCTCCGCGTCGGACAGCGCCGACAGATCGGTGGGAGTGAGCCGCACCTCGGCGGGCGGACGCACGATCTGCACCCCCCTGCCGTCCACCGTGTCGAAGGTGGTCCGCAGCGACTCGTGCCGGGCCACCAGCGCGGTCAGCGCCCGGCCCAGCGCCCCGATGTCGAGGTCCCCGCGCATCCGCAGCGCCAGCGGGGTGATGTACTCCGCGCTGTCCGGTTCGAAGGAGTCCAGGAACCACAGACGCTGCTGGGGATAGGACAGCGGAAGTTCCGCGTCCCGGCTCACCGGTGCGATGGGGGTGAGCCGCCGTCCGCCGCGGCCCTCCGGCACACCGAGTGCCGCGGCGAGCGCGGCCACGGTCGGATGGGTGAACACCATCCGCGGCGAGAGCTCCCGGCCGAAGGCTTCCCGCAGCCGTGAGGTGAGCCGGATGCTGAGGATCGAATCACCGCCCAGCGCGAAGAAGTCGTCCTCGGCGCCGACCCGTTCCACCCCCAGCACCTCGGACCAGATCTCCGCCGTCAGCCGCTCCGCCTCACCGCGGGGTGCCCGGGAGGGCGCCCGGTCCCCGGCGGTGGCCGGGGCGGGCAGCGCCGTACGGTCCACCTTGCCGTTGCGGCTCAGCGGCAGCGCGGCGAGGGCCACCACGGCCGACGGCACCATATAGTCCGGCAGCCGCTCAGCGGCGTGGGAGCGCAGCCGCTCACCGTCGACGGGGGCGCCGTCGGCCGCCACCACATAGGCCACCAGCCGCTTGGTGCCGGAGCCGTCCTCGCGGGCCGCCACCGCCGCGTCGGCGACCGACGGGTGCGCGGCGAACACCCGCTCCACCTCGCCCGGTTCGATCCGGAAGCCGCGCACCTTTACCTGGTCGTCGGCGCGTCCGGCGAACTCCACCGCCCCGTCCGGCCGCCGCCTCGCCAGATCCCCGGTGCGGTACATCCGCGCCCCGGGCGGTCCGTACGGATCGGCCAGGAACGACGCCGCGGTCGGGCCGGGACGGCCCAGATATCCACGCGCCACGCCCTCACCGGCCACGTAGAGCTCCCCGACCACGCCCGGCGGCACCAGCCGCAGCCGCGCGTCCAGGACATACACCCGGGTGTGGTCCAGCGGGCGGCCGATCGGCACCGTCTCCGGCACCTGGTCCGCCCCGGACATCGGGAAGGCCGTGGCGAACGTCGTCGTCTCCGTCGGCCCGTAGCCGTCCACGACCCGCAGCCCGGGGCAGTGCGCCAGCACCCGGCGCACCGCGGCCGCGGGCACCACATCGCCGCCGGTCCACACCTCGCGCAGCCCCCCGAAACAGTCCGGGGCGTCCTGGGCGAGCAGCCGGAACAGCCCGGCGGTCAGCCAGATCCCCGTCACACCGTGCTCCGCCACCAGCGTCCGCAGCGCCCCGGCGTCCAGCTCGCACGGCGCCACCACCACCTGCCCGCCGCGCAGCAGCGGCACCCACACCTCGTAGGTGGCCGCGTCGAACGCCACCGGCGAGTGCAGCGGCACCCGTTCGTGTCCGCCGCCGTCGAAGCCCCGGTGGCGGGCGAGCGCCACCACATCGCGGTGGCGCACCCCCACCGCCTTCGGCTCCCCGGTCGACCCGGACGTGAACATCACATACGCCAGCCGGTCCCGGTCCGCCGGGACCGGCGGCGGGGTCCGCTCGGCGTCCCGCGCGGCCGCCACCTCGGCCGCCGTCAGCATCACCGTCGCGTCCACCGCCGCCAGCAGCGCCTGCCGCCGCTCACCCGGGGCACGGGCGTCCACCGGTACGTACACCCCGCCGGCCTTCACCACGGCCAGTTGCGCCACGACCAGTTCGGCCGACCGGTCCATCAGCAGCCCGACCCGGTCCTCGGTGCGCACCCCGGACCGTATGAGCACCCCCGCCAGCCGGTCCGACCAGTCGTCCAGCGCGCGGTAGTCGAGCACGGTGGGGCCGTCGGTGAGAGCCACCGCCTCCGGGGTGCGCTCCGCCTGGGCGGTGAACAGCTCCGCCAGCGACCCGGTGGGCAGCGGCGGAGCCGTGGTGGTCCACTCCGCCATGGCCGCCCGGCGCTCCGGCGCGGTGAGCAGCTCCAGTGCGTCCAGGGTGCCCCCGGCGCCGTCGGCGATCCCGGTCAGCAGGGTCCGCAGATGGCCCGCGGCCCGCTCGGCGGTGGCCGCGTCGAACAGCGCCGGGTCATAGGCGATGTCGAATCCGAGCGTCTCGCCCAGATAGGCGCGCAGGCAGAGCGGGAAGCTGGTGGAGTCCTCGGCCCGCACCTCATGGATGACGATCCCGGCACCGGTCGCCGAGGACTCGTCGAAGGGGTAGTTCTCGAAGACCACCATGCTGTCGAAGAGCGCCTCACCGGGCGGCAGCGCGCTCAGCCCCTGGATCCGGGGCAGCGATACGAAGTCGAAGCGGCGGGAGTCGCTCTGGTGCTCCTGGAGCTCCCGCAGCCACTGCGCCACCTCACGGCCGCCCTCCACCACGGCCCTGGTCGGGACCGTGTTGATGAACATGCCCACCATCGTCTCCACACCGGGCAGTTCGGCCGGGCGCCCCGAGACGGTGGTGCCGAACACCACGTCGGACACCCCGCCGTAGCGGGAGAGCAGCAGTGCCCAGGCGCCCTGCACCACGGTGTTGACGGTCAGCCCGTGGCCGCGCGCGGTCTCCCGCAGCCGCGCGGACACCTCCCGGCCGAGCTCCAGCCGGGTCAGCGCGCCGGAGTCGGCGCGGTGCGCCTCCGCGGGCCGCCGGTCGTACGGCAGCGGGGTGCGCGCGGTGAACCCGGCCAGCGCCTCCCGCCACCAGCCCTCGGCCCGCTCCTGGTCCTGCTCGTTCAGCCAGCGCAGGAAGTCCCGGAACGGACGGCGCGCGGGCGGATGCGGGGTGCGGCCCTCGACGAGCGCCGCATAGCCCTCGCACACCTCGGCGAACACCTGGCCGGTGCTCCAGCCGTCCAGCATCACATGGTGCGAGGTCCACACCAGGGTGATCTCGTCGTCACCGAGCCGGGCCACCGCGATCCGGCTCAGCGGAGCCGCCGTCAGCTCCATCCCGGCCGCCCGGTCCTCGGCGAGCAGCCGCCGCAGCGCCGCCTCCCGTGCCGCCGGGGACAGCTCCCGCCAGTCGTGGTGGGCCACCGGCAGCACCGCCTCGCGGTACACCACCTGCACCGGTGCGGGCAGCCCCCGCCAGCGCACCGCGCTGCGCAGCACCGGCGTCCGGTCCACCACACCCTGCCAGGCCGCGGCGAAGGCGTCCGGGTCGGTGATCCCGCCGATGCGCAGTGCCATCTGGTCGACATAGGCGCCGCCGCTCTCGCCGGTGTCCGTTTCGACGAGTCCGTGGAAGAGCATCCCGGACTGCAACGGGGTCAGCGGACAGATGTCCTCGACCGACGCGCCGTCGCCCGCGAGCAGATCGACCTGGCGCTGGTCCAGCCCGGCGAGCGGGAAGTCGGAGGGGGTGCGGCCGCCCGCCCCGGGGGTGGCGCAGTGCGCGACGATCTCCCGCAGGGCGGCCATGACGCCGTCGGCCAGCCCGCGCACCGTGGCCTCGTCGTACATCCGGGCCGGATAGGTCCAGCCCAGCTCCAGCCGTCCGTCCTGGACCGCCCCGGTGATCTCCAGCAGACAGCCGCGCGTCTCCCCGGCGGGCGCGTCCCGGCCGGTCGACGGAAGCGCCTCGCGGCAGAGGCCGGACGCGGCGCCGCCGTCGGCCACCTCCCACTGGCCGTGGTAGTTGAAGGAGATCTGCGGCACCGGACCGCCGCGCAGCGCGTCGGCCGCGGAGCCCTCCGGCGCGAGGTGGCGCAGCGCGCCATGGCCCAGACCGTGCCGCGGTACGGCCCGCACCTGCTCCTTGACCGAGCGCAGGGTGTCACGCCAGTCCGCGTCGGCCGCCACCGTCAGCGCGAGCGGGAACTCGGCGGTGAACCAGCCGACCGTCCGCGACAGATCGATCTCCTCGAACAGATCCTCACGGCCGTGGCCCTCCACCCCGATGAGCACGGTCTCGCCACCGGTCCACCGGGCCAGTGTCCGGCCGAGCGCGCTCAGCAGCACCTCGTTGATCCGGGTGCGGTACACCCCGGGTACCTCGCGCAGCAGCGCGCCGGTCTCGGCGCGGCCGAGTACGGCGGTCACCGTGGCGGCGGTCTCCTGGGTGTTGACGCCCTCACGGTCCACCGGCAGCGCGAGGGCGGGCGTCCGCGCGGTACGCGTCCAGTACGGCAGCTCCGAGTCGAGGCCGCCGGAGCGCACATGCTCCGCCAGCCGGGCCGCCCACTGGGCGCAGCCGGTGCCCACCGGGGGGAGTTCGGGCACCCGCCCGTCGGCGGCCTGCCGGTAGGCGGTCTCCAGATCGCCCAGCAGAATGCGCCATGACACCCCGTCCACCACCAGATGGTGGGCGGTGAGCAGCAGTTCGGGCGGGTGCCGGTGGCCGGAGGTGAACAGCAGGGCCCGCACCACCGCCCCCTCGGCGATGTCGAGACCGGTCTGGGTCCGGACGGTGGCCTCCCGCACCGCCTCCGCCCGCGCCTCCTCGCCGAGCCCCGACAGGTCGTACCGCTCGAAGACCCCGGCCGGGGCCGAGGGCAGCACCTCCTGCCGCCACCGCCCGCCGGAGAAGGCGAACCGGGTGCGCAGCGCCGGATGGTGGTTCACCAGGGCGCGCACCGCGTGCCGCAGCGCGGCCACGTCGAGGTCATCGGTGAGCCGCAGCCGCTGGGTCATGGTGAAGTGGTGCGCCTCACCGGGCCGCCGCCCCTCCAGATACGCGTACTGGATCGGGGTGAGCGGGGCCGGTCCGGACGGTGCCGGGGCGGCCACCGGGCCCGGGGCGGCCGGGGTGACGGCGCCCAGGGCGAGTTCGGCGATGGTCTGGTGGCGGAAGATGTCCTTGGAGGTGAGCCGCAGCCCGGCCTGGCGGGCGCGGGCGACGATCTGGATGCTGAGGATCGAATCGCCGCCCAGGGCGAAGAAGTTGTCCTCCACGCCGACCCGGGGGGTGCCCAGCACCTCCGACCAGATCCGGGCCAGTTCGGTTTCGGCCGGGGTGCGCGGCGCGGTGTACGTCTCCGTATCGGGCCGGACGGGCGGCGCGGGCAGCGCCCGCCGGTCCACCTTCCCGCTGTCGGAGCGGGGGATCCGCTCCAGGGTGACGAACGCGGCCGGAACCATGTAGTCGGGCAGGGTGCGCTTGAGCCATGCGCGCAGCTCCACCGGATCACCCGCGCCGGAGGCATCCCCGGCCACCAGATAGGCCACCAGGCGCCGGTGGCCGGTGTCCTCCCGGACCACCACCACGGTGTCCTCGACGGCCGGGTGGTCGCGCAGCGCCGCCTCGATCTCACCGGGCTCGATCCGGAAGCCGCGGATCTTGATCTGCTCGTCGGTGCGGCCAAGGAACTCCAGCGCCCCGTCCGCGGTCCAGCGCGCCCGGTCGCCGGTGCGGTACATCCGGGTGCCGGGCGGACCGTAGGGATCGGCCACGAAGCGCTCCGCGGTGAGCCCGGGACGGCCGAGGTAGCCGCGGGCGATCTGGGCACCGGCCAGATGCAGTTCACCCGGTACCCCGGGCGGCACCGGCCGCAGCGCGCCGTCCAGTACGTAGGCGCGCAGGTTCCGGCCGGGCCTGCCGATGAGGGGACGGTCGCCGAGGTCGGCCAGCCGTCCGTACACCGCGTCCACGGCGCATTCGGTGGGCCCGTAGAAGTTGTACGCCGTCGTCTCCGGAAGGGCGCGCAACTCCCGCCACAGCGCCGGGTCCAGGGCCTCGCCGCCCACCATCACGATCCGCGGGTGGTGGCGGCCCGGGGCGAACAGCCCGGCGGCCATCAGCTCATGCAGATACGACGGGGTCAGGTCGAGGAAGTCCACCTCGCGGGCGCCGACCAGCTCCACCAGCGCGGCCGGGTCGAGCCGTTCGGTGTCACCGATCAGATGCACCTCCTGCCCCAGGGCCAGCATCAGTGGCCCCTCCCAGGAGGTGTCGAAGGAGAACGCGGCGGTCAGCGCGGTGCGCAGCGGACGGCCGCCTACGGCCGTATGCGGCTCCACCAGACCCGCCCGGTGGTCATGGCAGAGGTTGACCAGCTGGCGGTGTTCCACGGCCACGCCCTTGGGACGGCCGGTGGATCCCGAGGTGTAGTTGAGGTACGCGGTGTGCTCCGGGCGCAGCGGTGCGAGCCGGTCGCCGTCGTCCGGATCGGTGGTGGGCAGCCCGTCGAGCGGCGCGGCGGCCAGGGCGTCCGAGGTGAGGACGACCTCCGGCGCCGCGTCCGCCAACAGGAACTCCAGCCGCTCGGTGGGCAGTTCGGGGTCCAGGTACACATAGGTGCCGCCCGCCTTGACGACGGCGAGCAGCGCCACCAGCAGCGCGGAGGTGCGTGGCAGCCGCACGGCGACCACGGTCTCCGGGGCGACGCCCAGGCCGATCAGATGGTGGGCCAGCCGGTTGGCGCGCGCGTTGAGCTCTGCGAAGTCGTAGCGGGCGTCCTCGGCCACCAGCGCGGTGGCGTGCGGAGTGCGGGCCGTCTGCTCCTCGAAGAGCCGCGGGAAGGTGGTGTCCGGCACCGCGAGCGCGGTGGCGTTCCACTCCTCCAGCACCGTGTGGCGCTCGGCGTCCGAGAGCATCGGCAGCTCGCCCACGGTGCGGTCGGGGTCCCGCGCCACCGCCTCCAGCAGCGACCGCAGCCGGCGGCACATCCGCTCCACGGTCGCCGCGTCGAACAGATCGGTGCTGTACTCCACGAACGCGGTGAGCGTGTCCCCGTGTTCCACGAAGTCGATCCCGAGGTCGAAACCGGTGCCCCGGCCCGGCATCCGGACGGCCTCCACCGCCAGACCGGGCAGCTGGGGCACCTCGCCGCCCAGGTTGTGCAGCGCCACCATCACCTGGAACAGCGGACTGCGGCTGGTGTCCCGCTCCGGCTGGAGCTCGTCCACGATCCGCTCGAACGGCACGTCCTGGTGGGCGAAGGCGTCCAGCACGGTGGTGCGGACCTCGGACAGCAGCTCCGGGAACGGGCGGTCGGCGCGCACCCGGTTCCGCAGCACCAGCGTGTGCACGAACATGCCCACCAGATGCTCCAGTTCGGGGCGCTCCCGGCCGGAGGTCACCGTGCCCACGGTGATGTCCTCCTGCCCCGACCAGCGGGCGAACAGCACCTGACAGGTGGCGAGGAGGGCGGTGAACAGCGTGCCCTCGGCGCGACGGCCGGTCTCCCGCAGCCCCGCCACCAACTCCGCGTCGAGCCCGAACTCCAGCAGCGCCCCGTTCCGGGTCTGCACCGGCGGCCTCGGACGGTCGGTCGGCAGCTCCAGCGGAACCGGCCCCGCCAGCCGCTCCCGCCAGTGCGCCAGCTGCGCCTCCACCGCCGCCGCCCCGCCGCGCGGATCGCGCTGCCAGGCCGCGTAGTCGGCGTAGCCGAGGGGCAGCTCGGGCAGTTCGGGGTCGCGTCCGGCCACTGCAGCCGCGTACAGCTCGGTCAGATCGGTGCCGATGACGGCGGTGGACCAGCCGTCGGTCACGATGTGATGCATCGTGAGCGTGAGGATGTGCTCGGTCTCCGTCAGCCGGATCAGGGACGTCCGCAGCGGTGGTCCGGTGCGCAGATCGACGGGGGTGGCGGTCTCCCGAGCCAGCATCCGGTCCACCTCCCGCGCCCGCTCGGCTTCGGGCAGAGAGCCGAGGTCATGGACGGCGAGCTCCACCTCGAACGGCTCCCGTACCCGCTGCACACCACGCCCGTCGACCTCGGCGAAGGTGGTGCGCAGCGGTTCATGCCGGGCCACCAGCCCGTCCAGCGCCGTGCGCAGGGCGGCGGTGGCCAGCTGTCCGCGCAGCCGCAACGCGAACGGGGTGAGGTACTCGGTCCCGTCGTCGTCGAAGGAGTCCAGGAACCACAGCCGCGCCTGGGCGAAGGAGAGCGGCAGATCACCGCCGCGCGGTACGGCGGGGATGGCCTCCTGGGCCGCCGCCGCGGTGGGTGCGGTGAGCGCGGCGGCCAGGGCGGCCACCGTGGCATGGGTGAACAGGATCCGGGGGGACACCTCGCTGGAGAACGCCGCCCGCAGCCGGGAGGCCACCCGGATCGCCAGGATCGAATCGCCGCCCAGCGCGAAGAAGTTGTCCTCCGCCCCGACCTCGGCCACCGCGAGCACATCGGCCCACACCCCGGCCACGGTGCGCTCCGCCGGGGTGCGCGGGGCGATCCGCGTGCCGCTGGTGGCGAAGCCGTCCGCGCCGGGGGCGGGCAGTGCCGCGCGGTCCAGCTTGCCGTTGGCGGTCAGCGGCAGCGTGTCCAGCGGGACGTACGCGGCCGGGACCATATGCGCGGGCAGCGTACGGCCCAGCGTCTCCCGGAGCTCGGTGGCGGACGGCCGCGCGGACGCCTCCGCCGCCACCGTGTACGCCACCAGCCGCCGTACCCCCGGCTGGTCCTCGCGCACCGTCACCACCGCGTCGGCCACGCCCGGGTGGCCGGTCAGGGCCGCCTCGATCTCACCGGGCTCGATACGGAAGCCCCGGATCTTCACCTGGTGGTCGGCGCGGCCCAGATACTCCAGGGTGCCGTCCGCCGTCCACCGGGCCCGGTCCCCGGTGCGGTACATCCGGCCGCCCGCCGGACCGAACGGGTCCGCGACGAAACGGGACGCGGTCAGCCCCGGACGGCGCAGATAGCCACGGGCGAGCCCGGCCCCGGCCACGTACAGCTCACCGACCGCACCCGGCGGCAGCGGCTCGAGACCGTCGTCGAGTACGTACACCCGCAGATCGGGGATGCCGGTGCCGATACCGCTGCCGCTGGCGCGGGCCGCGCCCTCGCGGTCCAGCGCGGCGTAGGTGACATGCACGGTGGTCTCGGTGATCCCGTACATGTTGACCAGCCGCGGCGCGGTGTCCCCGTGGCGCGCGTACCAGCCCGCCAGCCGCCGAGGTTCCAGCGCCTCGCCCCCGAACACCACGGTGCGCAGGGCCAGTTCGGTGCCGGGGCGCTCCTCGTCGGCGCGCGCCAGCGCGGCGAACGCCGAGGGGGTCTGGCTGAGCACCGTCACCCGCTCCTCGGCCAGCAGCCGCAGGAACTCCTCCGGGGAGCGCGAGACGGCGTACGGCACCACCACGAGCAGTCCGCCGTGCAGCAGCGGGCCCCAGATCTCCCACACGGAGAAGTCGAAGGCGTAGGAGTGGAACATGGTCCACACCTCGTCCGGGCCGAAGCCGAACCAGGGCGCGGTGGCGGTGAACAGCCGCACCACATTGCGGTGCGGCACCACCACACCCTTGGGCAGCCCGGTCGAGCCCGAGGTGTAGATGGCGTAGGCGGGGCTGTCCGGCAGCGGTCCGGCCCCGGCCGGGACGGTGGCGGGGCGCGCCGCCAGATCGGCCGCCACCGCCGGGTCGTCCAGACACAGCGCGGGCACCTCCCCGGCACATCGCGGCGCCAGGTCCCGGGTGGTCACCACGGCCACCGGCTCGGCGTCGGCGAGCAGATGGGCGATCCGGGCGGCGGGCAGATCCGGGTCCACCGGCAGATACGCCGCACCCGTCCTGAGCACCGCCACGATCGCCACGACCAGGTCCAGCGAGCGGGGGAGCGCGAGTGCCACATACCGCTCCCGCCCGGCACCTCCGGCGGCCAGCCGGTGCGCCAGCCGCCCGGCCCGCGCGTCGAGTTCGGCGTACGACAGCGACGCGCCCGCGCAGGCGACGGCGGTGGCGTCGGGTGTGCGGTCCACCTGCTCCGCGAACAGCTCCACCACGGTCCGCTCGGGCGAGGGCCACCGCGCGGTGTCCGGCCCGGCCCACTCCCCGACCAGCCGGGCGCGCTCGGCGTCCGTGGTCCACGGCAGGGCGCGCAGCGGACGGGCCGGGTCCGCCGCCATCCGCCGCAGCAGCAGACACAGCCGGTCGGCGAGGTCGGCCGCGGTCCGCTCGTCGAAGAGAGCCGGGTCGTAGCCGAGGTTGAAACCGAGCCGGTCGGACAGATGCGCCCGCAGACTCAGCGGGAAGTTGGTGGCGTCGGTGGACCGCACCTCCGCGATCCGCAGCCCGGCCTCCCGCGCCGAGGAGTCGTCGAAGGGGTAGTTCTCGAAGGCCACGAGGGTGTCGAAGAGCGGGGTGCCCGCCGGGACCTCGCTCCAGCCGGTCAGCTGGGCCAGCGACACCGCCTCGTAGCGCCGCGAACCGGCCTGCGCCATCTGGAGCTCCCGCAGCCACTCCACGGTGTTCCGGTCGCCGTCCACCCGCACCCGGGTGGGCAGGGTGTTGATGAACATGCCCACCATGGACTCCACCCCGGCCAGTTCGGCCGGGCGCCCCGAGACGGTGGTGCCGAAGACCACGTCCCGCTCACCGGAGTACCGCGAGAGCAGCAGTGCCCAGGCGCCCTGCACCAGGGTGTTGACGGTGAGCCCGTTCCCCTGCGCGGTGCGCCGCAGCTCGTCCGAGGCGTCCCGGCCGAGCGCCACCGACAGGGTGGCGGAGGACCGGGCGAGGTGCGATTCGCGGGGCGCGCGGTCCCAGGGCAGCGGGGTGGGCGTGGTGAACCCCGCGAGCAGCGCCCGCCAGTGCTCCCGCGCCTCCCGGTCGTCCTGGCCGTCCAGCCACTGGAGGTAGTCGCGGAACGGGCGGCGGGACGGCAGGACGGGGCGGTCGCCCCGGGCGGCCGCGGCGTACCGCTCACACACCTCGGTGAACACCTGCGCCAGGCTCCAGCCGTCCAGGACCAGATGGTGCGAGGTCCAGATCAGCGCCAGCCGGTCGCCGGTCAGCCGGGCCAGGGTCAGCCGCATCAGCGGCGCCGCGCCCAGATCGACACCGCGCGCCAGGTCCGCCGCCCGGACCCGCTCCAGCTCCTCCTCGCGCCGCTCCTGGGGAAGTTCGCGCCAGTCCAGGTGCGCCACCGGTACGGTCACCTGTCGGCGGATGATCTGCACCGGGCGCTCGACGTCCTCCCACACCACCCCGCCGCGCAGTACGGGGGTGCGGTCCACCGTCTCCTGCCAGGCGTCGGCGAACGCCCGCGGATCGCTCACCCCGTCCAGGATCAGGGTGGCCTGGTCGAGATAGACGTCCTCCTCATCGCCGACCAGCCGGTGGAAGAGCATGCCCTCCTGAAGAGGCGTCAGCGGATGGATGTCCTCGACATCCCGGCCGTCACCGGCCAGCCGGTCCACGCCCGCCTGGTCCAGCCCGGCGAGCGGGAAGTCCGAGGGGGTACGGCCCCCGGCGTCCGGCCGCCCGCAGTGCCATACGATCTCCCGCAGCGCGCCGAGCATGGCCTCGGCCAGCCGCCGCACCGTGGAACCGTGGTGCACCTGGTCGGAGTAGAGCCAGGTCAGCTCCAGTTCCCCGGCCGCCACCAGACCGGACACATCGAGCGCGTAGGTGGACGGCTCATCGGCGGCCAGATCGGCTCCCAGGCTCTCACCGGTCAGGGTGAACCCGCCCTCGTCCGCCACGGAGTCCCACTGGCCGTGGTAGTTGAAGCACACCTCGGGCAGCGGCAGGGCGCGCAGCGCACGGGCGGCGGAGTCGGGCCCGCTGAGGTGGGCCAGCGCCTCGAAGCTCAGCCCCCGGTGCGGCAGGGCGCGCAACTGCTCCTTCACCGACTTCAGCACCGCGCCCCAGTCGTGCCCGGGGAGGGTGAGCGACACCGGGTACTGGGTGGTGAACCAGCCGACGGTACGCGACAGATCGACCGTGTCGTCGATCTCCTCCCGGCCGTGGCCCTCCATGGCCACCAGCACCCGGTCGGCGCGTGTCCAGTCGGCCAGCACCCGGCCGAGCGCGCTCATCAGTACGTCATTGATCTGGGTGCGGTACACCCCGGGCACCCGGCGCAGCAGCGCGTCGGTGGTGTCCCGGTCCAGCCGCACCCGGACGGTACGGGTGGAGCCCGCGGTCGCCCGGCCCGGGAGGTCCACCGGGAGCGGGGCGCCCCCGGCCCGTCCCACGCCCTCCCAGTACGCGAGGTCACCGTCCAGACCGCCGCCGCGCACCAGGGCGTTGAGCCGGTGGGCCCAGCGGGTGAAGGGGGTTCCGGCCGCCTCCAGCCGTATCGGCTGCTCGGCGGTGGCCTGGCGGTAGGCGCTCTCCAGATCGCCGAGCAGGATGCGCCACGAGACGCTGTCCACGGCGAGGTGGTGTGCGGTCAGGAACAGCCGCGGCCTGGCCCCGCCACCGCGCAGCAGCAACGCCGCCCGTAGCAACGCGCCACCGTCCAGGTCGAGTTCGGCGCGCGCGGCCTCGGCCGCCGCCTCCGCCGCGGCGCGCTCCTCCTCACCGCACAGCGCCGACAGGTCGTGGCGGCGCAGCAGCGGCCCGGCCACGGCGCCGTCGCTCCGCTGCCGCCACCTGCCGTCCGCGACGGTGAACCGGGTGCGCAGGGCGGGGTGATGGGCGGCCACCGCCTCCAGGGCGGCCACCAGGGTGGTCTCGTCCAGGTCGGGCGGCAGATCGGCCACCATCGACATGGTGAAGTGGCGCAGCGGGCCGTGGGTGGTGAAGAACCAGTGCTGGATGGGGGTCAGCGGCGCCGGAGCGGTGTCGTCCGGTGTCTCGCCGCCGGTGGCACCTGATGCGGTCCGGGCGGACACCGCGGCGGCCAGGTCCGCCACGGTCTGATGGAGGAAGACATCCCGCGAGGTGAGCCGCAGTCCGGCCTGGCGGGCACGGGAGACGGTCTGGATGCTGAGGATCGAATCGCCGCCGAGCTCGAAGAAGTTGTCCGTGGCGCCCACCGGTCCGGCGCCCAGCACCTCGGCCCAGATCCGCGCGAGCTCCTTCTCCACCGGGGTGCGCGGCGGCACATAGCCGTGCTCCCGCCGGTCCGCGTCGAGCCGCGGGGCGGGCAGCGCCCGCCGGTCCAGTTTGCCGCTGGTGGTCAGCGGCATGGTGTCCAGGGCGGTGAACACCGCCGGGACCATATGGCCCGGCAGGGTGCGCCCCAGAGCCGCCCGCATCTCGGCGGCGGTCAGCTGCTCACCCTCGGCGGCCGGGACGTAGTACGCGGCCAGCCGGGCATGGCCGCGGTCGTCGGTCACGGCGATGACGGCCGCCTCAGCGACGGACGGCACCGCGAGCAACGCGGCCTCGATCTCGCCCGGTTCGATCCGGTGGCCGCGGATCTTCACCTGGTCGTCCACCCGGCCGAGGTAGTCCAGCTCCCCGTCGGCGGTCCAGCGGGCCAGATCGCCGGTGCGGTACATCCGGCTCCCGGGCGGGCCGCAGGGGTCGGCCACAAAGCGTTCCGCGGTCAGCCCGGGGCGGCGCACATAGCCCCGCGCCAGCTGCTCACCGGACAGATACAGCTCACCCGCCACACCCACCGGCACCGGCCGGAGCCGCGCGTCCAGCACCTGGGCCCGCAGATTGCCCAGCGGCCGCCCCACCACCGGCCGTCCGGCCCCCGTGACGCGGGCGGAGAGCGCGTCCACCGTGCACTCGGTCGGCCCGTAGAAGTTGTAGGCGGTGGTGCCGTCCGTCCCGGCCAGCTCCCGCCACAGGCTCTGGCCGACGGCCTCGCCACCGAGCATCAGCACCCGCGGGCGGTGGCGGGCGTCGGTGAGCAGACCGGCCGGCAGCAGCTGGCGCAGATAGGAGGGGGTGAGATCGAGGAAGTCGACGCGGTGCTCGACGACATGGCCGACCAGGGCGGCCGGGTCCAGCCGGGTGGCCTCGTCGATGAGGTGCAGCTCATGGCCGTCGGCCATCAGCAGCAGCCCCTCCAGCGAGGTGTCGAAGGAGAACGAGGCGGTCAGCGCGGCGCGCAGCCGTCCGCCACCCGCCTCCGCCACCAGGCCATGACGGTGGTTGACCAGAAGATTCACCATCGCCCGATGGGATACGGCCACCCCCTTGGGGCGGCCGGTCGAACCGGAGGTGTAGAGGACATAGGCCGCGCCGTCGGGGTGCGGTGGCGCGACGCGGTCGGTGTCCGAGGGATCGGTCACCGGCGAACCGGCCGGTACCTCCCGCAAGGCCGCCCGGTCGAGCACCAGCGCCGGTTCCGCGTCGGCCACCAGGAACGCCAGCCGGTCGTCCGGGAGTTCGGGGTCGAGCGGCAGATAGACCCCACCGGCCTTGAGGACGGCCAGAATCGCCACCACCATGTCGGCGGTGCGTGGCAGCCGTACCCCCACCACCCGCTCGGGACCCACCCCGCGCGCGATCAGATGGTGCGCCAGCCGGTTGGCCGCCGCGTTCAACTCCGCGAAGGTGTACGCCGTGTCCCCGGCGACCAGCGCGGTGGCCTCCGGGGTACGGGCCGTCTGCGCCTCGAAGACCGCGGGGAAGGTGGTCGGCGGTACCTCGCGGACGGGACCGTGTCCGGCCTCCACCACGCGTCGCCGCTCCTCATCGGTCAGCAGCGGCACCTCCCGCAGCGGCCGCTCCGGCTCGGCCGTCACCCCGTCGAGCAGGGTCAGCAGATGGCCCGCCATCCGCTCGGCCGTCGCCGCGTCGAACAGTTCGGTGCTGTACTCCAGCAGCCCCCGCAGCTCCGCACCCTCCTCGACGAACTCCACGCTGAGGTCGAAGGTCGAGGACCGCCGGGGCACATCGACGCTCTCCGCGGTCAGCCCGGCCGGGCGCGGTGTGTTCCGCGGGGTGCTGTGCAGCAGCACCATCACGTCGAACAGCGGATTGCGGCCCGCGTCCCGGCGCGCCCCCACCGCCTCCACCAGCCGCTCGAACGGCGTCTCGTCATGTGCGAAGGCGTCCAGCACCAGGGCGCCCGCGCCGTCGAGGAGCTCATGGAACGAACGGCCGGTGTCCACCGCCGACCGCAGGACCACCGTGTTGACGAAGAAGCCGACGGCGCGCTCCAGTTCGGTACGTCCGCGTCCTGAGGTGACCGTGCCGATCGCGATGTCGTCCTGCCCCGACCAGCGGGCGAACAGCCCCTGGCAGACCGCCACCAGCGCGCCGAAGAGGGTGGTGTGCCGCCCGGCGGCCAGCTCCCGGAGCCGGGACGCGGTGGCCGCGGACACGGTGAAGGTGTGCACGGCGCCCGCCGAGGTGCGCACCGCGGGCCGCGGCCGGTCGGTGGGCAGCTCCAGCGGTTCGGTGTCCTTCAGCCGCTCCGTCCAGTAGCCGAGCTGACGCTCCAGCGCCGCCCCGGACAGCCGCTCCCGCTGCCATACCGCGAAGTCCGGGTACTGCACCGGTACCGGTGGCAGCGGATCCGGCGCCCCGGGTGTGGCCGCGGCGCCGTACAGGGCACACAACTCATCGGTGAGCACCCCCATCGACCAGCCGTCCGTGACGATGTGATGTGCCGTCAGCAGCAGCACATGTTCCGTATCGGCCACCCGGATCAGCAGCGCCCGCAGCAGCGGCCCGGTCCGCAGGTCGAACGGGCGGGCGTACTCCCTCAGCAGCAGCCGGTCCAGCTCCGCCCCGCCGTCCGCCGCGTCGACGAGGTCCGCCACCGCGAGCGGCAGCTCGGCCACCGGGGACACCACCTGCACGGGACGGCCGCCGGTCTCCTCGAACGTGGTCCGCAGCGCCTCGTGCCGCGCCACCAGGCCGTCCAGCGCCCGGGAGAGCGCCGGGCGGTCCAGCGCACCGGTCAGCCGCAGCGCCACCGCGCTGTTGTACCCCGCCTCGTCCGGCTGGAGGGTGTGCAGGAACCACAGGCGGGTCTGGGCGAAGGACAGCGGAAGCGGCCGGGCGCGATCCGCGCGGGGGATCGCCTCGGCGCGTCCGGCGCGGCCCGCCAGCCGACGGCGCAGCGCCTCCTGCATTTCCTCCGGCAGGGCGGCGGCGCGGCTCTTCCTCGAAGACGTCATCGTCTGTTGTGTCCTCTACCGTTCGTGGTGGTCGCCGCTCGCGGCGGCGTCTTCGAGTTCGCGCAGGATGGACTCCTCGACCAGGTCGGCGAGGCCGGAGACGGTGCGCGCGGTCAGGATGTCCCGCGGCGTCAGCTCCACACCGAACGCCTCCTTCGCCCGGGAGGCGATCAGCAGACTGCGCACCGAGTCGCCGCCCAGCGCGAAGAACTCGTCCTCCGCGCCGACCCGGGCCGCTCCCAGCACCTCCGCCCAGATCTCCGCGAGGACCTCCTCGGTGGGGGTGCTCGGCGGGACGAAGCGGGCCGCCGGAGCGGTCGCGGCGGCGGGCGCGGGCAAGGCGGCACGGTCGGTCTTGCCGTTCTCCGTGAGCGGCAGCCGGTCCAGGACGGCGAAGGCCGACGGGACCATATGCGCCGGCAGCGTCCGGCCCAGCAGGTCGCGCAGCTCGGCGGTGTCCGGGGCGGTGGCCCCGGCGGCGGGCACCACATGCGCCACCAGACGGCGTACCCCGGGCTCGTCCTCCCGGACGGTCACCACCGCCGCCACGAGGTCCGGATGGCCGCACAGGGCGGTCTCCACCTCCCCGGCCTCGATGCGGTAGCCGTGCAGCGAGAGCTGGTGGTCGGTGCGCCCCAGGTGGTGGATCCGGCCCCACGCGTCATGGCGGGCCAGATCGCCGGTGCGGTACATCCGGCTGCCGGGCGGGCCGTAGGGGTCGGCCACGAACCGTTCCGCGGTCAGTCCCGGACGGCCCAGATAGCCGCGGGCCAGCGAAGGCCCGGAGATCCACAGTTCCCCGGGGACTCCCGGGGGCACCGGCCGCAGCCGCCGGTCGAGCACCCGCGCACCGGTGTGGGGCACCGGCCGCCCGATCGGCGGCGGGGCGCCGTCGGGGTCGAGCGGATCGGACCAGGTGGCCACCACGGTGGTCTCGGTGGGCCCATAGGAGTTGATCATCCGGTGGTGCGGTGCCCACCGGGCCACCAGCTCCGCACCGCAGGCGTCCCCTCCGACGATCAGCGTGCGCAGCCCGGGCAGTTCCTCCTCGGTGCCCGGGGGCAGGGTGGCCAGGGCCGCGGGCGGGATCAGGGTGTGGGTGATCCGCCGCTCCCGCAGCACCCGGGCCAGCTGACCGCCCAGCAGCGGACCGGCCTCGGGCACCACCAGCATCGCCCCGGCCGGCAGCGACATGCACAGCTCCAGGACGGAGGCGTCGAAGCTGGGCGAGGCGAACTGGAGCACCCGGTCGCCCGGCCGCACCTGGTAGTGCTCGGCCTCGGCGGCGGCGAAGCCGCCGAGCCCGCGGTGGGTGACCACCACACCCTTGGGGGTTCCGGTGGAGCCCGAGGTGTAGATGACGTACGCCGCGTCGTCCGGGCCGACGGGCCCATGGCGGTCCGCGTCGCCGGGGCGGTGGTCCGGCCCCTCGGCCACGTTCACCGCGTCCGGGCCCTCCAGGGTGACCAGCGGCGCGGCGTCCTCGAGCATCAGGGCGATCCGCCCGGCGGGGTAGCCGGGGTCGACGGGCAGATAGGCGCCGCCGGCCTTGGCCACCGCGAGCTGGGCCACCACGATCTCCACCGAGCGGGGCAGGACCAGGGCCACGATCCGGCCCGGGCCGACCCCCTGGGCGATGAGGCGGTGGGCGAGGCGGTTGGCCCGCCGCTCCAGCTCGGCGTAGGACAGCTCGGTGTCGGGGGAGACCACCGCGGGCGCGTCGGGCCAGCGGTCCGCCGCCGCCTCGAACAGCTCGGCCAGGGTGACGAGTGGCGCCTCACGGCCGGTGTCGTTCCCCTCGGTCAGGATCCGTCGCCGCTCGGCCTCGGGCAGGATGTCGATCCGGTCCAGCGGCAGTTCGTCCGGGGCCGCGGCGAGGGCGCCGAGCACCTGGGTCAGCTGGGCGGCCAGCCGCTCCGCGGTGATCTCGTCGAACAGCCGGGGATCCCAGCCGAGTTCCACCGCCAGCTCCGCACCGGGGGAGACGACCACGGTGAGCGCGTAGTTGGTGCTCTCCAGGGCGTGGAGGTCACGGACCGCGAGACCGTGCTCCGCCGCCGCGGAGCTGTTGATCGGGTAGTTCTCGAACACCACCAGGCTCTCGAAGAGGTTGGCCCCGCCCGGCACCCCGCTCCAGCCCTGGATCCGGGACAGCGGCACATGGCCGAAGCCGCGCGCCTCCGCCTGTTCGGTCTGGAGTGTGCGCAGCCATGCCGCGGTGGCGGCACCGCCGTCCACCTCGGTACGCACCGGCAGGGTGTTGATGAAGATGCCGGTGATGTCGTCGGCGCCGGGCAGTTCGGTCGGCCGCCCGGACACCGTGGCCCCGAAGCACACGTCCGTCTCCCCGTTCCAGCGCGACACCAGCAGCGCCCACGCGCCCTGGACCACGGTGTTGAGGGTCAGCCGGTGGCGCCGGGCGAAGTCCTGGAGGGCCGTGGTCTCCCGTTCGCCGAGCCGCTGGGAGAGCCAGCGCGAGGAGCGGGTCGGGGTGTGCGGAGCGGGCCTGCGGTCGTAGGGCAGGGCGGTGGCCGCCGCGAACCCGGCCATCGCCGTCCGCCAGTGCTCCTCGGCCCGGGCGCGGTCCTGGCCGCCGAGCCAGGCCACATAGTCCCCGAACGGCCTGCGGGACGGCAGCCGCGGCGGTGTGCCCGCGGCCAGCGCGGCATGTGCGGCGAACACGTCCGACAGCACCTGGAAGACGCTCCACCCGTCCAGCAGTACATGGTGGAAGGTCCACAGCACCCGTACCCCGGTGGGCGAGAGCCGGGCCAGGGCGACCCGCAGCAGGGGCGCCGCGGTCAGGTCGAGACCCCGGGCGCGGTCCTCCTCGAGCAGCCGCTCCAGCGCGGCGGCGCACCCGTCCTCGTCCAGTCCGCTCCAGTCGTGTACCTCGACGGGCACGGTCGCGGCGGGCCGCACGATCTGGAGGGGTTCTGGCACCCCGCGCACCACCACCTCACTGCGCAGCACCGGGGTGCGGTCGACGACATGCTGCCAGGCGGCGGCGAGCACGGCGGTGTCCCGGACCCCGTCCAGTACGAAGGTCGCCTGCTCCACGTAGAGCCCCTGGCCCTGCTGGGCCAGCCCGTGGAAGACCAGCCCGGACTGGGTGGGGGTGAGCGGATAGATGTCCGCCACGTCCCGCCCGTCGCCCGCCAGCCGGTCCACGGTCTCCTGGTCCAGGGCGGCCAGCGGGAAGTCCGACGGTGTCCGGCCGCCGGAGCCGGGCGCGGCGCACAGCGCGACGATCGCCCGCAGCTCCTCGGCCATCTCCTCGGCGAGCCCGAGCACGGTGGCGCGCCGGTGCAGACTGCGCGCGTACGACCAGGACAGCTCCAGTGCGCCGCCCGCCACCCGGCCGACCACATCGATCAGATGCGACCGGGGCGCGTCCGCGCTCATCCCGCCGTCCAGATCGTCGCGCAGGGTGTGCAGCAGCCCGCCGTCCGGACCCGCCCCGGGGCGGGCCCAGTCCAGCTGCCCCAGGTAGTTGAAGCTGATCCGCGGTGACGCGGCCGGGAGGTCCGGTACGGCGCCGGGCGGCAGATGGCGCAGCGCGCCGTAGCTCAGCCCGTTGCCCGGTACCGCTCGCAGCCGTTCCTTGACGGCCTTCAGCGAGTCCGCGAGAGAGCCTTCGCCCGAGCCCTCGAGCGCGACGGGGAACATACTGGTGAACCAGCCGACGGTACGGGAGAGATCGACACCCTCGAAGATCTCCTCGCGGCCGTGCGCCTCCAGGTCCACCAGCACCCGGTCCCGGCCGGTCCAGCGGCCGAGCACCCGCCCCAGCGCGCACAGCAGGACGTCGTTGATCCGGGTCCGGTAGACCCCGGGCACGTCCTGGAGCAGGGCGCGGGTGGTGGCGGTGTCCAGCCGGACGGCCACCGACTCCTCGAAGGCCACGGTGTTCGGCCCCTCGCTGTCCGTGGGCAGCTCGGCACCGCCGTCCAGCGCGGCCCAGTGGGCCTGTTCGGCGGCGAAGCCCCCGGCCGCGGTGTGGTCGCGCAGCCGCAGCGCCCACTCGCGGAACGAGGTGGTCTTCGGGCCGAGCCCGGCCGTCCGGCCCTCGGCGAGGGCGCGGTAGGCGGTCTCCAGGTCCTCCAGCAGCACACGCCAGGAGACGGCGTCCACCACCAGGTGGTGGGCGGTGAGCAGCAGGACCGGACGCTCCCCGTCGCCCCGGGTGAACAGGGCGGCTCGCAGCAACGGGCCCCGGGCCAGGTCGAATCCGGCCTCGATCCGTGCCGCGGCCTCCCGCAGCGCCGCGTCCCGCCGTGCGGGCTCGTGCCCGGACAGGTCGACCAGCTCGAGCACCGGCTCGTCACCGGGTGGCGCGTTGTGCTGCCGCCACGGGCCGTCCCCGGTGCGCTCGAACCGCATCCGCAGGGCGTCGTGGTGGTCCAGCAGGGCCGCCAGCGCCGCGCCCAGCGCGGTGGTGTCCACCGGTCCGGTCAGCTCGGCGGAGAGCGACTGGGAGAAGTGCCACGGGCTCTCCGGCAGGCTCTCGAACAGCCAGTGCTGGATCGGGGTGAGCGGCACCTCGCCCAGCACCGGGCCCTGTTCGGCGGTGGCCGCCGAGGACACCGCGCCCTCCGCGGCGGCGGCCAGGGCGGCCACGGTCTGGTGCACGAAGAGGTGACGCGGCGTCAGATCAATCCCGGCGCGGCGCGCCGAGGACACGATCTGGATGCTGAGGATGGAATCGCCGCCGAGGGTGAAGTAGTTGTCCTCGACGCCGACCTCCGCCACCCCCAGCACCTCGGCCCAGATCTCGGCCAGTGCCTTCTCGGTCTCCGTGCGCGGCGCGACACGTCCCGCCGTGGGGGCGGCCCAGTCCGGGGCGGGCAGCGCCCGCCGGTCGAGTTTGCCGCTCGGCCCCAACGGCAGCCGCTCCAGCCCGACCACGGCCGCCGGGACCATATGGTCGGGCAGGCTGCGGGCCAGGAACTCCCGCATCGCGGCCTGGTCCACCGTGGCGCCCGGCACCGGGACCACATACCCGGCCAGCCGCTTATGGCCCGCGGTGTCCACCACCGCCGCGGCCGCCCCGGCCACCTCCGGATGGCGCGCCAGCGCGGCCTCGACCTCGCCCAGTTCGATCCGGAACCCACGCACCTTGACCTGGTCGTCGGTCCTGCCCAGATACTCCAGCTGCCCGTCGGCGTCCCAGCGCACCAGGTCGCCGGTGCGGTACATCCGCCCGCCCGCGGGGCCGAAGGGATCGGCGGTGAACTGGTCCGCGGTCAGCCCCGGCCGCCCGGCGTAGCCGCGGGCCAGTCCGGCCCCGGCGAGAAAGAGCTCCCCGGGCACCCCGACCGGCACCGGCCGCAGCCGCGCGTCCAGGACGTACGCCCGGGTGGCGGCCACCGGGGAACCGATGGGCGGGGTCCGCCCGGGGTCCGCCGGATCGCAGGTCCACGCGGTGGCGTAGACGGTGGCCTCGGTGGGGCCGTAGATGTTCGCCACCCGGCAGCCCGGAACGGCGGCGCGCACCTCCTGTACGGTCCGGGCGGCGAGCCCCTCGCCCGCCAGCACCACGGTGTCCGCGCTGACCGACACCGCGCCCTCGCCGAGCACCTGCCCCAGCGCGGACGGCACCGCGCTGAGCAGACCGGCCGACCACGGACCGGTCCGCTCGGCCAGCGCGAGCAGATCACGCACCACCTCCAGGGAGCCCCCGGCCAGCAGCGGGCAGAGGATCTCGAAGACCGACACATCGAAGTTGAGCGAGGTGGAGGCCACCACATGGGACAGCCCCGCCGCGCCGAACTCCGCTGCCGCCCACGCCGCCAGCGCCGCCACGCTTCTGTGGGTGACCACCACGCCCTTCGGCGTGCCGGTCGACCCCGAGGTGTGGATGACATAGGCGGGATGGGCGGGGTCCAGCGGGCCGCGGCGGTCGGCGTCGGTGAGGTCGCGGGGGTCCTCCCCGGCCATCCGGTCCGCGAACTCCGCGCCGTCCAGCAGGAGATGAGCGGCCCGCCCGGCCGGGATCCGCGTCGACTGCTCCGCGGTGGTCAGCACGATGTCCGGAGCGATGTCCTCGAGCATGAACGCGACGCGTTCGGCCGGGTACGCAGGATCCACCGGCAGATATCCGGCCCCCGACTTCACCACCGCGAGCAGCGCCACCACCAGCTCCGGGGTGCGTGGCAACGAGAGCGCCACAAAGCGCTCGGGGCCGGCGCCCGAGGCGATCAGCAGCCGGGCCAGCCGGTTGGCGCGCTCGTTCAGCTCCCGGTAGGTGAGGGATCCGCCGGGCGATCCGCCCCCCGCCCGTACGGCCACCGCCTCCGGTGTCCGGGCCGCCTGGGCCTGGAACAGCTCCGGCAGCACCGCGTCCGGTCCCGGGGCCACCGGCCCGCTGAACTCCGCCAGGATCCGCCGGGTCTCCTCCGCGCCCGCCGGCGGCAGATCCGCCACCCGGCGGGCCGGGTCGGACGCCATCTCCTCCAGCAGCCCGCGCAGAGTGCCGCCCAGCCGCTCGACCGTCGGCGCGTCGAACGCGGCCGGGTCGTAGTCCAGTGACACCGAGAGCCGCTCCTCGGGCGCCACCACCACGCTGAGCGCGTAGTTCGTCGGTTCGAGATCCCGCTCCTGCCGGATGCCCAGACCGTGCGCGGCGATGGCCTCGCTGTCGAAGGGGTAGTTCTCGAACACCACGATGCTGTCGAAGAGGTTCCTCCCCCCGGGCACATCGCTCCAGCTCCGCAGCTGCGCCAGGGAGACGAAGTCGAAACGCCGGGACTCCGACTGGGCCGTCTGGAGCTCCCGCAGCCAGGCCAGCAGCGTCAGTCCGCCGTCCACCCGCACCCGGGTGGGCACCGTGTTGATGAACACCCCGACCATCGACTCCACGCCCGCCAGCGCCGCCGGACGCCCGGAGACCGTGGTGCCGAACACCACGTCGTCCGTACCGCTGTAGCGCGCGAGCAGCAGCGCCCACGCCCCCTGCACCACCGTGTTCATCGTCAGCCCGTTGTGCTGGGCCGCGGTCCGCAGCCGGGCCGACTCCTCGGCCCCGAGGGTGACCTTGTGGGTGCCCGAGGACGCCGTACGGTGCGCCTCCACCGCGGGCCGGTCGCGGGGCAGTTCGGTCGGTGAGGTGAAGCCCGCCAGCGCCTCGCGCCAGAACCGCTCGGCCTCCGCGGTGTCCTGCTCGGCCAGCCAGCCCAGATAGGCGCGGAAGGGGCGCCGGGACGGCACCACGGCGGTACGCCCGGTGGTCAGCTCCGTGTACCGCTCGCAGATCTCGTCGAAGACCTGCGCCGCGCTCCACCCGTCCAGCAGCACATGGTGGAAGGTCCAGATCAGCCGCACCTCGTCGGCGGAGAGCCGGATCAGCGCCAGCCGCATCAGCGGCGCGGTGCCCAGGTCGATCCCCTCGGCCCGGTCCTCGGCGAGCAGCCGGTCCAGTTCGGCCTCCCGCCACCGCTCCGGCCGGGCGGTCCAGTCGTGGTGGACGATCCGCACCGCGGCGCGCCCCCGGACGACCTGGAGCGGTTCGGCCGTCTCCGCCCACACCAGATGGGTGCGCAGGATCGGGTTGGCGTCCGCGGTCCGCTGCCACGCGGTGGCCAGTGCCTCCGGGTCGGCCACCCCGGTCATCGTCAGCTGCACCTGGTTGACATAGGCGTCCGAGGCAGGGTCCACGAGGTGGTGGAAGAGCATGCCCGCCTGCATCGGGGTCAGCGGATAGATGTCCGCCACCTCACGCCCGTCGGCGGCGATCCGGTCCACCGCGGCCTGGTCCAGCCGGGCCAGCGGGAAGTCCGACGGGGTGCGGCCCCCGGCGCCGGGTCCGGCGCAGTGGCCGACGATCTCCTCCAGCGCGCGCACGGTCTCCCGGGCCAGCCGGGTCACCGTCTCCTCGGTGTGCGTCGCCGTGCCGTAGTACCAGGTGAGTTCCAGACGGCGCTGCTCCACCCGGCCCACCACGTCCAGCAGATGGGCCCGCGCGGACTCCGGCGCGGCGTCGCCGCCGAGGCCGCCCCGTACGGTGCGCACCAGGGAGGCGGTGTCCTCACCCGGGTCCGACCAGTCGAACCGGCCGAGGTAGTTGAAGCTGATCCGGGGCTCCGGGGCGTCCCGCAGCTCCGTGGCGGCGGGGTGGTCCGCCGGGGCGAGGTGGCGCAGCGCCCCGTAGCCGATACCGCGCGCGGGCACCGCCCGCAGCTGCTCCTTGACGGACTTCAGGGTCTCGCCCCAGCCGCCCGCCGGAACGTCCAGGGCCACCGGGAACATGGTGGTGAACCAGCCGACCGTACGCGACAGGTCGGTGCCGTCGAGCAGATGCTCCTCCCGGCCGTGGCCCTCCAGGTCCACGGCGACCCGGCGGCGTCCGGTCCAGTCGGCCAGGACCCGGCCGAGCGCCGCGAGCAGCACATCGTCGATCCGGGTGCGGTAGACCTCGGGCACCTCCTGGAGCAGCGCGGTGGTCAGCTCGCGGTCCAGCCGCACGGTGACCGACTCCATGGCCGCCACGGTGTTCTCCCCGGCGCCGTCCACCGGCAGCCCGGTGGCGCAGTCCGCCACCACCGCCGTCCAGTGGGGGAGTTCGGCGTCGAAGCCGCCCGCTGCGGTGTGTTCGGCCAGCCGCAGCGACCAGTCGCGCAGCGAGGTGGTCCGGGCGCCGAGGGCGATCGGCTCACGCCGGGCCGCCTGGCGGTACGCGGTGTCCAGGTCCTCCAGCAGCACCCGCCAGGACACCCCGTCCACCACCAGGTGATGCACGGTAAGGAAGAGGGTGAGGGGTTCGCCGGGCGCCCCCCGTGAGACCACAGCGGCCAGCAGTGGTCCGTCCGCCAGCTCGAATCCGGCGTTGGCCGCGGCCACGGCCACGTCCCCGGCGGTCCGTCGCTCCGCCGCGTCCAGGCCCGACAGATCCACCTCGCGCAGCGGCACCGCGTCCGCCGGGTCCGGCGGCGGGCAGTACTGCCGTACGCCGCCGTCGGCCCGCCGCTCGAAGCGCATCCGCAGCGCGTCATGGTGGACCAGCAGCGCGGCCAGCGCCGCGCGCAGCGCGGGGAGATCGGTGTCCGGGGCGAGTTCGGCCGTCACGGACTGGTTGAAGTGGTCGGGCCGGGCGGTCTGGGTGGTGAAGAACCAGTGCTGGATCGGGGTGAGCGGCAGCTCTCCCGAGACCGGTCCGGTGTCGGTCACCGGACGGGTGTCGGCGTGCGCCACGGTGGCGAGCGACGCGATCGTGGGATGCCGGAACAGCTCCCGGGGGGTCAGCGAAAGTCCCGCCTGCCGGGCGCGGGAGGCCACCTGGATGCTGAGGATCGAATCCCCGCCCAGCATGAAGAAGTTGTCCTCGACCCCGATCCGGTCGCGGCCCAGCAGGGTGCCCCAGATCTCCGCGAGCGCCCGCTCGGCGTCGGTGCGGGGCGCCACATATCCGGCGCCGGTCGCCGCCGTCCAGTCCGGCGCGGGCAGCCGCCGGCGGTCCACCTTGCCGTTGCCGGTCAGCGGCAGTTCGTCCAGGGCGGTGAAGACCGCGGGCACCATGTAGTCCGGCAGTGTGGCGCCCAGGAAGGACCGCAGCTCCCCGGCCGCGGGCAGAGCGCCGCCGCGGACCGGGACCGCGTAGGCCACCAGCAGGGCGCGCTCGCCGTCCCGGGCGAGGGCCACCACCGCCTCCGCCACGGCCTCGTGGCGGACCAGCGCGGCCTCGACCTCGCCCGGTTCGATCCGGAAGCCACGGATCTTCAGCTGGTCGTCGGCCCGCCCCACGAAGGTCAGTTCGCCGTCGTCACTCCACGCCACGATGTCGCCGGTGCGGTACATCCGGGACCCGGGCGGGCCGAACGGATCGGCCACATACCGCTCGGCCGTGGCGCCGGGACGGTTGCGGTAGCCCCGCGCCAGACCGGCGCCCGCGATGTACAACTCACCCGGGATGCCCGGCGGCTGGGGCTGGAGGGCGGTGTCCAGGACATGCACCCGGGTGTTGTCCAGCGGCCGTCCGATGGGCAGTGCGCGCGGCAGCTCCTCCCCGGCATGGAAGGCCCGCCGGGTGGCGAAGGTGGTGGTCTCGGTGGGCCCGTAGCCGTCGACGACCGTCAGCCCCGGGCAGGCGTCGAGCACCCGGCGCACCGCCGCCGCGGGCACCACATCACCGCCGGTCCACACCTCCCGGGCGCCCCGCAGACACTCCGGCGCGTCCTGCGCCAGCAGCCGGAACAGCCCGGCGGTCAGCCACAGACAGCGCACGTCATGGGTGTCGATCGCCCGGCGCACGGTGTCCGCGTCCACGTCCCCCTCGGGTGCGAGGACGGCGGTGCCGCCCCGCAGCAGCGGCACCCACACCTCGTACGTGGAGGCGTCGAACGCCTGCGGGGAGTGCACCAGCACCCGGTCGTGCCCGGCGAAGGCACGGTCGGCCGCGAGCGCCGCCACATCCCGGTGGCGCACCGCGACCCCCTTGGGCCGCCCGGTGGAGCCGGAGGTGAACATCAGATACGCGGTGGAGTCGGGGAACACCGCCACCCGCGGCGGATCGCAGGGACCCTCCCCGTCGTCGCCGGGCGTCACCATCACGGTCCGCCCGCCGTGCGGGACCTCCCCGGCGGTGCGCTCCCAGGCGCGGTCGGTCAGCAGGACGTCCGCCGACGCCTCGGCCAGCACCGTGCGCAGCCGGTCCTCGGGCGCCCGGACGTCCAGCGGGACATACACCCCGCCCGCCTTGACCACGGCCAGCTGCGCCACGATCAGCTCCACCGAACGGTCCATCAGCACCGCCACCGGGTGCTCGGGCCGGACACCGAGCCCGGTCAGCCGGTGGGCCAGCCGGTTGGCGCGGACGTCCAGCTCCCGGTAGGTCACCGGGCCGCGGTCGCCGTCCAGCGCCACGGCGTCCGGGGCCTCGCGGACCCGCGCGGCGAACAGTTCGGGGAGGGCGGCCTCGGCCACCGGGACCGCGGTGTCGTTCCACTCCTGGAGCACCCGGCGGCGCTCCGGGGTGAGCATCGGCAGCCGGGCCGGTGCCCGGTCCGGGCTCTCCGCCATCCCGGCGAGCAGCACCGACAGATACTCCGCCATCCGCTCCACGGTGGCCGGGTCGAACAGCGCCGGGTCGTAGCCGAGCCGCAGCGTCAGCTCCTCGCCCGGGTAGACCACCAGGTTCAGCGGGTAGTTGGTGGTCTCGACGCCGTCGAGCTCCCGCAGCGCCAGCCCGTGCGCGGCGGCGAGATCGCCGCCCACCGGATAGTTCTCGAACACCACGATGCTGTCGAAGAGGTTGACCCGCTCGGCAAGCCCGGTCCACGAGCGCAGCCGGGGCAGCGGTACGAAGTCGAACCGCCGGTCCTCGGTCTGTGCCGACTGCACCTCGCGCAGCCAGCTCAGCAGGGTGGCGCCGGAGGGCACCCGCACCCGGGTGGGCAGGGTGGCGATGAAGAGCCCGTTCATCTCCGGCGCGCCCGGGAGTTCGGCCGGACGCCCGGACACCGTCGTGCCGAACACCACATCGTCGCGGCCGGTCTGCCGGGCCAGCAGCAGCGCCCACGCCCCCTGGAGGAAGGTGTTGACCGTCAGCCCCTCGTTCCGGGCCAGCTCCTCCAGCCGCCGTGAGACCTCGGCGGGCACCGTCGTCAGCACCGCCTCGGTGGACTCCGCGTGATGGGTCTCGGTGGGCTCCCGGTCGAAGGGCAGCGCGGTGGGTTCCGACAGCCCGGCGAGCCGCCCCCGCCAGTGCTGCTCGGCGCGCTCCCCGTCCTGCTCGCGCAGCCAGGCCACATAGTCGCGGAAGGGACGGCGGCTGGGCAGCCCGTCGGCCACGGCCGCACCGCGCGCGCCGTCCCGGGCCCGCGCATGGCAGTGGAAGACGTCCGACAGCACCTGGAACAGGCTCCAGCCGTCCAGGATCAGATGGTCGAAGGTCCACACCACCTGGACCTCGGTGGCCGACAGCCGGGCGAGCGCCAGCCGGGTCAGCGGCGCGGTGCCCGGGTCCAGACCGCGTTCCCGGTCCTCGGCGAGGAAACGCCGCAGCTCCTCCCGGCGGGCCTCCTCGGCCAGCCCCCGCCAGTCGAGGTGGACGACCGGCATCCGCACCGCGCGCTCCACCACCTGGAGCGGTTCGGCCACTCCGTCCCACACCGCGCGGCACCGTAGGACCTGCGTACGGTCGGCCACCCGCTGCCACGCCGCGGCCAGCGCCTCCGGGTCGGGCACCCCGTCGAGGACGAAGGCCAACTGCTGGAAGTAGACGCGCCCGTCGTCCTGGGACAGCCGGTGGAACAGCATGCCCGCCTGGGTGGGGGTGAGCGGGAAGATGTCCTCCACCGCACCGCCGTCGCCCGCCAGTTGGTCCACCATGGCCTGGTCGAGCGTGGCGAGCGGGAAGTCCGACGGGGTGCGGCCCCCGGCGCCGGGCGCGCTGCCGTACCGGGCGATCTCCACCAGCGCCCGGCGGAACTCCCCGGCCAGCCCGGCCACGGTCTCCTCGTCGTGCAGCTGGGCCGAGTAGAACCAGGTGAACTCCAGGGTCCGCCCCTCGACCCGGCCGACCACCTCCAGGGGGTGCGGCCGCTCACTCTCGGGGTCGGCGTCCAGGGACAGTTCGCGATGGGTGTCCCGGAACAGCCCGTCGCCACCGCCCGGCAGCTCGAACTGGCCCAGGTAGTTGAAGCTGATCCCCGCCGTGGGTCCGTCCGGGACGCCCCCGGACGGGCCGGACGCCGGCAGATGGCGCCGCACCCCATAGCCCAGACCGCGCCGCGGCACCGCCCGCAGCTGCTCCTTCACGGACTTGAGCACCGCGCCCCAGTCGCCGTCGGGCAGTTCGAGCGCCACCGGGAAACGGGTGGTGAACCAGCCGACCGTACGGGAGAGGTCCACCTCCTCGAAGAGCTCCTCGCGGCCGTGGCCCTCCAGGTCCACCGGGACCCGGGCCCGGCCGGTCCAGTCGGTCAGCACCCGTGCGAGCGCGCTCAGCAGCACATCGTTGACCTGGGTCCGGTACGCCTCGGGCAGGGTCTGGAGCAGTGCGGTGGTCTCGTCCTCGCCGAGCCGTATGGTGACCGAGCGGGCCGAGGCGTAGGTGTTGGCGCCCTGACGGTCCGTCGGCAGCGCCGGATCGCATCCGGCCGCCACCCCGGCCCAGTACGCCGTCTCGTCGTCGAACCCCCCGGACTCCGCGTGCCGGGTCAGCCGCAGCGCCCAGTGGCGCAGCGAGGACGACTTCGCGGGCAGCCGGACCGCGCCGCCCCGGGCCAGGGCGCGGTAGGCGGTGTCCAGGTCCTCCAGCAGGATGCGCCAGGAGACCCCGTCCACCACCGCGTGGTGCACGGTGAGATGGAGCACCGGCGGCCGTCCGCCGCCACTCTCCTCGAACACCGCGCGCAGCGGTGTTTCCGCCGCCAGGTCGAAACCGCCGAGGTGGCCGGTGTCGCCCCCGGCGGCACGGCGCAGCACCTCCGTGGACCCGACGCCCTCGATCCACTGGCTCCGGCCCGTGCCGCCCTCGCGCAGCGGGAAGCGGGAGCGCAGCGCGTCGTGGTGGGCCAGCAGCTCCGCCAGCGCGCCGCGCAGCGCTTCCTCGTCCACGTCCTCGCCCAGCACCATGGACACGGTCTGGTTGAAGTGTCCGGCCCGCCCCGGGTCGTGTGCGAAGAGCCAGTGCTGAATGGGCGTCAGCGGCAGTTCCCCGGTGGCCTCCGGCTCCGCCGACCCGCTCGGCCGCCCGGCGGGGGCGGAGGTGTCCAGATGCAGGGCGAGTGCGGAGATCGTCTGATGGCGGTAGACATCGCGCGAGGTGAGCGGCAGCCCGGCCTGCCGCGCCTGGGACACCACCTGGATACTGAGGATCGAATCGCCGCCGAGGGAGAAGAAGTTGTCCTCCACGCCGACCCGCTCCACCCGCAGGATCCCCGCCCACACCGCCGCGAGGGTCCGCTCGGTCGCCGTCCGCGGCGCCACATAGCCACCCGCCGCGGTGGCGCTCCAGTCCGGGTCGGGCAACCTGCCGCGGTCCAGCTTGCCGTTGGGGCTGAGCGGCATCCGGTCCAGCACCAGGACGGTGGCGGGCACCATGTAGTCGGGCAGTCCGCGACGCAGGAACCGGCGCAGCCCGGCCGGGTCCGGGGAGGCTCCCGGCGCCGCCACCACATAGGCGATCAGCCGTTTGACGTCGCCGGACTCCTTGGCCACGGCGGCCGCCCCGGCCACTTCGGGGTGGCGCAGCAGCGCCGTCTCCACCTCGCCCAGCTCGATGCGGAAACCACGGATCTTGACCTGGTCGTCGGCCCGGCCCATGTACTCCAGCTGGCCGTCGCCGGTCCACCGCACCAGATCGCCGGTGCGGTACATCCGGCTGCCCACGGTGCCGAAGGGGTCCGCCACGAACCGCCGGGCGGTCAGCGCGGGCCGGTTGAGATAGCCGCGCGCCAGGCTCTGGCCGCCGAGGTACAGCTCCCCGGTCACCCCGGGCGGCACCAGCCGCAGGGTCGGATCCAGGACATACGCGCGGGTGTCCGCCACCGGCCGGCCGATCGGCGGGGCCTGCTCGGGCGCCGCGCCGTCGCAGAACCACGCGGTGGCGTACACCGTGGCCTCGGTCGGCCCGTACAGATTGGCGATCCGGCACGAGGGCATGGCGGCCCGGACGTCCCGTACGGTCTGGGCGGGCAGCGCCTCGCCCGCCAGCACCACCGTCCCGGCGGCCCCCTCCGTCCAGCGCGCCGGATCCGCGCCCAGGACCCGGGCGAACACCGACGGCACCCCGCTGATCAGCCCGGGGGTGCGCGGCCGCTCCCGCGGATCGACGAGCGCGGGCAGATCCCGGACCACCTCGACACTGCCCCCGGCCAGCAGCGGGCACAGCAGCTCGAACACCGACACATCGAAGTTGAGCGAGGTGGAGGCCACCACATCGGTCAGCCTCTCCCGCCCCAGCTCCGCCTCGGCCCAGGCCGCGAGAGCCGCCACGCTGCGATGGGTGACCACCACGCCCTTGGGCCTGCCGGTGGAGCCGGAGGTGTAGATGACATACGCGGGGTGCGCCGGGTCCAGCGGCCGGACGCGCTCGGCGTCGGTGATGTCGCCGTCCTCGCGGGAGCCCAGATCGGCGCCGACCGCGGGATCGTCCAGGACCAGGATGTCCGCGCCCGGGGGCAGCGAACCGGCCGCCTCACCGGTGGTCAGCACCACCGCGGGCGCCGCGTCGTCCAGCATCAGCGCGATGCGCTGCGCCGGATAGCCGGGGTCCACCGGCAGATAGCCCGCGCCCGCCTTGAGCACCGCGAGCACCACCACGACCAGCTCGGCGGTGCGCGGCAGGGCCAGCGCCACCAGCTGCTCCGGCCCGATACCACGGGCGATCAGCAGCCGGGCCAGCCGGTTGGCGCGCCGGTTCACCTCTCCGTAGCCCAGCCGGACGTCCCTGTGGGCCACCGCCGGGGCCGAGGGACGGCGGGCCGCCTGGGCCTCGAACAGCTCGGGCAGTGTGGTGTCCGGCGCCGGACGCCCCCGCCCGTTCCAGGAGTCGAGCAGCGTGTGCCACTCGGTGTCGGTGAGCATCTGGAGCTCGATCAGGGGCGTTTCCGGGGCCGTCGCCATGCCCGTCAGCAGCCGGTGCAGATGGGTGGCCATCCGCTCCATCGTCCCGGCGTCGAACAGATCGGAGTTGTACTCCACCGTCAGACCCAGCGAACCGCTCTCCCGCGGCAGGAACTCCAGCACCAGGTCGAACCGCGCGGCGGGCCGCGGCAGCGCGTGCTCGGTGATCCGCAGGCCACCGGCATCGCGGGTCGGCACCATCGCGCCCTGCTGCACGACCAGCGCTTGCACCAGCGGATTGCGGCTGGGGTCGCGCTGCGGGGCCAGCTCCTCCACGACCCGCTCGAACGGCAGCTCGTCATGGCCGAACGCGTCCAGCACCGTTTCGCGCATGGTGTCGAGGAACTGCTCGACCGTGGTGTCCCCGTCCACCTCGGAGCGCAGCACCAGGGTGTTGACGAAGAACCCGGCGACGGACTCCAGTTCGCTGCGGTGGCGGCCGTTGGTGACCGTGCCGAAGGAGATGTCCCGCTGCCCCGAATAGCGCGCGAACAGCACCGACACGGCCGCCGCGAGCAGGGTGAACAGCGTGCTGGAACGCTCCCGGCCGAGCCGGACCAGCTCGGCCACCAGATCGGCGGGCAGCTCATGGCGGTGGACCGCGCCCGCGGTGGTGCGCACCGGCGGCCGGGGGCGGTCGGTGGGCAGCTCCAGCGTCTGCATCCCGGCGAGCCTGGTCCGCCAGTACTTCAGATCCGTCTCCTGCCGTGGCGGGGCCGGGCGGCTCCGCTCCCACACCGCGTAGTCCGGGTACTGGACGGGCAGCGGCGGCAGTCCTGCGTCCGCGCCCGTCGTCTGCGCCCCGTAGAGCGCGGCCAGTTCGGCCACCAGCACCCCGACCGACCAGCCGTCGGTGACGATGTGGTGCTGGGCCAGCAGCAGGACGTGGTCGTCGTCGGCGAGCCGGATCAGCAGCGCCCGGGTCAGCGGCCCCCGCTCCAGGTCGTAGGGGCGGTTGAGCTCCTCGGTCAGCAACCGGTCGACGGCCTCGGCGCGCCCCGCGGCGGGCAGCCCGCTCAGATCGGTGCGCTCCAGCGGTACGGTGCCCCGCTCGGCCACCCGCTGCACCCCGTGGCCGTCCACCGTGGCGAAGGTGGTCCGCAGCGCGTCATGGCGGGCGGCGAGCGCGTCCAGCGCACGGCACAGCGCCGCCGCGTCCAGCGGGCCGCTCAGCCGCAGCCCGGCCCCGGTGTTGTACTCGGTGCCGCCGGAGGTCAGATCGTCCAGGAACCACAGCCGCCGCTGGGCGGCGGACAGCGGCAGCGGGCGGTCCCGCGGCGCGGCCGGGATCGGCGGGTCCGCGGCCGGGGGCTCGGCGGGCAGCGCCCGCGCCAGCCGCGCCACCGTACGGGCGTCCAGCAGCTCACGGAGGGTCAGTTCGGCGCCCAGTTCCGCGCGGACCCGCGACAGCAGCCGGACCCCCAGGATCGAGTCGCCGCCGAGCCCGAGGAAGTCGTCCTCGACGCCCACGGTGTCCACCGGAAGCACCTCGGCCCAGATCCGGGCGAGGGCGGCCTCGGCCGGGGTGCGCGGGGCGATGTGCCGGGCGTCGCCGTCGGGGGCGGAACGCGGTGCGGGCAGCGCCGCGCGGTCGATCTTGCGGTGCGGGGTGAGCGGGAACGCGTCCAGCACCACATAGGCGGACGGCACCATATGGGCGGGCAGCGACCGGCCCACCGCGGCCCGCAGTTCGGCGGCGGTCGGCCGGGTCCCGCCACCGGCGGGCACCACATACGCCACCAGCCGCCGCTGCCCCGGCTCGTCCTCCCGGACGGTGACCACGGCGGCTCCGACCTCCGGATGGCGGGCCAGCGCGGCCTCCACCTCACCCAGCTCGATCCGGAACCCGCGCACCTTGACCTGGTGGTCGGTCCGGCCGAGGAACTCCAGCTGCCCGTCGGCGGTCCAGCGCGCCAGATCGCCGGTGCGGTACATCCGGGCGCCCGGTGGACCGGAGGGGGCGGCGAGGAAGCGCTCCGCCGTGAGCCCCGGCCGGTCCAGATAGCCGCGCGCCACTCCCACACCGGTCAGGTACAACTCCCCGGTGCTGCCGACCGGCACCGGCCGCATCGCCCCGTCCAGGACGTACACCCGGGTGTTGGGCAGCGGACGGCCGATCGGCGGGGTGCCGGAGCCCGCTTCCAGCGCACCGGTCCAGGTGGCCACCACGGTGGCCTCGGTCGGACCGTAGGAGTTGACCAGCCGCCTGCCGGGCGCCCACAGGTCCACCAGACCGGCCGGGCACGCCTCGGCGCCCACGATCAGGGTGCGCAAGCCCGGCAGCCCCCGGCGCACCTCCTCCGCGGGCACCGTCGCCAGCGCCGCCGGGGGGATCAGCGCGTGGGTCACCGCGTGCTCCCGCAGCACGGTGGACAACTCGGCGCCCAGCAGCGGCCCTTCCGGAGGCACCACCAGCGCGGCCCCCGCCAGCAGCGAGGAACACAGCTCCAGCACCGAGGCGTCGAAGCTGGGCGAGGAGAACTGGAGCACCCGGTCGCCGGGTCGTACGGCGTAGTGTTCGGCGGCCGCGGCCGAGAAGTTCCCCAGTCCGGCGTGGGCCACCAGCACCCCCTTGGGCACACCGGTGGAGCCCGAGGTGTAGATGACATACGCGGGGTGCTCCGGCAGCAGTGGCGCGAGCCGGTCCGCGTCGCCCGGCGCGTGACCCGGACCGGTCACGGAGCGGATGGCCACCGGATCGTCCAGCACCACGGCGGGCCGGGCGTCGGCCAGCATCATGGCCCGGCGCTCCCCGGGGTGGGCCGGGTCCACCGGGAGGAACGCGCCCCCGGCCTTGGCCACCGCCAGCTCCGCCACCACCAGTTCGGCCGAGCGCGGCAGCACCAGCGCCACCACCCGCTCCGGCCCCACCCCCTGCCCGATCAGCCGGTGGGCCAGCCGGTTCGCCCACTCCTCGACCTCACCGAAGGACCAGGTCCGGTCCTGCGCCACCAGCGCCGGGGCGTCCGGGGTGCGCGCCGCCCACACCGCGAACAGCGCGTCCAGCGGGGCGCGGGAGGCGTCCCGGCCGGTGGCGTTCCACTCCGCGGGAGGCAGGCCCGGTGCCTCCCGGGATGCGGCAGCCGAACCGGCGGTTGCCTGACCGGATGACGTCTCGTGGCGGTCCATCATGATGGGGCGGCCCTTCGGAGCGGTATGGGGCGGGGACGGTGTGGTGCGGTGCATACCGTGCGACCTGGAGTGAGCGTGGGGAGTTCGCCGCGGTGGGGAGTCCGGAGGCGGAGCTCAGACCAGGGCGCTCTTACGGGCCATCCGGCCCGAGAGCTGGATGCGGTCGACCGCGCCGGTCCGCGGATCGCGCACGAAACGGCCACCGGCGATCCGGCGCCCGGAGGACGGGTCCACCAGGTCACAGCTGAGGTCCTCGTGGCAGACCAGGGGCGCGGGCAGATCGCCGTCCACGGACAGGGCGAGACTGCCGCTGTCGTTCATCGTCACCTGGTACTCGATGTCGCCGTTCAGATAGATCCCGGTGCACTGGGCCGTCGCGGCCATGGGGGTGGCCGCGGCCGGGCGGGCCGGTGTCGCCGGCACCCGGATCCCGGTGATGTCCTCGAGCCCGTCGGCCAGTTCATACCACAGCTCGGTGCCACCGCTGGCGTTGCTGGTGAAGGCGACCACGGCACCGCTGACCGGATCGGCCCGCAGATGGCAGGAGGTCCCCTGGGCGTTGCCGTCGTGGCCGAACCACAGGGTGTCGTCCCGCCGGAAGAGCGCGAGCCCCAGGCCCCAGCCGTCGGCGAGCACACCGGGGTCCGCGCCGGGCACCGGGCGGCGCGCCCGCGCCGCGAGCTCCGGCGGCAGCAGCCCCGGCGGGCCGTCGCCGGTGTGCATCCGGGCCAGCGCCACCAGATCGAGCGCGCTGCACGCGAGGGCCCCGGCCGCGGCCTCCGCCGGGGCGAGGTTCTGGCGCACCGGCCGGGTTCTGCCGGTGGCCGTGTTCCCCGCGTGGCCGTGTGCCACCGGACGGCGTGGGGTGGCCGCGGTGGCGCCGACGAGACACGGCACGGTGCCCAGCGGGTCCAGCAGAACCGACCGTACGGCCTCCGGCCAGCTCATCCCGGTGACCGTCTCGATCAGCCGCCCCGCCGCCACGTAACCGGCGTTGGAGTAGGAGAAGTCGGTGCCGGGCGGCATCACCAGACTGCGGTCGGTGCAGTGGTCCAGCAGATAGCGCGACGCGGTCACCGCGGCCACCTGGTCGGAGTCGGGGCCGGACGGCAGCCCGGCGGTGTGGCTGAGCACCTGGCCCACCGTGCACCCGGACCGCCGCAGCTCCGGGACATGGTCGCCGAGCCGGTCGTCGAGTTCCACATCGCCGTCGGCCACCAGCAGCATCACCACCGTCGCGGTGTAGCACTTGGTGATCGAGCCGATGGGCACGGCCGCCCCGGCGGTGAACGGCTCTCCGGTGTCCGCGTCCAGCACACCGGTCTCGACGGCGAGCGTGGATCCGCCGGTGTGCACGGCGAGTTGGGCACCCGGCACCCGGTGGGCGCGGGCCAGGGCGGTCAGACGGTCTTCGAGGAGGCGGCGCTCCTTGGGGCGCCGCTCCTCTCTGGGAGCGGTCTCGGACCGGTCGGACACGGTGTACTCCTTGACGCAACGGGGACGGACGGCGTGCCGGGGGTTACGGCAGCCGGCTGGTGGCGGTCACATCGCGGGGGACGATCCGGAAGCCCTGCCAGTGGGTGGGCATGGGGTCCTCGTCCTCGTCCCGGGGCACATGGTGGAAGTCGACGCTGACCCAGGCGACCGGGTCGGTGAGCTTCTCGCCGCCTGTGTACTTGTCCACCGAGGCGGCGCAGCCGGAGGCGGCGGTGCCATACGCGTTCGCGGTGTTGCCGTAGGCAAGCCGCTCACACGCCCGGTACTGCGTGAAGTACATGTCGTGATGGGTGAAGTCCTCGGTGTGGTCCGGCCCCCGGTACTGGTCGCTCTCGTGGTTGTCGATCTCCCACGACTTCGGGTGGCCGTCGGCGTTCTCGGCGGTCGGGTTCACCACCCGCCAGAAGCGGCTGGGGGCGATGTCCGCCGCCGTCTCATGGGTGAGCACGGTGCGTTTGGTGGTGCGCTTCGCGGTACCGCTGCCGGGGAAGTCGTACTGCTCGACGACGTTCTTCCGCTCCCCGTCCACATCGAAGTCCAGCCGCCAGAAGATGTTGTGCGTGTGGTTCTCACTGAACCGGGTGGAGCCCACCCCGGTCGGCCAGCCACGGGCCGCGTCGGCGAACTGGAACGGCGACAGGGACCCGGTGGCGCCCGCCCTCGGGGTGATCGAACCGTCGTCGGCGAAACGCCACTCGACGATGTAGTCGTACCAGCCGATCTCCGAGACCGAGAAGACGGTCAGATCGCTGCCGTGCAACACCCCCTTCTCCACCGCGCTCTTGTACGCGAAGGGCCTCGGCTGCTCCTCGGCGCACACGACGGCGGTGTCCCGGAGGCTCCCGAGCCGCCCGGTGGGGCAGTCCTTCTTGGTGAGCGCGGTGAGGGTGCCCTGCTCCAGATCGCCGAAGCCGATGGAGGACACGTCGTAGAAGCGCGGCTGGCCACTGTCGTAGGGCACATGCACCTCGGCGAGCGCCGCGCTCTTCAGCACCCGGGTGGCGGTGCCGCGCAGCGGGGTGTACGTCACATCGCTCAGCACCACACCGGTGTTGCGGTCGACGTCCCAGCACATCTGCCAACGGGCGCCGTTCTTCAGGGTCTTGTCGATGCGGTTGGCCGCGGGGCACTCGGCGGCCGCCGAGCGCTCCCGGGGAGCGGCGGACACCGGACCCGGCGTCCCCAGCACCAGCAGAACCACGACGGCCACGAGCACACGGGCACGCCAAAGGACACGGAACACGAACGGGGCTCCCCTCAGAGGCCGATGACGGCGGCGCGCCGGGCCGACAGATCGATGACGATGCGGCTGGTGTCGATCCATGTGCCGCCGTCGCGGCCCCGCTCGCCCGGAACGCGGACGAAGAGCTGCACACACCGGTGGACTCCGCACCGGGACACCTGCCGGGCTCCCTCGACACCGTCGGCGCGGGCGGCCAGGAACGCCATTCCCTGGACCTTGAGTTGACTGGGCGAGGTCAGCTTCTTCTTCGTCGCGGACGCGTAGGACGCGCGCATCCCCGGGCCGAGGCGGCGGTCGGCGAGGAGGATCTTCACCGCCTGCCGGACCTCCGCGAGGCTGGGCGGCGGCTGCACACCGTGGCGGCGGATCGAGGCCAGCACCTTCCCGGAGCGCAGATCGACCCGACGGGTGATCAGGCTGTCCGAGGCGTAGTCGTAGAGCTGGACCTCGGCCTCACCGTCCGGCGCGGCCGACTTCGCCTTGGGCCGCGGCGGGCGGTGGGTGTCCAGCGGTTCGGCCCCGGCGGCGCCCGCGGCGTTCCGCTCGCGGGTGGTGCCGGTGTCCCCCCGGCGGGAGGTGGTGTGGCCGACGGCGATCCGGGCGGCCTCGCGGGACTCCTCGGAGGTCAGCGGGGTGTTATGGGAGGCGATCACGGCGGCGGGGGAGCTGCTGGGGGCGGATGACCCGGTGGCTTTCAGCACCGCCGTACCCCCGGCCGCCAGCAGGGCCGTCAGACCCAGGGCCATGGGTATTCGCCATCGTCGTGTGCGGCCGCCCTTCGCGTCGGCCGCACCCTTGTGCGTGGCGTCGCTTGTCATCAACCCAGCCGTTCCCGTCGTTTCGGTCGGTCGAGCCCGGGTCGGGCTCGGGAGGACAGCACGGCGATGGCCGTCCCACCGGAGCGATTCGAGACGCTTTCCGACGGCTCGCCCGGACACCTCCGAGGCTCTCCGCTGTCCACTGTCGGCTCACGTTTTCACCACTCCGGGCGGCATAACAGTTGCTTTTGTAATCAAGCGACTGTGAGAAACGCATGTTCCGGCCGGAAAGCGACCCCGACGGGGGAGACTTCAAAGCGACTACGAAGACGGTCCGCCCGCAACCTGTCTGCCATCATGCGCACATGAGCCATTGGATCATCATTCGATGTGACCTCTGTGGCGCCACCCATTCATCCCACGCGGCCGACAGCGTGAGCGCGGTACGGGAGGTGATGGCCCTCATGAGCTGGGCGCTGGCGCGACAGGACGGCCGAATGATCGATGTGTGCTCGGCGTGCACCACCCCGCGGAACTCACCGGAGAGCGCCGGTGGGAAACGCCGTTGCTCCTGTGAGGGCGGTGAACTCTTCGACGCTCTCGGCCACGACAGAATCGGGCACCGCCTCGCCAATACCCTGCTGCGGGCGGGCGTTGACAATCTTGAACTCCTGTCCAGCCTGTCCACGCGCCAACTCCTCAGCCTGGACGGTATCGGCGCCGCCGGGGCCCATCACGCGCTCAGCCGTCTGCGTCCCGAACCGGAACGGGACGAGGCGCGTTGAGGCGTTCTCCGAGCGGCCCCCGAGCGCGATCGGGAGCACGCCCCGAGCACGTTCCGCACACGCCGAGCACACCGCCTAGCACACCCCCGAGGGGCCGACGGCCGAGAGGTGACCGATGACCGATGTCCCCGCCCGCACGACCGCCACCTTCTACAGCACCCGCCGCGGCCGGGTGCTGTGGACGCTGGGCGTGGTGTTCTCCGCCGGGCTGCTCGGCCCGCCACTGTTTCTCGCCGCCGCCCGGAAGGGTGTCGTCCGCCCGGCCGTCCCCGCGGTGTACGCGGTGCTCGTCTACCCCATCGCGCTCGGCCGGAGCCGGCTGCCCAACCCCGGCGACTGGATCCCATGGGTGCTCGCGGCGGTGGTGCTGACGGCGGCGGCGCACGCCGCGCTGCTGGAGGCGGGGGAGCGGCGGGGCTGACGAACGGCCGGGAGCCGGGCCGGACCCCGCGGCGTGGCGGTGGCCCATACTGGTGCCATGAGCACCCGCGAGTTCGTGCGGGCCGCTCCCGGGCTCGGCGGCATGGTCGTGTCCGCGGTCGGCTACCGCTCCGCCGGGGTCCCTCCGGCGCTGCACCGCGGGCTGCCCTCGCCCTATCTGACGCTGATCTTCTCCTTCGGCGGCCCGGTGATCACCGGCCGTACCCCCGAGCAGGCGTACGGGGCCGATGCCGTGCGGACCGACATCGTGGTCGGCGGACTGCACCAGGACCCCGCGTACGTGGCCCAGGGCAGCCACGAGGCAGGTGTCCAGCTCGCGCTGCACCCCCTCGCCGCCCGTGCGCTCCTCGGAGTGCCCGCCGGTGAGCTCACCTCCCCGCCGGTCGTCTGCGGCACGGATCTCCTCGGCGCCCGGGCCGCCGAGGTGCGCGAGCGGATGTGTGCCCAGGACACCTGGGACGAACGGTTCGCCACGCTCGGCGGCTATCTGCGGCAGCGCGCGGCGTCGGTCCGGTACCCCGCGGTGCGCCCCGAGGTGGCAGGGGCGTGGGCCTGGCTGGCCCGCCACCGCGGGACCGGCACGCTGTCCGGGCTCGCGGACCACGTGGCACTCAGCCCGCGCCGGCTGACCACCCTGTTCCGCGCCGAGACGGGGCTCGGCCCCAAGCAGGCCGCCCGGCTGATGCGCTTCCAGCACGCCAGGTCGGCGGTGACGCGCGCCGTCGCCGCGGACCGGCCACCGGAGCTGTCCCGTATCGCCGCCGAGTGCGGTTACTGCGACCACTCCCACCTCGTCCGGGAGTTCCGCCAGTACACCGGCCTCAGCCCGACGGCCTGGCTCGCCGAAGAGTGCCGGAATATCCAAGCCGGGGCGCACCGCTACGGCGAAGAGTGGGAGGCATGAACACCACCCACACCACGGACAGTGCGCACACCACGCACACCACTGAGAAGCAACGGCTCCGGGCCCCCGATGTCTGGCCCACCTTCCAGGCGCATGACGCCCCCGCTCTGATCGACTTCCTGGTCGACACGGTCGGCTTCGAGCGCACGGTCGTCTATCGGGACGGCGACCGTGTCGCCCATGCCCAGCTCGACTGGCCCGAGGGCGGTGGCATCATGCTCGGCTCCCACGACCCGTCCGGCGAGAAGGGCTGCCTCCAGCCGGGCAGCTCCGGCGCGTACATCGTCACCGCACACATCGACGCGCTCCACGCACGGCTGACCGCCGCCGGGGCGACGATCGTCCGCGCCATCGAGGACCAGCCCTACGGAAGCCGGGAGTTCGCCATCGCGGACCCGGAGGGCAACACCTGGTCCTTCGGTACCTACCCCGGCGAACCCCGCGGCCAGGACTGACGGCTCCCCGACGGCTCCACGACGCCTCCTGGCGCCCCGGCGCCGGGAGGCTACGCGATGGGGCCGGTCCAGTGCGGGTCTTCGGCGAGGACCTCCGCGTCCTCGGTCATCCGGGTGACGGTGACGAGCAGCTGGGATCCGTACTGCTTGTCGAGCACACCGTCGCTGTTCTTGGTGTCGGACATACCGGGGGCGAGACGTCCGGCGATCTCCTTGGAGCCGGTGTCCCAGGTGGTGAACTCGCTGTCGCCACCCTTGGTGGCGCCCTGCCCGTTGACGCTGAACTCGTCGAGGTCGACGGGGTTCTCGCTCCGGTTGTCGAACGTGATGTTGATGCGGAAGGCGGTCTCGTCACCGCTGGGCGGGCTGTCGTACTCGGCGAACGTGGTCACCTTCTCGATCCCGGTGACGGTGACCTTGAGGCCGTCGTCGTAGCGGAAGGTGTCGCCGACCGCGAGCTCGGTCCCGGGCCGCTTGTCCTCCGGACCGGACTCGTCGACCGTGGCGTCCTCCTCGTCCTCGTCGACGCAGGTGTCCATCCACTCGTCCTGGGTGAGGTCCGAGTCGGGCCCGCATTCGGCCTTGCCGACCTTGCCGGCCTTGGTGGCGTCGGCCTTGTCCCGCTTCTCCGCGGCGTCGCCGCTCTTCCCCCGTTCGGCAGTGCCCTGCTCCTGACTGCCGCATCCGGCGGTGAGCGGCAGGAGCACGGCGGCGAGGACCGCGGCGGTGGTGAGACGGACGTGCATATGGCCCCCCAGGTTGACTCTGGTGTGTGAAGGACTTGTAAGAGGCCGGAATGGTTGCGTACTAAAGGAAGCTCTCTCCGGCGGAGGGTAAAGGGGATCACGGCGGAGGCCCATGGTTGGGGTCCCCGGCGCGGACGCGGATACTGGGCGGCATGCGTATCGACTTTGATCCCGAGGCCATGGACCGGACCCCCTTCTACAAGCTGCTGACCTCCGTCGTGGTGCCCCGGCCGATCGCCTGGGTGTCGACGATGTCGGCGGATGGGACGGCCAACCTCGCGCCGCACTCGTTCTACTCCGTCTCCTGTGTGTCCCCGCCGATCGTGCAGTTCACCTCCGTCGGGCGGAAGGACTCGCTGCGCAATGTCGAGGAGACCGGGGAGTTCGTCGTGAACTTCGCCCCCGAGCGGCTCTTCGAGCAGATCAACGCGACCGCGACGGACTTTCCGCACGGGGTCAGCGAGTTCGAGAAGGTGGGGATCGAGCAGGAGACGAGCCTGCGGGTGAAGCCGCCGCGGGTGGCGGCGTCGCCGGTGGCGCTGGAGTGCGTGCTGCACGGCACGCTGGGGCTGGGGGACTCCACGGTGGTGTTCGGCCGGGTGGTGCACGCCGTGGTCGACGACGCGGTGATGACCGACGGGCACCCCGAGATCGACCGGCTCAAGCCCCTGGCCCGGCTCGGCAAGAACGAGTGGGGCACGACGGGTGAGGTGCTGGACCGCGCCCGGATCCGATACCCGGACTGGCAGGACGGTCAGATCGGCTGATCCGGGCCAGCGGGGCAGCCGGGCCAGCGGGGCTAGCCGGGCAGCCGGGCCAGGGCGAGGGCTGACGGAGCGCCCACCGGGCGGAAGGGCCATGGGGCCGTAGGGTGCTACCGGTGATGGAGACCTTCGTGTTCGACGTCGGCTCGACCCTCATCCGTGAGGACCGCCACTGGGCCGCGTGGGCGGACTGGCTCGGCGCCCCGCGACACACCCTCTCCGCCCTGGTGGGCGCCGTCGTCGCGCAGGGGCGCGCGGACACGGACGCGCTCGGTCTGCTGAAGCCGGGGCTGGACATCGCCGCGGAGTGGCGGGCGCGCGAGGCGGCCGGGCACGGCGAACGGCTCGACGAGGCGGATCTGTATCCGGACGTCCGGACCGCGCTCGGCCGGTTGCGCGGTGCCGGGGCGCGGATCCTCGTCGCGGGGAACCAGACGGTCCGCATGGGCGAGCTGCTGCGGGCGCTGGAGCTGCCCGTCGATGCCGTCGCCACGTCCGGGGGATGGGGCGTGGCCAAGCCCGAGGCCGGATTCTTCCGACGGGTGCTGGAGCTCGCGGGCGGCGCCCCCGACCGCACCGTGTACGTGGGGGACCGTCCGGCGTTCGACATCCGTCCGGCCAGGGCCGCCGGTCTGCGGGCCGCGCATATCCGGCGCGGGCCGTGGGGACACCTCTGGTCCGGGACGTCCGACGCCGCCCTCGCGGACTGGCGGATCGACTCGCTGGACGAGCTGCTCGGCATCGCCACCGGATGACCTCGAGGGCGGGAAGAAGAGCGCAGCTCAGGGCAGGGATTCACGGTGTGTGATGCATTCACACCCCGTGTGACGAGAGCGCTTGCATATATCTACCGCACACCCTTCCCGGTCCGTACCGGGGGGCGATTGACTCTTCCCATGCCGCTCAGGGGGCGCCAGACCTGAGCGAAGGGGCCGCCGGACTCCTCCCTCCTCGGCCGGCGGCCCATCTTCCTGCCCGTGGCGCGGGTCCCCGCTCGCGTCACGGGTCCCCGTCCGCGTCGTGGGCGCCGGGCGGGAGGGGGTCAGCCCGAGGACTCGGCCGCGTGCGCGCTCAGCACGTCAAAGCCGACCAGGGCGAAGAGCAGCAGGCCCAGCGCGATCCGGTAGATCACGAACGGCATGAAGCTCTTGGTGGAGATGAACTTCATGAACCATGCGATGACCGCGTATCCGACCACGAAGGCGATCACGGTCGCGAAGATGGTGGGGCCCCAGGAGGTGTGTCCCTCGGACGCGTCCTTCAGCTCGAAGAGCCCGGACGCCAGGACCGCCGGTACGGCGAGGAGGAAGGAGTAGCGGGCGGCGGCCTCGCGGGTGTAGCCCATCAGCAGTCCGCCGCTGATGGTCGCTCCCGACCGGGAGACGCCCGGCACCAGGGCCATCGCCTGGCAGAGGCCGTAGATGAGCCCGTCCTTGGCCCGCAGCTCCTGGAGCGTCTTGCGCTGCTTGGCGACACGGTGCTTACCGCCCGTCTCGTCGCGCGCCGCCCGCCGGTCCGCGAAGCCCAGCACCAGGCCCATGACCACGAGGGTGGTGGCGATGAGGCGCAGATCACGGAACGGGCCCTCGATCTGGTCCTGGAGCGTGAGGCCGAGCACGCCGATGGGTATGGAGCCGACGATCACCAGCCAGCCCATCTGCGCGTCGTGGTCGGAGCGCGCCGCCTTGCTGTAGAGCGAGCGGAACCAGGCCGAGACGATCCGCGCGATGTCCTTGCGGAAGTAGATGAGCACCGCGAGCTCGGTGCCGATCTGGGTGATCGCGGTGAAGGCGGGCCCCGGGTCGTTCCAGCCCGCGAAGGCGGCCGTGAGCCGGAGATGGGCACTGGAGGAAATCGGAAGGAACTCGGTCAGCCCCTGGACAAGCCCAAGGATGAAAGATTCAAACCACGACATTGCGTCTACGCTATCCAGGCTGATCATGCCCTGGCCGGTACATGATGGGCACGACCGGGTCAGGCGGGGGTGGCCGACGGGAAGAAGCCGGTGGTCGACGATCAACCACCGGTCTCGTGGGGCAGCGTAGCGTCCCCGGGCGAGCGACGACCAAGGACCCGGTCCGCTCACCCGTTAATCGCATTGATCATGGGGTACCCGGCGGCTCGGCACACCACGTGCGCACACCACGTGCACACATCACGTTCGCACCCCGCGTCCGTACTCCGCGTGCGCGAGGCCGGGGACCTGCCGAGGAGCCGACCGTATGACCGTGACCGGGCAAGGAACACCAGGGGGCGGAAACGGCCGTGCGGCGGCCGGGACGGTGACGACCGAGGTTCCGGCGCGGCTGGACCGGCTGCCCTGGTCCCGCTGGCACTGGATGATCGTCATAGGACTGGGCACGGTGTGGATCCTCGACGGTCTGGAAGTGACCGTCGTCGGCAATATCGCCAGCCGCCTCTCCGAACCGGGCAGTGGGCTGCCCATCACCGATTCCCAGGTCACGGGCATGGCCGCGGCCCTCTACGTCGCCGGAGCGTGCTGCGGCGCCCTGTTCTTCGGCTGGCTCACCGACCGGTACGGCCGGAAGAGACTGTTCATGATCACGCTCGTGGTCTATCTCGCGGCGACGGCCCTGACCGCGATCTCCTTCTCCGTCTGGTGGTTCTTCCTCTGCCGCTTTGTCACCGGTCTGGGCATCGGTGGGGAGTACGCGGCCATCAACTCCGCCATCGACGAACTGATCCCGAGCCGGTACCGGGGCCGGGTCGACCTGATCATCAACGGCAGCTTCTGGCTGGGCGCGATGGGCGGCTCACTGCTGTCCGTCCTGATGCTGAACACCAGCTTCTTCCCGCGGGACATCGGATGGCGGCTCACCTTCGCCCTCGGAGTGGTCCTGGGCCTGGTGATCCTCCTGGTGCGCCGCCATGTCCCGGAGAGCCCGCGCTGGATGTTCATCCACGGCAGGTCGGAGGGGGCCGAGCAACTGGTCGCGGAGGTGGAACGGGGCATCGAGGAGGAGACCGGCCGCCCTCTCCCCGAGGCGGGCCGGTCCCTCACCATCCGAACCCGCAAGAGCACCGGCTTCCTCGACATCGGCCGGACGCTGTTCCGCTCCTACCCCCGGCGCGCGGTGCTGGGGCTGGCCCTCTTCGTCGGACAGGCGTTCCTCTACAACGCCATCACCTTCGGCTTCGGCTCGATCCTGGTGAAGTTCTTCCACGTGTCCAGCGGTGTCACCGGCTACTTCTTCGCGGTCATCGCCTTCGGCAACTTCCTCGGTCCGCTGCTGCTCGGCAGGCTCTTCGACACGGTCGGTCGGCGGCCGATGATCGCGGGGACGTATGTCCTCTCCGGGGCCCTGTTGTTCGTCACCGCCTGGTTCTTCGGTCAGGGATGGCTCACCGCGACGACCATGACCGCGTGCTGGTGCGTGGTCCTCTTCTTCGCCTCGGCCGGGGCCAGCTCCGCCTATCTGACGGTGAGCGAGATCTTCCCGATGGAGACGCGCGCGCTGGCCATCGCCTTCTTCTACGCGATCGGTACGGCGGCCGGAGGGATCACCGGCCCGCTGATCTTCGCGGATCTCACGGCGAGCGGTGTGGTCGCCGACACCGTGCTGGCCTTCTGTATCGGGGCGTCGCTGATGGTGGTGGCCGGACTGATCGCCGCGTTCCTGGCGGTACCCGCGGAGCGCCGCTCCCTCGAGGACATCGCCGAGCCCCTGTCCGTCCGCGCCGCGGCGGTGTCCCCGGCTCCCGGGGCGGGCGACGGCTGACCGTCCCGCCCCGCGCCACGGGTGCCCGGGCCCGGGATCAGAGGTGGGGCGCGGCGCCCTCGGCGGTCCGCGGGGTCCGGACGCCGCCGCGCTTGCGCCAGGCCACCACGACCCCGGCCAGGGCCGGAACGGCGACGCACGCCATCGCGATGAGGAAGACGGGTGAGGTGGGTGTGGTCGCGTGGCTGCCCGCCACGGCGTACGCGGCGGTGTTCGGCACACAGCCGGTACCGGTCGCCAGCAGGAACGAGGGCCAGCTCATCCGGGAGACCGCGGCACAGTAGTTGGCGGCCGCGAACGGTATGCCGGGGAAGAGCCGGATCGCGAGCATCGACCGGAAGCCGTGGTGGCTGAGCTGCCGGTCGGCCGAGGTCAGCCAGCGGCCCCGGAGAAGCGGACGGAGCGCGTCCTGGCCCAGCAGCCGGCCCAGACCGAAGGAGACTCCGGCGCCGATCACCGTACCGGCGACCGCCGCGGCCAGTCCGGCCTGCCAGCCGAAGAGCGCACCCGCCGCCAGGTTCAGCAGCGGTCGCGGCACCAGCGCCGCCGTGCACAGGCCGTATGCGACCGTAAACAGCACCACGGCCGCCGGGCCCGCCAGCTGGGGCGGCCAGCCGTGGGCGAGCAAGCGGTGCGGCTGCCACATCCAGACCGACGCCGCGGAGCCGACCAGCAGTGCGGCGAGCAGCCCCAGCCGCGACCACGGCGACAGCAGCACCGCGCGGGCGCGGCGCACGGCCGGTTTCGAGGCGGGGGCGGCGATATCGAGCATCGGTGGAGCCTAACCGACCGGCCCTGGCGTCCGCTGTGACGTCATCCTCTCGTCGCAGGACTGTCGGCCGATCGTCGGTTGGCCGTTGGCCGTTGGCCGTTGGACTTTGGCCGTCGGCAGCGGCCCTCTGTCGGCCGACCCGAACGGTGGGCCTTCGGCTGTCGCTCGTCACCAGGCAGAACAACCCCCGTGACACCAGAAGTTCGCTCGCGACGCACTGGCCCCACCCGCCCCGAAAACCATTCGACGCGGATCGTACGGTGCGCGATGATCAACGACATGTTCCGGTCCGCCTTCCTCCCGCCGACGTCCGCCTTCGCGGACGCGCCGAAGGCTGCCGCCGTTCCCCCGCCCGTGACCACGGCCACCGCCGCGACGGCCCCGGCCGCGAAGGCCCTCGCCGTCGTCACCGCCACCGCCTGCCTCGACGGCACCCGAAGCTGACCCTCCTCGGACAACTCCGACGGATCCCGAGAGGGGAGGGTCGGACAGGCCCGGGGGTCCGCGCTTCCACTGCTGTTCCGAGGAGGAACCGTCCGCATGTCCAAGCAGATGTATGTGCGCACCAAGCCGCATCTGAACATCGGCACCATGGGCCACGTCGACCACGGCAAGACCACCCTGACCGCCGCCATCACCAAGGTGCTCAGCGAGCGCGGCTCCGGCGGCACCTATGTGCCCTTCGACCGCATCGACCGGGCGCCGGAGGAGGCCGAGCGCGGTATCACCATCAACATCGCCCATGTCGAGTACGAGACCGACACCCGGCACTACGCCCATGTCGACATGCCCGGCCACGCCGACTTCATCAAGAACATGGTGACCGGCGCCGCCCAACTCGACGGCGCGATCCTCGTGGTCTCCGCGCTCGACGGCGTCATGCCGCAGACCGCCGAGCATGTGCTGCTCGCCCGGCAGGTGGGCGTGGACCACATCGTCGTCGCCCTCAACAAGGCCGACGCGGGCGATCCCGAGCTCACCGACCTGGTCGAGCTGGAGGTGCGCGATCTGCTGTCGGCGCACGGCTACCCCGGTGAGAGCACACCCGTCGTACGGGTCTCCGGGCTGCGGGCACTGGACGGTGACCCGCGCTGGACCGGTGCGATCGAGGCGCTGCTGGACGCCGTGGACATCTATGTCCCGACGCCCGTGCGCTACACGGACGCCCCGTTCCTGCTACCGGTGGAGAACGTGCTGACCATCACCGGGCGCGGCACCGTGGTCACCGGTGCCATCGAGCGCGGCACGGTGCGCGTCGGCGACCGGGTGGAGGTGCTCGGCGCGGAGGTGACGACCGTCGTCACGGGCGTCGAGACCTTCGGCAAACCGATGGAGGTCGCGGAGGCGGGTGACAACGTCGCGCTGCTGCTGCGCGGTGTGCCGCGCGACGCGGTGCGCCGTGGCCATGTGGTCGCGGAGCCCGGCAGCGTGGTGCCCCGGCGCCACTTCACCGCGCGCGTCTACGTCCTGTCCACGGACGAGGGCGGGCGGCGCACACCGGTCGCCACCGGCTACCGGCCGCAGTTCTACATCCGGACGGCGGACGTGGTCGGCGATGTCGACCTCGGGCTCACGGGGGTGGCGCGCCCCGGCGACACCGTCACCATGGCGGTCGAGCTGGGTCGCGCCCTTCCGCTGGAGCCGGGGCTCGGCTTCGCGATCCGCGAGGGCGGCCGTACGGTCGGCGCGGGCACGGTGACCACCGTTTCCGACCGGCCGTGACACCTTGGTGAACGATCTGCCCGCGTCCCGTGTGCTTCAGGGGGCGCGGGCAGATCAGTAGGAGGCAGGACCGGACAGGGACGGTCGAGAAGCGGTCGGGGGCGGTCGCGCACCGGGCCGGGCCGTGGCAGGTCGTCCCTCCCGGCACAATGGAGACCGTGGACGAGCCCATACCCGTGATCCGCGCCGTGGACGGCGGCACCGCCAGGCTGATGCCCGACCTCGACCGGCCGCACGCCTGGCTGCTCACGGTGGACGACGCCCCTCAGTCGTACGTCGACCTGGACGACCCCACCCATCTCGAGTTCGAGTACGCGCGACGGCTCGCGCACGTCCTCGACACGGCCGCCGAACCCGGGATCCCGCTCGATGTCCTGCACCTCGGCGGCGGGGCGCTCACCCTGCCGCGCTATCTGGTCTCGACCCGGCCCGGTTCACATCAGGAAGTGATCGAAGCCGATCGCGGGCTGCTGGAGCTCGTCGACGAACATCTGCCGCTGCCGCCCGACTCGGGAATCACGGTGCGCCGTGCGGACGCGCGGACCGCCCTGGAGTCCGCGCCCGAAGCCTCCGCCGACATCGTCATCGCCGATGTCTTCGGCGGCTCCCGGGTGCCCGCGCACCTCACCTCGGTCGAGTACGCGCGCGCCGCCGCCCGTGTGCTGCGGCCGGGCGGCCGGTACGCGGCCAATCTGGCCGACGGAGCGCCCTTCACCTTCCTCCGCTCGCAACTGGCCTCGCTGCGCGTCGCGTTCGCGCATCTGTGCCTGATCGCCGAGCCCGCGGTCCTGCGCGGCCGCCGGTTCGGCAACGCGGTGCTGGTGGCCTCGCAGGGCGAGCTGCCGGTCGCCGCGCTGGCCCGCCGCGCGGCGGCCGACGCCTTTCCCGCCCGGGTGGAGTACGCGGCGGCGCTGGAGCGCTTCACGGGCGGGGCGGCGCCGGTGGCGGACACCGACGCGGTGCCGTCGCCCGAGCCGCCGGGCGGGGCCTTCAGCGTGGGCTGACCCTTCCCCCGGCCGGAGTCCGTGGCAGCGGGACCCCCGAGCCACCGCGCTACCTAAGTCGCTTTCCGCGAGGGCGGATTCATCCCTTGGTCAGCGGGGCGCAGACCTTCGGCTGACGACAGCGCGCACCGCCGCTTGCCAGAGTGGAGTCATGCCGCGGCGCCGAGCGTGGGCCGCGGCCGACGGGACCACACGCAAGGCACGGCGGGGGAGAGATGGCGCGCAGCAAGGAGATCAGCCGGGCCGGATTTCTGGCCAGGGCGGGGGTGGTCGGTGTCGCGGGAGCGATGGGGGCGCCGCTGCTGGGAGGCCGGGCGAGCGCGGTGGGGGCGCCCGGACCTGGAGCGGCCGGAGCGCCGGACGGCACAGGCGGTCGGCCGGGGCTGACGTACCGCGGGGTGTCCTATGAGGTCATCGACGGGGAGACACCGTTCACCGGCTGGGACGCCACACGGATGCGCCGTGACATCCGGGCGATCAGGGATGAGTTGCATGCCGACTCGGTCTCGGTCTTCGGCACCGGTGTCGAGCGGCTCGCGGCCACCGCGTCGGAGGTGGCCGAGCGCGGGCTGCATGTGTGGCTCCAGCCGCGGCTGGCGGATGTTCCGCAGCGGGAGATACTCGACCATCTGGCCGAAACGGGCAGATACGCCGAGCGGTTGCGGCGGCAGGGGGCCGAGGTGCACCTCAGTGTCGGCGCCGAGTTCGTGCTGTTCGTGCCGGGCATCGTGCCCGGTGACTCGGCGGTGGAGCGCATCAAGAACCTGACAAGCGGAAACTACGATCCGAAGACGCTGATGCGGGAGCTGCGCTCCTTCACCGAGCGCGCCGCCAAGGTCGCCAGGTCCGTCTTCCAGGGCGGGATCACCTATGGTGCCGCGCAGGACGAGGAGGTGGACTGGAATCTCTTCGACCTGGTCGGCGTCAATTACTACGCGTCGTTCGCGCGGCGGTCCGAGCACATTCGTGAGCTGGCGAAGTACCGGCGATGGGGTAAGCCGGTGGTCGTCTCCGAGTTCGGCAGCTGCACCTACCGGGGAGCTCCGGCGCAGGGTGGGATGGGCTGGGACACGGTGGACTATGACAAACAGCCTCCCGAGATCATCGGCGATCTGGTCCGCAGCGAGCGCACCCAGGCCGCCTATCTCGCCGATCTGGTGGATGTCTTCGAGTCGATGGATCTGTACGCGGCCCTGGTGTACCAATTCGTCACTCCCGACGCGCCGCATCGCCATCAGCCGCGCTACGACCTGGATATGGCGAGCTACAGCCTGGTGAAGGCGGTCTGGAAGACGCCCGAGGAGCCGACCGCTCATTGGCACTGGGAGCCGAAGGAGGCGTTCCACGCACTGGCACGGCACTACGGCAGGGCGCGGTGCTGACCCTCGTCCGCCGTCGGTCCGGGGGTGGCGGGCCCCTCGCCGAGTGGCCCGTCCGCGACCGGCCCCTTGGCGGTGGGCCCGGGTTCACGCCGCCGCAGTCGACGGACGTCCGGCACGGTCAGCACCGCCAGGGTCAGCAGCAGGATCAGCGTCGAGCAGCCCCACAGCGAGGCCGTCCGGCCGAAGGCGTTCTCGGCGGGGCCCGCGAGGGACATGGCGAGGGGGAGGAGGGCGATCGAGCCGAGCATGTCGTAGGCCGCCACCCGCGAGAGCTTGTCCTCGGGGATCTCCTGGTGCAGCGCGGTCATCCAGGACACGCCGAACACCTCGATCGACACCCCGCTGACGAACATCACCACGGCCAGCAGCGGCACCGGAAGCGGAAGGGCGAGCGCGGCCGACGGCATGGCGATGGGCAGGACGCACAGGGTGCCCGCGAGCAGCAGACGACGTGGCCGCCAGCGCGTCATCAGAAGCCCGCCGAGGACGGTGCCCGCGCCGAACGCCGCCAGGGCAAGGCCCCAGGGGCGGGCCCCGCCCAGATGCTCTTCGGCGACCAGCGGACCGTAGACCGCCTCGGCCGCGCCTATCACGGCGTTCACGACGGCGAATTGGAGCACGATGCTCCAGAGCCAGGGCCGGGTGGCGAACTCCCGCCAGCCGTCGCGCAGATCGGCGAGCATCCCGCCGCCCGGCTCCCGCGGGGTCACGTCACGGACATCGAGGAAAGCCCGCAGCGAGCCCGCGACGGCGAAGGCGGCGGCGTCCACGGCCAGCATCCACCCCGGGCCCACGACCGCGATCAGGGCGCCACCCAGTGCGGCGCCGCCGATCTGCGAGCCGTTCACTCCCATCCGGAAGAACGCGAAGGCACGGCCCGCCTGTTCGCTGGTGACGGTGGACAGCAGCATCCCCTCGGCGGCGGGGGAGAAGAAGGCGTGCCCGGTGCCGCCGATCGCCGAGAGCAGGGCCATCTGCCACAGCTGTGCCTCACCGGACAGCACCAGCGCCGCGAAGGCCGCCTGCGACAGGCAGTTGGCGGCGTTGGCCGCCACCATCACCCGATGCCGGGGCAGCCGGTCCGCCAGCGCCCCGCCGATCAGCAGGAACACCACGAGCGGCACCGTGCGGGCCGCGGCCACCAGACCGACATCGCCGCTGTCCCCGCCCGCGTCGAGCACCGCGAACGCGGCCGCGATGAGGGCCCCGGCGTTTCCGAGGCCGGTCGCCACGGCGGCGGCGGTCAGCAGTGTGTAGTTGCGTCCGGCCCACGAGGGGCGGCCCGGTCGGGAACGCCGGGGCGGGGGAGTGGTCACCAGCGGACTATCCCCGGGCGCGGGCCCCGGCGTCCAACCGGATATCGGCCACGGCGATCAGAACCCGGACTCGGACTTCAGCGGACGCAGGGTGCTCATGATCTTCTTGATGGTCGTGTCCGGGACCTCGTTCTTGGTGCCCTTGACCGAGTAGAGCACCCAGGTGGCGAAGTCGCCGTTGGTGTCGGTGTAGGAGACGGTCACCGCCTTGCCGTCCGTGCTGCACTTGTCGGTCTTCTTGACCCCGGTGACGGTGGCCGAGGCGGTGTAGCCCTTGAGCCCGTGGTCACTGGTGAACTTCTTGGACTGGCCCACCTTGAGGTGGCCGGTCTTCTCCTGGTCGAAGGCGGCGAAGGCCCAGTTGCCCGCCTCGATCCTGGCGGCGGAGGCCTCGCTCTTGGCCCCCTGGGCGCCCTTGGAGCCCGCGGCGGCGGCATCGCTCTTGTTCTCGTAGCCGCCCTCGCGTTTCACCGAGCAGTAGTCCTTCTTGTAGATCCCCGGGGCGGACATGATGACCAGCGGCTTGCCCTTGTCGTCCTCGAAGCCGACGCTCAGGCCGGAGGACTCGACCACCCAGTTCCCGGGCACATCAAAGGCGTTGTGCCGCTTGGAGCTGACCACCGTCTTCCAGCCGGGTATGACGGGCTTGATGTCCTCGCCCCCGCTGCGCGGGTTGTCATCCCCCCGGCCGCCGTCCGCCGGATCCTCGGAGGGCTTGGAGGAGGACGGGGCGGGCGAGGAGGCGGCGGGCTTCTTACCGCTCGACGTGTCGTCCTCGCCGTCGTTCTTGTCGAGCACCAGCACGGCGGCGACCGTGGCGGCCGCCACGACCGCCACCGCCGTGACGATCGCGATGGTGGCCGTGTGCTTCTTGCGCGGCGGCTCGGGCGCCCCGGGTGGCGCGGAGGGGTTGCCCCACCCCTGCTGCTGATGCGGCCCGCCGTACCCCGGCTGCTGCTGCGGCGGCTGGCCGGGGTGACCGGGCTGGCCCGGCTGCGGCTGCTGCTGCGGTGGCTGCTGATACGGATTCGGCTGCTGATAGCCAGGTTGCTGATAGCCCGGCTGCTGATAGGGGTTGGGCTGTTGATACCCCGGCTGATGGTACGGGTTCTGATCCTGCGGGTTCGGCTCGCCACCGGGCGGCTGCTGTCCTGGCCACATGGCCAGTAACCATAAGGGTGGGTGCCGGTGGGGGCTACGGCTGCCCCTTTCCTCACTAGCTACTCGGTGGTAACTTCCGGGGTATGTCAGAGACCATGCCGTCCATCGGCGAGATGCTCGCCGCCACCGTGCCCATGGTGCGCACCCTGAACCTGGAGATCGTCGAAGCGACGGCCGAGAGCGCCGTGCTGCGCCTGCCGGACCAGCCCGACTTCCACAACCATGTCGGTGGGCCGCACGCGGGAGCGATGTTCACCCTCGCCGAGTCGGCGAGCGGCGCGATCGTGATCGCCGCGTTCGGCGACCAGCTCGGCCGTGCCGTACCGCTGGCCGTGCGCTCCGAGATCGGCTTCAAGAAGCTGGCCATGGGACCCGTCACCGCGACGGCCCGGCTCGGCCGCCCGGTCGCCGATGTGATCGCCGAGCTGGACGCCGGAGAGCGTCCCGAATTTCCGGTGAACATCGAGATCACTCGCGAGGACGGGGCGGTGACCGGCGAGATGTCGATCACATGGACCCTGCGGCCACAGGGCTGAGGCCCCCTGCGGTAGTACGCCGACGCGCCTCGGAGCACGACCTGGGGATGATGGCGACCGCTCGCTGATTGAGTAGGCTTCCCGGGCGTGTGCCGAAAGTGGTGCGCGCCCGGGATGGATCGGCACACGGGGAGGAACCGGCGTTGCACATCGAGGAATGGCTCGAGAGCGTACCCGCGGTCAGCGTCTACCTTCTTGTGGGTCTTGTCATCGGCCTGGAGAGCCTGGGCATCCCGCTTCCGGGAGAGATCATCCTCGTCAGCGCGACACTGCTGGCGGCCTCGCAGGACCACATCAACCCCTACATCCTGGGGGCCTCCGCCATCGCGGGCGCCGTGATCGGTGACTCCATCGGCTATCTGATCGGCCGCAAGGGCGGCGAACCACTTCTGGCGTGGCTGGGCCGCAAGTTCCCCAAACACTTCAGTGCCGAGCATGTGGCCACCGCCGAGCGCTCCTTCCAGAAGTGGGGCATGTGGGCGGTCTTCTTCGGCCGCTTCATCGCCCTGCTGCGGATCTTCGCGGGCCCGCTCGCCGGTGTGCTGCGCATGCCGTACTGGAAGTTCTTCATCGCCAATGTGCTCGGCGGCATCATCTGGGCGGGCGGCACCACCGCGGTCATCTACTCCGTCGGCAAGGTCGCGGAGGACTGGCTCAAGCGCTTCTCCTGGCTCGGCCTCGTCGTCGCCCTGCTCTTCGGCCTCGGCTCGATGCTCGTCATGAAGTGGCGGTCGAAGAGGGCCAAGGCGGCGAAGACCGCCGACGCCGGACCCGAGACGGCCGAGCCGGAGCCCGTCGCGGCCGGCGACTGACGCCGCCGACGAGATCGGTGGCAGGACGGCCTCCGATCCCGTGGCCGCCCCGGGCGCGCCGGTCTTCGGCCCTACCGGTCCTCCAGCCCTGCCGGTCGTCTGGCCGTACGGTCGTCCAGCCCTGCCGGTCTGCTAGCTCTGCCGGTCTGCTAGCCCTGCCGGTCTTCCTGCCGCGTCCACGTCCGCGCGGCCGCCTGGTGCTGGTGGGCCAGTTCGACATAGCCCGTCGCGTTGAACCGGATCGACTCGCGCTCCTCCTCGGTGAGCTCGCGCCGTACCTTCGCCGGGACGCCCGCCACCAGTGAGTTCGGCGGCACCCGCATGCCCTGCGGCACCAGCGCCTGGGCGGCCACCAGGGAGCTCGCGCCGATATGCGCGCCGTTGAGGACGGTCGCGCCCATGCCGATCAGCACATCGTCCTCGACGGTGCAGCCGTGCAGCACCGCGTTATGGCCCACCGACACCCGCTCACCGACGATGGCCGGGAAACCGGGGTCCGCATGCACGGTGCAGTTGTCCTGGATATTGCTCTGCGCTCCGACACTGATCGACTCGGCGTCCCCACGGAGCACGGCGTGGTACCAGACGCTCGCCTCCGCCCCCACCGACACCTCACCGATCACCACGGATGTCGGGGCGGTGAACGCCTCCGGGTCGACCTTCGGCTCTCTGTCGCCCACCCCGGCGATCAACGCCCGCTCCGTCACAGCATGTCTCCCTCGGTCCGTCCGGCCATGTCCCCGGCACGGTACCCCCGTACCGCATCGCCGCAACCGGCGGACCAGCGGAACCGATGGAACGAAGGGGACCAGGTGGAGCGAAGGGAACCAGGACAAACGATCATGCGTCCTGTGTTCCATGGGGACACAGGGAGCGGAAGCACAGGGCCGGGACGACCACGCCGTACCGCGGCGGTTCTTCGTGACGGGCGACGGTGAGCGGCTCGGCTGCGCCGCCTTCGAGCCCACCGGTCCGGCGGTGGGCGCCACCGCGGTGGTGCTGCACGGCGCCGGGACCAGTGACAAGGAGCGCATGCTCGGTCTGATGCGCGAGCTGGCCGCCCAGGGCCGCCGCGCCGTGGCCTGCGACTTCTCCGGGCACGGCGAAAGCTCCGGCGCACTGGGCGACTTGAGCCTGGAGCGGCGGTTCATCCAGGCCCGCGCCCTGATCGACCAGTGGGTGCCCGCCTCCGATGAACTGATCCTCATCGGGTTCAGCATGAGCGGTCAGACGGTCGCCGACCTGCTGGCCCACTACGGCCCGCGGGTGACCACGATCGGCCTGTGCGCACCAGCCGTCTACGCCCCTGACGCCTGGCCGGTGCCGTTCCGCAGCGGATCCGGTTTCACCGAGACCATCCGCACCCCGGACAGCTGGCGCTCCTCGGCCGCCCTCACCGCTTTCCGTGCCTACCGCGCGCGGGCGGTCCTCGCGGTGCCCGGCCGGGACGAGGTCATCCCGCCGGAGGTGACCGAGGCGATCGCGGGCGCGCTGGCCGAGCGCGCCGACCTCCATCACCTCGTCCTGCCCCGGGCCGAGCACTGGCTCGGCGCCTGGTTCCGCGACCAGGCGGAGGACCGTGGCCGGTTCGTCCGGGCGCTGCTGAGCGCGTAACCGTGCGGGGCCCGAAGGGCTCTCACGGCCTCAGGGGTTTCGCGGCCGCGCTCACCCCGTCGCCAGCAGCAGGGTGCCGACCAGGGCCAGTCCGGCACCGCCTGCCTGCACGGCACGCAGCCGCTCATTGAGCAGACCGCGGGCCGCGAGCGCGGTCACCACCGGGTAGAGGGAGGCGAGTACGGCGGCCACGGCGACCGGGCCGTGCTGGGCGGCCAGGTTGTAGGTGCCGTTCGCGGCGACATCGGCCAGACCCACGAAGGCGAGCGCCGGAAGCGACGCCCACAGCACACCGAAGCCCTCCTCGGGCAGCGCCGGGTTACCGCGCCGGACGGTGACGTACAGCGCGGTGCCGCCGACCGCCACATTGGCCAGGCGCTGGACGAACAGCGCGAGGAAGAGCCCGGTGAGGGTCGAGGACGCCTCGGCGATCAGTGCCATCACCGACCCGAAGCCGAGCGCGGCGACAAGCGTGAGCAGCAGGGTCTGCCGCTGGACGGGCGCACCGCCGGTCTGCGGTCCGCTCGCCAGGACAACACCGGCGACCGCCACCACGATCCCCGCGACCTGGAGCAGCCCCGGCCGTTCGCCCAGCACCAGTGCCACGCCGAGGGGCACCACCACTCCGCCGAGCGCTCCGAGCGGGGAGACCACGCCCATCGGGCCGAGCGCGAGGGCCTGGTAGAAGCAGAGCATCGCGACCGGTCCGACCACTCCCGCCGCGGCCGCGAACCACAGCTGCGGCCCGGCCTCGGACCAGCCGCCGGTGGCCACCACGATGGCGCCGAGGACGGCCACCGCGAGGGTCTGCGAGGCGACGACCACGGTGAGTGCGGGAGTTCGCCGGGTGAGCAGCCCTCCGCCGAAGTCGGCCAGCCCCCACAGCAGGCTGGTGGCAAGAGCGAAGAGTGCGGACATGGTGGAACCTCGCCGTACAGTGTGTTGGACGTGGGAGTACAGCCCACCGTAGTTCAATGAGCTCGACTACGCCATTCAAAATATTGGACGGACATCCGGACCGTGACGGACCTCGACCAGCTCACGCAGTCGCTCGCCCGCAACCTCAAGCGCTGGCGCAACGAACGCGGCTACACCCTCGACGCCCTCGCCGCCCGGGCCGGGGTCAGCCGAGGCATGATCATTCAGATTGAGCAGGCCCGCACCAACCCCAGCGTCGGCACCACCGTGAAGCTGGCCGACGCCCTCGGGGTGAGCATCACCACACTGCTCGACTACGAACAGGGGCCACAGGTGCGCCTCGTCCCCGCCGACCAGGCGGTGCGGATGTGGTCCACCGACGGGGGCAGCTACACGGCGCTGCTCGTCGGCACCGAGGCGCGGGGGCCGCTGGAGATGTGGGAGTGGCGGCTGATGCCCGGCGAGGGCAGCGATTCCGATCCGCACCCCGCGGGCACCTTTGAACTGCTGCATGTGACGGCGGGCGTCCTGACCCTGGTGGCGGGTGGCAAGGAGCACACGGTACCGGCCGGGACCTCGGCGGCCTTCGAGGCCAACACCCCCCACGCGTACCGCAACGACGGCACGATCCCGGTGGCGATGACCATGGCCGTATCGGTCCCGCCCGCGCACTGAAGCCGTGCCGTCCCCGGCTGCTAGCTTGGCCGTATGAGCACGCCGATGGATGCCTTCGACGACGTCCGCCCCGCCGTCGAGCGCCTGGACCTGCTGACCGGCCCCGTCGCCGCCGCCCTCCGCGACTGGCGCGGCACCGAGCCGGTGGAGCGGGTGCGCTACGTGGACACGGACCCGGACCGGGCCGACACCGCCGTACTCGTCGAGCACTACGGTTCGTGGCTGCTGGAACAGTCCGCCAACTGCGTGGTCGTGGCGGGCAAGCGGGGCGGTGCCGTCACCCTCGCCGCCTGCGTGGTGCTGGCGCACACCCGCGCGGACGTCAACGGTGTGGTCCGCCGTCATCTCGGCGCGCGGAAGGCGTCGTTCGCGCCGATCGAGACCGCGACCGGCGAGAGCGGGATGGAGTTCGGCGGCATCACCCCCATCGGACTGCCCGAGGGCTGGCCGCTGCTGGTGGACGCGGCCGTCGCCGACGCTCCCCACGCCCTCATCGGCAGCGGAAGCCGCCGCGGCAAGCTCATCGTGCCGGGCAAGCTGCTCGCCGGGCTGCCGGGTGCGGTGGTCCTGGAGGGGCTCGGCGTCTGAGCCCCCTCCGGACCGGTCGGCGGTCCGCCTCCCGATGCGCGACCGACCAGGATCAGCCGAGCCGGGGACCAGCCGAGCCGGGTATGAGTGGAGCCGAGGGATCAGCCGAGTCGGGGGATCTCGATGGCGGGGCAGCGGTCCATGATCATGTCCAGTCCGGCGGCACGGGTGCGCTCGTACGCGTCCGGGTCGATCACACCCAGCTGGAACCAGACGGCCTTGGCCCCGATGGTCACCGCCTCGTCCGCGATACCGCCCGCCTGCCCGGAGTTCACGAACACATCGACCACGTCCACCGGGAAGGGGATCTCGGCGAGTGAGGCGTAGCCCCGCTCGCCGTGCACCGTCTCGGCCTTGGGGTGCACCGGCACGATCCGCTTGCCGAAGCGCTGGAGAACGTCCGCGACCCCGTAGGCCGCCCGCTCCTGGTTGGCGGAGAGTCCCACCACGGCCCAGGTGTCACCCAGCTCCGTGAGGATCCTGCGGACCGTTTCCGGGTCGCCGTACATCGGTGCCTCCTGGATGGGTGTGCTGGAACGGACCGTTCCCGGGCTCTTCGCACGACAACGGTCACCGGCGCCCGGAGATTCCCGGTGCGGGCGGCAGCGGACGGACCCCGCACACCGCTCCCCGGGGCGCATAGGGTGGACGGATGCAGGAGCGGTACCGGACGGTCGCCCGCGCGGGCGTGCACGAGATCGAGATCAACAAGTCCCGTTTCCTCTGCTCACTCGCGCCCGCCGCGACCGAGCGGGAGGCGCAGGACGTCATCCAGCGCGTCCGGAAGGAGCACCCCACCGCCACGCACAACTGCTTCGCCTACGTCATCGGCGCCGACGGCGGGGTGCAGAAGGCGAGCGACGACGGCGAGCCGGGTGGTACGGCGGGCGTCCCGATGCTCCAGATGCTGGTGCGCCGGGAGGTGCGCTACGTGGTGGCCGTCGTCACCCGCTACTACGGCGGTGTGAAGCTGGGCGCGGGCGGGCTGATCCGCGCCTACGGCGGAGCGGTCGGCGAGGCGCTGGACTCCCTGGGCACCGTGGTCCGGCAGCGCTTCCGGCTGGTCACCGTCACGGTCGACCACCAGCGGGCCGGAAAGCTGGAGAACGATCTGCGCGCCACCGGGCGGGCGGTGCGCGAGGTGCGCTACGCCGAGGACGTGACGATCGAGGTGGGGCTGCCCGAGGCGGATGTCGAGGCGTTCCGCGCCTGGCTCGCGGACGCCACCGCCGGGACCGCCGTCCTGGTGCTGGGCGGGGAGGCGTACCAGGACGCGTAGGTGCCCGTCCGCACCTCGGAGCCCGGCCCGCCGCGCGGCGGATCCGGACCATCCGCCGCCCGGGCAGCCCTCTTCGACCACGGCGAGGTTCCCGAGGGCCCGCGGCCGAGGCCGATCCGGGCCGGGTGGGTCGCACCGGCGCGGCCCACCGGCCGCAGCCGGACCGCGGCGTCCAGGCCACTGCCGGGCGCCGCCGCCAACCTGGCCTCCCCGCCGCTCACATGGGCCGGCCGCTGCACCAGCGAGAGTCCGAGGCCGGTGCCGCCCTTGGCGGCGTCGGGGGCGCGCCAGAAGCGGTCGAAGGCACGACGCCGCTGCTCAGCGGTCATCCCCGGGCCCTCGTCGATCACATGCAACTCGACCCAGGGCGGGGGTGGGGCGCGACACGGGCGGGAGAGGAAAGGCCGCATTATGGCCGGGGCGTCGATCGCGGATACCGTGGTCGATGCCCGTACCGCCTACTCGGTGCGGGCGCGATGGTGACCGGGGGACCGGGGCCAATGGGGCGGGGAAAGGACAAGCGTGCGGGTCGGGGATGAACGGTGAGAATCCTGCACACCTCCGACTGGCATCTCGGGCGTTCCTTTCACCGGGTGAACCTCCTTACCGCCCAGCGTGAGTTCATCGACCATCTCGTCACCACCGTGCGGGAGCGCGAGGTCGACGCCGTCCTTGTGGCGGGGGACATCTACGACCGCGCGGTGCCGCCGCTCGCCGCCGTCGAGGTGTTCGACGACGCCCTGCACCGTCTCGCGGAGCTCGGTGTGCCCACCGTCATGATCTCCGGCAACCATGACTCCGCCCGTCGGCTCGGCGTCGGCGCCGGGCTGATCGAACGCGCCGGTGTCCATCTGCGCACCGACCCCGCCGACTGCGCCACCCCCGTCGTCCTCGGTGATGACCACGGCGAGGTGGCCTTCTACGGTCTGCCGTATCTGGAACCCCGTCTGGTGCGCGAGACGTTGGACGCCCCGACCGCCGGGCATACGGCGGTGCTGGACGCCGCCATGCGCCGGGTGCGCGCCGATCTCGCCGCCCGGCCGCCCGGCACGCGTTCCGTCGTCCTCGCCCACGCCTTCGTCAGCGGTGGCGCGGTCAGCGACAGCGAGCGCGACATCACCGTCGGCGGTGTCGCCTCCGTCCCCGCCGGGGTCTTCGACGGCGTCGACTATGTGGCGCTCGGACATCTGCACGGCTGCCAGTCCCTCACGGAGCGGATCCGCTACTCGGGTTCACCGCTCGCGTACTCGTTCTCCGAGGCCACGCACCGCAAGTCCATGTGGCTGGTGGAGCTGGGCGCGAGGGGTGCGGGGGGTGAGGCGGCACCGGGGAGTGCCACGCTGTCCGCCGAGCGTGTGGACTGTCCCGTACCCCGGCCGCTCGCCCGGCTCAGAGGCCGTATCGAGGACCTGCTCGCCGACCCCGGCCTCGCCCGGCACGAGGACGCCTGGGTCGAGGCGACCCTCACCGACGGCATCCGTCCACAGGAGCCGATGGCCCGGCTGACACGGCGTTTCCCGCATGTCCTCACCCTCGCGTTCGACCCCGAGCGGCCCCCCGAGGACCCGCTCGCCTCCTACGCCCAGCGGCTGCGCGGCCGCGACGACCAGCAGATCGCCGAGGACTTCGTGGCCCATGTGCGTGGCGGACGCGGCCCGGACGCGGCGGAGCGCACGGTGCTCGGCGACGCGCTCGAAGCCGTGCGGACCGAGGAGAGCGGCGCCGGACGGGAGACCCGGCGCGGCGTCGGCGCCGCGGAGGGGGCGCGATGAGGCTGCACCGGCTCGCCGTCACCGCCTTCGGCCCCTTCGGCGGTACCCAGGAGATCGACTTCGCCGAACTGTCCACCGCCGGGCTCTTCCTGCTCCACGGCCCGACGGGCGCGGGCAAGACCTCGGTGCTCGACGCGGTCTGCTACGCCCTGTACGGGCAGGTGCCCGGGGCCCGGCAGGGCAGCGGCCCATCCCTGCGCAGCGACCACGCCGATCCGTTCACCCCGACCGAGGTCGTCCTCGAACTCACCGTCGGCGAACGGCGCCTGGAGATCACCCGCAGCCCCGAACAGCCCCGCCCGAAGAAGCGGGGTACCGGTACGACGCGCGAGAAGGCGCAGAGCCTGCTGCGTGAATTCGTTCCCGCGACGGGGAAGTGGAAGGCGCTCAGCCGCTCGCACCAGGAGATCGGCGAGGAGATCGGGCAGCTGCTCGGTATGAGCCGGGAGCAGTTCTGCCAGGTGGTGCTGTTGCCGCAGGGGGATTTCGCGCGCTTCCTGCGCGCGGACGAGATGGCGCGCGGCAAGCTGCTGGGCAGACTGTTCGACACCAGTCGCTTCGCCGCCGTCGAGGAACGGCTCGCGGAGTCGCGGCGGGCCGCCGAGAAGCGGGTCATCGGCGGTGATGAACGGCTTCTGGCGCTCGCCCACCGGATGGCCCAGGCGGCGGGCCCGGCCCCGGGTGTCGCGGGGGAACCGCTGCCCGAACTGGCCCCCGGTGAACCGGGGCTGGCCGACGCCGTCCTGGAGTGGGCCGCCGTCGCCCGCACCGGTGCGCGCGAGCGGCGCGACATCGCGCTCGCCGCGGTGCGGGCCGCCGAGGCCGCGCATGACGCCGCCCAGCGCGCGGCCGAGACCGAGCGCGAACGGGCCGCGTCGCAGCACCGCCACGCGGAGGCCCTGCGCCGCGCGGACGACCTCGAACGGCAGCGCGCCGAACGCGACATGGTGCACCAGCGGCTGGAGCGCGCCCGCGCGGCGGACGCGGTCGCCCCGGCCCTCGAACTGCGCGCCACCGCGGAACACGAGAACCGGGCCGCCGCCCACGCCGAGCGCGCCGCCCGCGCCCAACTCGCCGCCGAACCGGGCCTCGACGCCCTGCCCGTCTCACTCCACCGCCCGGCCGAATCCGGCATTCCCGGCCAACGCCCTCCGGACGAGGGCGACCTCCCGGCATCACGGGTGCGTACCTCGGCCGCCCGCGACGATCACGCGGACGCACCCCGACCCCGGGGAACGGCACCGTTCGCGGCACGTGCCGACGGTCAACGGCGCCCCGCGCACGAGGACGCGGCTTCCGCGCCATCGACCGGGCCCGCCGCGGGCGGAAGCGTCGGTGCCCCGGGGGACGGCCCGTCGCCGGATGTCGGCGAGGAAGGTTCCGGTGGTGCCGGGTCGGCGGGCGCGCGGTTCGGTGTGCGGCGGGCGGCCCCGGGGCCGGATGGAGCCGTGCCGGGCTCGGGCGTAGCCCCCCTGGCGGCTGCCGAAGGGGACGGCCCGTCGCCGGACGGCGCCGTGCCGGGCTCCGGCACAACGCCCCCGGCGGCGGCCCATGGTGGCAGTGCGCCCGCCCCGCGGCGGGGTCGGGACGACCTACCGCCGCACGGACCCTCGTCGTCCGCCACGGCCGACGACGACCGCGGCCCCTCCCGCCTCTCCGAGGCGGACGCCGCCTCCTTGGCCCGGGCGGAGCGTTGGTTGCGCGAAGAGCTCGGGTCCCTGGCCGCCGCCCGGCGTGGTGAACGGCGGGCCGAGGCCGTGGCCGATGAGATCGCCGGTCTCGACCGGGAAGCGCGCGCCGACGACGAGGCGTTCGCGGAGGCCGCCCACTGGCTCGCCGGGTGGGAGACGGTCCGCACGGCGCATCAACGACGTATCGAGACCGCCCAGGACGCCGCGACCCGGACCGAACAGCTCGGCGGCCGGATCGAGCCCGCCGAACGGCGGCTCGAGGCCGCCCGGTTGCGTGATCGGCTCACCGGAGAGGCCGCTGAGGCACGGGAGAACCGGCTCCGGTGCCGGGAGAACGCCACCGCCGCCAAGCAGACCTGGCTGGACCTCAAGGAGGGACGACTACGCGGTATCGCGGCCGAACTCGCCGCCGAGCTGCGGACCGGGGAACCCTGCGCGGTGTGCGGATCGGCCGTGCACCCGGACCCGGCGCGCCCCGGGGCCGGGCATGTCGACCGGGCCGCCGAGGAAGCCGCGCTGGAGGAGTACCAGCGGGCAGACGCACACCGGGAGGAGGCCGAGCGCGTCCTGCACGGGTTGCGTGAGACCCTCGCCGGTGCCGAGGCCACCGCGGACGGCGGCGAGACCGGTGAACTCGCCCGTGCCGTGGCCGAGCTGCGGTCCGCGTACGCCGAGGCCCGTGAGGCGGCGGCGGACGCCCACCCCGCCCGCGAGGCCCTGGACCGTGCTGAGCGGGAGTACGAGCGGCGGCTCACCCAGCGGCAGGAGGCCGAACGCCGGGCGTCCGCGCGTACGTCGCACCGCGAGGCGCTGCTCCGCGAACGCACCGCGCTGCTCATCGAGTTGGAACAGACCCGGGCCGGCGCCGCCACCGTGGCGGAGCGCGCCGGGCGGCTGGAGCGGCAGGCCGGGCTGCTGGCGCGCGCCGCGGAGGCGGCGCGCGCGGCCGAGTACGCCGTGCGGCGGCTGAAGGAGGCCGACGCCCGGCTGGCCGACGCCGCGTACCGCGCGGGCTTCGCCACGCCCCAGGCCGCCGCGAGCGCTGTTCTGCCGCCCGAGCGGCAGCGTGAGGCGCGGCTGCGCGTCGAGCGGTGGCAGACGGAGGCCGCGGCCGTCGCGGCGGAACTGGCCGACGAACGGGTGCTCGCCGGTGCGCAGGGGCCGCCCGCCGACCCCGCGGGCGCGCGCGCCGCCGCCGAGGCGGCCACCCGGGCGCTGCGCGACGCCTCGGCCGCGGACGCCGCCGCCCGTGCCCGCTGCGACGACCTGGACGCACTGTCGGAACGGGCGGTCACGGACGCCCGCCGGATCGCCCCGCTGCGCCAGGAGTACGACCGCGTCGCCCGCCTCGCCACGCTCACGGCGGGCACCGCGGCCGACAACGAGCGCAAGATGCGGCTCGAGGCGTATGTGCTCGCCGCCCGGCTGGAACAGGTCGCGGCGGCGGCGAGCGCGCGCCTGGCGCGGATGTCCTCGGGCCGCTACACCCTGGTGCACTCCGACGCCCGCTCCAGCGGCCGCGGCCGCTCCGGCCTCGGGCTGCACGTGATCGACGCCTGGACGGGCCGCGAGCGCGACACCGCCACCCTCTCGGGCGGTGAGACCTTCTTCGCCTCGCTCGCGCTGGCGCTGGGGCTGTCCGACGTCGTCACGGACGAGGCGGGCGGGGTCCGCCTGGACACCCTCTTCATCGACGAGGGGTTCGGCAGCCTGGACGAGCAGACCCTCGACGAGGTGCTGGACGTGCTGGACTCGCTGCGCGAGCGGGACCGTACGGTCGGCATCGTCAGCCACGTCGCGGATCTGCGCCAGCGGATCCCGGCGCAGCTGGAGGTCGTCAAGGGCCGCCGGGGCTCGTCGGTGCGGTACCGCCTGGCGGCGGGTGTCTGAGTGCGACGCGGCGCTCCGCGCGGGCCTGGTGGCCTCGCGAGCGCGCGTCGCGGACCCCGCCCGTCCGTTGGCCCTGTCCCGCGGACAGGACTCCGCGTCCCCCGCCCACGCCCGGCTGCGGCGGACGCCCTCCGCGACGTGCGGGTACCGGTCGCCTCCCACGCATAAGCGGGGTGCAGCGTCGCTCCGTTGGGCGGTGGGGGCCGCCTCGGGCGGCGATGTGCGTCCCCTCAGCCGCCGGTCGACGCGTCGTTCACGGGTCGCCTTCCGTCCGCTCGGGCATCAGGCGTCCGTGGACGACGGGTCCGCCACCGGGGCGGCGTCTCGTCGGTAGGCGTACAGGTCGCCACGGGCGGGGGCGCGGGTGAAGCCCGCTCGGGTGAGGACGCCCTGGGACGGTGCGTTCGCCGGGTCGGTGGTGGCGATCACCGTGTGGACCTCGGGTCGTGCCAGCGCCCAGGCCACCAGTACCCGGACCGCGTCCGTCGCCCAGCCCGCGCCACGGGCCGAGGGGGAGAGGTCGTAGCCGATCTCGACCTCACCGTCCGGGGCGGAGGGCGGGCCGTGGAAGCCGATGCTGCCCAGGGCCGTGCCGTCCGACGACCGCAGGACGGCGAAGATGCCCCAGGGGGAGCCCAGATGGCCCGCGATCATGGCCCGTACGGTCATCGTGGCCGCGCCGACCGAATCCTCGCCCGGCCGACCGTCGATCCACTCAAGGCCCGCGGACTCGCCGTCCGCCACGGCCGCCGCGTCCTCGGGGGTGTGCTCGCGCAGGGTGACCCTCGCGCCCCGCAGAACGAGCCGACCGGCCTCGTACGACGCCTGGTACACCATGCGCTGAACCTCCGGCACCGGATGGCGCGGCGCGGGGCCGCGCGGCGCAGCGTGACTGTACCGGTCAGCGGGTGGCGGCCGCCGTCAGGGCCGTGAACAGGGGCCGCGCATCGGCGTCCCGGGGCAGACCGCTGACCTGTCCGTCCCCGACCTCCACCACACGCCACCGGCCGTCCTCCCGCAGCGCCAGATCCGTGGTGATGAAGCGGCAGCCCAACTCCCTGACCGCCGGTCCCACTTCCGTCAGATCCGGGGCGGGGCGCAGGGCGGGGGAGTCGGGGTGGGGCCCGATATGCACCGGCTCGCCGTCCAGCCACCAGACGCGCGCCTCGCCCACCGGCCGGTAGCGCTCGAAGCGGCGCAGCACCACACCGCCGGTGAGGAAGTCGTCCTGGAGCTCGATGAAACGGGTGGCGACGGCCGTGAGACGGCCGGTGTCGGCGAGGTCGGGGACGTAACAGGCCTCGTCCCACTCGTGTTTGCGGGATTTGACCCAGTCCTTCACCACGGCCGGGCCCGCGCCGCCGAGCCGGGCGGCCAGCCGGGCGAGCCGGGACTCCTCCGGCATCCGACCCGGCGCGGTGGGCAGCCATGCGCTGGCCGGGGTGAGGGGTGCGAAGACCTCGTACCAGCCGGGGAGTTCATGCGCGGTGCGATAGCGCTCGGGCGAGGTGAGCAGGGTGCGGCCGCGCTCGGCGAGGGCGGTGGCCAGCGCGGCGTAGCGGTCGCCGGGCAGCATCCAGCCGCGGTACCAGGCGGACCCGGCCTCCCGGGGCACCCGGGCCACCGCGGCCGCCGTATCCCCGGAGAGCAGGGCCTCGTGGTCGATCAGGGCGACGGTGGCCCCGGCCATGCGCACGGCGCGCGCCTCGTCGGCGAATTCGGGGTCGACGCGGCGCGGCGCGAGCGGATCGCGGGAGAAGAGGAAGGCGGGGCCCATGAAGCGGACCCTAGAAAGGGGGACGACCCCGCCACAAGCGCGTTTCCCGGCCGCTCATGATCGGAGGGACCCGGTCGGGTCACGATCGGCGGGGTCCGGCCGGGCCACCATGGGAGGAGTCCGGCCGAGCCCCACGCCGCCACCCGGCCGGGCCACACGCCACTACCCCGGCCGGGCCCCGCCCTACCCGCGCACGCCGCACCCCGTCCTCACAGCGCCGACAACTCCTCGACCAGATCGTCCAGTCCCAGCGACCCCTGCGACAGCGCCGCCATATGCCACTTCTTGGCGTCGAAGGCGTCGCCATGGGCCTTGCGGGCGGCCTCGCGGCCCGTCAGCCAGGCGCGCTCGCCGAGCTTGTAGCCGATTGCCTGGCCCGGCATGCCGAGGTAGCGGACCAGCTCGCTGTCGAGGAATTCGGCGGGGCGGCCGCAGTGCATCCCGAAGAACTCCCGTGCCAGCTCCGGGGTCCACCGCTCACCGGGGTGGAAGGGGGAGTCGGCGGGGATCTCCATCTCCAGGTGCATCCCGATGTCGACGATCACCCGCAGGGCCCGCATCATCTGCGCGTCCAGATAGCCCAGCCGCCGCTCCGCGTCGGAGAGGAAGCCCAGCTCGTCCATGAGCCGTTCCGCGTACAGCGCCCAGCCCTCGGCGTTGGCGCTGACGATGCCGACGGAGGCCTGGTAGCGGGAGAGCCGGTCGGCGACGTGGGTCCACTGGGCGAGCTGGAGGTGGTGGCCGGGAACGCCCTCGTGGTACCAGGTGGAGACCAGGTCGTAGACCGGGAAGCGGGTCTCGCCCATGGTGGGCAGCCAGGTCCGGCCGGGGCGGGAGAAGTCCACCGAGGGCTGGGTGTAGTACGGCGCCGCGGCGCCGCCGGGCGGGGCGATCATCGACTCGACCCGCTTGACCCGCTCGGCCAGGTCGAAGTGGGTGCCGTCCAGCTTCTCGATGGCCTCGTCCATCAGCTCCTGGAGCCAGACCCGGGTCTCCTCGACGCCCTCGATATGGGTGCCGTGCTCGTCGAGGTGGCGCAGCGCCTCCCACGGGGTGGCGCCGGGGAGGATCTTCCCGGCCTCGGTGCGCATCTCGGCGTGGATGCGGTGGAACTCCGACCAGCCGTAGGCGTACGCCTCGTCCAGGTCGAGATCGGTGCCGTTCCACAGCCGGACCCAGCGGCGGTAGCGCTCGCGCCCGACGACGTCCGGAGCGCCTGCCACGGCCGGCGCGTACTGGTCGCGCAGCCAGTCGCGGAAGGTGGCCAGCGCGCCGGTGGCGGCGGCCGCGGCCTCGTCCAGTTCCTCCCGCAGCCCCTTCGGGCCGCCCGCGGCGAACTCGGCGAACCAGCCGCCGTCGGTGCCGATCCACTCCGCCAGCTGCTCCAGCACGGTGGCCACCTGCCGGGGCCCGGCGGGCAGCTCCCGGCGCAGCCCCTCGGCGAGCGAGGCGCGGTAACCCTCGAGCGCCGCCGGTACGGCGCGCAGCCGGGCCGCGATGGCCGCCCAGTCGTCCTCGGACTCGGCGGGCATCACGGTGAAGATGCCGCGTACCGAGTGCAGCGGGGAGTGCAGATTGCTGACGGCGCGCAGCCCCTCGTGGGCGTGGTGCACGGCGAGCTCGGCGGTCAGCCGCTCCCGCAGCAGCCGGGCGCAGCGCCGCTCGGCGTCACTGTCCCCGCCGGGTCGCGCCTCGGCCTCGGCCAGCCGGTCCAGAGTGGTGCGGGCCAGATCGGCGAGGGCCTCGGCGCCCGCCGGGGAGAAGTCCGGGAGGCCGCGCGAGCTCTCGGGAACGCCCATATAGGTGCCGGTGATCGGGTCGAGGGCGATGAGGGCGTCGACATAGGCGTCGGCGACGTCACGGGGCAGGGCTGCGTTCTTGGTGTCGGACATGCGGCCATCCTCGTACGAGCCGGGTCACGGCGTCAGCAGCATTACCTGTGACATACCTGAACCCGCCGGTCCGGTGGCCGGATGCCCACCCGGACACCCCTAGGCCGTGTCGTTCGGATCTTTCGCGGGTCCGCGACGCCGGCTACGGCACCTCGCGGCGTTGTCGCCAGACCCGAGTACGCCCAGTACGCGGGTCAGGCTCCGCCTTGCGATGCACCGCATCCGACGCCGCGGCCTGATCCGCGAAGATCCAAACGACACGACCTAGCCGAGGGAGGCGCCTTCGTGGGCGGGGGGCAGCATCGGCCCGCACTCCCACTGCTGGAAGATCAGCCGGGTCTCCACCCGGGTCACCTCACGGCGTGAGGTGAACTCGTCCAGCACCAGCCGCTGGAGATCGGCGGTGTCGGCGACCGCGACATGGACGAGGTAGTCGTCGGGCCCGGCGAGGTGGAACAGCGCCCGGGACTCGGGCAGTGCCCGGATCCGTTCGACGAACGGTCCGACCAGCTCGCGGCGGTGCGGCCGCAGCTGTACCGAGAGCAGTGCCTCCAGTCCGCGGCCCAGCTTGGCGGGGTCGAGCCGGAGCTCATGGCCGAGAATGACTCCCGAGCGGCGCAGCCGGGTGACCCGGTCGAGGCAGGTCGAGGGGGCGACGCCCACTTGGGCTGCGAGATCCCGATAGGTGGTCCGGGCGTCGTTCTGCAAGAGCCGCAGAATCTGGAGATCCACCGGATCGAGAGCGACAGTTTCGGCCATCGGCCGAACGTAGCACGAACACCAGTCGGATTGAATCGGCGCTTGTTCACTCTGCTCCCATGGACTTCACGGAGAGCATGCGCAACGGCGGGAGCCACGCACTCGCCACCGAGGCCGTCCACGCCGGTCGCGAGGATCTCGCGGCCCAGGGACTGCACGCCGTGCCACTGGACCTGTCGACCACCTATCCCTCGTACGACAGCCGCCAGGAGGCGGCCCGGATCGACGACTTCGCCACCACCGGCGCCCGGCCGGACGGCCCGCCGGTCTATGCCCGCCTCGACAATCCGACCGTCGGCCGTTTCGAGACCGCCCTCGCCCGGCTGGAGGGCACCGAGAGCGCGGTCGCGTTCGCCAGCGGGATGGCGGCGCTCAGCGCCTGTCTGCTGGTGCGGGTGGCCCAGGGGCTGCGGCATGTGGTCGCGGTCCGTCCGCTGTACGGATGCAGTGACCATCTGCTGGACGCCGGGTTGCTGGGCACCGAGGTGACCTGGGTGGATCCGGCCGGAGTGGCCGACGCCATCCGCCCGGACACCGGTCTGGTGGTGGTCGAGTCCCCGGCCAACCCGACCCTGCGCGAGCTGGATCTGCGGGCCATCGCCCACTCCTGCGGCACGGTGCCGCTGCTCGCCGACAACACCTTCGCCACCCCGGTTCTCCAGCGCCCGGCCGAACAGGGTGCGAGTGCGGTCCTGCACAGCGCGACGAAGTACCTCGGCGGCCACGGTGATGTGCTGGGCGGGGTCGTCGCCTGTGACGAGGCCTTCGCGCGGTCGCTGCGGCAGGTGCGGTTCGCCACCGGCGGAGTGCTCCATCCGCTCGCCGGGTATCTGCTGCTGCGCGGTCTGTCGACCCTGCCGGTGCGGATACGGGCCGCCTCGGCGACCGCCGCGGAGCTGGCCCGGCGGCTGGCCGCCGACCCGCGGGTGGAGCGGGTCCACTATCCGCGGCTGGGCGGCGCGATGGTGGCCTTCGAGACGCACGGCGATCCGCATGAGGTGATCGCCGGGGTCCGGCTGATCACCCCGGCGGTCAGCCTCGGCAGCGTCGACACCCTGATCCAGCACCCCGCCTCCATCAGCCACCGCATCGTGGCCGAGGGCGACCGGCACTCGCATGGCATCAGCGACCGGCTGCTGCGGATGTCGGTCGGCCTGGAGGACGTCGAGGACCTGTGGGGCGATCTGGACCGGGCGCTCAGTGCCCGTGCGGCCGGGCGGGCGCCGGAAGCGGCGCCGGAGTCGGAGCCGGAGCGGGCGCCGGTGCCGGGCTGAGCCGGGCGGTGATCACGAGGGTGCCCTGCTCGATCTGGTAGTCCAGCGGGAGTTCGAGGGCGCGCATGGCGGCCACCATGCCGGTGTTGGCCGACTGGGTCACGGCGTAGACGCTCTCGCAGCCGGTCTCGGTGGCCATCGCCACCAGCCGCCGCAGCAGCTCGCCGCCGACACCGCGCCGCTGCCAGTCGTCCTCGACGATCAGCGCGACCTCGGTCTCGTCCCCGTCCCACAGCAGATGGCCGAGGGCCACCAGCCGTCCGGAGGCGGTATAGGCGGCAAGTGTCCGGCCGAAGCGCGGGCTCAGCAGATGGCCCAAGTAGCGGTCGGCGTCGCCGATCGGCCCGTGGTAGCGCAGACCGAGCGTCGCGGGGGAGCAGCGGCCGTGCATCGCGCGGGCGGCGGGCAGATCGCCGGTGCCCGCGCGGCGCACGGTGATCTCGTTCCCCTCCGGCAGGGTCAGCACATCGCTGCGGTGCGGGACGCGCGGGCCGAGCCGGGCGTCCAGCTCCACCAGGGCGCGGGCCCGGGCGAACTCGGTCGGCGTGAACGGAAGATGGGGCCGCTCGATGGTGATCGCACCCCCGGACGGGTCGCGCAGCCGCATGACGGTCTCCTCCAACACCCCCTCGACCGGCGGGGTGCCGTCCAGACGGCGGCCGGTGAGGGACTTGGCGGGCAGTGAGTGAATGGTGCAGCGGCCCAGCAACTGCCGCAGTGCCAGCGGGAGTTCGGCCCCGTCCAGCGCGGTGCGGGTGGCCAGCGTCAGCACGCGGGTGGGGGCGTCCACCAGATCGTGGGTGTCGGCCCGTTCGAGCCAGCTGTCGCGACCGCCCCCGGCCGCGACCGCCCGGGTCAGCTCGGCCGCAGGGAGCGACTCGGGGGAGCGCAGCAGGAACTCGTCCACCGTGCCGTCGGCCAGCGGATGGGTTTGCAGCGCGAGGATGTCCACCCGGTGCTCGGCCAGCGCCGCGCACAGCGCCGCCAGGGTGCCGGGCTCGTCCCGGACGGTGGTGCGCATCCGCCACAGCGCGGTGGCTTCGGGGCGCTCGGTCTCCGGGGCGCCCGCGGCGGCGGTGTGCGCGCCGCCCGCGGGCGAGGGTGAGCCGTCCGGTGGCGTACGGCCATGGCGTCGTGACCACCAGAGGTGGAAGGCGGTCGTGGCGAGCAGCGCCACCGCGGACGCGATGAGCACCACCGGCCCGTCCGGGCCGTGTACGACCGTGTTGGCCACCGCGTCGGCGACCGCCACCGCCGTGAACAGGGCGGCCAGCTCGACGAGTTCACGCCGCCAGTGGCGGCGGAGGTGCGAGGGGTGCGGGAATTTCGCCGGTGAGGTCATGGAAAACACCTTCGCGCAAGGGTGTTGCCTGATCACGAACACCATGTGTCCGAAGGGTTAAGTAGTGATTTGATGGGAGAGGATATTTTTGTCCGTAATCGAACCATTGAAGATGGAATCTCCCATTCCTAGGCGGCCAGTCGCCGCAGCACCCTGCCGCAGCGGCGTGCGTAGGCGCGCTGGAAGAGGGGCACCAGCGGCCCCGCCATGCGCGTGTACCACGTTGCCGGACGGCTGAACGCCGTGACCGTCAACACCACGGAATCGTCCGATTCCCGTCGCACCACGAACGACTCCTCGCCGCACTCCGGATGGCCCGGCAGCGTGCCGTAGCCGAAGCCGGTGCGGGTCCCGTCCGCGACCGTCCACACCACCTCACACGGTGCGCGCAGCCGCAGCGCTCCGGCGCCCAGCCCCACCACGACCGGCCGTCCCGCGGTGGCGACCGGCTCCCAGGAGCGGATGGAGACCCCGACCGCCCGGTGCATCCGCCAGTCCAGCACCGCCCGTCCGGCCCGCTCGAACACCGCGGGCCCGTGGCCGAGCGCGGTGCTGACCCGCAGGTGGCGGTAGCCGTCCGGCAGCGGCCACCGCCGGGTGGCACCCGCCTCCGGATAGGTGAGGCGGGACGCCGGGGCGGGGCTGCCGGGGCCGCCGGTGGACGTCATATCCGTACCGTACGCCGCGCGGTGGGCACCCACCGCGCGGCGTACCGCCAAGGCGGCTACTGGCCGACCAGACCCGGCCGCAGCACCTTGGTGAACAACACCTTTCCGCCGTCCTCGCAGAGCCGGACGGTCATCTCACCGCTGTCCCCGTCGATGTCCACCTCGCCGTAGAACTGGAAGCCCTCGGCGGGCGACACATTGGCCCGGGTCGGCGCCTTGACGAAGGGCTGCTCGGGCCCGAAGGTGCCGTCGAGCTTCACCGCCGGGAAGGCGCCCGCGTTCAGCGGCCCGGTGACGAACTCCCAGAACGGCGCGAAGTCCTTGAACGCCGCCCGCGAGGGGTCGTAGTGCTGCGCCGAGGTGTAGTGCACATCGGCCGTCAGCCATACCGTGCCGGTGATCTTCCGGTGGTTGATATGCCGCAGCAGCTCGGCCAGCTGGAGTTCACGGCCCAGCGGCGCACCCGGGTCGCCCTGTGCCACTCCCTCGATATCGGTGGTGCCGTCCGGTACCACCAGGCCGAGCGGCATATCGCAGGCGATCACCTTCCACACCGCGCGCGACCGCGACAGCTCCCGCTTGAGCCAGGCCAGTTGCTCCGCGCCCAGGATGCCCTGGGTGTTCTCCGGCTGGCGGCCGGGCGAGTTGGCGTCGCGGTAGGTACGGCAGTCCAGGACGAAGACATCCAGCAGCGGACCGTGCCGCAGCACCCGGTAGACCCGGCCCTGGGCGTCGGGCCGCAGGGTGCCGACCGGGGCGTACTCGGCGAACGCCCGCCGGGCGCGGGCCGCCAGCACATCCACGTTCTTCTCGGTGTACCGGGCGTCGGTCAGGATCTCGCCGGGGTACCAGTTGTTGAGGACCTCGTGGTCGTCCCACTGGGAGATGACCGGCACCTGCGCGTGGAACCGGCGCAGGGCGGTGTCCAGCAGGTTGTAGCGGAAGGCGCCGCGGAACTCGTCGAGGCTCTCGGCCACCTTGGTCTTCTCCGGGGTGACCACGTTCCGCCAGGTGGAACCGTCCGGCAGGGTGACGCTCTCGGTCAGCGGGCCGTCGGCGTAGATGTTGTCACCGCTGCACAGGAAGAAGTCCGGGTCCCGGCGGCGCATCTCCTCGAAGATGCGGAAGCCGCCGTGGTCGGGGTTGATCCCCCAGCCCTGGCCCGCCAGATCGCCGGACCATACGAAGCGCACGCCCTCGCGGCGGCGGGCGGAGACGGTGCGGAACGTGCCGTACACCGGCTCACCGGTGCGGCGGGGGTCGTCCGGGTCGGCCAGCACCACCCGGTAGTGCACCTGGCTGCCGGACGGCAGTCCACGCAGCGCCGTACGGCCGGTGAAGTCGGTGCCGGGGCCCACCACCGGGCCCTGCCAGCGGTGCGGCCGGGTGAAGGACTCGGTCGCGGAGGTCTCGACGATCATCCGGGCCGGGCGGTCGGCGCGTACCCACACCAGCCCGGACGACGTGGTCACATCGCCCACCTGGACGCCCCACCGGGCGTTCGGCCGGCCGGACAGCGCCTGCGCGGGCGCGGCCGGTGCCACGGCGGGAAGGCTGAGCGCGGCCGAGGCGGCCGCCGAACCCCGCAGTACCGCCCGCCGCCCCATCCGCCTGCCGGAATCCCGCGCCATGTGGAACCTCCTGTGTGATCGAAGAACCGCTGTGCCCTGCGTGGCCGATGTGTGGTCGTGCCGCTGTCGTTGCTATCGGTGCGAGATGCCCCGCGCCCGAACGGACAGTGAACAACCGGCCCCCGTACCGGGGGAAGTGGGCGGCGCCGGACGGTCCCCCGCCCGGCGGTCGTCCGCCGGGCGGCGTCGGTCAGCGGCTGCCGTCCAGGATCACGCGGGCCACCAGCGCCGGGTCGTCGCTCATCGGGACATGGCCGCAGCCGGGCAGCCGCACCAGCCGCGCCCCGGGGATCACCCGCTTGGCGCGCACACCCTGCCGGCGCAGCAGCAGCCGGTCGCGGGACCCCCAGCCGATGGTGACCGGCACATCCGGCACATCCTCGGTGAACGGCCCCGCGTCCCCGGCGGCGAGCGTCGCCTCGAAGCCCACCGCCTCGCGCATCGCCCGGGTCTCGGCCACCACCGCCTCGGGTGAACGCCGCCCGGGGCGGGCATAGATGGTGCCGGTGAGCGCCGCCCGCCCGGCCGCGCTGCGGGCCAGCCGCTCCACCATCGGGGGCGGCAGCCGCCGTGCGCCCACTCGCATGGCGTTCAGCACCCCGAAGGCGTAGCGGCGCTCGGCCTCGTTCCAGAACCGGGCCGGGGAGAGCGCGGTGACGGACCGTACGAGCCCGACCCGGCCCAGCTCCAGGGCGAGCAGTCCGCCGAGGGAGTTCCCGGCGACATCGGGGCGGTCGACGTCCAGCGCCTCGAAGAGCGCCCCGAGCACCGGCACCACACCGTCCAGGTGGTACGGGACGCCGTCGGGCAGCGCGGGCGAGGCGCCGAAACCGGGCAGGTCGACGGCGATGACATCGCGCTCCACCGCCAGGATGTCCAGGACCGGTTCCCATGCCTGCCAGTGGTGGCCGATGCCGTGCAGCAGCACCAGCGGGCGCCCCGAGCCGCGCCGCTCGTGGACGATCCGGGCAGTGCGGGGGCCGCCGGGGGTGTCGACGGGGAAGGAGAGGGTCGCGGCCATGGGAGGCTCCTCGGGTCGGCTTGTCATGATCTGCCGGGCAGGCGTATGAGACAGCATGTCAGCAGGAGTTACCGCCGGGTAGACCCGAGCGGGGGCCGGGTCCGGTCCGCCTGGACAACCCGCCCGGTGTCGGGTGGGATGGGGCCGTGGCCCTCGACTCCGCGACCGACGTCTTCGAAGCGCACCGCTCCGTTCTGACGGGAGTGGCCTACCGCATGCTCGGCCGGGTCGCCGACGCCGAGGACGTCGTGCAGGAGACCTGGCTGCGCTGGTCCGGCACCGACCGCGAGCAGGTGCGCGAGCCGCGCGCCTTCCTGGTGCGGATCACCACCCGGCTCGCCATCGACCGGCTGCGCCAGATCACCTCCCGCCGGGAGTCCTACGTCGGGCCGTGGCTGCCCGAGCCGATCGCCACCGACCTCGGCCACACCGTCCCGGACGCCGCCGAGCGCGCCCTGCTCTCCGAGACGGTCTCCCTCGCGGTGCTGGTCGTCCTGGAGTCGCTGTCGCCCCTGGAGCGCGCGGTGTTCGTGCTGCGCGAGGCGTTCGGCTTTCCGTACGGCGAGATCGCCGAGACGCTGGACCGCAGCGAGGCGGCGGTGCGGCAGCTCTCCGGCCGGGCCCGGCGCCATGTGGAGGAGCGCAAACCGCGTTTCGAGGTGGACCAGCGGCAGCGGCGGGAGCTGACCGAGAAGTTCCTCGCCGCCTCCACCGGCGGCGACATCGAGCAGCTTCTCGCGCTGCTCGCCCCCGACGCCCGGCTGGTCGGCGACAGCGGCGGCAAGGCCAAGGCGCCGCTGCGGGTGCTGGAGACGGCGGACAAGGTCGGGCGCTTCCTGATCGCCGTGGCCCAGCAGCCGATCGAGGAACCGGAGTTGGTCATCACGGAGATCAACGGCGGGCCGGCGGTAATGCTGTACTCGCGCGGTGTACCGGACGCGGTGATGAGCCTCGATGTGGCGGACGGCCGGATCCAGTCGGTCTACATCGTGCGCAACCCCGACAAACTGGCCTCGTTCGCCCGCTGAGCCCCCGCCGGGCCGGGTCGCCCGACGGGAGCGGGTCCACCTCGCGGAAGCGCGGACTCAACTCGCGGGGCGCCGCGGGCTCACAGCCCGCCCGCGACCCGCAGCACCGCGCCGGTGGTGTACGACGCCTCCGGCGACAGCAGCCACGCCACCGCCCCCGCGATCTCCTGCGGCTCACCCGGCCGCCCCATCGGCACCCGGCCCGCGACCTTCCACGGCCGCTCCGGGTCGCCCATCCGCGCATGGATATCGGTCACCGTCATCCCGGGCTGGACCGAGTTGACCCGGATGCCCTCCTCGGCCAGCTCCTTGGACAGCCCCACGGTCATGGTGTCCACCGCCGCCTTGCTGGCCGCGTAGTGGACGTACTCCCCGGGGCTGCCGGTGGTCGCCGCGCCCGAGGAGATATTGACGATGGCGCCGCCCCGGCCGCCGTGGCGCGTGGACATCTCGCGCGCCGCTCGCCGTGCGCACAGCATCGCGCCGGTCAGATTGACCTCCACCACCCGGCGCATCACCTCGGGCGGGGTCTCGGTGAACCGGCCGAGACGTCCGGTGATCGCCGCGTTGTTGACCAGCCCGGTGATCGGGCCCAGCTCCGCCCGGGCGGTGTCGAACAGCGCCTCGACCTGGCCCTCGACACTGGTGTCCAGCTGGACGACGACCGCGGCGACGCCCTCGGCGCGCACCGCCGCCGCACTGCGCTCGGCCGCGTCCCGCGCGCGCTCGTAGCCGATGGCGATGTGGTGCCCGGCGCGGGCGAGCCGTACGGCCACCGCCGCCCCGATCCCGCGACTCCCGCCGGTGACCACCGTGACCTGGTCCATCGTTCCGCTCCCGCCCCGCTCCGGCCCTCAGAACTAGTGATCACCGACCCTAGCCGACCGCGGATTGGTCTTGACCAAGTACCCACACCGCCTTATGGTCGCATTGATACTGCAACAACCTTTAATAAAGAAGTACGCATAACCGGTGCCGCGTCACCGGTGCGGGAACAGGGGGACAGGGTGGGGACCACGGAGCTGGAATCGGTGCCGGAGCCCAAGTACTGGCACCTGAAGACCGTGCTCAGCGACGCGCTCGACACCGAGTTCGCCGTCGGGGAGATCCTGCCGAACGAGCGTGAGCTCGCGGCCCGCTTCGGGGTCGCCCGCGCCACCCTCCGGCAGGCCCTGGAACAGCTCGAGCTGGAAGGCAGGCTCCAGCGCCGCCGCGGTGTCGGCACCACTGTCGCCCCGCCCCGCGTCGGTGTGGCCGTCGGCGACTCCACCCACGGCTGGACCGACGGCGGCGCGGACGCCTGGCAGTCCGTCGACAGTGTCGAGGTGGTGCCCCCGGCCGCCGTCGCCCGGCTGCTCGACACCGACCCCGACACCCCCGTGCACCGGGTCCGGCGCACCCGGATCAGCCAGGGCCTGCCGCTCGCCGCCGAACTGCTCTACATCCCGGCCGAGTCGGTGCCCGGCCTCGCCGCCATCGACACCACCGGCGGGCTGGCCCGCGCCCGCGCCGTCCTGCGCGAGCTGCGCCGGTTGGAGCTGGAGGGCCGTGAGCGCTCCGTCGAGCTCGGCTCGGCCCGCGCGGACGACGCCAAGGAGCTGGACCGGCTGCCCGGCGCCCCGGTGCTCGTCGTCACCACCCGCTATGCCGCGGCCGGGCGCACCGCCGCCGTCGCCGTGGCCACCTACCGGGCCGATGCCTGCCGGCTCACCTTCGGCGATCCGCAGGACTCCGAGGAGCTGCTGGCGGGTTGAGCGTTCGCCCGTCCACCGCCGGTCAGCGGCCCGCACGCCGGGCCGTGACCGTGCCCTCCACCGCGAACAGCTCCGCCTCCACATGGTCCAGAGCCAGCCGCAGCGCGCCCATGCTCACCGCCGCCTCACCCAGCAGCGACAGCGCCACCTGCGGCGGCCGCAGACAGTAGCGGGCCAGCTCGTCGCGCAGCGGATCCAGCATCCCGTCGAGCCCCGCGGCCCAGCCGCCCACCACCACGACCTCGGGATCCAGCGCCAGCACCAGCGCCGCCACATCGTGCACCAGCCGCCGTACGAACCGCTCCACGGCGGCCCGCGCCCGGACGTCCCCCTCCCGGGCCAGTGCGAAGACCCGGGCCACCTGCTCCTCGTCCAGCGGGCTCAGCGGCTCCCCGGTGGTGGACAGCACCTCCTCCGGGGTCGCCTCCCGGCCCAGCAGATGCAGTGCCCCGATCTCCCCGGCCGCGCCGCCGAACCCCCGGTGCAGCCGCCCCCCGATCAGCGAACCCGCGCCCGGACTCAGCCCGGCCAGCACGAACACCACATCGTCCGAGCCCAGCGCCGCGCCCTTCCAATGCTCGGCCACCGCAGCCGTGTTGGCGTCGTTCTCGACCAGCACCGGACAGCGGAACGACCGCCGCAGCCGCTCGCCGAGCCGTAGCCCGGTCCACCCCGGCAGGGCGGTGCACAGATGCACCGAGCCGTCGTCCTCCACCACCCCCGGGCTGCCCACCCCGACCGCGCGCAGCGAGTGGCGGGCCACCCCGGCCGCGCGCAGCAGATCCGCGACGGCGCCGCGCACCCGCTCCAGCCGCTCCTCCGCCGACGCCCTTTCGGACACCTCGCGCACCGTGGAGCCCAGCGCCCGGCCGTCGAGGTCGGACAGCAGCGCGGCGACCCGGTGCGCCCCTATCTCGATGCCCAGCAGATGTCCGGCCTCGGCCCGGAAGCGGAACCGGCGCGCGGGACGGCCCTGGCGGCGTACCCCGCCCTCCTCGGCGGGTACGTCCACCGCCAGCCCGCTGCCGATCAGTCCGTCGATCACACCCTCGACGGTGGGCCGGGAGAGCCCGGTGACCCGGGTCAGATCGGTGAGGGTCGCGGCCCCGGGGCTACGGGAGGCGCTCCCCGACCCGGTCGCTGTCGCCGCGCGCAGCGCGTGCAGCACGACGGCGGAGTTGATGCGCCGCAGCAGAGACGGATCCCCGCCGGTGAGCCGCCCCACGTCGTCGGCCTCCCTCGCTGTCCGTGTCTGGCGGATCGTATCCGCTGGGGGCGCACCCGGCGAGTGGCCCCCGGCACGGCGCCGGGCGGGCCCGATCCGCTCCGCGGCCGACCGTCAGGCGTCCCGCCGGACGCCCGGACCCTGACGGAGGGCCACATGTCCGACCCGCGTTGTTTACTGACCGCATGACCAGCAGCACCACCGCCCGATATCTGGCCACGATCGACCGGCTGCGCGCCGACGCCCTGCCCGCGCAGCGCGGTTCGGGGTGCCGGGTGGCCGACCTGAGGGTGAGCGAGGAGTTCTGGGACGCGGACCTCACACGGGTGGAGGAGGTCGGGGAGGAGTTCGAGGCCGAGCTCCTCGTGCTCGTCCACGTCCTGTCCTTACGATGGGGCGCCCCCGAAGTCCTCGATCTCACGGACCACTTGGAGCGCTCAGCCATGGGCGAGCCGGTCCCGCCGCCGCTGGACACGCTGTGCGGCTATGTCCCCGAGCTGCACACCTGGCGGGTGGACGGGCGCTGGGTGGCGCTGGGAGTGGGGCAGGGAGACCGGGAGCTGCCGCTTCAGCTGGTGGTGGCCATAGCGGAGGATCCCGGCCCCGGGGCGGAGCCGCGCTAGCCCTCCGCCGCGGCCCGCAGCCGGGCGTACTCCTCGGCCATCGTCGCCAGGGTCCAGTGGGCGTTGAGCCCGCTGGGGTTCGGCAGCGCCCAGATCCGCGTCTCCCCTATCGTCCGCGGCTGCGGACCGATCTTCGCGCGCTTGTCGCCGAAGGCGACCCGGTAGGCGGTCACCCCGGCGACCGCCAGCCACCGGGGCCGCAGCCGCTCCACCTTCTCCTCCAGGACCCGGCCGCCCTCCCGGTACTCCTCGTCGCTCAGCTCATCGGCCCGCGCGCTCGCCCGCGCCACCACGTTCGTGATGCCCAGCCCGTACTCCACCAGCTCCGACTGCTCGGACGGGTGGAGGAGGCGCGGGGTGAAACCCGAGGCGTGCAGCACGGGCCAGAAGCGATTGCCGGGACGGGCGAAGTGGTGGCCCGTCGCGGCCGTCATCAGCCCCGGGTTGATCCCGCAGAAGAGCACCCGCAGACCGTCCGCGACCACATCCGGCACCAGACGGTCGCGGGCGGCCGCCAGCTGCTCGGGCGTCAGCGAAGGGGACACCGGGTCGCCGCCGCGGTCAGAGGATCGACCCGGGCGTGTACGCCGCGGCCTCGGGGTGCCGCTTGGCGATCTCCTCGATCCGGGCCACCACCGCGCCGACCTGGTCGGCGGCGGCGCCAGTGAAGGACAGCTTGTCCGCCATCAGCCCCTCCAGCGCGGCCCGGTCCAGCGGAATCCGCTCATCGGCGGCGAGGGAGTCCAGCAGCTCATTGCGCTCGGCGCCGCGCTCGCGCATCGCCAGCGCCGCGGCGACCGCGTGCTCCTTGATCGCCTCATGCGCCACCTCGCGCCCCACCCCGGCCCGCACGGCGCCCATCAGCACCTTCGTCGTCGCGAGGAACGGCAGATAGCGGTCCAGCTCACGGGCGATCACGGCGGGGAAGGCACCGAACTCGTCGAGCACCGTCAGGAAGGTCTCCAGCAGCCCGTCGAAGGCGAAGAACGCGTCCGGCAGCGCGACCCGGCGCACCACCGAGCAGGACACATCGCCCTCGTTCCACTGGTCGCCCGCCAGCTCCCCGGCCATCGAGGCATAGCCGCGAAGGATCACCGCCAGACCGTTCACACGCTCGCAGGAGCGGGTGTTCATCTTGTGCGGCATCGCGGAGGAGCCGACCTGGCCGGGCTTGAAGCCCTCGGTCACCAGCTCATGCCCGGCCATCAGCCGGACCGTCTTGGCCAGCGAGGACGGGGCGGCGGCCAGCTGCACCAGGGTGGTCACCACGTCGTAGTCCAGGGAGCGCGGATAGACCTGGCCGACCGAGGTGAACGCCTGCCCGAAGCCCAGGTGACCGGCGACCCGCCGCTCCAGCTCGGCCAGCTTCGCGGCCCCCTCCCGACCGCCGCCCATCAGGTCGAGCATGTCCTGCGCGGTGCCCACCGGGCCCTTGATACCGCGCAGCGGATAGCGGCCGAGCAGCTCCTCCAGCCGTGCGTAGGCCACCTGCAGCTCGTCCGCCGCGGTCGCGAACCGCTTGCCGAGCGTCGTGGCCTGCGCGGCGACATTGTGCGAACGGCCCGCCATCACCAGTTCGGCGTGGTCGGCGGCCAGCTTCGCCAGCCGGACCAGCACGGCCACCGTACGGTCCCGCGCCAGCTCCAGGGAGAGCCGGATCTGGAGCTGCTCCACGTTCTCGGTGAGGTCGCGGGAGGTCATGCCCTTGTGCACGTGCTCATGACCGGCGAGGGCGTTGAACTCCTCGATCCGGGCCTTCACATCGTGCCGGGTGACCTTCTCCCGCTCGGCGATGGAGGCCAGGTCCACATCCTCCAGGACCCGCTCGTAGTCGGCGATGGCGGCGTCCGGCACCTCGATCCCGAGGTCCTTCTGGGCGCGGAGCACGGCGAGCCACAGCCGCCGCTCCAGCGTCACCTTGTACTCGGGGGACCACAGGACGGCCAGCTCCGTGGAGGCGTAGCGGCCGGCCAGGACGTTCGGGATGCGCGGCTTAGCAGTCACGTGCACAGAGTCTACTGGCCGAACGCGCAGGCCAGACCGGGCCCCGTGGCGGGCCGGGGCTCAGCCCTCGTCCGGGGCCGGGTACGGCAGCAGCTCGGCCCGCTTGGGAGCGCGCCCGTCGCCCGAGGAACGGCCCGTCAGCCGCCGCACGACCCAGGGCCCGAGGTGCTCCCGGGCGAAGCGGGCGTCGGAGGTGCGCCGGGCGACCCAGCCGGGCCGGACCGGCGGCGGCAGCGGGGCGTTCCAGTCGGCCTCCGGTGGGTGCCCCAGCGCCTGCCACACCGCTTCGGCGACCCGGCGGTGCCCCTCCGCGTTCAGATGCAGCCGGTCGTCGGCCCACAGCCGGGGGTCGCCCAGCGGCTCGGAGGCGTACAGGTCGACCACGGTCGCGTCATGGCGGACGGCCAGCTCGTCGATGAAGGAGAACAGCTGCTCCATCCGCGGCTGGAACCGCATCAGCACCGGTCCGCGCCGCCCCGGGCTGCGCATCAGCACCAGCCGCTCGCAGTTCGGCGCCAGCCGTCCCGCCGCCTCCTCCAGCAGCGCGCACACCCGGTCCACATCGCATGTGGGCCGCAGTACGTCGTTGAGCCCGCCGACCAGCGTGACCAGGTCGGCGCCCATCGCGGCCGCCGGACCGGTCTGCTCGTCGACTATCTGGCCGATCAGCTTGCCGCGCACCGCGAGATTGGCGTAGCGGAAGCCGGGGGTGCGGGCGGCGAGCCGCCCGGCGAGGAGGTCCGCCCAGCCGCGGTAGGCGCCGCCAGGGAGCTCGTCGGACATGCCTTCGGTGAAGGAGTCGCCCAGCGCGGCGAAGCTGGTGTAGGTGATGTTCGTCTGCATGGCGCCGACGATCCTATCCGGAGCTCCAGACCGCCCGGTCGGTACCCACCCCGCACGGGGGTTCCGGCGCCGGTGTGCTGCGCGGGGGCGCGGGCGCGAGCATGATGAGCCGCATGGCGATGACCCACATCTATTTCGAGGGCGGCGCGCGGAACGGGACGACCGTCAGCTGGAATGTGGAGCCCGGCGCGGACATCTTCGACGACAACATCTTCCGGCCGCCCGAGCTGTACCGGCGCACGCCCAGGGTCAAGATGATCGGCCGGGTCGAGTACGTCGTCTTCCGCTACGACCCCTCCGCCACCCGCCCGGGGCCGCGTCCCCAGGGGTGATACCCCGGTTGGACCGTGCCGGGTTCCGCACGGGTCCCGGCGGGCAGTGTGCTCGGCGTGGATGCCTTTGAATGCGACCGTACGACCATGGCCATCGTCGCCGCCGCGCTCGCCGACGACGGAGAGGGCGCGGCGGCCCTCCTGGAGCCGCTCGGGAGACGCGATGTGAGCCGGGTCGCGGTGCGGCTCGCCGCGATGGCGGCCGACGCGCTCCTCGCGGTGGCCGAGGAGACCGGTGGCGGCCGGGAGGAGGCACTGGCGCACTGGCAGGCGTGCATCATCGCCCATGAATCCAGACGCACCGAGGAGTGAGGGCCGCGGTGCCGTGCGCCCCGGCCCCGCGGCAACCGGGCCGGGCCGGGACCGGCTCAGGCGACCAGCTCGCGCAGTACGTCCTCCATGGTCACCAGCCCTTCCAGCCGTCCCTCGGCGCCGCTCACCGCCGCGAGGTGGGTACCGCTGTCACGCATCGCGGTGAGCACATCGTCCAGCGGCGTCCGGGACCGCACCCGGGGGATGGGCCGCAGCTGTTCGGGGCGGAAGGGGACATCCCGCGGCCGGGCGTCCAGCGCGTCCTTCACATGGAGGTAGCCCAGGATCCGCCCGGAGTCGTCGACCACCGGGAACCGGGAGAAGCCCGAACTGGCCGACAGCTCCTCCAGCTCCTCGGGGGTCACCCCGAGCCGGGCGGAGACCACCTGGTCCATGGGCAGCACCACGTCCCGCACCCGGCGGCGGCCCAGCTCCAGGGCCTCCCGCAGCCGCTCGGTCGCCCGGTCGTCCAGCAGCCCGGCCTCACTGGAGTCCGCGACCATACGGGCCAGTTCGTCATCCGAGAAGGTGGCCGTCACCTCGCCCTTGGGCTCCACCCGCAACAGCTTCAGCAGCCCGTTGGCGAAGGCGTTGATCGTGAAGATCACCGGACGCAGCGCCCGGGCCAGCCCGACCAGCGGCGGCCCGAGCATCAGCGCGGTGCGCACCGGCTCGGCCAGCGCCACGTTCTTCGGGACCATCTCGCCGAACAGCATGTGCAGATAGGTCGCCAGGCTCAGCGCGATCACGAACGACACCGGGTGGACCAGCCCCAGGGGCAGCCCCACCGCGTGGAAGACCGGCTCCAGCAGATGCGCCATGGCCGGTTCCGCCACGGCACCCAGCACCAGCGTGCACAGTGTGATGCCGAGCTGCGCCGCGGCCAGCAGCGCGGAGACATGCTCCAGACCCCACAGCACCGCGCGCGCCCGGCGGTCGCCCTGCTCGGCGTGGGGCTCGATCTGACTGCGCCGGACCGAGATCAGGGCGAACTCGGCGCCCACGAAGAACGCGTTGACGACCAGCGTCAGCAGACCGATCAGCAACTGGACCATGGTCATCGGTCCGCCCCCTTCTCACCCCTGGCCTTCGCGCGCCCCTTGCTCTTCTCACCCTTGGCATGACCGGCGCCCTTGCGGCCCCGGCCGCAGGTACTGCCGTCGCCGCTCTCGGCTGTCCCGTCGTCCTCCTCCGCACCGGGCAGCGGTGCCCGCAGCCGGACCCGGGCGGCCCGGTGGCCCGCCGCGTTCACCACCTCCGACCGCCAGCCCGCCAGCTCGACGGTGTCGCCGGCGGCCGGGATACGGCCCAGCTCGGTCGCGATCAGCCCGGCCAGCGTCTCGTACGGGCCCGGGGCCACCCGCATCCCGACCTGCTCCAGCTGGTCGACGCGGACCGAGCCGTCCGCGTCGTAGAGCGCGCGCCCCTCCGTGTCCTCGCCCGCCGGGGCCAGATCGGGGGTCTCCTGCGGATCGTGCTCGTCGCGGACGTCGCCGACCACCTCCTCGACGATGTCCTCGAGGGTGACCACACCGGCCGTGCCGCCGTACTCGTCGATGACCACGGCCATGCTGCGCTTGGCGGACAGCCGGTCCAGCAGCCGGTCCACGGTGAGCGACTCGGGAACGAACAGCGGCTCGCGCACCAGCGCGGAGACCGGGTGGCGCATCCGCTCGTCGGCGGTGATCGCCAGGACGTCCTTGATGTGGACGACACCGGCGACGGTGTCCAGGCTGCCCCGGTAGACGGGGAAGCGGGACAGCCCGGTGGCCCGGGTCGCGTTCGCCACGTCCTCGGCGGTGGCCCGCTCGTCCAGCGCGATGACCTGCACCCGCGGGGTCATCACATTCTGCGCGGTGAGCCCCGCCAGACTGAGGGTGCGTACGAACAGCTCGGCGGTGTCCTCCTCCAGCGCCCCCTCCTTCGCGGAGTGCCGGGCGAGCGCCACCAGCTCCTGCGGTCCGCGCGCGGAGGCCAGCTCCTCGGCGGGTTCCAGCCCCATCCGGCGCACGGTGCGGTTGGCGGTGTTGTTGAGATGGGTGATCAGCGGACGGAAGAGCGCGCTGAAGATCCGCTGCGGGGTGGCGACGGCCTTGGCGACCGGCAGCGGCCGGGAGATCGCCCAGTTCTTCGGGACCAGCTCGCCGACCACCATCAGCACCACCGTGGACAGCGCGGTGCCGGTCACCAGGGCGACCGAGGACACGGCGGAGTCCGGGACGCCGAGCGCGGTGAGCGGTCCGGCGAGCAGGGCGGCCACCGACGGTTCGGCGAGCATGCCGACGATCAGGTTGGTGACGGTGATGCCGAGCTGGGCGCCGGAGAGCTGGTAGGTCAGGCTCTTCACGGCCTTCAGGGCGCTCGCCGCGCCCCGCTCCCCGCGCTCCGTCGCCCGCTCGAGCTCGCTGCGCTCGACCGTGGTCAACGAGAACTCCGCCGCGACGAAGGCGCCACAGGCGAGCGCCAGCAGGACCGCCACGACCAGGAGGAGGACTTCGGTCATCGGTTCACCTCCGTCCCATGATCCGGCAGGGAGGGAAGGAACGCGCGATGTCGGCTGTGGGGACTGCGGGGAGGCTCGCCCATGGGCGGACGCTCACACCTTTCGGCTGAAGGATCGGAAGAGCACGGTCCACCGGGGCACCGCGTCCTGCCGTCCATGGTAAAGGATCGGCAAAGTGCCGAGGCGGCGCGGGCGAGGCGTCAGGAGCGGAGGGGCTTGACCCAACGGCTCCACTGCGGCTCGGGGGCGTAGCCCGCCGCGCTCCACGCGTGCTGGGCGAGCGCGTTCTCCTTGAGCACCATGGCGTCCCCGCGGCGCCCGCCGAGCGCGACGAACCGCTCCTCGGCCGCCGTGAGCAGCGCGGTCGCCACTCCCCGGCGCCGCTCTCCGGGATGGACGGCCAGCCGGTACAGATGGCAGCGCCAGCCGTCGAACCCCGCGATCACGGTTCCGGCGAGAGCGCCGTCCCGCTCGGCCAGCAGCAGCGACTCCGGGTCCCGGGCGAGCAGTCGGGCCACCCCGTCCCGGTCGTCGCTGATGCTCGTGCCCTCGGCCGCCCGCTTCCAGAAGGCGAGCACGGTATCGAGGTCGTCGGGGGCCGCGGCGCGTATGCGAAGGTCGTTCACAGCGGACATCCCATCATCGGGCGGGCCGCCGCGTCGACGGGCTTTCGCCCGCCGGTGATCAACCTGCCGGGGTCTGGCTGAAGATCTGCATCCGCTCCAGCACCGCTTCGGCCGTGGGCCGCTCCATCCGGTCCACGATCCGGCCGTCGCTGAGGAAGATCACCACGTCGGAGTGGGCCGCGGCGCTCGGGTCATGGGTCACCATCACCACCGTCTGGCCGAGCGCGTCGACCGACTCCCGCAGGAAGCCCAGCACATCGAGACCCGACCGCGAGTCCAGGTTGCCGGTCGGCTCGTCGGCGAAGATCAGATCCGGGCGGGAGGCCAGCGCCCGGGCGCAGGCCACCCGCTGCTGCTGGCCGCCGGACAGCTGGGCGGGCCGGTGCTTCAGCCGGTCCCGCAGCCCGAGGGTGTCGATGACCCGGTCCACCCACGCGGGATCGGGTTTCTGGCCCGCGATGTCCATCGGGAGCGTGATGTTCTCGGCCGCGTTCAGCGTGGGCAGCAGATTGAACGACTGGAACACGAAGCCCACCCGGTCCCGGCGCAGCTGGGTCAGCTGCCGGTCGTCGAGGCCCGTGATCTCGGTGTCGCCCAGCCACACCTGGCCGGAGGAGACCGTGTCGAGCCCCGCGAGACAGTGCATCAGCGTGGACTTGCCGGAGCCGGACGGGCCCATCACCGCGGTGAATCTGCCCCGTTCGATCTCCACGTCCACCGCGTCCAGGGCGATCACGGCCGTCTCGCCGATGCCGTACGCCTTGGTGAGGGAGCGTGCGCGGGCCGCCGCGCCCGCTCCGCCCTCCGCGAATCCGTCCGTCTTCGTCGCCGCCGGTGTGGACACACTGCCTCCCGTGTCGGAACGGTTCAGGCCCTCGATGGTAGGGATCCGGGCGCCTCGGCGCGCCCTTGAAGACGCTAGCAAATATGCGCTAGCGTGATGCTGTGGCGAAGACGCAGCTGAATGTGCGGGTCGACGAGACCACCGCGGAGAAGGCCCGGGAGCGTGCCCTCCAGCGGGGGATCAGCATGAACCGCTATATCGAGGAGCTGGTCCGCGAGGACGCGGGCGAGGCGGGCCACACCTTCGTGGCGGCCGCCGCCGATTTCATGAAGCAGTACCGCGCCGTATTCGACGAGGAGTTCGGCAAGGAGGGCGAGACCCGCCCTTGACCGTGCGCATCGATCTCGCCTGGCTGCTGATGATCGCCGAGCATCACACCCCCGGGGATCCGCGCGTCACCGACTACGGTGCGCTGGTGGCCGCCGTGAGCCGCCACGAGGCGGAGATATTCGGCACCCCCGTCTACGGCGATCCGCAGGAGCGGGCCGCCGCCCTGCTGCAACTGCTGCTCCTGGTCCCGGCGCTGGAGCGGGGGAACGCGCTGTTCGCCTCCGCCGTCGCCTACGCCTATCTCGTGGCGAGCGGGCTCAGCGTCACCACCTCACCGGAGCGGGTGCGGGACCTGGCCCGGCTGGTCAAGGAGGGCAGCGCTGATGTCCACGCCATCGCCGACGAACTGCGCGGCTGGAGCGTGTAGCCGCTACTCGCCCGGGGCGGTGAGCGGCAGCGCCGGGCGGCGGACCGTGCCCAGCACACAGGCCGACGACGGTGTCGGCAGACCCCGCTCCGGGACCCGCAGCCGCCGGTGCCCGACCGGTTCGAAACCCGCCGCGGCCAGCTCCGCCCGCACCTCCCGCGCGGTGTGACAGCCGCCGAAGACCAGTGGCCACACCGTACGGTCCAGCACCCGCTGGGTGGTGGCCATCACCCGGCCGTCCGACCGGCCGTGCTCCAGGAAGCGCAGCTCACCGCCGGGCTTGAGCACCCGCATCAGCTCGGCCAGGGCCCGCCGCATATCGCGCACCGAACACAGCACCAGACACGCCACCGCCGCGTCGAACGCCTCGCTCTTGACCGGCAGCGCCTCCGCCACCCCCGGCACCACATCCACCGGGACCGCCGCCCGCAGCCCCGCCCGCGCGGCCAGCCGCCGCAGATGGTGCTCCGGTTCGATGGCGACCACCTCGGAGACGGTCTCCGGATAGTGCGAGAAATTCCGGCCGTTGCCCGCCCCGATCTCGATGACCCGGCCGGACAGCCCGGACAGCAGTTCGCTCCGCAGCTCGGCCACCCCGGCCCGTTCGTCGGCCACGGTGCTGGCCCGGTCCCAGTAGCGGGCGAAGAGCGGATGGTGCACGGCGTCGGGTGCTGTGCGTCGGCGGACGGGCATGGTGATCCCCCTTTTTCAGCAGATTTCCAGTGGAACGGCCGAGGACCGGTACCGGGATTCTGCCCAGGACGGGGGGGAGACTACGCCGGGAACTGCGCCGGGTTCCAGGTGCCGGCGAGCTCCGGAGCCAGCCAGCCGGGCGCCGCGGCGCGGAAGTCGGCGGGATCGAGCGCCGCGGCCCGCTCCGGGAGGACCCCCAGCAGCGGTACGCCCGCCGACGCGGGCAGGTCGGTCACATTGCAGCGGGAGGCGAGATCGGCCTCGGCGGGCCAGCTGCCGATGACGATCCCCGGACAGCGCAGCCCCCGGGCTGCCAGCGCCTCCGTGGTCAGCGTGGCCACATTGAGCGTGCCGAGCCGCGGATGCGCGACGACCAGGACGGGCGCGGCCAGCAGCCGGGCCGCGTCGGCGAGCGTCGAGCCCTCCTCGTCGAACCGAACGAGCAGCCCGCCCGCGCCCTCGACGAGCACCAGATCGTGCTCGGCGGCCAGCTTCTCGGCCGCCTCGGCCACCTCCTGCGGGCGGACCGTCGCGAGCCCGGAGCGACGGGCCGCGGTGTCCGGGGCCAACGGCTCGGGGTAGCGGGCGAGTTCGAGGGTGGTGACCTGTCCGGCGAGCCGGGCCACCTCGGCGGCGTCGCCCCGCTCCTCCGCGCCGACCCCGGTCTGCGCGGGCTTGAGCACCGCCACCGACCGGCCGCGGGCCAGGGCGGTGGCGGCGACGGCCGCCGTGGTGACGGTCTTGCCGATCTCGGTGCCGGTGCCCGACACGACCAGTACTGACATCTGTCTTCCGTGCCTTTCGCTGGGTTACGCGCGCCGCCCGGAGGAGGTCCGCCGGGCGGCGGTCGCGCGGCCGTCCGTTCGTCAGCCCGCCGCGGCCGCGACCGCGGCCGCCCGCAGCGCCGCGCAGATCCGGGCCAGATCGTCGTCACCGGTGATGTACGGCGGCATGGTGTACAGCAGATCGCGGAACGGGCGCAGCCAGACGCCCTCACGGACCGCGGCCCGGGACGCCGCGGCCATGCCCGCCGCGTCGAGCGGACGGTCGAGCTGGACCACACCGATCGCGCCGAGCACCCGTACGCCCCGGACGCCCGGCAGTTCGAGCGCCTCCGTGAGCCCGTCGCGCAGCCCCGTCTCGATCCGCTTGACCTCCTGCCGCCAGTCGTGGCCGAGCAGCAGGTCGATCGAGGCGTTGGCGACGGCCGCGGCCAGCGGATTGCCCATGAAGGTCGGGCCGTGGGCCAGTACCGGCACCTCGCCGCGCGAGATGCCGTCGGCCACCCGCGCGGTGCACAGCGTGGCGGCCAGGGTGAGATAGCCGCCGGTCAGCGCCTTGCCCAGACACATCACATCGGGGCTCACCCCCGCGTGGTCGGCCGCGAAGAGCGCGCCCGACCGGCCGAAGCCGGTGGCGATCTCGTCGAACACCAGCAGCACGTCATGCTCGTCGCACACCTCGCGCAGCAGCCGCAGCAGCGCGGGGGAGTGGAAGCGCATCCCGCCCGCGCCCTGGACCACCGGCTCCACGATCACCCCGGCCAGCTCATGGGCGTGCCGGGCGACCAGGTCGCGCAGATGGGCCTCGTAGTCCGGGTCCGGGTCGGCGTCGAAACCGGCCGGCGGGGCGTCCGCGAAGACCTGCTCGGGCAGCACCCCCGACCAGAGCTGGTGCATCCCGCCCTGCGGGTCGCACACCGCCATCGGCTGCCAGGTGTCGCCGTGGTAGCCGCCGCGCCAGGTCAGCATCCGGTGCTTCTCCGGACGGCCGAGCGACCGCCAGTACTGGAGACACATCTTGACCGCGACCTCGACCGACACCGAACCGGAGTCGGCGAGGAAGACATGGCGCAGCGGTTCGGGAGTGATCTCGACCAGCCGGGTGGCCAGCCGGACGGCGGGCTCATGGGTGAGCCCGCCGAACATCACATGGCTCATCCGTCCGAGCTGGCCGCGCGCGGCCTCGTTGAGCACCGGGTGGTTGTAGCCGTGGATGGCGGACCACCACGACGACATCCCGTCCACCAGCTCCCGGGTGCCCTCGACCGGTTCGGCCAGCCGCAGCCGGACCCCGGAGGCGGACTCCACCACGAGCGGGTCCTCGCGGCCGGGCATCGGGCCGTAGGGGTGCCAGACATGCTGCCGGTCCAGCTCCCGCAGCTCTCCGGCGGACAGTGGCTCAGGCATTGGGCGGCAGATCCGTCCCGACGCCCCGGCGGCGCACCGCGACCAGATCGGCGTGGGAGTCCTCACGCGCCGATGCCGATGCCGACGCGGTCGCCGCTGCCGCCGCGGGCTCGGACTCGGGCTCCGGCGCGGACGCGGTGTCGCCGCAGGGACCGCAGCCGCCGCCCTCCGCGCCGTGCGAACCGCAGCCCCCGGCCGTCCCCGCGTGCGAGCCGCAGCCCCCGGCGGCCGCCGCGAGCGCGTCGGCGCGGTGCTCGGGCAGCGTGGTGGTGTCGGCGCCCTCCACCTCGAAGCCCGCGTCGGCGATCATCGCGAGGTCTTCCTTGCCCGCCTGGCCCTCGGTGGTCAGATAGTCGCCGAGGAAGATCGAGTTGGCGAGGTTCAGGGCCAGCGGCTGGAGGGTGCGCAGATGGATCTCCCGTCCGCCCGCGAGCCGCACCTCCACGTCCGGGCAGACGAACCGCACCATGGCCAGGATCCGCAGACAGCGCTGCGGGGTGAGGTTCCAGTCCCCGGCCAGCGGGGTGCCCTCGATCGGGATCAGGAAGTTGACCGGCACCGAGTCCGGGTCCAGCTCACGCAGCGAGAAGACCACGTCGACCAGGTCCTCGTCCGACTCGCCCATCCCCGCGATCAGCCCGGAGCAGGCGGACATGCCCGCCGCCTGGGCCTGCTGCACGGTCGAGACGCGGTCGGCGTAGGTGTGGGTGGTGGTGATCTCGCCGTAGGTGGCCTCGGAGGTGTTCAGGTTGTGGTTGTAGGCGTGGGCACCGGCATCCCGCAGCCGCTCCGCCTGGCCGTCGGAGAGCAGCCCGAGACAGGCGCAGATCTCCACCTCCTGGTGCTGCTCCTTGATGGCCGCGATGGTCTTCGAGACCCGGTCCACATCCCGGTCGGTCGGCCCGCGTCCGCTGGCGACCAGGCACACCCGCTTGGCGCCGCCCGCGACTCCCGCGGTGGCGGCGGCCGCCGCCTGGTCCGGCTTCAGCCAGGTGTACTTGAGGATCTCCGAGGTCGAGCCGAGCCGCTGCGAACAGTACGAGCAGTCCTCGGGGCACAGCCCCGACTTGAGGTTGACCAGATAGTTCAGCTTCACCCGCCGTCCGAACCAGTGGCGGCGCACCTTGCCCGCGGCGGCCACCACATCGAGCACATCGTCATCGGAGGTCGCCAGCACGGCGAGCGCCTCTTCGCGGGTCGGCGATTCGCGCCGCAGCCCCTTGTCCACCAGCGTGTTCAGCAGGTCCATGGCGCCGATCCTTACCTACGCCACCGCTCCCGGCAAAGGAGGAACCGTACAAGACCGCGCGTTGGGGGTGTGGGTATCGCCACACCCTGACCACGCATGGAGAGGACTACGTTCTATCCGGACCCCACAGTTGGTGCCCCGTGGAAGGCGAGGACAGCGTATGGCCGAGGACCGGCAGGACGACCCCTTCGAGTGGATCGACGCCCAGCGTGAGCGGCGCGCCCGGGCCGGACTGGTCCGCCGGCTGAGCCCCCGCCCCGCCGACTCCGCGCTGCTGGACCTGGCGAGCAACGACTATCTGGGGCTGGCCAGGCATCCGCGGGTCACGGCCGCCGCGGCGGAGGCGGCGCGGCACTGGGGCGCGGGGGCCACCGGATCCCGGCTGGTCACCGGCACCACCGAACTGCATACGGCGCTGGAGGAGGAACTCGCGGCGTTCTGCGGCTTCGAGGCGGCTTTGGTCTTCTCGTCCGGCTATGCCGCGAATCTGGCCGCCGTCTCCGCGCTCAGCGACCGTGACGCGCTGGTGGTCTCCGACGCGGGCAACCACGCCTCGCTCATCGACGGCTGCCGGCTCTCCCGGGCCGAGGTCGAGGTGGTGCCGCACGCCGACCCCGGAGCCGTGCGCAAGGTGCTGGACGCCGAGGGCCAGGAGGCCGCCGGGGGGCGGGACCGCCGGGCGCTGGTGGTCACCGACTCGGTCTTCTCGGTCGACGGTGACGCCGCGCCGCTGCCCGCGCTCGCCGCGGCCTGCCGGTCGCACGGCGCGGCGCTGGTGGTGGACGACGCCCATGGGCTGGGGGTGCTCGGCGAGGGCGGGCGCGGCGCGGTGCACGCGGCCGGACTCGCGGGCGCGCCACAGGTGGTGGTCACCGTCACCCTGTCGAAGTCGCTGGGCAGCCAGGGCGGGGCGGTGCTCGGCCCGGCCCGGGTGATCGAGCATCTGGTCAACGCCGCCCGCACCTTCATCTTCGACACCGGTCTGAATCCGGCGGCGGTGGGCGCGGCGCTGGCGAGTCTGCGGCTGCTGGCCGGGGAGCCGGAGCGGGCGGCCCGTGCCCGTATCGTCGCGACCGCGCTGCACGGGCGGTTGACCGCGGCGGGGCTGTCCGCGGTGCGGCCGGACGCGTCGGTGGTGTCGGTGCGGGCCCCGTCGCCCGAGCAGGCGGTGCGCTGGGCCGCGGACTGCCGTGCGGCCGGGCTGCTGGTGGGCTGTTTCCGTCCGCCGTCCGTCCCCGACGGCATCTCCCGGCTGAGGCTGACGGCACGCGCGGATCTGACGGACGAGCAGATCGAGCAGGCGGTCGGCGTGATCGTGGGGACCGCGCCGACCGCCTGACGGATCAGCTCCCGGCGGCGCGGGTGGTGCCGGGGCCGAAACCGCCGCCGGACAGGCCCTCGAGGAACGAGGCCCAGCTCGACGGGGTGAACAGCAGCGCAGGGCCTGCCGTGTTCTTCGAGTCGCGCACGGCGAGCAGACCGGAACCGGTCCGGGCCGTCTCGACGCAGTTGTTCATCCCGACGCTGTAGCTGCTGCGCAGCCAGCCGTCCGGATCGACGGATGTGGCGGACAGTGCGGACATGGAGCCCCCTCAGGCGCCGCCCCCGATTTTGCTGATGAAGGTGAGTGAGTCCTCAGGTGCCAGGGCGTGGCTGCGCAGCACATCGAACGCCGCGCTGTACGCCCGGAGGTCTTCTTTCCGCTCCAGATAGAGGCTACTCGTCAGGTGGTCGAGAACTACCACGTCGAGGTCAGTAATGTGCGGAAAAGAGAAGATAATGAAAGGACTGGTAATGCCGATGGGCATTCCAGCGGAATATGGCAGCACCTGCACACATACCTGTGGCATTTCCCCCAGCGTGACCAGATGCCGGAGCTGGGCCGCCATCACCTCCGGCCCGCCGACCGCCCGGCGCAGCACCGCCTCGTCCAGCACCGCGTGCAGCCGCAGCGGTTCGCCGCCGTACAGCACCGACTGACGGGCGATGCGCACCTCCACCAGCGCGTCCACCTGTGGCTGCGGCAGGTCCGACAGCGCCGCCCGGGTGACCGTCCGGGCGTAGTCCGGGGTCTGGAGCAGCCCGGGTACCACCGTGGTCTCCAGGGTGTACGCGTGTGACGCCTCGGCCTCCAGACTGATGAAGTCCCGGTAGGCGGGCGGCAGAAGATCGCGATAGGCGTGCCACCAGCCGCGCCGGGACCCCTCGGGATCCGAGGCGCCCCCGCCGCACAGCGCCTCCAGCAGTGCGCGCAGCTCCGGGTCGGCGACCTCGTACAGATCCAGCAGCCGTGTCACATCCGCGGGTTTGGCGCCGCTGCGGCCGGTCTCGATCCGGCTCACCTTCGACTGGTGCCAGCCCAGCCGCCGCGCCGCCTCACCACTGGTGAGCCCGGCCAGATCGCGCTGTCGGCGGAGCTCCGCGCCCAGCTTGCGGCGGCGCACCGCCGGGCCGTACCGCATGACTTCTCCTCCCGCCCGCGCCCCATTCGCGCCCTGTACCGCGCTTCGCTCCCCAGTCTGCCGCCCAAATCCGGTCTTCCGTAGCAGAGTTCACCGCTTCGAGCGACAGATATATGCATAACCCGGTGGATCGGCCCCGTTACGGAGGGCATCGATGGCACTCTGACGCGTAAGCCCGCAGCAGCCGCCCAGGACCGCCCTGGCTTCGCGGCACCACCCGACGCGTCCGCAACCGCGCCCCCGGCGAAAAGGGACAGGCCGCCATGGCAGACCATCAGGAAGCATCCGTCACACTGCCGAGCGCCCCCGCCTCGGTCCCCGCGGCCCGTGCCTATGTGACGGACGTGCTGGCCGAATGGGGGCTCGGCGCGGGCGCGGAGGCCGCCGACACCGTCCGGCTCATCGTCTCCGAACTGGCCACCAACGCCGTCCAGCACACCGTGGGACAGTCACCCACCTTCACCATCGACCTCCGGCTCGACCACACCCGGCGGCTGGAGATCGGCGTCACCGACAGTCACCCGCGTCTGCCGAGACGGCTGCCGGCCGGCACCCAGCAGGACCACGGCCGCGGCCTGGTCATCATCCGTTTCCTGGCCGCCGAATCGGGCGGCGACGTGGTCATCACACCCACCGCCGACGGCGGCAAGACCGTTCTGGTGGCGCTGGACTGGACCGCGGCGGTCAACTGACGGCGCCCGGCTACAGCACCCGCTCGACCCGCCCGGTCCCGGACCGCGCCTCGGCCAGCTCCCGGATACGGGTGAACACCCGCCCGGCGGCCGGGCCGATCAGATAGTGCGGCATGTCCCCGCGCTCGATCACCCCGTACGGACTCGCGCCCATCAGGTACGAGGAGTACAGGATCAGCCCGTCCGGACGGCCCATGTCGATCCCCAGCGCCGAGAACCCCGGGAAGCCGTCCGTCTGGTAGACCCGCAGCCCGTCCGCCTCCGCGCCGTAGCGCTCCTTGAACGTGCCGAACCGCTCCAGTGAATCCTTGATCTTCCGCGCCATGTCCTCCTCGTACTGGCGCGCCAGCGTGTCCGCCGCCTCCGAGGACGGGTCCAGCAGATAGCAGCGGTAGGTGCCGCCGCGGCGTAAGAGCCCCAGCACCGCGTCCCGGTAGCGGGCCGGGCGCTCGGTGGTCACCAGGCGGCCGGAGGAGGTGCGCAGCGCCGTCCCCATGTCGACGACCTCCTCGGCCGCCGCGTCCAGCAGCCGTGCCTTCTCCTGCGAACTCGGCCGCTCGGCGTACGCGTGCACCGGTGTGCCGCCGGCCAGCCCCCGGCCCGCGAGCCACGCCCTGGCCGCCGCGTCCGGCCCGCCGTCGCCCGCCATCAGATAGACGTCCTTGCCCTCATGGCTCCCCACGGGCGCGAACAGCTCCGCGAACGGACCGGCGGTGCGGTAGACATCCTCCGAGACCGCCAGACAGTCCGGCGGGGTCACCTTCTCCAGATGCGCGGCGAGATTGATGTCGGGGGAGTGGATCGCGCCCGTCCGGCCCTCGGCGCTCTGCCGGATCGCCCCCTTGTGCACCGCCAGCCGTACATGCAGCTCACCGTCCACCCCGGCCTGGGCGAACTCATCCCGCAGATGGCGAAGATCGAGGGTGAGAAAGGTGCGCGCCGCCTCCAGCGCCACATCGCGGGCCACACTCTCGCTCTCGTCATGGACCGCGAAGAACCCGCCGTCACCGCGCCAGCTCCACACATCGCTGCGCGCGCAGCGGTATTGCGCGGAGAGCTGGGCGATCCGTCCCCGCATCCGCTCCCGCAGCAGATCGAAGGCGTGGGCGGCCCGGTCCCTGGGGTTGGAGCGGACGATCGACGAATACCCGGAGGTGTCGACGAAGACGAGATACACCTGGTCGTAGGTCCGGTCCGGCTGGAACTGCTCGGTCACCACGCGCCCCCTCCCGGTGCCGGTCCGCACCCGGCCGGCACCGGTTCACGCTAGCGCCTCGCCCGAACCCGCTCCAGGTGGCGGAAACCCCGGTCCGGACGCCCGGGGAGAACGCCTAGGAGCCCACCAGGCCGCGCTCGACGGCGCTCCGCTCCACACAGAATTCATTGCCCTCCGGATCGGACATCACCACCCAGCCCATCCCGTCGTCCGTGCGCCGGTCGTCGACGACCTTCGCGCCGAGCCCGAGAAGCCGGTCCACCTCGGCGTCCCGCGTGCCCGAAGGCGGCTGGATGTCGAGGTGGACCCGGTTCTTGACGGTCTTGGCGTCCGGCACCCGCAGGAACAGCAGACCGGGGACCCCGGGCTGGTCCGGCGCGATCAGCACCTCGTCATCGCCCGGGTCCGAGTCCTCCAGCGGGTACCCGGTCAGCCGCGACCAGAACTGCGCCAGCCGGTACGGATCATGGGCGTCGAAGGTGAGGTGCCGGACCGGGTTGAGGTAGGACATAGGGGTCTCCGAAGGTCGAGGGGTGGTGCCCCAGCCCCGTCAACCTACCCCCGGCCACCGGCGGCGCCGCCACCGGCAACTCGCCCCGGATCAGCGGACCTTGCCGTACGAGACCTGCCGGGTCCAGATCCGCTCCAGCCGCACCACGGTGCCGGTTTTGGGCGCATGCCAGATCCGGCCGCTGCCCGCGTACAGACCGACGTGGTAGACGCCGCCGCCGCCATGGAAGAACACCAGGTCACCGCGGGTGCGTGCGGAGGTCCCTATCCGGCGCGTCCCGTTGTACTGCGCCGCCGCGGTACGCGGCAGCCGCTTTCCGGCCCGCTTGTACGCGTACTGCGTCAGACCCGAGCAGTCGAAGCGGTGCGGCCCCGCCGCGCCGTACACATAGGGCGCGCCCTTCTTCGACGCGGCGATCCGCAGCGCCTTGACCGCGACCGTCGCCGCCTCCGCCTCCGATGGCGACCCCGGCACCGCGACGGTGGAGCCGACGGCGGCGACGGTGAGAGCGGAGACGGCACTCGCTCGGGAGACCATCCTGGGGATCCGAATGTGCGCAGTCATCGCGCACCCCCTTCATGAGCCGACCCCGCCCCGGAAGCCGCGGCGGGTCTGTCGTCCCAGTGATCGTCACGCATCCCGGCCGCCGGTTCCGCGTGGGCACGGCTCGATGTGACGGTGCTCACGCGTAGTCCGTTCGGGTGACCGACCCTCCCTGACGCCGCGGCTCTGACCAGGGATGATCTCTGCCGCCCTGAGCTGCGGCGGTATGGGGCGCAAGCGGAGGGCGATATCCGGTGCGGATTCCGGCTACGCCGATCGAGCGACCGCCTCAGCTCCGGCGACCGGGTGCGGGGTGATCCGCCCGGTCCGCCGTGGCGCTCGGTGACCCGGGCCACCGGCCCGTGAGCCACCGCGGCCCGGCCGCCGGGAATCGGCGACCGGGCCACGAGAAGGTCAGCCACGGGGCCGGCCCTCGGCCGGCCCCGCCAGGGCCTAGGAGCTGAGCGTCCAGATCGCGTTGGCGATCGCGTCGGTGTTCATGTCCAGGGCCTTGTCGTCGATGTTCGACGACTTGTCACACGCGGAGTGGTAGCACGGGTCGAACGGCTCGCCCGCCTTGCCGCCCCACTTCTCCGCCTGCTCTTCGCTCTTTGTGGCCTCGGCGCCGGTGAACAGACCGCCGACCCGCACGCCCGCGTCCTTGAACGGCGCGTGGTCCGAGCGGCCGTCGCCCTCGGTCTCCGGGTCGGTCTTGATGTCCTTGGCCGCGAACCAGTCGGTGAAGACCTTCTCCAGCTCGGTGTCGTCGTCGTAGACGAAGTAGCCCGGGTTGGGGGAGCCGAGCATGTCGAAGTTCAGATACGAGTCGATCTTCGACTTGTCGTCGGAGGCCAGCTTGTCCACGTAGTGGGTGGAACCGACCATGCCGAGCTCCTCGGCGCCCCACCAGGCGAACCGCAGGTGCTTGCTGGGCTTGAGGTCGGCCTTGGCGACGGCGAGCGCGACCTCCAGGATCGCGGCCGAGCCCGATCCGTTGTCGTTGATGCCCGGGCCCTCGCCGACCGAGTCCAGGTGCGAGCCGGCCATGACGACCTTGTCCTCGCTGCCGCCCGGCCAGTCGGCGATCAGGTTGTAGCCCTTCTTCCCCTCGGAGTCGAACTCCTGGAGGGAGGTCTTGAACCCGGCCTCGTCCAGCTTCTTCTTGATGAGGTCCACCGACGCCTTGTAGCCGGGCTGGCCGTGGGCGCGGTTGCCGCCGTTGCTGTCGGCGATGGACTGAAGTTCCTTGAGGTCGCCCTTGACGGCCTCGACGTCGATGTCGGGCGCCGCCGCGGTGGCGTGGTCCGAGATGGTGGCCTGGGCCATCGACGCGCCGGACAGCAGGGCGGCGGCCAGGGCAGCACTGACTCCGGCCGCGAGAACGCCACGGCGGACAGGCAATATTCGCTTCACAGTTGGGCTCCGTGTGATGTGGGGGGTTGTTGCGGAGCATGGATCATTTGTGCGCACATGAGAATCGACGGTCAACGGTGCCTGCGTCAAGGGCACATACCGGACGGTGTGCTCCGCCGAGCGGAGAGACCCGGCCCCACCTGCGACAATGCCTGGCCACCCGGGTGTTGACGCCGAACGGACGGCATGCGGCGGAAGACGCGGTGCCACCGGCCTGATGTTCACGTGTTGATAAAGAAACGGTGGTTTGCCCTGTACTCGGCGGTAAGCCAGACACAAGAATCCTCCTGACACTCTGTGATCATCGCCGCCACAAGCGGCGCAACCATGCAGGGGGATAATTACGTGAGACGCACAGCACTCTTCGGCGTCGCCGGTGGTGTGATGACCGGTGCGCTGATAACTGCGGCGCTGGCCGTCCCGAGCGCGGGAGCCTCGGAGCGGAAGCCTGGTGGCGCCGCCGAGGCCCGCGGTGTCGCCATCGCCGCGGCCAAGGCCGCGAAGAAGGGCATCGACTGGAAGGACTGCCCGGCCGACTGGGGTCTGGCCAAGCCCATCCAGTGCGGCTATGTCACCGTGCCGCTGGACTACGCCAAGCCCCAGGGCCGCAAGATCAAGATCGCGGTGGACCGGATCGGCAACACCGGGTCCGCCTCCGAGCGCCAGGGTTCACTGGTCTACAACCCGGGTGGTCCGGGCGGTTCGGGCATGCGCTTCCCGACCCGGGTCACCAACAAGAACCCGCTGTGGGAGAAGACCGCGAAGGCATACGACTTCGTCGGTTTCGACCCCCGCGGCGTCGGCCACTCCGCCCCCATCTCCTGTGTGGACCCGCAGGAGTTCGTCAAGGCGCCCAAGCTGGACCCGGTGCCCGACAGCGAGGCGGACAAGCGCGTCCAGCGCAAGCTGGCCAAGGAGTACGCGCAGGGCTGCAAGGAGCGCAGCGGCCGGATGCTGCCCCATATGACGACGCCGAACACCGCGCGTGACATCGACGTCATCCGGGCCGCTCTCGGTGACAAGAAGCTCAACTACCTCGGCGTGTCCTACGGAACGTACATCGGCGGTGTCTACGCGACGCTGTTCCCGAACCATGTGCGCCGTCTGATCGTCGACAGCGTGGTCAACCCCTCGCGGGAGAAGATCTGGTACCAGGCCAACCTGGACCAGGACGTCGCCTTCGAGATGCGCTGGAACGACTGGAAGGCGTGGGTCGCCAAGAACGACGCCGCCTACCACATCGGCAACACCTCCGCCAAGGTCCAGAAGGCGTGGGACACGCTGCGCGCGACCGCCAAGAAGAGTCCGATCGGCGGGGTCGTGGGCCCGGCCGAGCTGCTCGGCTTCTTCCAGGGCGCTCCGTACTACGACTCCTCGTGGACCCAGGTCGCCGAGGTGTGGAGCGCCTACCTCGCCGGTGACAACAAGCCGCTGATCGAGGCCGCGAGCCCGGACATGTCCGACACCGCGGGCAACATCGCGTCGGAGAACAGCAACGCTGTCTACACCGCCGTCGAGTGCGCCGACACCAAGTGGCCGACCAGCTGGGCCAAGTGGGACCGGGACAACACCCGGCTGCACCGGGACAACCCGTTCCTGACCTGGTCCAACGCCTGGATGAACCTGCCCTGCGCCACCTGGGGTGCCAAGCAGCACACCCCGCTGGAGGTCGGCGCCGCCAAGGGCCTGCCCAAGACCCTCATCGTGCAGAGCACCCGCGACGCCGCGACCCCGTACGACGGCGCCGTGGAAATGCACAAGCGACTCAAGGGTTCCCGTCTGATCACCGAGAAGGACGCCGGTTCGCACGGTGTGACCGGCCTGGTCAACGCCTGCATCAACGAGCGGGTGGACGCCTACCTGCTCAAGGGCACGGTGGACGCCAAGGACGTGACGTGCGGTCCGCACGCCACTCCGGTGCCCGCGAAGTCCGACTCGGCCGCCAAGGCGGCCAAGGCGGCGAAGGTCGCGAAGGCCACCGCCGTCAAGTGACGGCCACCGGGCCCGGTTCCGTACGTGTCGGCGCGTACGGAACCGGGCCCGGTCCCGTTCCGGCGGTGCGATCCGCCGTCAGCGCAGTGACCGGGGGAGTCGCCGGGACTGCTCGGCCTTGACCTCCGAGGCGTAGCGGTCGACGTACTCCTGTCCGGACAGCCGCAGGATCTCGTACATGATCTCGTCCGTGACGGCCCGCAGTACGGTGCGCTCCTCCTCCAGCCCGGCGTAGCGCGAGAAGTCCAGCGGAGCACCGAACCGGATGGTCACCCGGCGGATCCGGGGCAGCCGCCGCCCGGGCGGCTGGATCTCGAAGGTGCCCACCATGGCGCAGGGGATCACCGGGACTCCGGCCGTGAGCGCCATCGCCGCCACCCCGGTCCGCCCCTTGTAGAGCCGCCCGTCATGCGAGCGGGTGCCCTCGGGGTAGATGCCCAGCAGCCGCCCCTTGCGCAGCACCGCCAGCCCCGAACGCAGCGCCGCCTCGGCCGCCTTGCCGCCCGCGCGGTCCACCGGGATCTGTCCGGCGCCGCGGAAGAACGCCGCGGTCAGCCGCCCCTTCAGACCCCGGCCGGTGAAGTACTCCGCCTTGGCCAGGAAGGTGATGCGGCGCGGCACGATCGCGGGCATCAGGAAATGATCAGAGAACGACAGATGATTTCCGGCGACGATGGCGGCCCCTTCGGCCGGGATGTGCTCGAGCCCCTCGACCCGGGGCCGGAAGAGAAGTCTCAGCAACGGCCCCAGCAGTACGTATTTGAGCACCTGGTAGAACACGACGACCGCCCTCCACGCCCTTGTGGTCAACCGACAGACTCTACAACCCGGCTACCCCCGCTGGGAGTCACCGCACAATGTCCGCAATCACCGGGAATGAACCGGCTTTTACGGGTGTGGGCTTTCGGAGTACAGGGGGAATTGAACGAATCTGATCGGTTCTCTGCACTGAATGAATTCGCTCGCCAGTGCAATTCCGAGAAAAAAGCATATTCGTCTTGGTGTCCGGTGAAACGGCTATGCTCCAGGGCCCATAGCGAGCTCCTCGCACGCATTTTCTTCCGCTCTTATTAAGGAAGCCAATGGTTTTCGCTGGCGCCTCACCCGGAGGCCGACGGCCCGCCTCCGCGCTCGTATGGGTCCTTCCTCCCGCCGCCACGGCGGTCTGCGTGGCCCTCGCCGTGACCGCGGTCCCGGCCGGGGCACGGACGGCGGTCGCCTGGTGCGGGGTGGTGGCGACGCTGGTGGTGGCCGTGGCGTCGGCCGAGTCGAAGCGCCGGGGCCGGTTGATCGCCACTCTGCGTGAACGGTTCGCCGCCCAGGAGGCCACCCTCCGCCGCCGGTTGGTGGACCAGGAGCAGGAGATCCGGCGGCTGGCCCGCGATCTGCTCCCCGCCGCGGTGGCCCGGTTGCAGCGCGGCAGCATGGTCGACGAGGTCATGAGGGACATCGACCACGCGCCCGCCCTCGACCCCGACTTCGAATCCGCGCAGCGGGCCCTGCTGCGCGCGGTGCTGGAGACCGTGCGGGCCGAGGAGGATCTGCGGGACGCCGCGCAGCGCGCGTTCGTCAACATCGCCCGCCGGGTGCAGGCCATCGTCCACCAGCAGGCCCAGGACCTCCGGGAGTTGGAGGACAAGCACGGCGCGGACCCCGAGGTCTTCGAGGACCTGCTCCATATCGACCACGGCAACGCCCTGGTGGGCAGGCTGGCGGACAGCATCGCGGTACTGGGCGGCTCCCGCCCGGGGCGCCAGTGGCAGAAGGAGGTGCCGCTGTTCAACGTCCTCCGCGGCGCCATGTCGCGCATCCTCGAGTACCAGCGGGTGGATCTGCACTCGGTGGCCGACGTCGCCATCGTCGGACCCTCGGTGGAGCCGCTGATCCACGCCTTGGCCGAACTGCTCGACAACGCCACCCGCTACTCACCGCCCAAGACCCGGGTGCACCTCACCGCGATCGAGGTCCAGTCCGGGATCGCGATCGAGATCGAGGACGCCGGCGTCGGACTGTCCGCGGAAGCGCGCCGCCGCACCGAACTGGTGCTGGCCCAGGCGTCCACCGGCCTCGACCTCAACGATCTGGGCGAGACGCCCCGGCTGGGGCTCGCCGTGGTGGGACGGCTCGCGCTGAAGTACCGGTTCCAGATCTCCCTGCGGCCCTCGGCGTACGGCGGGGTGCGCGCCGTGCTGGTGGTACCGCAGGACATCACCTGCCCCACCCCCGCGCCCGGCGGAGCCATCGCCCGCGCCGCCAAACTGCCGCCGCCCAAGCCGGTCAGGCGCGCGACGCCGACCCCGATGCCCGCGCGGGCCGCCAAACCCGCCCCGGACCACCCCGGGTTCCGGCAGAACAACGCCGGACTGCCGCAGCGCCGTCGCCGGATGCCGGTGGTGACCCCGCCCATCCGGGTCGAGTCCCGGCCCCCTGCCGCCGAGCGGCCCGCCGCACCGGCCACGCCGCCGGTGCAGCCCGGGATGTGGCTGGCCGCGTTCCACAAGGGCATCTCCGGCGATCCCTCGGACTCGGACGCCGCCGCCACGGACACCACGTCAGCCCCCTCGAACTACTCGAACAAGGATGAATAGCCAAGTGAGGCAAGCGCGGTTCAACATGGACTGGATGCTCAGGGACCTGGCGTCCAGCGTTCCCCAGACCCGCCACGTGGTCCTGCTCTCCTCGGACGGACTGTGCATGGCACAGGTCGGCACCGACGAGGACACCGCCGACCGGCTGGCCGCCGCCTGCGCCGGATTACAGAGCCTCTCGACGGCGATCGCCGCCGAATTCCCCGAAGGCGACGGGCGGATGCGCCTGGTGGTCATCGAGGTCGACGGCGGGTTCTTCTATCTGATGGCGGCCGGAGTCAGCTCGTATCTGGCGGTGCTCGCCGAGGAGAGCGTGGACGCGGGGCTGATGGGCCAGTGCATGAGAGGTCTGGTGGCCCGGCTCGGAGAACATCTGAGCAGTCCGCCCCGTGCCGACGGACTGACATGAGCGGGCTGGACAGAGGCGGATCGGGCAAGGTCTGGGACGAGGGTGGCCCCGAGCGGCTGTACACCGTCAGCCGTGGCCGTGCGGACCGGCCCGACCGGAGCTCCGTCGAACTGGTCAGCCTCATCGTGGCGCGGGTCGAACCGCAGCCGGGGATGCAGCCCGAGATCGCCGCTGTGCTGAGGATGTGTCAGTTCCCGCTCTCGGTGGCCGAGATCTCCGCGTATCTGGTGCTGCCCGTCTCCACCGTCTCCGTGATCCTCGCGGGACTGCTCAAGGACCGCCGGGTGGAGGCGCGGGCGCCGGTCCCCGCCGCCGTGCTGCCCGATCCCGAACTGCTCCAGGCGGTGATGCATGGACTACAGAATCTCTGACGCCAACGGCTCGAACGTCTTCCACGCCGGGAACCGCGCCGACGCCGGGAGCGGCGGGATCGTCGGACCGCGCACCGAGGACGCCCTCCCTGCCTCCGCCGCGGCGGCCGTCAAGGTGGTGATCGTCGGAGGGTTCGGCGTCGGCAAGACCACCATGGTCGGCTCGGTGAGCGAGATCCGCCCGCTGACCACCGAGGAGACCATGACGCAGGCCGGGGTCGGCGTCGACGACCTCGCGGGGGTGGAGCGCAAGAACGAGACCACCGTGGCGATGGACTTCGGCCGGATCAGCCTCAACGAACGGCTGGTGCTCTACCTCTTCGGCACCCCGGGCCAGGAGCGATTCTGGTTCCTGTGGAACGGCCTCTTCGAGGGCGCGCTCGGCGCCGTGGTACTGCTCGACACCCGCAGGCTCGAGGTCAGCTTCGACGTGGTCGGACGGCTCGAGGAGCGCGGTGTGCCCTTCGTGGTGGCGGTCAACGCCTTCCCCGGGGCGCCCGTGTACCCCACGGCGGAGCTGCGCGCCGCCCTGGACCTGCCCGACGCCGTGCCGATGATCGACTGCGATGCCCGCGACCGGGGCTCCAGCCGCGACACCCTCATCACCCTCGTGCGCTATCTGCAAGAGCTGACCACCATGACCCCGGAGACACCGTGACCCCTCCCTCCGACCACCGCGGCACCGGGCACCCGGCCGCGCCACCCGTCGAATGTCCTGCCCACGCCCTGATGTCCGAGGGCGCCACGACGGATCTCTTCGGGCCGGAGAACGCCAAGGACCCCATGGCGCTGTACGAGCGGCTGCGCGCCGAGCACGGGGCGGTGGCCCCGGTCCGGCTCGACGGCGACGTACCGGCCTGGCTGCTGCTCGGCTACCGGGAGAACCTGGAGGTGACCCGCACCCCCTCCCGCTTCTCCCGTGACTCCCGGCACTGGTACGTCTGGAAGGAGGGGACGCTGCCGCCCGACTCCCCGCTGCTGCCCGTGGTCGGCTGGCAGCCCATGTGCACCTTCGCCGACGGCGATGAGCACGAACGGCTGCGCGCGGCGCTCACCGAGTCCATGGGCCGTCTCGACCGGCGCGGGATCCGCCGCCACATCACCCGCCTCACCCACCAGTTGGTCAACGACTTCTGCGCGGACGGCGAGGCCGATCTGGTGGCGGGCCTGGCCCAGCAACTGCCCATGCTGGTCCTCACCCATCTGCTCGGTATGCCCGACGAGTACGGTCCTCGGCTGGTCGCCGCCACCCGGGACCTGATGCAGGGCACCGACACCGCGCTGCGCAGCGACGCGTACGTCACCGAGGCCATCCAGAGCCTGGTGGACCGCAGTCGGTCGGCGCCCGCCGACGATCTGGCGTCCTGGCTGCTGGCCCATCCCTCGGACCTCACCGAGGAGGAGGTGGTCCAGCATCTGCGGCTGGTGCTGCTCACCGGGAACGAGACCACCACCAACCTGATGGCCAACACCCTGCGCATGGTCCTCACCGACCCGCGCTTCCGCGCCTCGCTCGCCGGTGGCCATATGACCCTGCCGGACGCCATCGAACATGTGCTGTGGAACGAACCGCCCCTGACGGTCATCCCCGGCCGCTGGGCCACCGGGGACACCGAACTGGGCGGTCAGCGGATCAAGGCGGGCGACATGCTGCTGCTGGGGCTGGCCGCCGGAAACGTCGACCCGGCCATCCGCCCCGATATCGGCGCCCCGATGTACGGCAACCGCTCCCATCTGTCCTTCAGCGGCGGGCCCCATGAGTGCCCCGGACAGGACATCGGCCGTGCCATCACCGACACCGCCATCGACACCCTGCTGCTGCGGCTGCCCGATCTCCGGCTGGCCGTGCCGGAGTCCGAGCTGAGCTGGCACGCCACCTGGATCTCCCGGCGGCTGGAGGCGCTGCCCGCCGAGTTCACCCCGCGCGCCGCCCGGCCCGACCTCATGGAGGACACCTCGGGCACCACGCTCTCGCCCGAGATCCGGGCGCGCTGGCTGCGCGAGGAGGAACCGCCCGCGGCCCCGCGGCCGCCGGTGACCGAACCGGAGAGCCCGCCGTCCGTGCCATGGTGGCGCGCGCTGTGGCGGCGCCTGCTGGGCCACCCTGCGGATCCGGTCCGGTCCTCGGACTCTGACGGCGGCCGGGGCTGACGCCCGGCGGACCCCGTCCGCTCAGGTCCGCGCCAGCACCACCCCCACGGTCAGCAGGCCCAGCACCACCCAGCCGAACCAGAGCCAGCCATTGCTGCCCAGGGCCACGGTGTAGGCCGTCACCATCACCAGGCCCCCCACCGTGCACACCGTCATCGCCTTCGCGGATCCGGGCATCCCCGACCTCCTCACGGCGGTTCTGACGACCCATCGTCAGGACCACGGCCGACCACGGGCCTGCCGGTCCATATCGTCTCGCGGCCGGGGCCCGGCCGCCAGCATCCCGCTAGCGGCTGCGGCCCTGGAGCGAGGCGAGATAGGCGTTGTACGCCGCGAGCTCCTGGTCGCCGTCCCGGTCCGCGGCGCGGTCCGCCCGCCGGGCCTGGCGCTGCTCGGACTTGTACCACTGGTAGACGAGCGCCACCAGCACGATCACCGAGGGGATCTCGCTGAACGCCCAGGCGATACCGCCCGCCGCGTTCTGGTCCGACAGCGCGTCGATGCCCAGCGAGGCGGGCGGGTGCTGATAGGTGCCGATCATGGGCTCGCTCGCCATCATCAGGGCGATCCCGAAGAACGCGTGGAACGGCATGCCCGCGAACAGCTCCAGCATCCGCATCACATAACCCGGCCGGTGCGGGCCCGGGTCCACGCCCATGATCGGCCAGAAGAACACCAGGCCCACCGCGAGGAAGTGGACCATCATCGCCAGATGGCCGGTCCTGCTCTCCATGAGGAAGTCGAAGAGCGGGGTGAAGTAGAGCGCGTACAGGCTCGCGATGAACAGCGGGATCGTGAACGCCGGGTGGGTGATGATCCGCATATAGCGGCTGTGCAACAGCGCCACCAGCAGCTCCCGCGGCCCCTTGCGGCCACGTCCGGCCGCGGGCAGGGCGCGCAGGGCCAGTGTCACCGGCGCGCCCAGCAGCAGCAGGATCGGGGAGACCATGCTGATGATCATGTGCTGCACCATATGGACACTGAACATGACCATGCCGTAGTCGTTCAGCCCGGTGCACATCGCGAGCACGATGGTCAGCACCCCGAGGGTGAACGAGACCAGCCGCCCCACCGGCCAGGAGTCACCGCGCCGCCACAGCCGCGCCGCTCCCCAGCCGTACAGGCCGAGCGCCACCACACAGCCGACCAGGAAGAACGGATCGCCGCCGAACTCCAGCCCACGCGACAAGGTGAACGGCGGCAGATCCATGTTCATGCCGTGTCCGCCGTGATCCATTGATGCTCCCCGGCCTTCCCTGTTCTCCCGCTGTGCACCGATGTGCCCGGACCAGCGTAGAACCGGTCAGTTCAGAGCACGCACTCGGCCTCGGCGTAGCGCTCGTCCGGGACGGTCTTGAGCCGCTCCACCGCCTCCGCCAGCGGCACCAGCGTGATCTCGGTGCCGCGCAGCGCCGTCATACGGCCGAAGTCGCCGCGGTGCGCCGCCTCGACCGCGTGCCAGCCGAAGCGGGTGGCCAGCACCCGGTCGTACGCCGTCGGCGTACCGCCGCGCTGTACATGGCCCAGGATCACCGGGCGCGCCTCCTTGCCGAGCCGCTCCTCCAGCTCGACGGAGAGCTGACGGGCGATACCGGCGAACCGCTCATGGCCGTAGACGTCCTTGCCGCCCGACTCGTACTCCATCGTGCCCTCGACCGGCTTGGCGCCCTCCGCGGCTACCACGATGGCGAACTTCTTGCCCGCCTCGAACCGCTGCCCGACGGTCCGGGTCAGCTCGTCGATATGGAACGGACGCTCCGGCACCACGATGGCGTGGGCGCCCGCGGCCATCCCCGAGTGCAGGGCGATCCAGCCGGTGTGGCGGCCCATGACCTCGACGATCAGCACCCGCTGATGCGATTCGGCGGTGGTCTTCAGCCGGTCCAGGGCCTCGGTGGCGACCCCGACCGCGGTGTCGAAGCCGAAGGTCACATCGGTCGAGGCGATGTCGTTGTCGATGGTCTTCGGCACCCCGACGATCGGCAGCCCGGAGTCCGAGAGCATCCGCGCCGCCTTGAGGGTGCCCTCCCCGCCGATCGGGATGACCGCGTCCAGGCCCAGATCGGCGACATGGCCCTTGGCCCGCTCCACACCGTCGCGCAGATGGGCGGGCTGCACCCGGGTGGAGCCGAGGATGGTGCCGCCACGGGCCAGGATGCCGCCGACGGCGTCCAGGTCCAGCTTGCGGTAGTCGCCCTCCAGCAGCCCCTTCCAGCCGTCGTGGAAGCCGATCACTTCATCGCCGTGGTCGACGACGGCGCGGTGGACGACGGACCTGATGACGGCGTTCAGACCGGGGCAGTCGCCGCCGGACGTGAGCACACCAATGCGCATGGCACGGATTCCTCTGTTTGCGAGGGGGCCGAGGACCGGACCGCGCTGTCCGGCGGGAGACCCCGCCACCCTACAAGCGGCGGGGTGGCGGGGTCGCGGCCGTCCGCCATGTGTCCAGCATTCGGGCGGGAGCCGTACCGGGGCGGCTCACCTGGGCCGCAGGCCGCTCAGGCGGGCTGGCTGGCCGCCGCGATCCGCTCGTTGCGCAGCGCCTCGTACCACTGGTCGTCGACCGGCGGCAGCGCGTTGACGTCCAGCGCCAGCTTCAGCAGCAGATCCGCGATATGCGGGTTGCGGGCCATCACCGGGCCGTGCATATAGGTGCCGAAGACGGTCTCGTGGTACGCGCCCTCGAAGCCGTCGCCCGTGCCGTTGCCGTTGCCGTAGCGGACCCGGGCGAAGGGGCGCGCGGTCGGGCCGAGGTGGGTGACGCCCTGGTGGTTCTCGAAACCGGTCAGCGGCGGCAGCCCCAGCCGCTCGTCGATATCGGCCAGCACATCGCCGACACAGCGCGCGCCCTCGCCACGGGTGCTGATCACATCCAGCAGCCCCAGACCGGGCTGGCGCTGGCCGAGGTCGTTGATGAACTCATGGCCGAGGATCTGGTAGCCCGCGCAGACCGAGAAGACGATCGCCCCGTTGGAGACCGCGCGGTTCAGCCCGCCGTCCCGGATCAGCCGCTCGGCGGCGAGCCGCTGCGGGCGGTCCTCACCGCCGCCGATCAGGTAGATGTCCCCGGAGGTGGGGATCTGCTGGTCGGAGCGGACGTCCAGCCGGGACACATCCAGCCCGCGCTGGCGCGCCCGGCGCTCCACCACCAGCGCATTGCCCTGGTCCCCGTACGTGCTCAGCAGGTCGGGGTAGACCCACACCAGGCGCAGGCCGTTCTGGCTCGTGCTACGCATGTCTTGTGCCTCTCGTACGGGGTCAGTTGCCGACGCGGCGGCGCAGGTCCTGGAAGGCGGTGTAGTTGGCGATCGTCTCGATCCGGCCCGGGGGCGCGATCCGCACCGCCTCGTCCACATCGGCGCAGACCCGGAAGTCCAGCCCGGCGACCTCCAGCCGGACCGCCAGGTCCAGCTTGCGGTCACCGATCACACAGATCGGGTGCCCGGCGAGACGGGTGTAGTCGACGTCCCACAGCCAGGAGGTGTCGGTGCCGTCCGCGCCGCGCGCGTTCACCGAGAGGATCACCGGGGTCGGCGGCGGGTCGATCAGGGAGAAGGTCTCCAGCCAGCCGGCCGGGTTCTTCGCCAGCAGCAGCCGCATCTGGCGCTCCTGGAAGGTGACCACGTCATACCGTCCGGCGACCGCCTGGACCTGGTACATCCGCTCCAGCGCGACCTGCGGCGGCACCCCGAACGTGGCCGCGACCGCCGCGGAGGTGGCGGCGTTGGCCTTGTTGGCGCGGCCGGGCAGCTGGAGGTGGATCGGCCAGGCGGCGCCGTGCGGGTCGAGGACGTAGTCGCCGTTCAGCGCCCAGCTGGGCGTCGGACGGCGGAAACCGCACTCGGCGCAGACCCACTCGTCGCCGGGGCGCTGGAGCACCCCACCGCAGGACGGGCAGGACCAGGCGTCGTCCTTCCACTCCTGGCCCGCCGCGACCCACACCACATTGGCGCTGGAGGAGGCGGCCCAGACGATCAGCGGATCGTCGGCGTTGGCGATCACCACGGCCTTGGTGCCCGCCAGCCCCTCCCGCCACTTCTCCGCGAGCATCCGCGTCTCGGCGGCGCGGTCGAGCTGGTCACGCGAGAGGTTGAGCAGGGCGATGGCCTTCGGCTCGGTGTCCCGGGCCACCCCGGCGAGGTACTTCTCGTCGACCTCGATGACCCCGTAGCGGGCGTCCGAGCCGCCCGCCAGGGCTGAGGTGATACCGGCCGGCATATTGGCGCCCAGCGCGTTCGAGACGACCGGTCCGGCCGCCCGCAGCGCCTCGGCGATCAGCCGGGTGGTCGTGGTCTTGCCGTTGGTCGCCGACACCAGGATCACGTCCAGGTGCTGTGCCAGCCTGCCCAGCAGGTCGGGGTCGAGCCGCAGGGCCACCTTGCCGCCGATCACCGATCCGCTGCCGCGGCCCGCAGCCCGCGACACCGCCGCCGCGGCCTTGCCCGCTGTCACGGCCAGTTTGGCCCGCGGCGACAGCGGATCCGAGTTGCCTGCCATCGTCCTAGATCCTCCTCGCATACCGGCGCCGCTTCTGCCCCCCGAGCACCGGTGGTACGCCCCCTCCGAGCCGAATCTCCAGCCGGGAGGCCACGGTCGGGGATCAGCCTATCGAGATCCGGCCGCTGGCCCGAATTCCGTGACCTCCACAAGCGCCAACCGGGTGGCCCGTACGCTTGGCTCCCATGCGAAACGGCGTGATCCCCGGCAGCGGTGGAGCGGTACGGCCGATGCGACTGTTCGGCGATCCGGTGCTCGGCGCGCCCTGCGCGGAGGTCACCGAGTTCGGCGCGGAGCTCGCCCGGCTGGTGGAGGACATGTACGCCACCATGTACGCGGCGCACGGGGTCGGTCTCGCCGCCAACCAGATCGGGGTCGCCCGCCGGGTCTTCGTCTACGACTGCCCGGACGACGAGGACCGCCGCCATCTGGGCCATGTGGTCAATCCCCGGCTGGTGGAGTCCGACGGGGTGGTGGTGCGCGGCCCGGAGGGCTGTCTGTCGCTGCCGGGCATCGAGGCCGGTACCCCGCGCCATGACCGCGCGGTGGTGGAGGGGGTGAGCGTGACCGGGCGGCCGGTGCGGATCGAGGGCACCGGCTTCTTCGCGCGCTGTCTCCAGCACGAGTGTGACCACCTGGAGGGACAGCTCTTCACCGACCGGCTGGCGGGGCTGCGGCGGCGCCGGGCGCTGCGCGCGGCCCGGCGGGCGCCCTGGGCCCGCGACGAGGTATGACGCGGCGCACCTCTCCGACGGTCCGCGGCCGTCGCCGTCCCGGGCGGCGTAGGGGCTGCGGCGCTCAGAACGTGGGGCCGCCGACGCGGTCGTCCGCCACCGCCAGCCGTCCCCACATCAGCTCGGCGAGATGGCTCACCAACTGCTCGCGCGTGCACGGGCGTTCGCGCAGCCACCAGTCACCGGCGGCGTGCATCATGCCGACGATCCCATGACCCCAGACCCGCGCCTGCTCCTCGCCACCGGGGCCCAGCTCGACCCGCTCGGCGATCACCTGCGCCAGCTCCTCGCCGAGGCGGCGCAGCAGCGGTGCGGAGTGGTGGCCGACGTCGAAGCCCTGCTCCTGCTGCTGGCCGTGGTCGGCGGGGTGCATCAGGAAGCGGTACACCTGCGGACGGGTCTCGATCGCGGCCAGATAGGTGTCGAGGGTGGCCTCCACCCGCTGCCGCCGGTCGGGGGCGGGGGCGTCCAGCGCGGCCCGCAGTGAGGACAGCAGCGCGTCGGTGTGGCGCTTGGCGAGCGCCCGGTAGAGCCCACCCTTGTCGCCGAAGTGGCGGTAGAGGATGGGCTTGGTGATGCCCGCCTCGGCGGCGATGGCGTTCATCGACGCTTCGGGGCCGTCACGGAGCACCACGCGGTCGGCGGCCTCGAGGAGTTCCCTGCGCCGCCGCTCGGCCGCTTGCCGCTGGTCTTCCCGCTGACTGGTCCCGGTCTCCATCGCGCTTCCTCCCCGCCCCCTGCGTCCGCACAGGTCCAGACCGTCTGTGCTCTGCGCAACGTAACACCCGTGTGGTGTGCGCGGCGCGGGCGGTCAGGGGAGTTGACATCGTCTACTCGTGAGTAACACACTCTTGTTACCGCAGGTAATAAGCAGGTGGAGGGGCCATGGCGGAGTTCTCGTTCGAACTCGACGACGAGCAGAAGGCAGTACGGGACTGGATTCACGGGTTCGCCGCGGAGGTGATGCGCCCGGCCGCGGCGGAGTGGGACGAGCGCGAGGAGACTCCCTGGCCGATTATCCAGGAGGCCGCCAAGATAGGGCTGTACTCGCTGGATTTCTACTCCCAGCAGTACTTCGACCCCACCGGTCTCGGTATCCCCATGGCCACGGAGGAGCTGTTCTGGGGCGACGCGGGCATCGCGCTGTCCATCGTCGGCACCGGTCTGGCCGCCGTCGGTGTCCTCGCCAACGGCACCGATGAGCAGATCGGTACCTGGGTCCCGCAGATGTACGGCGACGCGAACGACGTCAAGGTCGCCGCCTTCTGCTCCTCCGAGCCCGACGCGGGCTCCGATGTGGCGTCCATGCGCACCCGTGCCGTCTACGACGGGGCCAAGGACGAGTGGGTCATCAACGGCACCAAGACCTGGGCCACCAACGGCGGTATCGCCAACGTCCATGTGGTGGTCGCGGTGGTCGACCCCGAACTCGGCTCCAAGGGCCATGCGTCGTTCATCATCCCGCCGGGCACCCCCGGACTCTCCCAGGGCCAGAAGTTCAAGAAGCACGGCATCCGCGCCTCGCACACCGCCGAGGTGGTCCTGGACGGCGTCCGCGTCCCCGGCCACTGTCTGCTCGGCGGCAAGGAGAAGCTGGACGAACGCCTCGCGCGTGCCCGGGAGAGCGTCAAGGAGGGCGGTGAGCGGCTGAAGAACGCCGCGATGGCCACCTTCGAGGCGTCCCGCCCGGCCGTCGGCGCGATGGCGGTGGGCACCGCCCGCGCCGCGTACGAGGTGGCCCTCGACTACGCCAAGACCCGGCAGCAGTTCGGCCGCCCCATCATCGACAACCAGGGCGTGGCCTTCCAGCTCTCCGATATGCGCACACGGATCGACGCCGCACGGCTGCTGGTGTGGCGCGCGTCCTGGATGGCGGTGGCCGGCAAGCCCTTCGAATCGGCCGAGGGCTCGATGTCCAAGCTGTTCGCCAGTGAGACCGCCAAGAAGGTCACCGCCCAGGCGGTGCAGATCCTCGGGGGCAACGGCTACACCCGCGAGTACCCGGTCGAGCGGATGCACCGCGACGCCGCGATCTACACGATCTTCGAAGGCACCAGTGAGATCCAGCGGTTGGTGATCGCGCGCACCCTGTCGGGGATGCCGATTCGCTGAGTCCGCCCCGCTGGAACGGTGGCCCGTCCCGAGCCCCAGGGGCGGGTCACCCCGCGCCCGCGCCGAACCGCCGCTTGCGGGTCGCGAACGCGTCCAGCAGCGTGCGCAGTTCCTCGGCGGTGAAGTCGGGCCACAGCGTGTCCACGAAGAACAGCTCGGCGTAAGCCGCCCGCCAGAGCATGAAGTTGGAGATGCGCTGTTCCCCCGAGGTACGCACCAGCATGTCCAGGTCCGGCAGATCGGCGTGCGGCAGATGACGGGTGAACAGGGCCTCGTCGATCAGCCCGGGGTCCAGCGCACCGTCCGCCGAGGCGCGGGCCAGCGCGGTCGCGGTCCGGGCGATCTCCTCCCGGCCACCGTGGTTGAAGCAGAACGCCAGCGTCATGGCGCGGTTGTCACGGGTCTCGGCCTCCGCGCGGCGCAGGGCGGCGAGGGTGGACGGGGGCAGCCGCGCCTCCGAGCCGAGCCAGCGCAGCCGTACCCCGCGCTCGCCGTAACCGCGGAAGACATCGGCGAGCTGGGCGGTCAGCCGCATCAGGGCGGCCACCTCGCCGCGCGGCCGGTTCCAGTTCTCGGTGGAGAAGAAGAACAGCGACAGATGCTCGACGCCCTCCTCCAGCGCGGTGTCCACCACGCGGGGGAGGGCCCGGATCCCGGCCTCGTGACCGCGGGTGCGGGACAGCCCGCGGGCGGCCGCCCAGCGCCCGTTGCCGTCCATGATGATCCCCACGTGCCGGGGCCGGTCCCGGTCGTCCTCCTCGTCCCGCGGGCCGCGGCGCTGCCGTACCACGGCGGGCGCCGCACCGGACGGCAGCTCCGCCCCGCGCAGCAAGCGCTTGACGGAGGGCACTCTCCAGACTCCGACCCCGAACACCCCGTGTCCTCCGCCCCTCGCCCTCGGCCATTCCGGCGCTGTGTCTGACGAGGCGGCGGGGGCGGGGGTTACCTGCCCACCGGCCGAACCATTCGTAATGGCTACCGCCAGTCGGGGCAGTGGGCGCCGGTTCAGGCGTCAGGGCTTGCGCGCCACACCGCCGTGGACGTCGGTGGTCTCGATGGCGGTCTCGGTGGGACCGGGCCGCCACAGCGGACAGGACACGATACCCGGTTCGATCACCTCCAGCCCTTCGTAGAGACGGGTGATCTGGTCATAGCTGCGCAGCACATAGGGGACCGCGCCGGTGTCGTCGTAGCCCTGCTGGGCCTCTTTGAGCGCCTGGTCGGTGTCGGTGCTGTCGTAGTGCACGAAGTAGCTGCCGGAGGGCAGGGCGTCCTGGAGCCGCCGGGTGATCGACACCGCCTCCTCGAAGTCCTGGATGTGGCCCAGGATGCCCATCAGCATCAGGGCGATGGGCTTCTCGAAGTCCAGGGTCTTGGCCGCGGCCTCGAGGATCCGGTCCGGGTCGTGCAGATCGGCGTCGATGTAGTCGGTCACCCCCTCGGGGGTGCTGGTCAGCAGGGCCTGGGCATGGCGGAGCACCAGCGGGTCGTTGTCCACGTAGACGATGCGGGCCTCGGGCGCCACCCGCTGGGCGACCTGGTGGGTGTTGTCGTAGGTGGGCAGCCCGGTGCCGATGTCCAGGAACTGGCGGACCCCGCACTCACCCGCCACATGGTTGACGGTGCGGATCAGATAGGCGCGTGAGGCGCGCGCCATGACCTCGATATTCGGGGCGAGCTCGCGGTACTGGTCCCCGGCCTCCCGGTCGACCTCGTAGTTGTCCTTGCCGCCCATCCAGTAGTTCCAGATCCGGGCCGAATGCGGCACGGAGGTGTCAATCTTCGTTAAGGCCTGCCGGTCTGGGGTGGACGAGGTGTCTGCCATGAAGGGTTCTCCTGCCGTACGACTGCCTGTGCGGGCACCAACGTAACGCCGTGGTGCGGAAGTTCAGCGGGGTTGCGCGAAGAGGGAGACGGGGGAGCGGATCCGCGGCAGCCGCCGGGCCAGTGAGCTCACCGGCAGCGCGACGGCGAGATCGGACGGTCCGCCGCCGGGGCCGGTCAGCGGATTCTCGTCGACCGTGACCACCGGGGCGTGCTGGGCGAGAGTGCGGAAAGCGCTTTCGAAGGCGGTCACCGCGGCGGCGATCTCCGGGAGGTCCGCCGCCGGGCCGCCACGGGCGGCCATCCGGTCCTCGAGCACCGCGACCGGCGCCCGGACATGGACGAAGGCGCCATGGCGCTCGGCCAGCGCGTCGGCGAAGTCGAACGCCTGGATCCAGCTGACCCGGGAATGGCCGCGCCGTAGCGGTCCGTAGACCAGCTCGCCGACCAGATGGGCGTCGACCACGAGCGCCCCGCCCTGCTGGAGGATCTCGCGGTAGGGCCGGACCGGGTCGAGGTGCGGCAGCTCGCGGGGCGCACGGCCGACGGTGTATCCGTGGTGCTCGGCGAGCGAGCTCAGCAGCCGGTCTCTGACGACCCCGTCGCAGCACTCGACGACAAGCGTGCGGCGCTCCGCGGCCAGCTGGTGAAGGTTCATCCTGTCGTCCCGTCGTCCCGTACGTCCCGCACTCGGTTCAGGGGGACGACACTGCCGCCCGCCACGGCCCCTCCAGTGTGCGTGGCGTAACGCCAGGGGTGGGAGTGAGCTGCGGGGTTGTTCGGTTGTGCGGGCGTAGTGGTTTCCCGGGAGCGGCCGTGGCGAACGCGTGCCGATATGGCGGCAGGACGGGACCTAGGCGACGAGGAAGTCGGCTTCGCCCGCCTTCGCCGCCTCCAGGAAGGAGATGACCTCGGAGCGGCTGTATACCAGCGCGGGCCCGGTGGGATCGGCGGACTGGCGCAGCGCGACCCGGCCGTCGGGGAGCCGCTTGGCCTCGATGCACGTGCCGCCGTTGGTTCCGCTCCAGGGCTTCTGCCAGCCCTCCGTACCCAGCTCGGTGGCCGGCATACCGCTGTAGACGGGGTCGGTCATCTCAGAACTCCTTAAGCAGTTCGGCCAGGACGGCACTGGTGTCGGCGATGGGTTCGGCCTGGACGGCCATCCGGTCCAGGACCTCCAGATGGGCGACCACCTCGGCCGGCTGGTCCAGGTACACCGCGCCGGTGAGGCTCTCGGTGTAGACCACGTCCGGGAGTTCGGAGAAGCCGAAGCGGAAGTAGTGGAAGGGGCCGAAGGCCCCGGGGTGCGGTCCCGCCGCGAACCGCATGACCTGGAGCCGGACCCTGGGCCGGTCCAGTGTGTCGATCAGATGGCCGATCTGCTCGCGCATCACCTGGTGGCCGCCGACCGGGCGCCGCAGCACCGTCTCGTCGAGGATGGCCCATATGGTCGGCGCGTCCGGTTTGGTGAGCAGGCTCTGCCGCTGCACCCGCAGGGCGATCCGGCGGTCCAGCTCCTCCTCCGTGTCGTTGGGGAAGCCGGTGCGCAATACCGCTCGAGCGTAGTCCTCGGTCTGGAGCAGCCCCGGGACGTAGTGCGGCTCATATGCGCGGATGACGGTCGCCTCGCTCTCGAGGCTGACATACGCACTGAACCAGTCGGGCAGGACATCCCGGAACTGATGCCACCAGCCGGGCCGGTTGGCCTCCCGGGCGAGGGCGAGGAAGTCCTCGATCTCCGGACCCCGGACACCGTAGTTGCGCAGCAGTTCCTTGACGTACGGGATCTTGAGGCCGACCTCCGCCTTCTCCATCCGGCGCACCGTCAGCGGGGTGACCTCGATGGCCTTGGCGGCCTCCTCGAACGACACCTTGGCCCGTTCGCGTAGTTGACGCAGGCGCTTGCCCAGCACTCTGCGCAATACGGTGGGAGCGGCTCCGGTCGGCCGTGCCTCGCTCACGTCCCGCCTCCCGAAGTGGCCGTCATATGCCCGCACAGTGTGCCACGCGAGCGTGGCGACATATACAGCACGAGCGCTTCGTTTTGAAATTATCAGAACGATGGTTGCGGGGTGAGTGTGCCACCACCCATAGTGAGCACGTGACCGATCTCACCCTCCATGGCGAGGGCTCTCAACCACCCCTGCCCGAAACGCCGTTGAGGTGCCCGGCCGTCCGGTCGGCGCCCCGCGGGAATCCCGCAGATCGCCGTGGCCCGAGCTCGGGACGGTCACGGTGACGCACGACGCCCAGCCCACGGGTGGTCGCCAGAGCGCCGCCGCGAACGGCGCGTTGGCCGCCGCCCTCAAGGAATCCGGCTGCTCCTACGCCTCGTTGGCCCACCGGGTCAATGAACTGGGCCGTAAGCAGGGACGCGAGTCGAACTACGACAAGGCGTCCGTCACCCGCTGGCTCCAGGGCGGACAGCCCCGCGGCAGCACCCCTGACCTGATCGCCGCCGTGCTCTCCCACCGGCTCGGCAGGCCCGTGGGCCCCGCCGAGCTCGGCTTCATCGCCGACCGACAGCGCCCGGTGGTCGCCAGGGCGCTGGCCTACCGGGAGGACGTAGCAGAGACCTTGCACACGCTCGCCGAACTCGGCTCCACCGATATCTCCCGCCGCAGCCTGCTGGGCGCGGTGCCCTTCGTCGCCGGCGCGCTGGTGACCCCACAGCGCGAATGGCTGCTGTGGCTGGTCGAGAACCAGGACTCCGCCCGTCTGGCCGCAGTGGCCGACGGCGGACGCGTCGAGCAGGTCCACGCGGCCATCAGCATGTTCGACGAGATGGACAACCGCTTCGGCGGCGGCCAGGTCCGCGCCAGCATCGTGCTCTATCTGTCGACCGAGGTCGTGCCCATGCTCCAGCAGCGCGGCGCGCCCCCGCACGAACGGCGCCAGCTGTTCACGGCGGCCGCCAAACTGGCCGCCATGGCCGGCTGGAGCAGCTATGACAACGCCGAATACGGCCTGGCCCAGCGCTATATGACACAGGCGCTGAGGTTGTGCGCCGAAGGCGGTGACCGGGTGCTCGGCGGTCAGATCCTCGCCGGGCTCTCGCATCTGTCCACCAATCTGGGCCAGCCCGAGGCGGGGGTCGAGCTGGCCCGGGTGGGGGTGGCCACCGCGAAGCACGCGGGCAGTCCGCTGGGGCTGATGCGGCTGCACGCGATGGCCGCCCGTGGCCATGCCGCCCTCGACCAGCCGCGGGAGGCGTCCAAGTCGCTGCGCGCGGCCGACGCCCAGCTCGAGGCGAGCCGCGGCGCCGAGCAGGAGTCGCCGTGGGTGCGCTTCCTCGACCACCACTATCTGGCGGCCGAGGCGGCGCTGTGCTTCCGCGATCTGGGCAACTCCGCGGAGGCCGAGCACGCGGCGTCCGAGTCGGTGCGCGCCAACGCCGACCGCCGCCGCCGCCAGGCCATCAGCCGGTCCGTCCTGGCGACCGCCTACCTCCAGCAGAACCGGCTGGACGAGGCGATCGGGACCGCGAACGAGGCGCTGGACACCCTCGGCGGGGTGCACAGCGAGCGCTCGATCCAGGCGCTTCGCGACTTCCGGGCGCGGCTGCGGCCGCGCCAGAAGGAGCCTCTGGTCAGGGAGTTCGAGCGGCGGTCGCGGACCGTACTCGGCGCCGCCGCCTGACCGGTGGCGCCCAGTAACGCCCCTTCGGGGGAGCGCCGGGTGGCCGCTAGTAGCCCCCCGGCGTAGGGGCGTTCTGGGCGCGGTCGACGGGCAGGTGCGCGCCGGAGATACCGCTCGAGGCATCCGAGAGCAGGAATGCGACGACTCGGGCGACCTCTTGCGGCGCCACCAGCTCGCCGTGCGGGAACTCCGCCGCGAACCGGGCGAACGCCTCGGGGTCCTCGGCGCGCATCCGGTCCCAGCGCTTCCCGGGGATGAGCATCGACCCCGGTGAGACCGCGTTGACCCGGATCCCGTCCGGCCCCAGTTCGCGGGCGAGCGAGCCCGCCAGATGGATCTGGGCCGCCTTGGCGGCTCCGTACTGGGCCTGCGGCCCCGGCTTCCATCCGGAGATGGAGGCGATCACCACCACCGAGCCGCCGCCCGCCCGCCGCAGATGCGGTACCGCGGCCTTCACCAGCCGCGCGGTGTGACCGACGTTCATCTCCCAGGTCAGGGTCCAGTCCCGGGCGTCGGCCTCCTCCAGCCCGCGGCCCCGTGCGCCGCCCGCGCAGGCCACCACGCCGTCCAATCCGCTGAAACGTTCCGCCGCAGCGAGGACGAACTCCTCCAGCCGGTCCGGCTCGGTGATGTCCAGGGCGCGGGTGAACAGCGGACCGTATCCTCCCGCGGCCAGTGACACGGCGAGTCCCCGCAGGTCATCCGCGGTCCGCGCACAGGTGGCCACCCTCGCGCCGTCCGCGGCCAGCAGCCGTACGATCTGTTCGCCCAGCCCCCGGGTGCCGCCGGTGACCAGCACCCGCTTGCCCTCCATACCGGACCGGCCCGCTGGGCGGAAGTGCCCGCTCCGGTTCCCACTCATACGTGCCACGTCGGGACCGTACAGCCCGAACCACTACGCCCGTACAACCGGACAACCCCCATGCCCTCTCGCCCACCGGTCGGTCCAACCGTTTGTCTACATGAACGGCGGCCGTCGACGCTGTGCGCTGCCTTCGAAGGAGGAACCATGCCGGTATCCGGCACTCACCGCGACCGGGCCCTCTCCGTCTCTGGCAGCCGGTCCAGGCGGGTCGGGCTGGGCGCGTCCCCCACCCGTCACCAGCACGGATGCGGCGTGGTCGGTCGCCAGAATGCGCTTACCCGCTCGCCAGTTCGTCAACCACGTCATGTGCACGTATGCCATCAGAGCCGACAGACCGAAGAGGACCGTGAGGGCCGACACCGTGAGCCGATCCTTTCCAGGGCCGCCGAAGCGGCCGGCGCCGGCCGATGAGGGAGGTGAATGGATCATGTCCACACCGTCCACGACCACCGCGCTCGCACCGCCCGCGAGCCGCCCCCGCGCCGAGTCGAGCGGCGGGCCCGGACAGCACGGCGTCCCCTGCCGACGAGGCGGGAGCCCCATGATCTCCGTGGACACCTGCCGCCTCTTCCGCGCCGAATTCCCCGCGTTGGCGGACCGCGCCTCCGCGGTACGCCGTATGGTCACCGGGCATCTGCGTGAATGGCGGCTCGACGCGCTGGTGGACTGTGCCGTCCTCGCCACCAACGAGCTGTTCGCCAACGCCGTGGAGCACGGCAGCTCCGGCCCCGCCGACACCGTCTCCATCACCGTCTCCCTCGAGGGCCGCGGCCATGAGCTACGGGTCGAGGTGGCCGACGGCTCACCCGTCGTCCCCCGGTTCCATGAGGCGGCGCCGACCGCCGAGTCCGGCCGGGGGCTGGCCATCGTGGACGGACTGGCCAGCGACTGGGGCACCGAGCCGCCCGACCCCGGGAGTGTGGGCAAGCGGGTGTGGTTCACGCTGCCGGTCGAGCCCGTCGAGAGCCTGTCATGAGGGCGGAGGCGCGGCGGACCTGGCTGCCCGTGGAGGGCGACGCCGCCGACTGGCTGCTGTCCGCCAGTGAGGATCCGGGACGGGTGCGGCTCGAGTGGGCCAGCGGCAGCGGTCTCGCCGACCTCCCGGTGGGCTCGCTCTTCGACCTGGTCAGGATGGCCGACGACATCGGCACCGCGGTGGTCCAGGCCCTCCAGCGGCGGGACGCGGCCACCGGTCCGGTGATGCTGGCCACCGCCAGCCATGTGCTGTCGTTCCTCGTACCGCCGGGCTCCGCGGCCGAGTGGAAGGCATGGCTGACCGGTACGCCGTACGCCCGCCGCCGCTCGGTGGCCGCGGCCGGACCCGGCCGGACCCTGCGCTGCCCCCGGCCCGGCTGCGTACGGCAGGGCCATGTGTGGCTGATCCGCCCCGGCGGCGGACTGACCGACAGTCACACCCTCCGCGCCGCGCTGGAAGAAGCCGGCGACGCGCCCGTCGAGCGTCTCGCGGGCGCGCTGTTCCGCTAGTGCGTACCGCGCGGACCGGTTCGACGGGTGCCACCGATCCCGTCCGGTGCCGCACCCCGACGCCCGGCCATGGCCCGACCGCGCGGTGTGGGTGCGGGTGACCGGTCGCCGGGGGCGGCCTCGTGGGTGGGTTGCGCCGCTGGATCATGTCGTACGGGTCGTTTCCGGACGCGCGCCGAATGACGCCACTGCCGCGTGGCCGGTGCGCGCCCTGACCGGCCCTCCCGCGTCCGGCTGACGAAGACCGGGCCGGGCCCGGGGGCGGCTCAGAAGGGGCGCAGGCCCTCCGGGATCTCCACCACGAGCGTGGCCCGCTTCTCCTCGGGGGTGGCGCCCTCCCGCCGGGCCCAGGGCTCCGCTGAGCGCATCCACGGGGGCAGTCCGGCGGGCAGATCGCCCTCGGGGATGGCCGCGAGATCGGCCGGGGCGAAGCCGGTACCGCCGTACCGGGCCAGCGGCCGTTCGTGGTCGGGGCGGACGATCGCGCCGTGCAGCGCCTCCAGGGCGGTGTTCCAGTCGGCGAGCAGCTTCGCCATCGCGGTGGCCAGGGGAGTGCTGCCGGAGGAGGACGCGCTCTCGGGATACGTGGGATGCAGCATGTGCTGGTAGGCGCCCCGGTAGCGGCGGCCCGTCGGGGTCGCGTGCCAGGTGCGGAACGCGCCGTCGGCCAGGCCGCCGAAGGCGATGACGGCCTCCACCGGGTTGTGCTCCATCAGCGCGTCCAGCCAGGCGTGGCGGTAGTCGGCGATGGCGGGGTCATGGGCGTGGGCGGTGCCACCGCCCTGGCCGTACACGCTGTAGAGGAATGTATTGACCATGACATAGCCGGTGTCGATGCCCAGTTTGGCCAGGAAGCCCTGGACGCGGCGGCCCGCGGTGCCCACCAGGATCCGCCGGGTGACCGCTTCGTGCGCGGCCGGGTCCTGTCCGATGACCAGGATCCGGGCGCTTCCGTCGAGCCGTCCCCGGTGGAAGACCGGCCCCCACTCCACCCGGAAGTCCGCCGGGGGATAGACATCGGGGCCGGGGTGGGAGCGGACCAGGGTGGCGTAGGGCTCATGGGCGTACCCGGGATCGAAGTCATGCACCGCGGACTCCTCCGTGGGGGCTTCCGGTCTCTCCTCCGGATGGGGCCGGAGAACAGGGCATAGCGGGATAAGTCACATCATCATCGCTTAGTGGGGTGGCAGTCGCCCGTGGACGGCCGCCGGTCCGGTAGCGAGGTGAAGGGACCAGCCATGCCGCCTCCGGAGCACGCCGAGGACGAGCCGCGCTTCGCGCTGCGGGGCCGGATCGTCACCATGGACCCGCATGACACCGTGCTCGACGACGGTGTGCTCTACATCGGACGGGGCCTCGTCGACGCGGTGCTGCCCGCCGGGGCGCCCCGGCCCCCGGGCCATGAGGACACCCCGGTCGTCCGCACCGGCGGCACCGTCTACCCCGGTCTGATCGAGCTGCACAACCATCTGCCCTACGACGTGCTCCCGCTGTGGCGGATCCCCGAGCGCTACGGCAACCGCTCCGACTGGGGCGGCCGGGTCAATCCGGCCTACCGCACCCTGGTCACCGGGCCGATGACGGTGCTCGGCGAGGACCCCGCGCTGATGCCCGCCGTGGTGCGCTACGTCGAGGCCAAGGCACTGGTCAACGGCACCACCACCAGCCAGGGCATCGCGCTGTTCAGCAACACCGGCTCCCGCCGGATGTACCGCGGCATCGTCCGCAATGTCGAGGCCACCGACGATCCCGCGCTGCCCGAGGCCGCCTCCCGGATCGCCGATGTCGAGGCGTCCGACGCCAGCCGGTTCCTCACCCGGCTCCAGCAGCCGCACCGGCTGCTGCTGCATCTGGCCGAGGGCGTCGACGACGAGGCGCGCGGCCACTTCCGGGCCCTGGAGTTCGAGCGCGGCCGGTGGGCGATCACCGACAACCTCGTCGGCATCCACTGCACCGCGCTCACCGCCGAGGACTTCACGGTTTTCGCCGGGCACGGCGGCTCCATGGTGTGGTCACCGCTGTCCAATCTGCTGCTCTACGGCCGCACCGCGGACATCGCCGCCGCCCGCCGCACCGGCATGCTCATCGGGCTCGGCTCGGACTGGTCGGTCTCCGGCAGCAAGGGGCTGCTGGGCGAGCTGAAGGCGGCCCGGCTGGCCTCCGCCGCCGCGGGCGGGGTGTTCAGCGACCGCGACCTGGTCGCCATGGCCACCCGCGACGCCGCCGCCATCCTCCGCTGGGAGCGGACCCTGGGCTCGCTGCGGCCCGGTACGCGCGCCGATCTGATCACGGTCGCCGGGGACGACGGCGATCCGTACACCGCGCTGATCGACGCCCGGGACCGGGACATCGTCCTCGTCGCCGTCGACGGCACCCCCCGCTACGGCACCACCGCCCTGATGCGGAAGCTCACCCCCGACCCGGCCGAACTGGAGCCGCTCCCCGACGGGGCGCCCGCCCGGCGCAGCGTCCGGCTCCACCAGAGCGCCGCCGATCCGGTCGTCGGCGGTCTCACCCTCACCGAGGCCGCCGAGCGGCTCAGCCGTGCCCTCACCGATCTGCCCAGCCACGCCGAACGGGCCGCGCGACGGGCCCCGCCCGGGGCGGACGAGGGGCCGCGGTGGCGGCTGGCCCTGGACGAGATCGAACCGAACGGCACCGAGCTGCGCCCCCGGCTGGCACCGCCCGCGGCGGCGCGGCGGGCCCGGCCCGGCCCCAGCGGCCCCGAGATCGCCCCGCTCGACGCCCGTCCGGCCGCCCTCACCGCTCTGGCCCTGGACGGTCTGACGGCCGGAGGCGACCCCGGATTCCTGGCGAGCCTGGCCGCCGAACCCAATCTGCCCCCGGACTACGCCGCCGCACTGTCCGATCTGCTGACCTGACCGCCCCGACACCCACCCAGGAGCCCCCCATGGCACTCGGCCTCTCCCTCCACATCGGACTCAACCAGGTCGATCCCGCGGCCTACGACGGCTGGAGCGGTGAGCTGAACGCGTGTGAGCAGGACGCCGCGGACATGGCCGGGATCGCCGACAGCGCGGGCTTCGACGTCACCCACCCGCTGATGACCTCCGCCGCCACCTCCGAGGCGGTCACCTCCGCCCTGGAGGCCGCGGCCGGCCGGCTGGCCGGCGGTGACGTCCTGTTCCTCACCTACTCGGGCCACGGCGGCCAGGTCCCCGACCTCAACCATGACGAGACCGGGGACCGGCTGGACGAGACCTGGGTGCTGTACGACCGGCAGCTGGTCGACGACGAAATCTTCGAGCTGTTCGGCAAGTTCGCCAGGGGGGTGCGGATCTGGATGCTCTCCGACAGCTGCCACAGCGGCACCGTGGCCCGCAAACTGCCGGAGATCCTCAGCCCCCGCGAACTGGACCGCCGTTTCAACACCGAGGACCCCGACGAGGTCGGCCGCAAGATCAGGGCGATGCCCCAGACGGTGCAGTCCACGGTCTACCGGCGCGACCGCGAGATGTACGACCGGATCCAGAAGGCCCGTACCGCCAAGGACCTCGCCAGGATCGAGGCCAGCGTGCTGGAGATCTCCGGCTGCCAGGACAACCAGACCTCCGCCGACGGCATCGTCAACGGCCTGTTCACCGGCACCCTGCTGGAGGTCTGGCGCGGCGGCGCCTTCGCGGGCAGCTACCGGGGGCTGCACCGGGAGATCGTGAAGCGGATGCCCCCGGACCAGACCCCCCATCTGTTCCTGGCCGGGGCGCCCGATCCGGCCTTCGCCCGGCAGCGTCCGTTCACCATCTGATGACGCGGGCGCGTCCGACTGGTGTGCGGGGGACCGCCCGGCGAGGTATGACAGAAGAAGCGCACACGAGCCGGTGAGGTGCCGGTATGACGCATGACCGTCTTGACCAGGGCGGCGAGGCGGGCATGAGCGGCCTGACCGCCGCCCCGGGAGGGGTGCTCGACCTGTTGCAGGTCGCCGCCGTGGTCCTGGACGGCGACGGCCTCATCGTGCTGTGGAGCCCCGAGGCGGAACAGTTGTTCGGATACCGGGCCGCCGACGCGCTGGGCTGCCGCGCGGACCGGCTGCTGGTCCACCCCGACGACCGCAGTTCGGCCGTGGAGCTCTTCGCGCGGGTACGGGCGGGCGACACCTGGGCGGGCGTCTTCCCGGTGCGCCACCAGGACGGCCGTACCCTCCAGGTCGAGTTCCGCACCATGGGCCTGCGCGATATGGACGGCGATGTCTACGCCCTGGGGCTCGCCGCCGACGAGAAGACCGTACGGCGGCTGGAGACCGATCTCGCCGTCTCCGGTTTCCTCATCAAACAGTCGCCCGTGGGCACCGCGGTCTTCGACACCCAGCTGCGCTGGGTGCGCGCCAATCCGTCCCTCCAGCAGATGAACGGGCTGACCGAGGGCGAGGTGCGCGGCCGCCGGGTCGCCGAGGTGCTCCCGGGGCTGGACGCGGTGGCCATGGAGACCGCGATGCGGCACGTCCTGGAGTCCGGCGAACCGCTGCTGGACCAGCAGAGCGTCGGCCGCACCCCCGCCGACCCCGACCATGACCACGCCTGGTCGCAGTCCTACTACCGACTGGAGGACCCCAGCGGCCGCATCCTGGGCGTCGCCGTATCGGTCATCGACGTCTCCAAGCGCCACCGGGCGGCCAGTGAGGTCGCCGAGGCGCGGGAGCGGCTGGCCGTCATCGCCGACGCCGGGGTCCGTATCGGCACCACCCTGGACCTGCGGCAGACCGCCCAGGAGCTGGCCGATGTCACCGTGCCCCGGCTCGCCGACCTGGCGGCCGTCGATGTGCTGGACGCCGTGGTGCACCGCGAGGCCATGGCCCGGGTGCGCACCGACGGCTCGGCCCGCTTCCGGGCGCTCGCCGTGGCCGCGGGCTATCCCACCGAGGCGGTGCACGCGGCCGACCCGGTCGGGGAGATCGCCCGCTACGACCCCACCCGCCTGATCACCAAATGTGTGCGCGACGCGCAGCCGATCTTCGTACCGCACGTCACCGAGCAGGACGTCCGCCGTATCGCACGGGACGAGGCCGCCGCCGCGGTCCTCCACAAGGAGGGCGTGCACTCCTATCTCGCGGCCCCGCTGATCGCCCGCGGCAGTGTGCTGGGCACCCTCAGCCTGCACCGTACGGTCAACCCCCGGCCGTTCGACGAACAGGACCTCACCCTCGCCTGCGAACTGGCCATCCGCGCCGCGCTCTGCATCGACAACGCCCGGCTCTACGGGCGGGAGCGCGACGCCGCGCTCACCCTCCAGCGCAGTCTGCTGTCCCAGCAGCCCCGGGACCAGGACGGACTGGAGATCGCCTCACGCTATCTGCCCGCCGTGAGCGCCGCGGGCGGCGACTGGTTCGACGTCCTTCCCCTCCGGGGCGGCCGGGTCGGCCTGGTGGTCGGCGACGTCATGGGCAAGGGCATCCACGCCGCGGCCATCATGGGCCAACTCCGCACCGCCACCCGGGCCTTCTCCCAGCTCGACCTGGACCCGGTGGACCTGCTGCGCCATCTCGACGAGATCACCCTCAGCCTTGGCGAGTCCATCGCCACCTGCCTCTACGCGGTCTGCGATCCGCGCACCGGCCGGTGCGAGCTGTCCACCGCGGGCCATCTTCCCCCGGTCCTGGTGCACCCCGGCGGTGACGCCGAGCTGATCGACATCCCGACCGGAGCGCCATTGGGCGTGGGCGGGGTGCCGTTCGCCGCGGTCGACTGCGAACTGGCCGAGGGCGCGCTGCTGGCCCTGTTCACCGACGGCCTGGTGGAGAAGCGCCATCAGTCGCTGGACGTGGGACTGCACACCCTGGTCCAGCTGTTGCGCCGGCACCATGGTTCATTGGAGCGGATCTGCGACCAGGTGCTGGCCGCGCTGCACGGTGCCCCCGACGACGATGTGGCGCTGCTGCTGGCCCGGCTGCGCGCGCCGTCGTGGCCCGAAGTCGGCGGTCAGGGTGGTGTGCTGCCGCGGAACGTGGACCGGTAGGCGCTGGGGGAGACACCGAGCGCGGTGTGCAGATGCTGGCGCAGCGACGCGGCCGTGCCGAACCCCGCCTCCGCCGCGATCCGGTCCACCGGCAGATCGGTCTCCTCCAGAAGCTGCCGGGCACGCTCCAGCCGGGCCCGCGTCAGCCACTGCACCGGGGTCATCCCGACCTCGTCGCGGAACCGCCGGGAGAAGGTCCGTACGCTCATCGACTCCCGCTCGGCCAGCTCCCGCAGGCTCACCGGCCGGTCCAGCCGGGTCAGGGCCCAGGCGCGGGCCGTGCCGGTGGACGAGCCGTGCCGCTCGGGGACCGGCCGCCGGATGAACTGGGCCTGGCCGCCGTCCCGGTGCGGGGCCACCACCGCGCCGCGGGCGACCTCGCCCGCCACCGCCGCTCCGTGGTCGCACCGGATCATATGGAGGATCAGATCGATACCGGAGGCGTCCCCGGCCGAGGTGAGCACCGGGCCCTCGTCGGCGTAGAGGACGTCCGGGTCCAGCGCGACGGCGGGGAACAGCTCGCGGAAGTGCCCGGCCGCCTGCCAGTGGGTGGTCGCCCGGCGGCCGTCGAGCAGTCCGGCGGCCGCCAGCACGAAGGCGCCGGTACAGATCGAGGCGATCCGGGTGCCGGGGCGGATCCGCGCGAAGGCGGCGCCGAGCTCGGCACCGAGCCGCCCCTCGGTCTGCGGTGGGTCCTTCTCGTTGGCGGCCGGGACGATCACGGTGTCGGCCTCGGCCAGCGCGCCGGGCCCATGGCGGACGTTCATCGTGACGTCGGAGTCGGTACGGACCTCGCCGGGGGCCAGGGCGCAGGTCACCACCTCGTACAGCGGCTCGCCCGCTCCGGACACCGCCCGGCCGAACAGCCGGTGCACCATGCCCAGCTCGAACGGCAGCAGCCCGTGCCGGACCAGCACCGCGACCCGGTGGCGATCGGTGTGGGTGAACGCCGGCATGGCGCGATTCTTTCACAGCACCACGATCGGGCCATGGCCTCGGCGGTTCAGTCCTCGCTCCTGGCCCGGCTCGGCTGCACCCGCTTGGGCTCGCCCTTCACCTTGGGATGCTCCGGCGGATAGGGCAGATCGCCCAGCCCGTGCTCCCGTTCGTCCCGGTCGGCCAGGTCCAGCGCGCTCTCCAGGCGGAAGGCGTGCTCGTCCATATCGGCGTGCACATCTCCCAGTTCGCGGAAGCGCACCGGCATGGTCGCCAGATCGAAGTCCTGCGGCCGGGCGTCGGGCACCTCCTCCCAGCGCAGCGGCGCGGAGACCGGGGCGTCCGGCCGGGGGCGCACCGAATAGGCGCTGGCGATGGTGCGGTCGCGGGCGGTCTGGTTGTAGTCCACGAAGATCTTGCGGCCGCGCTCCTCCTTCCACCAGGCGGTGGTGATCCGGTCCGGCGCCCGCCGCTCCAGCTCCCGCGCGACGGCGATCGCGGACCGCCGCACCTGGGCGAAGGTCCAGCGCGGCTCGATCGGCACGAAGACATGCAGCCCGCGTCCGCCCGAGGTCTTGGGCCAGCCGCGCAGCCCCAGCCCGTCCAGCACCTCGCGCAGCTGTTCCGCCGCGCGCACCGCGTCCCGGTAGTCGGTGCCCGGCTGGGGATCGAGGTCGATCCGCAGCTCGTCGGGGTGGTCGGTGTCCTCGCGCCGTACCGGCCACGGATGGAACGTCAGACAGCCGAGGTTCGCCGCCCACACCACCGCCGCCACCTCGGTCGGGCAGATCTCGTCCGCGTGCCGCCCGCTGGGGAAGGAGATCCGGCCGGTGGGGATCCAGTCGGGAAGGTTCTTGGGGGCCCGCTTCTGGAAGAACGACTCCCCGTCTACGCCGTCCGGGTAGCGCTCCATCGTCGTCGGCCGGTTCCGCAGCGCCCGCAGCACCCCGTCGCCGACCGCGAGGTAGTAGCGGGCGAGGTCCAGCTTGGTGTAGCCGCGCCCGGGGAAATACACCTTCCCGGGGTTGGACAGCCGCACCGTACGCTCACCGACCGTGAGCTCCACCGTCTCTCCCATACCGTCACGCTAGGCCCGGCCGCCCAAGGTCACCTCCCGGCGGGCGCGCGGACCGCGGCGGACGCACAATCGGACACCATGGACCTTCCGGTGATGCCCCCCGTCGCGCCGATGCTGGCCAAGTCCGCGGCCGCCATCCCCGCCGGGATGCGCTACGAGGCCAAGTGGGACGGCTTCCGGGCCATCGTCTTCCGTGACGGCGACGAGCTGGAGATCGGCAGCCGTACCGGCAAACCGCTCACCCGCTACTTCCCCGAAGTGGCCGAGGCACTGCTCGCCCAGCTGCCGCCGCGCTGTGTACTGGACGGCGAGATCGTCATCGTGCGCGGGGGACGGCTGGACTTCGACGCCCTGCTGGAGCGCATCCACCCCGCCGACTCCCGGGTCAGGATGCTGGCCGGCACCACTCCGGCGAGCTTCGTCGCCTTCGACCTCCTCGCCCTCGGCGACGCCTCGCTGATGGACACCCCGCTGCGCGAGCGCCGGGACGCGCTGACCGAGGCGCTGCGCGACGCCGGCGATCCGGTCTTCACCGCCCCCTGGACCGACGACCAGCAGCTGGCCCGGCAGTGGTTCGAGCAGTACGAGGGCGCGGGGCTGGACGGAGTTGTCGCCAAACCCTTCGACCTCGGCTACCGGCCGGGCGAACGCGTCATGATCAAGATCAAGCACGAGCGCACCGCCGACTGCGTCGTCGCCGGACTGCGCCACCACAAGTCCGGCCCGGTCGTCGGCTCGCTGCTGCTCGGTCTGCACGACGCCACCGGCCGTCTCCAGCACGTCGGGGTGTGCGCCGCCTTCCCCATGCGCCGCCGTCAGGAGCTGATGACCGAACTGGAGCCGCTGCTCATGCCCACGGTCGAGGGCCACCCCTGGGCGGACTGGGCCCGCGAGGAGGCGCATGCCCAGGCCCGGATGCCGGGCGCGCCCAGCCGCTGGACCGGGGTCAAGGACCTGTCCTGGATGCCGCTGCGCCCCGAGCGGGTCTGCGAGGTGGCCTACGACCATATGCAGGGCGACCGCTTCCGGCACACCGCCCGGTTCCGCCGCTGGCGCCCCGACCGCGACCCGGACGACTGCACCTACGCCCAGTTGGAGGAGCCGGTCTCCTACGATCTGCGGCAGGTGCTGGGCACCCACCCCTGAGCGTGGTGCGGAGCCGCGGTCGGCGCCGGACGCCGGTCAGCGCCGGGCGCCGCGGGCCGGACGGCGGGCCATCCGCGTGAACCAGTCACGCGCCGCCTCGGCCGCCTGCTCCAGGGTTCCGGGCTCCTCGAACAGATGGGTCGCACCGGGCACCACATGGACCTCGTGCGGAGCGGCGAGCATGGCGGCGGCCTGTTCGTTCAGCCGCAGCACCTCATGGTCGTCACCGCCCACCACCAGCAGCACCGGAGCGCTCACCCGGTTCAGCACCCCGCCCGCGAGATCCGGGCGGCCGCCGCGCGAGACGACGGCCCGTACCCGGTCCGGCCGCTCCGCCGCGGCCGTCAGCGCCGCCGCGGCGCCGGTGCTCGCGCCGAACAGACCGACGGGCAGCCCGCTGGTGGCCGGATGCCCGGCGAGCCAGTCCACCGACCCCACCAGCCGCCGCCCCAGCAGCGGGATGTCGAAGCGGTGTTCGGCGGTGATCGCGTCCACCCGCTCCTCGGCCTCGGTGAGCAGATCGAACAGCAGGGTCGCGAGGTCCGCCCGCTGGAGCACCTGGGCCACCGCGCGATTGCGCGGACTGTGCCGGGAGCTGCCGCTGCCGTGTGCGAAGGCCACCACACCGACGGGGTGTTCGGGTACCACCAGATCTCCCACCAGCACGGCGTCGTCCACGGCGATACGGGCGGTCTCGGAGCGCATCGGCACCTCCTGCCGGGGGGTCGGGACTCTCGTCGAGGCTGTCGGGGCGGTCGGGGCTTTCGGGACCGTAAGGTGGCGGCGGTACTCCGCGGTGCCGGTCAGGCGCAGGCCATGAGCCCCTGGCGCAGTTCGCTGTAGAGCCGGGAGAGCCTGCGGGATATGTGCATCTGCGAGAAGCCGAGGATCTCGCCGATCTGGCTCTGCGAGAGCCCGGCGAAGAACCGCAGGTACAGCACATAGCGGTCCTGTTCGGAGAGATGCGAGATCAGTACCCGCAGCGCCTCCCGGTTGACGACGCGTTCGATGGCGGCGTCGTCCGCGCCCACCGTCTCGGCGAGCAGCCGCTCCTCGGCGCCCTGCACCGCGGCGTTCAGGGACAGCGGGGTGCAGGAGGCGCTGGCCTCGAGCCCGGCCTTCACATCCTCCTGCGGCATCCCGGTACGCAGACAGATCTCGGTGACCGTGGGGGTGCGGCCGCCCAACTCCTGTTCCAGCGCGTCGCGTGCGGACCGGGTGCGGGAGCGCACCTCCTGGATGTTGCGCGGGATGTGCAGCGTCCACAGATAGTCGCGGAAGTGCCGCTTCAGCTCCCCGGTGATGACCGGGATCGCATAGGACGGGAACGCGTGCCCGAGGTCCGGGTCGTAGCGGTCGACGGCCTTCACCAGGGCCAGCGAGGCCACCTGGGTGAGGTCCTCCATGTTCTCGCCCTTGTTGCGGAAGCGCAGCGCCAGCCGTTTCGCGACGGGCAGCCAGGCGCAGATGATGGCCTCGCGCACGGCGTCGCGCTCGGGTCCGGGGGGCAGTCGGGACAGACGCTGGAAGGCACCGCCGGTGTCGGGAGTGTCGTCATGGCGCCGTCGGCGAGTCGCGGTTGCTGACATGGTCACTCGCCTCCGTGGTCCGATGTCACGGCGGTCTCCACCACAGTCGCATGATCCTTAAGTCCTCGCAATTCGGCCATATTGGTACATGTTTATGCGCTTTTGGGGGGAATGTGGCCGACCCGGGATTCGGGGCCGTGGCGCCGGGTACACAGCGGGGATGGACGCGACCCTTCGCCTCGCCCAGCAGCCCGAGGCCGACGCCCTCCTCGGGCGCAGCCCGCTGGCCCTGATGACCGGGATGCTGCTCGACCAGCAGGTCCCCATGGAGTGGGCGTTCTCCGGTCCGTACACCATCGCGCGGCGCATGGGCGCGGACGATCTGGACGCACGGGAGATCGCCGCCTGCGACCCCGAGCGGTTCGTGGAGCTGCTCTCGCAGAAGCCCGCCGTGCACCGCTATCCCGGGTCGATGGCCAAGCGCGTCCAGCAGCTGTGCCAGTACCTGGTCGAGCACTACGACGGTGACGCGGAGGCGGTGTGGCGCGATGTGGACAGCGCCGCAGAGCTGCTCCGACGCCTGAACGACCTGCCCGGTTACGGCAAGCAGAAGGCCCAGATCTTCATGGCGCTCCTGGGCAAGCGGGTGGGGGCGGGGCCCGAGGGATGGCAGGAAGCCGCCGGTGCCTATGGCGAGGACGGCTCGTACCGCTCGGTGGCCGACATCACCGGCCCCGAGTCGCTGGACAAGGTCCGCGCCCATAAGCAGGAGCTCAAGCGGCAGGCCAAGCGGGCGGCCGGGAAGTGAGTCCCCGGCGGCGGATCACCCGGTGTGCAGCGCGCCGCGGAGGGTGTCCACGGCCAGCGTGAGGGCGGTGCGCGCGGCCTCGGTGTCGCGGAGCGCGTCGAGCATGAGGAAGTCGTGGATGATGCCCTGCATCCGTACGGCGGCGACCGGGACCCCGGCCTCCCGCAGCTTGGCCGCGTACGCCTCGCCCTCGTCCCGCAGTACGTCCGCCTCGCCGGTGATCACCAGGGCCGGGGGCAGCCCGGCGAGTTGGGAGGTGTCGGCGCGCAGCGGGGAGGCGGTGATCTCGGCGCGCTGGTCCGGGTCGGTCGTGTACTGGTCCCAGAACCACCGCATCGCCTCGCGGGACAGGTAGTAGCCGTCGGCGAACTGCTCGTAGGAGCCGGTGTCGAAGGCGGCGTCGGTGACCGGGTAGAGCAGCACCTGGTGGACCAGGGAGAGATCACCGCGCTCCTTGGCCAGCAGGGTGAGCGCGATGGACATGTTGCCGCCCACCGAGTCCCCGGCCACCGCGATCCGCGAGGGGTCCAGCCCGGCGCCCTCGCCATGGGTCACGATCCACTGCCCGACCGCGTAGTTCTGCTCCAGGGCCACCGGGTAGTGAACCTCGGGGGAGAGGTCGTACTCGGGGAAGACCACGGCGGCACCGACCCGGACGGCCAGCTCCCGGGCCAGCCGGTCATGGGTGTGGGCGTTGCCGAACACCCAGCCCGCGCCATGGATGTAGAGGATCACCGGCAGGGTGCCGCCCACCCCCGGCGGCCGCAGGATCCGGGCCTTGACGTTGCCCTCCGGGATCCCGGTGACGCTGATCCACTCCTCGTCCACCTCCGGTTTGGACACCGGACCGGACTGGAGCTCGTCCACCGCCCTGCGCCCCTCGGCGGGCGACATCTGGTAGAGGAACGGCGGCTTGGCACTGGCTTCGGCGAACTCCGCGGCGGCGGGCTCCAGTACGGGGCGGGCCGGGACGGTGCCATGGGACATCTGCTTCTCCATCGCTTCTCCTCGACAGGCGGTGGCAGCGCCGCAGTCCGCCCCGCCTGACGTCACTCCGCGACGCGGCGTTCCGCGGCGGTGATGGGCAGGTCGTTGATGCTGGCGTAGCGCTTGCGCATCAGGCCGTTCTCGTCGAACTCCCAGTTCTCGTTGCCGTAGGCGCGGAACCACCGGCCCTCGGTGTCGTGGTACTCGTACTCGAAGCGGACGGCGATCCGGTTTCCGGTCCAGGCCCACAGCTCCTTGCGCAGCCGGTAACCGAGTTCGCGCTCCCACTTGGCGGTCAGGAATTCGACGATCTCACTCCGGCCACGCAGGAACACATCGCGGTTACGCCACTCGGAGTCCTCCGTGTACGCCAGGGCGACCCGGGCGGGGTCCTTGGTGTTCCACGCGTCCTCGGCGAGCTGGACCTTCTGACGGGCGGTCTCCTCGGTGAAGGGCGGCAGCGGGGGCCTCTGGTCGGGCATGGCGGACTCTCCTCGACGCGCGGTGCGGGGGTGGGCCAAGCGGGGCGAGAACGTACGTTCTCCATTGGCTCCCCACCGTAGGAGAATGCTGGTTCTCACGCAACCGGATGCCGGTACGCACACCACGCCCCGCCGTGCGGTCGGGGCGCGGCGGGGCGCGGTGGACGTGCGGGGCTAGGCCGTGTCGTTCGGATCTTTCGCGGATCAGGCCGCGACGCCGGCTACGGCACCTCGCGGCGTTGTCGCCAGACCCGAGTACGCCCAGTACGCGGGTCAGGCTCCGCCTTGCGATGCACCGCATCCG